>NZ_JBHSMG010000001.1:0-1538224 GCF_042655435.1 Lysinimonas soli
CGCATTACCGTGAGACACGAGGACCTCCTTGGGTCAGAGCGAAGTGGTAGCAGCTCCACTCTGCCGAGGAGGTCCTCGTCACATCACGAAACCCAGATCAAACAACGTCCCTGGGCACTACAGCTAGACCGGCATTCTCACGGTCAGTTGTGGAGGTAGTGGTGGGAAGCATCGAGGGATACGAATCTCGCAGTGGCCGTCGGTACCGGGTTCGTTATCGCAAGCCCGACCGTAGCCAGACCGACAAACGTGGGTTCCGGTCTAAGCGGGAGGCAGAGCTCTTCCTCGCCTCGGTCGAGGTCGCCAAGCAAACCGGCCGTTACATCGACCTGAGCCGGTCGCGGGTCACGATCGGCCAGTGGACGATTTCGTGGCTCGCCACGCGAACCGACCTTCGAGCTTCGACCCTCGATCGTGTGAGCGGCGTCGTCCGCAACCACATCGTCCCGACGCTCGGCCCGATCCCTCTCGCTGACTTCGGCCGGCTCCGCGCCCAGCAGTGGGCGTCGCAGCTGAGCGCGACGCAGAGCCCGGGATCCGTCCGCAAGATCGTCAACGTCTTGTCGAGCGCGCTGCAGCTCGCCGTTGACGACGGGCGCATCCCGGCGAACCCGGCGGCTCGACTCAAGCTCCCGAGGCAGATCAAGTCGCAGAAGCGCTTCCTCACCCACCAGCAGGTCGCCGAGCTTGCGGCGGCAGTCGACGCGAAGGAAGCCGGCGACGGCTTCGGGCTCCTCGTCCTGGTTCTCGCGTACACGGGCTTGCGATGGGGAGAGTTGGCCGGCCTCCGGGTGCGCGACCTCGACTTCCGTCGAGGACGCCTCGAAGTGTCGAGCACCATGATCGAGGTCAACGGCTACATGGAGGAGTCGACGCCCAAGGACTACGAGGCGCGCAGCATCCCGGTTCCCGCTTTCGTCCTCAGCCAGCTCGCCGAGCATGTCGACGTAAAGACCCCGAGCGAGTTCGTCTTCGTCAGCTCGAAGGCCGGCGCAGTACTCCGCAACCGGACGTTCAGGCGTGGATGGTTCGACGAGGCCGCCACGAGCATCGGCGTTCCTGGCCTGACGCCGCACGAACTGCGCCACACGTGCGCGAGCCTCGCGGTCTCGGCCGGCGCCAACGTGAAGGCCCTTCAGCGGATGCTTGGACACAGTTCTGCCAAGGAAACCCTCGACACTTACAGCGACCTCTTCGACGATGACTTGGATGCCGTTGCCACCGTTCTGAATGACATGGCGGCGGTTTCAGTTGTGGGCAAATCGTGGGCAAAACGGCCAGAGCGGGCCGTGCGGCAGTCGCTTCGTTCGAAGAAGCAGGCCTCTGACCGGCCATTCTCAACGAGCCCCGTGTCGGATTCGAACCGACGACCCCCGCTTTACAAGAGCGGTGCTCTGGCCAACTGAGCTAACAGGGCGGGCCCCGGAATCCCGGGCTTTCAGACTACTTTGCCCCGCCTTCCGAGGAGAACCGCGATGCGATCAGGGGCGTAGCCGTTAAGACCGTAGGAGCCCAATCCGCCACCGGTGCTGACCGTCGCGGCCAGTTCGACGGAGGAGAGCCCGCCGAACGGCCCGAGGAGGATGGGGGACTCGATGCCGAGTCGACTGGCGGCTCGATGGGTCATGCGTCCTCCGGCGATCGGCTGATTCCGCAGCGCCAGCAGGTGGCGGCATCGTTCTCGTTGAGGGCACCATGACTAATCCGTCCGATCGCCGTGCGGCAGGAGGTAGTCGCGGAGCACCGCGGCGTGGTTCACGTGCGGGTCGCGTGCCGCGTACACCAAGGTCACCCGCGGATGCTGCAGCAGCGATTCCCGCAACTGGTCGACGGCAGGATTGCCGTTCAGCTCGGCGCGATAGCGGCGGGCGAACTCATCCAGTTCGGCCGGGTCGTGTCCCCACCACGTGCGCAGTTGCGGACTCGGCGCGACATCCTTGAGCCAGGCGTCCAGCTCGGCACGGTCACGGGAGACCCCGCGCGGCCAGAGCCGGTCGACGAGTACCCGGTACCCGTCGTCCGGCGACGGCGGGTCGTAGGCCCGCTTGATCAGGACTTCCCCCACCTTCGCCACCTCCTGGTGATAAACCGGACAATACTCCTGTTAAGTGATCGGCGGTCCGACGGATGCCGGGTGTGCGTGCAGCGCGACCATGCAGAGTTCCGGCTCGACGAACGGGAGGAGCCGGACATCGGACGCAGCGCCGGCGAGCTGTTCGATGAGGCCGCGGTGGACAGCGCACACGACTTCGGGATGTTCGCGGGCCGCATCGCGGAACGGGCAGGCTCGCAGCATGATCGCGTCGGAGTCCGCGGCGGTTTCGGGTTCGAATCCGAGTCGTTCGAACACCTCGACCAGCCCCGGCACCGGGTCGTCCGGGTCGGGCAGTGCGAAGGCCTCGGCCCAGCGCCGCCCCGCGCGGGACGCGTCGGACTCGGCCTCGTCCTCGAGCGCCAGGGCCGCCGCGAGGACGTGGATGAGCTGCTCGCGGGCATCCTCGTCACGCACTCGGCCGGCGGGGGCGTAGAGCAGGCGGGGACGACCGCGGCGCTTCTCCACCCCGACCCGGCGTTGCGCGAGGCCCGCCGCAGCGAGCTGGTCGAGGTGGAAGCGGGCGGTAGTCACATGCAGCCCGAGACGGTCGGCGACGGCGGATGCGTCCAGCGGCTCGGACGAGGCGAGGAGGGAATCCAGAACCTGCCGGCGGCTGGTCGATGCCAGCGCGGCGTGGTATTCCTCGCTGCGGTCGATCATCACGCGCCGACTCTACTCGAATAAACAGGATGATGATACTTTCTATGCATGGACGACGCCACCGTGAATCCGGGCTACGAGGTGCTGATCGCGGACGCGGAGGCACTGCTGCGTGCCCTGCCGATCGAATCGGGGCGGGTGCGATCGCATCGGCTGTTCAAGTCCGCGGCGGTCACCGTGCTGGGGGTGGCGATCGATGGCGGTGCCGTCATGCACGAGCATGTCGTGGCGGTGCCGATCCTCATCCAGGTCGTCGAGGGCCGGGTCGCGCTCGAACTGCAGCAGCAACGGATCGAGCTGTCTGCCGGTGCCATCGTCCACGTCGACGGCAATGTTCGGCACGAGGTCGAGGGGCTGGAGCCCACCCGGTTCCTGCTCCTGTTGTTGGGAGGATCGGCGGACGCGTCGCATCCCTCGGGAACCGAGTGACAGCCGACCGCGCCACGACCACCGCACATCGGGGACGGCACACGCGACCCGCGCGCTAGCGTTGCGGTGATGCCCACTCCCGCCGATGACCTTCCGCCGGTGGTGGAGACGCAGCCCAAACCCGACGGGGATGCGGCAGAGGACTCCGCGCTCGTCCCGGTCGAGGCCGCCGCGCATCCGCTGCGCACCGCGCTCCTGCTGCTGGCGGCGTTCGGCACGGGGGTGCTGGTCGCCCTGCAGTCACGCATCAACGGCGAGCTCGGGCAGCGGCTCGGAGACGGCTTCGTATCTGCGCTCATCTCCTTCGGGTCGGGCCTCGTCATCCTCGCCGTTGCGAGCCTGTTCTGGCGGCCGGGCCGCCGGGGCATCGTGCGGGTCGCGACCGCGGTGCGGACCCGTCGGATCCCCTGGTGGTACGTGGTCGGTGGCTCAGCCGGTGCGTTCTTCGTGCTCTCGCAGTCGCTCGTCGTCGGGCTGGTCGGCGTCGCCCTGTTCACGGTCGGGGTGGTGGCGGGGCAGACCGTCAGCTCGCTGCTCGTCGACCGGCGCGGCCTGGGAACCGCGCGGCCGAAGCCGGTGACCCCGCAGCGCCTGCTCGGCGCGGTGCTCGCGCTCGTCGCCGTCGTGCTCGCGGCCTCGTCGGAGTTGCGTCCCGGCATCCCGCTGTGGGTTCTGCTCGTGCCGTTCGGCGCGGGGCTCGCCGTCGGTTGGCAGCAGGCGGTCAACGGCCAGGTCAAGGCGGTCGCCGGCTCGGCCTTCACCGCGACCTTCGGCAACTTCCTGGTCGGCGCGATCGTCCTGCTGGTCGCGGCCGTCATCCACACCGCGATCGTCGGATGGCCCACCCACTTCCCGGTGACGCCCTGGCTCTACCTGGGCGGCACGGTCGGCACGGTCTTCATCGCCGGGCAGGCGGCCATCGTCCGCAGCACCGGGGTGCTGCTCATGGGCCTCGCGGTGCTCTCGGGTCAGTTGGTGACGGCGGTGCTCTTCGACCTGCTGGCGCCGGTGCAGTCGCATGCGGTCGCGCCGGTCACGATCGCGGGGGCGGCCCTGACCCTGCTGGCCGTCGTGATCGCGGCGATCCCGCGCCGCCGTCGCAGCGCGCCGTTCACAACGAGCTCAGGTGATCCCGCGCCTTGACCGGTTCGCGGCGTCCGCTCTTGCCGTCGGGCTTGGCCCCCACGTAGAGCCAGCCCATCAGCCGCTCGCCGGGAGCCAGCTCGTGCGCCCGCGCGACGGCATCCGACCGCAGCTGCAGCCCCGTGCGCCACATGACGCCCCAGCCGGCCTCGTCGAGCAGCAGGCTCAGGGCGTGGGCGACACCGGATGCCGCGGCCTCCTGCTCCCACTCCGGCACCTTGATGCTCGGCTTCGGCGAGAACACGATCGCGAGCAGCAGCGGAGCCCGCAGCGGCTTGGCGGCCAGCTTCTCGGCGGCCGGCCCGGTCAGTCCCGAGGCCTCGGCGATCGCCGCACCGACCCGCTCGCGCGCCGGGCCGCGCACCGCGATGATCCGCCACGGGCGCAGCGAGGCGTGGTCGGCGAGCGATCCGGCGCTCGCGATCAGCGGCAGCAACTCGCGGGTGGTCGGTGCCGCATCCCCGACCGCGGGATACGAGCGGCGTGCGCGCAGAGCCGCCGCGACCGGACCGCGGGGCGAGGTCACCTGCAGACGCCGGTCACTCGCGGGCGCTCGTCATTCGGCCGCGGCATCCTGCTGAAACCCCAGCGACAGCGAGTTCATGCAGTAGCGCAGGCCGGTGGGCGTGCCGAAGCCGTCGTCGAACACGTGGCCGAGGTGCGAGCCGCAGTTCGCGCAGCGCACCTCGGTGCGCACCACCCCGAGCGAACGGTCCTCGATGAGCTCGACGGCATCCGGGTTCACCGAGTCGTAGAAGCTCGGCCAGCCGCAGCCGGAGTCGAACTTCGTGCCGCTCTTGAACAGCTCGGCCCCGCAGGCCGCACAGGTATAGAGGCCGGCGCGGCTCTCGTCGAGCAGTTCCCCGGTCCAGGCGCGTTCGGTCGCCGAACGGCGCAGCACCTCGAAGCGTTCGGGGCCGAGCTCGGCCTGCCACTCGGCATCGGTCTTCTCGACCGCGTAGTGCGAGGCGGCCGGGCTGCCGGGACCGGCCTCGGCCGGCGGGGTGGCGGGGGTGCTCATGAGGATCTCCGTTCGGGAGGATGTCGTGTTCCCCTATTCAACCCGAGTCGCGTCGCGAACGTTCCCACGCGGGTCGCCGCGACCGGGGAGGATGGCCCCATGAGCGCAACAGCGGACTGGTACCGACGTGCCGCCGTCGAACTCGCCGTCACCTCGGAGCGTCAGGTCGACTGGGCGCTGGGTGTCACGGGCGACCCCGAACTGCTCGCGCTCATCGAGGCGCTGCCGCGCGAGCACCGGCAGCCCTCGCTGCTGTTCGCGGCGGCGGCGTGGTGCGGCGCACCCGCCGCCGACTATCCGCGATGGCGCGACTGGGTCGTGGCTCATTGGGACGACGTCGCGGATGTCGCACGCACCCGTCGCACGCAGACCAACGAGGTCGGCCGCTGCATCCCGCTGCTGGTCGCGCTCGACCGCATCCCGGGGCCGATCGCCCTGCTCGAGCTCGGTGCGGCGGCGGGGCTCTGCCTCGCCCTCGACCGCTACTCCTACCGCTTCGACGACGACCCGCCGCTCGGGTCGGGCGAGCCCCTGCTCGCGACCACAACGACGGGCGTCGGCACCGCCCCGACCCGGATGCCCGAGATCGTCTGGCGCCGCGGTATCGACCTCCATCCGCTGTCGCCGACCGCGCCCGACGATCGGCGCTGGCTCGAGGCCCTGCTCCCGCCGGACCGTCCCGCTCGCCTCGCCCGGCTGCGCGCCGCGCTCGCGGCGGTGGCCGACGATCCTCCGCTCGTGGTGGCGGGCGATGCGCTGAGCGCCCTGCCCTCCGTCGCGGCGGTCGCGGCGGAGGAAGCCCCGGGGGCGAGCCTGGTCGTCGCCTCGCTCGGCACCCTGGTCTACCTTCCCCCGGCGGATCGCGCGGCGCTGGCCCCTGCGGTCCGGGAAGCGGGCGGGCGACTGGTCACCTTCGAAGCGGCGGGCGCCCTGCCCGGGGTGCTTGAGCGGATGCGCGGGCTGAGCGCGCCGCATCCGACCCCGTTCGTCCTGGCCCTCGACGGCGAGCCACTCGCCCACGCCGCGGCGCACGGCGACCGGATCTCGTGGTTGTCTCAGATCGGCCCCGCGGGGCAACCGGAACTCCCAGCCACGGGCACCTAGGATCGGCGGGACGCCGGAAGACCGGTGGGATGCGCCGGCTCGGCGCTCAACGGAAACGACGGAGGTGACCCGTGTCGGCTGTGCAGCACCACGTGGACGCCCCGCTCGACGAGCTCGAACTGCGCGTGCTCGACTTCGAGCGCGCCTGGGCCTCCCGTGTCGGCGCCAAGGAGGCCGCGATCCGCGCGGAGTTCGGCCTTCCCGCCGCCCGGTACTATCAGATGCTGTACGCGCTGATCGATTCGCCCGCCGCGCTGCAGCAGGATCCTCTGCTCGTGCGTCGTCTGCAGCGTCTGCGTGACGCTCGCGCGCGATCCCGTGCCGCTCGAACCTTCCGCTCCGACACCGCGACGACTCAGGACACGACCGACTAGATGGCCAGTTTTCCTCCCGATCAGTTCGACGAGATCCCCGGCGACCTCGCGCGCGTCGGCGCACATCGCGCCCCGCCCAAGGCCGGCCGCGGCTGGATCCGCGTCGGCTGGGCGGCGCTCGCCACGGTCGTGCTCGTCGTGGTCGGCCTCTTCGTGCTGTCGCGCCTGTACCCGGCGTTCAAGCTCGACCTTCCATTCGCCGGAACGTCGGCATCGGCCACCCCGACGCCCACGCCGAGCAAGACGGCCGATGCGGTGACCGACCCGACGAAGGTCGACCCCAAGCTCAAGCTGTCGATCTCGGTGCTCAACGGCTCGCCGACCGACGGTCTGCAGAACAAGGCCGGCGACGTCATCAAGGCGGCCGGCTGGCCGGATCCGGCGCGTGCCGACGCGTCGACCCGCGCCGAGAAGACGACGGTGGTCTACTACCGCTCCGCCGATTTCGAAGGCATCGCGCGCGGACTCGCCCAGTTGATCGGCGCCAAGCAGGTGCAGTTGTCGGATGCCTACCTCGGCGCGCCCGTGACGATCGTCCTCGGGTCCGACTACAAGCCCGCCGGCTGACCCCGCGTCCGTCGTCCCCCTCGGTCGCCGGGCCGCCGCCAGGACGCCCGCCGTTCCGCACCCCTCATGGCCCCCGAAAAGACGAACGTGTTACGCCCGCGTTTAATCTTTGTTGAAAGGCCGTCATCTGCCGCTCTGAGCGTGGCCTGGCGACGTTTTCGGGCTTTTCGCGACAGTACGATCGCGTCAGTCGTTTGCGCGACGGGTCGACACAGCGAGGAGCAACACCATGACGAACGGCACCGTCAAATGGTTCAACGCGGAGAAGGGCTACGGCTTCATCACGATCGACGGTGAGGGTCAGGACGTCTTCGTTCACTACTCCGCGATCGACATGACGGGCTACAAGGTCCTCGAGGAGGGTCAGGCCGTCACCTTCGAGGTGGGCACGGGAAGCAAGGGGCCGCAGGCCGAGGGCGTCCGACCCGCCTGACCCCCGTGGCGAGTCCGGGCACGCCCCTGCGCGCCGTCCGCGGCCTCTCGCTACCCGCCCGGTAGTCTCGCCGGCAGACGGCCCGTGGGCGGGGCGGTTCATCGTCAGGCTGCGGGCGCGGCATCCGGATCATGCGCTCGACGGATGCCGCACCGCAGCCGCCTTCTCGTCGCACCGCGGCTCACGATGGCTCTCCTCGTTCTGCCGAGGAGGTGCGCGACCCTGGTCGGCTCGCGCAGCTTGCACTCCCTCATGTCGAGTGCCAGAATGAGCTCTGGCACTCACACGTCGTGAGTGCTAAAGAACGCGTGGCGCGATCGAACGATCCGGGTCGCCGCGTTCGACTCTGCTTGGAACACGTCCGGGAGGGACGACACACACTTATGGCTAAGATCATCGCTTTCGACGAAGAGGCCCGTCGCGGCCTCGAGCGCGGCCTCAACATCCTGGCTGACGCCGTGCGCGTCACGCTCGGCCCGCGCGGTCGCAACGTCGTGCTGGAGAAGAAGTGGGGCGCCCCCACGATCACCAACGACGGCGTCTCCATCGCCAAGGAGATCGAACTCGACGACCCCTTCGAGAAGATCGGCGCCGAGCTGGTCAAGGAGGTCGCGAAGAAGACGGATGACGTCGCCGGTGACGGAACGACCACCTCGGTCGTGCTCGCCCAGGCGCTCGTCCGCGAGGGCCTGCGCAACGTCGCGGCCGGCGCCGACCCGATCAGCCTGAAGCGCGGCATCGAGAAGGCCGTCGAGGCCGTCATCAAGGAGCTCGTCGCCAACGCCAAGGAGATCGAGACCAAGGAGGAGATCGCGGCCACCGCCTCCATCTCCGCCGGCGACACCGAGATCGGTGCGCTCATCGCCGAGGCCATCGACAAGGTCGGCAAGGAGGGCGTCGTCACCGTCGAGGAGTCGAACACCTTCGGCACCACGCTCGAGCTCACCGAGGGCATGCGCTTCGACAAGGGCTTCCTGTCGCAGTACTTCGTGACCGACCCCGAGCGTCAGGAAGCGGTCTTCGAAGACCCGTACATCCTGATCGTCAACTCGAAGATCTCGAACATCAAGGACCTGCTGCCCGTCGTCGACAAGGTCATCCAGGCCGGCAAGCAGCTGCTCATCATCGCCGAGGACGTGGATGGCGAGGCTCTCGCGACCCTCGTCGTCAACAAGATCCGTGGCATCTTCAAGTCGGTCGCCGTCAAGGCCCCCGGCTTCGGAGACCGTCGCAAGGCGCAGCTGCAGGACATCGCGATCCTCACCGGCGGCCAGGTCATCAGCGAGGAGGTCGGTCTCAAGCTCGAGAACGCCACCCTCGACCTGCTCGGCCAGGCCCGCAAGGTCATCGTCACCAAGGACGAGACCACGATCATCGAGGGCGCCGGTGAGGCTTCGGCCATCGCCGGTCGCGTGAAGCAGATCCGTGC
The DNA here is from genome assembly GCF_042655435.1 of Lysinimonas soli. Taxonomy (NCBI): domain Bacteria; kingdom Bacillati; phylum Actinomycetota; class Actinomycetes; order Micrococcales; family Microbacteriaceae; genus Lysinimonas; species Lysinimonas soli. Next base: position 9,256 of record NZ_JBHSMG010000001.1, read on the forward strand.
CGAGATCGAGAACACCGACAGCGACTACGACCGTGAGAAGCTCCAGGAGCGCCTCGCGAAGCTCGCCGGAGGTGTCGCGGTCATCAAGGCCGGTGCCGCAACGGAGGTCGAGCTCAAGGAGCGCAAGCACCGCATCGAGGACGCCGTGCGCAACGCGAAGGCCGCCGTCGAAGAGGGCATCGTCGCCGGTGGTGGCGTCGCGCTCATCCAGGCGGGCAAGAACGCCTTCGAGGGCAAGATCATCAAGGGTCTGACGGGAGACGAGGCGACCGGTGCGAACATCGTGCGCGTCGCGATCGACTCGCCGCTCAAGCAGATCGCGCTCAACGCCGGCATGGAGCCGGGCGTCGTCGTCGATAAGGTGCGTCACCTCCCCGTCGGTCAGGGCCTCAACGCCGCGACCGGCGAGTACGTCGACATGCTGGCCGCCGGCATCAACGACCCGGTGAAGGTCACCCGCTCCGCGCTGCTCAACGCCGCGTCGATCGCCGGGCTGTTCCTCACCACCGAGGCCGTCGTCGCCGACAAGCCGGAGAAGTCCGCGGCTCCCGCGGGCGACCCGACGGGCGGCATGGACTTCTAATCGCCGATGGCGATTCGACGTCGCATGCCGGCGTGAGCGCGGCAGCGTCCTGCGAACACTGAGCGCCGACATCACCGCCGAAATCGCAAGCGGGCGGTTCCTCTTCGGAGGGGCCGCCCGCTTCGCCGTGTTCGGGGTGCGCGTCGCGACTCGAACCGGATGGCGGGGGCCTCGAACCGGCCCGGTGGGCAGCCGGGGCGACCCGGCTCAGAGCGCGGGAGCCGGCGCGGTCGTCGCCATGACCCGAGTGCCCGCGACCCGGTCGTGCAGGGCGCGACCGGTCACGACGAGCAGCACGATCGAGACGGCCGGCACGGTGTACGCCCCGACGAGCGCGACCGTGGCCCAGATGGGCGGGCCGGCCGGTGCTCCCCAGAGCGCGAAGACGGCGGTGTGCGCGAGTTCCCACGGCAGCGCGTACTTGACCGCGTTGCGCGCCAGAGCCCGGGCGAATCCCGTTGCAGGTTCGCCGGGGCGCGGTCTCACCTCGAGTCGAAGCAGTCGCTTGCCCGGAGTCGCATGGCGGGCGGCGCTCTCGAACCCCGCGGCCACGATCGTGATCGGGGCGATCAGGGCGATGAACCCGACCAGGTTGCCCGCCACGGGGCCGACCGCGTGGGTGACTCCGCTGACCCACAGCACGGCGCCGGCGGCGGCGACCACTCCGATCCACGGGAGCATGCAGGCGATGTCGACCAGGGTCGCCAGCACTCGGGCCCCCGCCGTCCGCCTGGTCATGTCGCGATGCTATCGGCGCCGCGTCGCTCAGCAGGCGCCCGCGCCGCGCGGCTCGGCGACTCAGCCGTGGAACAGTCGTGCGTTCTGCTGCTCGACGTCGGCGTAGAGCTGACCCGCCTGAGCGAGCGCGGCGTTGATGTGCGCGAGGCTCTCTTCCACCCGCTGCTGCGTCGCCTTCCAGTCGCCCACGACCCCCTGGAAGGCGGTCGCCGCTTGACCGGACCAGCTCGACTGGAGGTTGACGAGCTGGCTGTGCAAGCCGCTCACCTCGGCCTGGATGCGGCCGACGGCCGCTCGCACGTTGCCGGTCGCCGCGACGACCGCTTCACTGTCCACCTGATATCGCGTCATGCCAGTCAGGCTAGGAGCGCGGCGCCTTCTCCTCGGCGGCCGCGGGCGCATCCGTTGACGACTCGGTGTCGGGCTCGCGGGGGAGGAGGGGAATGCTGACCCGGAAGGTCGCGCCGCCGCCCGGCGTCTCGACGACCTCGACGTGCCCATGGTGGTTCGCCACGATGCCGGCCACGATCGCGAGGCCCAACCCGCTGCCGCCGGTGTCGCGCGTGCGCGAGGTGTCGGCGCGCCAGAAGCGCTGGAAGATCTTCTCGCGCAGCTGGGGCGGGATGCCCTCGCCGTGGTCGACCACCGAGATCGCGCCGTAACCGCCCACGCGATCCACCTCGACCGCGAGCTCGATCGGGCTGTCGGGCGGGGTGAAGCGCATCGCGTTGCCGATCAGGTTGGTGATGACCTGACGGATCTTGTCCTCTTCGGCGAGCACGATCGGGCCGACATCGGGAATCGGCAGCGAGGCGGGGGCCGCGGTCTCGACCGAATTCGCTGCGGGCCGGCGTCGGCGCAGACGGGCAAGGGTGGCCCCGGCGAACGAGATCGGTCGCGGGGCGGCGGTGCCAGCCGGCGCGGGCGGCGCACCCTCCGACGGGGGCGTCTGCTCGGCGGGTGCCGGCGCGTCGAGCGACTCGGGCACGACGACCGTGATGCGGCGCAGCGGCGCCGAGGCGGTCGCGTCGAGGGCGGCATCCCGGGCGATCGGCAACAGGTCGACGGGGGCGAGTCGCAGCGGCTTCGCCTCATCGAGCCGGGCGAGCTCGAGCAGGTCTTCGACGAGGGTGCCCATGCGGATCGCCTCGCGCTCGATGCGATCCATCGCCTGGGCGACCTCTTCGGGGGTCTGGAGGGCGCCCATCCGGTACAGCTCGGCGTAGCCGCGCAACGAGACGAGCGGGGTGCGCAGCTCATGGCTGGCATCGCCGACGAAGCGCCGCATCTGCTCGACCGTGCGCTGCCGATCGGCGAACGCCCGATCGATGCGCGCCAGCATCGTGTTGAGGGAACGGTTCAACCGCCCGACCTCGGTATTCGGCGTGGCGCCGCCCAGCCGTTGGGTGTAGTCGCCCGCGGCGAAGCGCGCGGCCGTGGCTTCGACCTCGCGCAGGGGGGTGAAGGTGCTCGTCACGAGCAGCTGGGTCGTCGCGGCACCGAACACGATCACGGCGAGGGCGAAGCCGAAGAAGATCAGGATGAAGCGGGCGACTGAGGAGTCGACGTTGCTGAGGCTGAGTCCGATCAGCAGCGTCGCCGCCGCCGATCCGTTGTCGACGCGGATGGGGTAGGTGATCACCCGCCACTCCTGGGTGTGGCTGGCGTTGCTCAGGGTGATCGCGCCGTCGAGGTCGATCACATGGCTGAGCGTGAGCGACGAGGTCACCGGGCGCAGGCTCGCCTGGCTGGTGGTGAGGTTGTCGTCGATGATCTTGCCCGAGGCGTCCACGGCCGCGACGTAGTACGGGATCAGTCCCGCGCTCTGGTCGCCGAAGGTCTGGATGTCATCGATGCTGATGTTCGCCGGGAGGGCCTTGTAGGCGGCCGCGATCTGGGCATCCGTCTGATCGATGAGGTAGCCGCGCAGCACGCTCATCGTCCCGGCACCGGCGACGGCGAGCCCGAAGGTGAGCAGCAGCACCGTGACACCGGTGATCTTGGCGCGCAGCGAGATGCCGTTCCACCAGCGATCGAACGAGGCAGGCATGGTCGCCACGGGGAGCCTCCGGATCGGGCGTCGAGTGCGGCGCGTCAGGTGAGCCGCGTCAGACCTTCGCGGCCTTGAGCATGTACCCGAATCCGCGCTTGGTCTGGATCATCGGCTCGCTCGAGTGCTGATCGAGCTTGCGGCGCAGGTACGAGATGTAGCTCTCGACGATACCTGCGTCGCCATTGAAGTCGTACTCCCAGACGTGGTCGAGGATCTGCGCCTTCGAGAGCACGCGGTTCGGGTTCAGCATCAGGTAACGCAGCAGCTTGAACTCGGTGGGGCTGAGCTCCACCTGCTCGTCGCCGACGGTGACCTCGTGGGTGTCCTGGTCCATGGTGAGTTCGCCGGCGCGGATGACCGCGTCCTCCTCGTCGTGCATCGTGCGGCGCAGGATGGCCTTGATGCGGGCGACGATCTCGTCGAGGCTGAACGGCTTGGTCACGTAGTCGTCGCCGCCGACGGTGAGGCCGGTGATCTTGTCCTCGGTGTCGTCCTTGGCGGTGAGGAAGAGGATGGGCGCCGTATAGCCGGATGCCCGCAGCCGCTTGGTCACGCCGAATCCGTTCATGTCGGGCAGCATGACGTCGAGGATGATGAGGTCGGGTTCTTCTTCGAGCACGGCCGAGATGGCCTGAGCGCCGTTGCCGACCGCACGGACGGCGAAGCCGGCGAAACGCAGGCTGGTCGTGAGCAGGTCGCGGATGTTGGGTTCGTCGTCGACGATGAGGATCTTCGGGCCGTCGGTCATGGCACTAGTGTCTGCGCGTTCGCTGGGTGAATCCTGGGAACAACGGCTCGTGCGCTTCGAAAGTCGTCCGCGGGTACCGTCATCGCGACATGACGATATGATGGAAACGTGAATCCGCAAGATGCGCAACGTCCCCTCTACGAGGTCAAGGCGAACCTCTTCAAGGGGCTCGCGCATCCGGTGCGGGTCCGCGTGCTCGAGGTGCTCTCGGCCGCCGGCGAGGTCTCGGTGACCGAGTTGCTCGCCGACACCGGGCTGGAGCCCTCGCATCTCTCCCAGCACCTCGCGGTGCTCCGCCGCCACAACCTCGTCGTGGCCGAGCGCCGCGCCAGCCAGGTCTACTACCGGCTGGCATACCCGCAGGTCGCCGAGATGCTGCGGTCGGCCCGCTCGCTGCTGCTCGACATCCTCGAGCACACCCACCGACAGCTGGTCTCGACCACGAGCCTGCCCGAGCTATGAGCATCCGCAGTTACCTCCAGCCCCTGCTGCCGAGCACGCAGGACTATCGGCCCGTGGCACGCACCTGGCGCGGCGATCTGATCGCGGGCGTCACGGTCGGCATCGTGGCGCTGCCGCTCGCGCTCGCCTTCGGGGTGAGTTCGGGTGCCGGCGCCGAGAGCGGACTGATCACGGCCATCGTCGCCGGGATCGTGGCGGCCGTCTTCGGCGGCTCCAACATCCAGGTCTCGGGTCCCACCGGAGCCATGGTCGTCGTGCTCGGCCCGATCGTCGCGGCGCACGGCCCCGGTGTGGTCGCGGTCGTGAGCGGGCTCGCCGGCGTCGTCGTGCTGCTGGCGGGGGTGTTCAAGATCGGGCGGGTGGTGTCGTACATCCCCTGGCCGGTGATCGAGGGCTTCACCCTCGGCATCGCCGTGATCATCTTCCTGCAGCAGGTGCCCTCCGCGATCGGGGCGAAGGCCGGGCCGAGCACCAACGCCTTCGTCTCGGCGATCCAGTCGTTCTCGACGGTGTCGTGGCCCTCGGCGGGCTGGGCGCTGCTGACGGTCGCCGTCGTCGCGGCCATCATGCTGCTGGCACCGCGCATCCACCGGCTGGTGCCCGGGTCGATCATCGCGATCATCGTCGTGACGGTTCTCGCCTCGCTCCTTGCTTTGCCGTTGAGCCGCATCGGGCGGCTGCCCTCATCGCTGCCGGCGCCCCACCTGCCCTCGGTGGCCTGGGATGCCCTGCCCGGGCTGGCCGGCGCCATCTTCACGGTCGCCGCGCTCGCCGCCATCGAGTCGCTGCTGTCGGCGCGGGTCGGGTCCACGCTGGCCGACACCGGACCGTATGAACCGGATCGCGAACTGGTCGGGCAGGGCCTCGCCTCGATCGCCTCCGGCTTCTTCGGCGGGATGCCGGCCACCGGCGCGATCGCCCGCACCGCCGTGAACGTGCGCTCGGGCGGTCGCACGCGGGTGGCCGCGATCGTGCACGCGCTCGTGCTGCTCGGGATCGTCTACCTCGCGGCGAGCATCGTCTCGCTCATCCCGCTGGCCGCGCTCTCGGGCGTGCTGATGGTCACGGCGACCCGCATGGTCTCGGTGGCGACCGTGCGCAGCGTGGTCGGGTCGACCCGCTCCGACACGATCGTGTTCCTCATCACCGCACTGATCACGGTGTCGTTCGACCTCATCATCGCGGTGGGCATCGGCATCGTGGTCGCCGGGTTCTTCGCCCTGCGGGCACTGTCGCGCTCCGGCGGCGTGATCCGCGAGACGCTCCCCGGCACCACGCGGCCGGGAGACGAGCACATCGCGCTGTTCCGGCTCGACGGCTCGCTCTTCTTCGGCGCGGCCGAGCGCATGCTCGCCGCCATGAGCGGGGTGCGCGACGTCGACGTCGTGATCATCCGGATGTCGCAGCTCCAAGCCCTCGATGCGACGGGTGCCCGGGTCATCGCCGAGCTCGTCAACGCGCTCGAGCGGCGGGGGATCACGGTGCTCGTGAAGGGCATCCAGCCTCGTCACCTGCAACTGGTCACCAGGGTCGGGGTCATCGACTCGCTGCGGCACCAGAAGCATCTCTTCACCGACCTGGATGCCGCGGTCGAGCACGCGCGCGACCACGTGCGCCGAGCTGCCGAGTCCGCCGGCCGCACCGCGCCGTCGGCGCCTCCCGCCGCGTCGCCGGAGTAAGTCCCGGACCCGCACTCCGGGCGGAGCCCCCTAGGCGTCGCGGCGCTTGACCAGGATCGCGCCCACCACGAACGCCACCGCGAACCACCCCAGGAGCACGAGCAGGCCCTGCCACGAGTCGAGCGTGATGTTCTGGATCGCGGTTCCCGCCGCGCCCCCCGCACCGCTCCGTGACGTGACGGTCTGGGCGGCCGCCGGGTACGCGTACAACTTGCTGCCCGCGTCGCTCGGCAGGAAGGCCGCGATGTTGCCCGGCCATTCGGCCTGGGTGACCCGGGCGAGCACCTGCAGGATGATCGGCACCACCAGCACGAGGCCGAGCGAGGCCGCGATGCTGCCCGCGCTGTTGCGCAGGATGAGGCCGATCCCGAGCGAGAGCACGCCGATCAGGGCGAGGTACCCGGCGCCGCCGATCAGGGCGAGCCAGACCGCGCCGTCGCCGAAGTCGGGATGGACCCCCTTGGCGGGCAGCAGCGGGGCGGTGACCAGGGCGGCGGCGATCAACGACACCAGCCCGACGACGAAGGTGCTGACCCCGAACACGAGCACCTTGGCGATGATCGCGGGCAGGCGCTTGGGCACCGCCGCGAAGGTCGAGCGGATCATCCCGGTTCCGTACTCGCCCGTGATCACCAACGCGCCGAGCACGGCGCTCACCAGCTGACCGAACCCGATGCCGAGCGTCGCCGCGGTCACCCACGTGCTCTGCTGCGAGTCGTGACTCGCGACTCCCTTGATCGCGGGGACCGCCGCGGCGATCAGCAGGCCCAACCCGACCGTGAGCAGCACGATGATGATGTAGCACCACATCGTCGAGCGCAGGCTGCGCAGCTTGATCCACTCCGAGCGCAGCACGCCGGCGAAGGTCAGCCCTGACGCACCGGTGCTCTTCGCCGTGGCCGCCGCGTTCGTGGTCATCGTAGTCATGACTGCACCGCCCCTGCGTGGTATTCGACTTCGTCCTGGGTGAGGGCGAGGTAGGCGTCTTCGAGCGATCCGGAAACCGGCGAGAGCTCGTGCAGCACGACGCGTTCCTGGGCCGCGAGTTCGCCGATGCGCGGCGCCGGAAGCCCGGTCACCTCGAGCAGCTCGGGTTCGGGGTGCTCGACGGTCGCCCCGTTCTGCGTGAGCAGCGGGGCGAGGCGTGCGACGTCGGGGGTGCGGACGCGGACCGCGGTGCCGGTGGCCATCGCCTCGATGGTGGCCACCGGGGCGTCGGCGATCACCCGACCGCGACCGAGCACGATGATGTGGTCGGCGGTCTGCGCCATCTCGCTCATCAGGTGGGAGGAGAGGAAGATGGTGCGGCCCTGCTCGGCGAGATGCCGGGTGAGCTGGCGGACCCAGATCACGCCCTCGGGGTCGAGGCCGTTGACCGGCTCGTCGAGGATGAGCACCGCGGGGTCGCCCAGCAGCGCCGCGGCGATCCCGAGCCGCTGCCCCATCCCGAGCGAGAAGCCGCCGACCCGCTTGCGCGCCACCGATTCGAGCCCGGTGAGGGCGATCACCTCATCGACGCGCTGTCGCCGGATGCCGTGAGTCGCCGCCAGCGCGAGCAGATGGTTCTCGGCGGTGCGCCCGGTGTGCACGGCCTTCGCGTCGAGCAGAACGCCGACCTCGCGCAGCGGGGCCCGCAGCTCGGAGTATTCCCGGCCGTTCACCGTGACGCGGCCGGCCGTCGGGCGGTCGAGCGCCACGATGAGCCGCATCGTCGTCGACTTGCCCGCGCCGTTCGGACCGAGGAACCCGGTGACCATCCCGGGCTTGACGGTGAAGGTCACCTCGTCGACGGCGGTCTTGGTGCCGTACCGCTTGCTCAGACCAACGGCCTCGATCATGACATCTTCCTCATGATCTCAACGCTATGCCGTGGATCGCGCCGGGTCGTCATCCCGAAGGAGTACGCGCGATGTCTCCGAGCCGCCCTCCGCGTCAGGCTGCCGCGAGCGCGTGGGCGTCGAGGATCGTGTAGCTGTAGCCCTGCTCGGCGAGGAAGCGCTGTCGGTTCTGGGCGAAGTCCTGATCGACCGTGTCGCGGGCGACGAGCGTGTAGAAGTTGGCGGGCAGCCCGCTCTCCTTCGGGCGCAGCAGCCGGCCGAGGCGCTGGGCCTCCTCCTGGCGGGAGCCGAACGAGCCGGAGACCTGGATGGCGACCGTCGCCTCGGGCAGGTCGATCGAGAAGTTGGCGACCTTCGAGACGACCAGCACCGTGGTCTTCCCCTCGCGGAAGTCCTGGTACAGCCGCTCGCGCTCGTCGATCGGGGTGGCACCGGTGAGCTTGGGGGCGTCCAAGGCGAGCGCCAGTTCGTCGATCTGGTCGAGGTACTGGCCGATCACCAGGATGCGCTCGCCGGCGTGCTTGGCGACGAGTTCCTTCACCACGCCGAGCTTCGCCGGCGCGGTCGCCGCGAGCCGGTAGCGCTCGTCGTCGGCGGATGCCGCGTACTCCAGTCGCTCCTGCTGCGGCAGGTCGATGCGCACCTCGTAGCACGAGGCGGGGGAGATGAAGCCCTGCGCCTCGATCTCCTTCCAGGGCGCGTCGAAGCGCTTGGGGCCGATGAGCGAGAACACGTCCGACTCCCGCCCGTCTTCGCGCACCAGGGTCGCGGTCAGCCCGAGGCGGCGGCGGGCCTGTAGATCGGCGGTCAGCTTGAACACGGGGGCGGGCAGCAGGTGCACCTCGTCGTAGACGATGAGTCCCCAGTCGAGCGCGTCGAGCAGCGCGAGGTGGGCGTACTCGCCCTTCCGCTTCGCGGTGAGGATCTGATAGGTCGCGATGGTGACCGGCCTGATCTCCTTCACCTGGCCGGAGTACTCGCCGATCTCGTCCTCGGTGAGGCTGGTCCGCTTGAGCAGCTCGGCCCGCCACTGCCGCGCGCTGACCGTGTTGGTCACGAGGATGAGCGTGGTGGTGTCGGCGCGCGCCATCGCCCCGGCGCCGACGAGGGTCTTGCCCGCGCCGCAGGGCAGCACGACGACGCCCGAGCCGCCCGTGAAGAAGTTGTCGATCGCCTGCACCTGATACGGGCGCAGGCCCCAGCCGTCGGCCGCATTGAGGTCGATCTGATGCGGGGTGCCGGGGGTGTACCCCGCGTGGTCCTCGGCGGGCCAGCCGAGCTTGAGCAGCTCCTGCTTGACCTGGCCACGGGCCCACGGCAGCAGGGTCCACTCCGTGGAGCTGCGTCGCACGCCCAGGAACTGGCCGACCTTGGGGCTGCGGGTGATCTCGGCGAGCACCGCGGGATCCGTCGCCGTGATGATCAGCTCGCCGCTCTGACCGTCGGGGCTCGCGTCGCGCTCGATGACGAGCCGACCGTAGCGGCCGACCGTCTCGGCGATGTCGATCGAGACCGACTGCGGCACCGGGAACTTGGCGTAGTCCTCGAGGGTCGCGAGCATCTGCTCGGCGGTGTGCCCGGCCGCGCGCGCGTTCCACAGTCCCAGCCGCGTGATGCGGTAGGTGTGCACGAACTCGGGAGCCCGCTCCAGTTCGGCGAAGACCGCCAGCTCGTGCCGGGCCTCCTCGGCCTGCGGGTGCGCCACCTCGAGCAGCACGGTGCGGTCGCTCTGCACGATGAGGGGGCCGTTCATGCGGTGCCTTTCCTGCGGTCGGGTTCTGCTGCCGATCCTGTTGCCGGGGATGCTGCACCGCGACAACGGGCGACCTGCAAGCCTAGCGGCCCCGCCTGTGGGCCGCCGCGTCGGCTCAGGCCGGACGGACCGCCGTGATCGACGACAGGGGGAGGGTGCGCTCGATGTCCGCGCGGCGGTCGCGAGCGCGAAGGCGTCCGCTCGCCATCGAGGCGGGCTCGAGGTGGTAGTCGACGTCCGAGCCATCGGGCAGCCGCACGCTCACGACCACCGCCATCTTGTTCTTCACCGCGGTCTCGAGTTGGCGCGCGAGCCAGGCCTGCCCGGTCTCCTCGGGGGTGACAGCCGACCCCGAGCGCACTCGCGCCACGAGGATCGCCGCCGTGTCGTCGCTCAGCGCGCCGCCGGCGCCGACCCGACGCTCGCGACGCAGTTCGATGATCCGGCCCTCCGCGTCTTCCGCCACGACCGGGTACCGCGCATCCGCGAGCGCCCAGTAGACCGGCGCCATGTCGATGCGGCTGAGCAGCCGATGCTCGTCGTCGGCCCGCAGCGCGAGCGGGGCGAGGTTCTGGTCGACCGCGAGCTGGTGCAGCAGGGCGGTGTCGTTCGAGTGCACGTAGCTGGCCATGCCGAAGCCGCCGCCCGACGTCGCCCCCGGGTCGAGCGCACCGACCCGCAGGGTGCCGAAGCGGGCCGCCGTGTCGGCCAGCAGGTAGTCGAGGGGCTGCGGGATGCCGGTGAGCGAGATCCCGGTCAAGAACTCGGTGATGCTGGCGGAGGTCTCGCCCGCGATCATCGCGCGGGTCAGGCTCGCGCCGGTGACCCGGTAGGTGGATGCCACCCCCCGCGCCTCGACGTCGGCCAGGCCCCGCAGGCGGTTGTCGACCGCCGCGACGAGCGGACCGGGCGCGATGATCGACAGGTCGTGCTGCACGTACACCTGCTCCACCTCGGCCGGAAACAGGTCCGCCATCGCGGTGGATGCCGCCTCCACCCCGTCCACGAGCAGCGCGGTCCCCGGAGTGGACGGGGTCGCCCCGCCGACCAGCCCGAGCAGCTCGGCTTCGTGCCCGACCGTGCTGAGCCGCTGGCGGATCCAGTCTCCGCCGGCCGGGTACAGCCAGGTCACGAAGTCGGCCAGCCGCTCGCCCCAGACGGCGTGCGCGAGTTGGCGCAGCACCAACCGCAGCTCGTCGGGCAGGCGCTCGAGCCAGCCGGAGGCGAGCGCCGCCCAGCGCTCGAGGCGGGCTCCGGCGAGCCAGGCTGCGGCTGCCCCGCTCGGCGACCAGCTGCCGCCCTCGAGCGTGGCCAACCCGGCCCGGCTCGCGATGTCGAGCAGCACGTCCACCTGGTCGCTCTCGACTCCCGCGAGGGCGGCGAGCCGCCGACCGTCGGGTAGCGCGACACCGCCGCGGGCGAGCTGTCGAGCCGGCTCGTCCCGCAGGGCGAGCAGCAGCTCGGTCACGGCGGTGACGGTCGCGAAGGCGCGGTCGCCGGCTCCGCGGTCGACGAAGCGGGCATCCGACTCGCTCACCGGCTCGAGGGCGGGTGGCGGGGTGCCTCCGACCAACTCGGTGCGGGAGGGCAGGCCGAAGGCCGGCCAGGCGGTCAGCTGCTCGACGACGGCATCCCAGGGGGCCACGCGCCCGGACTCCTCGCCCAGCAGGCCGGCGGCGACGCCGGTCGCGATCCGCTCGTCGACCTCCTGCCGCGTCGCGCCGAGGGCGTCGGCGAGCTGGCCGGCGGTCGGGGCGCCGGTCGTCGCGGCGAGTTCGCCGGCGACCGCGAGCAGGGCGAGCGTCGGCCGATCGAGACGCTGCAGCGCCGTCTGCACCGACGCACGGTCGAGCAGGGCCTCCGCCAGGTCGAAGAAGTCGCGGATGCCCTGCTGCCGCACCCCGCGATCCGTCACCAGGCGGGTCAGGGCGTCGTCGTCGAGCGCGCGCAGCCGGGCCGCGAGCGCGAGAGCGGAACCGCTAGTTGCCGGCATCCCGCGCGAGTCGAGCGCGCCGCGTGACCGTCAGCACCAGGAAGATCAGCAGCAGAACGACGGCGAGGGGCAGACCGATCAGGGGCAGCGCCGCCGCTGCGGGCCAGACACCCACCGTGAAGTCGGCGCGCATCGCGCGACCCACGAAGATCGCAGCGATCGCCACGATCGAAATGCCCGCGACAGAACCGATGACGAACGCCAGGATGCGTTCGATACGATTGAGGGGCACACGGGTGTTCTCTGCCACGACACCAGGATAGGGCCAGCGGACCGGCCCCACGCCCCATGCATCACGAGGAAGAGGTCCCCATGCCCACCGGCAAGGTCAAGTTCTACGACGAAGACAAAGGCTTCGGCTTCATCGCATCCGATGACGGCACGGAGGTGTTCCTGCACGCCTCCGCCCTCCCGGCGGGCACCGTCGTGCGCGCGGGCAGCCGGCTCGAGTTCGGCATCGCCGACGGCAAGAAGGGCGCGCAGGCGCTCTCGGTGCGCGTGCTCGACGCTCCGCCGAGCCTCAGCAAGCTCACCCGGCGCTCCGCCGACGACATGGCGATCGTGGTCGAAGACCTCGTGAAGCTGCTCGACGGCATCGGGGCGGGTCTGCGGCGCGGCCGCTACCCCGACAAGCAGCACGGCTCGAAGATCGCCGCCGTGCTTCGCAAGGTCGCCGACGACCTGGATGCGTGAGCTCGTGAGCGACACCGAGCTGGTCGATCTGGCGCGGGCGGGGTTGCTCGAGGTGACCCCGGCATCCACGGTGGGCGAGATGCTCGAGCAGTCGACCGACGACCAGGGCGTCACGACCGTGCTGTTCGCGGCGACGATGCTCGGCTATCCGGGCTGGCACTGGACGGTCAGCCTCGCCCGGGTTCCGGGCGAGAGCCCGACCGTGCTCGAGGCGGAACTGCTGCCCGGCGAGGGCGCCCTGCTGGCCCCGGACTGGGTTCCGTGGTCGGAGCGGCTCGACGACTACAAGGCCGCGCAGGCGGCGATCGCCGCGGGCGAGCTGGCGGCGGGCGGAGCGTCCGACGAGAGCGCCGAGCTCGACGACGAGGACGATGACCTCGGCGACGACCTCGACGAGCTCGACGATGATGATGACGACCACGACGAGCACGGCGACGACGATCTGGGCGACGACCCGGACGACGGCATCGACTTCGAGTCGGATGCCGTGCTGGCCGAACTCCCGATCGAGGAGTTCATCGAGGGCGAGCTAGCTGTGCCGGCGTCGATGGGTGACGACGAGCAGGATGAGGCCGATCCCGAGTCCGACGAGGACGGTCCAGAGCCACCAGCCGCGCCCGTCCGCAAGCAGCGGGCGAAGAAAGAGCAGTAGGCCACCGAGGGCCACAAGCCAGAGCACCAGCCCGACCAGCACGGCCTTGCGGTCATCCGTCTTCACGGGTGCTGGATCGGGGCGACGCTCCGAGTCCTTCAGCCACAGGCGCATGCTGCCAGCCTAGCGACGCCGTCATCGCGCCGAGAGCGCACAAACGGTCGCTTTGGCGGCGGGTATTGCGACGCTTTGTGGACTTTCGGCGGCGGGCGTCAGGCGGCGGTGTGCTCGACGACGAAGTCGATCGCGCGCGTCAGGGTGCGCACGTCCTCCGGTTCGATCGCCACGAAGGTCGCGATGCGCAACTGGTTGCGGCCGAGCTTGCGGTACGGCTCGGTGTCGACGATGCCGTTGGCGCGCAGCGTCTTGGCGACCGCGGCCGCGTCGATGCTGTCGTCGAAGTCGATCGTGACGACGACCTGCGAGCGGTGCTCCGGCACGGCGACGAACGGCGTCGTGAACGCGGTGCTCTCGGCCCAGTCGTAGAGGATGCCCGACGACTGCTTCGTGCGGGCGTCGGCCCAGGCGAGCCCGCCGTTGCCATTGATCCAGTCGATCTGGTTCTCCATGAGCAGCAGCGTCGACACCGCGGGGGTGTTGAGGGTCTGCTCGAGGCGCGAGTTGTCGACCGCGTTCTTGAGGCTCAGGAACTCGGGGATGTAGCGGTCCCCGGCGGCGATGCGCTCGATCCGCTCGATCGCCGCGGGCGACACCAGCGCGAACCAGAGGCCGCCGTCGCTGGCGAAGTTCTTCTGCGGGGCGAAGTAATAGACGTCCATCTCGGCCGGATCGAAGTCGACCCCGCCCGCGGCGCTCGTCGCGTCGATCACGGTGAGCGCTCCCTCGTCGCCGTGCACGCGGGTCACCGGAGCCATGACGCCGGTCGAGGTCTCGTTCTGGGGCCACGCGTAGACGTCGATGCCGGGGAGCACCTCGATCGCGCTGCGCGATCCGCCCGGCGCCGAGATGACGTGAGGCGCCTCGAGGAACGGCGCCGCGGCCGCGCCGGCGAACTTCGAGCCGAACTCGCCGAAGGTCAGGTGCTCGCTGCGGCGTTCGATCAGCGAGAAGGCCGCGGCATCCCAGAATGCGGTCGATCCGCCGTTGCCGAGCAGGATCTCGTAGCCGTCGGGCGCGTGGAACAGCTCGCCGAGTCCGGCGCGCACCCGGCCGACCAGGTTCTTCACCGGGGCCTGCCGATGGGAGGTGCCCAGCAGCTCCGCGTGTGCGGAGAGGTGCGCGAGTTGCTCGGGGCGGACCTTGGAGGGCCCACAACCGAACCGGCCGTCGACGGGAAGCAGGTCGCGGGGGATCTCGAGCGTCACGGGTCAATCGTACCGACTGCGGGGCGCCCCTCCGCGCGGCCGGATCCGTCGTCCGATGCGCTCCGCCCGGCCCAGCGAGGCCCGGCGAACGGGAGGTGGCCCCGGTAGGCTTGGCCGGTCCGCTGCCACCCGGGGAGTCCACGATGACAGATCTCGTCGACACGACAGAGATGTACCTGCGCACGATCCTCGACCTCGAAGAAGAGGGGATCGTTCCGCTGCGGGCACGCATCTCGGAACGGCTCGGTCACTCCGGCCCGACCGTGTCGCAGACCATCGGACGGATGGAGCGCGACGGCCTCGTCACCGTCGAGGGCGATCGGCACCTGGCTCTCACCACGCAGGGGCGCTCCCGCGCGGTGCACGTCATGCGCAAGCACCGCCTCGCCGAGCGACTGCTCGCCGACGTGATCGGGCTCGACTGGGCCTATGTGCACGACGAGGCATGCCGCTGGGAGCACGTCATGAGCGAGCAGGTCGAGCGCCGGCTGCTGGTGCTGCTCGACCACCCGACCGAGTCGCCGTACGGCAACCCGATCCCCGCCCTCGACGAGCTGGGCGATCCGCTCGCGGCCCCGTTCCTGCACGGCGTCGTCAACCTGGTGAAGCGCGTCGAGGGGGTCGAGGGCCCCGTCAGCGGCGTGATCCGCCGCCTCGGCGAGCCCGTGCAGTTCGAGCCGGAGTTGCTGCAGCAGCTGCTCTCGGCCGGGGTCGTGCCGGGAGCTCAGGTCACCATCTCGGCGGCCGGATCGTACGTGCTCGTGCAGGTCGACGGCCACGGCGAGGGGCTCGAACTGCCCGTCGAGGTCGCGACGCACGTGTACGTCGCGAGCTGAGCATCCGCGTCTCCTCCCCAGGCCGACGCGCCACAGGATCCCGCCTAGACGGCGCGGTCGACTGGCGGCACGGCATCCCGTCGCGTACAGTTGCGAAGTCCTCTCGGCCACGCAAACCGGTCGGAGGCCGCACTGCAGGGCGTCTCGTTCACCCATCCTCTGCCGCGCGACGTGACATACGACAGGGATGGGGCGGCACACCTAGCCGGCCGAGACGCAGGAGATTACCTCTTGTTCTCAGGTACCACCCGCCGCTCGGCGAACCCGACAGAAGTTCCCTCGACTGACCTCTCGCCCGTTGACGCCTCGCGCCGCCGCCGGCCGAACGGGCGCAGGCCCGCCTTCGTGAACCTGGCCGTCATGGCCATCGCGGTTCCCGCGATCTTCTGCACCGTCGCCTTGCCGGCCTACGCCGCCCGCCCCGCGCCCTCGACAGCGGGAGCGGATGCCACGGCCGAGCTGCAGCACATGAAGTCGACCGACGCGCAGGCCGTCGCCGTCGCGAGCGACGTGCAGGTCGACGTGTCGACCCGTGACTCGTTCACCGCCACATCGGTCGCCGAATTGAAGCGCGCCCAGCTGCGGGCCGCGCTCGCCACCTACAGCGGCCCCTCGGTGCGCGCCCTGCTGGCCAACCCGCCCTACCCCAACTTCAGCCTCGACCAGGTCGTCGCGGTCGCCAAGCAGTACGTGGGCGTTCCCTATGTCTATGGCGGCAACACTCCCGCCGGTTTCGACTGCTCGGGCTTCACCCAGTACGTCTACGCCCAGTTCGGCGTCTCGCTGCCGCACTCCGCGTCGCATCAGGGCTCGGGCGGAACCGCGATCGCGCCATCCGCTGCGCTGCCGGGCGACCTCGTGGTCATGGATGGCGGCGGGCACGTCGGCATCTACCTGGGTGGCAACATGATGATCGATGCCCCGTACCCGGGCCTCAACGTCGAAATCCGCGCGATCTACACACCGAGCCACTGGTTCGTCCGCTACGGAATCTGAGCGTCGCAGACTCGTCGCCCCGCCCGTTTTCCGTGTCGTCACCGCACGGTGCCAGAACTGTGCTCGTTTTCGGGTTAACCTGGTGCTCTCGGTATCAACGGATTTCGGGAGAGCCCATGTGGAACTCGAGCAGCATCCCCACCACGGATGCGCGCGCGATCTTCCGCATACGGCACAGCATTCGTCCGGTCGTGCACTGTCACGTCCGGAGTGACTAGGCGCTGTCGTTCGCGACGGCGCCTTTTTCGTGTGCTTCTCCTGAAATCCGGCGAACCGGGGGATCGAATGCCCGCAAGCCGTGCGGGCGTCTTCGAGAGGAGCCCCTGTGCGAACCCTGGTACTCAACGCCGGCTATGAGCCGCTGGCCGTCGTGTCTTTCAAGCGGGCCATCGTGCTCGTGCTCGACGGCAAGGCGTCGATCGTGGCGAGCGATGACGAGCACCCCGTGCTGAGCGCATCGGGGGAGTGGGAGCGGCCGTCGGTCATCCTGTTGCGCCGCTATGTGCGCATCCCCAGCGGGCGGGCCGTGCCGGTCTCGCGTCGTGGGGTGCTGCGCCGCGATTCGCAGCGGTGCGCCTACTGCGGCAACTCCGCCTCGACGATCGATCACGTCATCCCGCGTTCACGCGGAGGCGCCGATAGCTGGGAGAACCTGGTCGCGTGCTGCCTGCGCTGCAACAACATCAAGGGCGACCGGACGCCGCACGAGATGGGTTGGTCGCTGCGCTACGTGCCACGGCCCCCGCACGGCACGGCCTGGCTGGTGCGCGGGGTCGAGCGTACCGAGCCGAAGTGGGAAGAGTTCCTGGCGCCTGCCGCGTGAATCCGGGTCTCCAGGCGCCTCGGTACCGCACCCAGGTTGCGGGTCGTTATCTCAACGTGACATTCGGCATGAACTCGCGTAACCTCGATCGGGTCGCTTACCCGGAGGATTTATGACGGAACGCGAGATCCCGGACGGATTGGGATTTCTCTTCAGCGGTATGACGGACGAATCTTCTCCCTCGTCTGCACCGCCCGCCGTCAGGGGACCCGAAACCGTGAGCCCTGTCTTTCCCTCACGTCGTGAGCTTCGCGCCGCCGGCGCCTACCGGGTCGAGGCGGATGTCGCGGCTCCCGTCGTTCCCGTCAACACCGTTCCGCCCGTGCCCCGGCCGACCCCGGAGCTCGAGGCCACGCAGGCGTTCGACGTCGTGGCCGCCTTCGGTCTCACTCCGAAGACTTCGAAGACCCCGACGACCGCGGGTTCCCCGAACTCGGCGAACTCGGCCGTGCTCGGCTCCGGCGTCACCGGTGCTGCCCCGACGCGACGGGACCTGCGCCCCTCCGCCCAGCTCCCGTCGGCTCGCGAGGCGCACCGCAACCGTGAGAAGCGCGCTCACCAGGACTCCGCACGGCGCACACCTCGGTTGTCCGACGAGCGCAAGTCGCTCCGCCAGCGCCTCACCGGTGTCGGCGTCATGGTTCTCGTCGGCGGTCTGTTCGCCGTTCTCGCGCTGCCGGCGTACGCCGACAACAACGCGACGTCGCTGACCACGGCCGCGCAGCTGTCATCCCAGAAGCTCTCGGTCAACTCCGCCGCCGCCGCCGAGGTCACGGCCGACGTGAAGCGCGATGGCTACACCGCCACGAGCGCAACGGATCTCAAGAAGCTGTACGCCGACGCGATCCGCCAGCGCAAC
The DNA here is from genome assembly GCF_042655435.1 of Lysinimonas soli. Lineage (NCBI taxonomy): Bacteria > Bacillati > Actinomycetota > Actinomycetes > Micrococcales > Microbacteriaceae > Lysinimonas > Lysinimonas soli. Next base: position 27,287 of record NZ_JBHSMG010000001.1, read on the forward strand.
CTGGCCGACTACCTGCAGTCGGGCGCGAAGGCGCAGGGTGACGACTACCCCTGGTTCGCCGAGCTCTCGCGCAACCAGGGCGGCGGGCTTTCGCCGCTCAACTACTACTACCGCGAGTGCGTCGACTTCGTCGCCTGGCGCATCAACCGCGACCAGGGCTCGACCTCCGCCCCGTTCAAGTGGACCTGGAGCAACCTGACCCCGAGCGGCGGCAACGCCAGCCAGTGGAAGTCGGCATGGCTCAACCACGGCTGGGCCACTGGTTCGACTCCGGTCGTCGGGTCGGTCGCCTGGTTCCCCTACAACCATGTGGCGTACGTCAGCGGCATCCTCAACAACGGTCAGGTCATGATCGAGGAGTACAACTGGCAGGGCCAGCACGTCTACGGCACTCGCGTGATCAACGCCGACGACGCGTACTACCTCTACGCCCCGCCCGCCTGATCCGGCGGTCGTAGAGTCGGAGGCGTGGACCTCCAACTGAACGGCAAGCGCGCGATCGTCTCCGGCGGCAGCAAGGGCATCGGGCTCGAGATCGCCCGGGCGTTGACCCGTGAGGGGGCGGATGTCGCCCTCTCCGCCCGGGGCGCCGAGGTGGCCGAGGTGGCGGCGCAGTTGGCGTCCGAGTCGGGGCGTCGGGTGATCGGGGTGCAAGTCGACACGGGCGACGACGCAAGCGTGCACGCCATGGTCGCCCGGGTGGTCGCCGAACTGGGAGGCGTCGACATCCTGGTCAACACCGCTGCGACCCCGTGGTCGCCCGACAAGAACGTTCCGACGATCGAGACCAGCGACGAGCTGATGCGCGGCGAGTTCGAGATCAAGGTGCTCGGCTACCTGCGCACCGCCCGCGCGACCGCCCCGCACATGGTCGAGCAGGGCTGGGGCCGCATCATCAACATCAGCGGACTGGGTGCCCGCTCCGCGGGCTCGGCCGCCCAGACCGTGCGGAACGTGGCGGTCTCGGCCATCACGAAGAACCTGGCCGACGAGCTGGGACCGCAGGGAGTCAACGTGACGGTCGTGCATCCGGGACTCACCCGCACGCCGGCCCTCACTGCACGCCTGGCCGAGCGCGCCGCAGCGGAGGGCACGACGGTCGACGCGCTCGAAGCGGCTCTCGTGCGCAACTCGATCCACCGCATCGTCGACGCCTCCGAGGTCGCGGATGTCGTGGCCTTCCTGGCTTCGCCCCGCAGCATCGCGATCACCGGCGATGCGATCGCCGTCGGCGGCGGCGTGCCGGGGCCGATCTACTACTGAGGCGCGGCGGGGGCGGCGGCCGGATCGGCGCGGCACCCGTGCTGCCGCCGCGACGTCGCGCGCTCGTTAGACTCGATCGGTCAGCCTCTGTAGCTCAATGGAAGAGCAGTTCCGTCCTAAGGAAAGGGTTGGGGGTTCGAGTCCCTCCAGGGGCACCATGAGGGTGCGACGGAACTGAAACCGGCCCTTCCCGCTGTCGGCGACGCAACAGGGTCCGCGACTCATGCGTATCGCGGGCGACCGCCGACTCGGTAGGTCAGCCCCACGATCCCGGTGGGGAAGACGCGAGAGTCCTCCAGGTCCAGGGCGAAGTCGCGGCCTTCGCGCGGGAGGAACGGCTCGCCCTGGCCCACGATGACCGGGAACTGGATCAGGTTCAGCTCGTCCACCAGTTCGTTCTCGAGAAGCCAGCGCGCGAGGGCGACACTGCCCACGAGGAGGAGGTCCCCATCGGAACCGGCCTTGAGCGCACCAAGACGTGTTGCGAGGTCACCCGAGATCACGGTCGAGTGCTCCCAGGCCGGCTCGGTCACGGTGTTCGATACGACGTACTTCGGTTTCGAACTGATCGCCTCCCCGAACCCGCCATCGTCGTGACGCGCGCCCCAGTACGTTTCAAACAAGTCGAACGTCTTGCGCCCGAGCAGGAATGCGTCGGGCCGTCGCCACGTGTCGAGGATGTAGCCGGCGCACTCGGGGTCGCCCATCCCTATCGCCCAGCCGCCGCGCGTGAAGCCGGGGTCCATCTCTTCGTTGTTGCCACCGTTCGCCTGGGCGACGCCGTCGAGGGTGACCTGCAAACTGACGGTCAGTTTCATGCCGCGTTCCTTTCGACTAGATCAGTTCAGCTAGATCAGTTCACCTGGATCAGTTCACCCAGATCAGTTCACCCTGATCAGTTCACCCTGATCAGTTCAACCAGATCGGGGGAAGTGTTTCAGTTCAGTTCGACGAGTCAGCGGGTACCACCGGCTTCCGGACGAAGAGGGCGAGAACGATGACCGCCAGTGACAGGATGCCGCCCGCCACGAACGCGAGGTGGGCGCCCGACGCGGCGGCGGCGGGCGAAGGCAGGTCGGGGTTCGCCGCACCGGTCGATGCCACGCCTGTCGCGTAGAGGGCGACGAAGATCGCCGTGCCCGCAGCGCCGGCGACCTGTTGCAGTGTGGCGATGGTGGCGCTGCCGTGCGAGTACAGACGCGGAGTCAGCGAGCCGAGCGAGGCGCTGAATGCCGGCGTGAAGAGGAACGCGAGCGACAGCATGAGCACGATGTGGGCGGAGAGCAGGACCACCCAGGACGAGTCCTCGCCGAGGCTGAGCGCCATGGTCCACAGCGCCACGGTCAGCGCGATCGCGCCGGGGACCACCAGGGGTCGCGGACCGAAGCGGTCGAAGAGCCGGCCGACGGTCGGCCCGGCGAGACCCATGAGCAGGCCGCCCGGCAGAAGGATCGCTCCGACCCAGAGCGGGTCGAGTCCGAGCGTGTAGCGGGCGAACTGGGGCAGCACGATGAAGGTGCCGAACAGGGCGACCATCGCCATTGTCATCATCGCGACCGAAACCGCGAAGTCGCGCGAGAGGAAGGTGCGCAGGTCGAGCAGTGCCGAGTCCTTGCGCTGCAGGACGAGCTGCCGCCAGATGAAGAAGCCGAGCGTTACGAGCCCGACGGCGATGGCAATCCACGGCCGGACGGCCACCTCACCGACCGCGGCTGCGCCGATCTGGCTGAGCCCGAAGACGAGGGCGGAGAACGCGAGAGCGGACAAGACGACGGACAGGGTGTCCAGCGGGACGTTGCGGGTCTCCGACACGTTCGGCACCCGACGCATCCCGATGACGAGCATCGTGAGCCCGATCGGCAACATCACCCAGAACAGCCCCTGCCACGGCAGCACCTGGATGAGCGCACCCGAGACGATGGGGCCGACGGCGGGTGCCAACGACATGACGATCGAGACTCGTCCCATTACTCGCCCGCGCTTCTCCATGGGGATGGTGGTCATCACCGTCGTCATCATGAGGGGCATCATGATCGCGGTGCCGACGGCCTGGACCACGCGTCCAGCGACCAACACCTCGAACATCGGCGACAACGCGGCGATGAGCGTGCCGGCGACGAAGCTTGACATCGCGATGGTGAAGACCGTGCGGGTGCGCAGACGCTGCATCAGCCACCCGGTGATCGGGATGACGACCGCCATCGTGAGCGCGAACGCCGTCGTCAGCCACTGCCCCTTGGTCGCATCGATGTGAAGCGACTCCTGGATGCGCGGCAGCGCCACGGCCATCATGGTCTCGTTCAGGAACACGACGAAGACGGCCGCGAGCAGGAGCCGAAGGGCGGTGCGGTTGCGAGGTGCGAGGTCGTCTACCGGCTGGCCTGCGGTCTGCTGGGCGGGGGCCGGGGCGGCATCCGTCTCGGTACGTGCGATGGTGTCGGTCATGTCCTTCTCCCTCGGCTGCGCGCTGCATAAAATGAAGTGGCCTGCTTCACAAAATAAAGCACACTGCAATTAATGAAGTCAAGTGCTAATCTGAGGTTCATGACGAACCAGCACTACGACCAGTTCTGCGGGCTGGCGCGCGCGGCCGAGATCGTCGGCCAGCGTTGGACGCTTCTGATCCTGCGCGATCTGAGCGTGGGTCCCCGGCGCTACACGGAGCTGGTAGCCGGACTGCCCGGCATCCCGACGAACACCCTGGCTTCTCGACTCAAGGAACTCGAGGACGAGGGAATCGTCGAGCGGACGGCGCCGAGCGGAGCGGAGCGCTCGATCGTCTACGCGCTCACGCCGCGCGGCGAGGAGCTCCGCCCGGCGCTCGACGCCCTCTCCCGGTGGGGCGCAGGTGGAATGCGTATGCCCCGTGACGGCGAGATCGTCACCACGGCATCCATCACCGCGGCGCTGCGGGTGGCCGCGGGCGACGGCGTCGTGCCGAGAGAATGGGACTCGACGTACGAAGTGCACGTCGGCGAGGTGACGGCGCACGTGATCATGCGCGACGGCGTCATCGTGGTCGGTTCGGGTCCGGTCGAGAACCCGCAGCTGGTCATCACGGCGGGTCCGCAGATTCGCGACGTGCTGGCGGGCGAGCTGGATGCGGCGACCGCGATCGCGACGGGCGCCGTGCAAATCGAGGGCGACCCCGCGCTGTTCGAACGGTTCGCCGACACGCTACGCGTCCCGTTCAGCGTCAACGTGCCCGCCATCGCCTGATCCGGGCGTCCCGGGCGTCCCGGGCGTCCCAGGCAGCGCAGCAGGGATGGGCGATTGGTCGGATGAGGCCGCCCCGATTTCTCGTTGGGGGTCCGTCTCAGGAGCGGAGGCTCCTCAGCCCGGTGCGGATCTCGCTGACCATGATCTCGGGCTGTTCGAAGGCCGCGAAGTGCCCGCCCTTGTCGGCCTCACCGTAGTGGATCAGCTCGCGGTAGGTGTCGTCGATCCAGCTTCGGGGCAGGCGGGGGATGTCGGCGGGGAACACCGTCACCGCGACCGGGAGCGACAGCTTCGGGCCGGCCATGCTGCTCCCTTTGTTCTCCCAGTAGATGCGGGCGGACGACGCGGCGCTGTTGGTGAACCAGTAGGTCGAGATCGCGTCCAGGATCTCGTCGGTCGTGAGGGTGTCCTCGGCGAGGCCGTGATTGTCTGTCTTGGACTGGAACTTGTCGTAGATCCAGGCGGCCTGGCCGGCCGGCGAGTCCGCCAGAGCGATTCCGATGGTCTCCGGCTTCGTTCCCTGAAGGTGATTGGCTCCCCCCAGCTCGCCGGCGTAGAGCGCGAGGCCGTCCACGGCGCGACGCTCTTCGGGCGACAGCGTCTCGGGGATCTGCTCGGGGAAGGCGTACGGGCTGTTCAGGTGGATTCCGAGCAGGCCGTCGGGCCGCATCGCCCCGAGAACGGTGGTGACGACGGAGCCCCAGTCACCGCCGTGGGCGGCCCACTTCTCGTAACCCAGTCGCCTCATGAGCTCCACCCAGACGGTCGCGATCCGGGTCACGTTCCAGCCGGTCTCGGTCGGTTTGCCGGAGAAGCCGAATCCCGGGAGCGACGGGACGACGACGTCGAAGGAGTCCTCGGCGTCTCCGCCGAAGGCGACCGGGTCGGTGAGCGGCCCGATCAGCTTCAGGAACTCCACGATCGACCCAGGCCACCCGTGCGTCAGGATGAGCGGCATCGCATTCGGATTCCGGGACCTGACATGGATGAAGTGGATGTCGACTCCGTCGATCCGCGTCAGGAACTGCGGGAAGCGGTTGAGCTCCGACTCGAATCGGCGCCAGTCGTATTCGCGCTCCCAGTAGCCGATGAGCGCCTCGGCGTTCTCCCGACGGACGCCCTGCGACCAGTCGGTGACCGTCTCCCGATCCGGCCAGCGAGTTCTCGCCAGTCGCAGCTTCAGGTCGTCGATCTCGGAGTCCGGGATCGCGACGGTGAAGGGGCGGATCAGGGGGGAGGCTTCGGGCGCGGATGCGGTCATGGTCGTGTTCTCCTGAGCAGTGAAAGTGCAACGATCGATTGCACAGTCGTGTGCAATGCACACAGCTGTGCAATCTACTTCATTGCACACTGTTGTGCAATGATCTAGTCATGCCGATCGAATCCGCCCGGGCGCGCTCCATGAACGAGACACGCGATCGCATCCTCGATGTGGCGCTCGAGGTCCTGGGGCAGAACCGTGACGCAGGGATGGGCGACATCGCCGCCGCCGCGGGCGTCGTCCGCCGTACCGTCTACGGGCACTTCCCGGCCCGGGCCGACCTCGTGCGATCGCTCACGCAACGTGCGGTCGACGAGATCGCCGCCGTGCTCACCGAGGTCGACACCCCCGAGGGTGCAGCCGATGCGGCGTGGGTCGATTTCGTCCGCCGGCTGTGGCCGTTGACTCGTCGCTACCGGGTCATCCTGGCGTTGCGGCGCGGCGAGTACGGCCGAGAGATCCACGCTCTGCTCGGCCCGGTCGACACGACCCTCGCCGACCTCGTGCGACGGGGTCAGGACAGCGGCGTGTTCGGGCGGCACCTGCCCGCGGAGGTCCTCAGCCAAGTCGCTTTTGCCGCGGTCTTCTCCATCGCCGACAACGACCTCTCGAGCGGGAGTCTCGGCGCTCGGGCAGCTGCCATGACGAGTCTGCTCATGCTGGGGGTCCCCGAGGCGCGCGCCACGACTCTGGTGGAGGGCCGACCGTGACGTTGGGACGCTGACGTACGGACACTGACCTTCGGACACTGACGTTCGGACACCGAGGCTCGGCCTTGGGGTGAGGCACGGCGAGGACCTGCTGGGCTGCGAGGGTGTCGCCCGAGGGTTCCATGGGGTCGGGCTGTTCTTGTCGCGCGCCGCTACGACGACAGGAACCCGCCGTCGACCGGGATCGCGGCGCCCTGGACGTAGCTGGCCAGGTCGCTCGAGAGGAAGAGCACGACCTTGGCCACGTCATCCGGGTACCCCCAACGGCGGTTGGCGAGGCGCTGCTGAAAGGCGTACCCGGTCTGGGCGAGCTTGAAGCTCAGCCGCAGCACGGCGTTGCGCACGAGGGCCTGGGTGCCGGGGGTCGTGATCGCGCCGGGGATGACCACGTTGGTACGGAACCCCTTGCTGCCGTAGTCGCGCGCGAGCGAGCGGGTCAGCGCGAGCACTCCGGCTTTGCTGATCGAGTAGTGCACCATGTCCTCTTTGAACGGGAGGATCGCCTCGACCGAGGAGGTGTTGACGATGACGCCGCCGCGTGAGCCACGCCGTTCGATGAATCGCTGGCACATCCAGAACGTCGCGTTGAGGTTGATGTCGAGCGTGCGGCGCAGGTAGGCCTCGTCGACTTCGAGAAAGTCCCTCATCGGGTAGATCCCCGCGTTGTTGACGAGCACGTCGGGCAGTTCGTCCCGTTCGAAGTGCCGCCAGAGGGTGTCGATGTTGAGCTTGTGCTCCAGGTCGACCACCTGCAGCTCGTGTTCGGTGCCGGTCAGGGTGGCGAGGGTCGCGTCGAGGCCCCGGCTGTCGGAGTCGACCATCACCAGCCTGGCGCCCGCCTCGTCGAACCGGGCGCAGATCGCCCGTCCGATTCCCGAGCCGGCGCCGGTGACCATGACCTTCTTGCCCGTGAACAGGAGTTGATCGATCAAGGGTGTCTGTCTGCGAACCATCAGATGCCCACGACGCAACTCATCTGGAGACTCCCGCTCATATCGAGGATGCCGAACTCGAGGTCGATGCTAGGTCGCGGTGGGTGGCGGGCGAGAGGGTCTTTGGTCGCGTCTGGTCGCGTCGATGGTCGCATCGATGGTCGCGGCGCTGGTCGCGGCGCTCGGATGAGCGCGATCATGGGGCGAGCCCGGTCAGGCGCCTGAGGTCACGCGCACCCTCGTGAGCCTTGAGCTGAGCCCCGTCGTCCGGATACTGGGTGCATGCGAAAGATCGTCGTCATCTCCATGATCAGTCTGGACGGCGTGCTGCAGGCGCCCGGCGCCCCGGACGAGGACCCCTCGGGCGGTTTCGAGTACGGCGGGTGGAGCGCCCCCTACGGCGACGACGCGTTCAACGAGCTGTTCGCGCCGCTGATGGAGCCGAGCGACCTGCTGCTCGGCCGCAAGACCTTCGACATCTTCGCCGGCTACTGGCCCCAGCACGCCGACAACTGGCCCGGCATCAACGAGGTCACGAAGAACGTCGTGTCGCGCACCACGACGGCGCGATCGGCGCGATCGGCGTGGTCGGCGCGATCAGTGCGTGTGATCGCGTGGTCGCGCGGTTGTTAGAGGCGCGTCGCGACGTAGACCGTGTTGGATGACGTGCCGCCGGTGAGCGGGTTGTCGAAATCGACGACGTGCGCCTCAACCCGAGCGAACGCGGAGCCCGCGATCGCGACGAACTCGTCGTCGGGGGGATCGTCCGACCAGAGGGCGAACACGCCCTCGTCCGCGAGGTGCCGGGTCAGCGCTCGCAGCCCGGATGGGGTGTACAGGTCTGCGTGACTGGGGTCGAGCTGGTGGCGTGGGGAGTGATCCACGTCGAGCAGGATCGCGTCGTAGCGGATGTCGGACGGTTCGGGTGCGCGTCGCATGACGGCGAAGAAGTCGTCCAGCACGAGGCGCGTTCGCGGGTCGCCGGTGAGCGACTCGGAGACGGGCAGCAGGCCACGCTCGTGCCAGTCGATGACGGCCGGCATCGTGTCGATCACCGTCATCACGCTCACTCGCGGGTCGCGCAGGGCGGCGATCGCCGTGTAGCCGAGTCCGAGGCCCCCGACCAGGACCTGCAGATGGTCGCCCCGGACTGCCGCGAGGCCGAGGCGGGCCAGCTCCTCCTCCGCCACGGTGAACAGGCTCGACATCAGGAACTCGTCGCCCAGCTTCACTTCGAAGATCTCGACGCCGAGCGACGCGTCGGTGCGCCGCCGCAGTGTGAGGTCGCCCATGGGGGTGGGCTGCCAGTCCAGCTCTTCGAATCGCGCGCTCACCGGCTGCAACTTGTCATGCCCCCACGGTAGGCCGGATGCCTGCCGCCGACGACCAGTTTCTGGCGCGGTGGTGCGTGGCGGCCCTGGTCAGGCGTGCTGCGGCGAGCCAGCGTGACGTGGCGAGCCGACGTTGAGCGGTGACCGCACAGGTGCTCAGTTCGTGCCGGCGCGCCCGCGACGGTAGACGGCGTTCTTCGGGATCAACGGGTGCGCCTCGCGATGCAGCCCGTCGCCGGGCGGCGGCTCGAAGCGATAGTCGCCGCCGAGCCGTCGGATGCGCCAGCCATTGTTGTGCACGAGGAGATGATGATGGCGGCACAAGAGGATCCCGTTGCTCACGTCGGTGGCTCCGTGATTTCGCTGCCACTCTTCGATGTGGTGGGCTTCGGTCCACGACGGTGGCCGGTCGCAGCCGCCGACCGCGCATCCGCCCCAGATCGCCGCGAGAGCGGTGCGCTGAGCGTCGGAGAAGGTGCGGCGGCTTCGTCCGAGCCGGAGCGCCGACCCTGCGACGTCGAACTCGATCGCGAGAAAACCGTCGGCGCACGCGAGGCGCTCGACCGTGGCGATGGAGACGGCCTCGGTCTGACCCTCGATCCGCCCCGCGCCGGCACCCCGGGCCAGGTCGGAGGCGGTGACGTGCACGCGCACCGCGGGCTTGCGGGTGCCGAAGACACGGCCGGAGTCTGCGCACGCGGCGATCCGGACCATCTCGACCAGGGCATCCACTGCCAGCTGTTCGGTGGTGCGCTCGTCGCGGATCACGGCGTCGGCACGTGCTGCAACCTCCGGGTCGACGAAGCGCGGCCCGCCGCGGCGCGGCGAGGTCACGGCATCGACGGCGTCGGTGACGAGAGCCGCCGATTCCGGGTCGAGGAGGCCGACCAGCCGCGTCATGCCGTCGGGCTGGCGAGTCAATCGCAGGAAGCGCTTGTCGCGCAGCGCCGCCTCGCGATCGATGATGCCCGCCTCATCGAGTTCGTCGCGCAGCTCGCGAGCCTGTCGGGCGACCTTCTCGGGCGGCAGGGAGGCCGCGGATTCCAGCAGCGAGTGGGCGGCATCCGCGAGGTCGTCGGCCGCGACGGTGGGGGAGGGCGCGCCGAGCCCGGTCTGAATGGCGGCGGCCGCTCCGATCGAGAGGGAGCCGGTGGTGACGTGGGTGGCGACCTCGCCGAGCCAGGGCGCCGGGTCGCTCATCATGGTGCCAACGGCGGTGATCGCGCGGGCCTCGGTGCCCGAGGTGCCGGTGAGCTGCGACACCAGCGCGTCGGCCGTGCGCGCTCCCGCCCGCTGCGCGAGTCCGTCGTAGCCGAGCTCGAGGGTGGACCGCGCGGCCACCACACCTGCCAACATTGCCAGCCCGGCATCCACCTCGCGGCGCGCCTGCGCCCACGCCCGCATCACCTCGATGAGTTCGAGATCGTCGGCGCGCGCGATGCCCTCGAGGGCGGGAACCTCGAGGGAGACGGTCGCGGTGATGGTCACGAGATCATTCTCCCAGAGAGAGAACAAAGATTCTAGAGGTTACGCCATAGTAGTGGATAAGTATAGAAGAAATATTCTATGAAGGAATCGAGACGAGCCACCATCGGTAGCGTCATCCACATGAATGCCCTGCCCGCAGCCCCGAGCGCCGAACCGCTGCAGGTCGTGGCCGCGGTCCTCATCCGCGATGCCGCGGTCCTGGCCTGCCGCCGTCGCCCCGGCACGTCGGCGGCAGGCCTCTGGGAGTTCCCCGGCGGCAAGGTCGAAGCCGCCGAGTCGCCCGAGCAGGCGCTGCGCCGCGAGCTTCGCGAGGAGCTCGGCATCGACGTCGACGTGCTCGAGCTGATGCATCGCGAAACCACTCGCGTGGGCGAGCTGGATGTCGATCTCGCCTGCTACGCGTGCAGCACCGTTGCGCTGGGTCCGATCGCGAGCACCGACCACGACCGAGTCGTGTGGCATCCGCTGGACCGACTCGACGAGCTGAACTGGGCCCTGCCGGACCTCCCCACGGTCACCCTGCTGAGCCGGCTGATGTGATGGTCGGCGGGCAGCGCGCCTCGAACGCTTGAACACTCGAACACTCGAACACTCGAACACTCGAACGCTCAAGCGCTCAAGCGCTCAAGCGCGGGCGCCCACCCGCCCCAGCTCGTCGAGACGGGCGACGATCTCGTCATCCAGGCGGATGTCGCCCGCGGCCACGTTCTCGACCAGGTGATCGAGGTTGCTGGTCCCGGTGATCAGCAGGATGCCGGGCGCGTGCTGCAACAGCCAGGCGAGCCCGATCTGGGCGGGCGTCGAGCCGAGGGCGGCCGCGGCATCCTGCACCACCCGCTGATCCGCCACCTTCGCGAATCCGTCGAACGCCGAGCCGAGAGGGAAGTACGGCACCCACGCGATGCCCTCGCGCGCGCAGAGCCCGAGCAGATCCTCGTGCTCGCGGTTGAGCAGGTTGTAGTAGTTCTGCACGCAGACGATCGCCGCCGGCAGCGCCTGCTGCAGCTGGTCGAGCCGGACGTTGCTGAGCCCGATCCCGTCGAGCTTGCCCTCGTCGCGCAGGGTGATGAGCTCGGCGAGCTGGTCGTCGAGGTCGACGATCTGGTCGCCTGTGGCGATGATGCCCGGCGCGTTGTCGGTTCGGCGCAGGTTGACGACACCGAGGCGGTCGACCCCCAGTTGCGCGAGGTTGCTCTCGACCTGCGCGCGCAGTTCCGCGGGCTTCTGGGCGGGCACGAGTCGCGCGCTCGCCTCGTCGTCGACCGCGCCGATCTTGGTGGCGAGCACGATGTCATCGCGGTCGGCGTAGGGAACGAGCGCCTCCCGCAGCCGCCGGTTCGCCTCGCCGTCGCCGTAGAAGCTAGCGGTGTCGAAGTGGGTGATCCCCAGGTCCACCGCGTGGCGCACGATCGCGATCGCGTCGTCGGCGGGGATGGCGGGCCGCCCGCCCCGCTCGGCCAGCTGCATGACGCCGAAGCCGATGCGCGCCACGGGGGTGCCCGCGAGCGTCCAGGTGCCGCCGGGCCGGGGGATCGTGGTGTCGGTCATGCGCGTCTTCTCTCTGCCATACTCTTCAAAAGCGGAGGTTCCTCCGCATCTCGACGATAGCAGAAACGGAGGTGCCTCCGCATGGCCCGAGTGGATGCCGAGCGCAACCGCGAGCGCATCCTCGAGATCGCGACGCGCGCCTTCACGACCGGCGACGGTTCGGCACCGGTCCCGCTCGAGGCGATCGCCCGCGACGCCGGGGTCGGCATCGGCACCCTGTACCGGCACTTTCCGACCCGCGACGCCCTCGTGCAGGCGGTGCATGCGACCGAGCTCGCCGCCCTGCTGGCGAAGGCCGACGAGCTGCTGGCGCGGCACGAACCCGACCGCGCCCTGCGACTCTGGATGGACGACTACGCCGCGTTCGTCGCCGGCAAACGCGGCATGGCCGAGAGCCTGCGCGCCCTGACGCAATCCGGCGCGGTGTCACCGATGGACACGCGAGCCCGGGTGACGAGCACGATCGGGCAGCTGCTGGATGCGGGCATCCGGGCGGGCACGCTGCGCGACGACGTGCGGGCCGAGGATGTCGCGGCGAGCCTGGTCGGCACCTTCCTCTCGCTCGACCGCTCGGCGCCGACCGCCGAACGCGATGCCCAGGCGACGCGGATGCTCGACCTGCTGTTCGACGGCATCCGCGTGCGCGGCTAGCCGGGCGCCAGCGCAGACCCGACCTCCTCGCGGTACTGCGGCGCTAAGCGCAGATCGACGTCGCGCTCTTCACTCCGGTCAGCCCCAGTCCACGCACATGGACGCCGCTTCGCTAGAACCACACCGCCACACCGCCGTGATGGGAGCAGGTGCCCTGCCGATGCGCCGAGTAAGAGAGGGAGCCATCCTTGCACTGAGCGGTCGCCCCGCCATGGTCGGCGGGTGCCGCGGGTGCCGCGGGTGCGGCGGGTGCCGCAGGCGCAGCCGGCGGCGCGACCGGTGGCGGCGAGAGGTAGAGCACCACGGTCGAACCCGCGTAGAGGGGCGTCCCCGCCGCCGGGCTCTCTCGGCTCACCGTCCATCCCGTCCAGTCGGCCGGAGCCGGCTGGCCATCGGCGGTCTGCAGGGTGACGGCGAATCCCGCCGCTTGAAGCGCGGCTTGAGCGGTCGCGGCGGCGGAGGTCGAAAAGTCGGTCAGCTGCGCGATGACCGGTGTGGGTGTGGGGGTGGGTGTGGGAGTCGGCGTGGGACTGGCCGTCTCAGGCTCGCTCGTCTCGCTGCTGGCCGGCGCTGAACTGCGGGTGTCGCTCGCCGACTCTGTGCTCGGGCTGTGCGGGACGATCGCACCTCCGACGATCAGAAGCACCACCGACGCGGCGATGACGAGAGCGCGGATGCCCGACGACGCCGGGATGTTCAGCCAGGTTCGACGCTTGGTTGCGACGGCGATGATCCCGGTGATGAGCCCGGCCAGGCTGACGACGAGCAGGAAGCCTCCGAAACCGGCGCTCAGTCCGATGAGTGCAGCCAGCAGAACGAGGCTGCCGACGATCCAGAAGAGGGTGGTCGGACGCCAGGCGTTGCCAGAAGGGGCGGGGGCTGGGTCCACCGCGACAACCACAGCCGGCGCCGCATCCGCGACCGCCGCCGCGCCCGCGGCCGGAGTCGCACCCGCAGCCGCCGCGGCACCCACCCCGGCTTCGCTGAGCGGCACGCTCATCTGGCTCCACCGGGCTCCGTCCCACCAACGAAGTCGGGTCGGGTCGTTCGGGTCTGCGAGCCAGCCTGCAGAGGGAAGGGACATGGTCAGCTCGATTCGTCGAGGTCGATGGCTGCGACCAGATCGGCCACGTCCGGCTCTTTGCTGAGGTCGATCGGCGCGACCGTGAGAGCGGCGCCTCGGTAGTTGACGACGAGATCGGTCGAGGCGTCGTGCAGGATCGACGTCGCCGACGCCTGATCCCACGCGACCCCGTTCAAGGTCGTCCGGTCGAACGCGGCTGCGGCCAGTGCCTCCGCGGCGACGGCACCGAACCCGTTCGGGGCAGCGGTGCGAACCGCCACGATCCGCGCGGAGGTCAGGCCGGGCGCCACCGCCAAGGCTTCGCGAACCGTCACCAGCAGATCCCCCGCGACGAGCTCGCGGTAGTAGGCGTCGCGATCCTTCTTGGTCATCTTGCGGATGCTGAGGTTGCCGGCATCCGTCGTGGTCGGAAAGCGGTCGGGTACGACGGTGTCGTCGGGCACCATGACCACGAGGGAGGCCTCGGGCCCGTCGATCGAGAGCACCGCGGCGGCGGCGTCGTTGTCTTCGAATGCCCGAGTGAGCAGCTCCTCGGTGACATCGGGGTCGTTGCGCAGCAGCTTGGCCCACCAGTCGCTGAGAAACGCGGCACGCTCATCCCGCTGCCGCACCCTCTCCCGCGAACTGCAGAGCGGCGAGCGCCTCGGCGGCCCGATCGGCTTCCGCCTTGGCGGCTTTGCGCTCCGTTCGCGCGAAGACGCGGATGCCGACGAGGTTCTGCTTGCGCAACTGCACACGAAGCGGCGCCACGTCGATCGGTTGAGGGTCCGGCTCGGTGGGTTCGGTCATCTCGGCGAACGAGTGACGATGCAGGGAGAGGATGCCGTTCAGCGTCGCCCGCAGCTCCTGGGCCGTCTGCAGTTTGCTCGCCTGCAACGGTGTCATTCCGGTGACCGATCTGACGCCGCGGGACGAGGCCGAGCCTCGCCCCCCGCTCAGGCTGGAGTAGTAGCTGACCGGCCCGAGTCCCGTCGAGAAGCCGGCCCGGCCGCCACCCACATGGACTCTGGCGATTCGCGGCCCCACGCTGGTTCGTATGCCGCGGCTCGACGCGCGGACCCTGATCCCGGGCGCAACACGAATTGAGAACCCCATGACGACGACGTCCTCTCGGAAGGGGCGGTGTGCACCTCGGTGCAGCACCGAGGCTAACGAGAACGGTCGTTGGCCGCGTCCCCCGGTGTACCCCGCGACGTTCTGATCGACCTGATCGACGACGTCGAGGTCCTACGGCCGAAGAGCGGGCGCAGGATGAGCGACGTCACCGAGTAGCGGGATGCCGCGGGTGCGAACGCGGCGACGGCCACCGAGAGAGCCATCATGATCGGGTACTGGGTGATCAGCTGGTCGGCGAACCAGTAGTTGCAGAGTTCGGCCACCGAGACGAGCGCGACCGGGAGGGTCAGGATGCCGAGCACGAGCGCCACCCCGAGGGCGGTCTCCACGAGCGGCACCGCGAACCCGAACAGGTCGGGGACCCGGCCGAGGGCGTTTGCGGTGAAGAACCTGTAGAAGTCCGGAACCCGCGGGTTCTGGGCCGTCGACTGCACGACGAGAAGGATGTCGGCCCTGCCGAATCCGGCGTGATATTTCAGGACGCCCTCGTTGATCCACAATGCACCGAGCGCGACCCGGGCGAGGGTGGCGACGATCGCCGCCACCCTCGCCCCTCTCATCGAGGCCGCCATCACGACAGCGGCGCGGCACCGAAGACGGCGAGGGCCTTGTCGCAGTGCTCGACGAGGTCCGTGTACTTCGAGGCGTCCACACCGGAGGGAAGGGTGAAGGTCTGTGTGGGCTTGTCCCACGCCACGGTCGCGATCTCGATCCCGGCTGTGGTGTCGGATTCGCTGGTCCCGTTGGCGAGGTAGAGGTGAAGGTCGGGTCCCTGATCGGAGGAGAAGCCGGTCAGCGTGATCGTGTCGCCGGTGATGGTCACGGTTCCCGAGGCCTTCTTGCCGTTGAGCCCGGCGAAGGTTCCGGTGAGGTTCACCGTGGAGTTCGCCGCGGCGGTCGAGGAGTCGGCCGAGCCGGCCGCCGGAGCGCTGGACGGGCTGCTGCAGCCCGCAAGGGCCGAGACCAGGGCGATTGCGATGGCGCCGGTGGCGAGAAGGGTCTTGGTACGCATGAGGAAGATGTCCTGTTCTGGTGTCGTCTGGCTGCCGCGGCTGCGGCGACAACCGCAAGACAATCAACCGGAGCGGGGCCGCCGGCCGAAACTTTCAACGACGTAATCGCACATTTCAGAGCCGTAATATCCATCCGCGGAATCGATCGGGGTTCGCGTCTACGCTCGAAGTCATGCGCGCCGGAGCCCGGATCATGGTCATCGAGGATGACGCCACCGTGCGCACGGTCGTTGCCGATCATCTTCGTGCCGCGGGATGCGAAATCGCGCAGTATGCGGATGGCGCGAGCGCCCTCGCCGCTGTTCGGGCACGGATCCCGGACCTGATGATCCTCGATCGCATGCTGCCCGTGCTGGACGGGGACGAGGTGTGCCGCCAGGTGCGGGCGTTCTCCGACGTGCCGATCATCATGTTGACCGCGCTCGACAGTGTCGACGACCGAATCGCCGGCCTCGAGGACGGCGCGGACGACTATCTCTCCAAACCGTTCTCCCTGCGCGAGCTGCAACTGCGGGTCAACGCCCAGCTGCGTCGCGCAACGGCGGCAACAGCCCCCCTGGAGTTCACGGCCGGCCGCTTTCGCGTCGACCCCGCCCATCGCCGCGTCTGGGTGGGAGGGCGGGAAGTGGCACTCACGGCCCGCGAGTACGAGCTGTTCCTCTACCTGGTCCGCAACGCCGAGCGCGTCGTCAGCCGCGAGGAGATCCTTCGCGAGGTGTGGCAGTGGGCGTTCGGTGACGAATCCACCGTCACGGTCCACGTGCGAAGGCTCCGCGAGAAGATCGAGACCGACCCCCGTTTCCCGTGCTTCCTCACCACCGAGTGGGGTGCCGGGTACCGGCTGACCGTCGCGGAAGGTGTCCGATGCTGAACGCATCCGAACTGGTCCTCGTCGCGGTGACCACCCTGACAACGACCGCCGTGGTGGCGACCTTGACTTTCGTGCTGCTGCGCGTGCTGCACCGGGCGGGTGCTGCGGCCAAGCTGGCCATGGTGCTCAGCGGTGCCGTGATCTCCATCGCCGCGTCGACGGTCGCCGTCGCGCTCGAGATGTACCTCTCCGGCCACGATGTGATCGTGCTCGCCTGGGTGATCGGAATCTCCGCCGTCATGAGCACCGCAGCGGCATGGCTGATCGCCCGCTCGGCCGTGAGGTCATCGGTCGCCACCCTCGTCGCGTCCACCCGCCGAGTGGGCCACGGCGACGTCGTGGAACCGTCGACCACCGGTCTGCCCGAACTCGACGCTGTCTCGGCGGAGCTGGCCGAAAGCTCCCAGCGCCTGGCCGAGGCGCGCGCCCAGGTGGCCGAGCTCGACAACGCACGCACGCAGTTGTTCGCGTGGATCTCGCACGATCTGCGAACCCCCCTCGCCGGGATGCGCGCCATGGCCGAGGCGATCGAGGAAGGCACGGCAGGCGACCCCGATGAGTACATCCGCCTGATCCGCGCGAAGATCGACACGGTCACCCAGATGGTCGGCGACCTCTTCGAGCTCTCGAGACTCCAGAGCGGCACTCTCGAACTGCATCCCGAACCCGTCATCCTTCTCGACCTGGTCTCTGACGCAGTGTCAGACGTGCACGCCATCGCCTCCTCGCGCGGGATCGCGATCGCACAAGACGGCGTCGATGGCCACATCATCTGGGCCGACGCGAGAGAACTCACCCGCGCGATCGGAAACCTGCTGGCCAACGGGGTGCGACACGCGCCCGACCACAGCACCATCCTGATCCGCGCCGACACCCTCGAGAACGACCAGCTCATCCTCAGCGTCATCGACCAGGGCGAAGGCGTGACGGCCGAGAACCTGGGTCACATGTTCGACGTCGGGTGGCGGGCGGACGCCTCCCGCACGACCCACACCGGCGGAGCGGGGCTGGGTCTCGCCATCGTGCGCGGCATCGTCGAAGCCCACGGCGGTCATGTGCAAGCGCGACGCACGGATGAGGGGTTCCAACTCGACCTCATCCTCCCCGCAGCCGGCTAGGGTTCTGCTCCAGCAACCGCCGATTCGTCACCCGGACCCGCGCCGCAGCCTCGCCACCGGCGTCGCCGCGATCCCTGCATCCCCCCGCCGGCCTCGCCCCGCCGGCCGCACGGCAACCCCTTACTGCAACCCCGCGCTCGCCTCCCGCAGCTGCTCGAGCTCCTCCAGTGCCAGCCGCGCGAACTCCTCCGAGGTCGCGCGGTCGCCCTCCAGCCAGCGGGTGAAGCCGCGCCCGAAGGCGAGCACGCCCAGTCCGCCGGCGACGGTCGCGGTCGGTTCCGGCACCCCGCGGCTCACGAGGGAGCCCGTGATCGCCGCGGCGAGGCCGAGGCTCTTCGCGGCATCCCGTTGCTGCAGTTCGGCGCTGGCCGCGATGACCGCCCGCACCTTCGGGCCGAGCTCGCGGTTGACCGGGCCGAGCGCCGTCGACATCTTGACGAGACCCGCGGCGACCGCCTCCATCGCGGTGGCGCCGGCGGGCGCCTCGGCGACCCCCTCGGTGAGCAGCCGGCTCAGGGTCTCTTGCCCGGCGGCCAGCACCTCGCGCTTGTCGGAGAAGTAGCGGAAGAAGGTGCTGCGCGTGACCCCGGCACGCTCGGCGATCTGCGCCACGGTGGTGTCGTCGTAGCCGTGCTCGGTGAAGAGGTCGACGGCGGCGAGCACGAGGCGTTCGCGCGCGCCCTCTTCCCATCGACCCATGCGATCAGTCTAGGTGATGCGACACGTGTCTCATCAGGATGCTATGGTGATGAGACACGAGTCCCATCACTCAGGCAACGGCCTCGACACGCGACCGTCCGACATCGAAAGAAGCACCCATGCACGTCTTCATCACCGGCGGCAGTGGCTGCATCGGCTCCGCCGTCGTTCCCGAACTGCTGGCTCACGGTCACAGCGTTCTGGCGCTGGCCCGCTCCGACGCATCCGCCTCGGCGCTCGAGGCTGCGGGCGCGCAGACGATCCGCGGCAGCCTGACCGAGCTGGATGCCATCCGTGAGGGCGTCGCGCAGGCCGAGGGCGTCATCCATCTGGCGTTCGGCAACGACTTCAGCAGCGCCGAGGCCCTCGCCGGCAACATCGCCGACGAGACCGCCGCCGTGACGACCACCGCCGCCGAGCTGGTGGGCAGCGACCGCCCGTTCGTCGTCGTCTCTGGCACCCCGCTCGCCCAGGGCCGGCCGTCGACGGAGGAGGATCCGCTTCCGCTCGAAGGCCCGGTGGCGGGGCGCGGCGTGACGCTCACCGAGGTGCTCGGGATGGCATCCCAGGGTCTGCGTGTCAGTGCGGTGCGCCTGCCGCGCACGGTCCACAGCGACGGGGACGGCGGATTCGCCGGCCTGCTGACCCGGATCGCGCGCCAGAGCGGCGTCTCGGGGTACATCGGCGACGGGTCGCAGCGCTGGCCCGCGGTGCACGCGGCCGATGCCGCGGTGCTCTTCCGCCTCGCGCTCGAGCAGGCGCCCGCCGGCACCTCGTGGCACGCGGTCGCCGACGAGGGCGATGCGGTGCGCGACATCGCCGAGGTGATCGGACGGCGGCTGGGCGTGCCGGTGCAGTCGGTGCCGCCTGAGACCTACGGCCCGCTCGGCCCGGTCTTCGCCGCCGATCAGCCCGCGTCGAGCGCCCTCACGCGCGCCCGGCTGGGCTGGCAGCCGACGCATCCGAGCCTGCTCGAGGATCTGGAGAGCATCCAGCCCTGAGCCGCGGCGTCATCCCGCGAGGAGTTCTCGCAGAGCGAGGCTCTTGCTCGCCAACAACCGTGGGGTGTCATCGGGCGCATCGGGCGGGGGAATCAGCCAGTACTCGGAGCGCGCCGGCCCGCGACGCTCGATCTCCCAATGATGGTCGTGCAGCAGCAGGTGATGGTGCTTGCACAAGAGGATTCCGTCGGCGATGTCGGTGCGGCCGCCATCGCGCGCCCAGTGCTCGATGTGGTGGGCCTCGCACCAGGACGGTGGGCGCTCGCAGCCGGCCCAGCGGCATCCACCGTCGCGTTCGGCGAGGGCGATGCGCTGGCGGAGGGTGAAGAGGCGCTGCTCGCGGCCGACGTCGAGCGGCTGGCCGTGCTTGTCGAAGACGACGGTCACGGTGCCCTGGGTGCACGCGAGGCGCTCGACGGTCTCGATCGAGACCGGCTGCTGGGTGCGCTGCAGGCGGCCGTGACCCGAGCGGGCGATCAGCTGCTTCTCGGTGATCGTGACGCGCACCGCGGGGGCCCCGTGCCCAAGCAGACGGGAGGGCTCGACCTCCGCCCCGGCGGTGACCAACTCGAAGAACACATCGGACGCGAGCTGTTCGGTGGTGCCCGGATCGTCGACGATGCGCTGCGCCCGTTCGGAGTCGCTCACGAAACGCGGCCCGCCACGCCGCGGCGAGGTGGCTCGATCGTAGATCTCGTTGACGACGGACCCCTCGATCGGGTCGAGCTGCCAGACGATGCGCACGCTGCCGTCGCGCAGCCGCTGCAGCCGCAACTCACGCGCCTGCCTGGCCGCGCGTTCGCGGTCGACGATGCCGGCGGCATCCAACTCGTCGCGTGCCTCGCGAGCGAGGACGAACAGGCGATCTGCGTCGACGTCGGCAGACTCGGCGAGCAGTCGTTCGGCGACGTCGGCGAGCGCCCCGCTCGAGACGTCGTCACTGGGCGCCCCGAGCCCGGCGCGGATCGAATCGGCCGCGTCGGTCGACAGCTGCTGATCGGCGACCGCGCGCGCGACCGAGCCGAGCCAGGGATGGGTCTCGGCGAGCCCACCGATGCGCACGGCTGCCGCCGCCTCGCGAGAGGTGACGCCGGTCGTCGCCTGGATCAGCTTCTGCGGCGTGCGGTGCCCGCTCTTCTGTGCCATGCCGTCATGGCCGAGCTCGGGCGCCGAACGCCGCACCAGCTCACCGGCGAGCAGAGCGGAATGCGCACGCGCGAGGCGTTCATTCCGGGCCGACGCCGCGATGAGTTCGAGCAGCTGCGCGTCGCTCGCGTGCCCCAGATCTTGCACCCGGACGGCCTCGAGGGCACGCGCCGCAGCGGCGAGGTGCGCCGCGAGCTGCTGATCGAGGGGGGCCATGCATCCATTTTCCCGGATCGAACACACATTCGAAAGTAGAAGATCTTTGGATTCTGACGGCTGTGGAGGAAGGGATGCGCCGCACGCGCCCCAGCATCCGCTGAGAGCCGCCTCCCGATGGCAGTCCTCGCGAATCGACGGCGCGAGATGGCAGGCATCATGGACCCATGAAGATCTTCACGCCACCGCAGACCGCCCTGAACGCTTCCGACGTCATCCTCGGCCTGATGCGCATCTCCGAGCTCGACGACGAGCAGATCCGCACCCTCGTCGGCGCGGCCCGAGACGCGGGCATCAACTACTTCGATCATGCCGATGTCTACGGCGGCGATCACGGATGCGAGCGCCGCTTCGGCGACGCGATCACGTTCAGCCCGGCCGAGCGCGAGTCGGTGATCATTCAGAGCAAGGTGGGCATTCGCGACGGCTTCTGGGATTTCTCGAAGGAGCACATCCTCGAATCGGTCGATGAGAGCCTGGCCGCCCTGCGAATGGACTACCTCGACGTGATCCTGCTGCACCGTCCCGACACCCTGATGGAGCCGGACGAGATCGCCGCCGCCTTCGATGAGCTCGAGACGGCCGGCAAGGTGCGCAACTTCGGCGTCTCGAATCAGACTCCCGGCCAGGTGGAGCTGCTGAAGCGCTCCGTGCGTCAGCCGCTGGCCTTCAACCAGGTGCAGCTCAGCATCACGCACGCCCCGATGCTCGCGCAGGGCGTGGCCGCCAACATGGCGGGGCTCGACCAGTCGATCGACCGGGACAACGGCATCCTCGACTACGCCCGCCTGCACGACATGACGCTGCAGGCGTGGTCGCCGTTCCAGAAGGGATTCTTCGACGGCGTCTTCATCGGCGACCGCGAGAACTACGCCGAGCTGAACGACGCGCTCGACGAGATCGCGGCCGCGCACGGCGTCACCCCCACCGGCATCGCGGTGGCCTGGATCACGCGGCACCCGGCCCGGATGCAGGTGGTGCTCGGCACCACCAAGCCCGAGCGCGTGGCCGAGTCGGCGGCGGGGTCGGATGTCGTGCTCTCGCGCGAGGAGTGGTACCGGCTCTTCACGGCGGCCGGGCACCTGCTGCCGTAGCCGCGCCGGTACGATCGGCGACCGAGGGGGACATGATGTTCCCGTGACTGACCCGCGTCGTGGTCACGCTCGGTCATCGAAAAGACGTCTACGACGCCTGAGTCGACCGGGCGCTCACCCCAACTCATGCACGTGGATGGCGCTGCTCACCGACGTCCCGTTGATGTCCAGGTAGAGCTGCCCATCCGTCCGCGTCACCGTCATCACATTGCGCCGCTCGAGCGCCGCGACCGCGGCATCCACGAAGCCCGGGTCGAAGCTTTGCACGGTGATCTGCTCGAGCTGATGGATGCGCTTGCCGGCCCACGCCGCGATCACCTTCTCGGGATCGCGGTGCGTGTAGACCGTCGTGCGGTCGGCCAGCTTGCTGCCGTAGTGCAGCCGGTCTGCGTCGGGGGCGCCCACCTCGATCCACGTGGTCAGCCTGCCGGTGAGGTCGCGGACGAGCACGGCCGGCTCGGTCGCCGTCGACGAGATCCCCTCGCTGAACGCGATCCCCGCCACATATTCGAGGCAGTACGCGAGCACGCGCGTCATCATGTACGCGTCGGTCTCGGAGGGATGCCGCGCGGCCCGCAGCGTGACCTCTTCGTAGACGCCGCGATCGACATCGGCGAGCTGCACGGCGAAGTTGTACATCACTGCGCCGGTTGCCATGGGGGTGAGCTTATGGTGCGGGAGCTGGTCGAGTAGCGCGAAGTGCGTATCGAGACTCCGGATGCTGCGCGCCCCTGGCATGGAACGGTCGCCGCTCCGCAATCGACCTTCTGTCATGATGACTCGACGGATGGCGGACTCGATGCGGAGAGATTCTTGACCGAGTTGGATGACTCAACCCCGCTGAGCAGGGGTGTTCTCGACCCACCCGAGGTCACTCTTGTCGCCGAGCTCCCCGGCGCGAACGCTGATCAGGAAATCGACAAAGCTGTCCGCGGCCGTCGAGGGGTTGCTCGCAAATACGTGAAGTGGGTTCGTCGGCGCAATCCCACGGCGACCCCGGCCCAGGTCATCACGATCCTCGAACGTCACTACGTGACCGCGATCAGCACAGCAGGCGGGGCGATCACGGTGGGGACCATCGCGGCCGAGATCGGCATCGCGATGATCCCGGTCGTCGGGCCGGCGGCCGCAGGAGGAAAGGCGATCGCGAAGGAAGCTGCGAAGTCCGTCGCACTGAGCGGCGCGAAGATCGCGTCGCAGCGAGCCGTATCTTTGTTGCCTGCTGGCGACCAGCAACTTCAGTTCGAGATCACAGCGATCTTCGCGCTCGCTCTCGCCGAGATCCACGGGATGGATCTCGATCAGAATCAGGCCCATGCCCTCGTCTACGGTTTGTCGAACGATCGAGTCAGCCAGGTCCAGATCGCAACGATGGCGAAAGACCTGGCTCGGTCCTCCGACTCAGAGGTCGTTAGTATCGGCCACAAGATCGCCAGCGGGAGCAACGACTGGGCTCACTGGGCGAATACCCTCGCTGATTCACTTCCCGGGGGAGCCGCGCAAACCCTCGTGCGGGGCGTACAGACGGGCGTTCTCGAGGACGTTCGTGGAACGCTCGGAAGCAAGCAGCAGAAGGCAGTCGAGTACGGGGTCGGAGCTGTGGTGGGCGGCGTCACCCGATTCGCTTTCGGCCGACAGGTGGTCGACGCCTCGCGAACAGCCTTCGCGGAGGCCCCGAACGAGTTCCCTGAACACCTGACCGTCAAAACGGAACTCAGGGCCCAGAAGAAGGACGCTCAGCCGAATCGCGCTCTTGAGGCTCTTCAAGATGCGGGTAACAAGGTCAGTGCAGGGCTGGCCACAGGGGCCTCGGCGGTGGGTGCAGGTGTCGCGACAGCTGCCGGCGTCGCCTCCCGCCCGTTCCGGAGTGTCGATCTCGACGGCGACGGGATTCCCGACGAGGCCCAGGCGCTCACAGCGGCGAAGAGCGTTGGTCACGGGATCACCCGCGTTGCTCGAGGGCTCAAGGCGAAGCTGGCGCGCGGCGACAAGCCGAAGAGCTGAGCGGCTGTTGTGACCGGGCGCGACCGTAGGGCCCCCATCGATGTGACCTTTGACGTTAGGACCGACGCAGGGGCAGGCGATCCTGACACTACGAGTGCGACCCTCCGTCGTTACCACCAGCTGCTGTGGAGCAAGGAGCTTCCGATTGGAGGTCGCTTCGACTTGGTCACCACGAAAACCAGGACCTACTTGCACCACAGTTCGGGCCTCGGCGAGTTCTTTCCCACGAGTGACACGGTCATTCCTGGATTCTTCCGATACAAGCGGATGACTCACATCATCGATCAGCTCTCGCGGCGAGAGATCGACCGATTCCTCGTCGCCAATCACACCATCGGCGCAATGATGATCTTCCCGGGCGATCGTCGGCCCGGTGTCGTCACGATCAACGGCGCGCGAGGATTCAATCCGAACATCGCCGATCGATTCGACTTCACCGTCGAAGCGATCAGGAGGCACTACCTAGATCTGCCCAGCCCTCTGTCGAGCACCATCGCCGCCTACGGCGACTTCTTCCGCCTGTTCGTCGACTTTCGTGGCTATGCCGATTTCTTTCTCTTGCAGGACATGATCTCGACAAGCTACGAATCGGTCCGGCTCTTTAATCCCTTCGAGGACTTCGGCGTCACGTCCCCGCTCCCGAGGACCGTCCAGGAGTGGAGGTCATATCGAGACCGAGCGCTCCATTTCATAAAGCTTCGCAACCGCCGAATCGACGCATGGGTGCGAGCCAACATCGCGGCCTCGAAGGTGTGAAGAAGGTCCTTACATCGTTCCTGGTAAGCCCAGCATCTCGTGCCATGCCTCGTCGAAACGTGCCGTGAGATCCACGCCTAGAGACCGCCGCCGGATCTGCCCGATTCGCAGGACGGTGCCGTTGGTGTGTTCGCGGTACTTGCCGACCTCTTGAACCTCCGCCGCGGACAGTTCCATTGCAGTTTCGACCCTTCCGGACTCGTCGTTCACGAGCAGAAAGACGGCGGCGTCGAAACGAAACGAGCGAAGGGGCGAGAACGCCGCGGTCGGGCGGGTGTCAGATCGAATCACTCGCACCTTGACCTGGATCCGGCGGCCGTCCTCGGCGACAAGGTCGTATGACTTCTCGGAGTTGGGAGCGAGGAGACCGTCGTAGACGATCGCGGCGCAGTACTCTGCGAGGTCTCCGATCGGCGCGTTGTTCGTTCGGACCATTCCCCGAGCCCGCAAGGACGCGAGGACATGACGATAGGTCGTCAAGAGCTCGCCGATCGACAAACCGGGCAGTGGGTCGCCGTCCGCGACCGCGAGGACGATTTCATCGTCAGCGGCCTCAAGGGCGAACCGGCCCCTCAGCTCCCGTACCTGACTCGGAGAAAGCAGCCAAGGTTGCCCGTGCTCGACAACGGAGCGCCAGTTCTGTTTCCTCATCCATGCCCGGATGCTCTTTGGTGATACGGCCAGTTCGTCAGCGAGTTCGCGAACCGAAATAGAGGCGGGATTCACAAGCGCCACCCTAAGGCTGGCCGCCGTCCGTCGGCGCCTTGTTGCGGCCGAGTTAGTTCGAGTTCATCCCGTGCGCGCGACTGTCGAGGGCCAGCTTCCAGAACGATTCGCGGAGGAGAACGGCCTCGGCCTTCGTCTTGGGATCGAAGATCTCGAGGATTGAGTACTGAAAGTTGTCAATGATGTGCTCACTACCGAGGTCGATTCTCAGCCTTTCGAGTTCCTGGTTGCCGCCGGTCAGATTTCGGAGATGTGCGTATCCGGACCATCTCTGCCATAGCCCGCTTGCTTCACCCGATGCGGACCCAACCTAGACGTGCCCATCGCTGAGGTCGGTGATCACGTAGACACCTTTCACGCGGGAGAGGGCGTCCTTCCAACTGGGTTCCTCGTTCGCGATGATGCGTTGAAGATCCCGGTGGCGAAGCCTAACGTTCTGATATCCAGGAAATGTGCCGAGCTTCACGTCGGGCGCCAGTTCGTACACCTCAGGGCGGAGGCTGCTTTCTTGCAGCTTGTCGTATTTCCTCAGATACAGGTCGCGACCAACTGGCTTGTTGAGTTTGATGATGAGCCGCTTGATGTAGTCGGAGTACTGCTCCATTGGCTCCAGCCCATAGCCGACTCCGCCCAACACCTCGGGCACGATTGTGCTGACACGAAATGGTCCGCCGTAAATGAAGTACTGAGGGCCGTAGGGGTAGTACTGGGCGAAAGCCATGAGATATCTGGCGTTGCCGAGGTTGTTGTTCTGATGCCGCTCGCGATGGCGGCTCATGTTGAGCCACTCTTCCGGATCATCGGCCAGCAGAAGGTCCCAGGCCGCTGCACCCTCTCGACCCGCCCTAATGTTGAATTTCACTTTCGTCAGAGCTGGTTCGGGGGCAGGCATGAAATCGGTGAATGTGATCAACTTTGCTGCCTAAGCGCGAAGGCATGTCGAACCTACCTAACCCTCCGGCGCGCATTGGCTCTTCAGTAGAATCACCCAGTCAGCCTCTGTAGCTCGATGGAAGAGCAGTTCCGGTTAAGGAAAGGGTTGAGGTTCGAATCCCTCCCGCGGCCCGGCAAAGGACTTGCGGGATCTCCAGCTTCAGTTGACGTGGTTTCTATTGATGTCTCGACGTTCCGCCAAGATAAGAGAACTTCACCGTTGGTGATTGAACGCGATCGGCGAAAGGGTTGCTCGATGTCGATGGACGCTCTCGCCGATCCGGTGATCAACTCTCCGTACGATGAGCCGACTCGCCATTTTGCGCTCGACGAGCAGGGTCGGCCTACGGGCACGATCACCGAATCACGGCGCGCGAGCGAGTTCTTCGTCCCGATTCCAAAGCCCAAGAAAGGCGGCCAGAAGGCCGCAGCGCCGACTCTCGATTTCGGCAGTCTGACTGACGAACGCGTCACGAAGAACGACACGATCGATCAGCTCCGCGACGCGCTTCGCACTTGGCGCCTACAGGAATACCCGGGCGCAACGGCGATCAGCCGCAAGCTCCTGCTGTACTGGTCTGCCAAGGATCGCGAGGATCGCATCCTCTTCGCACAACGAGAGGCGGCCGAGACCGCGATCTATCTCGCGGAAATCGCCGGCCGCGACAAGTACGAGAGCCGGGTCACGATCGACTGGCGTGAGACGCTCTCGCAAGCCAATGCCGAGCACAACGCAGGGCTCCCTCGTGTGGCTCTCAAGATGGCGACGGGTGCCGGCAAGACCATCGTCATGTCAATGCTGATCGCCTGGCAGACACTCAACAAGGTCGCTTCCCCCCAGGACTCCCGGTTCGTGAAGCGGTTTCTCATCGTGACGCCGGGTATCACGATCAAGGATCGCCTCCGCGTCCTGCAGCCGACCGAGCCGCGCGATATCAACTATTACGACGTACGTGGGGTGGTGCCGCAGGATCTTCGCGTCCAGCTCAATCAGGCCGAGATCCACATCGTCAACTACCACCAGTTCCAGCCGCGCACGACTGCGCAGGGGAAGGGGATCAGCGCGAACACTCGCAAGCTCCTCCTCCAGGGTCGACCTGATCAAGGCGCCTTTTCCGAGACACCCCAAATGGTCATCACCCGAGTGCTCGACAAGCTGGGTAGGGACAAGGGGGAGATCGTCGTCTTCAACGACGAGGCCCACCACTGCTACCAGCCCAAGACGATGGATGAGAAGGAGACTGCCGAGGAGAAGGAGGCCAACGAGGACGCCCGGGTCTGGTTCAAAGGACTCGTCGACCTCCGCAGGTTCGGCAACAAGAACAAGGACGGAGTCAAGACCGTTTACGACCTCTCGGCGACGCCGTTCTACCTCTCCGGCACGGGTTACGGTGCGGGCACGATCTTCCCGTGGGTTGTCAGCGACTTCGGGCTGATGGACGCCATCGAATCGGGGATCGTGAAGGTGCCGCGCCTTCCCGTCGACGACAACGCTCAGGGCAAGGAAGTCACCTACCTGCACCTCTACGACGCCCTCCAGTCCGACGACAACTGGCCGCGCAACGCCCGTGCGGCGGCGCTCATAGAACCCGGTTGGAAGAACATCCCCGGCATCCTTCAGGGTGCGCTCGAGTCGCTCTACGCGAGCTACGAGAAGTCCTACGTCGAGTGGGAGCAAGGACTACGGGATCTAGGCGAGCCGCCGCCTGTGATGATCGTGGTCACCGCAAACACCTCAGTCTCCAAGCTCATCTACGAGTGGATCGCCGGCCACGAAGTTGAACGCGAGGGCGCCACACGCCAGATCGCCGGCAACCTTCGGCTGTTCAGCAACGTTGTCGACGACCACCCAGTCGCGATCCCCCGAACGATCATCGTCGATTCCCGCCAGCTCGAGTCGGGCTCGACGATGAAGGACGATTTCAAGAAGGCCGCAGCCGATGAGATCGCGGCGTTTAAGCAGGCCTACCGCCGCTCGAACCCTGGGGCTGACGTTGACCAGCTCGATGACTCCGATTTGCTTCGCGAAGTCATGAACACGGTCGGCAAGAAGGGAATGCTCGGCGCAGAGGTCCGCTGCGTGGTCTCAGTCGCGATGCTCACCGAAGGGTGGGACGCGAACACGGTCACCCACATCCTCGGGGTGCGCGCCTTCGGCTCGCAGTTGCTCTGCGAGCAGGTCATCGGCCGCGGGCTCCGCCGGCGCAGCTACGCACCCGACGACCGCGGATTCTTCCCCGCGGAATACGCCAACGTCTACGGCATCCCCTTCTCGTTCATCCCGAGCGACGTCACCGGGCCGCCGCCGACCGCGCCCGAGCCGAGCATCCGCGTTAAGGCTCTCGACGAGCGCCGGCATCTCCGAATCGAGTTCCCTCGTGTCACCGGATATCGGATGGAGTGGCCAGAGTCGCCGATCGATTTCGATCTCGAGAACACAAAGTCGTTCACGCTCAACGGTGAGACGGTTCCCAGCCGTGTTGAAATCGAGGGCATCGTCGGCGCATCTGAGACGATCCGGGCGATCGAAGATGCTCGTCCGCGATCGATCGCTTTCGCGATCTCGAAGCGGATCATGGACACCTACGTCAACATCGATGACAACTGGCGCCCCTGGGTCTTCCCCCAGTTGGTCGCAGCCGTCGGGCAATGGATTGCGCATCGCGTTCACGTGGAGCCGGGCTTCTCGCTCGGGCACCTGCGCATCGCGGAACTGCAGCAGAAGGCGGCCGAGCACGTGTGGCATGCAGTGCAGCAGATCACCGGCGACGAGTCCGGCTCGCCGCTCATTCGCCCGATCCTTAACGTGGGCAACCCCATTGGTAGCACCGACGAGGTCTTCTTCGATACTCGCAAGAAGGTATGGGAGACAACGAACTCGCACGTCTCGCACGTGACGCTTGACGGCAAGGATGGCAACTCCTGGGAACGGCGGGTCGCGCAGGTGTGCGACGCCCTCGCAGCCGAAGGCACCATAGATAGCTATGTGAAGAACGACCACCTCGGACTGACGATCCCGTACGTCCACAAGGGAAGGCGGCACGAGTACTGGCCCGACTTCGTTGTCCACTTCGACGACGACCGCTACCTCATCGTCGAGGTCTCCGGCAGCCAGAAGAGCCCCGGGCCGACGATTGAGAAGGCGCGGACGGCACGCGACTCGTGGTGCGCGAGTGTCAACAACCACGGTGCCTTCGGGCGCTGGGGCTACCTCGAACTCGGCAAAGCAGGCGTCGAGAACGCGGATTACGAGATCCGCCAGGCGCTCGACCAGCATCGCGCCGGCGCGCCCATCATCGGCGACCCCGACCTCCTGTCCCACTTCATCACCGAGGGAGCCTAATGGCCCGCGTTGCCAAGCCGAAGGGCCCGACCGAGGTCACGGCCTACGACCACGAGGAAACTCGCCGGAACATCCCGACAGCGGATGCAGCCGCAGCCTTCTACGACGAGACCAGGGATGTGCTGCCCCCGCTCCGGTACGCTCGCAACCCGGACCTTGACCCGCAACTTGTCTGGAAGGGTAAAGACGAGCAGGACGGGGATGACCTCATCGTCGACGCACCGCCCATCTACATCCAGGAGAAGATCGCGCCGCAGGTCCTCATCGAGAATCTTCGGCGTGAGACTTCCGGGCGCGGAGGCGTGACTGGAACCCTCGACGCCCCGTCGCTCTTCGACTTCGAAGACTTCGACACGCTCGACGACCTGAGCCAGGTGGAGTTTTACCAGCACGAGGAGTCTTGGAAGAACCGGATGATCCTCGGCGACTCGCTTCAGGTCATGGGCTCGCTGGCGGAACGCGAGGCACTCCGCGGGAAAGTCCAAATGATCTACATCGACCCGCCGTACGGAATCAAGTTTGGTTCAAACTGGCAGGCGCGCACGAACAAGCGGGACGTGCGGGACGGCAATCTCCAGGATGCCGCTCGAGAAGCCGAGCAAATCCGTGCGTTCCGCGATACTTGGGAGCTCGGCATCCATTCCTACCTGAGTTACCTCCGCGACCGACTTCAACTGGCGCGAGATCTCCTGACGGATTCTGGCAGTGTCTTTGTGCAAATCGGTGACGAAAACGTCCATCTCGTGCGAAGCGTGATGGATGAGGTGTTGGGCGCCGAGAACTTCGTCAGCCAAATCGTTCTCAAAACCACAAGCGGGGCCGGAAGCCCCTCTGGCGGAACGCTGACATTGGCCGGAGTCAACGACTATGCACTCTGGTTCGCCAAGGATCGAGGCCGTGTTAAGTATCGACAACTGTTTGCCGACAAGTCTGAATCGTCGAGCGCCGCTCTTTATCGACGAGTCCTGCTGACTGATGGATCCGAGCGTCTCGCAACTTCGGAAGAAATGGCGGATCCAGCGCTCCTGCCCACGGGAGCCCGCCTGTTTCGGCCCGACAATCTGACAAGCCAAAGCTCGCCCGACTCGGCCACCTACCCGGTAGAAATCAATGGAAGGAACATAACGCCTGGCAAAGGCGGCTGGAAAACGAATCCCTCGGGGATGGCAAAGCTGAAACTGGCAGGGAGGCTCTACGAGACGCGAAATCATTCGCTTCAGTACGTGCGCTTCATGGATGACTTTCCAGCGATGCCGTTGAACAACGTCTGGACGGATGTCGGGACCGGCTCGTTCACCGAGGACAAGGTCTACGTCGTCCAGACAAACACCAAGATTGTTCAAAGATGTGTGCTGATGACGACGGACCCGGGCGACCTGGTGCTCGACCCGACCTGCGGGTCCGGCACCACGGCACACGTAGCGGAAGCATGGGGACGCCGTTGGATCACCATTGACACATCGCGAGTCTCGCTCGCGCTGGCGCGACAGCGGATTATGGGTGCTCGGTACAGCTATTACCTTCTCCGGGACAGCGATGAGGGGAGACGGGCTGACCGGCTCCCGCCGGCGCCGACTTTCGGCGACGTGCGCCAGGGCTTTCTGTATCAGCGGGTACCGCACGTGATGTTGAAGTCGATTGCGAATAACCCCGACATCCGAGCGGGAATGACTCGCGACCAGATCGACGCCGCGATCAAGCTGCATGCCGATTTCGAATTTCTCTACGACCAGCCGCTGGAGGACAAGAGCAAGGTGCGGGTCGCCGGTCCGTTCACGGTCGAGTCGCTCTCTCCGCACCGCAGCGTCTCGTTCGAACACGCAGACGATCTCCGCCCGGGCGCGGTCGATGCGGAGCAGCCTTCCTTTGATCAGTCGATCCTCGCCAACTTGCGCGCTGCGGGCATCCAGAACGGACGCAAGTCCGAACGGCTCGAGTTCGGATCCATCGACGACTACCCCGGGGTGTACGTCCAGGCGATTGGTACTCAGAAAGACACGGACGATCAACCGATCGCGATCTCGATTGGCCCGCAGTACGGCACGGTGTCGGCAGCCTTTATCAAGTCGGCTGCGAGGGAGGCCATCGAGACCGGAGCCCCGCTCGTCGCGGTCCTCGGCTTCGCTTTCGATCCGCAGCTCGGTGTCGAGACGGACGAGGAGGGCTTCGCGGTCGTCGCGGGCGTACACGATCTCGGCCGTATCAAGGTGCTTGTCGTCCGGATGAACGTCGACCTGCTGATGGGCGAGGAGCTGAAGAAGACCGGGTCAGGCAATCTGTTCACTGTCTTCGGCGAGCCGGATCTGGCGATCGAGCGGAGTGGCGACCAGTGGACCGTGAAGGTGAGCGGTGTCGACGTGTACGACCCAACATCAGGTGAGGTGCGGTCGAACTCAACGGCCGAGATCGCGCTATGGATGGTCGACACCGACTACGACGGTGAATCTTTTTTCGTCCGTCATGCCTACTTCCTCGGCGACAATGACCCATATAAGTCGCTCAAGACTGCCCTCAAAGCAGAGATTGACGCGGAGGCATGGCAGACGCTTTACCGCTCGACCTCGGTGCCATTCGACACCCCCGCTTCGGGACGCATCGCGGTGAAGGTGATCAATGATTACGGTGACGAGGTCATGAAGGTGCTCGAGGTCAGATAGGCGGCGCGCATGTCGATGTACACGGTGGCTCAGCAGGCCGCGATCGAGGAGCTGGATGCACCGCTACAACTAATCGCGTGCGCCGGCTCCGGCAAGACGCAGGTGATCTCTCAGCGCATATCGCGCATTCTCGGGCGTCCCGACGTCGCGCCCGGAAACATTGTGGCTTTCACATTCACAGAGAAGGCAGCGGCGGAGCTGAAGGAGCGTATCCACCGGATCGTGCGCGAGGAGCACGGTGACGTGACGGGCCTCGCAGAGATGTACATCGGCACGATGCACGGATACGCATTGAACCTTTTGCAAACGTATGTGCCCGAGGCTTTCAAGTACGGGGTGCTGACCGATGTGACTCAGCGACTTCTGATCGACCGTGAGAGCACGAAGTCGGGGCTGACGACTTGCCCGACGACCGCACCTAGCCGGCCGACGCTCTGGAGATACGTCGACTCGAAGCTGTACATGCAGGTTCTCTCGATCTTGCAGGAGGATCAGGTCGACTTCGACCTCGTTCCCGAGGGCGTCAGCGACAGCCTCCAGTCGTACGTTGAGCTTCTGACACGTCGTAAGTACTTCGACTACACCGCGATGATCGCGAACGCGGTCGCGTTTCTAGAATCCGATCCCGACGACGATGACTTGACCATCCCGGAGCGCGAGCTACTCCGTCATATTCGTACCGATATCAAGTACGTCGTCGTCGACGAGTACCAGGACGTGAACCCACTCCAGGAGAAGCTCATCGCGGGACTGGTCCGGTGGGGCGCAAATCTGTGCGTGGTCGGCGACGACGATCAGACGATCTACCAGTGGCGGGGGTCCGAGGTGTCGAATATCTTGACCTTTGCGAACCGTCACGAGGCCGTGCGCACGATTGAACTTTCTGACAACTTCCGGTCGTCGAAGGGCATTGTTCGGCTCGGCCGGACCATCGCGGAATGGCTGCCAGACGCCGAGCGGCTACCAAAGGCGATGGAGTACGCGTCGCACCAGCAATGGGCGCTCGGCGACATCCTCGCCCTCGAGTTTCAGGACCCTGACGCAGAGGCGAATTGGATCGCCGATCGCATTCATGCGCTGAGAGGGATGCCGTTCACGGATACACCCGACGCCTCGCCGCGAGGGCTGTCGTGGTCTGACTGCGCCGTGCTGTTCCGCACCGTCAAGGATGCCGAGCCGCTCGTCGACGAGCTCCGACGGCGAGGGGTTCCGTACATCATCAAAGGGCTTGCGCGCCTCTTCGAGGCTCCGGAGATCCAGGCCTTGGTCGGCATGTTCCGATTCATGGTGGGCGAGATTACGGAGGCGGACCTTGTCGGCTTTTTTGACACCGCGGATCTGCTCGCGGACAAGAATCTGCTTCGTCGCGGGATCCGAATCCTGACGGAAGGCGCCAACTTTGACCGCGGCGGCCGCTGGGGCACTTACAACATCCAGCGTCTTTACCTGGACGTGCTCGAGGCGCTCGATGTCAACGAGGCGACCATCCCTGGCGCTCCCGCCCGGGCCGAGCTTGTGATGTATCAGCTCGGTAAGTTCTCGCAGGCAATCTCGGACTTTGAGGCGATCTACTTTGCCTCAGATCCGGCCCGCAAATACGAGGCCTTCGTCCGATTCCTGACCGACGAGCGCCAAGCGCCCTCCTACTACGAGGAAGCGGACGACGACTCCGGATATGCGACGCCCGACGCTGTCACCATTACGACAGTGCATCGTTCCAAGGGAATGCAGTGGCCAGCAGTCTTCGTTCCCTGCCTGCGGAAGAACCGTTTCCCGATGCGGACTATGGGGGGCATCAATCCATTCCACGTCATCCCTGTCGAGGCCGTCCCGAATGGAGCCCGCTACAGAGGTGGGCTGTCCGAAGAGACTCGCCTCTTCTATGTGGCGGTAACTCGCGCGCAGAAGTACCTGGCGCTTTCCTGGGCGCCGATCGCGGCGAACCAACAGGCGCGCCGGCAGTCCGACTTCTTCCGCGATATTTCTGGATCCGATTGGGTCGTGACAGCCGACCCTGGGCTACCAGATCGAGAACGCCTGGAACCCTCCCCTAAGTCCGAGACTCCCGCGATCACGATCTCGTTCTCGGAGCTCAAGTACCTGCTCGAGTGCCCGTATTCGTTCAAGCTCCGCTTCATGTATGGGTTCAATCCGCCCATTCATGAGGCCCTTGGATATGGCAAGGGCCTCCACGATGCGCTCGCCGAGATGCACAAACGTGCGCTCGCTGGTGACCTCCCCTCGAAGGCGGAGGTGGTAGATCTGGTCGATCGTCACCTCCACACTCCGTACGCGTATCCCGCGCTTCGCGAGCAGCTGCATGCTGCCGCGGTGAAAGCGCTAGATCGCTACTTCGACGAGCACGGCGAGGATCTGACCCGTACGGAACATTCCGAGAAGCAGATCGAGGTCGTAGTCGCTCCGGGAGTCACCATCGACGGTCGCATCGATTTGATCAAACGACTTGAGACGGATGAGATCGCGATCGTCGATTTCAAATCGACGGAGGACGCGCAGAAGACCTCGATGACCCGAGACCAGCTCAGCGTGTATGCCCTTGGTTATGAGGAACTGACCGGCCATTCAGCCGACCGGATTCAGGTCTTGAATCTGGACGACAAAGGCGATCATCTGAATGAGGCCGTTAGCCCTGCGCTGCTGGCAGCGATTCAGTCGAAAATAGAGATTGTCGCGTCCGACATTCGGGGCAATCACTTCGCGTGCGGACACGATCACTCGCGAGACACGGCTTATAACGACCTGGCCTGGCTTGCTACGGGAGCGCCTGCGGAAGCCTGACGAGCGTCTGGCAATCTCGAGCGCGTCGCAGCTCCGAAATTGGCAAAGCATCTTCGTGCTTGGGGTACGCATCCCCGCTTGTGGGGGATTGTCACCATCGGTGCGATGTGGGAGCCTGCGGCGAGCGCGCTGGGAGCTAACCAATGGACGATCGCATATTTTCGATGGACGGGTGGCTAGTTCCTGGCCGCCACGAAGTCGAGATGGACGACATCTTTGAGGAGTTCGCTCCTGCAAGTGATAACCGTCGCGTGGAGATCTGGAAGGCGCTCGAGATCCTCCGTTCTGTGTGCAATGAGTACTTCGAAGGCGGGGTGCTGCTCCTCGCCGGAAGTTTTGTCTCGCGCGCAGCAGGTCCGGTGTTTCTCCCGACCATCGCAATAGTTCCCGAGAATCAAAGCGACCTGACGAATTGGTCCGACGCGATGGAAGAGCGCTTCATGGGCTTCCTCTCGTTACACGACATCATCGTCGGCGCCTTAGGCCCCACTTATGTCCCAGTGCTCCATCCTCTGTCTGGATGCATCGAGGTTCTGTACTGTGAGCCTCAAGACGCTGACCAGCTGGTCTTGTGGATGGGCACGGTAACGATGTCGTCGGGCGAGGATATTGTCGGGGCCCGCGGAGTCCTGGAGGTGGCGTGGTGATCCTCGAAGATATCGACGCGGCCATCGCAACCAAGGACCTGGCCAGCCGTGCTGGACGACTCGCTCGAAACTCACTGTTGGTGCTGCGGGAGCGCTGGGCCCCGACGATGCCGCCGCTTCGCGTGGAGCTTGGCGAGAGCCGCCGTCTGAGCGCATCCGAGCTGGCGCGCATCACGCAGGCGGTCCAGGATGCCACGGCCAAAATCGCCATGCTGATCATCCGTCCCAGCAAGGATCAAATTCGGGTGACGCAGTCGGCGCGAGAGCGTGCAGAGTTGATTCCGCGTTCGCAATCGGGAAATGTGATGTATTTCGACTTCCCAGCGAACGTCGTCTCGGGCGCGGATACCCCTCTTCCGATGGGCCCAATACCCCACCTCGCAGAGCAGGCTGTGCGCGAGTTGATCGAGAACATGCCCGAGACGACTCAGGATCAGCGAGCACTTAGCCTCCTGCCGAGTCGACGACTCGCGATCCGATCGGCCGTCAGTACCTTGGCCGGAGCCGTCAAGTCGACGAGCAGCCTGACCTTGACGCTTGCAAATCATCAGGGTGAGTTCGATACATCCGTTCTTACGGTTGACCAGGCACGCGAAGTGCCGGATCTTCTGTCTGCGACCTCGGTGGAGACCGAAGTGTTCTCCGTCGACGGAGTAATGGATGGCATGCGTACTCGTCGAAGGCTCTTTTACCTGATCGAGAGCGAGGCCACTGGAGGCCGAGAGTTCGAAGGGTCTGTGAGCCTTGATCAACTCGATGACCTCCAACGGGCCATGGGCCATCCCGTCACAGCGCGCATTCGCAGGACCGTAAACGTTCGTGCCGACGGCGCTCGAACTCAGCCCAGCTACAACCTCGTCGACTTCACGGTCCCGCAGACTCTCGCTTAGTTATCGGTGATGAAACGCGGGTGCACAGTGGCAGGCGCGGTTAGCGCGACCCGAGGCGATCGAGTTGCAGGAGTGTTTCCTCAACGGCGGCGATGTTCGCCGGCACGGCAATTGGTTCGGCAAGCCGGACCGGAGAGTGGGGACTGACGGCCGCGATGCAACTCGCGAACACTCGGTCTGCTGTCACAAAAACATCACTCTCCGGGAGGTAGGTCGCAATCTGGTTATCGACTGGGGTTCCAGCGTTCGTGGCCCGCGTCGACTGCACGTGACCAAATGCCCAGCGCAGCCAGTTGAGTGGCACGCGTTCCTGGTCTACATCGCGCATCCAAAACGTGGCCCAGTCGCTGCGATCAATTTCGTCGACCTTTAGCCAGGCAGCCAGCCAGTCGTTGTCTGGACCCCTTTGCGAGAGCGCTGCGAACCATCGGTTCATCGCCTCACCACGCCAGGACTCGAATGGATCGCCCGCCCACCCCGTTTCTTCGACATACAGACGCGCCGACTGAACGAAATCGATGCGCTCGAAGGTTCGACCGTCTTGCATTGCCTCACTCCGCGCGCGGCGCGTATCAGCTTGGGCTCGCGCCGTCCTCCCTTCGGACAGCTCCTCGTGGACGCGGGCCGCCTCATCCGGGGTTTGTCGGACGAAGTCCCACCACTTGCCCTGCCAATCAAGCTTGTTACGGTTCCAGTCGCGCAAACGAGGCAATGGGTCAATCCATTGGGGACGAAGGCGCGCGACTTCCTGCTGCACCTCTGTTGCCTCTTTGTAGGCCTCCGGCATCAGCCGGACCCATGCCGAGCTTGTCATGGCGGTGATGCGTCGATGCTTCGCATCGAGATCCGGCTTGGTAGTCGGACGTGCTTGTAGCGCCTCGATAACGATCGCGGGCGGCATTACGATGTCCACGCGTTGGCTCCAAGCCTCGAGCCGCAGCTCGTCGACCGAGTTTGCCTCGACCAAGTAGGTCCAGATGTTGTTGTCCAGCATCAAGCGAGGAGCCACCGTCCGATTCTTGCGATGGTTGTCGCCGCGAATCAAGTTGCCCTTTGTCGACCGTCAGAGTGAATGGAGACGCGACAGCTTCTTCGCCGATTAGCGTCGAACCATGGCCACCACCCTGCTTTCGTGTCGCAGCAGTGGGCGTCCGCGTGCTGCATGATCGCCGCATCCCGGGATCGAAGGCGAACATCGACCACATCGCCATCGGGCCGCGCGGGGTGTTCGTCATCGATGCGAAGCACTACAAAGGCGGGCCGACGCTGCGCACGAGTGGCGGGCTGTTCTCGCCGCGGGTCGAGAAGCTCATGATCGGATCGCGTGACCACACCGCGCTGGTCGCCGGCGTCCACAAGCAGGTGCGCCTGGTCCACGCCGCGCTCGAGAGTGCTGGCTTCGCGCACATCCCGACGTTCGGGATGCTGTGCTTCATCGAGGCGGAGTGGCCGCTGCTCGGTGGCGACTTCGTGATCGGCGGCGTCGAGGTGCTCTGGCCGCGCAAGGCGGTCGCGCGCGTGATGAGCCCGGGCTCGCTCGGGGGCGACGAGGTCGAAGCGGTGTTCCGCTCGCTGGCTGTAGCCTTCCCGCCCGCCTGAGCCACCGGTGGCGTTGATATCGCCGCGCTATCATGGCGGCATGACGATCACGCCCATCGCAGACGCGCTACGGAAGCGCCGGCTGAATGCCGGCCTCTCGCAGCGAGTGCTTGCGCTGCGCTCGGGCGTGCCTCAGCCGAATATCGCCGCGTACGAGAGCGGGCGCCGCATCCCATCGGCCACCACACTCGACCGCCTTGCCGCCGTTCTGGACGTGCCCACCTTGGATAGGCTCCGCGCCGCGAGGGTGCCGATCGTCGAGGCCGCGCTCGGCCGGCGGCTCAGCGACGTGCGGGTGTTCGGGTCGGTGGCACGCGGACAGGCCGGCTCCGGCTCCGACGTCGATCTGCTCGTGCACCCGGCTCCGGATGCGTCGGTCTTCGACCTGGCCGGCTTCATGTCCGAAATCGAGCAGTTGCTCGGCGTCAGCGTGGACGTGGTGTCAGACCGCGGCATCGGGCCGGTGATGGATCGGATCCGCGCGGAGGCCGTGCCATTGTGACCGACGAGCTCGGGGCCGACGAGCTCGACCGCACTCCCGCGATCCTCTCCGACATCGCCCGCTTCGCCACCAGCGCACGCCGGGTCGTGAACCGCGGTCACGAAGCCTTCACCGACCCGGATGATGACGACCAGCGTCGCATCGCGCGGTCCCTGATCGTCGACCTCTCGGCCGCCGCCGGCCGGTTGCCCGAGTCGTTCCGCGAGCAGCATCCCGAGGTCGACTGGCGTGGCATCCGGGCTGCACGCAAGTTCATCGCTCACGACTATGACGGCACCGATGAGGAGATCCTGTGGCAGGCGATCGCGGTGCAGTTCCCGGCGATCGCCGCGGCGCTCCTCGCCTGAGTCTGCGCAGCCTGGCGTAACCTCCCGGCACCCACCGCGCCGGTCTTGGCAGACTCGACTCATGCCCCTCACCTCCCTCCCGATCCTCGACATCTCCGAACTCGACGCCGGCGCCGCCGAGGCGGCGGCGTTCCGTGAGCAGCTGCGCCAGGTGACGCACGACGTCGGGTTCTTCTACCTGGTCGGGCACGGCATCCCGCAGCGGCTCATCGACGAGGTGCTCGACGTGTCGCGGCGGTTCTTCGAGCTGCCCGAGGCCGACAAGCTCGCGATCGAGAACATCCACTCGCCGCAGTTCCGCGGCTACACCCGCGTCGGCAAAGAACTCACCAACGGCGACGTCGACTGGCGCGAGCAGATCGACATCGGCGAAGAGCGGCCGACGCGCGAGGTGGATGCCGCGGCCCCCGACTTCTGGAGGCTCGAGGGTCCCAACCTCTGGCCGGCCGCGCTGCCCGAGCTCGAGCTCGCGATCACTGAGTGGAGGGCCCAGCTGGGCGCCCTCGCGCTCAAGCTGCTGCGCACCTGGGCCGTCGCGCTCGGCGCGCCCGAGGACGTGTTCGATGCGGCCTTCGCCGATCGTCCCTTCTCGCTGATCAAGATCGTGCGCTACCCGGGCACGAGCGATGCGGATGCCCCGGAGGCCGCGCAGGGCGTCGGCGCGCACCGTGACGGGGGAGTGCTCACGCTGCTGCTCGTCGAACCGGGCAAGGGCGGGCTCCAGGTGGAGCACGAGGGCGACTGGATCGACGCGCCGTCCCTCCCCGGAGCCTTCGTCGTCAACATCGGCGAGATGCTCGAGCTGGCCACCGACGGCTACCTCAAGGCCACCCTGCACCGCGTGCAGTCGCCGGCGATCGGCACCGACCGCATCTCGATCCCGTTCTTCTTCAACCCCGCCCTCGACGCCCGGATGCCGCGGATCGAGCTCGACCCCGCCCTCGCGCGCGAGCGTCGCGGGTTGTCGGTCGACCCCACCGACGCGCCGATCCTCGAGACCTATGGAGACAACGTGCTGCGCTACCGGCTGCGCGCCCACCCGAACGTGGCGGCGATCCACCACGCCGAGCTGCTGAACGGCTGACCCGGCCGCGCCGCGGAGCACCCCCGCAGTGCGATGATGAACGAATGGATTCTGGGGAGGAGACCACGGCCGACGCACGCGACCCGCTGGTGCTGGTGCTGATGGGGGTCTCCGGATGCGGCAAATCGACCGTGGCCGCGTTGCTCGCCGGCGAGCTGGGCTGGCCGTTCGAAGAGGGCGACTCGCTGCATCCTCAGGCCAACGTCGACAAGATGGCCGCCGGCCATCCGCTCGATGACGACGACCGCTGGCCCTGGTTGGAGAAGGTCGCCGAGTGGGTCGAGGAATGCCTCGATTCCGGGCGCAGCGGTGTCATCACCTGCTCGGCCCTGAAGCGCTCGTATCGTGACGTCATCGATCGTCGCGGTCACGGGGTCGAGTTCGTCTATCTCGCCGGCTCGAAAGAGCTGATCGCCGCCCGGCTGGCGGCCCGGCGGGGCCACTTCATGCCGCCCGAGCTTCTGGACAGTCAGTTCGCCGCGCTGGAGGAGCCGACGCCCGACGAGCCGAGCATCCGGGTCGACGTCGGTCCGTCGGCTCCCGTGATCGCCGACGAGATCCGGCACATGCTTCGGCTCGATCCCACAACCGGAAGGGAAACGTCATGATCACCCTCGCTCAGCTGACGACGATGGCGGCCGCGGCGCCGAACCCGGCGGCCCAGCCGTGGGCGCCGCACGACACCCAGGCGTTGATCGTCGCCGTGATCGGCATCGCCATCGTGGTGACCCTGATCGTCTGGCTCAAGGCGCACGCCTTCCTCGCGCTGACGATCGGCGCGCTCTTCGTGGGAATCGCCTCCGGCATCCCCCTGGACAAGGTGACCGCGTCGTTCGAAACCGGGGTGGGCGGTGTTCTCGGCTACGTCGGGGTGCTGATCGGCCTCGGCGCGATGCTCGGAAAGCTGCTCGCCGATTCGGGTGGAGCCGACCGGGTCGTCGACACCCTCCTTCGCGGGCGACCGGCGACGCTGCCGTGGAAGATGGCGCTGATCGCCGCGATCATCGGCATCCCGATGTTCTTCGAGATCGGCCTGGTGCTGTTGATCCCGGTCGTCATGCTCGCGGTGCATCGTTCGAAGGGTCCCGCGATGCGCCTGGGGATCCCGGCCCTCGCGGGGCTCTCGGTGCTGCACGGCTTCATCCCCCCGCATCCCGGACCGCTCGCCGCGATCGGCATCCTGCACGCGAACGTCGGGATCACTCTCGCGCTCGGGCTCCTCGTCGCGATCCCCGTCGTGATCGTCGCGGGTCCGCTGTTCGGGATGCTCGCGGCCCGCTGGGTGCCGGTCGGCGCGGCCGGTGCCGGTCTGGCCGTGATCGGAGCATCGGCGGATTCCTCCGATCCGAAGGCCGCCAGCGGCAAGGCTCAGGATCCGGATGCGAAGCGCACGCCGTCGTTCGCCATCACCCTCGTCACGCTGCTGTCGCCGCTCGTGCTCATGCTGATCAAGGCCGCCGCCGACATCTGGATGCCGGCCGGCGCCCCCGGGCGAGCGTTCCTGGACTTCATCGGCGACCCCGTGTTCGCGCTCCTGTTCGCGGTGCTTCTCGCCATGGTGACCTTCGGTCTGCGCGTCGGGTTCAACGCCGCGACGCTCAGCAAGAAGATCGGGGCGAGCCTGCTTCCGATCGTGAGCGTGCTCTTCATCGTTGGCGCCGGCGGAGGATTCAAGCAGGTGCTCGTCGACGGCGGCACCGGCACCGCGATCGCCAAGATCGCGATCGCGACCGGCCTGACCGCGATCGCGCTCGGCTGGATCGTCGCCGCCCTCATCCGGCTCGCCACCGGCTCGGCCACCGTCGCCACCGTCACCGCGGCCGGCATCGTCGCGCCCCTGTCGACGCACCTGTCGCCCGTGCACCTGGCGCTGCTCGTGCTGGCGGTCGGGGCCGGCTCGCTGATCTTCTCCCACGTCAACGACGCGGGATTCTGGCTCGTGAAGGAGTACTTCGGGCTCACCGTGGGGCAGACCCTGAAGACCTGGTCGGTCATGGAGACGATCATCTCGGTCATGGGCCTGGCGCTGACGTTGCTGCTGTCGACGTTCCTGAGCTGAGATCGCCGGGGATGCGATTGCGGGACGAAGAGCCGCCACGGTCTCCGTCCCGCAATCAGGTCGATCAGCTCTTCGCTGCGGTGATGGGGGCGAGGGTCGCCTCCGTCGAGCTTCCCGACCCGTCGAACACCACGGTCAGGGTCGTTGTGGCAGAGGGGAATGTCGATGACGGCACGTCCCACTTGTAGAGCCCGCCACTGCTCGAGGTGAGCGGTCCCGAACTGAGCGTGATCGGCGTCCAATCCCAGGCGTTCGCGCCCGAGGTGCTCCGATAGAGGGTGCCGTTCTCGATCAGGTAGTCCGCCCCGATGCCGCCGATCTGGTATCCGGTCGATGTGCTTCCGTCGGTGTCGATGAACACGTTCTGGAAGGTGTAGCTCAGGTTGTACTGGGCTTCGAAGTGGGCGTTCGTGGCCGTGAACGTCACAAGCGCGTTGGTGATCGGCGTCGGCGTCGGCGTCGTCACGCTGACGGTCGACGAGGCGGCCGACGGAGTGTCCGATGTGACCCGGGCGATCACGTAGAACGAGTACGTGGTTCCGGGCGACAGGTAGCCGAGATGCACCGACGTCACGGTGGGCTGCAGGGAGAGGATGCGGGTGCCGTTCTCATAGACGTCATAGAACGCAACGGCGTCGTTGGTGACGGTGGATGCCGTCCACGACAGCTGCACACCGTTGGCCGTCAGATTGGAACTGGCCAACGATCCCGGTGCGCTCGCCGCGGTGCCCCATTCGACATCCGTGGTGATCGTCTTGGCACTGCTCGCCGCCGACAGCACGCCGGCCAGGCTCCTGGCCCGGATGGTGTAGCTGTAGCTGGTCGACGCGGTCAGGCCGACCGGGGTGTAGGTGGTGTCGTTCGGGGTGAAGTTGCCGACCGAGGCGACGTGGAGTCCGTTGCGATACACCTCGTACCCGGCCACCGACGACGACGAGGCCGAGGTCCAGCCGAGGTCGGCCCCGGTGGTGTAGACGCTGATGGCGTACGGCTGGGCGGGGGTCGACGGCACGGTCGTGCTCGTCCCCTGCGATGCCGTCTGCTCGCTCGTCCAGTAGCTGCCGGTCGGGGCGGTGTCATACGGGTTGGGAAGGGTGTCGGCGGTCGCGTAGACGTATCCGGCGTTGTCGGACTTGGACTGGTTCATGACCGAGGTCAGTTGGGCCGAGCTGACGTTGTAGATGATGTTCCAGAACTTGTCGGGGTCGGCATTGAGCTGCCACGGCAGCGGCCCGACACCGGTGGGCGGGCTCAGGTACGTCGTCGCGTCTCCCTCGAAACTCACGATGACATCCGCCGCGTCTTCGTAACACTGCGGCACCGAGATGCCGGGGTTGACGACGGTCAGCGATCCGGCATGGTTGGCGTGGATGTAGTTGTTGAGGTTGATGTACAGGTTCGCGTAGGCGTTGCTGCCGGTCGTCGGACCGCAGGTGTTCATGCCGTCGTCGACGAAGATGCCGTCGATCGACGAACCGTAGAAGCTGTACCAGCGGTTGACATCCTGCTGGGCCTGGACGGTCCAGGATGTCGCGTCGGTGTCGCCGAGCACGGTCGCGCGGGCGGGCGACGACGCCCCGAAGTAGCCGCTGTCGACATACCCGAGCACCTTGGTGCCGTGCGCGTGTGCGGCGTCGATCACGGTCTTCCAGGAGGAGTCGACCGCGGAGCCGGGACCGTTCGACACGTTGACGACGATGAACCCCAGCTGGGAGGTCGAGGAGTTGAGGCTGCTCCACGACGTCGTGTCGGAAGGCGGAATATATGCCGGGACCGCGATGTGCTGACCCAGGTCGGGCACCGTGGCACTGGCGGACTGCGCGCTGAGCGCGACACCCCCCAGGCCGAGAGCGAACGCCGCGAGCACCGCGACGTTCCGGCGAGATGTGTTCTTCATGACGACCTTTCGATGAGAAGAGGAAGCCGGGGGCGACCCCGGTTCGAGCTGATCACCGCGCCGTCGTCGGGTGGCTTGCATCAACGGAACGCTGTCTGGGCGCGAGCTTAGCTGATCGAAACTGATTAATCGAGGGTTAAATACAGCAATATCGATCAATTTGGCTGAGCGAGAAGCTCGAGCAGACGGGCGGTCTCGGTCGCGATCGCGTCTCGGCCCCGGCGGACGTACCGTCGAGGGTCCACGGTCTCGGGCTCCTCGTCGAGGACCTCGCGGATCGAGTTCGTGAACAAGCCGTTCAGGTGGGTTGAGATGTTGATCTTCGTCATGCCGCTGCGCACCGCGGCCCGGATTTCGTCATCGGGCAGACCGGATGACCCGTGCAGCACGAGAGGAACGGGGACGGAGGCGCGAAGCGCCGCGATGAGTCCATGGTCGACGGCCGCGACCCGGTCGCGCATGGCGTGCGAGGTGCCGACCGCGACTGCGAGGGCGTCGACGCCGGTCTGCTCGACGAATCGCGCGGCCTCCGACGGATCGGTGCGGGCTCCGGCGGCGTGAACCCCGTCCTTGCCTCCGACCTCGCCCAGTTC
Source organism: Lysinimonas soli (assembly GCF_042655435.1). Taxonomy (NCBI): domain Bacteria; kingdom Bacillati; phylum Actinomycetota; class Actinomycetes; order Micrococcales; family Microbacteriaceae; genus Lysinimonas; species Lysinimonas soli. Next base: position 71,884 of record NZ_JBHSMG010000001.1, read on the forward strand.
CGCCTCGATCCCGACACCGCGAGCGTGACAGTAGTCGGCCATCTCCCGCGTCGCGACGATGTTGTCGGCGTAGGGGAGCCTCGAGGCGTCGAACATCACGCTCTGCACGCCCAGTTCGATCCCCTCCTTGATCAGCTCGGCATCCTCGATGTGGTCGAGGTGCACGAGCACGTCGACGGAGGCGGCGCGGGCGATCTCCCGTGACGCCAGCGCGATCGGCGCGAGACCGCCGTGATACGCGATGCAGTTCTCGCTGATCTGAAGGATGACCGGGAGCGATACCCGTTCGGCCCCTGTGACGATTGCCTCCGCGTGCTCGAGCAGCACGACGTTGAAGGCGCCGATGCCCTGATGATGGGCCTGGGCGGCGGCGAGCAAGCTGACAAGGCTGACGTCGGTGATCATGTTCCTGCTCCATCGTCGAGTGTGCTGGCATGAAGAAAGCGGTCGAATGCGGCGCGGTCGACCTCGCCCGCGACCGGGCGGAGGACGGCGGCGGCGCCGAGCGCGGCAGCCCAGCGCAGGGCCTCGTGAATCGGTCGGCCGTCGATGAGGGCGGCGGCGAGGCCCGCCGTCGCCGCGTCGCCCGCGCCGGTCGGGTTACCCGAGATGCCGGGGACGGCATCGACGGCATCGTCGCCGTCGGGGCGGTACGCGGTGATCCCCTGGCTGCCATGGGACACCACGACCAGACCCGCGCCGAGATCGAGAAGCAGGCGGCTTCCGCGTTCCGCGGTCGGCTGCCCCGTGGTCTCGAGCACCTCGGAGAGATTGGGTTTCAGGATGTCGGCGCCGGCGCGTGCCGCGGCCAGGAGTGCGTCCCCGGCCGCATCGACGACTACACGGACGCCCGCGTCGCGCGCGGCGTGCACCCAGGTCTCGATCAGACCGGCGGAATCGGCTTCGGGGGGCATCGAGCCGGAGACGACCAGCAGGGCAGCATCCGGGAGCAGACGGCGCAGCTTCTCGGTGAGCAATCGCCATTCGTCAGACGAGACGACGGGGCCGGCCTCGGCGAACAGCGTGGGATGGGTCGTTTCATCCGTCACGGTGATCGTGGTCCTGGTCTCGCCGGACACCTCCACCGCGGCGACGGCGAGGTCGAGCGCGGCCAGCTCGTCGAGCATCCACCGCCCGGTCTCGCCGCCCAGGGGAAGCAGGCTCACGGTCGAGACGCCGAGCGATTCGAGCGCCCGTGCGACGTTCACGCCCTTGCCCCCCGGCTGACGCGTGGCAGTGATGACGCGGTGGGTGAGACCAGGCGTCTGCGAGGCGACCCGGTATGTCACGTCAATGGCCGGGTTCGGGGTGATGACGACTACCTGAGCCATTCGCCCCGCCTCATGACGCGGGTGACGCCGCCGTCGCCCAGCAGGAGAAGGTCGGCAGCCGCGCCCGGATGGATGCCCGAATGCGGAAGGCCGATCGCCTGCGCGGCGGTGGTCGACGTGGCGGCGACGGCCTCTCTCAGGGTCACGCCTGTCGTCGAGAGCAGGATCGCGAGTCCGACGCCGAGCGTCGACGTGCTCCCGGCGAGCGACGAGCCGTCGGCCGTCGTCGCGACTCCGTCGCGCACTCGCACCGGGGAACCCGCGATCGTGAAGGCGCCGTCCGGGCACCCCGTGGCAGACATGGCGTCGGAGACCAGCGCGATCCGGCCCGGCGCCGTTCGCCGAGCGATCTCGACGGCCTCGGGGCCCACATGCTGACCGTCGAGGATGAGTTCCAAGGTGACCCGCTGGTCCACCAGGGCCGCTCCGACGAGTCCCGCCGCGCGATGATGAAGGGGCGCCATGCCGTTGAAGAGATGAGTGACGACGCGTGCCCCCCAGCCGAACGCGGCACGCGCCGTGTCGGCGTCGCACTCGCTGTGGCCGAGCGCGACGGTGACGCCGTTGGCCGCCAGCCACCGCACGACGACCTCCGCCCCGTCCAGCTCGGGTGCGAGGGTCACCATGCGCACCGCACCGCCGCCGGCGCCGACGAGGCGCCGCATCTCACCGAGATCCGGTGAGCGGAGCATCCCGAGGTCGTGGGCGCCGCGTCGGCGGGGAGAGAGGTATGCCCCCTCGAGATGGATGCCGGCCAGCGTGCCGTCCTCGACGAGCGGCCGCAGAGTGCGGATGCCGCGTTCGAGTGCGCCGATCGGCGCCGATGCCAGCGAGGCCAACAGGGTCGTTGTGCCGAGGGAAGCGTGGTGGGCAGCGACGCGACGCGCTGCCAAGGCATCGGCCGCTCCGAAATCCACACCGAGCGCACCGTGAGCATGGATGTCGACGAGCCCCGGAATGAGCGTCCCGCTCAGCCGCTCGAGGCGGGCGGACCCGCGATCTCGGCCGGCGTCAGGGGTGATACCGGATCCGCAGTCGCGGATACGTCCGTCGGCGATGGTGAGCCAGCCCGGCGACCAGTCGCCGGATGCGGAGACGACGCGGTCCGCCGCGAGAGTGAGAACCTCAGCCATCAGGGATCGCCAGCGCCGAGTCGACGCCGGGCCAGGTAGCCCGCGCCGATCATGGCGGCGGCATCGCCGTGGCGTGCCCGGGAGAGCGCGGGAATCCGGGTGGACGGCAGCCGCCGCACGAGGGCGCGTTCGAGCGGGCGGGTCAACAGCTCCCCGGCCTCCGCCAGGCCGCCGCCCAGCACGATCATCTCGGGCGCGACGATCGCATCGATCCAGGCGAGTGCGTCGGCCAGCACATCGATCCCCTCGTCCCACGCCGCGGTGGCGACGGCGTCTCCCGCGGTCACGAGTTCGGCGACAGCGAGCGCGTTCGGCTGTCCCGCTCGCCGGGCGATCCCGGTCGCGGACGCGATCTCTTCGACGCGGTGGCCGGCGTGCGGGCCGGAGTCGAGGATGACCTGCCCGATCTCTCCCGCCCAGCCGCCCGAGCTGATGACCGCGCCATCGATGATGAGCGCGCTGGCCACGCCGGTCCCGATGGGGATGAACACCACGGGACCCACCACCCCCGCGGCGGCACCGGTGAGGGACTCGGCGAGGGCGCCGGCCCGCACGTCATGACCGAAGGCCATCGGCAGGTCGACGCGCCGCTGAAGGATGTCGCGGATCGGGAGGTCGTGCCAGCCCAGATTGACCGAATGGATGCAGACGCCCGCATCGTCGTCGACGATCCCGGGCACGACCACTCCGACCGCGCCGAGGGGAGCGGTGCGGCGCGCCCTCTCGACCATCGCGCCGATGACCTCCGCGGTTGAGGCGCCCGAAGGGTCTTGAGCCGGTGTCGGCTCGCGCCATGTTCCCAGAGTCAGGTCGTCGCCATCCGCCAGACGAGCCTTGATGCTCGTGCCGCCGATGTCGATTCCGAGAACGGGGAGGCTCACGAGGTCAGGATCACCGATCGAGTGAGCGACCGCGGGTTGTCGGGATCCAGGCCGCGGAGTTCCGCCAGCGCGACGGCGTAGCGCTGCGCGACAATGAGCCCCGCGAGCGGGTCGAGATCGTGATGGACGAAGCGGGCACCGGTCAGGGCGACCTCAGCTGCGAGGTGCTCGGGTGCGGGTCCGAGCGACCAGACGAGCCGTCCCGGCTGGGCGATGGCGATGGGGCCGTGCCGGTAGTCCATCGCCGGATAGGACTCCGCCCAGAACTGGGCCGCCTCGCGCGTCTTCAGCGCCGCCTCGGAGCACAAGCCGACCGCGGGCCCCAGGCCGACGAACGTCACCTGCTCCGCATCCATCAGATCGTCGATGGGGATCTGCAGCGCCTTCTCTGCGTCGCGGGCGAGCCCCTCGATATCGTGACCGAGACCGGCCCGGAGAAGCGCGAGGGTGGTCGTCGCGAACCGGGTCTGGACGACGGACTGTTCGTCAGCGAATGGCAAGACGATCTGATGGCTCGCCTTCGCGCCGGCGGGAGAGTCGTGGACGGCGGTGATGACGACCGTGATCGCCGGCGCCAGTTCTGCCAGGAGCGCCACGATCTCGCTGGTCGTTCCCGAACGTGAGATCGCGATGACGCGATCGTACGTTCGGTCGATCGGGTACTCGGAGCCGGCGAACGCGTCGGTGATGCCGTGTCCGGCCCGCTCGCGCAGCACCGCGTAACTCATCGCCATGAACCAGCTCGTTCCACAGCCGACGACGGCGACCGTCTCCCCCTTCTGGGGCAGGACGTTCTCGAAGCTCGGAGCGAGACGGGCGACGGCCCGCCAGGAGACGGGCTGAGAGTTCAGCTCCGCGGCGACAAAAGTGTCTGGCATCAGTGCCTTTCGATTCGCGGAGCCGGCACGGTCTCCGACAGCGAACGTAGAAGATTGGTTCTGATTGATACTAGCCGAAAACGTCAACCTCAATCAACATAGATCACGTTGCTCGATCTAAGATGAGCAGACAAGCGCACTCCTGACAGAAACGCGGGTCGACGTCCCATGACACAGCAACAGCGACTGAACGCCCTGCTGGAGCTGGTGAGCGACCGCGGAAACGTGACGATCGCCGAGATCAGCGATGCACTGAATGTCTCGGCGGCGACGGCGCGCCGCGATCTGACCATGCTCGCCGAGCAGCGTCTCGTCACGCGGACCCACGGTGGAGCCTCGGCGCTCGGCACTGGATACGAGTTGCCCCTGCAGTACAAGATCGCGCGACAGGCCGACGCGAAAGTCGCGATCGCGCGGGCCGCCGCCGAGCTCATCTCCTTGGGCGACACCGTCGGAATCAACGGGGGGACGACCACGAGCGAGGTCGCTCGTACCCTCGGACGCAGCGAGCGCTTCAACCGCGACGACAACGAACCCGGCGTGACGATCGTCACCAATGCGTTGAACATCGCCTACGAACTCTCGGTACGCCCGCACGTCAAGATCGTCGTCACCGGGGGGATCGCGCGCCGCCAGTCCTACGAATTGGTTGGGTCTCTGGTCTCGAGCACGCTCGCGGAGGTCGTTCTCGACGTGGCCATCCTCGGCGTGGACGGGCTGAGCGCCCAGTACGGTGCGACCACCCTGCACGAGGGCGAAGCGGATGTCAGCCGGCAGTTCGCGAGCGTGGCCAAGCGGGTCGTGGTGGTCGCCGATTCCACCAAGATGATGAAGTCCACCTTTGCCCGGATCTGCCCCCTCGACCAGATCGACGTGCTGGTGACCGATGCTCCGCTCTCGCCTGCCTTCGCCGCCGATCTCGCGGCCGCAGCCGTTCAGGTCATCGTCGCCGGTTAGAGGCGTGGCCGGCTGGCCTCGTCATCTGGGTGCCGCGTGATGCGCCGGAGTCATGCTCCACGGAGTCGGTGAACGCTGCGACGTGTTACCGCTGTGTAACAACTCGCGGCGGATTCGTGATTCCAGTTTCGATCATTGCGCGGATCACCTATTGTCAATTCATGATTGATTTGGCATCATATAAATCAAGTTCACGCAAAGAAGCGAGCAGAGCGGTATGACGAATCACGCAGACCACGTCCCCGGGGCATCCCTCCGGGTGGCCGTCGTCGGAGTGGGGCAGCGCTCCGTCATCGCGGGACACGTCACCACGTCGCCGACCGCGGCCGCGCTCGTCGCGGCGGTCGATCCGACCGAGGAGGGACGCTCGCGTGCCACTCAGATGTTCGGAGCCGACATCGAGGTCCACCGATCCGTCACCGAGCTGATTGCGCGGGGCGGCATCGACGCGGCGATCGTGACGACCCCCGACTGGACTCATGCGTCCATCGCCATCGAGTTGCTGCGTGCGGGAGTCGCCGTATATCTCGAGAAGCCCCTCGCGATCACCGTCGAAGAAGCCGACGCCGTTCTGATGGCGGCCGCCGAGACCGAGACCCCTCTGTACGTCGGACACAACTTCCGGCACTCGGGTGTGGTGCGGCTCATGCGCGAGATCATCGCCCGGGGCGAGATCGGCACGGTCAAGACGATCTGGGTCCGTCACTTCGTCGGAAACGGCGGCGATTACTACTACAAGGACTGGCACGCCGACCGCAGCCGCGTCAACTCCCTCCTGCTGCAGAAGGCAGCCCACGACCTCGATGTCATCCACCTCCTCGGCGGCGGCTACACCCGCAGGGTCGTAGGAATGGGGCAGCTCATGGTCTACGGCGACATCACCGACCGTCGCGAGCGCAGCGGGCAGACCATGCCGGACTGGTTCTCGTTCGAGAACTGGCCGCCCGAGAGTCAGACCGGTCTCAACCCCGTCGTCGACGTCGAAGACGTCTCGATGGTCATGATGACGCTCGACAACGGCGTTCTGGCCAGTTATCAGCAATGCCACTTCACTCCCGACTACTGGCGCAACTACACCGTGATCGGCACCCAGGGTCGTCTCGAGAATTTCGGCGACACCGGCGGGGGCGTCGTCAGGGTGTGGAATCGCCGGTCGAACTACCGAGAAGCCGGCGACAAGGAATACCCGATCGCCGGCGTCGAGGTCGGGCACGCCGATGCCGACGAGTTGACGGTGAACGAATTCCTCGACCACGTATCCCGCGGCACGCCCAGTTCGCTGTCGCCTGTTGCCGCGCGTCAGGCCGTCGCGGCCGGCGCGCTGGCGACCACATCGCTTCGAGAGGGCTCGAGACCGCTCGATGTTCCACCGCTCCACCTGAGTGTCGAAAGCTACTTCACTCCCCGTGCTGCCGATGGGCAGCGACCATTCGAAAGGACACAGCTATGAAATTCCTGTCACCACGACCGCAGGCGCGGCGTCGACATGTCGCGGCCGCCGCCGTCAGCACGCTGGCCGTCACGGTCATGCTCGCCGGTTGCGCCTCCGCGAGCACCTCCGCCGGAACCGGCGGATACTCCGCGCCGAGTAAGACCCTGTCGGCGAACATCACCTACGCGCTGTGGGACCAGACGCAGGTGAAGGCCATCAACGCGAACATCGCGGGCTTCAACAAGCTCTACCCCAACATCCACGTCAACGTCGACGTCACTCCGTGGGCGGACTACTGGACCAAGATCCAGACGGAGGCGACGAGCAACACCCTTCCCGACCTCTTCTGGATGAACGGGCCGAACGCCAAACTGTACGAGGCCAACGGCAAGATCGAACCCATCACGGGCGAGGTCGCGGCCGGAGCGATCAACCCGTCGAACTACCCGAAGTCGCTCGACGAGCTGTACTCCCTCAACGGGGTCGCCTACGGCGTGCCCAAGGATTTCGACACCATCGGCCTCTGGTATAACGCGGCGATCTTCAAAGAAGCGGGGGTCGACGTGCCCACCAAGGACTGGACCTGGAGCGACTTCTCCACCGCGGCCACCGCGATCTCGACCAAGCTCGCGTCGAAGGGAATCTACGGGGCGGCCGCCGGCATGGACGGGCAGACCACGTACTATGACACCATCTTCCAGGCCGGCGGCGGCGTGATCAGCGCCGACGGCAAGAAGTCGATGTACGACTCGACCGCCACCGCTGCTGGCATCAAGTTCTGGACCGACCTCATCGCGTCGAAGGCGTCGCCGAGCATCCAGCAGCTCACTGATACCCCGGCGGATCAGTGGTTCGTCTCGGGAAAGGTCGCCATGTACCAGGGCGGTGACTGGGCACGGAGCGAGATCGCCGCAGCGCCGATCGCCAAGGACGTTCAGGTCGCCCCGCTGCCCAAGGGCGTGAAGCGGGCAACGGTCATCCACGGCGTCTCGAATGTCGTCGCCGCTGCCGGCAAGAACAAGCAGGCCGCGCAGGCGTTGCAGGTCTACCTCGCCAGCAAGGCTGCGCAGCTGCAGCAGGGCAACATGGGAGCGATCATCCCCGCGTTCAACGGCACGCAGTCGGCGTTCGCAGCGTCGATGCCGGGAGTGAACCTGCAGACCTTCTTGGATGCGGTCGCCTACTCGGTACCGCTGCCGTCGTCCAAGAACACCGCGGCTTGGAACGCCTTCGAGTCGGCTCTGCTGCCGGCAGCGTTCTCTGGCGAGAAGCCGGTCGACAGTGTCCTGAGCGACCTCGCCACCCAGATGAACGGCGCCCTGGCAAAGGAATGACCATCAAATCGGAACGTGTCCGCTCCGTCTCGCTGACGCCTGCTTCACTCGGGCGTCGGCGGGGCGGGGCGGCCGCTCGCCGTGACGGCATCTGGCCGTGGCTGTTCGTGGGCCCGCTGCTGTGCGGCGTGGGGATGTTCTACATCTGGCCCATTCTGCAGACGGCGTTCTACTCGTTCACGACGTCGGGGGTCTTCGGCGGTTTCACCTGGTCCGGAACGGCGAACTACGCCGAGCTGTTCGCCGACCCGAAGCTCTATCAGGCGCTCGCGAACACTCTCGTCTACACGGTCATCGTGTTGCTCGGGATCCCCCTCGCGGTGTGGCTCGCGAGCCTTCTCAATACGCCGGGCCTGCGGTTCGCCGCGTTCTATCGCGTGCTGTTCTTCCTCCCGTACATCGCGATGCCCACGGCGGTCGCGCTCGTCTGGAGGATCATCTTCAACGGCGACTTCGGCATCCTCAATCACGCGCTCGCGCTCGTCGGAATCAAGGGGCCGTACTGGATCAGCACCCCCGGGTTCGCGCTCCTGGCGGTCTCGATCGTCGGGCTCTGGTCGTCGATCGGATTCGCGATCATCATCCTGAGCGCCGGACTCAAGAACATTCCGGTCGAGCTCTACGAAGCGGCTGAACTCGACGGCGCATCCCGGTCTCGGCAGTTCCGGTCGGTGACGGTTCCCCTGCTCACCCCGAGCATCTTCTTCGTCTTCATCATCACGATCATCTCGAGCTTCCAGCTCTTCGACCTTCTCTACGCGCTTCTGGGAAGCAAGAACCCCGTGCTTCCCCAGACGATGTCGCTCGTCTTCTACTTCTACAGCCAGGGTTTCGTCAGCAACAACAAGGGCTACGCCGCTGCCATCGCCATGTTCATCTTCGTGCTCATCGGGCTGGTCACGATCTGGCAGTTCCGCCTGCAGCGCAGATGGGTGAGAAATGACTAGTGCGAGCAACAGGATCGGTGCGACCCGTGTCGCCGCGGTCGGGGCGGTGCGCCGATCCGAGGTGGCGCGGGCGCGACGGGGCAGCCACGTCGGCGCCCACCTCGTCCTCGGCGTCGGCGGTCTGCTCATGGCGTTCCCGTTCGTGTGGCAGATCATCATGTCGCTCTCGACCAACGTCGAGGTGCAGAGCGTGGTGCCGACCTTCTGGCCGGCGCAGCTCCAGTGGCAGAACTACGCCGAGGTCTTGACCCGGTTGCCGTTCCTCTCCCAGCTCGGCACGTCGATCCTGATCACCGTGATCCGCACCGCGGCGCAGATCGTGCTGTGCACGATGGCCGGCTACGCCTTCGCGAGGATGCGTTTCGCCGGTCGCTCGCCTCTGCTCGCGGTCGTGCTGTCGATCCTGCTGGTGCCCGCGCAGGTGTATCTCATCTCGCAGTATCAGATCATCCAGAGTCTCGGTCTGCTCAACACCTTGCTCGGCCTCGTCGCCCCCGGCCTGTTCAGCGCCTTCGGCACGTTCTTGATGAGGACGGCGTTCCTGAACCTGCCGGCCGAACTCGAAGAAGCCGCCCGCATGGACGGCGCGAATCCGTTCCAGACCTTCTGGCGGATCATGCTCCCCCTGGCGAAGCCGAGCATCAGCGTGCTGGCGATCACCACCGTGCTCTGGTCGTGGAACGAGCTGCTCTGGCCTCTCGTCGTCTCGACCTATTCCAATGCCATGCCGTTGTCGGCGGGGCTCGCCACCATCGCCGGCGACGTGACGGTCAACTACCCCGTGCTCATGGCGGCGAGTCTGATGGCGATGGCGCCCGTGCTGATCCTGTTCATCGCGCTGCAGAGACGGGTCATCGACGGGCTGGCGTCCTCGGGCCTCAAGTAGCGTCGCGCGAGCTTCCGAAGCAGGCGATCAGGCCAGCATCCCCAGTTCGCGCATGCTGTCGACGGTCTCGACGATCGTCTGCTCGGCCGGGCGGTAGCTGAGCCCCAGCTCGCGCTTGCCGCGCTCGTTGTGGATGACGAGCGGCGCCAGCTCCTCACCCTCCACCTCCGCGGTCGGTGCCTTCTCGGCGAACGCGCCGAAGTGCTCGCGCAGCAGCTCGGCGACCCCGAGCCAGCTGATCGTCGGACCGTCGGCGAGGAGCAGGTAGCGCTTGCCCGCCGCGTCGGCAGCGGCCATCGCCGCGATGTGCGCCGCCGCGACATCCCGCACGTCGGCGATGCCGAAGCGCTGTCGCGGCGCGAGCGGCATGTGACCTCCGAGCATCGCCGAGAAGAGCTGCAGCGACGACCGCGCCTCGGATGTCAGGGTCGGCCCCGCGATCCAGGTCGGGTTGAGCACCACCAGCTCGGTGTCGCCGCCCTCCCGCTCGATGAAGTCCCAGGCCGCGCGCTCGGCGACCGCCTTCGACAGCGGGTACACGGGCAGCCCGGGGGTGTCGGGCGAGGTCCAGTCGGTCTCGTCGTATTCCCGCGTCGTGCTCCCCGGGTTGGCGGGTTTGGGGGAGTAGCCGACCGCCGCGAAGGAGGAGGTCAGCACGGCGCGGCGGGCTCCCGCGTCGCGCGCGGCCCGCAGCGCGCGCATGGCGCCGTCGCGGGCGGGGGCCACCACCTCATCCGGGTTCTGGGATTGGATCATCGGCGAGGCCACGTGGTACACCTCGTCGATGCCGGCTGCGGCATCCGCCCAGCCGGCGTCGTCGGTCAGCGTCGCCACGGCGAAGGAGAGGCCGGCGTCGTCGGCTCCGCCGCGCCGCACGGCCGCGCGCACGGCGCCGGCGCGGTCGAGGGAGCGGACGGTCGTGCGCACGGGCGTGCCCTGCTGCAGGAGGTCGGTGATCAGGCGGGTGGCGAGGTATCCCGTGCCGCCGGTGACGAGCGCGGGGGTCGAATTCGTTGTCATGCGATCAGCACAACATCCCTCAAGCGCTTGAGGTCAAGCCCGCATGGCCGCCTCGAGGCTCGGCAGCACCGCGTGCACACGCAGTTGCGCCTCGGCCTCGTCGGCGACGTCGCCGCGATCGCGGGCATCCCAGAGCTCCGCCTTCGCCTGCAGGTAGTCGAGATGCACCCGCAGCGTCTCGATCTCGTCGCGCACCCGGTCGGCATGCCGCAGCAGCAGCTCGCGCTGCTCGCCGGCCGCGATGTTCCCGCGCGCACGGTTGCCCTGGTAGCTGCGCATGTCCTGGATGCCGACCCCCATCGCCCGAAGACACGCCAGCGCCTGCAGGGCGTCGAGGTCGCTCTCGCGGTACCGCCGATGGCCGCTGCTCGCATCGCGGGGGATGGGGCCGATCAGCCCGATCTCCTCGTAGTAGCGCAACGTCGGCTCGCTGAGCCCGGTCTGCCGGGCCACCTGCTGGATGGTGAGCATGGTCATGCGACCAGTCGAGCACACTTCACGCGCTTGAGGTCAAGCGGTCGCCAAGACGTGCCGAGGCTGCTTCCCGTACAGTTCATGCCATGGAAGCTCGACGCAGCCGGAGGCCGGAGGCGATCGTCGCGTTCTCCGATCTCGTGCGGGTCGAGACGCGCCTCTACAACGCGCTGGATGCCGTGCTGCGGGAGGCTCACGGCGTGACGCTCGGCGCATTCGAGTTCCTGCGGTACATCCGCGCGCACGACTCGGCTCGCGTCGCCGACCTCGCCGCCGCGTTCGCCATCGGCGTCGGGGCGACGAGCAAGGGCGTCGACCGGATGGAGGCCAACGGCTGGGTGGAGCGCCTGGCCAACCCCGCCAACCGGCGGTCGTCCCTGCTCGCCGTGACGGCAGCGGGGGAGCGGCTCATCGACCTCGCGACCCCGACCTTCGACACCGAGTTCGCGCGGCTCACCTCGAGTGTCGACCCGGCGGCTCTCGCCGCTCTTGTGCAGACACTCGGGGTTCTGCGCGGTGAGCTGGAGAGCCGCGGGGTCGGTCAACCCGCGGGGTGAGCGGGCTCGGCCCGCCCGCGTTTCAGGCTGCGATCCTCGCTGAGAGGAACTGCGCTGCCCGGTCGAGGGCGGCATCCGCCTCGTCGAGCACCCCCACCAGCGCCTGGAACACGTGGGACGCATCCGCGGTGACGTCGAGGATGACGTCGACCCCGGCCGCCGCGGCGCGCACGGCAAGGCGGGTCGAGTCGTCCAGCAGCACCTCGTTGCTGCCGACCTGCAACAGCATCGGGGGGAACCCGGCGAGGTCGGCGCGCGTCGCGGGGCTCAGCAGCTCCTGGTCGGGATCCTGCCCGGCCAGGTAGAGGCTCCCCGACGCCTCCAACGCCGCGCGAGTGAGGAGCGGATCGGCGTCGGCCTTCGACTCCATGCTCTCGCCGCTGCGGGTTGCGTCGAATCCACCCGAGAACGCGACGATCGCGCCCGGCAGCGGGAGTCCGGCCGCTCGGGCGGCGAGGGCGGTCGTCACGCTGAGCCCGCCCCCGGCGGAGTCGCCGGCGAAGGCGATCTGCGCCGGATCGAGCCCGCTGTCGAGGAGCGCGCGATACGCCTCGACTCCGCTCTCGATCCCCGCGGGGAACGGATGCTCGGGCGCGAGCGCGTAGTCGAGCGAGAACGCCGACATCCCGGTGCGGGCGACCAGCTCCGAGGTCAGCCCGAGCGCGGTGCGCGGCGAGCCGACGATCCACGAGCCGCCGTGGAAGTAGAGGATCGTGCCGCGCCGCTTCCCATCGAGCGGCTCGACGCGAAGGGCGGGAATGCCGGCGAGTTGCTCGTCCGTCACGCTGACGCGATCACTGACGCGCCATCCGCGGCTCATCCGCTCGAATGCGGAGCGCTGCTCCTCGATCGTGGTGCCGCCGAACGACGTCTGCCGCAACTGCTGGTCGATGAGTCTCAATTGCTGCTTGCTCACGGGTGCTCCCTGGTCGTGTTGATTGCTCTGGAAAATCATTCCTGAACATATACTTCCTCAACCCACCGACATCGGACCCGTTGCGGAGCGCGGTCGGCCCCTAGCGGGCCCGCCAGGTCGCGACCACGTGCAGCAACGGCGCCGCCGACGCCGCGATCAGCACCCACCCGAGCACCTCGTCGGTCGGCCGCGTCAGCACGCCCGCGAACAGCAGTCCCGCGAAGACGATCGCCGACACGAGCCGGCCCAAGGACCGTTCGAGCGACCGCAGTCGGCGCTCCACGTCAGGGGCGCGCACGGCGAGTTGACCGCGCTCGATGCGCGTCGTGAGCTCGTCGAGGCGGCGCGGCAGGCGGGCCACGGTCGTCGCGAGAGCGAGCGCCCGCTGGGGGAGGTCGCGCAGGGCGCCCATGCCGCCCGAGCTGAGCACGGTGCGCGCGAAGGGGTCGACGGCATCCCACATGTTGAAGTCGCGATCGAGTGCGCTCGTCACGCCCGAGGTGAGCGAGATGGTGCGGATGAGCAGCAGGAAGCTCTCGGGCATCTGGAACGGCAGCGCGCGCACCGTCTCGCCGAACTGGACGGCGAACCTCTCGAGCTCACGCGGATCGACGCGTTGCAGCTCGGCGATCCCCATGCCGCCGAAGCGATCGAAGAGGGCGGTCATGGCGCGCTCGAGCTCTTCGGTGTCCGACACGGTCAGCAGCACGCCGAGCCGTTCGAGGGAGGTGACCAGGCCGCGCGAGTCGCGGGCGACGGCGGCGAGGATGAAGTCGCGCAATCCGGCCCGAAGGGTGTCGGAGATCTCGCCCATCATGCCGAAGTCGACGTAGGTCAGGCGCCAGCCCGGGTGGGCGCCGGGGGCGGCATCGGCGTCCGAGCTCGGGTCGTCTGCGATCGGCAGCGGGGTCACGAAGATGTTGCCCGGATGCGGGTCGGCGTGGAAGAACCCCGCCACGAAGATCTGCTGGAAGGCCGAACGCGCGAGCGCCTGTGCCACCTGCGCCGGATCGATGCCGGCCGCGTTCAGGCCCGCGACGTCGGTGATCTTGATCGCCGTCACATCCGACAGCGTCAGGGTCCGCAGCGAGGTGCGCTCCCAGACGACGAGGGGCGAGCTCACGCTCGGGTCGTCGGCGAAGTCGGAGGCGAAGCGCTCGGCGTTCGCGGCCTCGTGCAGGTAGTCGATCTCTTGGAGGGTCGTCGTGGCGAACTCCTCGACGAGGGCGGGCGCGTCGACGCGCGACGAGACGACCCGCACCCGCGAGAGCCAGCGCGCGACGCGACGCAGCGCCGAGAGGTCGACCGCGACGACCTGCTCGATGCCGGGGCGCTGCACCTTGACGACGACATCCGCGAATCCGAGATCGCCCGCGACCCCCGGCGAGAGACGGGCGCGATGGGCTTGACCGAGGGATGCCGCGGCGATCGGCACCGGATCGAAGGAGGCGTAGGCCTGCTCCAGCGGCATCCCGAGCTCGGCCTCGGTCTGAGTCCGGATGCCGTCGAACGCCTCGGGGGCGACCTCGTCCTGCAGCCCCTCGAGCTCGTCGGTGATCTCGGGCGGGAGCACGTCGAGACGCGACGACATGAACTGCCCGACCTTGATCATCAGCCCGCCGAGCTCGACCGCGAGATCGTGGAAGCGCCGGGCCAGGCGCCGCAGACGCACGGTCCTGCCGCGCGCCGCGAGGCGACGCAGGCCGATGCGCGGCAGCACGAGCTCGAACCACCAGGCCTGCGCCAGCGCGACCGCGGCGAACCGCATGATGCGCCGGTAGCGCGCGCGGAACACGTGGTCGGCGCGCGGTGCGGTGGTGCCGCTGGTTCGCGGCATCCCCGCCTGCGACATCCGGTCAGTCCTCGGCGAGGATCGCGTAGAGCTTGCGGCGCGTCTCGTCGACGATCGCGACGGCACGCGCGGCCTGCTCGGGCGTGCCGTTGTGCGTCACCTGCATCAGGGCCTGGGCGAGCTTGGCGCCCGCCTTGGGCAGAGCGGCGCGTTCGGCGTCCCAGCCGCGGCGCGACTCCGAGGGGTGGGGCGTGTCGGCGGCCTCGGCGGCGGCCTCGGTGCCGGCTTCGGTCAGCGAGTAGACCTTGCGCTCACCGTCCTGTGTCGCGCTGACGAGCCCCTCGTCGGCGAGCAGCTGGAGGGTGGGGTAGATCGAGCCGGGGCTCGGCCTCCACGTTCCGCCGGAGCGGGTCTCGATGGCCTGGATCAGCTGGTAGCCGTGCATCGGCTTCTCGGCGAGCTCGACCAGGACGGCGGCGCGGATGTCGCCGCGCCCCATGCGACCGCCCATGCGGGCAGCCATATGCCCGGCGAGGTGGGGGGCGAACGCCTCGCGAAGGCCGTCGACGGCCTCTCGCAGGTCGAAGCCGGTGGGGGATGAGTTGTGCATGACGGTGTCCTCTCGCAACGGAGTAGCGATAGCTAACGATACGTCGTTCACGTCTGGACGTCAGCGGGCGGCACCGATCGACGGGATGATTTTTGACTCTGGCTCATCGACGCCATCGGTGTCACCATTGAGGTATCTGAACCGGTGCGGGGCCTGCCCTCAACCGGGGAGTTGGGAGTCGGATGATGGACGCGTTCGCGCCCCTGCAAGACCTTCTCAGTTCGCACCGCCCGCGCACAGGCACGCTCACCCGGGACGGCGAGCGTCTCGCCGTGCTCTGCCAGTACGACTGGGAGTCGGGCACCTGGTGCGCGTGTTTCATCGGCCCCGACGGGTTGGAGCGCGAGCAGTGGAGCGGCCCGCTGATCAGGAGCGAGGTGCTCGACGAACTGGACGACGAGGGGATCGTCTGGACCCCGGTCGGTGAGATCGCCGCGTTCATGGATCGCTGGTTCCCCCTGGCCGAGCTCGAATCGACCGTCTCCTCGATGCCGTCGTCCGGCCTGGGTGCCGGCCGTCGCTAGCGCTCGGGGCGCGGGCGTTACTTCGCCGGAGGGTGAGGCGGCTTCGGATGCACGACCCCGTCGCTCGGGGCGGGCAGGCCCTTGCCGTCTCTCGTGACCAGCGCGGGCATCGGCTGATCGAGGCCCCCTGCCCAGGGCTTCGGCTCGACCGGCTTCGGCCGCGGCGTGGGCGGGGTCGGCTGGGTGACGGTCGAACCCGGCGCCGGTGGCGGAGTGCGCTTCACGGTGGCGTGCACGTGTCGGGCGAGGCTCGGTGCCGTGTCGACTCGGGGGACCCCCATGTCGGGCAGCCCCAGCAGCTCGATGGCAGTCTTGGGAATCGACGCGTGCGAGTGCCACTCGGGATCGATCTGCTGCGCGACCATGCCGCCGAACATGAGCAACGGGATGCGGGAGCCGCCGATCGCCGCGAACCCCTCGGGATGCAGGGCGTCGGGCAGCGTCTCGATCACCGGCGTCCGCACCGAGTCGGCGTAGCCGCCCCAGTCGTCCCAGGTGAGGATGAAGGTGGTGTTCTGCCAGCCGCCGCCGTCGATGACGGCCTGGACGCGATCCCAGACCAGGTTCTGCCCCTTGCTGATGTACTCGGGATCGCTGACGAACGGCGGGTGCTCGTCGTGTCCCGCCGGAGACCAGACGTAGACGAGCCGAGGCAGCAGGCCGGCCTTCGCCATCGGGATGAACTCGTTCGGATGGTGGACGTTGGCCGATCCCGGAGCGGTCGTGAGGCTCTGGTAGAACTTCGTCGGGTAGCCGCCGGCGTCGGGGAACGCCGCCCACGACACCTGCCCGGCGTCTGCCGCGGTGAAGACCGACGGGAGGTCCCACACCGGGTGCGGCCCGACGAACGGCGGGTTCTTCATCGTCGGCATCTGCCCGCCGATGGCGAGCATGTGCCCGGGGGTCGAGTTCGACCCCGAGCCGAAGTGGTGATCCGCGAAGACGAATTCCTTGGCCAGGTAGCTGTAGAAGGGGATCACGCTGTCGTTGTCGATCTGCACGGCGAGGGCCGGGTAGTCACCCATCGAGTAGTGCACCCACGCATTGCGGTCGTGGGGTTGATCGAAGTTGGGCGGCGCCGTCAGCAGGGCGCCGTGGTTCGCGACCGCGGCGCCCCACGCCGCCATGGTCGGAAAGTAGAAGTCGGTGGTCTTGTTCTCTTGCAGGAACACGATCACCCGATGATCCGGAATCGCCGTCACGGTGCACCCCCGTCGAGCGGTCGGTCGCGACCGCCAGGCCCACCCAAGCACGCAGGCTTCGACGAGACAAGACCCCGGCCGGCACGAAAGTGACGGGCCGACGCGGGGCACGCGCCCGCGCCGGCCGAGCGCTTTCGAAGCGGCTCCGGCTAGCGGGCCGCCGTTTCGATGACCGCGGCGACCTGACGCCACTTCGAGATCAACGACAGGTGCGACCCGCCGACGAGCGTGATCTCGGAATGCGCGCGACGGGCCTCCTGCAGTTGGGTCGCCTCGGGCAGTACCAGGTCGTGCGTGCCGATAACGGAATACGTTTTGATCGACTTCCACGCGGGGATTCCGGATGCTTCGGAGACCGCACCGAGGGCGATCGGGAGCTGGTCGGCGATGACGGTCTGCTGCTGCAACGGGGAGAGATCCGCAGCGACGTCCTCTTGCATCACGGTCGGCTTCAGGTACGCCTCCGCGGAGCCGTCGGAGAGACCGACCACGTCGTACACCGAGCTCGGATCGGCTACGTTGAGCGCCGACGTCGACGATCCGACGATCGATCCGACACTCTCGCCGCTGTCCGGCATGAAGGCGTCGACGTAGACCAGCGCCGTCACGTGGGGATCGGAGAGCGCGGCGTTGGTGATCACGGCGCCGCCGTAGGAGTGGCCGACCAGCACGACCGGACCGGTCGTGCGCTGCGCGAGATACGTCGAGAGGTACCCGGCGTCACTGCTCAGCCCGCGAAGCGGGTTCGGCGGCACGAGCACGGCATACCCGTCATGCTGGAGTTGCTGGCGTACCAGGTCCCAACTCGACGAGTCGGCCCACGCGCCGTGCTCGAGCACGATCGTCGGTCGAGACGACGGGTCGGTGGCGTGTGCCGGCGCGCTCGCCAGCGCGGGGGAGGCGAGCGCGGTGGCGGCGACCGCGGCGACGCCGAGGCCGAGCGCAGCCGTGCGGAGGGTTCTGGTGTTCTTCATGATGGGACTCCTTTGATTCTCGGTGTGGTGTATTCGGTACCCGGTCGTGCAACCGGGAGGTCTCTCAGAGCGATTGCGACTTCAGCCAGGCCAGGGAGGCGTTGGCGACGGCGCGCCATCCCGAGTCGAAGACCAGGGAGTGGCCACGGTCGGGGAAGACCCGAAGGTCGGTGACGGCGGTGGACTCGGCGTAGAGCTTGTAGGCGGCCTTCACCACCACCTCCGGGACGGTGTGGTCCTTGCCTCCGGCGATGAAGAGAAGCGGACCGCGATCCGACTTCTTCGTGTCGACGGCTGCGGGTGACGTCGTGTTGAAGTTGGCGGTCGACGCCTCGAACAGTGGACGTCCGGGTCCCGGGATGGTCCATGCGGCGTGGAGCCGATCCGACTCCGTCTGGCTGATGGCGTTGCCGAAGCCGTACCGGAACTGCTTCGCCGTGAGCGAGACCGCCTTCTTCCGATTGGCGGGACTCTTCAACACGGGAAGGCCCGATCGGATCTGAGCGAACGGGACCGGCTTCACCCCCTTGATCTGACCCGGGTCGATCGCGATCGCGGCGATCGCGTCACCGGAGGCGAGCAGCTTCTGGGCGATGAGTCCGCCGAAGGAATGCCCGATGACGATCGGCTTCGACGGCAGCCCCGCGATGAACGAGCGGTAGGCCGCGGTGATGTCGTCGATACCGACACCCGCCAATGCGTCGGCGTTGTGACGCGTCGCTTGGACGGACGGCAGGTCTCCCGGCCAGCCGGGGGCGGATGCCTCGTAGCCGGCTTCGCGGAACAGGTCCTGCCAGGGCTGCCAGGCGGTGGAGTGGATCCACAAACCGTGGATGAACACGACGGGGGTGGACGAGGACATTTCGTTCTCCTAACTCGAAGGTTTGTATGTAGACTGACTAGTAACGCTACCGAGCATGCACCAAGTCCGTCTGCAGCGCAAGCGGGGATTCCGGCGGTGAAGAAACGAGCAGGAAAGTAGGGTGATGAAGACCATGTCGACACCAGAGCCACAGGCACGCGTCACGCGCACGGGACCGGCGACACGGGAGCGGATCCTCGACGCGGCGACCCAGTTGTTCTATGCGAACGGTCTGCGCTCCGTGAGCGCGGACCGGATCGTCGCGCAGGTCGGGATCACCAAGGTCACCTTCTACCGGCACTTCCCCACGAAGGAAGACCTCATCGTGGCCTACCTCGAGCGCCGGGCCCGATGGGAGCGGGACGCCGTCGAAGCGGCTCGCGCGGCGGCCCCGGGCAAGCCCGCAGAAGCCCTGCGGATGATCGTGGATGGAATCGGCCAAGAGAGCTGCTCCCCCGGTTTTCGGGGCTGTCCCTTCATCAACGCGGCGGCCGAATACCCCGACCCCGAGCATCCGGTCCGGGTGGTGGTCGGCGTCCACCGTGCATGGTTCAAGGGCGCGATCGAGGAGTTCCTGATCGAGCTGGGCGTGAGCGACTCGTCACGGATCGCGGATCAGCTCGTCATGCTGCGCGACGGTGCGATGGTCAGCGGATACCTCGGTGATCCCGCGACGGTCGCCGATGCGCTCTACTACGCCGGATTGGCCGTCATCGAGCAACGCAGTCGCACCGAGGACAGCCGCTATGTCTGGGAGAGCACGTTCGTCGACCCCGGGGTCTCGAGGCCCCGACCGCGCTAGCGCGAGCCCAGGGCCTGCGGCCCGTCGGGCGAGGCCTCGTCCTCGATGATCGCGACGGCGGCCTCGGGCTCGGCCGGTATCTCCGCGCTCGCGCGGTGGCGGGTGACCAGGTAGGCGCCGCCGAGCACGAGCACGAATCCGATGACCGTCCACACGGTGACGCGCTCGCCCAGCACGAGCGCACCGGCGATGATCGCGACCGCGGGGTTGAGGTAGGTGATCGTCGTGGTGCGCATGGGCCCGACCTCGGCGACCAAGGCGAACATCAGCAGGAAGGCGACGGCGCTGCAGACCACGGCCAGGGTGACGATCGACGCGATGACCGGGGCTGAGGGCCACCGGGTCGGCCATCCGCCGGTGAGCGAGACGACGGGAACGTAAAGGACGGCGGTGACGGCGAGTGAGAGGGCGACGACGCCGACACCGGGGAGGTCGCTCATCCAGCGTGAGAGGATCGCCGGTCCGAATGCGTAGCCGACCACCACGACAGCCAGTTCCGCGACGCCGAGGAGGTCGGACCCCGCCACGTCGAACCCGACCAGCGCGGCGACTCCGAGCATGCCGGCCAGGATGCCGAGCCAGTTGATGAGCGTGAGCTTCGCCGGCCGGCCGAACAGCACGGCGACCGCGACACCGACGAGCGGGATCGCGGCGAGCAGCAGCCCGGCCGTCGAGCTGGGCAGCCGCTGCTCGGCCGAACTCAAGAAGTACCAGGGCACCACGATCTCGACGAGCGTGTAGGCGAGCAGCGGCACCCATCGGCGCAGCACGGGGAGCACCTGCCGCCGGGCCAGCGCAAGCGGGAGCAGCAGCAGTGCTCCGAGGGCGCTTCGAGCGAAGACGACCATCGCCGGATCGAGTTCACCGACCGCGACCTTGATCAGCAGGTAGGGGATGCCCCACGCGACTCCGAGCGCCGCGAACAGGATGATCGCGCGTCGAGTCACCGGGCGATCTTACCGACTCATCACGCCCGAGCCTCGAGTCGGCAGCCTCCGAGTTGACAGACACACCTGAGCGACTTAGGTTACTTCTAACTCGCGTGACGCCAGTTCTAACATTGAATGTCACATAGCGAAGTTGAGGGCAGGGAGCTCCGCGGGGCGATTGCTCGCCGAAATGATCGAAATCTCACGTGACGGTGAGAACACAAAGGAGTGAGACGCCAGTGCGAGCAGTGGTTTTTGAATCCAAGGGATCCCTCACGCTGGTCGACCGACCCGAGCCGGTTCCCGGCTTCAAGGAGGTTCTGATCGAGACCGCCGCGGTCGGGATCTGCGGCACCGATACCCATGTCCTGGACGGCGAGTTCGAAGGCACGATCTTCCCGCTCGTTCCCGGCCACGAGGCCACGGGCACGGTCGTCGCGCTGGGCGACGGCGTGAGCGACGGGGTCAACTCCTTGGCCGTCGGCGACCATGTCGCCATCAACCCCAGCACGGTCTGCGGTGAGTGCGAGTTCTGTCTCAACGGCAAACAGAACCTGTGCCGCTTCTGGAACGGTCTCGGCGTCGTCGCGTCTGACGGAGCCTCGCAGCAGCGGTTCACCGCTCCGGTCGCCAACGTCTACAAGCTGAAGCCGGAGACCGATGTGTACCTCGCCGCCCTCATCGAGCCGCTGGCCTGCGCCATCCGCGGGTGGGACATCCTTCCCCGGCGCATCGGCGATCACGTGCTCGTGTACGGCTCGGGCACCATGGGGTTGCTGATGGCCCAACTCGCCACGCGGGCGGGCGCGGCATCGGTGACCATCGTCGATCTCAACCAGGAACGCCTGAGGACGGCGGCCGAGGTGGGCGTTCAGCACCGGTTCACCAGCGCCGACCAGTCGGAGCGCTCGAACTGGGATGTCGTGATCGACTGCACGGGCAACGTCCGGGCAATCGAGGACGGGCTCCCGCGCGTGAAGGCGGGCGGCACCTTCCAGCACTTCGGCGTGGCGCCGACCGAGGCGAAGGCGAACTACTCGCCGTTCCGCGTCTACCGAGACGAGATATCCATCGTCGGCACGATGGCGGTGCTCAACTCATTCGGTCGCGCGGTGGAGATGTTCGAGGCGGGTGCGATCAACGCCGAAGCGATGGTGAGTCACTCCTTCACCCTCGACGACTACGTGCAGGCTCTCGACATGTTCCGGGCGGGATCGGGGCGCAAGCTCCAGATTCGTCCCAACGACACCGAGTCGCGGGTCTTCCGCTCATGACCGCCCCGACGACAGCCAGGTCGGCTCGACGTGTGACGCCGCGCATGCGGCAGGTGATCACCGGCGCCGTCATCATCGTGCTGCTGATCGTCATGGCGCTCAGCACCCGAGTGGTCAGCACCGTGTCGGCGGCGGGCCAGCAGACGGGAGCCTTCTCGGCGGACAGCTATGGCAAGACGGAGTTCCCCAAAGTCCAGGCGGCTATCGAGAAGAAGGCGACGGACGCGCGCACCTTGGCGGCCGCCATCGCCGCGGACCGGACTGCCGCGGCCAAGAAGTACGGCGTGCCGGCGGGCACCGGCCCGGAGTTCTCGGTGAAGTTCACCGGCGTCGTCGGCGCGGGGAGCCTGGGGGTCTACCCGGTCACCGTCGCCGGGATGCCGGCGTCGGTCCTCATCCGTATTCAGACCGGGCCGGCAATCAACGGCACCGACCTCCGCGACGCCCCCGGCACGATCCAGTACGGACAGTTCGTCAACCAGATCGACTACCAGAACGCGGCGTCAGCGCTCAACAAGCAGATGAAAGCCAGCGTGCTGGCCTCGGTCGACACCGCCAACCTCGTCGGTAAGACGGTGACGGTGATCGGCGCGTTCCAGTTGATCAACCCGAACGGTTGGCTCGTCACCCCGGCGAAGCTGAGCGTGCAATGAGCGACACGGCACTGCTGACGGCGCGGGACATCGTCAAGACCTACGGCGGCACTCACGCGCTCAAGGGCGTCAATTTCGAGATCCACAAGGGAAAAGTGACGACGCTGTTCGGTGAGAACGGTGCGGGCAAGTCGACGCTGATGAAGATCCTGTCCGGGGTCGAGGCCCCGACGTCGGGCCAGATCATCCTCGACGGCGCTCCCGTGGCGTTCTCGTCGACCGTCGAGGCGCGGGAGCGCGGGATCTCGATCATCCATCAGGAGCTCAGCCTCGCCCCCAACCTCAATGTGCGCGACAACATCTTCATGGGGCGCGAGATCCGCACCCCGTACGGCGTGGACTTCGCTGAAGAGGCACGGCAGGCGAAGGCGATCATGGCGGAGCTCGAAGAGAGCATCGATCCCCTTCGGCTGCTGCAAGACCTCCGCCTCGGCCAGCAGCAGATCGTGGAGATCGCCCGGGCCCTCTCTGTCGACTCGCGCATCCTGATCATGGATGAGCCCACTTCCGCGCTCAGCGCCTCCGAGGTGGAGGTGCTCTTCACGGTGATCCGCGACCTCACCTCGCGGGGCGTCTCGATCGTCTACATCTCGCATCATCTCGAAGAAGCGCTGCAGATCACCGACTACGCGGTCGTGCTGCGCGATGGCTCGATCACCGCGACCGCGGAAGCCTCCGACATCAATCTCGAGTGGATCGTACGGAACATGGTCGGCGAGAACTTCGACCTCGGTTCGCCGCCCCGCGGGTACCCGTTCGGCGATGTCGTGCTTTCGGCGCAGGACGTCAGCGTCGCCGATCAATCGAGTGCCGACCGTTCGGTCGTCGACCACCTCTCCCTCGACGTGCGTGCGGGAGAGATCGTGTGCATCTACGGCCTGATGGGTGCAGGCCGCACCGAGTTGCTCGAAGCAATGGCCGGCCGGGTTCCCGTCTCCGGCGGACGGGTGGTTCTGAAGGGCGTCGACATCTCACGGATGTCGATCGCCGACCGCATCGCTCATGGACTCGGCCTGGTTCCGGAGGATCGGCAGCGGGACGGGCTCGTGCAGTCGATGAGCGTCGGAGCCAACCTGTCCCTCGCCAGCATCGCGGCGTTCCTGCGGGGAGCGTTCCTCTCCCGAGCGCGCGAGCAGGGGCTGGTCGACAAGATGATCGGCGAGGTCCACGTCAAGACCGCGGGCGGGTCCGCGCCGATCGGATCGTTGTCCGGTGGCAACCAGCAGAAGGTCGTCATCGGCAAGATGCTGGCGACTCAGCCCGACGTGATCCTTCTCGACGAGCCCAGCCGCGGTATCGACATCGGCGCGAAGGCCGAGGTCTTCCGGCTGCTGGCCGAGCGCGCGGAGGCCGGTCTCGCGGTCGTGTTCTCGACCTCTGAGGTCTCTGAATGCCTCAGCATCGCCCATCGCATCGTCGTCATGCGGCGCGGAAAGATCTCTGCGGAGCTCGGCCCCGACGTCACCAAAGAAGAGATCATGGCCGCCTCCGGCGAAGCCGTGATTGCCTGAAAGAACGGAAGACCCATCATGACGTCTGCGGCCCCGCAACGACAGAAACCGAAGTCCAGCCCGCTATCGGGTGGCTTCAGCATCACCAAGCTCGTGCTCGAGGGGCGTGCGTTCTTCGCTCTGATCGCCATCATCGTGATCTTCTCGCTGCTGTCGCCCTTCTACTTCTCGGTGAGCAACTTCCTCACGATGTCGTCGCATGTCGCCGTTTACGCGATTCTCTCGGTCGGCATGCTGTTGGTCATCCTGAACGGCGGCATCGACCTCTCGGTCGGGTCGACCCTCGGTCTCTCCGGCGTCGTCGCCGGCTACCTGATGCAGGGCATCCGGATCGACTTCCTGGGAGTCGTGCTGATTCCCCCGGTGTGGGTCGTCGTGGTCATCGCGTGTGCGCTCGGCGCCTTCGTCGGCTTGGTCAACGGTGTCCTGATCTCGAGGTTCAAGGTGCCCCCGTTCGTGGCGACTCTGGGCATGCTCTATGTCGTGCGGGGTGCGGCGCTCCTCATGACGAACGGGCTCACCTACAACGACCTGGGCGGCAAGCCGGAGCTGGGCAATACCGGATTCGATTGGCTGGGTTTCAACCGCATCCTGAATGTGCCGATCGGCGTGCTGGTGATGGTCGTCATCGCGATCATCGGCAGCGTCGTGCTGACACGCACGGTTTTCGGTCGCTGGCTGTATGCATCCGGCGGCAATGAGCGTGCGGCCGATCTCTCGGGCGTGCCGGTGAAACGTGTTCAGCGACGGGTGTACGTGCTCTCGGGCGTGTGCGCGGCCATCGCCGGATTGATCCTCTCCTCCGAGCTCACCTCGGCGAGCCCGACCGCCGGTACCAGCTACGAGCTGACCGCGATCGCCGCCGTCGTCATCGGCGGCGCGGCGCTCACCGGCGGGCGAGGCAACATCCGCGGCACACTGCTCGGCGCGTTCGTCATCGGCTTCCTGTCCGACGGCCTCGTCATCGTCGGGGTGTCTGCCTACTGGCAGACCGTCTTCACCGGCGCGGTGATCGTTCTCGCTGTCCTCCTCAACGCGGTGCAGTACCGCCGCCGTGGCAAGCGCCCCCGTTCCGGAGACGACTCCACTGCTTCCTCGACGCTGTCGGAATCGGCCGGCTCGGCCGAACCGGCTGTCGAGAAGAGCGCCGGCTGACCGGCATCCCTACCGAAAGGAAAATGCACATGTCTCGCAAAGCAATGGCTGCAGCAGCGACGCTCGCGACCTTCGCACTGGCGACAGTGGCTCTCGTTGGCTGCTCGTCGACCGGCTCCGGGGGCTCGACTTCGGGCTCGTCGTCGAAAGGCGGCTTGATCTCGATCATCGTCAACGATCCCGCGAACCCGTACTGGTTGACAGAAGGCAACGTCGCCGCGGCCGAAGCGAAGAAGCTCGGATACACCTCGACCGTCGGCGCATCGAAGGGTGACACCAACACCGAGAGCAACCTCATCGACACGGCGATCACCAAGAAGTCGGTGGCGATCATCCTCGACCCGGCGAACGCGAGCGGCTCGGTCGGCGCGGTGAAGAAGGCCACCGCGGCGGGCATCCCCGTCTTCCTCGTCAATGCCGAGATCAACACGGCCGGCGTGGCCAAGGCGCAGCTGGTCTCGAACAACGCCCAGGGTGCGGCCCTCGGTGCACAGCAGTGGGTTGCCGGCATCGGACAGACTGCGGACTACGTCGAACTCCTCGGAGCGCCCTCCGACAACAACGCCGCAACCCGGTCGAACGGCTACCAGACGGTGATCAGCCAGTACCCCGGCCTCAAAGAGGTCGGTAAGGAGGTCGCCAACTGGGACCGCACCCAGGGTCACGACAAGATGCAGAGTCTGCTTCAGGCTCACCCCGGCATTACCGGCGTGATCAGCGGAAATGACGAGATGGCGCTCGGCGCGATCGCGGCTCTCAAGGAGGCGGGCAAGCTCGCCACCGTGAAGGTCGGCGGATTCGACGGTTCGCCCGACGCGGTGGCCGCGATCAAGGCCGGTGAGCTGCAGTACACCGTGCTTCAGCCCGTTGCGACCTTCGCGGCCAAGGCTGTGGACGAGGCGGACTCGTTCATCCGCACCGGCAAGACCGGGGCGTCGGCCGAGAAGCAGTCGTTCGACTGCATCCTGATCACGAAGGACAACGTGGACAAGTACACCGCGCCCTTCACGCTCTCGCAGTAGTTCAGACGGGGGTGGGAGCCTCGGCGTTCCCACCCCCGCACCACCCGTCAGCACCGTCTGAGAACCCCTGAAAGGAGCGACTCGAGTGAGTTACCTTCTCAACGATCCGGCCGACTTCACCGATGAGATGATCACCGGCTTCGTTGACGCGAACTCCGACATCGTCCGCCGGGTGTCCGGCGGCGTGGTGCGCACCGGTCGCACTCCGGCCGGTCAGGTCGCCGTCGTCATCGGGGGCGGCTCTGGTCACTACCCGGCATTCGGCGGTCTCGTCGGACGCGGCCTCGCACATGGTGCCGCGATGGGGAACGTCTTCGCCTCTCCCTCGGCTCAGCAGGTGTACTCCGTCGCCAAGTCCGTGGCAACCGACGCGGGAGTGCTGTTCAGCTACGGCAATTACGCCGGCGACGTTCTGAACTTTGATCAGGCGCAACAGCGGCTCATCGCCGAAGGCATTCCCTGCCGCACCGTCGTGGTCACCGATGACATCTACAGCGCAGAGGTCAGCGAGATCCACAAGCGGCGCGGGATCGCCGGCGATCTGGCCGTCTTTCGCGCCGCGGCATGGGCGGCGGAGCGGGGCGGCACCCTCGATGAGGTCTTCGAGTTCGCGACTCGTGCGAATGAGCGCACCCGCTCGGTCGGCGTGGCCTTCACCGGGTGCACCCTCCCGGGTGCCGCCGCCCCGCTCTTTACCGTCACGCCGGGCCGAATGGCCGTCGGCATGGGAATCCATGGCGAACCCGGAATCGAGGAGCAGGATCTTCCCACCGCCGAGGCGCTGGGGCGGCAGCTCGTCGATCGACTCCTCGATGCTCGGCCACTCTCGGTCGACCCGTCGCCGACTTCGCGGGTCGCCGTCATCCTGAACGGGCTCGGCTCGGTGAAGTACGAGGAGTTGTTCGTGACGTACGCGACCGTGGCAGCGAGGCTCCGTGAGTCGGGGATGGTCATCGTGCAGCCCGAGGTCGGTGAGCTGGTCACGAGCTTCGAAATGGCCGGAGTCTCGTTGACCCTCGTCTGGTTGGACGACGAGCTCGAACGTGCGTGGCTGTCTGCGTGCGAGACCTCGGCCTATCGCCGGGGCCGGGTGATCGGGGAGCCGGATCCGGTCGGCATTGCGGAGGAGGTGGACGAGAAGTCGGCCGCCCTCTCGCCCGGCACGCCGGAGTCGCGGGCCTGCGCACAGCTCGTGGTCGACGTGCTCGGCGCGATCAAGCGCGTCATCGACGAGAACGTCGACGAGCTCGGCCGCCTCGATGCGATCGCCGGAGACGGCGATCACGGGATCGGGATGCAGCGAGGAGCGACCGCCGCGCTCGCCGCAGCCCGGAAGACCGAACAAGCGGATGCGGGCGCCGGAGCCACGCTCGCTGCGGCCGGAGACGCCTGGGCCGATCGGGCGGGGGGCACGTCGGGCGCCCTCTGGGGTCTCGCGCTCCGCGCCGTCGCCGACTCGATCGGCGATGAGAATGCGCCGGATGCCGCGACCGTCAGTGCGGGGATCTCGGCCGCCGCCGATGCCATCGCCCGAGTCGGCAAGGCGGAGCTCGGCGACAAGACGATGCTCGATGCCCTGATCCCCTTCGCCGAGGCCCTCGCCTCGCGAGTCGTTGCGGGGTCATCGTTGACGGCCGCCTGGAGGCAGGCCGCCGAGGTGGCGACCACCGCGGCACAGGCGAGCGCCGATCTCATCCCCCGCATCGGCCGTGCGCGACCGCACGTCGAGAAGAGTCTCGGCACGCCGGACCCCGGTGCGGTCTCACTCGCTCTGGCGGCGACAGCTGTCGCCGTTCTCCTCGAAGACAAGAAAGAGGTCGCCCCATGACCCGCAAGCTTCGCATCGTCGTCGGGTCCGATGACGCCGGATTCACCTACAAGGAGGCTCTGAAGGCCGACTTCGAAGCCAACCCCGATGTCGAGCTCGTCGCCGATGTCGGGGTCGACGCGAATGGTCACACTCCCTACCCGACGGTGGCCATCGCGGCTGCCGAGCTCATCGCATCCGGGGCGGCGGACCGCGCGCTCCTGGTCTGCGGAACCGGGCTCGGGGTCGCGATCTCGGCCAACAAGGTCGCCGGCATCAGAGCCGTCACGGCCCACGACAGCTACTCGGTCGAGCGTGCTGTGTTGAGCAACAACGCCCAGGTTCTGACTTTCGGCCAGCGGGTCATCGGGCTGGAACTGGCCCGTCGGCTCGCTCAGGAGTGGCTCGGTTATCGATTTGACGAGGCGTCGGCATCGGCCGAGAAGCTGGCCGTGCTGAGCGACTACGAAACGCGGTCATGAGAGCCGGCTCCGGCGCCCGGCGCGAATCGACCTGAGTATGGATTCCTCAGCAAGAAGTTCTGCCATCTTGTTGATGGTGAGCTTCAAGATGTACTTCACCACCGCACAGGCCGTCGCCTGGAGCCGGGCGGTCGGAGAGCTCGCGTCGACCCATTCCGCCGTCGTCGACCGTCGCGTCGAACTGGTCGTCCTGCCGTCGTTCCCTGCACTCGGGGGGGTCATCGATGCCTTGGCGGGGACTTCGCATTCGGTCGGCGCTCAGGACCTGTTCTGGGAGGACAGCGGTCCATACACAGGAGCAGTCAGCGGGCGGGATCTTCGCGGGATGGGCTGTCGGTATGTCGAGATCGGGCATGCGGAGCGCCGGGAACTGTTCGGCGATGACAGTCATGCCGTGCGGCTGAAGGTCGGTGCGGCCATCAGGAACAATCTGATCCCGGTGCTGTGCGTCGGGGAGCCGGAGCACAGGGGCATCGACGCGGCGATCCTCTGGTGCACGGAGCAGCTGGAATCCGCACTCGGCTGGTTGGAATCCACAGGACTGTCGACACCCCTCGTCGTGGCGTACGAGCCTGTCTGGGCGATTGGTGGCGAACAAGCCGCATCATCCGCGCATGTGGTAGCAGTCGCCTCGGCACTTCGAGCGTGGCTCTCGGAGCGCCCAGCCGTCACGAGCGCGTCGATTCTCTATGGCGGGAGCGCGGGGCTGGGAACCCTGACGGAACTCGGGGGTGCTGTTGACGGAGTCTTTCTCGGCAGGTTTGCTCATGATCCGGAAGTATTCGTGTCGATTCTCGATGAGGCAGGAGGGCAATCGTGACGTCCAATGACGTGCGATCCGACCAGGGGTCGGATGGAGGTTTGCTGCAGTCGACGCCTCCGGTGGGTGATAGCAGACAGCTCCGTCAGGTCGCCCGGCAACTCGCGATCAGCGAGGCGGTGATGGCCGAGGGCTCGGTGCGCATCGAGCAGCTGGCGGAACGTTTCGAGACCAGTGTCATGACGATTCACCGGGATCTCGACGAGCTGGAGAGTCGTGGGATCCTGCGGAAGTCGCGGGGGGTCGCCTCCGCGACGTCGACCAGCCTGGTCGAATCGAGCGACGTCTACCGCGCGAACCGGCAGTCCCAGGAGAAGGCCGCGATCGCGGCGGCCGCGATGCGTTTCATCGAACCGGGCCAGGCCATCTTCCTCGACGACTCGACGACCGTCCTTCACCTCGTGAAGCACCTTCCGTCGAAGACGCCGATCACCGTGATCACGAACGTCGTGACCGTGATGAACCAGCTGACGGGCGTGCGTGACCTGACGCTCCTCGGGCTCGGGGGACAGTATTACAGTTGGTGCAGCTCTTTCATGGGGCGGATGACGACCCAGTCGATCTCCCAACTGCGGGCGGACACCGTGATCATGTCCACGTCGGCGATCACCGACGATGTCACCTTCCACCAATTCCCCGAGACCGTTGACACCAAGCGCGCCATGTTCGACGCGTCGAAGACACGCATCCTGCTCGTCGATCACACCAAGTTCGAGCGCAGGGCGCTGCACGCACTCGCACCGCTGTCTGACTTCGACATCGTGATCGTCGATGACAAGACGCCGGAAGGACACGTCACGCGACTTCGGTCGCAGGGGATCAACGTCGTCGTCGCACCCACCGGATCACGGTCGAGCGGCGGCGTCGGACACGAGGAGCACGCATGACCGTACTGCCTGAACACATGACCGCAAGCGTTCTGAAGGGGGTGCGCGAGATGGCCGTCGAGCAACGGCCGCTTCCGGTGCCCGAGCGCGACGAGGTGCTCGTCAGAGTGTCCTCGGTCGGCGTCTGCGGCTCCGACGTGCACTTCTGGGCCGAGGGCAGTCTGGGCGACTGGGTGGTCGACGCACCACTCGTCCTCGGGCACGAGTCCTCGGGCACGATCGTGGCGGTGGGGGCGGATGTCTCCCCGTCTCGCATCGGAAGCAGGGTGTCGATCGAGCCACAGCATCCGGACCCGACGTCGTCGGAGTCCATGGCCGGGCACTACAACCTCGACCCGGGAATGCGATTCTTCGCCACCCCGGGAGTGGATGGGGCGTTCGCCGAGTTCGTCACCATCCAGTCGCATTTCGCCTGGGACGTACCCGACACGATCAGCGATGACGCTGCGGCCCTCATGGAGCCGTTGTCGGTCGCCGTGGCGACGATCCGCAAGGCGGGCATCACGGTGGGAAGCCGGGTGCTCATCACCGGAGCCGGACCGATCGGCGTCGTGATCGCCCAGACGGCGCGTGCCTACGGCGCACGCGAGATCATCGTCTCCGATGTCAGCGCTGCCCGCCGGCAGCAGGCCATGACATTCGGCGCGAGCGAGACGATCGATCCCATGGTCACCGACATCGCGTCGCTTGGCCTCGACGTCGATGCGTTCATCGATGCATCGGGCGCGGCGGCCGCGGTGCAGTCGGGCATCCACGCCGTTCGGCCCGGCGGGAGGGTGGTCCTGGTCGGGATGGGCGCGCCCACCGTCTCGATCCCGGTTCCGCTGATTCAGAACCGCGAGCTGATCGTCACGGGAGTCTTCCGATACGCCAACACCTGGCCGACGGCCATCGAGCTGGTCGCGAGCGGACGTGTCGACCTCGATGCGCTGGTCACCGGGCACTTCGGCATCGACCAGGTCGAAGCTGCCCTCGCGTCGACCACGGAACCCGGCGTGCTCAAGAGCATCGTCAATCC
Organism: Lysinimonas soli; assembly: GCF_042655435.1. Classification (NCBI taxonomy): domain Bacteria; kingdom Bacillati; phylum Actinomycetota; class Actinomycetes; order Micrococcales; family Microbacteriaceae; genus Lysinimonas; species Lysinimonas soli. The sequence goes on from NZ_JBHSMG010000001.1 coordinate 102,954, forward strand.
CGGTCGGTAGGAGCGAGCAGCGGTGCATCGCTCGAACGCCATTCTCAACCCCCGACTCCTGGCCGCAGTGGCCGGGCTTGGACACGGCCAGTCCCTGTTCATCGTGGATCCCGGGTTTCCCATCCCCGACGGCCCCGAACTGATCGACCTGTCACTTCACGCAGGCACCCCCTCGTTCGCCGACGTCCTGACCACGATCGTCGCCGAGCTGTCGGTCGAATCGTCGGTGGCGGCCGGCGAGACCGAGGAACACAGCCCGCCTGCCTACGCCGCGATGATCGGAGCGGGTCTCGCTCCGCGGATCGTCGCGCACGATGAGTTGAAGCTGATGGCCGCGAACGCCCGCACGATCGTTCGCACCGGCGACGTGGTTCCCTTCTCGAACATCGCGCTGATCGGCGGAGTCACCTTCTAAGACGAATCCGGAGGCCTCGCCGCAGCATCGGGCTCCAGCGAAGAGTCGCGCTCGAGGGCATGATGAACTCATGGACGAGCCGGCGGACTTCTGGGAGCAGCGTTACGCGAGCAGCGACAGGGTCTGGTCAGGTCACGCCAACCGGGCCCTGGTCGACGTGGCGCTCACCCTGACCCCGGGTCGCGCCCTCGACCTCGGGTGCGGCGAGGGCGGGGACGCCGTCTGGCTCGCCGAGCACGGCTGGCAGGTGACGGGCATCGACATCTCCCCGTCGGCGATCGCGCGCGCCCGCGGGGCGGCCGAGGCGGCCGGCATCGCCGCGGACCGCGTCCGCTTCGTGGTGAGCGACCTCGAAAGCTGGGCGGATGACGGGCCGTACGACCTCGTGAGCGCCTGCTTCCTGCATTCCCCGGTCTCGCTCTCGCGCGAGCAGATCCTCCGGCGCGCCGCCGAACGGGTGAGCTCGGGCGGGCGTCTGCTCATCGTCTCGCACGCGGCCCCGCCGCCCGGGTCGAGGTTCGCGGAGCATCACCCCGAGGGCCTGCCGCAACCCGACGACGAGGTGGCCGCCCTCGACCTGCCCGCGGATCAGTGGGAGGTCGAGATCGCCGAGGTCCGCCGGCGACCGGCGACCGGGCCCGACGGCGAAGAGACCGTGCTCGACGACGGGGTCGTGCTGCTGCGGCGTCGCTGAGTCAGCGGTCGGCGCGCAGCCGCTCCGCGATCCGTGCGACCGCGGCGGTGTAGCCGGGCAGATCCGGTTCGTGCGCGCGCGACTGCAGCAGCACCGTGGTCGCCCCGGCGGCGTACATCTGCCGCACCATCGATTCGACGGCCTCGTCGCTGCCCGTCGCGGCGAAGCGACGCTCACCGCTCAGCTGCCAGTCATCGAACTCGCGCTCGATCCGCTCCGCGGCGCCCGGCCCGAACTCGGCCATGAGGAACACGACGACCTCGAAGGCCTCGGGCAGCCCGGCATCCGCCCGAGCGCGCCGGATGCCGTCCACCGCGGTGCGCACCATCTCTGGCGACGAACCCGTGGTCATGACGAGGCCGTCGGCGACCTCGCCGACCAGCGCGATCGTCTTCGGGCCCTCGCCGGCCGCCAGCACGGGGACGGGACCGGGGGGCGGCCACTCGAGCTGCACCTCGTCGAGGTGCACATAGCGCCCGTCGACGTTCAGGCGCTCGCCCGCGAGCAGCGCACGCAGGGCGGGCACGTATTCGCGCATCAACGTCAAGGGGGAGGCCACCCTGGCCCCGACCTGGCCCATCCAGTCGAGCACGCCGTGGCCGACGCCGAAGCGAGCCCGGCCGGGGAACATCCGCTCGATCGTGGCGAGCTCCATCGCGGTGACGGCCACGTTGCGCAGCGGCATCGGGAGCACTCCCACGCCGACCCGGATCCGTTCGGTGGCGGAGACGGCGCCGAGGAGCGAGGCGAGCCCGCTCTGTTTGAAGCAGTCCTCGAACATCCACAGCTCGTCGATGCCCGCCCGCTCGACCGCGACCGCGGTGTCGCGCAGCTGCTCGGGCGGGAAGGTCGGTTGGAAGATCATTCCGAAGGACGTCATGCGGTCTCCTTAGCTGCCGACCATCAGTGTGCCCCGAACCCCCGACCATGCCGTTCCCCGGCGCGGATCACTGCGATCCGGCGATGACCACCTGGCCGTCGTGGTACACCAGCGGGACGGCGTCCTCGAGGCTGCTGGCGCCGAGCACTTCGAGCACCACGAGGGTGTGATCGCCCAGGGGCTGCTGCGAGACCAGCCGGCACTCGAGCCAGAGCCGGGCGCCGGCGACGAACACGGCGCCGTCGCGCGAGCGGGTGATGCCGACGCCCTCGAAACGGTCGCCGCGGCGCGAGGCGAGGCGTCGCACGGCGGCGGCGTTCGTCTCGGCGAGCACCGAGACGCCGAGCCGGCGGGCGGCGGCCAGGCGGGGCCAGGTGCGTGAGCCGGCGTGCGCCGAGAACAGCACGAGCGGCGGATCGAATGACGCCCCCACCGAGAACGAGGTCGCCACCATCCCGTGGGGACTCCCCTCGGCCTCGGCGCAGATCGCCGCGATCCCGGTCGGATGCTGGGCGAACATTCCCCGCAGGGCAGCCGGATCGAGGGGCGCCGGCGGCACCGACACGAACGGCACCGAGCCGTCGTCGGGCTCGAGTTCGAACTCCGACCAGGGATGGGTCCAGCCGGTCGCGCGCTCGATCATCGGGGGCCGCCGTCCGCGGCATCCGCAGCGGCGGGCCGGCCGACCGCGTCGAGCAGCGGCGCGAGTCGTCGCAGCCCGAGAAGCTGTTCGGACGCCCAGGCTCCCACCAACTCGTCGAGCTCGTCCATCCTGCTGGTCACGAAGTAGAGCGCGCGCGTCGGCACGGTTGCTCCCAGCTCGACCAGGAGGGGGCGCAGCCCCGTCTCGGCACCAAGGGCGTGCCCGGTGTCGGCCCCCGTCATCACAGGGATGGCCGGGACCCCGGCGAGACCGTTGCCAGGGTAGCCGTCGAAGAAGGCTTTGAGCAGACCTGTGTATGTGGCCTTGTACGTGGGCGAGGCGACCACGAGCAGTTCGCTCTCGGCCACGGTGCGCCGCAGGGTCGGCAGCGGCTCCGACGCCGGATCGAACAGCACGCTCGCATGCTCGCAGAGCTCGACCACACTCAGAGAGGGCTCCGTCGGGGCGTCCGCGAGCAGATGCCGCACCGCCGCTTCGGCGACCTCGCGAGTACGGGACGCCGGGCGCGGATTGCCCACCAGGACCGTGACCCTCATCGGGTGCCGCCGACCGAGAGCTCTCCTGGGCGTGCCGTGCCCGCCCGATACTTGGCGCCATGGTGGCTCTCGGGCAGGTGGGCGTTCCCCACCCCGAAGATGCGCTCCCGGAGGGTGTCGCCCACGTACTCGTCGCGAGCCAACCCCCGCGCGCGTAATTCGGGCAGCAGGTGCTCGATGACGTCGTCGTAGGTGCCCGGCGTGAGGTGCGGCTGGATGAGGAAGCCATCGGCATCCGTGATCCGAACGAACTCCTCGACCTGGTCGGCGATCTCGACGCCACTGCCCACGAAGACGCTGCCGTTGATCCCCGTGACGCGGAAGTCCTCGATGATCTCGCGCACGGTGGGCGCCGGCGTGCCGTTGCCGCCGAGGTAACGCTGGAGGTTCGAGAGGCCCTGTTCGGTGTGCTGCTCGGTGAGCGGCTTGTCGGGGTCCATCGACATCAGGTCGACTCCCGTGTTGCCGGCGAAGATCGCGGCCGCCGCCTCGGAGGTCGACATGGCGAGCATCCGCTCGTGGGTGAGGCGGGCGTCCCCGCTCGTGGCCCCGGCGAGGAAGAGCGCCCCCACCAGGATCTTGATCGAGTCGGGGGCGCGCCCCGCCTCGACCGCGGCCTGCCGGATGGCGGCGATGTTGCGTGCTACCCGCTCGGGGTCGCCGCCGGCGACGAAGACCACCTCGGCGTGCTTGCCCGCGAACTGCATGCCGCGCCCGGAGGTGCCGGCCTGCACGAGCAGCGGTGTCCGCTGCCTCGACGGTGGCATCGTGAGCACCCCGTCGGCTCGGAAGTACGGCCCCTCGTGGTGGATCATGTGCACCTTGGCCGGGTCCGCGTACACGTTGCGTTCCTTGTCGAGGACGAGCGCGTCGTCGTCCCACGAACCCTCCCAGAGCTTGAGGCTCAGCTCGACGTAGTCGTCGGCCATGTCGTAGCGCTCGTCATGGGCGATCAACGGCTTGCCCATCAGACGCGCCGCGGTCGCCCCCGACGAGCCGGTGACGATGTTCCAGCCGATCCGGCCGTCGGTGAAGTGGTCGAGAGTGGAGAAGCGACGCGCGTTGGCCGCCGGCGGTTCCACCGTGGTGGATGCTGTGACGATGAAGCCGAGCCTCTCCGTCGCTGCCGCGACGGCGGCGATGACCGCAACCGGGTCGCCCTGCGGGATGCCGCGGCCCTCACGCACCGCCGCAGGGATGAGCTCGTCGTCGATCACGGGGAAGCCGTAGCTGTCGGCGAAGAACAGCAGGTCGAACTTGGCCTGCTCGAAGCGCTGCGCGAGTCTCGTCCAGTGTTTGACGCTGGTGAAGTTCGCGGACTCGTCGTCGGGGTGCTGCCAGGCCGAACCGATCGTGCCGTTCGGGCCGATGTACTGGAAGATGCCGAGGATGAGCGGGTCCATTTGATATTTATTGCATAAATATTGTTACGCTCGCGTGAACACTCCTCGCGTGAACAGGGGTCGGGATGGCACGACGCGCAGCCTCGCCGAAGTCGACGGCGCCGCTCGACGACGAGGCCGTCTTCATGGGGGAGCGGCTGCGCGCCCTCCGCACCGCACGCGGATTGACCATGGTGCAGTTCGCCGAGCTGATCGGGATGTCGCAACCGTTCGTCTCGCTGGTCGAGCGCGGTCATGCCCGGCTCAGCCTCACCTCCATGGCGCGGGTCGCCGCGGCGCTCGGCATCCGCTCGGCAGCGCTGCTCGCGCGCGAACCCGTGCACCGCGAGGTGCGGGAGGGGGCGGATGTCGTGCGCGCGGGGCACCGGATCAGCCCAGTCCCGGGGGCAGCACCGGGATCGCGGATGACGTGGCAACTCGCCCAACTGCCGGGCGGGCTTCTGGGCACCGAGTTCGCCAGCACCGATGTCGAGCCCGAGTTCACTGTGCACGCGGACGAGGACGAGTTCGTCTACGTGCTCGACGGCGAGCTCGAGTTGGAGCTCGACGACGGCACCGCGCAGCGGCTCACCTGCGGCGATTCCTTCGCGCTCGCCGCCGGTCGTTCGCATTCCTGGCGCGCCGTCGATCAACGTGGGTACCGCGTGCTCGCGGTGGTGACGCCGGCACTCGCCCTCGCCGAGGTTCCGCCGCGGATCGGCTAGCATCCGGTCATCACCCGTTCTCGCCCGACGCCGTGCGACCCCCGGCGAAAGGTCGCGCCCATGCCCAAGCAGCTCGTGCTCGGAGCCTTCGAGGAGTTCACGCCCAACTTCATCGGCAACTCGTGGCACCACGAGCGCGGTGACACGAGCGCGTTCGCGACGCTCGGCTTCTGGCAGGAGCTGGTGGGCGCGGTGGAGGCGGCGGGGTTCGACTTCTTCTTCATGGCCGAGGCGATCGGCTACCCGATGAACGACGCGGGCGAGGTGCCCGAGGCGGTCATCCGCGAGGCCGTGCAGTTCCCGGTGCACGACCCGATCGCGATCATGTCGGCGCTCGCCGCCACGGTTCCGCGCATCGGTCTCGTCGTGACGGCGTCGACCACGGCGCAGAAGCCCCTGCTCAACGCGCGCACCTTCACCACGCTCGACCATCTGACCGAGGGCCGGATCGGCTGGAACATCGTCACCAGCGACAACCAGCAGGCGATGGTGCGGCTGCTCGACCTCGGCTCCATCACCCCGCACGACGAACGCTACGCCCGCGCCGAGGAGTTCGTGGAGCTCGAGCTGCAGCTCTGGGAGGGCGCGTGGGATGACGGGGCGGTGCTCGCCGACAAGGCCACGAAGACGTGGGCCGACCCGGCGAAGGTGCATCGCATCCGGCACGACGGCAGGTACTTCCACTTCGACGGCTACTACCAGGCGATCCCCTCGCCGCAGCGCACGCCCACCCTGTTCCAGGCGGGCGCGTCGGCGGCCGGGTCCGCCTTCGCGGCGAAGTACGCCGAGTGCGTCTTCACCCAGGACCGCGACCCGGCGCGGCTCGCCGCGACCGTGGCATCCCTGCGCGAGAAGGCCGTCGCGGCGGGCCGCCCGGCCGCGTCGGTCAAGATCGTGAACGGCGCGAGCTTCGTGATCGCCGAGAGCGAGGCCGAGGCGGCGCGGCTGCGCGACGAGCTCAACCACACCCCGACGCGCGAGGCGGCCGCGGCCCTGTTCCTCGGCTGGTCGGGGGTCGACCTGGGCAAGCTCGATCCCGGGGCGACGCTCGACGACGTCTCGACCGAGGTCGGGCAGACCATGCTCGCCCTCTGGCGCAACCCGGACGGCACCAGCCCGACGATCGGCGAGGTGCTCGACTCGCTGCCCTCGACGATCGGCGGCGTCAAGTTCACCGGGACCCCCGACGCGGTCGCCGCGGAGGTCGAGGCCTTCGTCGAGCAGACGGATGTCGACGGCTTCCTGGTCGAGAACTGGTACGGCGGGGCCGAGGGCTATCGCGACTTCATCGAGCTGCTGATGCCGAAGCTGCGCGAGCGTGGGCTGCTTCCCGAGACCGCCCGGGCGGGCACCCTGCGCGAGATGCTCACGGGCACGCCGACCCCGGCGCTGCCGGACTGGCATCCGGGGCGTCGTTACCGCAACGCCTGACGATTCGTCCTGCATGGACGGGACGAGGGGCGGGATTCCGGGCCCTCGCGGGGGTCGCCGACGGCATGAGTCACGTCGGCGCGCGTTAACGGCATGTTTCAGCTGGGGCGCGCATCTTGACGCACCCCGGCGTCCACCCACTAACGTCTATCGCGTAACGCAATAACGGCGTTGCATATGTTGATAAACGAGGACTCGAAGATGACTGTTACCCCGTCGCGGCACGCTGAGATCTCCGGTGCCGGATTCGCAGGCCTCACCGCCGCCATCGCCCTCGCCCGCCGAGGGTGGTCGGTGAGGGTGCACGAACGGGCGGATCAACTGCGCGAGCAGGGCGCCGGCATCGTGTTGTGGCACAACACCCTCAAGGTGCTCGAGGACTTCGGCCTGATCGACGAGATCAACGCCGGCTCGATGACTCCGCCGTTCTACGAGACCCGGGTGCAGAACAAGATCGTCTCCGACGAGGGGATGCCCGGCATCTGGTGGCGAACGATGACGCGACCGTTCCTTCACTCCGTGCTCGCCGGGGCGGCCCGTCGCGAAGGCGTCGAGATCGTCGCCGGGTCGGAGGTGGTGGGCGCGACGGAGGAGGGCGTCATCCGGCTGGCGAGCGGTGCCGAGCTCGAAGCCGATCTGGTCGTCGGAGCCGACGGCGTCGGCTCGTCGGTGCGTGACTCCCTCGGCATCGACTACGAGCGCCAGCGCAGCCGTGACGGCATCTCGCGCTTCCTGGTGCCGCGGCGCAAGGCCGATCTGCAGAAGATCGAGCCCGGCACCGACTGGGACAACATGATCGACTTCTGGAACTTCGATCCGCGGGTGCTCCGCGTGCTCTACACCCCGGCCAACGACCGCGAGCTCTACCTGGCGCTCATGGCGCCGGCCGACGACGTCGAGGGTTCGGCTGTGCCGATCGACCTGGATGTCTGGACGTCGATCCACCCGCAGCTCACCCCGGTGCTCGAGGAGGCCGCCAAGGTCGAGGGCAAGTACTTCGGCTACCAGACCACGCGCCTGGAGGAGTGGACCCGCGGCCGGGTCGCGCTCGTCGGCGACGCGGCGCACGCCATGTGCCCGGCCCTCGCGCAAGGCGGAGGCTGCGCCATGGCCAACGCCTACACGCTCGCGCAAGCCGCATCCGACGCCCCGTTGAGCGAGCTCCCCGATGCGCTCGTGGAATGGGAGCGCCTCGAGCGGCCCTACACCGACCGCTGCCAGACACGGTCGCAGCACTACGCCGACACGCGTGGCATGTCGCAGGGCAACCAGTTCGTCGGCGAGAACAACGAGACGACCCTGTACGACCCCACCGACCCGCACCGCCACGACGTGGCCGCGCGATAGCAGAAAGAGCGAGGAACAGAAGATGCCAGAGATCGACGCCTTCTACGAGGTCCGGCAGTGGTTCGGTTTCGTGCAGGAGGTCGTGCACGAGGGCGGCCCCGCGCCCGAGCAGCCCCTGCTCAAAGCGGCCGCCGGCGTCGTCATCAAGAACCCGTTCGCCGGCCGGTACGTCGAGGACCTGTCGCCGCTGACCGCGCCGAGCGCGAGCATCGGCACCGCGCTCGGTGCCCGCGTCGCCGCGCTCCTCGGCGGGCGTCCCGTCGAGGGCTACGGCAAGGGCGGCATGGCCGGCACGAACGGCGAGCAGGATCACGTGGTGGCCTGCGTCACGACCGTCTTCGGCGATGCCTTCCGGGCGGCCGTCGGCGGCGGCGCCGCCTGGATCTCGTCGGCGACCAAGACCGTCGGTGCCGGCGCGCAACTCGACATCCCCCTCGCGTTCAAGGACGAGCTGTACGTACGCTCGCACTACGACGCCGTGACGATCGCCATCCCGGACGCGCCCCGGCCGGACGAACTGCTCATCTGCGTCGCCGCATCCACCCGGGGTCGCATCCACCACCGCGTCGGCGGATTGACCCGCGATGAGGCCATCACCCGACTCGGCGAATAAGCCTCCCGCCGAACTCTCGAAAGGCAAGTCATGGCATACACCCCCGGTCAGTTCCATCAGGACCAGTCGATCGCCAACGTGCTCGACGATGTCGCCCGAGCCCACCGCATCCTCGAACTCGAGGGTCACGGCGACATGTCGATGGGGCATCTGTCGTATCGCGACCCCTTCGGACGCGGGCTGTGGCTCAAGCGCGGGAACCTCGCGCTCTCGGAGGTCGTCGGCGACGACTTCATCCTGATCGACTTCGACGGCAACGTGCTCGAGGGCACCGGCCTGCGCCACCTCGAATGGCCGTTGCACGCCGAGATCATGCGGGCCCGACCCGATGTGAACGTCGTAGGGCACTCGCACGCGCACCACTCGACGGTCTTCGCCGCCACGGATCAGGAGCTCGGCCCCTACAACAACCACGGGGTCTGGTTCGCCGAGCACGGCGTTCCGCGCTTCACCGACACCAGCCACATCATCACCACGGTGGAGCTGGGCGTCGAGGTCGCGAAGCAGCTCGGTGACGCCGAGGCGATCCTGCTGCGCAATCACGGCATCGCCTTCGTCGGAGACGACGTGATCGAAGCCACCCTCGCCGGCATCTTCCTCGAGAAGGCCGCGCGGTTCCAGCTCGACCTGCTCTCGGCCGGTGTCGCCTACGAACTGCCGGATCCGGCGGAGAGCATCGAGAAGCGCCGCCGCATCTACCCGCCGAAAGCGCAGCAGAACTACTGGATGTACTTCAACCGCAAGCTCGAGCGCGTCGAGGCCCTGCAGGGCATCGGCATCGCGCAGCTCTGACCCCCTCGCCACCGCACTCAACCCACCCTTCCCTAGAAAGCGAGAACGCCATGAGCACTCTCCCCGCCATCGCCACGGTCATCGGATCGGGCACGATGGGCCCCGGCATCGCCGCCACACTGGTGCGCGCCGGCGCCCAGGTACGCGTCTACGACATCAGCGCCGAGGCCCGCGCCCGCGCCGAGAGCAGCTTCGCCTTCGCCTCGACCGTGCTCGATCAGCTCGACAGCGCGAAGACCGAGGGCGGATCCGTGAGCTTCACGAGCGACATCGCCGAGGCTCTGAGCGGGTCGCTCTTCGTGATCGAGGCCGTTCCGGAGCAGATCGAACTGAAGAAGAAGGTGCTCGCCCAGATCGAGGGCCTGGTGGCCGATGACGTCATCATCGCGACCAACACCTCGGGCATCCCGATCACGGCCATGGCCGAGTCGATGACGGTGCCCGCACGGTTCGTCGGCATGCACTGGTCCAACCCGCCGCACCTCATCCCGATGATCGAGGTCATCCCGGGCGAGTCCACCGACCAGGCCGTCACGGATCAGCTCGTCGAGATCGTGAAGGCCTTCGGCTACCACCCCGTGCTCGAGAAGGAGATCGCCGGGTTCGTCGAGAACCGCGTGCTGTACGCGATCCTGCGCGAATGCGTCGCCCTGCTCGAGGAGGGCATCGTGACCGCCGAGGGGCTCGACACCTGCGTCAAGTGGGGCATCGGCTACAAGCTCTCGGTGATCGGGCCGACCCGCCTGCTCGACATGGCGGGGATGGACATCTACGCCGCCGTCTCGGGCTACCTGAACAAGGAGCTCGACGCCAGCACCGAGACCCCCAAGGTCATCACCGACATGATCGCCGCCGGCAAGCTCGGCTTCAAGAGCGAGGGCGGCATGTACGAGTACGGTCCGGGCGAGGTCGACGCCAAGCGGCGCGACATCGTCGCCGGGCTGGTCGCGGCCCGCAAGACGCTGTCCAGCATCGCATCGGTCTGATGCCGCCGGTCTCGGTCGAGGAGCTGGACGGGCTCGAGCGCACGCGGGGGGCGATGGTCGACATCGCCTTCCGCGTGCGCGGCGACGGCCCCGCCATCGTGCTGCTGCACGGCACCTCGGCCAACCACGCCGTCTGGGAGCCCGTCGCCGAGGCGCTCGCCGGTTCGGCGACGGTGATCTGCCTCGACCAGCGCGGCCACGGCCGCAGCGACAAGCCGGCATCCGGGTACACCGGCAAGGACTTCGCCGGCGACGTGATCACCGTGCTCGACGCGCTGGGCATCGACCGGGCGATCGTCGGAGGTCACTCCCTCGGCGCCCGCAACGCCTGGCTCGTCGGCGCCGCCCACCCCGAACGCACCCGCGCCGTGCTCGCGGTCGACTACACGCCGTACGTCGAGACCGCGGTCATCGACGAGCTCGCGTCGCGTGTCGCCGCGGGCGATCGGGCCTTCTCGACCGTGGGCGAGATCGAGCAGTACCTGCAGGAGCGCTATCCGCGGATGCCGGCGGACGCCGTCGCGCGCCGCGCCCGCTGGGGATACCGGCGCCTCGACGACGGCAGCTGGCGTCCGCTCGCGGACCCGGCCGCGATGGCACAGCTGATCGAGGGACTGCGGACCCCCTGGGCGGAGGAGTTCGCGGCGGTCGCGGTGCCCATGACCGACCTCCGCGGCGCGGACAGCCGGATCGTCAGCGAGGCCGCGTGGAACGCCGCGATCGCTGCGCGCCCGCAGGACCGCTGGGTCGTCGACCCCGGCTCCGACCACTACGTGCCGGAGGAGAATCCCGGCCTGATCATCACCGAACTCGAGCACCTGCTCGCCACTACCGTCTAGCCGTATCCGTCTTCACGACCAGAAAGGCCCGTCATGGCTCTCTTCATCGATCGCCTCGCGATCTCCAGCCCCGACTTCCCCCCGCTCGGAGCGATCCCGCCGCGGCTCACCGCCGACGGCGGAAACGAGACCCCCCGACTGGAGATCTCCGGCGCACCGGAGGGGACCGTCGAGCTCGCGCTCATCTGCCACGATCCCGACGCCCCGCTGCCGCACGGCTTCACGCACTGGGTGGTGTACGGCATCCCCGCCGATGCCACGACGGTCGACCCGACCGCGCCCGGCGTGCGGGTCGCGCCCAACGGCACCGGCGGATCGACGTGGTTCGGTCCCCAGCCGCCGGCCGGGCACCAGCTGCACCACTACTACTTCTGGCTGTACGCGCTGAGCCGCCCGGTCGAGGGCACGCCGACCCGTGAGGAGTTCCTCGCGGACTACGGCGACGCGATCATCGAGCAGGCGCGCACCGTCGGCACCTTCGAGAACTGAGAGTGCCGGCATGATCACGGACGCCCACATGCACGTCGGGGAGTTCCCGCTGTTCGACGTACGCCTCGACCGGCACAGCCTGCCGGAGTACCTGGCCGAGAACGGCATCGACGTCGGCATGATCTTCAACCCCGACAACGCCCTCGTGCGGCAGACGGTGCAGGAGGTCGAGGGCGCCTACGGGCTGTACTGGGCCAACCCCAAGAACCCGGATTGCGTGGCGGAGCTGCGGGACTACCTGGCCGACCCGAAGTTCCGCGGCGTGAAGATGCACCCGCTGCTCGACGGCTACCACCCGGACGAGCCCTTCGTGTGGCCCGTCATCGAGCTGCTGATCGAGCACGATCTACCCGCGCTGATCCACTGCGGGCATCCGATCTTCACTCTGCCGTGGAGCATCGAGGAGCTGGTCATCCGCTTCGAGGAGGCGAAGATCATCCTCGGGCACATGGGCCACGGCAACATCGTCTACATCGACGGGGCGATCGGGGTCGCCGCGCGGCACCCCAACGTCTGGCTCGAGACCTCGGGGATGCCGATGAGCTCCAAGATCCTGGAGGCGGTGCGGCGGGTCGGCAGCGATCGCGTGCTCTACGGCTCCGACGGGCCGTTCCACCAGCCCAAGGTCGAGCAGCTCAAGGTGCAGCTGGCCGGACTCGAGGAGCAGGATCTCGCCGAGGTCATGAGCGGATCGTCGCAGCGGCTGTTCTTCGGAGCCACAGCCTGACGACTGCGTCGCTCAGGCGGTGAAGCGGGCGGAGAACGATTCGGCGATCGCCAGCACCGCGGCGTGCACCGGTCCCGCGGTGATCGCCGGGATGACGGACGCGTCGACGACGAACAGGTTGTCCATGCCGCGCAGCCGTAGTTCCGGGGTGACGGGCGCCTCATCGGATGCGCCCATCCGCAGCGTCCCCACCGGGTGATGGTGGGTGATGACCGATTTCCGGATGAAGTCGTCGATCTCGTCCTCGGTGTCGACCGACGGGCCGGGCAGCAGCTCGGCGGCGCGCCAGGGGGTCATCCCCTCCGAGCCTCCGACCAGGCGGGCGTGCTCCAGGGCGACTCGGAACAGCGAGCGGTCGTGCTCGGTGTCGAGGTAGTTGGGGTCGAAGATCACGGCATCGTCGACCTCCGGCCCGGTGATGCGCAGCGACCCGCGGCTCGTGGGGTTCGTCACGCCGAACAGCATGCTGTATGCCCGCCCGGGTGCCGTCTCGTCCACCTCGGAGCGGAGCGAGTCCGAGACGCTGGGGCCGACCACGCAGCCGACCACGATGTCCGCCGGGCCGGCCGCGGCATCCAACCGGGACGCGGACAGGTAGGTCATCGACTCCGACAGCTGCAGGCGAGTGGGCGGCACCGGCTGCGCGGCCGCGTACAGATTGCTCGCACCGAGCAGGTGATCGTGCAGGTTGCGTCCGACGCCGACCAGCTCATGCCGCGTCTCGACGCCGGCCGCGGCCAGCACGGCCGGGTCGCCGATGCCGGAGCGCATCAGGAGCATCGGATCGGCGAGTGACCCGGCGGCAAGGATGACGACGTCCGCCTCGATGGTCTCGAGTCGGCCCCCGAGCTCGTAGACGGCGCCCCGCACACGATCCCCTTCGAGAAGAAGACGATGCACGGTCACCCCGTCGACGAGGTCGAGGTTCTCGCGGCCGAGGACGGGGTCCAGGTACACGTCGGCGACGGTGACCCGCTGCCCGTCGCGGATGGTGAGCGAGTTCGGGGTGGCGCCCAGCATCTCGCCGCCGTTGTGGTCGGGGATCCGCGGGACGCCGAGCGACTCCCATGCGGCCAGGTAGCTCTGCACGAGCGGGCTCAGCAGCTCGGGACCCGGCAGCAGCACGGGCAGCGGGCCGTCGGTGCCGTGGACCGCGTCCGCCCCTCCCGAGAACGCCTCCATTCCGCGGAAGAACGGCAGCAGTCCGTCCCAGCTCCATCGCGGATCGCCGGTCTCCCGCGCCCAGACCTCGAAGTCGGCTCGGCAGCCCCGCATGTGCGCCATCGCGTGCAGCAGGCTCGAGCCGCCGATGCCCCTGCCGCGCGGCCAATCGAGGCGGCGTCCGTCGAGACCGGATTGCGGCGTCGTCCAGTAGGCCCAGTCGTACGACCTGCCGTAGTTGAGCGGCCACCGTTCCGGCCGGCGCATGTCGGGGTCGGTCACCCGAGTACCGGCTTCGAGCACGGCGACCCGCCTCGCGGGATCGGCACTCAGCCGGTTGGCCAGTACGGATCCGGCCGATCCGGCGCCGATGATCAGGACGTCGTAGCTCGCCACGATTCAGTTGCGGGTGTGGCCGCCGTCGACCACGAGGGTCTGACCCGTGATCCAGCCGGCCTTCTCCGAGGCCAGGAAGGCCACGGCCGGGGCGATGTCGGAGGGCAGCCCCTTGCGGTTGAAGGCCTGGGCCGGCAGCACGTAGCCGAATCCGTCGTTGTGCGGGCTGGCGAGCACGCCTTCGGTCTCGGTGAGGCCGGGCGCGACCGCGTTGATCGTCACCCCGTACTGACCGATCTCGCCGGCGAGCGCACGCACGAAACCGATCGAGCCGCCCTTGCTTGCGACGTAGTGCGCGAAGTTCGGGGTGCCGGCCATGAAGGTGTTGGAGGCGATGTTGACGATGCGCCCGTAGCCCGCCTTCGTCATGAGGTCGCAGAGCGCGCGTGTCATGAGGAACATGCCGTCGAGGTTGACCGACATGATGCGCCGCCACTCCTCGAAGGTGAGGTCGCTCCACGGCACGAAGGGCACCAGCGAGGCGTTGTTCACGAGGATGTCGACCCGGCCGAAGTCCGCGATCAGGCTCTCGGCGAAGGCGGCCACGGCGGCCTGGTCGCTGACGTCGAGCGCCCGGGCGACCCCGCCGATCTCGCCGGCGACCTTCTCCGCTCCCGCGAGGTTCAGATCCGCCACGATCACCTTGTGTCCCTCGGCGGCGAGTTCGCGGGCGATCCCGGCTCCGATGCCCTGTGCTGCGCCGGTGACGACCGCGACACGTTGTTCGCTCATGATGCGTGTTCCTTCGATTCTCTGTGGATGGGGATGGCGGCGTTCAGTTGCCGCCGTAGAACGCCGGCGCGAGGTTCCACTCCTGGTACGAGGCGAGCTCGTGCGAGGGGTAGATGTCGGCGTTCCTGGTCCGTGCGAGGTAGTTGAGGCGTCGGATCGCCTCGACCGATTTGGTGGGGTCGAGGTGGAACCCCGCGATCCACTCCTTCTCGAGGGTGGTGCGGGTGTATCCGGCGTCGCCGCAGAACAGCATGTTGCGCTCGTTCTGGAGCTCGACGAGCAGCGAGTAGTGGCCGATCGTGTGCCCCGGGGTCTCGAACAGCCAGACCCCCGGCACGATCTCGTAGTCACCCGAGATCGGCTTGTAGCTGACGTCGGGGTGGTCGAATGAGAGATCGGAGTAGCCGAGGCGCTCGAACGGCTCGGGGACCTTGGCGTGACGCAGCTCCTCCTTGTGCACGAGGGTGGTCGCCTTGGTGAGGTACTTGTTGCCGCCGACGTGGTCGAAGTGGAAGTGCGAGTTGACGACGATGTCGACGTCCTCCGGCGTGAAGCCGCACAGTGCGAGCTGGGCCGGGATGGTCTGCTCGGGGGTCTGGATCGGCTGCTCGAACGGCAGCACCTTGTTGACGTGATCCAGGTCGAAGCCCGTGTCGTACAGGATCAGGGCGTCCTCGTGCTCGATCAGCACCGAGTAGACGGGGAAGCGCACCGGGGTCCCGGCGTCGATGTGCCAGTGGACGTCCGATGCATCGATGACCAGCGTGCCGCCGTCGAGCAGGTACACCTTCGGATCTGCCATGTCGTCTCCCGAGTTTTTTTACATGACGTGAATTGAAAGTCACGCTATGAGAAGACGACGGGAGACGTCAAGAGTGCGCCGGGAGCGTTTACACGTCCGAAACAGTGCCGTCAGGGTAGCGGGGTCGGCGCCGCCGAGGCGAGACGGTCGCCGTCGCTGAAGCGGGCCTCGTAGCTGTAGTACTCCCAGACGTAGCAGTGGTCGAGCATCGGGGTCGCCGCGAAATCGCCGATGCAGGTCGCGTCCTGATAACGGCTCGTGCCCTTGAGCGTGTAGTAGACCCGGCAGATGACCTTCCAGGTGCCGGCACTCGCGACGGTCGGGTCGTTGAACAGATGCTCCGACGGAGTCCAGCAGGCTGTCGAGGTCACGGTGCCGCCCTCGAGCTTCAGCGCCGTGGGGGCCACGCGCTCGAGCGCGGCGAAGGCCGCGGCATCCTGCGGGACCGCCACCCGATTGCTGGCGATCGGGGAGGGGGAGGCGCTGACCGGCGAGGCCGGGGTGGACGTGACCGCCGCCCCGCTGCACCCGGAGAGGGCCCCCACCGTCATCGCGACGGCGACCCAGCTGAGAATTGCTCTGCCCATCGGCCTTCCCTTCCCTCTCTCACGGGGGTACCCGAAGCAGGTTTCGGCTTTGTAAAACCCGTCGACACCCGTTGACCGAGATCCCATTCTTCTCATAGTGTCGCCTACCACCTGCACATTGTGAGAAAGGCGACGACGCTTCGTGGCCGATCTCCTGCTCGAGAGGAACGCTTAGCGATGCATAGCTCCACATCTGCACCACCTCGCGCCCGCGCGTTTCGCCGCGCGATTCCGGCGGTCGGCGCCCTGACCCTCGCGGTCATGCTCGCCGCCTGCTCCGGTCGTGGCGCGACCACGACGACCGCCAGCGCGAACGGCGACTTCACCACCGTCACCATCGTGACACCTGCGACCGAATCCGATCACGGGTGGAACCAGATGGGTCTGAAGGGCGCCCGCGCCGCCGCCAAGGCGAGCGGGCTCACTCTCACCGAGGACGTCAACGTCGGCTACGACAACACCGAGACGATCCTGACCCAGGCCGCGCAGAAGAAGGGCGTCGGACTCGTCATCGCTCACGCGAGCGGCTTCGCCCAGGCCGCCGACCACGCCAACCAGAGCACCGGCGTTCCGGTGCTGATCACCGACTTCCCCAAGCAGCAGATCAAGGGCAAGATCGGCATCATCACCTTCAACGCGCAAGAGGGCGGATACCTGGCCGGCATCGCAGCCGCGATGAGCTCCAAGAGCGGCAAGCTCGGCGTCGCGATCTCGGCGGATGACATCAACTGGTACACGATGTCCGGTGGATTCGTCGCCGGTGCGCGCAGCGTGAACCCGTCGATCAAGGTCGACGTCGCCTACATCGGCGCCGCGTCGTACGACGACTCGGCCGGTGGCAAGAAGGTCGTGCAGCAGCTCATCGCGAGCGGTGACGACGTGATCTTCGGCATGGGCGATGGCGCGACCATCGGGTACGTGGCCGCGGTCGACGAGGCCAACCAGGCCGGAACCGCGGTCAAGTACATCGCCGACATCGGGGATGTCTCCGACCTGGTCAAGAACAAGGACGAGGTGCTCACCTCGGTGCTCTGGGTGTTCGACAAGACCTACGAGCAGGCCATCAAGGATGTCAAGGCGGGCACCTTCGCCCAGACGCCCTACAACCTCAACCTGAAGAACGGTGGGATCAAGCTCGAGGACACCGCGACGCTGACCTCCGACATGAAGGCCGCGACGAAGAAGGCGGCATCGGGGATCGAGGACGGCAGCATCACGGTGCCGAACACCACGACGAAGGATCTGCTGACAGCCCTGCTGAACCAGTAGTCGATCGCGCGGGTTGGGCGGCATCACCTGGGATGCCGCCCAACCCCGCTTCCCCCCATTCCTTCGAGAGGATCATCACAGCTGCGATGGCGACACACAGCACCCCTCAGCTCACACCCGGTGTGATCTCGCTGAAGGGGATCACCAAGCGATTCCCCGGCGTGATCGCCAACGACGACATCTCGCTCGATGTCTACGACGGACAGGTCCATTGCCTGCTCGGCGAGAACGGCGCGGGCAAATCGACCCTGATCAGCATCCTGGCCGGGATGCAGCAGCCGGATTCCGGCACGATCGAGATCGACGGGACCCCCGTCGTGATCGGCTCGCCGAAGGCGGCGATGAAGCACGGAATCGGCGTCGTGCACCAGCACTCGACCCTCGTGCCGACCCTCACCGTGATCGAGAACCTCATGCTGGGCGAGCGGGGTCTGCTGCTCCAGGAGAAGCGGGCGACGGCGCGCCTGGAGGAGCTCTCGGAGCTGCTCGGCGCCCGGATCGACCCCCACATCATGGCCAGCGATCTCGCCCTCGGGCAGCAGCAGCAGGTCGAGATCGCGAAGGCGATGTGGACGGGGACGCGGCTGCTGATCCTCGACGAGCCCACCTCGATGCTGACGCCCTCGGCGATCGAGAACCTCAGCGAGAGCATGTCGCGGCTGACCGCGCAGGGCCTCGGGATCATCTTCATCACCCACAAGCTGCGTGAGGCCTACTCGATGGGCGACTGCGTCACCGTGCTGCGCGGCGGGCGCCGGGTCGGATTCCTCTCACCCGAGCGCATGAAGGAGTTCACCGAGGAGCAGGCCCAGTCCGAGATCCTCCGGGCGATGTTCGGTGAGGACCTCAGCTCCCGGAGTGCCCTCGAAGACGCCGCGGAGCTCGCTGGCGCCAAGGAGGCCGAACGCGAGACCGAGGCACTCGATCTCTCGTCGCGTCCGATCCGGCTCGAGCTCACCGACGTCTCGAGCGCGCGGGGAGGGATGGAGGTCTCGATCGCCGACATCTCGCTGGCCCTGCACGAGGGCGAGATCTTCGGGATCGCTGGGATCGACGGTCACGGTCAGGCCGGACTCGCCGAGGTGGTCGCCGGTCAGCGGCCCGCGAGCCGCGGCACGATCGCGCTCGACGGCGTCGACCTCAGCAAGCTGGGGGTTCGCGCTCGACAGGAGCGCGGCATCCGCTACGTGACCGATGATCGCCTGCACGAGGGAACCGTGGGCAGCCTGAGCGTCGCCCTCAACCTGCTGCTCAAGCGCATCGGCAAGCGGCCGTTCTGGCGCTTCGGGCAGATCGACAAGGCCGCCGTCAACCAGGAGGCGAAGCGGCTGATCGACCAGTACACGATCCGGACCCCCTCGCCGAGCACGCGGGTCGGAACGCTCTCCGGCGGCAACATCCAGAAGGTCCTCCTGGCCCGGGAACTCGGCGAAGGCGCCCGAGTCGTCGTCGTCAACAAGCCCACGTACGGGCTCGACCTGAAGACGGTCAAGCTCGTGCACGAATTGCTGCGCGAGTTCGCGGAAGGCGGCGGTGCCGTGTTGCTCATCTCGACGGAACTCGACGAGCTCATCGAGCTCTCGCATCGGATCGGCGTGATGTCGCACGGCCGCATCGTGGGGGTCGTCGAGAACCGGGGCTCCGATGTCGCCGAGCGGGTCGGCCAGTACATGATCGGAGGTGCGCCCGATGGCCACTGAACGCACCCCCCAGCGTCGCGCGGTCGACACGGTCATCCGCTCGATCCTGCCGATCGTCTTCGCCCTGATCGTCGCGGCGCTGATCCTGCTGGTGCTCGGCAAGGATCCGCTCAAGTTCTATTCGGGCGTGTTCGAGAACGGCGTCGTCGGGCAGAACTGGCAGCACAGCCTCGTCATGATGACGCCGCTCCTGCTGATCGCGATCGCGCTGATCGTCGTGTTCCGCGGGCAGCTCTGGAACCTCGGCTACGACGGGCAGTTCCTGCTCGGCGCGGTCACGGTCGCGGGCCTCGCCCCCCAGCTGATCCAGGCGACCTCGCCCGGCGTCGCCTACCTGGTGCTCACGATCGCCGCGATCGCGGTGAGCGCGATCTGGACGCTGCTGCCGGCCTGGCTCAAGGCGCGCTTCGGCACCAACGAGATCATCACGACCCTCGTCATGTCGACCATCGGCGTCGGCTTGACGAACATCCTGATCGTCTACGTCTTCCAGGATCCGGCGGTCTCGTCGCCGCAGACCCGCTCGATGAAGCTGAGCGACATGCTCCCCTACATCCCCGGCACGCAGGTGCACATCGGGTTCCTGGTGGCGATCGTGGTGGCGATCGTGTTCCAGTTCATCCTGAGCAGGACCTCGTTCGGGCTCCGGCTGGACGTGTTCGGCTCGAGCCCGAAGAGCGCCCGCCACGTCGGCATCAACTCGCGGGCGATGGTCGTGGTGCTGTTCCTGATCAGCGGCGGCCTGATCGGACTGGCGGCGGCGATGGACATCTTCGGGCAGTTCGGCTACATGCGCACCAACTGGAATCCCGCCTACGGCGACACGATCATGCCCTTCGTCTTCCTCGCCCGGCTGAGCCCGGTGGGGTCGATCCCGTTCATCGCGTTCTACTCGATCTTCGCCACGGGCGGGACGATCGCGGCTCAGGAGTCGGGTCTGTCGGTCGACTTCCTCAAGGTGATCGTCGCGCTGATCCTGATTTTCATGACGATCACGGAATATGTCGGAACCAAGCGCGATCTCGGCCAGAGCTATCTGCCCGACGAACTCAAGGAAGCGATAAGAAGGCCGCTCGCGGCCCTGACCGGAAGGAGTGCCCGGTGACCGATCTGCTGACGCCCGCGTTCATCTCGGCATTCATCGTCGCCTGCATCGCGGGGGCGGTCCCGCTCATGCTGGCCGCGGTGGGGGAGACCATCGGGGAGCAGTCCGGGGTGCTGAACCTCGGCATCGAGGGCATGATGCTCATCGGCGCCTACGTCGGATACGTCGTGGCCCTCGACACCCACTCGGTGTGGCTCGGCATGCTCGGTGGTGCGCTCGGAGGCGCCGTCATCTCACTCGTCCTGCTCGTTCTCAACGTGTGGTTGGGCCTGAACCAGATCGTGCTCGGCATCGCGATCACGCTCGCGGGTGGCGGAGTCACGAGCGTGCTCTACGACCAGAAGTACGGCGCGACCGCCCCTCGCGTCGAGGTCGACCGCTGGAGGATCCCGGGCCTGTCGAGCATTCCGGGCGTAGGCACCTCGCTGTTCAGCCAGTCGGGGCTGTTCTGGATCGCCCTCGCCCTCGCGGCGCTCGTGGCCTGGTTCCTGAGCAAGTCGAACTGGGGGCTCAGCATCCGGGCCGCGGGCCAGAAGCCCTCGTCGCTCGACGCCGCGGGCGGAAGCGTGATGCGCACGCGCTCGCAGGCCGTGCTGTTGGGCGGGCTCTTCTCGGGGCTCGGCGGGGCGTACCTGGCGCTGCTCGGCACGAGCGCCTTCACCCCGTTCATGACCAACGGACTCGGCTACATCGCGATCGTGGTCACGATGCTGGCCCGCGGTCGCATCCTCTGGGTGGGGCTCGTCTCGCTGCTCTACGGCGTCACCGTCGCCGTCGGCACCGTGCTGCAGCTGACCAGCCTCAACATCCCGACCGACATCATCACGATGCTGCCCTACATCGTCGTGATGATCGTGCTGCTGATCTTCGCCCGCAGCGTCTACATCTCGCCGGTCCTCGGCGCTCCATACACCCGCGGCGCGCGCTGACCCGGCGACCGCACGACACGACCGAAAGGCACTGCACCATGGCTCAACTCGATTTCACCCTGTCGGCGGGGCCGACGGTCGCCTCGGCGCGCACGCTGGCGGCGCTCGGCGCCCCGATCACCTACCACTACGACCCCGACTTCCTCGCGCTGTTCCGGCGCACCCAGCAGAAGGTGGCCACGCTCTTCGAGACCACGAACGACGTGGTGTTGATGCAGGGCGAGGCCATCGTCGGCCTCGAGGGCGCCGCCCGCTCGCTGGTCCGGCCGGGAATGCACGTTCTCAACCTCGTGCAAGGTGTCTTCGGCAAGGGGATGGGCTACTGGCTCACCGATTTCGGAGCCGTGCTGCACGAGATCGAGGTGCCCTACGACGAAGCGGTGTCGCCGGAGTCCGTCGAGCAGTACCTCGACGCGCACCCCGAGATCGAGTTGCTGACGGTGGTCGCATCTGAGACACCCTCGGGTACCGTGAGCGACATGTCCCGCATCGGACCGATCTGCCGGTCCCGCGGGGTGCTGACCCTCGTCGACACGGTGTCCGGGGTCGGCGGCATGGAGTTCCGCACCGACGAGTGGGGGCTCGACGTCTGCGTGGCCGGAGCGCAGAAGTGCCTCGGAGGCCCTCCCGGAGTGGCCATGGTCACGGTCAGCCAGGCCGCCTGGGACGCCATAGAGAAGAACGAGCGAGCGCCGCGCGCCTCCTACCTCTCCCTTCTGGACTGGAAGGAGAAGTGGCTCATCGGCGGAGTCTTCCCCTACACGCCCTCGGTCTCCGACATGCACGGGCTGGAGGCCTGCGTCGATGCGATGCTCGAGGAAGGCGTGGATGCCGCGATCGAGCGGCACCGCAAGTCGGCTCTGGTGACCCGCGCGGGAGTGCGTGGTCTCGGCATGGAGATCTGGCCGGCGCGCGACGAGATCGCGGCCTATTGCGTGACATCCGTTCGACTTCCCGACAGTATCGATCATCTGGAACTGCGCAAGTACGTGCGAGAGCGTTACGGTGTCATGCTGTCGAGCGGGCAAGGTGCGGGCAACCTCATCCGGATCGCCCACATGGGACCGACCGCGAGCGGCCTGTATCCGGTGGTCGGCATCGCGGCCCTCGGTCGGGCGCTCGTCGATCTCGGACATCCGGTCGACATCGGAGCCGGTGTCGAGGCGGCGCTCGCGACGATCAGCAGTCAGAGTTGACCGGCCTCGCACCGCACGGTGCGATGGGACCACGAGGAGCACGAGCAGAGGGGGCACGCGATGGCGGTGCAGCGGACTAAGGGGGTCGACAGCGCGCGCCGGGCGCTGCAGATCCTGCTCCAGTTCAACCAGAACAAGCCGGAACTGACGGTCGACGAGATCCTCGAGACGCACGACATCTCGCTGCCGAGCGCCTACCGGTACCTGTCGCTTCTGCGCGAGATGTACCTCATCGAGGAGCGAGGCAAGGGATCGTACGTCCTGTCGCCCGAGATCCTGCAGCTGGCCCAGGCCGCCGAACGCACGCTCGACTACCGGGTGGAAGCGCAGCCGGTGCTCGACCAGTTGCGGGACGCGACCGGCGAGACCGCGCTCTACCTGCGACAGCTCAACGACGCGGCGGTATGCCTCGCGATCTCGGAGCCGGACAGGACCATCAGCATCTCGTTCCAACCCGGTCATGTCATGCCCCTGCACGCCGGAGCCGCGGCCAAGACCCTGCTCGCCGGCTTCGCCAAGGCGCGACGCGCCCAGTATCTCGACCGGGTCGAGCCGCCGCTCTCGGCAGAGGCGCGCGAGCGGCTCTCTGCGGATCTCGACCGGCTTCGCGAGACCGGTTTCGCGGTCAGCGAGGGCGAGGTGGACGAGGGCGTCTGGGCCTGCGCCGCCCCGGTGCGGGTTCGCAGCCATCTCGTGGGCGCGATCTCGGTCGTCGCCCCGGCGTATCGGGTCGACGACGACAAGCGCGAGGCGATCGGCGCGGCCGTCCGGGCTGCCGCGGTCGAACTCGAGACGGTGCTGGCGAAGGCGCGCTGAACGATCGGGTGAGCGATCCGCGGCTAGTCTCGGCTGCGTGACTTCCGCCTCCGAGCGCCGCCCCGGCTGGCCCGCCATGTACGACGGCCAGCGCAGGGTGCTGCGCGACCTGATCGTGCACGGCGATCGATCCAGGGTCGAACTGGCGCGGCGCATGGACGTCTCACGGGCCAGCCTCAGCCGCATCACGCGCGAACTCATCGATCTGGGCCTCGTCGCGGAGGGTGCGATCCAATACAGCGCGACCCGGGGGCGACCGTCGGAGCTGGTGCACGTTCGAGCCGGCGCCGCATCCTTCGCCGGATTCAAGCTCACCGGTACCGATCTGTACGCGGTGGTCACCGACCTGAGCGCCACCGTGATCGCCGAGTACGAAGAGCCGCTGGCCTCGACCGAGCCTGAGGCGGTGGCCGACCAGATCGCCGCCGTGGCCGGGCGCATCCTGGACGGCGTTCCCCTGGCCGCCGCGATCGGTGTCTGCCTGGCCGGCGACGTGTTCGAGCGCGACGGGGTGCAGTTGGTCGAGCGCTCGTCGTTCCTGGGCTGGAGCAGCACCCCCCTTCGCGACCTGGTCGAGTCCCGGGTGGACCTCCCCGTCACCGTCAGCAACGACGTGGTCTCGCTGACCGCAGGCCACCACTGGTTCGGCGCGGGCGTCGGCGCCGAGACGCTCGTGGTCTACGGTCTCGGTGCCGGCATCGGTGCGGGGGTGGTCGTGCACGACGAGGTGCACACCGGCGCGCACGGGCGCTCCGGGCACGTCGGACACTCGCGGGTGGAGGGAGAGGGGCGCCCCTGCGCGCTGGGTCACGTCGACTGCATCCACAGTTTCGTGACGATGGGATCGATCTGTTTCAACGCCGGCGTCGACGACACCGAATACGACGCCGTGCTGGCTCGGGCGCGCGCGGGCGAGCCGACTGCGCTCGCGGCTTTCGCCCTCGCTGCCGAGGCGCTGGGAGTCGTCATCGCCGACGCGGTGAACACGATCGATCCAGAGAAAGTGCTGATCACGGGTGAGGGCGTCGACATGGTCGGGCTCGCGCCGGAACGATTGCGGCAGGGCCTGCGCGCCGAGTTGGAGCAGGTCGACCTGGACTCCGTGGTCATCGAGCTGCCCGGGTTCAGCTTCTCGGACTACGCGCGCGGCGCGGCGGTTTCGGCGATGCGGGAGCTCATCTGACGGCGGAGTCCCGGCGGATCTATTTTGTTGCAGCACTTGACAAAATGGACGAGGGCACGGATTCTGTTATCCGCACGCGTCTTTCGAGCGCGGCATTGCACCCCCGGATTCTCATCAAGGGAGAAGAGAAATGCGTTCACGATTCATCGCGACCGGCGCCGCCCTGGTCGCGGCGGCGCTCGTGCTTGCCGGTTGTTCGACCGGTGGAAGCTCGACTGGTTCCGCTGTCAACACGAAACCCGACGGAAAGGGCCAGACCCTCACGCTCTGGGACTACGAGGGCGACACGAGTGCCATGGGCATCGCCTGGAAGGCCGCCATCGCCGAGTTCGAGAAGGAGACCGGCGCCAAGGTGAAGTTCGAGGCGAAGAGCTTCGAGCAGATCCAGTCGACCGCGAGCCAGGTGCTGAACTCCAATTCCGCACCCGACATCATGGAGTACAACAAGGGCAACGCGACCGCCGGACTGCTCTCGTCGGAGGGTCTGCTCACCAACCTCGACGCGGCCGTCAAGGCCTACGGCTGGGACAAGGACCTCTCGTCCTCTCTCCAGACGACCGCCAAGTACAACGCCAAGGGCGTCATGGGCTCCGGCAACTTCTACGGGATCCCGAACTACGGCGAGTTCGTCATGACCTATTACAACAAGGACATGTTCGACAAGTACGGCGTCAAGGTCCCGACCTCCTTCTCGGAGTTCGAGGATGCCCTCGCCACCTTCAAGAAGGCCGGCATCACGCCGCTGGGCGAGTCCGCCGTCGAGTACCCGCTCGGCCAGCTCTGGTACCAGCTCGCGCTCTCGCACGCGGACCGCACCTGGGTCACCAACTACCAGACCTACGCGGGCAAGGTCGACTTCCACGACTCCGACTTCACCTTCGCCACGCAGACCCTCAAGAGCTGGGTCGACAAGGGGTACATCAGCAAGGACGCCACGGGCATGAAGGCCCAGGACGTCGGCGACGCGTTCCAGGCCGGCACCTACCCGATGTTCTACTCGGGCAGCTGGTGGTACGGAACCTTCACGGCGGGCATCAAGAACTTCCAGTGGGGCACCTTCCTGTTCCCGGGTTCGAAGATGTCGCCTGGCTCCTCGGGCAACCTGTGGGTCGTGCCGAGCAAGTCGAAGAACAAGGATCTGGCCTACAAGTTCATCGACATCACGATGAGCAAGAAGATCCAGAACCTCATGGGCAACAACGGCGGCATCCCGGTCGCGGCCGACGACTCCGCCATCACGGATGCCAAGAGCAAGGAGCTGATCGCCAACTTCAACACGCTCACGGCTCGTGACGGCTTGGCGTTCTACCCCGACTGGCCCACGCCGAGCTTCTACGACCAGATCAACACCGCCCTGCAGAAGCTGGTCAACGGGTCCGAGACGCCGAGCGCGGTGCTCGACGAACTGGGCGGCGAGTACGCCACCGGTGTGAAGTCCATCACCGGCTGACACGCCGCCCGCACCATCCGAGGCCCGGCGCGTGGCCGGGCCTCGGATGTCCCACGAAAGGATCACGCCGATGGCGACCTTGCCTGTGATCGGGCCCCGGCCCCGCACTCGCGACATGGGATCCGAGAGCCTGCTGCCCAGGGCGGGCGGCCGGAGCTTCTGGATCTACCTGCTGCCCGGTTCGGTGCTGCTGACGGTCATCGTGATCATTCCGCTGCTCTGGAACGTGTACCTCAGCTTCACCAGCTGGCGCGGCGTGCTCGCGCCGGTCTGGGTGGGCGGCGACAACTGGGCGCGGCTCATGCAGGACCGCGACTTCTGGACATCGTTCCTCAACAGCATCGCGATGATCGTGGCCATGGTCATCGTGCCGACGCTGCTAGGACTCGTGGTGGCCGCGATCCTGTTCGACCTGATCGGGAAGAAGTTCGGGGCGCGCCTGGCGAGCTTCCTGCGGGCCACCTACTACCTGCCGCAGCTGCTGCCCGTCGCCATCGGCGCGGTCGTGATCGGCTGGATCCTGCGCCCGCAGAACGGGGCGCTCAACACGGTCCTCGAGGCCGTGGGCCTCGGCGCGTGGCGGCACAACTGGCTGGGCGATCCGAGCACCGCCCTGCTCAGCATCATGTTCGTCATGGTCTGGGTGCAGATCGGCTACCCGGTCGTCATCTTCATGGCGGCCCTGCAGCGGGTCGACCCCGAGCTCTACGAGGCGGCCGAACTGGACGGCGCGGGCTGGTTCCAGCGGTTCCGCTCGATCACGGTGCACATCATCCGACCCGAGATCTTCGTCGTCACGCTGACCTGCACGATCGCGGCGCTCAAGGTCTTCGGCCCCATCTTCACGCTGACGCGAGGCGGCCCCGGCAACGCCACGATCGTGCCGAGCTACTACTCGTACAACGAATTCTTCAACGTGCAGCAGGTGGGGTACGGCGCGACGATCGCGACCGCCCTCACGGTCGTGATCGTGCTGCTGACCATCGGCTTCATCAAGGCCCAGCAGCGCGCCGAACAGGAGGACCGCTGATGACCGCGCTCGCCGACAGGGGAGGGGCTCACGAGAGCACCTTCAAGGTGCGCCGTCGGGCCACACGCCGGACCGTCGCCGACTGGGTGCTTCTGATCGGGATCGCGGTCATCGCGTTCCTGGTCGCGGTTCCCTTCCTGATCATCCTGGTCAACTCGTTCAAGTCGCCCAGCGACTACGCGGCGTCGGGGCCGCTCACCCTCCCACGGGCGCTCTACTTCGACGGGCTCGCCAAGTTCTGGAACTACGTCGACTTCCCGCTGAAGCTCTGGAACAGCTTCTTCATCAGCGCCTCGGTGGCGGTGCTCGCGGTGCTCGTGTCGATCCTCAACGCCTTCGCGATCGGCATCGGCCGCGTGCGCGGGCGGACCTGGATCATCGTGCTGTTCCTGCTGGCGAACACGGTGCCGCAGGAGGCACTGCTGTACCCGCTCTATTACATGTTCAAGCAGGTGAACCTCTACGACACCACCTGGGCGGTCATCATCATCTTCACCGTCATCCAGAGCGCGTTCGGCACCTACCTGCTCTCGTCGGTGTTCGGCACCTTCCCGCTGCAGGTGCTCGAGGCGGCGGCCCTCGACGGGGCGAGCCGGTGGCAGATCCTCTGGCGGGTCATCGTGCCGATCAGCAGGCCGACGCTCTCGGTGATGCTCATCTTCTTCTTCATCTGGACCTGGAACGAGTTCCTGATCCCGCTGACCTTCCTGATCAGCAATGACAACCAGACGGTGCCCGTGGCGATCAGCCTGCTGCAGGGCGACAAGATCATGGATGTCACCACCACGAGCGCCTCGGCGCTGCTCGGCCTGCTGCCGACCCTGGTGTTCTTCCTGATCTTCCAACGGACCCTGGCTCGGGGCATCACGGCGGGAGCGGTCAAGTGAAGTTCACCGATGGGTTCTGGCAACTCCGTCCCGGGGTCGACGCGCTGTACGCACAGGAGGCGCGCGACCTCGTCGCGGGCGAGGGGACGCTCTCGATCACGGCGCCGACCAAGGTCATCGAGCGCCGGGGCGACGTGCTCAACCGTCCGGTCATGATGGTCACCCTGAGCTCGCCGCTCGAGGGGGTCGTGCGGGTCCGCATCGAGCACCACCGCGGCTCTGTCGTGCGCGATGGATTCGAGCTGGTCGGCGCGACCGCAGGCGCGGGCGAGGTGATCATCGAGGACGAGGCGGGCGTGCTGCGCAGCGGATCGCTCGAAGCGCGGGTACGGACCGGCGGGCCCTGGAGCCTCGAGTTCCGGCGCGACGGTCGGCTGCTCACCGGCTCCGGACACAAGTCGGTCGGGTACCTGCGACTGGACGCCGACGCCGAGGTCGACCGCGGGATCCCGGCCAACGCGCGCACGGGGTCGCCACCCCCGGCCGGATCCGCCTACCTGCACGAGCAGCTCGAGCTCGGTGTCGGCGAGCTGATCTACGGGCTGGGGGAGAGATTCGGGCCGGTCGTCAAGAACGGTCAGTCGGTCGAGGTCTGGAACGCCGACGGCGGCACCTCGAGCGAACAGGCGTACAAGAACGTGCCCTTCTACCTGAGCAGTCGCGGTTACGGCGTGCTCGTGAACTCGTCGCGCCATGTGTCGTTCGAGGTGGGATCCGAGGCGGTGGAGCGCGTGCAGTTCTCCGTCGCCGGAGAGGCCCTGGAGTACCTCATCATCGATGGGCCGACCCCGGCCGACGTGCTCGAGCGCTACACCCGGCTCACGGGACGGCCCGCCCACGTGCCGGCGTGGTCGTACGGGCTGTGGCTCTCGACCAGCTTCACCACCGACTACGACGAGGCCACCGTCACCTCCTTCGTCGACGCCATGGCCCAGCGGGAGCTGCCACTCAGCGTCTTCCACTTCGACTGCTTCTGGATGCGCGAGTTCAACTGGTGCGACTTCGAATGGGACCCGCGGGTCTTCCCCGATCCACCGGGCATGCTGCGTCGGCTGCATGCCAAGGATCTGCGGATCTGCGTCTGGATCAATCCCTACATCGCCCAGCGGTCGCCGTTGTTCGACGAGGCGGCCGAGGCCGGGTATCTGGTGCGGCGTCCGGACGGAACCGTGTGGCAGTGGGATCTCTGGCAGGCGGGCATGGGCATCGTCGACTTCACCAACCCCGACGCGGTGACCTGGTTCCAGTCGAAGCTCCGCCGGCTGCTCGACCAGGGGGTCGACTGCTTCAAGACGGACTTCGGCGAGCGCATCCCCACCGACGTGGTGTGGCACGACGGCTCGGATCCGGATCGCATGCACAACTGGTACACCCAGCTGTACAACCAGGCGGTGTTCGAGGTGCTCGAGGAGGTCCGCGGCGCCGGTGACGCCGTCCTCTTCGCGCGCTCGGCGACGGTCGGCGGGCAGCGGATGCCCGTGCACTGGGGCGGGGACTCCACCTCGACCTTCGCGTCGATGGCCGAGACCCTGCGGGGCGGGCTCTCGCTCGCGCTCAGCGGGTTCGGTTTCTGGAGCCACGACATCGGGGGCTTCGAGGGCACTCCCGACGCCGGCGTCTACAAGCGATGGACCGCCTTCGGGCTGCTCTCGAGCCATTCCCGTTTCCATGGGTCGGGCTCCTACCGCGTGCCGTGGGCCTTCGATGAGGAGGCCGTCGAGGTCACGCGCCGCTTCACCCGGCTCAAGCTGCGACTCATGCCCTACCTCTACGCCGCGGGCCTCGAAGCGAGCGGCTCGGGTACGCCGGTCATGCGTCCGCTGCAGCTCGTGTTCCCCGAGGACCCGGCGGTCGGTCATCTCGACCGGCAGTACATGCTGGGCTCGGAGCTGCTGGTGGCCCCGGTGATGGACCCGGAGGGCGAGGTCGAGTTCTACCTGCCGGCCGGCCGGTGGACGAGTCTGCTCGATGGTCGCGTGGCAGAGGGCGGACGGTGGCACCGCGAGCGGCATGGCTACCTCTCGCTTCCGCTCTACGTGCGCGAGGGCGCCGTTCTGGCGATGACCGACCGGGTCGACCGCCCCGACCACCCGTATCTCGATGCGCTCGTGCTCGAGGTCTACCCCGGCCCGGCGGGATCGCGGAACATCACGGTCACCGACCCGGACGGCCGCTCGGCCGAGTTCGAGGTCGAGCACAGCGACTCCGGTGTCCGAGTGCATGGTGAGGCCGGTCTCGCCTGGCGGCTGAGGGCGCCGGGTCTGCCCGAGGTCACGGCGGTGGACCGGGTCGCCGAACTCCTCTGGTAGCCGCCGCGGTGCCGGGCCGTCGACCCGCGATGCGGGCCGTCAGCGCGGGCCGTCAGCGCAGGCGGTCAGCGCAGGCGGCTGCGGATCCGGGCCGCGGCGAGGGCCGTGAACACCACGGCCATCGCGGCGAGCACCGCCAGCACGTAGGCCGTCGGAACCTGCCAATCGCCGACGCTCGCGGTGATGCCGTAGACCGCCGAGAGGCGCTCGGTCGCCTGGGGCTGGCCCGCGGTCAGCTTCGCCAGCGTCCCCTCCGACAGCTGCTGGCGGATCAGGGTCGCGAGCTGTCCGAAGGGCAGGGCGTTGATCACATTGCGCACCCCCTCCGGGAAGGCGCCGACCGGCACGTAGGCTCCCGCGATGAATCCGAGCACGGTGCCCACGATCGTCGACAGGGCAGCGAAGGCCCCCTGGGTGCGCACGAACGAGATGCCGAATGCCGACAGCGCCGCGAATGCCAGGCAGCTGAGGGCGATCTCGCCCACGACGATGGCGATCGTCGCCACGCCGAGCAGCAGGCCGTCGACGAAGAACAGGTAGGCGAGGCTCAGCACCAGCACGATGATGCTCATCGTCATGGCGATGACGAAGCTCGAGATCAGGTAGCCGAGGCTCAGCTGGCTGCGCCGGATCGGCGACACCAGGAAGTCGCGGAAGCGCGCCGTGACGGCGTCGTCGACGAAGCTGCTGAAGGCGCCGAGTCCGGTCGTGATCGTGGTGATGCTGATGATGCCGGCGAACATCCAGGTGTCGACGAAGGCCGAGACGCTCGCCGAGCTCGCCGCGGGGAAGCTGTTCGCGAGGTCGCCGGTCTGGAGGGTCCGCAGGAAGAGCATGTAGAGCAGGAAGAGCACGAGGGCGCCGAGCAGGGAGAAGAAGACGCCGAGGCGGTCTCGGAAGTAGATGCGGAGGTTGCGCCCCACGATGTCGGCGATGACCCTCATGCGCGAGGCTCCTCACGGTCCGCGGAGGCGGTCACGGCGAGGAACACGTCGTCCATGGTGCCGTGCCGGAACTCGAAGTCGACGACCTTCGCGCCGTGCTGTTCCAGGATCCGCATGGCGGTGTGCGCGTCGGGCACGGTGATCCGCGCCGGTTCCTCCTCCGTCAGGGAACAGCCGGCCGCCGTCGCCAGGGCCGCGAGCGCCGGCAGGTCGGTCGTGGTCACGCTGAGCACGCTGCTGCTGTACCGCGCCCGCAGCTCGGCCGGGGTACCCGCGGCGACGATGCGGCCGCGATCGATCATGCAGACCTGATCCGCCTCCTCGGTCTCCTCGAGGTAGTGGGTGGTGAGGAAGACCGTGAGACCGTGTCGTTCACGCAGGGTACGGATGGTCGACCAGACGGATGCCCGCCCGGCCGGGTCGAGGCCCGCCGTCGGCTCGTCGAGGAAGATCACCGACGGCGAGGCGAGCAGGGCACGTGCGATGTCGGCGCGTCGGCGCTCGCCGCCCGAGATCCGGCCGTAGCGCCGGGTCAGCAGGTGGCTCAGGCCGATGAGCTCGCCCAGCTCGGTGATGCGCGCGTCGACCGCCTCCGGCGCGCTGCGATAGAAGGCGCCGCGCACCCGGAGGTTCTCGCGCACGCTCAGCAGCGGATCCATGATCGACTCCTGAAAGACGACACCGATGCCGCGCCGGACCTCGTCACCTTCCCTGCGGACGTCGTGGCCGAGCACCGTCACCTCGCCGGCCTCGAACCCGAGCAGGGTCGTGAGGCAGGCGATCGTGGTCGACTTGCCCGCACCGTTGGTGCCGACGAAGGCGAACACGCTGCCGCGTTCCACCTGGAACGAGACGTCGTCGACCGCGACGGTCTGCCCATAGCGCTTGGTCAGGCCGTGAACCTCGATCGCCGTCACCATGACGTCTCCTCGGTCTCTGCTCCGCATCCGGATCACCACGACCCTACCGACCCCTCGGCACGTCGGCGAGCGCCGCTCAATCTTTCGAGCGCCGCGCTCAGCGGGCGCGCGCTCGCGAGAAACGACGGCGCTCGCGCGGGGGAGAGGCGGGAGGGGGTCAGACGGCGGCGAGCGCCTGCTCGGCGGCGACCCAACCGAGCATCGCGCACTTCACGCGAGCCGGATACCGTGAGACCCCGGCGAGCACGGAGGCATCGCCGAACAGCTCCTCGCTCGGCGCGATCGCCCCCCGCGATCGCATCGCGTCGCGGAAGGCGTCGATCCGCGAGGCCAGCTCGTCGACCGTCAAGCCGGATGCCAGATCGCTCAGCAGCGAGGCCGACGCCTGCGAGATCGCGCAGCCGTGTCCCTCCCAGTTCGCCGAGACGACGCGCGCGACTCCGTCGGGGCCCGGCTCGAGATGCAGTTCGACGGTGAGCTCGTCGCCGCAGGTGGGGTTGATCTGGTGCGAGGTCGCGGCGGTTCCGCCGAGTAGGCCGTACCCGTGCGGACGCCGGGAGTGGTCGAGGATGACCTCGCGGTAGAGCTCTTCCAGTTCCGAGGAGGTCATGTGTGCGCTCCGAAGAATGCGGCGGCGCCCTCGACCGCCTCGAACAGGCGATCGATCTCGTCGCGGGTCGTGTAGAGGTAGGTGCTCGCCCGTGTGCTGGCGGTCGTGCCGAGTCGGCGATGCAGGGGCTGGGCACAGTGGTGCCCGACCCGCACCGCGATCCCGCGGTCGTCGAGGAACTGACCGAGGTCGTGCGCGTGCACCCCGTCGAGGGTGAAGGCGGCCAGGCCCACCCGCGGCGCCGACGAGTCCGCGCCGAGCACGCGGATGCCGGGGATCGCCCCGAGGCCGGCGACGAGAGCTGCGCCCAGTTCCGCTTCGTGCAAGGCGATGCGCGGCATCCCGATCGCGTCGAGGTAGTCGATCGCGGCGGCGAGCGCGATCGCCTGCGAGACGGGCTGCGTGCCCGCCTCGAAGCGCTGCGGCGCGGGCAGGAACTCGGCGGACTCCATCGTCACGGTCGTGATCATCGATCCGCCCGTGAGGAACGGCGGCATCGCGTCGAGCAGCGCGCGACGACCGTAGAGCACGCCGATGCCGGTCGGGGCCAGCATCTTGTGACCCGAGAAGAACGCGAAGTCGACGTCGAGGGCCTTCACGTCGAGGGGCAGATGCGGAGCCGACTGACAGGCATCGAGGGCGACGAGGGCGCCGACCTGCCGCCCGCGCCGCACCAGCTCGGCGATCGGCGTGACGGCGCCGAGCACGTTCGAGACGTGCGCGACCGCGATGAGGCGGGTGCGCTCGGTCACGATCGAGTCGAGATCGTCGAGCCGCAGCTCGCCCTGGTCATCGATCGGGATGTAGCGCAGGGTGGCTCCGGTGCGCGCCGCGAGCTGCTGCCACGGAATGAGGTTGGCGTGATGCTCGAGCTCGGTGACGACGATCTCGTCGCCCGACCCGAACGCGAGGGGGGACCCGGCCGGAAGGTTGCCGAGCGAGTACGCGACGAGGTTCGCCGCGGCGGTCGCGTTCGAGGTCCAGACCACCTCGTCGTCGAGGGCACCGATGAACCGGGCGACGCGGGAGCGGGCGTGCTCGAAGAGCTCCGTCGCCTCGGCGGCGAGGGTGTGGGCGCCGCGGTGCACGGCGGCGTTCTGGTGCTCGAGGTAGGTGCGTTCGGCATCCAGCACCTGGACGGGCTTCTCGGATGTCGCCGCCGAGTCGAGGTAGGCGAGCGGATGACCGTTCACCGATTGCGCGAGCGCCGGGAAGTCGCGACGGAACGCGGCGACCTCGTCGTCGGTGAGGGGCTGGACCGTCGCGACCGTTGACATCCCTCCCATGGTACGCAGGGCGCCACCGGACGGCCGGGTCGCTGTTCCGAGCGGGACCCGGGATGACCCATGATGGAGCCACCACGTGAGGAGCCCTCGATGACCGATGCCACCCCGACCCCCGCCGGCTGGTACGCCGACGCGAGCGCTGCCGGCCAACTGCGCTGGTGGGATGGCACGGCGTGGACCGAGCACGTCGCCGCGGCGAACCCGCTCGAGCGACCCACGCTGCCCGCCGGCGCCAAGATCTACAGCCCGTTCATCTGGCTGGTCGTATTCCTGCCGCTGCTGACCCTGCCGCTGCTCTTCACCTGGCAGCCGAGCTTCCGATTCATGACCGGACCGGACGGCACGATGACGGTGGATCGGACCTCGATGTACGGCCCCGGCTACTTCCTGATGGTCGCGGCCGGCTGGATCCTGTACGGCCTCAGCGTCTTCTTCGCGTACCGCGACTGGCGGGCGCTGCACGCCGCGGGCGTGGTGCGGCCGTTCCACTGGGCCTGGACGTTCCTGAACCCGCTGGTCTACATCATCGGCCGATCGGTCATCGTGCGCCGGGTGGCCCGGCCGCGCGGACTGGCGCCGATCTGGGCGTACATCGGCGTGGTCGTCGTCTCGCTCGTCGTGACGTCGATCTGGACCGTGCAGCTCGTGAGTCAGATGCTGAGCAACCTGCCGCAGAGGTAGCACCGAGGTGTGGGGCGGCCGGGTCCGCCCTGATCGCGGACCCGGCCGAAGGTCGCACGGCGGTTACTCGTGCAACGCCTGGTGCAGATTCGAGTAGCTGATGGAATCGGCGGTCGTGCCCACGAGCCCGAGGTTGACGCGCAGGAGCGACGACGGCAGCTCGTTGCCGGGTGGTGGGGTGGCATCCGTTCCCAGGGTCAGGCCGAGCCCACCGAGGGTCGTGCCGGTCAGGGAGTCGAGGTAGACCTGCACGTGCCCCTTGAGCTCCATCCGGTCGGCCGACGACACCAGCGACGGTCCCGTCGCGCGGCGGACGTCGAGCAGGAAGCCCGTGATGGTGACATCGTCGGCGACGAGCTTGATCACCGGGAACCGGCTGCCGTCGATGCGCGACACCGTGACGAGGCCGAGCTGATGGATGCCGCTGATCGAGATCGACGACCCGCCCAGCTGCCCGGCCGGCAGGGTGAAGACCGGGGCACCGTTGTCGGGCCCGATCACGAGCGGGGCCGTGCTCGACGCCGACGGCGTGCCCGGGATCCCCTTCGTCGCCCCGCCGAGCAGGCCGCCGACGAGCCCCCCGAGCGGGCCGCTCGGGCTCGGGCTCGGGGTCGGCGTCGGGCTCGGACTGGGCGTGCTGCAGTTCATCAGCAGCGGAATGCAGAACGCGGTCGGTGCCGCCGGGGCCTTCGCTGCGCCGATTCCGCTGAGCGCCGCGATGAGCAGAAGGGCCGCGGCTGCGGCACCCGGCCTACGCGACGTGCCGACCTTGGTCGGCGCTGCCGAAAAAGGGGGCGGCTCCGCGGGGGAGTCCTCGCGGCCGAGCGGCTCGGTGATCTCGGTGCCCTCGGCCTCGGCACTGCCGACGGCCTCGGCTCTGCGCGCCAGCTCGGCGGTCCATCCGGGGCGCAAGACCTCGAACGGGACCGCTTCGGCGTGGGACCCGCGATCGCCTGTCGCCCCGCCCACCGCGAACACGAGCTCGCGCTGGTGTTCGGGGGCTTCGACCGCGGCGAGCGCCTCGGTCGACTCGGCGGGCGCGGTCGACTTGGGCAGCCATGACACGGCGAGGATCCCCCCCACGGCGCTCAGCAGCATCCCGACGAAGAATCCCCCCAGGTTGACGCCGACGATCGAGTAGATCGACAGGGCAAGGGCGATCACGCCGTAGAAGATCCGATGCTGCGGCATCGCCATGATCAGAGCCCCGAGCAGGGCGAGACCGAGGGGGATGATCGTGGCTTGGAAGCCCTCGATCCCCATCTGGATGTGCAGCTTGCCGAGGTCCAGCTGCGTGGAGAAGAACATCTCCACGCCCGCCAGGATCAGAAGCAGGCCGCCCACGAAGGGTCGTTGTCGGCGCCAGGCGCCGAACCCTCTGCTCTTCACGTTCACGTTCCTCAACTCCTTCACGAGTGCTTCACGACCGATGCGGCGCCGGTCTAGAAGCATTCGTCGCCGTTGGTGAGTTGCACGTGCATGCCGTTGAGGGTGAACACGGCGGCGGTCGTCGACCACGCGGTCTGCTGAAGGCTGGTGATCTTGATGCCCTGGGAGTCCTGCGAGAAGTCGCCGGGCGAGCCCTTCGCGTCGGTGCGCACCGTCGAGGCATCGAGGCCGATGCGGATGTCGGTGAACGTCGCGTCGCCCTTGAGGTCGGTCATGCCGATCTGGAGGCCCTTCGCCTGGACGGGGTTGCCGCCGCCGCCCGCGGTGATCTTGACCCCGACCTTGCCGAGGGGGGTGTCGGACACGACCGACTGGCACATGTTGGTCAGGGTCGCGTCACCGATGTTCGCGATCGCCACCTGGTGCGCGCCGCCCTTGTCGTCTTTCGTCACGCCGGCGTACTGCGAGAAGCTCGTTCCATCGAGTTCGCTCGCGCTGATCTTGAACTGGCTGCCCGAGATCGCGAACGAGACCGGAACGGCTCCGTTGGCGACGCCGCCCAGCACGACGGTCGCGGCGATGGCCACGGGCACCGCGGCGAGCACGATCCGTCCTGCCCGCTTGGCGGTGAATTTGTGCGGATCCGCTGCTGCCGAACCTTGCTTCTTCATTGAATCCTCCTTGATCCAATCCGGTCCCGCGAGCGGGATCCCGGCTGTTCCGAGGAGCGTCATGAGTGACGTCCCACCAGAAGAGACGTGGAGGTGCCCGAGTTATGACGCCGATTCCCGATCTTTTTTGACGGGGCGTCAATAGCGAGCGCCGGGGGTAATCTGCCGGACATGGCCAGCGATCATCGCACTCGCTTGACCCCCGAGAAGCGGCAGGCTCAGCTGACCGCCCTCGGCGTCGCCGCGCTCGTGGATCGCCCTCTCGACGCGCTCACGATCGAGTACCTGGCGGCCCAGGCCGGGGTGTCGCGCGGCCTGCTGTTCTACTACTTCGGCTCGAAGCAGGGTCTGCACCGGGCGGTCGTGCAGGCCGCGCGCGACGGCATGCTGCGGGCGACGGAGCCCGCCCTCGACCTCGCCCCCCTCGACCGGCTGCGTGACACCCTGACCCGGATCGTGCAGTTCGTGCGCGGGCACCGCGGGACGTTCTACTCGCTGGTGCGGGGGGCGGCATCCGGCGACCCGGAGGTGCGCGAGGTCGTCGAGCAGGCGCGCGGACTGCACGCCGACCGGCTCATCGCGGTGTTCCGCGAACTCGGTGCCGCCGACTCCGAGCTGCTGCGCATCGCGCTGCGCTCCTGGGTGGCCTTCGCCGAGGAGGTGCTGGTCGAGAGCGCGCTCAACACCGACATGCCCGATGACGAGATCGTCGCCTTCCTCGAGCGGAGCGCGACCTCGGTCGCGGGATCGGTCGATCCGGCGGGGTCGCGGTCCGGCTGGCTCTGAGCGTCATCCACCGATCGCCTGGGCGAGCAACCAGGCGGCGAGCCCGAATCCCAGCAGCGCGATCGCGATCCGCAGGGCGTTCCTCGGGGCGCGTCGCATCAGGTGCGGTCCGATCAGGCCGCCGCCCAGCGCACCGAGGCCGAGGGGCAGAACCGCTGCCCAGACGACGGGTCCGGCGAGCGCGAACAGCACGGCGGGCAGCAGATCGGCGATGAACAGCAGCACGTTCTTGAGGGCGTTCGCCCTCGCCAGTTCGTGGTCGATCAGGATCAGGATGACGGCGATCATGAGAACGCCCGAGCCGGCTCCGAAGTAGCCGTCGTACACGGCGACCCCGAACACGGCGGCGAGGATCGACCACCCCGCGATCGGGCGGTCCCGCGCCGTGTGCCAGCGCGTGATCCGCGGCTGGAGCAGCAGCAGCGCGGCGGCGGAGGCGACCAGGAACGGCACGACCCAGGCGAACACCCCGGGCGGGGTCGCGAGCAGCAGCACGGCGCCCGCGACGGCACCGATCACCGCGATCGGCGCCCAGCGGCGCACCGTGGCGCCGTGCTCGCGCAGCTCCGGCCGCGATCCGAGGCTCGAGCCGAGTCCGCTGCCCAGCAGGGCGATCGAGTTGGTGACGTTCGCGGAGAGTGGCGGGATGCCGACCGCGAGCAGAGCCGGATACGCGACGAGCGAGGTGATACCGCCGGCCGTTCCGATGATCCCGGCTGCGACGCCGGCCGCGGTGAGGAAGGCGAGGTGCAGGGCGGTCGGGTCCACGCCCCCAGTCTGGCGGGCCCGGACGGGGTGACGTCGCCGGTTCGGGGTCGGGGCTACCGGGTCGTCTCGGCGGTCGGCGTGCGGCCGTTCGCGATCGCGCGCAGCAACGGCGCGGTGCGATACGGGACCATCTCGCGGACCGAGAGCGACACCTCGGTGCGTTCGATGCCGGGAACGGTCAGGATGAGGCCCGCGATCCGGTAGAGGTCGTCGGCATCCCGGGCGACCACCCGGATGATGACGTCGTCCTTGCCGGCGATGCCGTGCACCTCGACGACCTGGGGGATCGCGGCGAGATCGTGCTCGATCGACGCGAGGCGATGTTGATCGGCCCTCGCCGTGACGAAGGCGGTGAGGGGGTAGCCGAGGGCCCGATGATGCACGCGGCGATCCACGGGACCGAGCAGGTCGCTCGACTCGAGGCGAGCGAGCCGGGATTGCACGGTGTTGCGGGAGAGGCCCAGCCGCTGGGCGAGTTCGACCCCCGAGAGGCGGGCGTTCTCGCGCAGCGCGAGCAGGATGCGCGCGTCGGTGCTGTCGAGTTCGGGCATGTGCGCAGTATGGCACGGTTTCGGCGGCGAGTTTTGGGCATTCTGCTCTGTTCCGCGCGTTGGCCTTGTGCGATCGGCCCGTCGGGCGCACGATTGCCAGCGTCGGAGAGGACACGCAATGACGCTCGCCCCCAGCTATTCACCGCAGCTTCCGAACCTGAGCGACCGGCGGATCGCGGAGTCGTTCGCCGTCGAACAGGCTGTTCCGCTTCCCGGCGTCCAGTTGGCGACGGTGGACGTCACCGCTCTCGTCGAGCTGTCGGAGCGCCTCGACCGGCACGCGCGGCGCGACGGGGGGCGCGTGTCGACCCGGGCTCTCGTGGCGCGCGCGTTCCTGGCCGCCGCGGTGCGGCATCCGCGCGCCGATGCGCTGTGGGACGTGCCGGGTCTCGCGGGCGTGTCGGGTGCCGGGCTGCGGGTGAGCGAGCTGACCGCCGCGCTCGATGGGGCGACCGCCGCTCGGGCGGTCAACGCCGGGCGCGCCGGCCAGGCGTCGTCGCTGAGCGTCGGCGAGCTGCGCCGGCAGCCCGCCGAGTTCGAGGGACGCATCGAGTTGCGCTGGCTCCTGACCCTCAGCCTGTCGTTCGCCCCTGACGCGATCGACGCCGTCGAGGTCCGGATGCTGCTCGACGAGCTGGCGGCGATGCTCGCCGATCCGTTCGAGCTGGTCGCCCGGGTCTAGGCGCTCGGGCCTGGGGCGGGTCTAACCGCCCGTGTCGTAGCGCGCGAGGGCGTCCGCGTCGCGGGCGTCGGTCTGCGCCCGCCGGGCGATGTCGAGCGCCGCGACCGGGTCCGCCTCGTTCTGGGCGAGCACGAGCTGGCGTTGGGCCTCGGCGAGCCGGGTGCGCGCCTGCGCTCCGACGCCGCCGCGGTGCCCGTCGATGTAGTCGGTCACGGCGGCGATCTGGCTGCGGGCCGAGACCAGCGCGCCGCCAAGGGCCGAGCGGGCCCCGTCGAGTCGGCGCTGCTGGTTCTGGGCCGACGCGACGGCGATGTCGAGCTTGTCGCTCGCGTCGACGAGGCGGTCGAGCCGGGCGGCCGGATCCACGCGTCCGGATGCGGCCGCAGCGCCCAGCTCGCCCTGAAGCGCCGCGATCGCCGCATTCACCTCGTCCGCCGAGTCCGGGTCGGGCGGGGCATCCCGCAACGACCTGGCCGCCGCGATCGCGTCGGAGGCGTGGCGCACCAGCTCGGCGATGCTCGCCTCGGCGGCCGCGAGTTCGTCGCGGCGATGGTCGATCGCGTCCAGCCGCCGGGTCGCCGTGCCGAGTGCGGCGTGGGCGGCGGCGAGCTGGTCGACGACGTTGGGCACGGTCGAGGCGGCGAGGGCGGCATCCGCCTCGTCCACCGCCGTGGTCGCGGAGGACAGCGCGGCGTCGGCGGCCGCGAGATCGGCGTCGACCGTGCCGATCGCCGAGTCGAGGTATCGGGTGCGCAGCTCGGAGATCGTGTCCGCGCCGGCCGCCCGGCGAGACGCGAGAGCGACCAG
This sequence comes from Lysinimonas soli, assembly GCF_042655435.1. Taxonomy (NCBI): domain Bacteria; kingdom Bacillati; phylum Actinomycetota; class Actinomycetes; order Micrococcales; family Microbacteriaceae; genus Lysinimonas; species Lysinimonas soli. Next base: position 143,121 of record NZ_JBHSMG010000001.1, read on the forward strand.
GGAGGCGCGCAGCACCGCGAGGGTCTCGGGGGCTCCCGCCTCGCTGCGGCGCAGTTCGTCGAAACTCGCCGTCATGGCGGTGACCGACTCGCGCGCCCCGTCGGCGAGCGACCGGATCTGCCGGGTCCACTCGGTGCGCTGCTGCTCCGAGTCGGGCGTTCCGTCGTCGAGCTGCTGCTGCAGCCGGAAGGCGCGGGTCAGATCCGCTTTCGCGCGGGCGAGCACGGTCGCGAACTCCCGGGTGCGCTCCTCACCGAACTGGGCCAGCGCGAAGTCGAGTTCGTCGTCCCCGGCCTTGATCGCGTCATCCGCCTGCACCAGCGAGACGCCGGCCGAGGTCCGACCAGGAGCGGGCGAGGAGGCCTCGCGGCGCGCGCGTCGGGCGAGCAGGACGAAGCCGGCGACCGTGAGCCCGACGAACGCGACGACGACGATGCCGATCACGAGGCCGACGACGGTCGGCAGATCGGCGCGCATGTCGGTGATCCTAGTTCGCGAAACCCCGCGGGGGTCCGGGGAATACGGAGGCCTGACCCGTAACCTGACCGCGTGTGGCCTGCCAACCGACGGGATGAGGATCTCGTGACCGAGGACGGAACCCCGAGCGCTGAGCGCCCGGTCTCCGCCCCCCGAGTCGTCCCCTCGACCCCGCGAGGCGCCGGGGACATCGCCGATCCGGTGCGTTCCCAGTGGCGCGCCGAGCTCGGGGCCGTCGGCGGACGATCGCCCCTGCTGCACTTCGTCGACGAGGCGAGCACGCGCATCGAACTGAGCACGACGCATCCCGGGGGCCTCGCTCGATTCATCACGGGGCAGACCACCCTGCTCTCGCAGTTGATCCGCGACGACATCGCCCTGCGTTCGGCACGGCTCGCCGCCGACCGGATCGCCGCCAAGGGTCTCGAGCTGTCGACCACCCGCGGGATCGACGCGGTCCGGCTCGGCATCGGCCTGGCGCGATGGAGCTCGGCCGACGAGGAGTACACGGCGCCGATCCTGTTGCGCCCGCTGGCCATCCGTCGGCACGGCCGCGACTTCGAGCTCAAGCTGCGCGGCATCCCCGAGCTGAACCCCGCCTTCGCGCTCGCCCTCGAGCGCCAGTTCGGCATGGTGCTCGACGCGGACAGCTTCGTCGCCCTCGCCGACGCCGACGGCACCTTCAGGCCCAACGCCGTCATCGACCAGCTGCGCGCCCTCACGGGACACCTTCCGGATTTCGCGGTGCAGCCGCGTCTCGTCGTCTCGTCGTTCGCCGAGGTCGCCCCGCGTCTCGTCGCCGACGCCTGGAACCTCGAACATCCCGTGCTCGACGCGCTCGCCGGCAACGCGACCGCCAAGTGGGCCATCGACGAGGCGTTCGCCCCGGTCGAGGCCATCGGCTCGGATCACCGCGACCCGTCGACCGACGTGCTGCTGCTCGACGCGGATGCCGAGCAGGAGCAGGTGATCGCCCAGATCGCCTCGGGCAACTCGCTCGTCGTCCGGACCATGCCGGGAACCGGCGGAACGCAGACCATCGTCAACGCGCTGGGCGCCCTGGTCGGGCAGAACAAGCGCGTGCTCGTCGTCAGCCCCCGGCGGGCGACGCTTCGCGGCATCTCGCAACGCTTCGCCGACATCGGCCTCGCCGGCCTCGCGGTCGCGCCCTCCACGCTGCGCCGTGACGTCGTCCGCGCCATCGCGCGCAACGAGAAGGCGCATCAGCCGCAACTGGCCGAGGTCGACGAGGCGCTCGTCCGGCTGCGCCGCGTGCTGCTCGACTACCGCGAATCCCTGCAGCGCCCCGATGAGAAGCTCGGCGTCTCGGTCGTGGACTGCGTCACGGAACTGTCCCGCCTGGCACTGCTGCCGATCCCGCCGTCGACGACCGCGCGCCTGGACCGCGAGACGGTCGAGCGCATGGCGAACGACCGCGCCTCGGTGGCCGCGACCATGCTGCAGGCCGCGAAGCTCGGCGAGTTCCGCTACGGACCGGGCGACTCGCCCTGGTACGGCGCCCAGTTCGCCGACGGCGAGGAAGCGCACAAGGCGCACGCCCTCGCCCAGAAGCTGCACGGCGAAGAGCTGCCCCGGCTGCTGGTCCGCGCGCAGCAGCTGATCGGGTCGACCCGGATGCGGCCCTTCGAGACCATCGGAGAGCTGGGCATCTACCTCAAGCTGCTCACCGACATCCGCGACACGCTCGACCGCTTCGTGCCCGCGGTCTTCGACCGCTCGCTGAGCGAGCTGATCCTCGCCACCGCGCCCCGCCGCGACGCCCCGGAGATGTCGTCGACGAACCGCCGCCGGCTCAAGAAGCTCGCGAAGGAGTACGTGCGGCCCGGCATGCACGTGGGCGATCTGCACGAGGCGCTCGGCGGCATCCAGCGTCAGCGGATCATGTGGCAGCGCTTCGTCGCCGCCGGCGTCGTGCCCGAGGTGCCCGTCGGAATCTCGGATGTCGCCGTCGCCTGGCAGCAGGTCGCCGCCGATCTCGCCGCGCTCGACGTTCCGCTGGGCCACGTCACGCGCGAGACCCAGTTCGCGTCGCTCCCGCTGCACCGGCTCGGGGAACTGCTGGCCGGGCTCGCGGCCGAGTCCGACGTGCTGCAGAACCTGCAGGAGCGCAGCGAGCTCGTCGCGACGATGCGCACCCTGCACCTCGACCCGCTGCTGACCGACCTGGCGGCCCGGCACATCCCCGACGACCAGATCGCCGCCGAGCTCGAACTCGCCTGGTGGCGGTCGGCGCTCGACTCGCTGCTCGCGGGCGACCGGGCGCTGCTGGGGGCGAAGACCGAGGTGCTCGAGCGGCTCGAGGCCGACTTCCGGCTCGTCGACGAGGCGCACACCTCGGGCAGTGCCCAGCTGCTGGCCTGGCAGCTCGCCGAGAACTGGAAGATCGGGCTGGTCGACTGGCCCGACGAGGCAGCCGAGCTCAAGCGGCTGCTCTCGGTCGAGGGCATCACTTCGACCGCGCTGCAGAGCGTCGCCCCCCACCTGTCGCGTGCCGTGGCTCCGATCTGGTTGGCGTCGCCGTACGAGATCGACGCGGTCACCGACGCGATGGCCTTCGACACCGTGCTGCTGATCGATGCCGGAGCGACCACCGTCGCCGAGAACGCGGGAGCGATCCGCCGGGCCAAGCAGGTGGTCGCGTTCGGCGATCCCGTGACCCAGACGCCGTCGGCGTTCGAGATCGCCGTCTCGGATCCGGATGCCGCGTCCGCCGCCCCGAGTGACGCGGACCTCGCGCTGCAGGGCGCGCGTGCCCTCGACGAGCTGCATTCGCGGTCCGCGCTGGCCCGTCTCGGCGAGCTGCTGCCCGGTCTCAGCCTCACCCGCAGCTACCGCGCGGGTGGGGAGGATCTCGCCGAGCTCGTCAACCGCCGCTTCTACGGGGGGCGCATCGACTCCCTGCCCTGGGCCGGCTCCTTCCTCGGACACGGCAGTCTCGTGCTGGACTACGTGGAGAACGGCACGGGCATGCCCGACGCCGACACGGGAGCGGTCGAAAGCGTCGACGCCGAGGTCAACCGGGTCGTCGAACTCGTGCTCGAACACGCGGCGGCCCGCCCGCACGAGTCGCTCATGGTCGTCACCGCGAGCGAGAAGCACGCCGTGCGGGTGCTGCAGGCGGTGCTCGCCGCGATGACGTCGCGCCCCGAACTCACGGAGTTCGTGCTCGGCGACCGTGCCGAGGCGTTCGCCGTGCTGCCGATCGATCGGGCCGTCGCGCAGAGCCGCGACCGCGTGATCTTCTCGATCGGATACGGACGCACGCCGCATGGACGGGTGCTGGCCGACTTCGGGCCGCTCGGCCAGCCGGGCGGAGAGCGTCTGCTCGCGGTCGCCATGACCCGGGCCCGCCGCTCGCTCGTGATCGTGACCTGCTTCCGGCCCTCCGACATCGACGACGGCCGGCTCAAGCACGGAGCGGTCGCGCTCGCCGAGATCCTCGACGAGGTCGCCGCGCGTCGGGCCGAACCGCCCCTGCCCGACGACAGCGACCCGATGCTCGTCGACCTGTCGCGTCGGCTGGCGACGCGGGGCCTGCGCACGGCGCTGGGTCATCGCGGCAAGCTCGGTCTGGTGGCGGCGAACGGCGGCACCTGCATCGTCGTCGACACCGACAGCGTCTTGGCCGGCCGCAGCCTGCGCGAATCGTTGCGGCTGCGACCCGAGGTGCTGCGCCGGCTCGGCTGGCACTACGCCCGGGTGCACGCCTTCGAGTTGTTCAGCGACCCGGACGCGGTCGCCGATCGGATCGCACGGCTCGGCGGACTCGCCGCCGGTCCGATGACGCAGGAGATCCCCGTCATTGCCTCGGCACAGCGCGGCTGACGACGGGACCGACAGTCCTCGGCGCGAGCCGGAGCGGGACGCGCCCGCGCCGAGGACCCCCGGACGGCATGCCACGGATCCACTGGCCGAGGCGCCGCGCCGTCATCGCCGTGTGACGACGCCGCCGCCGCAGGGCACCGACCCGACGCCCGCGGCCGAGCCGCCGCGGCATCCGCGGGGCGAGAACGACGAGCGCATGCGCGCCGACAAGCCGCCGCACTACTGACGCCGCCCGCGCCGCGCCCGGCGCCGCGTAGGTGAGCCGTGAGCCGTGCCGCTCTGCCTGCGCGTGTCCGGCGCCGACACGATGTCGGGCCAGTGCCGCCCTCGGACGCTCTGCGTGCCCGAGGGGTGCCCCGACCCGACGTTGTGCAGGGTGCCGGGCACCGCGACGCACCCCGCACCGGCGCCCGGCGGGTCAGTCCGCGGGTCGCTGCGCCTTCAGCAGGTCGCGGATCTCGCCGAGCAGCTCGAGCTCGGTGGGAGGAGTGTCGACGTCTTCGACGACCCCCTCCTCCTTCTTCTTGAAGGAGAGGCGCTTGAGGTAGTTGATGGGCACGATCAGCGCGAAATAGACGACGACCGCGACCAGCAGGAACTGGAGGACGGCGGCGATCACCGCGCCGAAGTGCAGCGTCGCCGTCCCGCCGGAGGTGGTGGGGATGGCGACGGGCAAGGCGTCGGCCAGGGTCTTGGCGTTGAAGAGCGCGCCGATCGCGGGGTTGAACACCTGTTCGACGACGGCGTTGACGATCCCGGTGAACGCGGCGCCGATGACCACGGCGACGGCCAGGTCGATCACGTTGCCACGGAGGATGAACTCCTTGAAACCCTTCAGCACGGTTACTCCTTGCTCGTGGTCTTGCTCGGGGGCGACGCTGTCGTCGCGCCGGAGGTCACGGCAGGCGCGGGCGCCCCCGATCCGCCCGACCCCGACCCGCCCGACCCCGACGACTCGGACGACCCCGAGCTCCCCGAGTTCTCCGACGGCGGCGCCGCCCGGCTGTCGTTGCGGTAGAAGCCCGAGCCCGTGAACGACACCCCGACGTTGTTGAACAGCTTGCGCAGCTTTCCGCCGCAGTTCGGGCAGACACTGAGCGCGTCATCCGTGAACGCCTGCTGGATGTCGAAGGCCTCGCCGCACTCGGTGCAGCGGTACGAATATGTGGGCATGGGAAAGCGGATCCTCAGAACGAGACGATGCCGCTCGGAGTCACGACGCCGTTCACCGGCATGTCGTGACGCTCCCGCGGCACGGAGTCGACGAGTTCGTCGTCGAAGATCACAGCATAAACCGGCGGGCACGCTTCCATCGAGCCGAGGGTCTTGTCGAAGTAGCCCATGCCCCAGCCCATGCGCATTCCGCTGTGGTCGACGCAAGCGGCCGGGACCAGGATGAGGTCGACCCCGTTGATCGCGATCGGTCCGAGCAGTTCGCTGGTGGGCGTCGGCATGCCCAGCAGGTCGGCCTCCTCGTCATCGCCGTCGTAGGGCGCCCAGTCGAGCAGGCCGTCCTCGCGCGACACCGGCAACAGCACGCGGATGCCGCGCTCCGCCGTCCAGCGCAGGAACTCACGGGTGGGCGGCTCATCCGGGGTCGAGAGGTAGGCGGCGAGATATCCGACCTTGAGGTCGCTCGTCAGGTCGATCAGATTCTGGGTGATCCCGGCGGCGTCGGCACTGCGCTCGGTCGCGGTACGGATGCGACGGCGCTCGCGGAGTTCGGCCCGCAATGCGCGCTTGCGGTCATCCATATCATCGGCCACGCGACGAGTCTAGGGCGGCGCTTGCACGCTGCCAGGCGAAACCTCAACCGAACCCGGTTAGCCTGAACCATGGCCTCCATGATCACGAAAGCCGTCATTCCCGTCGCGGGTCTCGGCACGCGCTTCCTGCCCGCCACCAAGGCGATGCCGAAGGAGATGCTCCCCGTCGTCGACAAGCCCGCCATCCAGTACGTCGTCGAGGAGGCCGTCGCCGCCGGACTCAGCGACGTGCTGATGGTGACCGGCCGCAACAAGACGGCCCTCGAGAACCATTTCGACCGCGTCGGGGAGCTCGAAGACATCCTGCGCAACAAGGGCGATCTCGAGAAGCTCGAGAAGGTCAAGTACGCCACCGACCTCGCCGACGTGCACTACGTGCGCCAAGGCGACCCGAAGGGGCTGGGCCACGCCGTGCTCCGTGCCAAGATGCACGTCGGACGCGAGCCGTTCGCCGTGCTCCTCGGCGACGACATCATCGACGAACGCGACCCGCTGCTGACCCGGATGCTCGATGTGCAGCTCAGTCGCAACACCACGGTCGTCGCCCTGCTCGAGGTCGATCCCTCGGTGGCGCACCTCTACGGCATCGCGACCGTGGAAGCCACCGACGAGGATGACGTGGTCCGCATCACCGGACTGGTCGAGAAGCCCTCCGCCGGCACCGCTCCGTCGAACCTGGCCATCATCGGGCGCTACGTTCTGCGACCCGAGATCTTCGACATCCTCGAGACCACGGCGCCCGGCAAGGGCGGCGAGATCCAGCTGACCGACGCCCTGCAGAGCCTCGCGACCGGGCCGGCGTGGAGCGGCGGCGTGCACGGGGTGGTGTTCCGCGGCCGCCGGTACGACACGGGCGATCGACTCGACTACCTCAAGGCGATCGTGCAGCTGGCCAGTGATCGCGACGACCTCGGGCCCGACTTCCGCCCGTGGCTGCAGCAGTTCGCCGCTACGCTGGCGAGCAATGAGCATGAGCATTCCGACGCTCCGTGACGGAGCCGTCACGATCCGCCCCATCCGGTTGCGCGACGCGCGCGCGCTCGAGCAGGAGCTCATCTCGAACCGCGCCTGGCTCCGCACCTGGGAGGCCACCAATCCGCACGGTCCGATCGGGTTCGACTCGCGGGCGAGCATCCGGTCGCTGCTGGCCAACTGGCGCTCCGGTTTCGGGGTGCCGTTCGCGATCGAGTACGAGGGCGAGTTCGCGGGCCAGCTGAACGTCTCGGGGATCAGCTACGGCTCGCTGTCGTCGGCATCGATCGGATACTGGGTCGCCGAGCGGTTCGCGGGTCGAAACATCACCCCGACCGCCGTCGCGTTGGCCACCGACCACTCGCTGTTCTCGCTCGGGCTGCACCGCATGGAGATCTGCATCCGACCCGAGAACGCGCCGTCGCTGCGGGTCGTCGAGAAGCTGGGTTTCCGCTACGAGGGGCTGCGTCGGCGGTTCATCCACATCAACGGCGACTGGCGCGACCACTTCTGCTTCGCGCTCACCGTCGAGGAGCTGCCGATGGGCGTGCTGCGCCGCTGGCGGGACGGCCGCGTGCCCGCCGGCGTCGGCTCGGTACCCGAGGCCGACCGGGCGATCGCCGCGCATCCGCTGCGTCTGGGCTGAGACTTCGGGGCCCTCACGGACCCTCGCCAGGCGCGCCTCCGCGTGCTTCGAGTCGGCGTCCGTACCTTAGCGGTATGGAGACGACGGGAGCGGGCACGGTCGTCATGGTCGCGATCGCCGCGGGCCTGTGGTTCTTCTACTTCGTGCCGACCTGGATGCGCCGCCGCGAATACCTCGCCACCGAGCGCACGGCGACCCGGCTTCAGCAGACCCTTCGGATCATGGCCGAGACCGCCGAGCTGCCCGAGCAGGTGCGGGTCGAGGTGAACGCCCGCGATGCGGCGAGGCAGGAACGTGTCCTGCAGGCTCGGGAACGGCGTGCCGACGCCCTCGCGGCGCGGCAGGCCGCGGCGCTGCTCGCCGCGATGCCGCCGGCACCGCCGGTGGTGCCGTCATCCCGATCCGCCGCGGTGCGCGTCGCGTCCGCGGGCGCCCCGGTCTCTGCGCACCTCCGCGCCCGCCGACGACGCGCCCGGGTGCTCGCCAGCACCCTGCTCGCCGCGGGCACCGTCACGATCGGCGTGCAGCTCTGGCTCGTGGTGACCAGCGGAGCGGTGCTCGGCTCATGGTTCGTCGTGGCGGGGGGGGCCGCGATCGGCTTCGCCGGCGTCGGGGTGCGGCGTCGGCTCGACGCCCGGCGGGCTCCGGTCGCCGTGGCGAGCCCGCGCGCGGCGCAGCCGGTCGTCGAACGAGCGCCGCAGGCGGCCGTGGAGCGGTCGTCCGGCTGGACCCCGGTTCCGGTTCCGGCTCCGCTGTACCTGTCGCGGCCGGCGACCCAGCGGCTCGAGCCCGCCCCCGATCTGGTCGCGCAGCTGCGCGCCGCCGCGCTCGCCTCCGAACGTGCGCTGCGCGACGCGCACGACGCGCCCGAGGTCGTGCCGTTCCGGCCGCAGCGTTCGCAGCCCTCTCACGGCCCGGCCGAGACGCCCGCGTCGCGTCCCGCCACCGCGAGCCCGGCCGTGAGCCGCTGGGCCTCGATGGGTCGCGTCGAGGGGTCGGATGCCGCGGCACCCGACCTGGACGAGGTGCTCCGCCGCCGTCGCAGCGCGGGCTGAGTCGCACCCGGTGGCGCCGAGCCGCGCCGGTTGGGAGTGCGCGGTGCCGGGGTGATACCGTTGACAGGTTCACGGGCCCATGGCGCAGTTGGTAGCGCGCTTCGTTCGCAATGAAGAGGTCGGGGGTTCGAATCCCCCTGGGTCCACCGTGTCGTGTTCTCGCCGCAGTCGGCGTCGCGCGCCGTCGTCTTTTGTGGATGGCGCGCGTCAGCTGAGGTCGCGACTCGCCTGAGCGAGTCGCGCTCGCTGCGCGCGGTCCGGCGAAAATCGCCTGTCCCCCGGTTCCGATGAGGATCCGTCCCCCATATGGCGGATACGTGCCCTGTAGTGGGGTACGCGCCGCCCTCCCTTGGGGGTCGCCCATCGTTCGGCGGCCCCGTCAGGCTCGGAGGTGGCGCCGATCGTTCATCGGTGCCGACCGACGACGACCCGATGGTCGCCGGAATCCGTGGGGGAATCATGAACAGCACTACCGCCGCACGTCGCCGTGGGGTCATCGCCGTTGTCGCAACGCTGAGCGCGATCGGCGCCCTGCTCGTCGCTCTGCCGCAGGCGGCAGCGGCCGGGCCGACGACGGTCACGCAGACCTTCTCCTACACCGGGTCGACCTCGACCTTCACCGTGCCGTCGGGCATCTCAGCGCTGACGCTGACCATCGTCGGGGCCGAGGGCGGCAACGGCGGCGCGGACGCCACCCCCGCCCCGCCGCCAGGAGGTTACCGCGGCGTCGTCACCGGTACCATCGCGGTGACCCCGGGGCAGCAGCTCACGGTCGCGGTCGGAAGCCACGGCGCCACCGGCCCGAGTCAGCGCAACTCGGGCAACGCCTCGCGTCCCGTCGGCGGCAGCAACCCGCTCAGCGCGTACCAGGGCGGCCTCGGCGGCGCGGCGGGGGCGAACGGATCCTCCGGATTCGGCGGGGCGGGCGGTGCCGCGAGCGTCGTGCGCGTCTCGGGTTCCGACGTGGTGGCCGCCGGAGGCGGCGGCAACGGCGGCAGCGGTCAGTACGCGTCCACCCAGGGCCACGACGCCACGTCGACGTACACCGGACGCACCGACGTCACCACGACCAAGGGCCAGGACGGCATCAACGCCAACGACATCTGTTCGGCGACCAGCTGCAGCAACAACGACGGCGGCGGCAGCGGCGGCGGCGGTGGTGGCGCCCAGGGCGGTGCCCAGGGCGACATCCAGTTCGGCGCGGGCACCTCGAACGAGTGGTACGGATTCGGCGGGTCGGTCGGCCAGAACTCCACGGCCGCCCTGCCCGGCCTCTCGACCTCGTACCAGTACTACTCCGACAACGTGACCGACGGCTCGGTCGTCATCTCGTACACCACCGGATCGCCCGCCGCGCCGACCGCACTCAGCGGGACCGCGGGCAACGGCTCGGTGAACCTCATCTGGACGGCTCCGACCGACCCGGGTCAGTCGGCGATCAGCGACTACCTCGTGCAGTACAGCAGCAACGGCGGGTCGAGCTGGAGCGTGCCCGTCGACCTGGGATCGACCGACACCGCGGGCACCGTCACGGGGCTGAGCAACGGGACTGCGTACATCTTCCAGGTCGCCGCAGTGAACTCCGTGGGCACCGGCGTGTATTCGTCGTCGTCACCGTCTGTCACGCCCGTCGGACCGCCCTCGGCCCCGACCATCGGCCTCGTGGCCGCCCAGGACGGCGCCCTGGCGTTCACCGTGACGGCCCCGGGTTCCGGTGCCGCCGTGACCGGCTACGACTACCGCGTCGACGGCGGACCGTGGGTGACGGTGGCGTCCCCGTCGACCAGCCTGGTGATCCCCGGCCTGATCAATGGCACCAGTTATTCGATCGAGGTGCGGGCCGAGAGCACCGTCGGTCCCGGCGCGATCTCCGCACCGTCCTCGGGCACGCCGCAGGCGGTTCCCGGCGCACCCACGATCACGGCCCTCGGCGTGGGTAACGGCTCCGTCGATGTGTCGTTCACCCCGGGCTTCAACGGGGGCGGCGCGGTGACCTCGTACCAGTACCGGTTGAACGGCGGGGCGTGGACCACCGCGAGCGGCACGTCCAGCCCGATCACGATCGGCGGTCTCGGCAGCGGCGTCAGCTACGCGATCGAACTCCGCGCCGTGAACTCGGCGGGTCCGGGCGCAGCGTCCACCCCGGCGAACGCCGCGACGCCCGGTGCTCCCGGCGCTCCGTCGGTCTCGTCCGTCACCGCAGGCGATGGCACGGCCACGGTCGTCTTCACCCCGGGAACCACGGGCGGTGCACCGATCGACTCGTATCAGTACCAGACCACCGTCGGCGGAGCATGGTCTCCTGTGGCCGCGACCTCCAGCCCGATCGTGATCTCGGGACTCACCAACGGCACGGGCTACTCGGTGAGCATCCGGGCCGTCAACGCGGTCGGAACCGGCCCGGCGTCGGCCCCCGTCGACGTGACCCCGGCCACGATCCCCGGGGCGCCGACCATCGTGGGCGACACCGTGGCGGGCTCCAACGCCCAGTTGTCGGCCGCGTTCACCGCCCCGAACTCCGACGGCGGAGCGACGATCGCCGGCTACCAGTACTCCACCGATGGCGGGGCCACCTGGCGGAATCGCGCCGACGGCCGCGGCACGGCCAGTCCGCTCGTCATCACCGCGCTCTCCAGCGACGGCGCCACGGCGCTGGTCAACGGGACCACCTACTATGTCGAGTTGCGCGCGGTGAACGCCGTGGGCGCGGGCACCGCGTCCGCGGTCGCGGTCGGGATCGCCACGACGACGCCGAGTGCTCCCGTCATCACCCATGTCAGCGCGGTCCCCACGGCGCTCGCTGTCGAGTTCACACCGGCAGCGAACGGTGGCTCGACGATCACCTCGTACGAGTACAGCCTCGATGGCGGTCACAGCTGGAGCAGCACGGGCACCCTCGGTACCTCGTTCACGATCACCGGACTGATCAACGGCACCGGCTACCCGGTGCAGGTTCGAGCGAGCAACTCGGTGGGCGACGGAGCGGCGTCGGCCGCAGTGAACGGCACACCGGTCGATCTGCCGGGGCAGGCGGTGATCCATTCGGTGGTTCGCAGCGACCGGACCCTGACGGCGTCCGTCGTGGTGACGGACGACGGCGGATCCCCGATCACGGCCTGGCAGTACTCCACCGACGGGGGGGCGACCTGGGCGACGGTCTCCGGTACCGCGAGCCCGCTCGCCCTGACCGTGCAGTCGTCCGACGGAACGACCCGCTTGTCGAACGGCACCGGCTACGCCCTCGCGGTGCGAGCTGTGACCGCGATCGGCACCGGTCCGGCCTCGGCGACCACGACGGTCGCGCCGGCATCCGCCCCGGCGGCTCCGGCGATCGCCCTGACCGCCGGCGACGCCCGCGTCACGGTGGCGTTCACGCTCGGCGCCGACGGGGGGTCGCCGGTCGACCGGATCGAGTACACCCTCGACGCGGGATCGCACTGGATCGACCCGGGCACCCTCTCGAGCCCCTTCACCATCACCGGACTCGGCAACGGCACCGGCTACGGCGTGCAACTCCGCGCCCACAACGCGATCGGCGCGGGCGCCGCGTCGGTGACGGCGTCGACGACCCCGCGCACGGTGCCCGGTGCCCCGGCCGCCGTATCGGCGACCTCGAACAGCGCGTCGGCCGACGTCGCCTGGTCCGCGCCGTCGTCGACGGGCGGGGCCGCGATCAGCGGCTACACCGCGACCGCCTACGCCAGCGGCACGGCGACCACCGCGATCTCGTCGTGCACGACCTCCGGTGCTCTGCTCTGCACGATCCCCGGTCTGAGCAACAACACGGCCTACTACGTCGCGGTCTCGGCGGGCAACGTCGCCGGCACAGGGGCGGAATCCGCGCCGCGCGTGCTCGTCACGCCGCTGGCTCGCCCCGCCGCACCGACCCTGACCGGCCTGACGATGGGCGATGGCTCCATCGGCGTGGCTTTCACGGCGGGCAGTTCGGGCGACCGGGCGATTTCGAGCTACCAGTACTCCGTCGACGGCGGATCCACCTGGGCCGCGGCGAGCGGGACCTCCAGCCCGATCCTGATCACGGGGTTGACCGACGGCACCCGCTATACGGTCGCGCTCCGCGCGGTCAGCGCGGCCGGCACCGGCGTCGCCTCGAACACCCTGAACGGCACGCCGTACACCTACCCGTCCGCGCCGGATGTCTCGACGATCGTCGCGAACGGCGGCAACGGTCAGATCACGGTGAGCTGGGCCGCAGCGAATCTCAACGGCGGAACCCTGCAGAACTACACCGCGACGGCGTTCACCGGACTCACCAGCGGATCGACGGCAGCCACCTGCACGACGACCGGGCTGAGCTGCGTGATCACGGGGCTGAGCAACGGCACGACCTACTACGTCTCGCTGCAGACCCAGAACACCGCCGCGATGTACAGCGTGCGCTCGGCGCCGCGCGTGCCCGCGACACCCTCGCTGCAGCCCGGCGCCCCCACGGCGGTCACTGCCGTCGCGGGTGACGCTCAGGCGACCGTGAGCTGGACCGCGCCCACGAGCACGGGCGCCAGCGCGATCACCGGGTACACCGTGTGGTATTCCGTCGGCGGGGGCAGCTACAGCCAAGTGGCTTCGGTCACCTCGACATCGACCGTGCTGACGGGACTCACGAACGGGTCCGCGTATACCTTCGAGGTCTTCGCGATCAATGGCAACGGGACGGGACCGGCCAGTTCGCCCTCGTCCTCCGTCACGCCGCTCGCACCCGGAACGGTTCCGACGCTGAGCAGCGCCTCCTCGACGGCAAGCGGATTCACCAGCTCCATCACCAACTTCGCCGCCGGCACGAGTTACTCCGCGACGGCGAACAACGGCGCGACCGTGACGCTGAGCGGCGCCACGATCACGGTGACCGGGCTGAGCAATGGGGCGGCCTCCCACGTCACGGTCACGGCGACGAAGGCCGGGCAGACCACGACCTCGGCCGCGCTGGATGGCACCGCCCTCCTGGCCGGTATCGCCCCGACCTTCTCGGGCAACGTGGCGACCTCGACGGGCTTCGTCTTCACGATCACGAACTACGACGCCGCAGCGACGTATGCGCTTTCGGCGAGTGGCGGGGCCTCGGCCACGCGCTCCGGCGCCACGGTCACCGTGACGGGCTTGCCCCTCGGTGGCTCATCGTCGGTCACCGTCGTCGCGTCGAAGGCGGGATCCACGACGGTGTCGGCGATCGATGCCGGCGCTGCCATGGTGTCCGGAACCGCCCCGACCTTCACGGGACTGGTGTCGACCGGCTCGGGGTTCCAGTTCCGGATCGCGAACTACGACGCCGGCCTCAGCTACGAGCTCGGTGCGACCGGAGGTGCGGTGGTCGGCAGGTCCGGTGACACCGTCACGGTGACCGGCCTGATCGACGGTGCGTCGTCTGACGTGACCGTCACGGCGACCGATCCGGGCGTCAGCACCGCGGTGGCGGTCGAGACGGGCGCCGCCCTCTTCCGCGGGACCGCGGCGACGGTCTCGGCGGTGACCGCCACGGTCGACGGTTTCGCCTTCGACATCACCAATCCGGATGCCGGCGCCGACTACTCCGTCGTCGCCTCGGCGGGCACCGTCACCCTCAGCGGTACGACGATCACCGTCAGCGGACTCACCCCCGGCGAGGCGTCGGTCGTGACCGTGACGGTCGCGAAGACGGGGCACGTCTCAATGGCGACCGCGGTGACCGCGAGCGCGCTGCAGACCGGCATCACGCCCGTGTTCGGCGCCGCCACCCGCACCATCGACGGCTACGACTTCGCGATCACGAACTTCGACGCGCTCGCCGGATACGGTTTCGTGGTTCCGGGGGGCACGGCGAGTCTCTCGGGCGACGTCGTGACCGTGACGGGTCTTGCTCCCTCGGCGACCGCCGAGGTGACCGTCACCGTGACGCGCCCCGGGTTCACCGACGCCGTCGCCACCCAGAGCGGCAGCGCCCTCGCGGCGGGAACCGCGCCGGTGTTCAGCGCGGTGACGGCCACGGCCGACGGGTTCACCTTCACGATCTCGAACTACGACGCAGGACTGGTCTACAGCTCCGTGCTCGATCCCGCCTCGGGCGTCGTGGTCATCGCGACCGACGGCACGGGCGTCGTGTCCGGCGAGGCGCCGGGGGTTGCCGTGACCCTGGCCGTGACCGCCACCGATCCGGGCGTGTCGGCGGCCGTGGCCTCCACGGGCGCCACGGTACTGCTGCCGGGCGCCGCACCGATCCTCTCTGCGTCGACTCCTCTGGCAGGTGGGTACCGTTTCACGATCTCGAACTACGACGCCGGAGTGAACTACAGCTTCGCTCAGTCCGTGGGCGGCACGGTTCTGCGCAGCGGCGACACGGTGACCGTGAGCGGGGTGGGCGCGGGCCTGTTCTCCGAGACGGTGGTCACCGCGAGCTCCGCCGGGCGAACCAGCGAGTCGGCCACGGCGGGCGGAACGTCCTTCCCGAGTGGGTCGGCGCCGACTATCTCGGCCGTCACGCGGACGGATGACGGCTTCGTCTTCACGATCGGCCTGCTGCCGTCGACCACCTACCGTGTGAGCTCGGACGCCGGAACGGTGACGCTCGTCGGTTCCACGGTGACCGTGACCGGGCTCGGCGCGGGAGCATCGACGACGGTGCACATCACCGCCTCCGTTCCGGGAGTGCTCGACGAGACGACGGATGTCGCGGGAACCGCCATTGCGAACGGTGTCGCGCCCGTGCTGTCGTCGCCGACGGCGGCACGCGGCGGGTTCGTCACGACGATCGCCAACTACTCCGCCGCGGTGAGCTACCGCCTTGCGAGCTCGGCGGGAACGGTCACGCGCAGCGGCGCCCGGATCACCGTCACGGGACTCGCTGCCGGGGCCTCCGCAACCGTCACCATCACGGCGGGGCGCGGGGGATACCACGACGCCGCGGCGTCCGTGACCGGTCGGGCCTCGAGCCCGGAGCCCGCGGCACCGCCCGCGTCCCCCTCCGCCCCGATCCCCGATGCTCCCAGCGTGACCACGACGCCCATCGCCGGCGGGACCTCGGCGGTACCGCAGGGCCTGACGGACTCGGCACCCGGGTCCGGCTCGGCGACAGCCGGCGGGTCGTCGGTGGCCTCGCACCTGCATGGGGCCGGCAGCACCGTCACGCTCAGCACGGACAGCGGCCAGGCCTTCACGGTCGCGGCGCGTCGCGGCGTCCAGAACCTCCCGATCGGCGCGGACGGGGTCGTCGAGGTGGTTCGCGGCGGCCAGGTGTGGATCACGGTCTCCGGCCTCGCGCCGGGCTCGGGGATCACCCTGTGGAGTCGCTCGGAATCGGCTCGGCTGGCGTCCGGTACGACGGATGTCGCGGGTCACACCGCTCAGCTCGTTCTGCTGCCGGCGTCGCTGAAGCCGGGAGCGCACACGCTGATCGTCACGGGTGTCGATGCCGCCGGCAAGCCGGTGACGCTCCAGATGGGGATCCGCGTACTCGACGCCCGCACGGTGTCGGCGGTCACGCCCGACGACTCCTGGTGGTGGCTGCTGATCGTGCTGGCGATCCTGCTCCTGCTTGCCGGATGGTTCCTGGTGGCGCGTCGGCGTCGCCGTCGCGACGACCGGACGGCCTGAGCCGCACGCCCGCGGGCGCGGGTCGGGTTTCCCGGGATTCCGGCCATGTGACCGTTTCACATCTTTATCGAACTGTTACCGGTCTGGGTGTTCTCGAGGGCGTGCACACGGCAAACTCTGTACGCCACCACTCATAGCCGAGTGTGGACACCGAGGAGTGTTCTCCTTCACCACCACAGAAAGGGAGTGACGTGAAGACTTCTTCATCGATCTCGATCGCCGTCGCTGTGGCCGCGTCAGCATTGCTGCTGGCAGGCTGTTCATCAGGCGGAGGCGGAGGTTCCACCGCTTCGACCCGCGCATGCGTCATCCTTCCCGACTCGGCGTCATCGCCGCGCTGGGAGAGCCTCGACCGTCCGGCTCTCGACAAGGCGTTCACCGACGCGGGCTTCACGGCCGACATCCAGAACGCGCAGGGCGACACCAACAAGTACTCCACGATCGCCGACCAGGAGCTCACCAAGGGCTGCGGCGTCATGGTGCTGACCGACCTCAACGGCGCGGCCCTCGCCGTGACCCAGAAGGCCCAGAAGCAGGGCATCCCGGTCATCGCCTACGACCGCCCGATCACCACCGGTTCGGCCGACTCGCCGAAGATGGTCGCCGACTACTACGTCTCGTTCGACAACGAGAAGGTCGGGGCGCTCGAGGGTCAGATGATCGTCGACGGCCTCAAGAAGGCGGGCAAGGACCCGGCCAAGGCGATCGTCGTCTACATGGGCGGCGACCCGACCGACGGCAACGCCAAGCTGTTCCACGACGGCGCCGTCAAGGTCATGAGCGCGGCGGGCATCAAGCCGGCCGCCGAGCCGACCGGTGTCTGGGACGGCGAGAAGTCCGCGACCAACTTCGAGCAGGCGCTGACCTCGCTCGGTGGCAAGGTCGACGCGGTCTGGGTCGCCAACGACACCAACGCGGCGGGCGTCATCACGGTTCTGGACAAGAACGGCCTGAAGGTCCCCGTCTCCGGACAGGACGCCTCGGTCGCCGGTCTGCAGAACGTGCTGCTCGGCAAGCAGACCGGCACGGTCTACAAGCAGGTCAGCCTCGAGGCCAAGGCCGCGTCGGATCTCGCGATCCAGCTGCTCAAGGGCCAGAAGCCGACCGCGAACAGCTCGCTCTACGGCAAGCCTTTCATCGCGGTGACCCCGGTCTCGGTCGGACCGGAGCAGGTCGAGACGGTCGTCACGAACGGTGACGCGAAGGCGTCGGACATCTGCACCACGGATGTCGCTGCCGCCTGCACGCAGTACGGCGTCAAGTAACCCGATCACCACTGAAGGGGCTCCGCGTTCGGTCCACGACCGACGCGGAGCCTCTTCGTCGCCCGCGAGACCACGCGCGCGTAGTCTGAGGCCACGTGCCGCAACGACGAGGCATCCGGGACCAAGCCGTCCCGGAAGGAAAGGAACCTGGCATGGACATGCCGATCATCGAACTGAATGACGTCAAGAAGAGTTTCGGGCCGGTGAGCGTCCTGAAGGGCGTCGGCCTGAAGGTCTATCCGGGCAAGATCACCGCTCTCGTCGGTGACAACGGAGCCGGCAAGTCGACCCTCATCAAGGGACTCGCCGGAGTTCAGCCCTACGACGAGGGCGAGGTGCGCTTCAACGGCGAACTCGTCAATCTGCACAACCCGCGCGAGGCCTCGCGGCTCGGCATCGAGGTGGTCTACCAGGACCTCGCGCTGTGCGACAACCTCGACATCGTGCAGAACATGTTCCTCGGTCGCGAAGAGACCAAGTGGGGAACGTTCGACGAGGGCGAGATGGAACGTCAGGCATCCGACACGTTGCAGTCGCTCTCCGTGCGCACCGTCAAGTCGGTGCGTCAGAAGGTCTCGTCCCTCTCCGGAGGACAGCGTCAGACGGTCGCGATCGCGCGTTCGGTGCTCAAGTCGGCCAAGGTCGTCATCCTCGACGAGCCGACCGCCGCGCTCGGCGTCGCCCAGACCGAGCAGGTGCTGAATCTCGTCAAGCGCCTCGCCGACCAGGGCGTCGGGGTCATCATGATCAGTCACAACCTGGTCGACGTCTTCCAGGTCGCCGACTACATCAGCGTGCTCTACCTCGGCCAGATGGTCGCCTCGATCGAGACGAAGAACACGAACAGCGACGACGTCGTCGGCTACATCACCGGCAGCAAGACCTACACAGGAGAGGCCGCATGAGTTCCCCCAGAGTCCCCGAGGCGCCCGTGCCCGCTCCCACCGTCGACACCTCGCACCTGCCCGCCCAGGGCGGCGCGATCGGCTCCGGCATGGAGGGCGGCGTCGTCGACCAGACGAAGGCCTACCTGCTCCGCGTGCGCAGCGGCGAGATGGGCGCACTGCCCGCCGTCGCCGGCTTCATCGTCTTGAGCATCCTGTTCACCGCCCTCAGCCAGTACTTCCTCACCGAGCGCAATTTCGCGAACCTGCTGACCCAGGCCGCCCCTCAGGTGATGCTGGCCATGGCGCTGGTGTTCGTCATCCTGCTCGGCGAGATCGACCTCTCGGCCGGTACGACCTCGGGTGTCGCCATGGGCCTGTTCGTCGTGCTGTCCGATCCGGGCGGCATCAACATGAACTGGATCCTCGCACTGCTGATCGCGGTCGTCGCGGGGGTCGCGATCGGCATGTTCATCGGATTCTTCGTCGCGAGGGTCGGCATTCCGTCGTTCGTCGTGACGCTGGGTCTGTTCCTCGGATTCCAGGGCCTCGAGCTGCTCATCATCGGCACCGGCGGACTGTATCGCGTCACCCAGCCGGAGGTTCTGGCGATCCAGAACAACAACCTCCCCACCTGGGGCGGCTGGGTCATGCTCGCCGTCATGCTGCTGATCTCGTTCGGCACCGCGATGCTCGACCGTCGTCGTCGCGCCCGCGCCGGGGTGCCGAATCGCACGATCGTGCTGGTCTGGGCCAAGCTCGCCGTGATCCTCATCATCGGCGGAGTCGTCGTCTACCTGCTCAACCAGAACCGGGGGACCGGCTTCCTGGCGGTCGCCGGGGTCCCCATCGTGGTGCCGATCACGCTGGTGATCCTGTGGGCGGGCACCTTCCTGCTCGACCGCACTCGCTACGGCCGCTACCTCTATGCGATCGGCGGCAACGCCGAGGCCGCTCGTCGCGCGGGCATCAAGGTCATCGGGATCAAGTGGGCGGCGTTCGCGATCTGCTCCACCCTCGCGGTGCTCTCGGGCCTGTTCAGCGCGTCCAAGGTCGGTTCGGTGGATGCCTCGTTCGGCCATGACACCGTGCTGAGCGGTGTCGCGGCGGCGGTCGTCGGCGGCGTGAGCCTCTTCGGTGGACGCGGGCGTCTCATCCACGCCGCCATCGGCGCGCTGGTGATCGCGGTCATCACGAACGGACTCGGACTGCTCAACCTCGGCGGAGGCATCAACCTCCTGGTCACCGGCGGCGTGCTGATCCTCGCGGCCACCGTCGACGCGGTCTCCCGCGTCCGCGGGGGCGGGTCGCTGATCCGAAGGTAGGGCTCTCCACGTGCCCACGACGCGCCCCGCGATGCCCTCGGCTCGCGGGGCGCGTTCTTTCGTCGGTGCTGGGTCGGTGCCGGCGGGGTGTGCGGTCAGCGACCGACGCGCCCCCCGAGTCCGGCGAGCTGGGCGAGGATGACCGGCCGGGCGGCGAACCAACCGCCCACCATGAGCACGAGGGAGCCCGCGAAGAAGGCGAAGCCGACCCAGTTGACATCGTCGCTGCCGCCGTACATGTGATTGAGGTTGCGCAGGGCGCCCGTCGCGAGCACGAGAGCGACGTGCACGATGATGAATGCGACGAAGAAGATCATGATCGGGTAGTGCATCGCCCGCGCGGCCTTGAGCGGGTAGAGCTTCTCGATCGGTCGGAAGCGCGCGGCCAACCCGGGCACCATGCGCAGTCCGGTGAGGATCGCCAGCGGCGCGGCGACGAAGACCACGAGGAAGTAGCTGAGCAACTGCAGGGCGTTGTAGTTGGTCCAGCCGTCCTCCGTGGGCCATTCCAGGGAGGCGTACTGCAGGCCGGCCGAGACGGCGTTGGGGAACACGTCCCAGCGGGTGGGGATGATGCGCACCCACTGTCCGGTGACGAAGATCAGCACGTAGAAGACGATCCCGTTGAGCACCCACAGGCTGTCGACCGTGAGGTGGAACCAGAGGTGCAGCGGGATCCGCACCGGCTGCCCCTTCGTCTTCAGCAGCCCGGCGTTCTTGCGGGTCCAGTACGCCGCGGCGCGCTGAGTGGTGTGCACCTGCCAGCCCGTGCGGATGATGAAGAGCATGAAGAACGAGCTGAGGAAGTGCTGCCACTCGAGCCACGCCGGGAACCCGACCGGCGCCCAGGACGGCAGGGCGGACTGTCCGGGATAGTCGTGCAGGAACGACTGCACGGCCGGCAGCCCGCGGATCCCCTTGGCCGCGAGCACGATCAGGAACGCCCCGACGACCACGATCGGGATGATCCACACCAGCTTGAACCATCTGCTGCGGGTGGGGGTGGTGGTCGCTGCCATCGGATGCCTCTCGCCGTCGTCGGTGTCGCCTCGATCGAGAGTACCGAGTCGAGACGTCGGGTCAGTTCAGGTGGGCCGAGACGGCCGCGCCGACCCGATCCAGGTCGTTCAGCCACGGCGCGTGCCCGCCGTGGATCTCGAGCAGCTCGGCGTGTGGAATCGCCGCGATGTCGGCGTCGGCCCGTTGGGGAACGAGCAGGCTGTCGGCATCGCCCCAGACCAGCAGGGTCGGTGCGCTCAGGGCGCTGAGTTCTTCGCGGCCGATCGCGACTCCCGCGCGAGCGGCGAGGGGAGTCATCATGGCGCGGAACAGGCTCGCCACGCTCGGCCCGAAGGAGGGGCGCTGCGAGCACAGATGGGCGATCTCGATGATCTCGGCGGGGTAGCCGTCGAGGGCGCCGGCTCCGAGGGTGCGGGCGAAGCCGCGTCGTGTGGTGTTCTGCGAGGTCGAGAGCCCGAGCAGGGCGGTGCCCAGTCCCGGAACGGCGACCAGCCGCATCCGGAGGCCGGGTCGGGCCTCCGCGAAGGCGGCGCCCGGCGCCCCCAACAGCACGAGGCGACGCACCCGCTCGGGATGGGCCAGGGCCTCGTACACTGCGAATTGCCCGCCCAGCGAGTGCCCGACGACATCGACGATCGTCAGATCGAGGCCCGCGATGACGGCGTCCAGCACCGCGACGGCGTGGGCGCGCAGATCGCCGCCGCGGGGGAGCACGGCCGCGCCCGACAAGCCGTGACCGGGCCAGTCCACGGCGAGTACGCGGCGTCCCTCCAGCCGGCCGATCAAGGGCACAGCGAGAGCCGTGACCGAGGCGATGCCGTGCAGCAGCAGGACCGGCGGCCCCGAGTGAGCTCCCGCGTAGTCCACGACCCGCACGCGCAGCCCGTCAGTCGTGCGTACCTGGTGCTCGGTGATCGTGCGCCCGTACCGTGCGGCGAGAGCGGCCTCAGCCGATCTGACCCGGGCATCGAGTTCCGCCGGATCGGCGGTCGCCATCAGCCCTTCCGCGCTTTCACAGCCTCGATCAGCTGCGGCACGACCGTGAACAGATCGCCGACGATGCCGAAGTCGGCGACCTCGAAGATGGGCGCGTCGGCGTCCTTGTTGATGGCGACGATCGTCTTGGCGGTCTGCATTCCGGCCTTGTGCTGGATCGCGCCCGAGATGCCCACCGCGATGTAGAGGTTGGGCGAGACCGTCACGCCGGTCTGCCCGACCTGGTAGCTCTGCGGGACGTATCCGGCATCCACGGCGGCGCGCGACGCGCCGACCGCGGCGCCGAACGCGTCGGCCAGCTGCTCGACGAGGGCGAACTTCTCCTGCGAGCCCAGCCCGCGACCGCCGGAGACGACGATCTCGGCGGCTTTGAGGTCGGGGCGGTCGGAGGTGTCGGCCTGCTCGTGGCGTGCCGTGATGGTCGTCGTGGGCGCGGTGTCCCCGCTCACGTCGAGGGGGACGAGCGTGCCGGCCGCGGCGGGGGCGGAGCCCTCGACCGAGTGCGGGCGCAACGAGATCACCGGGATGCCGCGTGCCGCTGTCGAGACGACGGTGTACGCGCCGCCGAACGCCTGCTGGGTCGCGGTGATGCCGTCAGGGTCCGCGCTCAGTCCGACGGCGTCGCTCAGGTAGGCGCCGCCGATCCGGATGGCGAGCCGTGCCGCGGCCTCCCGGCTCTCCACTCCGGTGCCCACGAGCACCGCGGCGACATCGCCGGCGGCGGTCACGGCGGCCGCCAGCGCGGCGACGCGCGGCGTGACCAGCAGCGAGTCCGCACCGGGGACGGTCGCGGCGTAGACGGTTGCGGCGCCGAGCGCGCCGAGTTCGGCGGCGAGTGCGCCGGCATCGGTCTCGCTCACGACCACGGCGGCCGGCTCGCCGAGCACCGCGGCAGCGGTCAGGAGTTCTGCGGTGCTGCTCGCCAGTGCGCCGGCGTTGTGCTCGACGAGCACGAGGACCTTCGACATCGTGTGTTCCCTCTCCAGTTCGCGGTGCCGGCTCAGATGAGCTTCGAGGCGGCGAGGTAGTCGGTGAGCTGGGCGGCGGCGGTGCCGTCGTCCGTGATGATGGTGCCGCCGCTGCGGGGCGGTCGCGGGGTCACTTCGCGCACGATCGACCAGGAGTGCTCGGCCCCGGTCTCGGCGGCATCCAGTCCGAGGGCGGCGACGCCGAGCACCTCGACGGGCTTCTTCTTGGCCCCCATGATCCCCTTGAAGCTGGGGTAGCGCGCCTCGGCGATCTGCTCGTTGACCGAGACGACCGCGGGGAGCTCGGTCGACACCTCGAGGTAGCCGTCGTCGGTGACCCGCTCGCCGGTCACGGTCGAGCCGCTGACCGTCATCGCCCGCAGGAAGCTGAGCTGGGCGACGCCGAGGCGCTCGGCCAGCATCGCCGGCACCGCGGCGGTGCGGCCGTCGGTCGACTCGTTGCCCGCGATGATCAGGTCGTACCCGCGCGGGGCGAGCGCCGCCGCCAGGGCCGCCGAGGTCTGAACCGCATCGGAGCCCACGAGGCCGTCGTCGACGAGGTGGATCGCGTTGTCGGCTCCCATCGCGAGGCCCTTGCGAATGCTGTCGAGGGCCGTCTTGGGCCCCATCGTGACGATGGTCACCTCGCTGCCGGGGTGGGCCTCCCGCGTCTGCAGGGCGACCTCCACGGCCTTCTCGTCGACCTCGTCGACGACCGCATCGGAACGACGGTCGACCCGCTTGGTGGTCGGGTCCAGGTGGCGGTCACCCCAGGTATCGGGGACTTCCTTGACCAGAACGGCGATCTTCATGAGCATCCTCTTCGTCGAGCGGGCCGAGCCCGGTTTGCCCCTCCAGACTACGTCCTTCGTATTGCCTGAAAGTAGTAGGACTTCCTAGTAATTAGTAGGATGTCCACGTATTCTGGTCAGGACACATCCGAGTCCCACAAGGACGAAACCGGAGGTTCCCGATGTCCACCATGACCCAGGATCAAGCCGCCCTCATCGACGCCGTGCGTCACTTCGCCGCCGACGAACTGGCCCCGCACGCCGCCGAATGGGACGAGACCCATCACTTCCCGCTCGAGGTGCTGCGCGACGCCGGCCAGATGGGCCTCGGCGGCATCGTGATCGACGAACGTTTCGGGGGCTCCGGCCTCAGCCGCGCCGACGCGGTGCGGGTCTTCGAGCAGTTGGCGATGGGCGACACGACGATCGCGGCATCCATCTCGATCCACAACATGGTGGTCGGCATGATCGACCGCTTCGGCGACGACCGCCAGCGGGCGCTCTGGGTGCCCGAGCTCGCCGCGCTCGAGACCCTCGGCGCCTACTGCCTCACCGAACCGGGCATGGGGTCGGATGCCGCGGCCCTGCGCACCCGCGCCGAGCGCGTCGGCGACGACTACGTGATCAACGGCGTGAAGCAGTTCATCTCGGGCGCCGGAGCCGCCGCGGTCTACGTCGTGATGGCTCGCACCGCCGAGACCGGCAGTCACGGCATCAGCGCGATCGTGGTGCCCGCCGACGCCGCCGGGCTGGGATTCGGCCCGCTCGAGAAGAAGATGGGCTGGCACGCTCAACCGACCCGCCAGGTCATCTTCGACAACGTGCACGTGCCGGTCGGCAATCGACTGTCGGCCGAGGGCGACGGCTTCGGCATCGCGATGAGCGCGCTCGACGGCGGCCGGCTCAACATCGGCGCCTGTTCGATCGGCGGAGGCCAGGCGGCGCTCGATCAGACCGTCGCCTACCTGAAGACCCGCGAGGCATTCGGTTCGCCGCTCATCGAGAAGGAGGCGCTGCTCTTCCAGCTCGCCGACATGGACACCGAGCTCGAGGCGGCCCGCACCCTGCTGTGGCGCGCCGCCGACGCCCTCGACGATCACGATCCCGGCGCCGTCCGGCTGTGCGCCATGGCGAAGCGGGTCGCGACGGATGCCGGATTCACGGTCGCGAACGCCGCCCTCCAGCTGCACGGCGGCTACGGCTACCTCAGCGACTACGGCATCGAACGCATCGTGCGGGATCTGCGCGTGCACCAGATACTGGAGGGGACGAACGAGATCATGCGACTCATCGTGGGTCGCGAGCTCGCGGGAGCCTGATGGAGCCGATCGACCGCCTCGACGACGAGGTTCTGGTGCGGCGCGACGGCGTGCTCGGCCACGTCCAGCTCAACCGGCCGCGCGCCCTCAACGCGCTCACGCAGGCGATGGTCGAGCGCCTCACCGAGGTGCTCGCCGAGTGGCTCCATGACGACGGCGTGCAGACGGTCGTGCTCTCGGGGGCCGGCGACCGCGGGCTGTGCGCGGGTGGAGACATCGTCGCGATCGCGCACTCGATCCGTTCGGGCGGGGCGGAGGCGGCACGCTTCTGGCGGGACGAGTACGCCCTCGACGCCGTGATCGCCCGGTATCCGAAGCCGTTCGTCGCGCTCATGGACGGACTCGTGCTCGGCGGCGGGGTCGGACTCTCGGCCCACGGCGGCACCCGGGTCGTCACGGAACGCACCCGGATCGGGATGCCCGAGGTGTCGATCGGCTTCTTCCCGGATGTCGGGGGGACCCTCCTACTCGCCCGCGCGCCGGGCGAACTCGGCACCCACCTGGCGCTGACCGGCGGCACGGCGAGTGGCGCCGACGCGATCGCGCTCGGGCTCGCCGATCACCTCGTGCCGAGCGAGCGACTCGCCGAACTGGTCGCTGCTCTGGGCTCGGCGCCGCCCGCCGAGGTGATCGCGCGGCTCGCCGTGGCCGCCGGCGCCTCGGAGCTGGTCGCGCAGCGCGACTGGATCGACGAGGCCTATTCGGGCGACGACCCCCTCGCGATCGTCGAGCGGCTCGAGGCATCGCCCGTTCCCGCGGCCCGCGAGGCGGCGGCGACGATCCGGACGAAGTCGCCGACCTCGGTCGCGGTCACGCTGGCCGCCGTGCGGCGGGCGCGCGAGCTCGCGAGCCTCGAGGCGGTGCTCGAGCGCGACTTCCGCATCGCGATGCATTTCACGCAGGGCCACGAGACCCTCGAGGGGGTTCGGGCGCAGGTGATCGACAAGGACCGCACCCCGCGCTGGGATCCGGCCCGCCTCGACGACGTGACCGCCGAGGCGGTCGAGCGCTACTTCGCGCCCCTCGAGGGGCGCGAACTGGGCCTGGCGCAGGCCGGGCCATCATCACGAGGAGAGTGACATGACGAACATCGCGTTCATCGGCCTGGGGAACATGGGCGGGCCGATGGCAGCCAACCTCGTCAAGGCCGGCCACGCCGTCCACGGCTTCGACCTCGTCCCGGCCGCCCTCGACCATGCCAGGGCGAACGGGGTGACCGTCGCGCCGGATGCCGCGACCGCCGTCGCCGGCAGCGAAGTCGTCATCACCATGCTGGCGAGCGGGCGGCAGGTGCTCGACGCCTATCGCGACGGATTGCTCGCGGCCGCCCGACCCGGCACGTTGTTCATCGACAGCTCGACGATCGACGTCGCGGATGCGGTCGCGGCCCGCGAGCTGGCCGTCGCGGCGGGCCATCGCGGTATGGACGCTCCGGTCTCCGGCGGCGTCGGGGGTGCGTCAGCGGCGACCCTCACCTTCATGGTGGGGGCGGAGGCGGCCGACTTCGAGGCGGCGCGTCCGATCCTCGAGGTCATGGGCGGCCGCATCGTGCACTGCGGCGGGTCCGGAGCCGGCCAGGCCGCGAAGATCTGCAACAACCTGATCCTCGGCGTCTCGATGATCGCGGTGAGCGAGGCGTTCGTGCTCGGCGAGAAGCTGGGGCTCAGCGATCAGGCGCTCTTCGACGTGGCGTCGGCGGCATCCGGTCAGTGCTGGGCGCTCACCACGAACTGCCCGGTGCCGGGGCCGGTTCCCACCAGCCCGGCGAACCACGACTACCAGCCGGGCTTCGCGGGCGCCCTGATGGCGAAGGATCTCGGTCTCGCGCTCAACGCCCTCGAAGCCACGGGGGTCGCGGCCGAACTGGGGCCGCTCGCGGCGCGCATCTACCGGCGTTTCGCCGACGAGGGTGGAGCCGGTCGCGACTTCTCGGGCATCATCACGGTGATTCGCGACAACTCGGCCGGAGCCTCGGGGAGGATGGCGAAGTGACCGACTTCGAGACCATCCTGATCGAGCGCCGCGAACGGGTGGGGCTGATCACCCTGAACCGTCCGGAATCGCTCAACGCGCTCAACACGACCCTCATGACCGAGGTGGTCGCGGCTGCCGGCGAGTTCGATGCCGATCCGGGCATCGGCGCGATCGTCGTGACCGGGTCATCGCGGGCCTTCGCGGCCGGGGCCGACATCAAGGAGATGGCGGAGGCGCGCTACCCGGAGTTCTACCTCGCCGACTGGGGCGCGGGCTGGGATCGCTTCGCCGCCGTGCGCACCCCGACGATCGCGGCGGTGGCCGGGTACGCCCTCGGCGGCGGCTGCGAGCTCGCGCTCATGTGCGACATCGTGCTCGCCGCCGACACCGCCGTGTTCGGGCAGCCCGAGATCAAGCTCGGCACGATCCCCGGGCTCGGCGGTTCGCAGCGGCTCACCCGCGCGGTCGGCAAGGCGCTCGCCATGGACCTCGTCCTCACCGGACGCAACATGCACGCCGACGAGGCGCTGCGGGCCGGGCTCGTGGCGCGGGTGGTCGCCGCCGATGCGCTGCTCGACGAGGCCCTGCGAACCGCGACGACGATCGCGTCGATGTCGCTGCCGATCGCGATGCTCGCGAAAGAGGCCGTGAACGCCGCCTTCGAGACGGAACTGACGGCGGGGCTGCGGTTCGAGCGACGCGTGTTCCACTCGACCTTCGCCACCCGCGATCAGAAGGAGGGGATGCGCGCCTTCATCGAGAAGCGCGCTGCGACGTTCACGAACGACTAGTCGCCCGCCTCCGGCTCGGCGAAGTCGCCGGCATCCCGCCGGAAGCCGTGCAGCAGCTGGTTGAGTTGCGCCACCTCGTCGGGGCTGAACCCGGTCTGCTCGAAGACCGACGCGTTGAGCACCGCGGTCGCCGCCCTCACGCGTTCCCGCCCCTCGTCGGTGATCTCGACGAGGGTGGCGCGGCCGTCGGTGGGATGCGCGACCCGCCGCACGAGCCCGGCGGCCTCCAGCCGGTCCACCGCGTTGGTCACGCTCGTCGGATGCACCTGCAGGCGCGCGCTCGCCTTCGCCATCGGCAGCGACCCGCGTCGGGTGAAGCTCAACAGCGCGAGCAACTCGAAGCGGGCGAAGGTCAGCTCGAAGGGCTTGAGGGCGCTCTCGACGCGGGCCGAGAGGATCTGCTGGGCCCGCATGATCGAGGTCACGGCGGCCATGCCGTCGGCGGCATCCGCCCAGCCGTGCTGCTGCCACTGCCGGTGCGCCTCGGCGATCGGGTCGGAGGCCAGCGGGGTCGGATCGGCCACGGCACCTCCTGTTCGTGACGGCGTGAGCGGTCGTGGGGTCATCATGTCATGCGAGGCGGATCACCGAAGGCGTCGCGCGCGATGATGGAGCGATGATCTCGACGGCACTCGCCCGCGAGCTCCGCGAGGCGGGGCTGCGCTGGACGCCCACCTCGGGTGACGCGTTCCAGATCGCGCTGCCCGACTTCGAGGGCGACCAGTTCACGGTGAGCGACATGACGATCGAGGCGCACGACTACCCGACCGGCGCCGTGCTCGGCTTCAACGGCACGACCGAGTGGGCGCTCGACTCGGTCGCGCTCGGCGCCGCGCTCTGGCTGCCGCGCGAAGACCAGCTGCGCGAACTGCTGCGCGGGACCTTCCGCTCCCTGCTGCGTGCGGTGGACACGGAGGGGCGTGTCAGCTACACCGTCACGGTGCGGATCGGCGAGGTGGATGCCGCCTACAGCCGGGACGACCCCTCGGAGGCCTACGGCGTCGCGGTCCTCGCGCTCATTCGTTCGGCGGCGTAGCGGCCTTTCGCGCGGCCACTCGACGGCGCCGCACTCGGCGGATTCCGAACACGGCCAGCAGGGCGAGACCGGCGAACGCCAGCCAGGGGATCAGCACTCCGAGCACGACGAGCGCGGTCGTCCAGAACGAGACGAACGCGGCCCAGCCGGTGCCGAGTCCGGCCCAGAAGTCGGCCGGCTTCACGGGGGGAGCGGCGGCATCCGAGCGCAGCGTCAGGGTGATCGTCGACATGCTGATCTGGTCGTTCAGGCCGCGCTGCTGCGCCTCGAGGCTCTCGAGTTCACCCTGCCGCTCGCTGAGGGCGTTCTCGATCGCGACGAGGTCGGTCGTGGTCGTCGCCTTCGCCTCGAGTTCGAGCAGCCGAGCCGTCGATGCCTTCAGGGCATCGATGCGGGCGCCCAGATCCTGGGTCTGCGCCGTCACATCGGCCGAGTTGGTCGCGAGCTGATCGACCCGGCCGAGCTTGCGCAGCGCGTCGAGCGTCTGGTTCAGGACCCTCGCCGGGATGCGCAGCACGAGGGTCGCGCTTCCCCGGTCGCCGTTGCTCGCCGCGTTCTCGGTGCGGCCATCGATCCGGCCGCCCGCGCCCTCGACGATCGCGACCGCCTTCGCGGATTCGGTGAGCGGTGCGCCGGTCGTGATGGTCATCGTGCCCGTCACCACGACCGAGCGATCGGCGGTCGCCGCGCTGCCGGACCCCGACGTGCCGCCGGATGCCGCATCCCCGACCGCGGGTGCCTTGCCGATCGTGCCGGACTGCGATCCGCCCGGGGATGCCGAGTTCGAGCCTCCTCCCGCCGAGCATCCCGCGAGGGCGAGACCGGCCGCGAGCAGAACGGCGGCGAGCAGGGCGGGGCGCGACCGCGAGGTCGCCGTCGACATGGTCTTCATGCTGACGACGCTAGGGAACGGCGGGTCGCCGCACATCCCAACGTTCATCACGATTCGAACGTCGTCGATCACGATTCGGACACAGGGGAGCCCTACCCTGGAGGGCATGGGGCGAGGATACGGACTATTTCGGCGGCCGCCCCTGCTGCACGTCGCGGTCGACGAGGGGGTCGGTCCGGCTGTCCTCATGATCCACGGCATCGCCTCGTCATCGGTGACCTTCGAGAACGTCATCCCGCTGCTCACGGGCGCGCACCGGGTCATCGCCATCGACCTGCTGGGGTTCGGCGGCTCCCCGTCGCCCGAGGATGCCGAGTACACCATCGAGGAGCACGTCGCCGCGCTGGCCCGCACGATCTCGTCCCTGCGGCTGCGCGAGCCGTTCGTGCTGGTCGGGCACTCGATGGGCTCCCTGATCGCCGCCCGCTACGCGGCGGCGCGGCCCCGCCTGCTGAGGCGGCTGGTGCTGGTGAGCCCGCCCATCTACCTGCCGCCCGGCGCGATGGGCAACCGGGTCGACCGCACGACGATGGATCTCTACCTGCGCGCCTACGAATACCTGCGAACCAACAAGGAG
Source organism: Lysinimonas soli (assembly GCF_042655435.1). Lineage (NCBI taxonomy): Bacteria > Bacillati > Actinomycetota > Actinomycetes > Micrococcales > Microbacteriaceae > Lysinimonas > Lysinimonas soli. The sequence continues at coordinate 173,302 of NZ_JBHSMG010000001.1, forward strand.
TTCACGATCCGGACCGCCGCCGGGCTCGCCCGGCTGTCGCCGATCAAGAACCTGCTCGACGTCTCGGAGCAGAACTGGCGCGCCTTCGTGCTGTCACTGCAGAACTCGATCGAGTCGCAGACCTCGGTGAGCGATCTGGCGGCCGTCGAGGTGCCGGTCGTGGTGGTCTACGGATCGCTCGATCCGCTGCTGACGCCGTCCGGTCTGCGGGTGATCGAGAAGCTCCGCGGGGTCGAGGTGCACCGGGTCGACGGCGGCGACCACGTCATCCGCCCCCGCATGGCCCGGGTCATCGCGACCGCGATCGGCCGGGCGTAGGGTCGAGCCATGGAGCATCGCACCCTCGGACGCACCGGCCGGCAGGTCTCGGTCGTCGGACTCGGAACCTGGCAACTCGGCGCCGACTGGGGCGATGTCTCGGAGCTGGAGGCCCACGCGGTTCTCGGCGCCTCGCTCGAGGCCGGGGTGACGATGATCGACACCGCGGACGTCTACGGCGACGGCCGTAGCGAGACGATCATCGGCGGCTGGCGCGCCGCGCTGCCGGAATCCGACCGCGCGCGGATCACGGTGGCGACCAAGATGGGCCGCCGGCTCGAGCAGGTGCCGGGCAACTACACCCTCGAGAACTTCCGGCTGTGGACGGATCGCTCGCGACGCGGCCTGCAGATGGAGACGCTCGACCTCGTCCAGTTGCACTGCCCGCCGAGCGAGGTGTTCGGCAGCGACGCCGTGTTCGACGCTCTGGACACGCTGGTGGCCGAGGAGGCGATCGCCGCCTACGGGGTCAGTGTCGAGACCACCGACCAGGCGCTCACGGCGATCGCGCGTCCGGGCGTCGCGACCGTTCAGATCATCCTCAACGCCTTTCGGCTCAAGCCGCTCGACGCCGTTCTGCCCGCGGCCTCGGCGGCGGGGGTGGGGATCATCGCCCGCGTCCCGCTCGCGAGCGGTCTGCTCTCGGGGCGCTACGACCACTCGACCGCGTTCGCGGCCAACGACCACCGCACGTACAACCGCCAGGGAGAGGCCTTCGACCGGGGCGAGACCTTCTCGGGAGTGGACTTCGACGAGGGCGTCGACGCGGCCCGCGAGTTCTCGGCGCTCGCAGCGACCGTCGGACTCGCTCCCGCGACCGCGGCGCTCGCCTGGGTGGTGCAGCAGCCCGGCGTGAGCACCGTCATCCCCGGCGCGCGCAACATCGAGCAGGCGAAGGCCAACGCGACCGCGGGCTCGGTTCCCCCGCTGGGGGAGGACTTCTTCGCGAGCGTGCGCGAACTCTACGACCGCCGCTTCCGGGCGGCGATCCACTCGCGGTGGTGACGCGGCCGTTCCTCGCGGAATGAGCCGGAGCATCCGGCGGTTGTGGCCTGCGAAGATTGACGTGTCAACTATTTCGCGAGGAGTCCCATGACCACCCGTCTCATGATCATCATCGGCAGTGTCCGCCCCGGTCGGGCCGGCCTTCCGATCGCCACCTGGGTGCGGGGGCGCGCCGAGGCGCACGACGGGTTCGAGGTCGATCTGGTGGACCTGGCCGAGCTCGCCCTGCCGTTCATGGACGAGCCGGCGCATCCGAGGCTTCACCAGTACACCAAGCCGCACACCCTCGCCTGGAGCGCCCGGGTCGCGGCCGCCGACGCCTTCGTCTTCGTCACGCCGGAGTACAACCACAGCTACGCGCCGGCGCTCAAGAACGCGATCGACTTCTTGAACCTGGAGTGGTGGCGCAAGCCCGTCGGCTTCGTCAGCTACGGCGGCGTGTCGGGTGGCACCCGCGGGGTCGTCGCCCTCGACCAGGCGATCAACGGGCTCGGGCTCGTGAAGGTCGGCGCGAACGTCGAACTGAGCTTCGCCGGACGGATGATCGCCGACGGGGTGTTCACCCCGAGCGAGAAGGACCTGGCCGTGCTCGACAAGGAGCTCGCCGAACTGATCGACCTCTCCGAGGTGCTCAAGCCCTCTCGGCTGAAGGGGTGAGCCGCGCCGCGCATTCCGGTCGGCGCGGGCCGCCTCTCGCGCCGGAGCCCTGCGAAATGTGAAGATGGGCAGGTTGCGTGATCAGGCGCGCAATGGAACGAGGCGAACATGTCGATGCTGAGCGCCGCGGGCGGTCCCGACGCGATCCGGACGGCCGTCGACATCTTCGATGCCCGGATGACCTCCGATCCGGTGCTGGCCCACTATCTGGCCTCGATCGACATGTCCCACCTCCGCGCCCACCAGAAGGCGTTCCTGCTCGCCGCACTCGGGGGTCCCGATCTCTACACCGGACGCGACATGCGTGCGGCCCATCAGGGGCTCGGCATCAGCGACACCGAGTTCGACCTCGCGATGGGGCACCTCGCGGTGGCCCTGCGCGAGGCGAACGTCTCGGACGACGTCATCTCGGGAATCGCCCGGCGCCTGGCTTCGCTGCGCCAGCAGATCGTGGTCTGAGACTCAGCTCGGCTGCACCGGGACGGGTTCCGTGTCGGGGAGGGGGCTCGCGTCGCGTCCGCGCAGATCGGGCAGCCGTCGGCGGAAGATCAACGGCACGAGGGTGCCGACGGCGGCGAAGGCGACGGCCACCAGGAAGCCGCCATCGCCGGGCCGACCGCCGTGGCTCGCACTGACGAAGTCGATCAGGAAGCCGGCGACCGCCGAACCGGCGGCGGCGCCGATCAGCTGGCCGGTGCCGACCCAGCCGTAGGCCTCCGCGGTGTCGCTGAAGCGCACGCTCGACGACACGATCGCGAACATGACGGCCAGCGCCGGTGCGATGCAGAGTCCGGCGATCAGCAGGGCCGCGCTGAGCGACCAGAACTCCCAGGCGAGCGCCGCGAGCACCGAGCCCACGAGCACGACCACCATCCTGCGGGCCAGGGCCCACGGCCCCACCGGGAGGTGGCCGAGCAGCAGGCCGCCGACGAGCGAGGCGACCGCCCAGATCGCGAGCACGACCCCCGAGGTGGAGTTGCCCTGGCCGAAGGTCGCCACGACCCCGGCCTCGGTCGCCGCGCAGGTGCCGACGAGCAGAAAGCCGACCAGGGTCGTCAGCAGCACCGGCCCGCGCCTCAGCACGCTGCCGAGCTTGCGCTTGCTGCGCGGGATGCGCACCCGGCCGACCTCGGGGGAGAGCAGGAACCACAGCCCTCCGCCGATCAGGAAGACGACCGAGACGAGGATGCCGACGACGGTGGAGATCTGGGTCGCGACGAAGGTCACGGCGACCGGGCCCGCGATCCAGATGATCTCCTGGGCCGAGGCGTCCAGGGAGAACAGCGGGGTGAGCTGCCGTGAGTTGACCATCTTCGGGTAGATCGTGCGCACGGCCGGTTGCACGGGTGGATAGCTGAGCCCCGCGATCAACCCCGCCACCATGAAGCCGACCAGGGGCAGGGGTGCAAGTGCGACGGTGAGCAGCGAGGCGGCGCAGACGGAGGTCGTCAGGATCAGGACCGGGCGCATGCCCCACTGCCCCATCCACCTGCTGGTCAGCGGGCCCGAGACCGCCTGGCCGACGCTGGTCGCCGCGAGGACGAGGCCGGCCGCGCCGTACGAGCCGAAGATGTGCTGCATGTGCAGCAGGAATCCGAGCGAGAGCATGCCGCTCGGAAAGCGCGCGGTGAGCTGCGCGGCGATGATCCGGGCGACCCCGGGAGTGCGCAGCAGGCTCACATAAGCGTTCACAACCTCACAACTCTAGTGATGACGGATGACGCGCGGTCCCTCGCCGACGCTGTGGAAACTGTGGAGAAGTCGGCGGAGTTATCCACAATTGGGGACGACACGCCCACTAGATGTAGTGGTTGCTCGTCTGTCGGCGCCCCGATATATAGTGGTGAAACTTCCCGGCCGGGGGATGGGACAACGGTCGAAGAACGTTGCATCAATTGGGATTGGAACGCGCCGTCTCCGCAGTCGGAGGGTGTCGTGGGGAACGTGTCGCAGGGCACAGAAGGAGCAGGTCAAGTGGCCATCACGGTCGTGAAGCGCAACGGTGAGCGCGAGGCGTACGACGCCAACAAGATCAACATCGCGATCGAACATGCGAGCCAGGGTCTCGACGAGAACATCACCTGGGTCACCCAGATCGCGAGCGAGCTCGAACTCACCCTCTTCGACGGCATCACGACCCAGCAGCTCGACGAGGCCGTCATCCAGGTCGCCCTGCAGAACGTCAAGGACGACCCGCAGTTCGACACCGTCGCCGCGCGCCTGCTCCTCAAGACCATCTACAAGGGCGTCCTCGGCGACTACACGACGGCCGACGAGCTCAAGACGCTGCACGTGGCGCACTTCCGCTCCTCCGTCGAGCGCGGCGTCGCCGAGAACCTGTTCGACTCGCGCTTCACCGAGCTGTTCGACCTGGAGCGCCTCGCGGGCGCCCTCGAGCCCTCGCGCGACGAGCTGCTCAAGTACATCTCGGTCGTGACGCTCAACAACCGCTACGGCATCAAGGCGCGCAACGGCGAACCGCTCGAGGTGCCGCAGTACTTCTGGATGCGGATCGCCATGGGCCTCTCGCTCAACGAGGCCGACCCCACCGGCGTCGCACTCGGCTTCTACGACAAGATGTCGAAGCTCGAGTACATCGCCGCCGGCTCCACACTGGTGAACGCGGGCACCTCGTACCCGCAGCTGTCGAACTGCTTCGTCATGGAGATGCAGGACGACATCGAGAACATCGCCAAGAGCGTGCGCGACGTCATGTGGCTCACCAAGGGCACGGGCGGCATCGGCCTCAGCGTCACCAAGCTGCGGGCGCAGGGCTCGCCCATCCGCTCCAACAACACCACGAGCACCGGCCCGATCCCGTTCATGCACACCATCGACTCGGTGCTGCGCGCGGTCAGCCGCGGCGGCAAGAAGTTCGGCGCCCTCTGCTTCTACATGGAGAACTGGCACATGGACTTCCCGGAGTTCCTCGACCTGCGTCAGAACTCCGGCGACCCGTACCGCCGCACCCGTACCGCCAACACGGCGGTCTGGATCAGCGACGAGTTCATGAAGCGCGTGCAGAACGACGACGACTGGTACCTCTTCGACCCGCTCGAGGTCAGCGACCTCAACGAGCTGTACGGCAAGGCGTTCTCGGAGCGCTACGCGTTCTACGTGGGCGAGGCCGAGGCCGGCCGCCTGCACATGTTCAAGAAGATCGGCGCGCGCGAGCAGTTCAAGTCGATCCTGATCTCCCTGCAGACCACGAGCCACCCGTGGCTCACCTGGAAGGACACGATCAACAACCGCGCTCTCAACAACAACACGGGCACGATCCACCTCAGCAACCTCTGCACCGAGATCTGCCTGCCGCAGGACGAAGAGAACATCTCGGTCTGCAACCTGGCCTCGATCAACCTCTCCACCCACCTCGCGGTCGACGCCAACGGCACGCTCGGCTTCGACTGGGCCCGGATCGACGAGAGCGCCCGCAGCGCGGTGCGCCAGCTCGACAACCTGATCGACATCACCGTGTCCTCGGTGCCCGAGGCCGACCACGCCAACATCAACAACCGCGCGATCGGGCTCGGCGTGATGGGCTTCACCGACGTGGTCGAGCGCCTCGGCCTCAGCTACGAGAGCGAAGCGGCGGCGGCCCTGATCGACGAGGTCATGGAGCACGTCTCGTACGCCGCGATCGACGAGTCGGCCGATCTCGCCCGCGAGCGCGGCACCTACGCCAACTTCGAGGGCAGCCGCTGGTCGCAGGGCCTCGTGCCCTTCGACTCCATCGCGCTGACCGAGGCCGACCGCGGCATCCCGATCAAGGTCGACCGCACCACCCGGCTCGACTGGGACGCGCTGCGGGCGAAGGTGAAGGGCGGCATGCGCAACGCGACGCTCATGGCGATCGCGCCCACGGCATCCATCGGTCTCGTCGCGGGGACGACGCCCGGGCTCGACCCGCAGTTCTCGCAGATCTTCAGCCGGGCCACGAGCAACGGCAAGTTCCTCGAGGTCAACCGCAACCTGGTGAACGACCTGCAGAAGCTCGGAATCTGGGGCTCGGTCAAGGAGCAGATCCTGCGGTCGCAGGGCGACATCCAGGGCATCGACGCGATCCCCGACTCGGTCAAGGCGATCTACAAGACCAGCTTCCAGCTCTCGCCGTACTCCTTCCTCGAGGTCGCGGCGCGAGCGCAGAAGTGGATCGACCAGTCGATCAGCCGCAACATGTACCTCGAGACGCGCGACCTCGGCGACATGATGGACATCTACTACGCCGCGTGGGAGCGGGGCGTCAAGACGACCTACTACCTGCACATGAAGCCGCGGCACACCGCCGAGCAGTCGACGGTCAAGGTCAACAAGGCCGAGGACATCAACGCGGCAGCCGCAGCTGTGGCGGTCGCGGGCGCGGCGAACGAGTCGGCCGCTGCGGCGCCGGCTCGGCGCGGATTCGGAGGGCTGTCGAAGTGAACCAGAACGCCGACACGATCGACGGCTACGCCGTCCCGGTCGATCCGATGGACGACCTCCAGTGCGAGAGTTGCCAGTAATGGGGATCCTGGGTACCGGCATCGCCGAAGGGCTTCTGCTGAAGCCGGTCCGCTACAAGTGGGCCATGGACCTCTACGACCAGGCCGTCGCCAACACCTGGTTCCCCAACGAGATCCAGCTGGGGGAGGACATCGCCGACTTCAAGAAGATGACCGACGAAGAGCGTCACGCGATCACCTTCCTGATGAGCTACTTCAACCCGAACGAGCTGCTCGTCAACAAGGCGCTGGCCTTCGGCGTCTACCCCTACATCAACGCCCCCGAGGCGCACCTCTATCTCGCGAAGCAGATGTGGGAGGAGGCGAACCACTGCATGTCGTTCGAGTACGTGCTCGAGACCTTCCCGATCGATCGCAACGAGGCCTACAACGCGCATGTCGACATCCCGTCGATGGCGCGCAAGGAGGAGTTCGAAGTCGCCTTCATCAAGCGGATGACCGAGCAGACCCTCGACATCACGACGACCGAGGGCAAGCAGGACTTCATCCGCAACCTGGTGGCGTACAACGTCATCCTCGAGGGGATCTGGTTCTACTCGGGCTTCATGGTCGCCCTGTCGTTCCGGCAGCGCAACCTGCTGCGCAACTTCGGCTCGCTCATGGACTGGGTGGTGCGCGACGAGAGCCTGCACCTCAAGTTCGGCATCAACCTGATCCTCACGGTGCTCGACGAGAACCCCGAGCTGCAGACGCCCGAGTTCGCGGCCGAGATCAAGAAGATGATCACGGACGCCGTGGCGATGGAGGAGGAGTACAACAACGACCTGCTCCCCGGCGGCATCCTCGGCCTCAACGCCAGCTACATCAACCAGTACGTCAAGTACCTGGCCGACCGCCGGCTCGAGGAGCTCGGTTTCGACCCCGAGTACAACGTGACGAACCCGGCCAAGTGGATGGCGACGGCCAACGACACCCTGCAGCTGGTCAACTTCTTCGAGTCGACCAACACCTCGTACGAGTCGAACGCCTCGGCGTCGTCGGGCGGCACGAAGAAGGAGTAGTCCGGCCCGGTTCGCGAACGATTCGGAACCTGCGGCCCAGGCTCTCGGCTGGCGATCCGGGTGGGTTCGTGGACTCCTCCTGCGGATGGGTGTACAACCGAGGGAGGGGTGTGTCGCACATCAGTGCGCACTGATCGCAGTGTGGTCTGGCCCCGGAAGGCAAGGGGCGTTGCCGAATGCACGAGCGGATCACTTCGCGAGCACGACGAACTGCGATCACCTCGGGGGTGGGCCTCGTCGTCTGCTTGACCTTGTTCGTCGCGGGGCGCGCCTCCGCGGCGACCACCATCGACGGGCCGGTGGACCTGGGAACTGCGGCGACTTTCGGGGTGCTCGCCGGGTCCACGGTCACCAACACCGGCACCTCGGTTATCAACAACGGCGACGTGGGCGTCAGCCCCGGCACGAGCATCACCGGGTTTCCGCCGGGAGTGGTGACGCCGCCGGGGGTCGTCCACGCCGCCGATGCGCAGGCCGCGTCGGGTCAGGCGGACCTCACCACGGCGTACGGCGTCGCCGCGAGCCTCACTCCCACGACCACCGGGCTCTCCGACCTCGTGGGCCTGTCGTTGGTGCCCGGTGTCTACTCGGGTGGCGCGCTGTCGCTGTCGGGAACCCTCACTCTTACGGGAAGCGCGTCGTCCGTCTGGGTCTTCCAGGCGGCGAGCACCCTCGTGACGGCCTCCGCCAGCAACATCCTCGTGACGGGCGGGGCGAGCGCCTGCAACGTCTTCTGGCAGGTCGGCTCGTCGGCGACGCTGGGAAGCGGATCGAACTTCGTCGGCACGATCATGGCCGACCAGTCGATCACCGCGACCACGTCCGCCGTGATCACCGGACGCCTCCTGGCCCGTACGGGCGCCGTCACCCTCGACACCAATACGCTGACGGCGCCGACGGGCTGCGGCGCCTCGGGCACCGTCTCGGTCAGCCCGACGATCACCTCGGCGGCGCCGCCGGCCGGTTCCCCCGGGACGCCCTACGCCTTCACGGTGACGAGCACCGGGACCCCACCCGCCAGCTACGCGATCGGCTCGGGAGCGCTGCCGCCCGGGCTCGTGCTGAACTCCGCGACCGGAGTCATCTCGGGCACGCCGACGACCGCGGGGTCGTTCAGCTTCACGATCGTGGCGAGCAACGGAACCGCTCCGTCGGCGACCGCGAGCTACACGATCGTGATCGCGCCGACCCTCGCCGAGAGCGGAACGCAGCCGTTGCCCGCGCTGCTGACCGGGGCCGGGCTGCTCGGGTTCGGCGTCGCCGCCGTCATGATGGCGGCGGTGGGCGGCCGACGCCGCAGGAGGTCGAGCTAGCCGGCGGAGTGCTCGTGCGGTCCGGCGAACTTGAACGCCAGACGGCCATGGGCGAAGCCACCGCCGGCGCGGATCGCGGTGGCGACCCAGGCGGCCTCGGCGAGTTCGGCATCCGTCGCCCCCGCCTTCCTGGCCTGCCTGCTGTGCCAGTCGATGCAGTAGACGCACTGGGTGGTGATGCCCACGGCGACCGCCATGAGCTCGCGGAACTTGAGCGGGATCTCGCGCCCCTCCTCGGCGAACACCAGGTGATCGAACGCGTCGAAGGCCTCGAGGATGTCGGGCGTGTGCTTCTTGTAGTCGGTGGTGTGCTTGCCGTCTTCGGCACGGTCGAAGTAGTGGTCGTGGGCCATGCCTCGACGATATCGGCGCCCGGGGTCGGCCGTGCGCTGGGGCCGGCCGCCGGGCCGCCGCCCGTTGCGCCCGCCACCGAGATGCCAGAAAGTGTCGGTTTGGCCGGGGCTAAGCGACCGAATCTGGCATCTGGAGGCAAGGGAATATATTGGGGTAGACAGATCATTCGCCCAATGACACGCCGTCAGATCACCCCCCATTCGGGGGCGATTCACACGGCATCTCGCCTGTTTACGCGCCGCGTCGATCCAAAACCCCGACATGACGGGCTGAACCTGTCTTGACCTCAGGTCGTTGTCAGGGATATTCTCAGTTCGCCCCGGAAAACCCGCCCGAGGCGTCAGCAGCTACCCAAGCCTTCTCAGCTGGCTCATGTTCCACCTGTCCCCCACAGGCACTCAAAAATGCACACGTTACCCGACGTGTTTCTTGCGCAACCCCGACGCGATGAACACGATTTTTGCTCGTACATGCGAGCGTTCGTTTGTCCTCCATTCGAGACGAGCGAGCAATGAGCGGCGTCGTCCGCGGCGTTCCGCTCGCCTACGGACATGCCCGCGATCTGATTGCGAGCCCCCCCCCGCGAGCCACGGATCGTGTCGCAGGCGTGGACCAAGCCCGCAAAGACGTCTTCCCCAACTGGGCCCGCCGCCAAGTTCTCGCTCGCCGCCTCACTGATCTGGCTGCCGTGACCCTCGCTAGTGCCTCGTCGGTCGGCGTTGCGGTTGTCTTCGGCCTCCGCTCCGACCTACTGTCGACCACCGACGTCGTCGTATCGATCGTGGTCGCCCTCGGTTGGTTCGCCGCCTTGCGGGTACGCAAGGCCTCAGAGCTGCGCACCGCGGGTCGAGGTGCCGAACTCGACCGCGCCATAGTGTCGACGCTGGTCGCCTTCGGACTTCTCGCAGTGATCAACGGTTTCGTTCGGATCGACGGGTTCCAGGCCTATCTCGTCGCCGGTCTGCCGATCGGAGTACTGCTGCTCGTCGTGTCGCGGGTCTTCTGGCAGCGACGGTTGGATGCGGATCGGGCGGCCGGGCTGAGCCTCCCGCGTGCGCTCATCGTGGGCGCGGGCCCAGACATCGACTTCGTCGCCGAGCAACTCGCCCGCGCCGCGGTTCCGAAGTACGTGGTCGCCGGGGTCGTGTTCTCTGATGGCCTGCCCGAATCCGACTCGATGACTGCGGCTGGATTCCCGGCCTTTGATGGAATCGCCGCCGTGACCGACGCGATCGCCATCGCGAACGCCGACGTCGTGATCCTCGCTGGTCAGCCAGGTGATGGCGGGGAGTTCGTGCGAGCACTTTCCTGGCGGCTCGAGACGAGCTCGGCCGAACTCGTGCTCGCGTGGTGCCTGGACTCGATCGACCGTCCGCGCTTGACCTTCGACACGGCGAATGGCATGCCGCTGATGCACGTCGCTGCCCCACGGTTCTCGGGAGCCAAGCATCACGCCAAGCGGGCGATGGACGTCCTGCTTGCTGGAGGCGCTCTTCTTGCTCTGCTGCCTCTCTTCGGCATCATCGCCCTTCTCGTCCGACGCGACAGCGAGGGGCCGGTCTTCTTCCGTCAAGAGCGGGTCGGGCTCGGCGGCCGCACCTTCTCGATGATCAAGTTCCGCTCGATGGTGGTCACTGCCGAGGCTGACCTGGCCGCACTCGCCGACCAGAACGAGGGCAACGGTGTGCTGTTCAAGCTCCGGGCCGATCCCCGGGTGACCCGCATCGGCGCCGTCCTGCGGCGGTACTCGCTCGACGAACTCCCGCAGCTCTGGAACATCTTCGTGGGCGACATGAGCCTTGTCGGGCCTCGTCCCCCGCTGGTCCGTGAAGTCGAGCAGTACGACAGCCCGGCCGAGCGTCGACTCTATGTCAAGCCGGGTCTCACCGGCGCATGGCAGGTCGGGGGACGATCGGACCTGAGCTGGGAGGAGAGCATCCGGCTCGATCTCCACTACGTTGAGAACTGGTCCCTTCTCGGTGACATCCGCATCATGTGGCGCACCGTCGGGGTCATGATCAAGCCCGTCGGGGCGTATTGAACCGGGCGGTACTGGTGCCGACGGATGATGAGGTTCGCGTTGTATCTCATGATCTTCCGCGCGAGATCCGATCGCATCTGCCGGGAACTCGTCGTCGCCGCCTTCCTCGGTCGCGGGGAGGTTGCCCGCGTCACTGAACGGTCGGCGACGACCGGTACGGGCCTAGTCGGAGCCGGCCGCATCGAGACCGTCGTTGCGTCGTCGCGTCAGGAGACCTCCCGATGAGGGACTCGCTCATTCTCGCTGCTCAGCGCGCCGGTCGGCTCCTTCCCGGGCCGCTGCGTCGTTGGGCGGGACGCCTCGTGCGTCCTGGTGACGCTGCGCCCCCGAGGCTGCCGGACTGGTCCACGCCGTTGCTCGGGGACGGGTCGAAAGAGCTCATGTGGCCCGCACGGCGGGTCGAACCACGGGCGGAAGAACGGCCGGATCACGCTCCCGTTGACATCCGTTGCCTCCTCGTCACCGAGTCGCTCGACGCCGGCGGGATGGACGAGTTCGTTGCGTTCCTTGCACGAGGGCTGCGTGAACGCGGTGCTGAGGTCGCGATCCTGCTCGTCCCGGTCGGGGTCGCGCGGGGCGTCGGCCCCATCGGCCAAGATCTGCTCGCCGAGGGGATCGAGGTGGTCGACGGTGACGCCGTGAAGGTGGATGACTGGATCGAGGGCTGGGCACCTGCGGTCATCTCCGTTCACGGCAACGCGCGTTCCCCGATCGACGCAGGACATCGGCTGGGCGTTCCTGTTGTGCTTGTTCTCCACGGAATGCATGACCTGTTCGGACTGTCCGACTCGGAAGTACTCGATCGGTACGCACGCCTGACTGGTGTCATCAGCGTCAGCGAGTTGGTTCGACGGCAGTACCTGTCCCGATCGCCGCTCATCGACCCGGCGCGCGTGCTCACCATCCCGAACGGCATCGATCCGCATCGGACAGTCGGCGTCGATCGTGCCGCAGCTCGAGCGGCGCTGGGGCTTGACGACGAGTTCCTCTTCCTTTCGCTTGCCCGGCACAGCATGCAGAAGAACACTTATGGCCTGGTGAGCGCTTTCGACGAACTCGCTCGATCGCATTCCTCGGCGCAGCTCCTGATCTGCGGCCGGGTGGACGACCCTGCCTACGCGCGTCAGGTGATAGCGCTCCGTGATCGCTCATCGTTCGCGAATCGGATCCATCTGCGTAGCGGCAGCCGCCGTCCTGATGCGCTCCTTGCTTCGGCGGATGCGTTCGTCTTGGATTCGTTCTTCGAGGGCTGGCCCCTTGCGCCCATGGAGGCGCTTCTCGCCGGGGTCCCGGTCATCACGAGCGATGTCGGGGGCGCCCGCGAGCAGCTCGCCGGCGGCCCATCACGGGGGGTCGTCATCGCCAACCCGCTCGGTGACCCGCTTGCCGTCGGGTGGGAGAGCATGGCGCGTGCGAGGTTCGCTCCCCAGGTCAATCGTGCCGAGCTGATCGCTGCGATGAACGCCTTCGCCGGCCACGAGATCGAACTCGCCTCTGCAGAGGAGATCGCGACCGACGCACGTGCGCGCTTCAGCGCTGATCGGTGTCTCGACCTCCACGCGAACGCCATCCGGGTTGTGGCAGCGGGAATGCCCCTGTCGGAGTTGTCGGACTCGAAGTGACCTTCAGGGAGCGACCGGCGGTGGCATCCGGAGCCCGGGTCTTCCTCAGGCGGGCTGGCTCGACGCTGCATGCCCCTCTTCGGCCTGCTCACGCCGTTGGCGGCGTGCCGTCAGCGCGGAGCCGAGGGACACCGAGCCGAAGATCAGGATGACGCCGCAGACGGCGACGATGATCACGGTGCGCAGTCGGCTTGAGATCTTCTCGGTCGCCCGATCCGGGGCGGATGCAACGATTGCCGTGTAGAGGTAGCGGTCGTCCGCCCCATTCACGGTCTGGATCTGCCGCAGCGTCGAAGTGAACATCGACCCGAGTTCCTTGGTCGTCGCGAGAGACTGCGCTGGGGTGTTTCCCGTGCCGGTGATCGTCGCAATGAAGCCGGACCCGCTCACGCTCGGCTCGACGGTATACGTCTTGCCCAGGCCCTTCGCCGCCAAGGCGTCGGCCGTGGAAGGTGCGTTCAACTGAGTCATCACGACACTCGCGACGAGGCTCGGATCCGAGGACCGCAGATACGGATTGTTCGAGTTGAGCTTGCCGAGGGTCGGGTCGGCTTGGATTTGCGCGTCGGTCGGGATGTCCGGGTTGACGACCGCGTAGGACGCGGTTGATTCGTAGTCGCGCGGCCCATATGCGAACACAAGAACGGTGGCGACGATGGCGATCAGGAGTGCGGGGAGCATGAACCACCTCTGCCTCCAGATTCGTTTGAGGACCTCGATTGGATCCATATTCATGCGCCTCTCTCGAAGGGGATGGGGCTTGAGCCGGGGATTCCGGACTCTGCTTTGCAGATCTTCCAGACCGCACCCGCCAGGGCGACCATGAGTGGGTAGGTCAGCGCGAACACCGGGAAGGACAACGAGTCGAAGCCCACGGAGCAGATACCCGCGGCGGCGAGACCGCCCGCCAGCGCGCCGGCGAGAGCCTTCGTGTTCGGATCGCTTGTGTGCCGCGCCGCGACGACGGTCATGACCGCGGGGGCCAGGAGGTAGAACGCGACGCAGATCAGGCCGATGATTCCAGTCGTGACGGCGGAAGTCAGGTACTGGTTGTCGAGGACGTATACCAGGTTGCTGGTGTCGTAGGTGCCGGGGCCCGTGCCCAACAAGGGGCGCTGGTCGATCATCAGCTCGACGCGAGGGTAGTTGTTGAGGCGATTCGCGATCGAAGGGTCCGAGGCGTTGGCGGTCAGCGCACTCGTGAGCGTACCGACGAAGCCGGGGACGAGTGCGAATGCGATGACGATCAGGATCGGCACGATCACGAGCGTCCAACGGCGCACCAGGCGTGGCATGAAAGGAAGAGAGATGATCAGTGCGGTCGCCACGCCCAAGGCGCCGGACCTCGAGACGGTCAAGATCACCGCCGACCCGAGGAAGAGGGTCTGGGCCCAGTGGAACCAACGGGCACCCCGCGGGTCGAACATCGAGCGCCAGATCGAGAGCGGCAGGAGCATCGAACTCGTCACGGCGAACTCGATCGAGTGGAAGGTGCTTCCCGCGACTCGGATCAGGTTGCCTCGTGCCTGGTACGAGTCGACTCCGCCGTTGTAGGTGAACCCGGGCATCGCTGACTGGATCCATGCCATGGGGTCGACGTGGAAGGTGAACTGCACGACGCCGACCAAGCTGCTGAAGAATCCGCCGGCGATGAGCCAGCGGGCCACGCTCAGGACCTCGTCTCGCGTGTTCAGCGCGTCACCGACGCACAGGATCAGCCCGAGGCTGGCGATCACCAGCACCACCCAGCGATCCGCTGCGGCGAGCCCGGTGACAGTCGCCTCTCCGACCCAACCGCCGTACAGCGAGATGTACGAAGCCATGATCCCCAGGGCGAACACTGCTCCGGCGAGGCGACCGGGGTGTCGCAAAGGGATCGGGTCATGAAGGCCCCACAACCATGATGCGAGCCAGAACAGAAACAGCAGGCACGACAGGATCATCGAGACGGTGCCGACGGCTCCAAGCGGCGCGATGATCATGCTGGATGGGAAGAAGAAGATCGCGAAGGCCGTGAAGCGCAGGAGAAGGGGTGCATTCGATCGTCCCGCGGCGTCCAATCGGTGCGTGGTGCGAAGCGGAAGAGGGCGGGGGGCGCTGACGGATGCCTCGGCGGTCACTCCGCGTCCTCTCCGTGATCGGGCAGGGTAGAACGTGACGATTCTACGGTGTCGCATTCGGAGATGGACCTGGGAGGGGCGCCCTCGCGTGTCCTCGCGGCCAACTCCTGGAGGCGTGCAGCGCGCGCGTCCCAGGTATGGTTCCGCGCGAACGCGTGACGCTTGCGGTCGCCGTCGGAGGTGCGGCCCTCCGCGATCCGTCCTCGCACGCGTGCCACGAAGTCCACCGGGGAGTCGGCGATGTCGACTCCTTCGGCATTAAGCCAATGTGCTGCCGGGATGTCAGTCGAGACGACCGGCAGCCCCGCGCCGAGATACTGGAGGGTCTTGAGGGGGAAACTCGAACGGTTGAAGGGCGAGTCCGCATACGGCGTGACGCCCACCGAAGCCGATGCCATCAGGTCGGCCAGGTCGTCGTAAGGACGGGCGCCGAGCCAGTCGACCTTCGGGGCCGCCAGCACGGCGTCGAGGCGACGCCCGAAAGTGGGATCTCGATCGGCACGGGGCCCCACGACCATCAGGGGGACGTCGGCCCGCGCGAGCTCCTCCAGGATCCCGATGTCGAGCCGTTCGTTGAGTTGGCCGATCAGGATGGCAGGTGATCCAGCGGGCGCGGGCGCGAAAAGGTGTTCGACGGGCTCCGTGCCGTTGGCCAGGACGTCGACGCGGCGCGCCCCGGTCTGTGTCGCGACCACGTCCGCGAGGGCGGGCGAGATGGCGAGAATGAGATCGGCTTCGTGGGCGTTCCGCCTCAGGGTCTTCTCGGTATCGGTCGGCGAGAGCCCCATCAGCCCGGCGCCGCCGACCCAGTCATCGGTGACATAGAGCACGCGTAGGCCAGGGACCTCACGGGGGAACCTTCGGTTCGAAGCAGCGAGGACGACGATCTCGGGGATGACGCCCAGGTTGTGGAGCGCGCTGCGGATGCGCCTGGCCACGATCAGCCGGCTGAGAACTCTGACGATCGGTCGTGTCAGTCCAGGCGGGCCGAAGGTCTGGATGCGAGTGACACCATCCTGGGGTTGGGAGATGAAACCGGGAAGAGCGTTCCGGCGCCGCCGTAGCACCGAGACCGGAGGATCGATCCACACCACCCGCCCCTGGCGAGCGAGTGCCGCGACGAGGCGTCGGTCGGTGCCGGGGATGTCGTCCCAGGTTCCGCCCGCGAGGTAGACGACCGGGCCGGAGCCCGCACCCGACCGGACGGCCGTGCCCGTCGGGCCGGGGAGCCGTGCCCACGACCTTTCGCGCATGACCGACCGGAGGGCAAGCGCGTGTCCGGGTATGCCGAGCCGCAACAGCTCTCCTAAGACGACGAGGCCCCGGTAGACGGCGGCGTACGGCCTCGAGTGATGCTTGCGGACATAGCGGATCCGGTTCACAGCCATCAGCGCGTCCAGGCGAGGAGAGGATCCGGATCCGCCTTCCGAATGCCGGATCACCGCTTGGGGCGCGTATGTGACTCGGAAGCCGGCGTCGCGCACACGGCGAAAGTAGTCGGTCTCCTCGGAGTAGAGGAAGAACCGTTCGTCCCATGGACCGACTGCCGCGATCGCGGCGGGACTCAGCAGAAGCGCGGCTCCCGTCGCCCATTCCACAGCCTGGGGCGCTTCGTACCGCGCGGGCTCGAAGACCGTCTCGGCGAACCGCCCGGGGCGAGAGCGGAACCGCGCCCCGACGAGTGCGTCGCCGAGCGCGGTGCTCACGGATGGTTCTCGTCGAAGGGAGAGGGACGTCGTGCCGTCGTCGCCGACGAAACGGGGGACAACGGCACCGACGTCACCCCCGAGTCCACCGAGCATGATTGCGATGGCCCCCGGCGCCACCTCTGTGTCTGGGTTGAGGATCATGACCGGACGAGAGCCGTCGAGCTGCGCCAAGGCCTTGTTGATCGCGGCGGCGTACCCGATGTTTCCCCCGGTACCGAAGACGAGAGCCTCCGGGGCATGCGCGCGCGCCACCGCAACAGTGTCGTCGGCGGAGGAGTTGTCGGCGACCAAGACGGCAACGGAGAGCGTTCCCGCGTCCTCGCGAAGGCTGTCAAGAAGCTCGCCGACATCCTCGGCACTGTTGTAGGTCACGACGACCACCGCGAGGTCGTGCGGGGCGTCGGGCGACGTAAGGGCCAGGACGACCTCCGCTGATCGGATTCGGGCGGAGCCCAACTCAGTTCAGGGCGATCCGGTAGATGTGGTGATTGTATTCGTTGGGAAAGGTGTCAGTGAAGGTCCCGTTTGTGGGGGTGACGGTGCGGTTCTCACCGACAACCTGGATCGTACCGGTGACGCCCTGCGGGAGGGTGAAGGTCTTCGAACCGGTGGAGCCATCGGTCATGGCGAAGATGTAGGCGGAGCCGCTGGAGACCTTCAGGCTGGTCTCCAGCCCAGG
Organism: Lysinimonas soli; assembly: GCF_042655435.1. NCBI lineage: Bacteria > Bacillati > Actinomycetota > Actinomycetes > Micrococcales > Microbacteriaceae > Lysinimonas > Lysinimonas soli. The sequence goes on from NZ_JBHSMG010000001.1 coordinate 190,623, forward strand.
CCCGAAGTCCCACTTGTACGAGGGTGTATTGATCACTGGAGCCAGCGACTGCACCTGCTGATCGATCGAGGTGATCTTGGCGGTCAGCGCAACTCCGCACTGCAGGATCGAGTAGGTCCCGCAGGCGCCATTGTTGTTGTGCTGGAAGTACGCGATCCCGGCGGCCCCGTGGATGATCGCGTTCCACACTGCGCCCTCGATCTGGTCCGGGGCGATCGTGCGAGCGCCGGCCTCGGTCAGGAACGGCTTTGCGGTCTCTACGAACACCCAGTTCGGGGTGGCGGCGCCGGAGAACGTCTCCATCCGGTCCTGTAGCCAGCCGTATGCGGACGAGGTGGCCGGATTCTTGCCCTTGGACCAGTTCCACGACTGGGTGATGACGCCGTCCACAGCCGGCGACGTGTAGGCGTACTTGTCCACGCTGGTGACATCCACAGAGCTCACGAATTGCGGCATGGTGTTGGGTGCCCAATACGTGCCCAGTACCCCATTTCCGAAGTTCGATTGAAGAAAACGACCATCGTTCTGACTGCGGAATGTTGCGGCGAGTTGCTGCTGCTCCCGGAGTCGCGCCGTCTCCGTGGTGCCGTCGCAGCCGCTGGAGCCCATCTCGCACTCATCCGACACGTGCCAGCCCACTACCCGGGGATCGTTCCCGATCTCAGCCGGGGTCCACTCGTTCTGGGCGATCACGTTCATTCCCGTACCGGTGATCGTGCTAATCGGCGAGCCGTCATGCTCGGCGCCCATGTAGGTGTTGATGCCCGCGGCCTTCAGCGCGGGCGCATCACTTGGCTTGCCGAAGAAGACCGCAATCGGGAAGAATGATGAGCTCGTCCAACCGGCCGCCGCTGCTTTCGAGAACTTCGCGTAATACGACGGCCCACCCCACCACGCCGTCGTCGACAAGGAGAGACCTTTCGTGGAGCCGCTCGCCGCGGACGTGGACTGAGCGGGTGCCGGAGTCGGAGACGGCGAAGCGGTCGAGTACGAGATGTCAACGAAGTAGTTTGAGTTTTGCCGGACTTGTTTCGGCATCTTTCCCACGGTCCCGGAGTAGACACCGGCTCCGCGAGGGTACGTGACGACGCCGTCGCTCACGGGGCTGTCGAATCCGTAGGCGTCGTCCGCGTAGTGGCCATGGGGCGCGACGTAGGACGCTACCAGCTGGGTGCCTGCGGCCACGCGGAGCGGGGTATCGAGGGTGGCAGTCGACCAGCCGGGATGCCGCACCGTCGGGAACGTGCTCGTCGCGAGAACCCGGCCGCTCGCGTCCCAGATCCGCCCCAGATGCGTGCCGGTGTTCTGGGGGCCCGCGTAGAACCGGATCGCAGTGATCGTGATGTCGACGGAGGCCGAGAGGCGGACGCCGAGTTCTGCAGAGTGCCAATCCGAGCTGGTGGGAACGGTCGGTGTCTCGTCCGCTGCGAAGACGGTCGCGGAGTCCGGTCGCGGAGCACCGAGGGTCATCGCGAGAGAGGCCACCACGGCAACAGCGGCGATGGCCGCGATCGGTGGGAGCATGGTCTTCCAGCGCCCCCGCAACCGAGAAGGTCGTCGCGGTGACGGCACGTCGTCTCTCAGCATTCGTGCCTCCGAACGGATCCGAATCCCCGCGCACAACATAGCAAAACCGACTCAGGGGGCGGCGCTCTCTCGGCATTCTGTGTGCTTCGACGCGAGCTGATGCCTCAGCGCTGGCCGTCGAAGTGCTCCGCCACCCAACGCAGCACATCCTCCGGTGTCGCGGAGTTGGACTGGATGTGGATCGCCAGATCATGGGGGTCCAGCGCCTCGAGGAAGGCCCGGGCAGTTGTGAGATCGAGCGGACGCGGATCCCAGTGGCTGTGGCAGAGGCTGCGATCGGAGGTGAAGGTCCTCCCGTCGTTCTCCGCCGACGCGAACGAGCCGATGAGCATGAACTCCGAGAAGTCCAGGGTGCTGCCCACCGCGCGGCTCCATGGAATGCCCGTGACGTCGGAGACCCGGTCGAGCGCGGCTCGTACCACCACCGGCGACCAACTGTTGAACGGGGCGATGTAGTCGGGTGACTCGGCTTCCGCGCCGGGCAACCCGAGCAGTCGCGCGCTCTCAGCGAGCCAACGACGGTGCCGTGGCATCCCGTCATCGACCCCGTGCGGCAGCCGATACAGCCGAACTGCGTCGCCATGCCGGAACACGGTCTCGTCGAGCGGCGCGATCGCGAGGACGTCGGAATCGATGAGCAGCGTCACGTCGTGATCGAGCTTCGAGACGAGCGCGAGCTTGACGATCTGTTGCAGCATCCAACCGCGGATCGGGGGCCAGGGCCGGCGGGCGTTCACGGCCCCGATCCGGTAGCCGCGCGGGAGACCCTTCAGGCGCGCGAGCCGCGTTGTCTGGAGGAACTCGCGCGGGAGCAGGCCGCGGTACCCGACGACGTCGAGTCGTTGATCGCCGACGGCGCGGAAGAGGGGCACGTCGATCTCGGGGACGGCGACGATGTGACGGACTCCCGGATCGCTCCAACGCAGCACCGACGCGTGGAGCCGACGGAAACTCGCCAGATCAGGGGCGTGAGAGGGCGTGACGACGACGAGACTCATGGGCGCCCGGCCTCATCGGCTCGAGTCATCTCGCCCCCATCGCTCGTCTCGGCGTGCCCCTGGACCCTGGCGGGCCCACACGACGACCGCGGCGTACGCGAACGCGTCGACGGCGGTTCGCGGCCCTCGGATGGTGCGGACGAGCTCCCTTGCCGTTCGGCTCGAGGTCGCCTCGCCCTGCGCTGCCCCCGCGCGCAGCCCCCGGCGTAGGATCCGCAGCAGGCTCCGCAGATTCTTGGGGGTGCGCACGACGACCGGGTCCGTCGGGATGACCGCGCGAGAGGCTGCGGGGAACAGCCCGTCGACGAACAGGTCGTCTGCCAGGTCTGCGGGAAAAGCTGCGAAACGGCGGTGCCCGCGCTCCGTGACCGCATACGCCCCGGCGCCCCAGAGAGCCGTTCGGAATGATGGGATGCGGACACGGGCTCGGTAGTAGGCCCGAACCAGCGCCGAAGCCCCGGTGGTGTCGTATTGAGCCAAAGGTCGCGCGGCCTCAAGGCGCTCGTCATCGTGGACCAGCGCTCCGAGCACCCCCGCGACTGCTGCCGCCGAAGCTTCGATGTCGGCATCGAGATAGATGCGCGGCCACGCGGTCGCGATCCGGTCGCCTTCGTTGAGGGCGGCGGGCTTCGACGCCTCGTCGAGTTCGACAACGCGGACGCCAGGAAACCTCCGAGCCCGATCCACGGTGTCGTCGGTGATCCCGTTGCAGACCACGATGACCTCCACGCCCGGATGCCGCAGGAGCGGCTCGAATCCGGTGAGGGTCCGCTCGATGACGGACGCCTCATTGTGGGCCGGGATGATGACCGCACCTCGGACGCTCGACGGAACGGGCGCCTGGGATCCAGGAAGCATGACCGCGCTTCGTGACGCCAGGTAGGCGAGGGGCCCGTGACCGAGATAGCGCTTGGCCAAGCGCCGGGGCTCGCGAACGAGACGCCACGCCCACTCGAATCCGGCGCGCGAGATCCATTCCGGTGCACGTGACACGCGGCCTGCGAGGAAGTCGACGACCGCACCGAAGGCGAGCAGCACCCGTGCGCCCGTCTCGGGAGCCCAACGATCGATCCAGATCTCTTGGCGCGGCTTGCCGAGGCCGACGACCAGCAGGTCGACAGAGGCGGCTCGGACCTGTTCGGCGAGCATTCTTGCCGCCTCCTCGTCGAGGATCTCGTGGCGGGAGGGCGACCACGACCCCGCGATGGTCAGGCCGGGTCGTTCACGTGCGAGCCTCTTCAGCAGCAGCAGCCTGGTCTCGTCCGACCCGCCGAGGAAGCCGATCCTGATGCCGTCGCGCTCTGCCTGGTCCAACAACGGTTCGATCAGGTCGCTGCCCGCGAGCCGCGGCCAGGCCGAACCGGTCAGGCGCCGCGCGGCAGCGGCGATCGGAGCACCATCGATGAGGTCGAGCCATTCCACCCGGCCCGAGTTGCGCAGCCGATGCGAGGCCCCTGCCGCACCGAAGTGGTGGACATGGTCCAGATTGATGGAGGCGACGCCGAGAGGCGTCTCGTCGTCGCCTCGCCAGCGCCCAGCGATCGTGACGAGGGCATCCTGCTTGTCCAGCAGGTGCACGGAGAAGCCAGCCACGGACATGCGCGGTGGACTCGTCATCGCTTGCGGGCCATGGTGAGCGATTCGAGGGCGTTCGGCACGGTAGTTCCCCGGGTCGGATGCGCCGGTTCCCCGCGATCGGGGGACGGCTAGGACACCCGTAGGCTACGGGAATTCCTCTTGAGGCGGATAGCCACCTGACCTGGAGTCGGTCCCGCTCAGAAGGGTCAGCACCGTGCGTGGTCCCATGAAGTGGGGTTGGCCACCGGATGCCGCCGCCGATAGTGTCGCCGTCAGAAGAAGCAGAGAGAGTTCTGAGGTCCGGAGATGATGGCAGAGCCCGATGTGGAATCGCTTCCGAAACTGGCCTACGTGTACCACTCTCAGTCGTTCGCGCCGCTCTCGATCGCGGAGGCCTCGGACGGGCTGTGCCGCATCATCTGGGTCATCGATTCGTCCGATGCGGCCTCCGCGGCGATGGAGCGTCTCCTCCGACGGCTCGGGCCGGTCGTCGACGCGTCCGGCCTCACCGTTGCGGAGGTCGCGGTGCTGGTAAACCAGCATGATCCCGAGGGTGTGCTCTCGATGCACGACAGTGACCTCGTGTGGACGGCACAGCTCGCTGCCGTGCTGGGCCGGCGGTTCCACAGCATCGACGCGGCGACCAAACTCACCGACAAGTATCAGCAGCGTTCGGCACTCGAGGCAGCGGGCCTTGCGGTGCCGGCCTTCGGCACGATCCCGGCGAACGCAGACGATGCTGCCATCGCGGCGCTCGCCGAGGAGTTCCCCTACCCCGCAGTGCTGAAACCCCGGCGCGGCCAGGCGAGCCGTGACACATTCCCGATCCAGTCGTATGACGAGCTCACGACGGCCATGGCGGAACTGAGGGCGAGGCCGGGCCAGGCGATCGAGGAATACATCCTGGAACAGTTCGTGCCGGACCCGAGCGAACAACTCGGTGGTGAGGGGTTCGCCCCGTTCGTCTCCGTGGAGAGTGTCGTGGAGGGCGGTCGTGTCGCGCACGCCGCGATCAGCGCTCGAACGCCGTTCCGCTGGCCGTTCCGGGAGACCGGGTACTGCACGCCGACGGCGGTCTCGCCTTCGCTGCAGGTCGAGATCCTGCGCGTTGCGGGCGAGGCGGCCCTGGCGCTCGGGGTCACTCAGGCGTGTCTGCACACCGAGATCAAACTCACCGACGACGGACCGGTTGTGATCGAGGTGAACGGCCGCCCGGGCGGGGGCATGTCCGAGATGCTCGAGCGCGCATCGGGTTTCAGCCTCTTGCGGACTGCCTTGCGTCTCGCGTTGGGGATGCCGGTCGAACTCGACGGACCCGTGCCGTGTAACCGGATCGGCTACCTTCTCTACGTGTTCCCCGAATCGGACATGACGTGGATCGATGCTGTCGAGGGGTTGCCCGAACTGCGCGGCGAAGAAGGCGTGGATGAGATCGTGCTCGTACGCGGTCCGGGTCGGCGCATCGACTGGCGCGAGGGTTCCGAAGCCCACGTCTTCCATCTCACGGGGACAACCCGCGACCACGACGAGCTTCGTCGCCTCATCGCGGCGACCACCACGCTCGTCCGCATCGATGGGCATGTCGAGCCGACTCCTGCGCCCGAGAAGGGATAGTGCAGATGGATCTCAGCGTCTTCGAGGAATGGGAGTCGGAGGTGCGCGGCTACATCCGCTCGTTCCCTGTCGCCTTCGATACCGCGCACGGGTCGTTCCTGGTTGCCGAGGACGGGGCCGAATACCTCGACTTCTTCGCCGGGGCAGGCACCCTCAACTACGGGCACAACAACCCGCAGCTCAAGACGGCCCTACTCGACTATCTTGGACGCGACGGCATCGTCCATGGCCTCGATCTCGCCACGACGGCGAAGCGCGAGTTCATCGAGACCTTCCGCGACCTCGTGCTCGAGCCGCGTGGGCTGCGATACAAGCTGCAGTTCACGGGCCCCACCGGAGCGAATGCCGCCGAGGCCGCGATCAAGCTCGCGCGCCAGGTCACGGGGCGCACGAACGTCATCGCGTTCACGCACGGCTACCACGGACTGAGCCTCGGCGCACTCGCGGCGACCGCGGCACGGAAGTACCGCCTCGCCGGAGCGGTACCTCTCGCCGGTGTGACCTTCCTGCCGTACGAGGGGTACTACGGTCCGGACGTCGACACCATCGCCATGCTCGAGAAGCAGCTCGATGATCCCTCGAGCGGCCTGGATCTGCCGGCGGCGGTCATCGTCGAATGCATCCAGGGAGAGGGTGGCGTCAACGCCGCGAGTCCGGAATGGCTCCGCGCGGTCGCCCGACTCGCTGCCGATCGCAACATCCCGCTGATCGTCGACGACATCCAGGCCGGATGCGGTCGTTCGGGCGACTTCTTCAGCTTCGAGGAATCTGGCATCCGGCCTGATCTCGTCCTCCTCTCGAAGTCGCTGTCCGGCTACGGCCTCCCGATGGCGATCGTGCTGATCAGACCGGAGCTGGATGTCTGGGCTCCCGGGGGCCACACTGGCACGTTCCGCGGCAACAATCTGGGGTTCGTCGGAGCGACGGCGGCGCTTCGCAGCTACTGGTCCGACGCCGTGTTCAGCGCCGAGGTGCGACGCAAGGGCGAATTACTGCGCGAGCGCCTTGCGGCGATCGTCGCGCGCCACCCCGCCGAACTCGAAGTGCGCGGTCGCGGACTCTTCCGTGGCCTCGCCTCGACCGTCGATCCGGAGTTCGGCGCTCGGGTCTCCCGCTGGTCGTTCGCGCACGGCCTGGTGGTCGAGACCGCGGGTGCTTACGACGAGGTGGTGAAGTTCCTGCCCGCGCTCACGATCGACGACGCCGATCTGCTGCGCGGCGTCGACCTCGTCGAGCAGGCGGTCGAAGCGGCATTGGTCTCCGCTTGACTGGGAGAGCGCGCCGCTGTGCGACTTTTCATCACACCTACACTTGACTTTGGAGGACGAACAAAAATGTCTGCAATCACCGACGGAATCCGTGAGGTTCTGAACAGCAACGCTCGACTTGCCGTCGACAGCGTCACCCTCAGCGACGACGACAACCTCTATCAGCAGGGACTCACATCGCACGCCGTCGTCAACGTCCTGATGGGCATCGAGGACAAGTTCGATGTCGAGTTCCCCGACGCGCTCCTGCGCCGGGACACCTTCGAGTCGGTCAGTTCGTTGCGGACGGCGCTCGCCTCGGTCGGGGTCACGGACGAGAGCGCCGACGCAGCGTCTTGACATGAGCGACCCCGGCGACAACTTTCAGAACAGCGCCCGTCCGGCCAGAGTCGCGGTGGTGGTGAAACCGCACCACGCGTCCTACGCCGAACTGCGTGCCGCCGCGGTGGCGGCTGATGAGGCGGGTGCCGACGTGATCTTCGGCTGGGATCACTTCTTTCCCCTCACCGGAGATCTCGGCGGTCGGACCCTCGAGGCATGGACTCTTCTCTCGGCGTACGCGGAGGTCACACACCGCGCCGAGCTCGGCATCCTCGTCGCCTCGAATGGGTATAGGAACCCTGATCTGCACGCCAACATGGCGCGCACCGTCGATCACATCAGCGCGCGCGAGGGCGGGACGGGTCGTGTGATCTTCGGGATCGGTGCGGGCTGGAGCGATCTTGACTATGCCGAGTACGGATACGACTTCGGGACGGCACCGGACCGGCTGCGGAAACTCGGCAACGACCTGCCGCGGATCAAGGCCCGCTGGGAGAAGCTGAACCCGCCGCCGACGCGGCGCATTCCGATCCTCATCGGCGGCGGGGGGGAGAAGGTGACACTCCGCCTGGCAGCGCGCCACGCCGACATCTGGCATGCGGGCGGGTCCATCGAGACTCTCGCGCACAAGCATCAGGTGCTGGACGAATGGTGCGCGACGGAGGGGCGGGATCCTTCCGAGATCGAGCGAAGCGCGGACGTTCCATTGCGTGCAATGAGCTATCCCCAGCGACAGGGCGAGGACTACATCGCGAGGGCGACCGCGTTGTACGACATCGGCACGCGCCTGTTCGTCGTCGGTCTCGAGTCGGAGATGCACTGGGATCTCGGCCGAGTCCGCGAGCTCCTCGCCTGGCGCGACGACGTGAACGCTCGGGCCGCGACATGACCCACAGCGGCGGATCCCTCCCGCTGCTCGCGGTCGTGTACGGCCCGCTCGCGCACGAGCAGCCGATCGACCGCATCGCGGAGGCGGCCCGGGGGCTCTGCCGCCTGCTGTGGGTGCTTCCTGACGGCGATCGGTCGACTCGCGCGGCGCTCCGCTACCGGAAGGCGGCGGGCGAGGTCGAGGGCGACGTCCTCGACGCGTCCAAGCTCTCCGTCGCGGAGGCCGCCGACGCCGTCCGATCGCATGCGCCGGATGGCATCACTTGCTTCACCGACGAGAACATCGTCTGGACGGCAGAACTCGCCGAGCTGCTCGGCCTGCCGTACCACAGCCGACGAGCGGCGGTTCAGCTCACCGACAAGCTCGAGCAGCGCAGCGCGTTCGCGGCGCACGGGCTGCCGACCCCCGCGTTCTGGGACGCCGACGACCTCGCCGAGGACGCCGCACTCGCGGCCGTCGCTGCCGCCGGATTCCCGCTCGTGCTCAAGCCCCGGCGCGGCTTCGGCAGCGTCGACACGGAATCGATCCGGTCCATCGAGGCGCTGCGCTCCGCCGTGGCCGCGCGGGTCCCCGGACGGATGGTCCTCGAGGGCTTCATCCCCGATCCAACGGGACCGGCGTTCGGCGTTGGCAGCGCCCCGTACGTATGCGTCGACCTCGTCGTGAGCGGCGGTTCGATCGGGGTCCTCGGCATGACCGGTCGTACCCCGCTCGCCGAGCCGTTCCGCGAGACCGGCTCGTTCTTCCCGGCGGACGTCCCCGAGTCAGCCCGGCCGGGCCTGGTCGACGCCGCGATCGCGGCGGCCCGGGCGCTCGGCGTCGAAGTCGGCGTGCTGCGCGCCGAGGTCAAGTGGACCGACTCCGGTCCGGTGGTCATCGAGGTGAACGGCCGGCCGGATGGCGGTCACACGAGGGAGTTCCTGAAGCGCGCGCTCGGCGTGGATTCGTTCCAGGTGGCGATGCGGGTCGCGCTCGGCGAGCAGTTCGCCCTCGAGGCGCTCCCGGCCTCGCAGGATGTCTATTTTCGCTTCGATCTCCTGCCGGCGGCGCATCTGAAGCGCATCGATTCGGTGCACGGGCTCGACACCGTGCGGGCGATCCCGGGTGTCGAGGACGTCATCCCCGGACTCAGGGCCGGCGACGAGTTCTCGTGGCGCGATGGGGCCTTCGCTCTCGTCGCCACCGTCCTCGGGAGTGCGCCGGATCACCCCGGCGTCCAGCGCATCCGCGACGAGGTGTACGCGGCCGTCGTCGTCTCGGGGACGCCGTAGCCGTGGTCGCGAGCGCGAGGTAGCGCTCCTGGACGCCGCCCGGTCGATGCGTTTTGCCGAGGCCGCCGAGGGCGTCCGCGAGCTGGCGCCGGACGGGATCACCTGCTTCGTCGGCAGGCAGCTTCTCATCCTCGCGAAGCGACAGGGGACGCGTAGCGGGTGCATACTGAGCGCGTGGTGCCCGATACCCCGGATCGAAGCGGTCCCGTGCTCGCCGTCGTGCTCGACAGCCCGTCGAAGGAGTTCTTCCCTCTCGGGTACGTGCAGGCGGCCGCCGGGGTGTGCCGACCGCTGTGGGTGGTGCTGCGGCCTGACGAGGAGACGGCCCACTGGCTCCGACTGCTTCGGCGATCCGGTGACGTCGTCGACGTCGCCGCCCTCACGGCGGCGGCGGCCGCCGCGGCGATAGGGGTATTCGCCCCGGCGGGGATCGTCTGCTTCGGCGAGGCCAATGCGCAGTGGACCGCGCAGGTCGCCAAGGAGCTTGGCATCCGCTACCACAGCCCGCGCACGGCCGCGCTGCTGACCGACAAGCTGCAACAGCGCGCGGCGCTTCGCGATCACGGGCTGCGCACGCCGCAGGCCTGGGATCCGGGCCCGCTGAGGGACGATGCGGCTGCGATCCGCGACGTCGAGGCGGCCGCAGCCTTTCCGCTCGCCGCCAGACCCCGCTTGGGCCGGAGCCGGGGTGGTTGCGATCCGCTGCGCACGCCAGCGCAGCTGCGCGCGGCCGTCGCCGCGGACCGGCTGGAGCCCGTGCTGCTCGAAGAGCTCGTCGCTACCGCGTCGCAGCCCGTCACCGGGGCGGGGAATGCGAGCCGCGTCTCCGTCGAATTCCTCGTGAGCCGCGGGGAGCCCGTCCTGCTCAGCGTGACGGGTCGGTATCACGTGGCGGATCCCGTCCGGTGGGGCGTATTCGTCCCGGCCGAGATCGCGGAGGAGATGCGCGACGAAGTCGTCGCGGCGGCGGCGGCGGCGGTGCCCGCGCTCGGGATCGAGGATGGCCCGCTCCAGGTGGAGGTCGCGATGACGGACGAGGGCCCGGTGCTCATGGACGCGAACCCCTGGCTCGGCAGCAGCGCACTGCCCGTGCTCCTCGACCACGCCCTCGGCATCGACGTGTTTCGGGTGGCGATGCTCGCCGCGATCGGCGAGCATCCCGTGCCGGTTGCCCTTCCCTGGCCGACAGATGTCGCGTTCTCGTTCTGCGTCGCGCCGCCCCCCGACGGGCGGGGGCGCACCGCGACCGATCGGATCGATGCGCTCGGCGGCATTTCTGGGATAGTAGAGGTCATGTCATGTCTGAGTCCCGAGGAGACGTCGACGGCGTCAGTCATTCAGGTCTCCGGCATCGCGCCCGATCACGACGCCCGTCGCCGCATGGAGCAACGGATCCGTTCGGTGATCGCAGCGCCCGAGGCGTCATGAGCCCGCTCGATGACGTCCCCGGGGACGCGCCGGCCGAAAGCGATGCCTCCGCCGGGCGCGGGCGCGTCATCGAGATCGCCGAGCGGATCGCGCACGAGGTCTCCGGTCCGGCCGCCGCCGCGGTCGACGCGGAGGCCCGGTTCCCCGTGGAGTCGGTCGAGGCGTTCAAGCGGGAGCGCCTGCTGTCAGCGCTCGTGCCGGTCGAGCGCGGCGGCCTGGGCGCGACCGTCGCCGAGCTGGCCGATGCGGTGCGCACGATCTCGAAAAAGTGCACCTCAAGCGCGCTGGTGCTCGCGATGCACTCGATCGAGGTGTACAACCTTCTGCGCTACGGCGATACGCCGTGGCTGCGCGGGCTGCTGGCGCGCGTGGTCGACGAGCAGATCCTGTTCGCGAACGGGACCAGCCAGCGCGTCGGCCCCGACGGCGGAGCCTCCCTCATCGACGACGGGGGAGTTCTGCGCATCGACCGACCGACCGTCGCATGCTCGTACGGCCTCGAGGCAGACGCGATCTTCACGAACATGCGCCGGTCGCCCGAGGCGGATCCGGACGACCAGGTGTACCTCGCCGTGCTCGCGACCCAGTCGGAGCTCGAGCTGACCACTACCTGGGACACGCTCGGCCTCCGGGGCACGTGCAGTTACGGCATGCGGATCCTGGCCAAGGTCGATCACGGCGCCGTGTTCCCAACGGGCGCGCCGGCGGTCCTCGGCAACGGCGGGATCCAGGTGCGACACCTGCTCGCCGGGGCGGCATACGTCGGTCTCGCCGAGGCGGCGCTGCGCGAGGCTCACGCGGTCGTCCGCGCCGAGGCGCGGCGTTCCGGGGGAGTGGCGCCCAAGAGCGCGATCCGGCTCGCGGAGCTGCTCCTCGAGGTCGAGAAGGCGCGCGGTCTCGTGGCGATGGCCGCCGCCCGCTTCGAGCGCCTCGAAGCCGCCTCGAAGCTCGACGACCTTTCGTTCATCGTCAGCCTCCGCAACCTCAAGGTCGCCAGCACGGCCATCGCCGTTGAGACGGCGATGAAGGCGCTGCAGATCTGCGGCATCGACGGCATCCGCAAAGACGGGTCGATCGCCATCGAGCGGATCATCCGCGACGCCCACGCGGCCCTGGTCATGTTCGGCAACGACGGCTTGCTGCGGGACAACGCGTCCACGCTCGCCATCCGCAAGAGCATCTGAGCGGCGGTCAGGCCGCGGACGTCGCGCGTCGTCGGGCGAATCAATCGAGGATGCTCCTCGCATGTGCGCGAGATCGGCGCGGTGCACGGTTTGGATGCCGTTCGGCAGATTTCCGGCGTCGATCAGATCATCCCCGGGCTGCAGGTCGGCGATGAGTTCTCTTGGTGGGAGAGGCCGTTCGTCCTGGTCGCCACGGTTCTCGGAGCCGCGCCAGATCACGAGCCCGCCCATCGCGTCCGCGACGGATACGACATGATCGTCGTGTCAGGAAGCCAGCAGCAAGGGACTGAGAGTGAATGGTGATCGAGTGACATGCACACCGGATGAGACGCTTCCCCGGTTGGCGCTCGTGTACGGGGGGTCGGGCGACGATCACTCGCCGATGCGTTTCGCCGAAGCCGCCGAGGGCGTGTGCTCTCTGGTGTGGGTGATCCCTCCGCACGGGGCCCGAGAGGATCGCGCCACCCTCCGGTTCCTAGGACGGCTGGGCGACGTGGTCGACGTCGCGGCCAAGTCGCCGGCGGACGCGGTGACCGCGATTCGCGCCCAGGCGCCCGACGGGATCGTTTGCTTCGTCGACAAGCACTTGCGCTGGACGGCCGAGGCCGCAGAGATGCTCGACCTCGCCTTTCACAGTCGGGCGACCGCCGACCGGCTGACCGACAAACTGGCGCAGCGCACCGCGCTCCGGGACCACGGTCTGCGGACTCCCGGGTTCTGGAACGTCGACGAACTCGCGGAGGAGTCCGTACTACGCGGTGCGATCGACAGCGGATTCCCGCTTGTACTCAAGCCACGGAGCGGAACCAGCAGCCGTGACACCGAGAGCATCGGTGACGAGGATCAGTTGCGCGCCGGAGTCGCAGCGAGCGAACCCGGACGGATGTTGCTCGAGGGCTACATCCCCGACCCGACAACGCCGCAGACGGGCGCGGGCAGCGCACCGTACGTGTCGGTCGAGCTCGTAGTGAGCCGGAGCATCGTGAGCGTGCTCGGGATCACCGGGCGTACCCCGCTGGCGCCGCCGTTTCGCGAGACGGGCTTCCTATTCCCGGCGGACGTTCCTCCGGAACTGGCCGATCAGCTGGCCGCGACCGGTGTGGATGCCGCGGTGGCGCTCGGCGTCAGCGACGGCGCCTTGCACGTTGAGATCAAGTGCACGGATGACGGTCCTGTTGTGATCGAGGTCAATGGTCGCCCGGGCGGCCATGCCGTTCATCCTCTTCTACGACGGGCGCTCGGCATCGACACAGTGCGACTGGCCATGCGTGTCGCAGTTGGCGAGGACGTGGTGCTCGGCGCTTTGCCCTCGCCCGACGAGGTCGTCTTCCGGTTCGATGTGCAACCGGATGTCGGTCTCCGCACGATCACCGCGGTGGAGGGTCTCGATGTGGTCGTCCAGATCCCCGGCGTGGAGCAGGTCATCCAGGGTCTCGGACCCGGCGACGCCTTTTCGTGGCGCAACGGCACACTCGGCTACGCCGCAGCGGTCCTCGGCGCGGCACCCGACCATCAGGCCGCGCGTCGCATCCGGAATGAGGTGCTCGAGAGAGTCGTCATCTCGGGCATGCCCTAGGTCGGTGAGGACGGCCGCCCTCGTGCGCCGGTAGCCTGGCAGGGGAGGGACGGATGATGACCGGTGCGCAGCGAGAGCGTGATTTGCCGCTGCTCGGCGTCGTCTACGAAGGACTGGAGCGCGAAGATCCGCCTCTGCTGTTCGCCGAAGCGGCGGAGGGCGTGTGCCGACTGCTGTGGGTACTTCCGCATCGCGATGAGGCAGGTCGGGCGACGCATCGCTTTCTGAGGGGTCTGGGCACGGTCGTCGACGTATCCGGGCTGACAGTAGCCGAGGCCGCTTCCGCCGTCCGGGAGCATGCGCCGGAGGGGATCGTCTGCTTCAACGACGGGAACCTCGTCTGGACGGCGGGGATCGCGGAGCGACTCGGCCTGAGGTTCTTCAGCGTTTCGACTGCCGAGCGTCTGACTGACAAGCTCCTGCAGCGCACCGCGCTCCGGGACGGCGGGTTGCCGACTCCCGAATTCTGGAACCTCGACGACATCGTCGCAGACCCGTCGTCCGCTGGTTCCCTCGGAACCGCGTCCTATCCGCTTGTCATGAAGCCTCGGACCGGGCGGGGCGCGATCGACACCTTGGCGATCGGCTCGCTCGACGAACTCACGGCGGCAATGACCGATATCACTCAGGGACGCATGTTGCTGGAGCGCTACATCCCCGACCCCACGACACCGATCACCGGCGCAGGCAGCGCCCCGTTCGTGTCTGTCGAGCTCGTCATGAGCGACGGGTTGGTAAGCGTGCTCGGCGTCACCGGCAAGCCGCCGCTCGCCCCCCCGTTCCGCGAAACAGGCCACCTCTTTCCGGCCGATGTGCCGCCCGATGTGGAGGAGCACCTCATCGAGGCCGCCGTGGGGGCGGCACGGGCCCTGGGTGTCGAGACCGGTGTACTGCACGTCGAGGTGAAATGCACGGATGCTGGCCCGGTCATCATCGAGGTCAACGGCTGTATGGGCGGGGGTGCCATCCGCGGACTTATCCTGCGATCGCTGGCGATCGATGAGATCCAGGTGACGATGCGACTCGCGCTCGGCGAGCATGTGGTCTACAGGAGTGTCCCTCGCCCCGCGGACGTCGGCTTCCGTTTCGACATCCAGCCGGATGCGGCCTTCCGCCGCATCACGGCGGTCGAAGGACTGGAGACTGTACCGGACATCCCCGGCGTCGAACGGGTCTTCCGGGGCGTGGGCCCGGGCGATGAGGTCTCGTGGCGGACGGGGAGGCAGGGATTCGTCGCGGCGATTCTGGGTGCTGCGCCGGATCATGCCTCGGCGCGGCGGATCCGGGACGAATTCTTCGCACGCGTCGTGGTGTCCGGAACGCCGTGAGGACAAATGCACCTCGGGGCCAGCAGAATCACGAGGCTCGATCGTGACTGACGAGTTGACGCCCTCCCCGGGAGCCGGCGGCGTTGAGGGTGGTCTCGCACGCACAGCTGCCGCTGGTGCGGTCTGGTCCATAGCGCAGAACCTTCTCACACGTGTCACGGCCTTCGTGACGGTTCTGATCCTCGCTCGATTGCTGTCACCGGCGGATTTCGGCATCGTCACGATCGCGGCCACGCTGATCCCGATCCTGCAGGTCCTCGCCGATCTGGGGATCACGATGTACGTGCTCCAGCACCCGGCTCCGACGAAACTCATCTATCACACCTACTTCTGGGTCTCGTCCTCGATCGCCTTGGTCGGCGGCGGGGTGCTGTTCTTCGCGGCGCCGCTCGTCGCCCAGCTGTTCGGGGAGCCATCTGCCGGTCCAGTGATGCAAGGGCTGGCACCGACGGCGCTCCTCGTGACGCTCGGCGCCGTCCCGCAGACGATCCTTCGCCGGGGCCTTCGCTTCCAGGCGATCGCCGTGCAGGGTGCGATTGCCGCGGTCGTCAGTCAAGCAGTTGCGGTCACGGCGGCCTTCGCCGGACTCGGCGTCTGGTCGCTCGTTCTGCAGACCCTGACGCTGCAGTTCCTCGCCACTCTTCTCGCCTGGGTTGTCGCGCGATACCGACCCTCCTTCCAGTTCTCCGGGGCGGAGCTGAAGCAGATGGTCAGATTCGGTGGCAACTACGTCGTGAGCACCGGAATACAGACAGCTGCCCAGTTGCTCATCAACTTCATCATCACGAGCGTGCTCGGCGTGGCCGCGCTCGGCTATCTGAACATCGTCCAGCGCCTCATCAGGGTGGTCACCGACGTCGTGCTGTCGGCGGTTCTCCAGGTTTCGACTGTGGCCTTCGCGATGATCCGTGATTCGGCCGAGCGGCTGAGGTCGGGCTACTTGCGCTCGTTCTCAACCCTCTACACGCTTCTCGTCCCCGTGATGGTGTTCATCGCCGCGTCCGCCACGCATCTGGTGCCTTTCATGTACGGCAACCAGTGGGGGCCGAGCATCGCTCCCGGAGAGGTACTCGCCGTCACCGCGATCTTCTTCATCGATTCCCTGGATCATGCTCTGTATGCCGGGATCGGACGGCCGGTGCTCTGGACGCGCTACGCGCTCTACTCCTCCGTGGTGCTCGTCGCCGCGACCTGGATCGGATCGTACGGTGGCCTTCTCGGCGTGGTCTGGGCGGGACTCGTGGGGGAAGGGATCGTAACGTTCATCCGCTGGTCCGTGACGTCAGGGCAGATCCGTGCCAGTCGATGGGCGCTCGCTGGAGCGTTTGCACGGGTCGGCGTCCCCGGTGCGATGGCTGCGGGCGCGGGTTATCTGGTGGCCTGGCTCACAGCGGGTCTTCCGGACCTGGTCGGCGTCATCCTGGTCTGGATCGCCGTCGTCGCCGTGTATCTTCCGATCTTCCGATTCACAGCCCGGAGCACCTGGCTCGAGCTCGAGGGACTTCTACGGCACGGAATGCGGCGGATCTTCCGTCGCGGTGCTGCGACCCCCTCCTGAGACGACCGCCGAGGCCTCGGCTCAGGCTAACGTGGCGTCGGCGGGGGCCGTTGGCACTCGCAGCCCGAACTCGCGGTCGAGCAGCTCGAGGTACGACTCGAACCCTGACGCGGACATGAGCGAGTGGTCGGTCCGCGGGTCGTACTCGATGTCGATCCGACGGCCACGGCGGATCAGTCGGCGCATCGAGACGGGTCCGCGCGACGCCTCCCAGTGCTGCTGGTCGCCGCCTGGACCGAGCAGCACGCTGATGCTGGTCTGCTCGGGCATCTGCCGGAGAAGCATCTCCGGCACCTCGTCGAGTCCCAGCGGCGAGAAGATCCGGTAGCGGATCTGGTACGGGGAGCGGAACCGGAGGAGGAGCTTGAGCCGCCGCTTGAACCCGGCCGTCGTCGGCGACATCGTATCGACATCGATGTCGGAGTCCACCACTCCCATCCTTCTCAGGCCGCTCAGGACACGCAGCTGCCGGTCCCAGTAGCGGCGCGACGCGGTCCACGCTTTGTTGTTGACCATGATCACTCGCTGGAACGGGGTGGCGGTCGCGGCGCGTGCGATGAGCCACGCACCTGAGCACAGTCCGATCCCGACGATCGCCTTGCCCGTGCGCTCCGCCAGCCATCGCGCGAACTGCGCGATGTCGTCGCCTCCGGCCTCGACAAGGGTAGGCCCCTCTCCGAGGTCACGTGGGTCTGCGCCGTCGCCGATTCCGCGCCGGTCTGCGCGCAGAGTGGGGATACCTCCGCCCCCGAGGCGGAAGGCGGTCGCCCGGCCGATTCGACCCATGCCCTTCGGATCGTTGGCGAACGTGACGAACAGGGCGGCCGTCGATGCCGACGGGCCCTCGACCGGCTCCGTGAAGATCCCCGGCAGCTGGTCGGGTCCCACAGTGAGCAGTGTCTGGCGGATCCTTCGGCCGCTGTCGAGGTCTACGGAGACCAGTTCCCGTTGTGGATCCCATCCGGGAAGAGCGGCGGCCGGCATCGGATCGAGTGCGTCGAGTATCCTCGCGATGGTGCCGAACGGCACCCGCGCGTCCTGGGGCGAGCGGTCGAAGAGGTCGGCCGACGCCTGCGGGTCGTCTTCGATGATGACTCGCGATGCGTCCATGGCGTCGCCCGATCCCGCCGAGCGGGGGTCGGAGACGGCCCGCAATGAGAGCGCTGCATTCTCGTCGAGCGTGTACCCGCAGAGCTCGACGCGGTCGGCACTGAGGGGGAACCCCACCGGAAGCTGCATCTTGAGCAGGCTCGATTGCATGCGCAGGAACGCCCGTCCGCCGAGCGGTTCCCAGAGCACACGCTTGTGCAGGGGGATGTCGGCCGCCGCGACGACGGCGGCGCCGAATCGGATGCCGATGGCATCGACCTGCTCGATGCCGGACGACACACGAGCGAGTTCGGTTGCTGCTGCTAAATCCTCCTGCCATGCCGTCGCGAGATCGGCCTGCTCCGGCGCCGGTTCGGAGTCGCCGGTGCCGGACCAGCTGAATCGCACTGCGACGAAGCCGCGGCGCGCGGCCTCCACAGCGAGCACTCGGCTCGCTCTGTAGGTGACCAGCGCCTCATGCGCGAACGGGCCGGCGATCACCACGGTGCCGACGGCGTGGCCGTCGTCGGGCCGGTGGACCCAGCCTTCGAGGGAGCGGTCGCCGCTGCGGAACCAGGTCTGCTCACCCAGCGAGCTCATGACCTGATGCCCAGCAGCGTCAGAACCCCCGACGGCCAGTCATCCAATTCGAAGCCGTGGCGATTGGCGAGCGCCAGCACGATGCGTTCCATCCCGAATCCGACGCAGGCACTCTGCGCGACCCCGCCATCAGGGAGCGAAAGGGCGAAGTCGCCACCGAAATGCTCGCCGTGGAAGTTGGCGGACGCGATCGCCGTCTGTGTTCCCTCGTACACGTCAGTCACGACTTCGAACTTCGCTTCTGCCTCGATCTGGTTCGCCGCGAGCAGCACCCCCCCTCTTCCGAAGAACGGGTCGTTCGCCGGGACGATCCTCACCGGCAGGTCAAGTTTCGCGAAGAGTTCCTGATCGATCTCAAGCCAGCGGCGTCGATGTTCCTTCGCTTGCTCTTCGGTGCCCAGCCGGACGTATTCGCGCATTCGGAAGCTGACGAATCGCATCGGATCCTCGGAAGGCTCGTGCCGGAAGCACTCGCCGGTCAGCTCGTAGAGCTTGCCCGCGTCGACCGTCGTGCCCTCGAGGTGCGCGTAGAGCGGGTGGCAGGCCGCGGGGATGAGAGCGAGGCCTGTCGTGTCGAGCATGGCCTGCCACGCGCCGCCCCGATCGAATTCGGCGATGAGCTCACGGTATTCCGATTGGCCTCCGAGGAAGGAGTTGATCGTGCCGAGTAGTTGCGGGAACGACGCGACGTATCCGGTCTGCTCGAGCATTCCGACCGCGAACACTGGCGGAAACCGCACGGGGGTGACCTCGGTAGTGAAGACGTCACGCGCAGCGCCGGCGATGAGTGCCGAGAGTCCGTCATAGACGGCGATGGCCTTCGAGCCCAGGCCTGGGAGCACCGCGGTCTGCGAGGGCAGGAGCCACTCGTGCTCGACGAGTCGTTCGTGGAAGGCGCGGCGCTGCGCCGTGAGCGGGTCGGTGGTCTCGGAACTGGTCATCGGGATCCCTTCAGCGGCGCGCGAGCGGACAAGGTGCGCGACCGGACCTCAACGACCGCATAAGCGAGGCTCGGTCACACCTTTCTATCGGTCGGCTGCAAGGAAACGCTAGCCCACGAGTGGGCTACAGACGGTCGCGGTCGTGCTCCCGCTGGTCGGCCGTCGTCATGCCGGCGTCGCGATCGCGGTCGCCACGGCGAACGCGAACGAGGCAGCGTGACTGATCGAGATCGCGATGTCGTCGATGCCGGCGGCAGCCGACAGCTCGGCCGCCGCGCCGCGAAGGCGCACTCGAGGTGCTCCCGTCTCATCGGCGATGATCTCGATCTGCGGCCACCCGAGCGGCATGTCCGGTCGGCCGCGGAGCGCCTTGTACACCGCCTCCTTCGCGGCGAAACGACCGCTCGCGTAACGCGCGACGAGTTCCGGATTCGGCAGACGCGCTGCTTCGGCGCGTTCGCCGTCGCCCAGGATCCGGCGCAGGTATCGCTCGCCGGCGGCGTCGATCGAGGCACGAACGTCGTCGATCGATTGCACGTCGCAGCCGACGCGCACCTCGAACGCGGTCGTCGTCGATCCCGGCATCTTGCCTACTCACTCTCTTGTGGGAAGGATACCTGGGGTTGCCGTGGCGCGCTTTCGACGGCTAGGCGAGGGCCTTGCGGATGCGGGCGACCGACACCGGACCGGCGGCGCCGATCTGCTGGGCGAAGAGCGACAGGCGCAGCTCCTCCAGCATCCAACGCACCGCGACCAGGGAGGGCGGCGTCTCGCGCGTCAGGGGCAGCCGTCCGCCCGCCGCGCGGTACAACTCGGTCGCCTGCTCCACCTCGGTGAGCCAGACCCGGTCGCGGCCGGGGTTCTCGGCGAGCTTGCCGACGCGGTGCACGATCCCGGCCAGGTAGACCGGCACCCGGCGCAGCTGCCTCACGCCGGTCAGCCGCAGGAAGCCCGGATGCACGAGCGCGTCGAGCTGCGACCGCGCGTCGGCGAGCGGCGCCATCAACCCCAGGCTCGAGTTGTTCGAGATGGCGCGATCGGCCTCCCGCGCCGCACCGAGCACCTTCGCCGCCAGCGCGACCGTCGCGAACAGCCCGTCGACGAGGCCGCCGCTGACCTCGTCGCGCAGGGCCTCGAAGCCCGCGCGGGTGAACGGTGCGTGTTCAGCGGTCGCGGCATCCACCAGCTCGTCGATCGTGGCCAGCAAGGCATCGTCGAGCAGCGCGGCGGTCGAGCGATACGGGCTGGTGGCCAGCTGCAGCTTCTCGGCGCCGGTCAGGTGCTCCTGCACGTACGAGAGCGGGCTCGGCAGCGTCAGGGCGAGCAGGCGGCGCACCCCGAGCGCATGCTCGCGCTGCTGATCGGCCGCCGTGCCGAACACGCGGATCGCGACGCTCGCGCCCTCGTCGACGAGTGACGGATAACCCGTGATCGAGCCGGAGGAGATGCGGGTGTCGAGCGTCGACGGCAGCTCGTCGACGTCCCAGGTGGTCAGGCCCGAGCGTTCGAGGGCGCTCCTGGGGGCGGCCGCGACCGTCACCTTCGCGACACTCTGCCGCGAGCGCTCGCCGAGCCGTGCCTGGAGCTCGGCGAGACTCTTCGAACTCGCCACGCGCCTGCCGCGCTCGTCGACCGCCGCGAAGGTCATGCGCAGGTGCGGGGCGAGGCGCTCCACGTCGAAGTCGGATGGCGCGACGACGGTGTGCGTCGCGGTGCGGATCGCCTGCGCGAGGAGCTCGAGGAGGGGCGAGCCGGCGTGCTCCGGCAGCTCGGACAGCAGCCGCCGCGCCCAGTCGGCCGCGGGGACCACGTTGCGCCGGATCGCCTTCGGCAGCGTCTTGAGCAGGGCGGTGACCAGCTCTTCGCGCAGGCCGGGGACGAGCCAGTCGAAGCCGCGGGGCTCCAGCCGCGCGAGCAGCGCCAGCGGGATCTCGACCGTCACCCCGTCGTCGTCGGCACCGGGTTCGAAGCGGTAGCGCAGCGGCATCCGCTGTTCGCCCTGAATCCACTCGCCCGGAAAGGCGTCGCCGTCGAGCTCGGCGTCGGGCACCTCGTCGAGAAGGTCGTCGCGCGCCATGGTCAGCAGCCCGGGCGTCGCGGCGCGGGCGGCCTTCCACCAGGTCTCGAAGCGGCGCACGTCGGTCACGTCGGCCGGGATCCGCCGGTCGTAGAACTCGACCACGGCCTCGTCGTCGATCAGGATGTCGCGGCGCCGCGTCCGCTCCTCCACCTCGCTCAGCTCATCCCGGAGGGCCCGGTTCGCGCGATCGAAGTCGAACAGGCCGTTCCGTTCGATGGAGTACGGCCAGTCGCCGTCGACCAGGGCGTGCCGGATGAACAGCTCGCGTGCCTGCTCCGGGTCGATGCGTGCCAGCTGCAGGCGTCGCTTCGGCACGATCGGCACCCCGTAGAGGGTGACCTTCTCGTCGGCGACGGCCGAGCCCTGCCGCTTCTCCCAGCGCGGCTCGCCGTAGCTGCGTTTCACCAGGTCCCCGGCGAGCGGCTCCGCCCAGGCCGGGTCGATCGCCGCCGCGGTGCGGGCGTACAGCCGGCTGGTCTCGACGAGCTCGGCGGCCATCACCGCCGGCGGGCCCTTGCGGGCGAGCGCCGAGCCGGGGAAGATCGCGAACCGCTGGTTGCGCGCGCCGAGGTACTCACGGCTCCGCGACTCGCGCCCCTCGCGCGCCTTCTCCTTCGGGTTGGTCTTCGTGACGCGCTCGTCGCGCAGGCCGATGCGGCTGAGCAGCCCGGCGAGCAGCGACTTGTGGATCGCATCCCCGTCCACCTTCGCCTCACCCGGCTTGATGCCCAGATTGTGGCCGGCCCGGATGAGTTGTCGATCGAGATCCTGCCACTCCCGCACGCGCAGGTAGTTGAGGAACTCGGCCTTGCACAGCCGCCGGAACGCGCTGCTCGAGAGCGCGCGTTGCTGTTCCTCGAGATGGTTCCACAGCTTCAACAGCCCGAGGAAGTCGCTCGTCGGGTCGGCGAACCGCGCGTGCAGCTGGTCGGCCTGGGCGCGCTTCTCGAGCGGACGCTCGCGCACGTCCTGGATCGAGAGCCCGGCGACGATCGCGGCCACCTCGCGCACGACGCCGTTCCGCTTGGCCTCCACGAGCATCCGGCCGAAGCGCGGATCGAGCGGGAGGGCGGCGAGGTCGCGACCCACCGGCGTGATGCGAGTGTGCCCTGTGGTGCGATCGACCGAGATCGCGTTCAGCTCGCGCAGCAGGTCGACGCCGTCCTGGATGCCGCGCGAGTCGGGCGGCTGCAGGAACGGGAAGGCCGCGATGTCGCCGAGCCCGATCGAGATCATCTGCAGGATGACGGCGGCCAGATTGGTGCGCAGGATCTCGGGGTCGGTGAAGGCCGGTCGCTTCGTGAAGTCCTCTTCGGAGTACAGCCGGATCGCGATCCCGTCGCTCGTGCGTCCGGCTCGCCCCGAGCGCTGGTTCGCGCTGGCCTGGCTGATCGCCTCGATCGGCAGGCGCTGCACCTTGGCTCGCGCGCTGTAGCGCGAGATGCGCGCCGTGCCCGCGTCGATCACGTACTTGATGCCCGGCACCGTGAGGCTGGTCTCGGCGACGTTGGTCGCGAGCACGACACGTCGGCGGATGCCGGGTGCGCGCCCCGTCTCGAACACCCGGTGCTGGTCGGCGGTGCTCAGCCGTCCGTACAGGGGCAGCACCTCGGTGCCGGTCGCCGGGCCGAAGCGTCCGCGGATCGCGTCTTCGGCATCCCGGATCTCGGTCTCGCCGCTGAGGAACACCAGCACGTCGCCCGGTTCCTCGCGCGCGAGTTCGGCGAGGGCGTCGGTGATGCCGTCGAGGTAGTCGCGGTCGTCGCTCGGCACGTCGTCGGGGTCGTCGGACTCGTCCAGTCGCTCGGCCACGAGGGGTCGGTAGCGGATCTCGACCGGGTAGGTGCGCCCGCTCACCTCGACGATCGGGGCGGGGGTGCCCGCGGCATCCGCGAAGTGCTTCGCGAAGCTCTCGGGGTCGATCGTCGCGCTGGTCACGATGACCTTCAGCTCGGGACGGCGGGGCAGCAGCTGCTTGAGGTAGCCGAGCAGGAAGTCGATCGTGAGGCTGCGCTCGTGCGCCTCGTCGAGGATGATCGTGTCGTAGCGGCGCAGCTCGCGATCGCGGTTCAGCTCGGCCAGCAGCACGCCGTCGGTCATGAGCTTGATGCGGGTGTCGCGCGTGCTGCGGTCGTCGAAGCGCACCTGGTAGCCGACGAGGGCGCCGAGTTCGACGCCCAGCTCCTCGGAGATGCGGGCGGCGATGCTGCGCGCGGCGATGCGGCGCGGCTGGGTGTGACCGATGCGCTCGCGGCCCAGCTCGAGGCAGATCTTGGGCAGCTGGGTGGTCTTGCCCGAGCCGGTCGCCCCGGCGACGATCACGACCTGGTGGTCGCGGATGGCGCGCGCCAGCTCTTCCCGGGCCGCGCTGACGGGCAGCTCGGGCGGGTAGGAGATGGTGATGGGGAGGCCTTGCGACATGAGCCCTCCAGAATACTGGGCCCGCGGAGCGGGCTGCGGGCAGCCGGCAGCGTCAGCCGGCCGGGGGTGCGAACCGCAGGGCCAGCACGGGGCACAGGGCGACCGCGTCGCGGGCCGCCTCGTCGAGATGGGCCGGGATCGCGACATCCGACCCGCCGTCCTTGGCCAGCGGGTAGCCCCACTTGTCCTGACGCAGCAGCTCGGGCAGCAGCTCGGTGCACGAGCCCCGCGCGTCGCAGCGCGTCCAGTCGATGTGCAGCGTCGGTGCCGCCGTCCGGATCGTGGAGCTCATGCGGCGACCTCCTGGCACAGGCCGAGCGCGTGGGCTCGCACGTCGTGGTCGAAGGCGTCGAGGGCGCTCATGACCATGCGCGCCGTGCCGTCCGGATGGTGGCAGGCGCCGCGGCCCGTGACGAGCCCGGCGAGCTCGCGCAGCTGCCGCGGCAGCGAGGCATCGCGATCGCGCCGCGCGACCCGGGCCATGACATCCGAGATCTCGGGGAGCCCGTTGGCGCACGGACCGCACTGCCCGGCGGACTGCCCGGCGAGGTATCGGGCGATCTCGGCCGTGCGGGTCAGCCCGCATTGGCCGCGGGAGAGCACCATCAGGATGCCGGCCCCGGGACCGGCCCCGAACGGTGCGAGCCCCGCGGCCGAGAGGGGCGCATCGAGCGCCTCGCTCGCGACCCAGGCACCGTGGTAGCCGCCGACGAGCAGCGCCCGCACCGTGGTCGGGTCGACGCCGGCGGCCCGCAGCGTCGTGCGCAGGGTCGTGCCGCCCGCCGCCTCGATCACGACGCTTCCGTCGGGGCCCGTCACGGTCAGCAGGCGCGTGCCGGGGTCGTCGTCGCTGCCCGCCGAGCGGAACCAGCTCGCACCGAACCGGAGGATCAGGGCCAGGTGCGCCAGGGTCTCGACGTTGAGCACGAGGGTGGGACGGCGCCCGATCCCCGACACCGTCAGCCGCACGACGTGGTCGCGGGGGATGGCGCGTCCGCGCTCGATCGCGTTGACGACCGCCGACGCCTCGCCCGAGACGAAGCGGTCCTCGGTCTGTCGCAGCCGGATGCCGCCCGCATCACGACGCTCCGAGATGGCGCGTTGCACCGGCGGCAGTTGCGCCGCGGTCGTGACCAGCTGCATCTCGGACGCGCCGAGGGCCCGGGCGACCAGCAGCAGCCCGTCGATCACGAGGTGCGGGGCGTGATGCAGCAGGGTCGCATCCTTGGCGCTGAGCGGTTCGCCCTCGGAGCCGTTGGCCACCACGACGCCGGCGCGGCCCGACTCGGCGGCCGAAGCGATCTTGCGCCAGGTGGGGAAGGCGGCGCCGCCCCGCCCGGCGAGTCCGGAGCGCTCCAGCTCGCCGATGATCGCCTCCGCGTCGCGCACGGCGGGCAGCGGTCCGAACCGCGCGAGATGGGTCGCCAGCGTCGGGTCTCCCGCGGCGAGCAGGCGCGGGAGACCTTCGGGTGGGGCGACGGCGGACTGCTCGCGTCGGGCGGGAACGTCGAGCACGGTCATCGGAGTTCCTTCACGTTCGGGTCGACGGGGATCCGCGCGGGATCGATGCGGCGGTCTGCGGTGGCGCGTTCGCGCAGCTGGAAGCCGGTGGTCAGCCGCCAGATCACCGACCCGGTGACCGCGGCGATGCAGACGACGGCGAGCAGGATGAAGGGGGCGCTGCCGGCATCCGTGCCCGTGCCGATCGAGTGGAACAGGGCGATCGGCCACAGCGCGTAGGTGGCCCAGTGCACGGCGCGGAAGGCGCGCTGACCCAGGCGGTGCCGCAGCAGGGAGGTGACCACGACCGCGATGAGCAGGTCGGCCGCGACGGTGCCCAGTCCGAGCCAGAACGGCCGGTAGCTGCCGAGGAACGGCACGAAGAAGTCGAGGACCTTGAGCTGCGCGTAGGGGTCGAACAGCAGCGAGATCACGTGGATCGCGATGAAGACCGTGCCGATCAGGGCGCTGTTGCGGTGCACCAGGGTCACGGCGAAGCGGGGCATGCCGAAGGCGGGGCGCCCGGAGCGGGTCAGGATGCCGAGCACCACCGTGATCGTCATGAGCACGAGCGCCACGACGCCCGTGCCGCGCCCGAGGGCCCACAACGCCTCGCTCATCGCCAGACCTCCCACTCGGTGGAGCCCTCTTCGGCGGGCCAGCCGCCGAGCACGATCACGCTTCCCTCGGCCGAGACCAGGCGCGCCGGAAGGCGGTGCGCGGCAAGCCGCTGCGGCGCCGAGGAACCCCAGACGATCGCGGCCGTGCTGAGGGCGTTCGCGACCAGGCAGCTGGGCCCGGCGACGGTGGCGCTGCGCCACAACGAGGCGGCCGACATCCCGGTCAGCGGGTCGATGATGTGGTGCAGGGTCGTGGCTCCGCGCCGCCAGGTGCGGCGCTGGGTGCTCGAGGTCGCGACGGCGGTGCCGGCGCCGACCGAGATGCGGCAGGCGGGATCGGCGGGAAGGTCCTGCACGTCGATCTGCCAGTTGCCGCGGGGAGCGGGGCCCGCGGTGGCGATGTCGCCGCCGAGGCTGACGAGCACGCCGATTCCGAGTTCCTGAGCGACCGCGGCGGCCGCGCGGTCGGCGGCGACCGCCTTCGCGGTGGCGCCGAGGTCGAGCGACAGGCCCTCAGGGACCGTGAGGCGCGAGCCGTCGAGCCGGACGTGCTTCCAGCCCGGCCGCTCGGTCGCGACGGCGCGCACCGGTCCATCGTCATCGAGCACGAGGCGGATGTCGCGGTCGTAGCCGAGCGCGTTGATCGCGCGGCCGAGGCTCGGGTCGACGGCGCCCTCGGTGAGCTGGGCCGCCATCAGGGCTGCGCGGATGAGGGAGGCCAGCACGTCGCTGACGACGACGCCCGTCGGCAGCTGCGGCGCGATCCGGGCGAGTTCGGAGTCGTCGCGGAAGCGGCTGCTCGCCTCCTCGACGAGGGCGGTCTCGCGATCGACGATGCGCCGGGCGGCGTCGAGCTGCTCCGCGTCGGTGACGACGAGGCGCCCCGTGGTGCTCCACAGCGACCAGTCGGCCGCCGCGAGCCCGCGGTCACGATCCGTTCGAGTTGCCATGGCTGCCGCCTCCCTGTCCGGGCGCCACGAAGCCGTTCGAGGTGCCGAATCCGTTCGTGCCGCCGTTGACGTTGCCGCCATCGACCGCACCGTCGTCGTCGCCCCTGCCGCCGTCGTCCCCCTGCACGATCGTGGCGTGGGACGAGGCCGCGGCCGTGCCCGCCCAGATCGAGAGCCCCAGGATCGACGCGACGGCCGCGGCGGCGACGCCGATCGTCGCGGTCAGGCGACGGGCGCTGCGTGCCCCTGCTTCGCGGATGTTCATCGGGCTTCCCTTCCGTTCGTCTGATTCGAGTCTTTCGAGGGGCGATTCGTTCTTCCTATGAGGAAAGTCGGAGCCCCCTGGGCAACATCCCGGCGATGATGTGAGAACTCACACCTCGCCGAGCGGGGGAGGTCAGGAACCCGTCGAGGTCGCGTTGCTCGACGAACTCGTGCTGGATTGCACGTTGGTCGACCCGGTGCTCGAGGTGGTCGAGCTCGTCGAGCCCGCCGTCGAGCTCGTCGAGGTCGAGGCCGTCGTGCTCGAGCTCGAGGCGTTGGTGGCGAACAGCGCGCCGAGGGTTCCGGCGCTGATCAGCCCGAGGGCGCCGAGGACGGTGGTGACGCGCCGGGCGCTGACCCGGCCCGCGTGGCGGATGTTCATGGCGAGTCCTTTCGTCGGTGCTGCCAGCCTCGGACCGTCCCCTTGGTGAAATCTATGAACCGGCCGTGAGCCTCCGGCATGGACGCTCGCGCGTAGGCTCGAAACCATGACGGTTCCCACGGTTCGACTGAACGACGGCCACGACATCCCGCAACTCGGCTTCGGAGTCTTCCGGGTCGACCCCGACGAGACCGAACGGATCGTGACCGACGCCCTCGAGGTCGGCTACCGCCACATCGACACGGCCGCCGTCTACGGCAACGAGGTCGGCGTCGGGCGCGCGATCGCCAAGTCCGGAATCCCTCGCGACGAGCTGTTCATCACCACGAAGCTCTGGAACAGCGACCAGGGCACCCGGTCGGCGTTCGACGCGATCGACCTCAGCCTCGAGAAGCTCGGGCTCGACCGGGTCGACCTGTACCTCATCCACTGGCCGCGCCCCGATCTCGACAAGTACGTCGAGACCTGGCGGGCCCTCGAGCAGATCAAGGCGGACGGCAAGACCGCGTCGATCGGGGTCTCGAACTTCCACGTTCCGCACCTCGAGCGCCTGCTCGCCGAGACCGAGACCGTGCCGGCGGTCGACCAGCTCGAACTGCACCCCGCCTTCGCCCAGCGTCCGCTGCGCGCGTTCGGGGCATCCCACGGCATCGCGATCGAGGCCTGGGGTCCGCTCGGGCAGGGAAAGTACCCGCTGTTCGAGATGCTGCCGATCGTGGATGCCGCTCGAGCCCACGGGGTCAGCCCGGCTCAGGTCGTGGTGCGCTGGCACCTGCAGAGCGGCATCATCGTCTTCCCCAAGTCGACCTCGCGGGAACGCATGAGCCAGAACTTCGACGTCTTCGGATTCGAACTCAGCGCCGACGAGATGGCCGCCATCGACGGTCTGGACCAGGGGATGCGGGTCGGCTCGGACCCCGACACCGCGACCTTCTAGAGCTCGACCCGCTCGCCGCGCGGCGTGGGCACCAGCCGGTCGCCGATCCCGGCGCGCTCGAACGCCGACTCGAGGTCGGTGCGATTCTCGCTGAAGTGCTCCCAGTCCTCGACGTGGAGGCCGACGATCTGCGGCGCCCCGAGCAGCTCGGCGGCGCGCGCGGCATCCTCCGAGGTCAGGGTCAGGGCGGCGTCGAGACCGGGAACCCGCGCGGCGCCGGCGAACAGCAGAGCGACGTCGATCGCGGGGAACCGCCCGGCGATCTGCTCGACAAGGGCCAGCGAGGCGTTGTCGCCGCTGACGTAGACCGTCGGCTCGCCGGGCTTCTCGAGCACGAAGCCGACGACCGGTCCGACGAACGGCAGCGAGCCGGGAGGACCGTGCAGCGCGGGAACGATCGTGACCGTCGCGTCGCCGATCGTCTGCTGCTCCCAGTCGTCGAAGCCGAGCACCGATCCGCCCCAGAGCTCGGATGCCGCGAGCTGGGTGCTGAGGGTCATCGGCCCCTGGGCGATGAGCTCGAGGCCCTCCCAATCGAGGTTGTCCTTGTGACCGTGGTGCGAGAGCAGCACGAGATCCACGGGCTCGATGTCACGCCGGGGGATCGCGGGTCCTGCGGTCTTGGTCAGGGTCGACTCGTCCGGATCGTCGTAGCGCTGGGGAGCGTCGAACGTCGGATCGGTGACGATGCGCAGTCCACCCCATTCGAGCAGGGCGGTCGGTCCTCCGAGATACGTCACGGTCGTCGTCGACATACCCTGACCCTATGACGAACCGGCTGGCAGATGCTGCGAGTCCCTACCTGCGTGCTCACGCCGACAATCCGGTCGACTGGTGGCCGTGGAGCGAGCAGGCGCTCGCCGAGGCCGAGGCACGCGACGTGCCCGTGTTCGTCTCGATCGGCTACGCCACCTGCCACTGGTGCCACGTGATGGCCCGCGAGTCGTTCTCCGACCCCGAGCTGGCCGCGTACCTCAACGCGCAGTTCGTGTCGATCAAGGTCGACCGCGAGGAGCATCCCGAGGTGGATGCCAGCTACCTCGCCGCCGCGAGCGCCTTCACCGGCAATCTGGGCTGGCCGCTGTCGGTCTTCGCGACCCCCGACGGCGCGGCGTTCTTCGCGGGCACCTACTTCCCGCCGCGCCCGGTCGGCGACACACCGTCGTTCCGCATGGTGCTCGAGGCGATCGTCGAGGCCTGGCAGCAGCGGCGCGACGAGGTCGAGGGGGCGGCGGAAGCGGTGCTCGACGCCCTCGCGCAGAGCCGGGCGGAGGCGGTGTCGGCGTTGCCGACTCCGGCCGAACTGACCGTCGCCGTCGAACGGCTCGCCTCGCTCGAAGACCCCGAGTTCGGCGGGCTCGGCCGCGGCTCGAAGTTTCCGAACGCCCCCGTGCTCGCGTTCCTGACGGAGCGCGGGGCGGCCGGCGACGCGCGGGCGGCCGGTTTCGCGGCGCGGATGCTGGCCACGCTGGCATCCTCGCCGCTGCGCGACTCCGTGGTAGGCGGCTTCTTCCGCTACGCGGTCGAGCGCGACTGGAGCCAACCGCACTACGAGCGGATGCTGAGCGACAACGCGCAGCTGCTCGCGCTCGCGGCGACGACGCCGGCGGGGCGCGAGTTCGGCACGGGCATCGCCCGGTTCCTGCTCGACGTGCTGAGACTGCCCGCGGGGCCGGCCGCGGGGGCGTTCGCCTCGGCGCTGGACAGCGAGAGCCCGATCGACGGGGTGCGCAGCGAGGGCGGCTACTACGCGCTGGATGCCGCGGGCCGTGCCCGTCAGCCGCGCCCGGCCCTCGACGCGAAGGTGCTCACGGGGCTGAACGGCATGGCGATCGGGGCGCTGGCCGTCGCGGGATCCCGCTGGGGGCAGCGGGAGTGGGTCGATGCGGCGCGCGTCGCGGCGGATGCCGTTCTCGGCATACATCTGCCGGGCGGCGCCGCCGGCCCGATCGCGCGCGCCTCGCTCGACGGTCGCCTCTCGGATGCCGTCGCCACCCTCGAAGACATCGGCGGCCTGGCCGGCGGGTTGCTGCGCCTCGCCCTCGCGACCGGCGAGGCGCGCTACGCCGTCATCGCCCGCACCCTGGTCGAGCGCACCCGCGACGGCGACGCGGTCGCCGCTCCGGGCGGAATCGACCCCGTGCTGGCCCGCCACGGCCTCGCGGTCGCGCCCGACCTGGATGACGGGGCCACGCCATCCGGTGCCGCCCTGCTCGCCGATGCCGCCGTGCTGCTGTGGAGTCTGAGCGGCGACGACGCGCATCGCCGGATCGCGGAGGACGCGATCGCGCCCGCGCTGGCGCGGGCGCTCGACCAGCCGAGCGCGTTCGGGGCGGCGCTCGCGGTCGCCTCCCGGCTCGCCGGGCCGGTGCGGCAGCTGGTGGTGGTCGCCGACGATCCGGCCGATCCGCTCGCGGAACTCGCCCGCCTCGACGGGCCGGAGCCGACGTGCGTCGTCAGCGTCGCCCAGGCGGAGGCGTTCGCGGCATCCGGATTCGGACTGTTCGAGGGCCGTTCACTGCGCGACGGCCGCGCGGCCGCCTACCTCTGCGAGCACTTCGTCTGCCGCCTGCCCGTCACCACCCCGGCTCGCCTCGCCCCGCTCCTCACCCCCTGACCCCGCACCTCTGCCGGCGAAATGCCAGTTGGGGCGAGAATCTCGTGCCGATGCCGCACCAAGTGGCATTTCGGCGGCTGGCGGGCGGGTCAGCGGACGGTTTTGCGGGAGGTGATCACGCCGGTGTCGAAGCCGAGCAGGTGCAGGCCGCCGTGGAAGCGGGCGTGCTCGATCTTGATGCAGCGGTCCATCACGATCGTCAGGCCCTTGGACTCGCCGTAGATCGCGGCATCCTGATTCCAGATGCCGAGCTGCACCCAGACCGTCTTGGCGCC
This sequence comes from Lysinimonas soli, assembly GCF_042655435.1. NCBI lineage: Bacteria > Bacillati > Actinomycetota > Actinomycetes > Micrococcales > Microbacteriaceae > Lysinimonas > Lysinimonas soli. The sequence continues at coordinate 221,899 of NZ_JBHSMG010000001.1, forward strand.
GATCGCGATCGCCTCGTCGATGACCGAGGGAATGTCGCTGGCCTTGCGGAACACGTCGACGATGTCGGGCACGACCGGCAGCGAGGCGAGGTCGGGGTAGGTCTTCTGACCGAGGATCTCGTCGACCATCGGGTTCACGAAGAACAGCTCGTAGTCGCTCGACTGCTGCAGGTAGGTCGCGACGAAATAGCTCGAGCGCGTCGGGTTCGGCGAGGCGCCGACGATCGCGACGGTCTTCGCCTTCTGCAGGATCCTGAGCCGCTCCTTGGCGCTCGGCCCGACCCAGGTGCGCTGCGACTTGAGCAGCTTGGCCAGCGGGGAATCCGCCGGCATCTCGCAGGTGAGGCCGTTCGTCAGGGTGACGGTCTCGAGATCGGGGGTGGCAGAGGATGCGGTCGCGGTCGCCATGGTGCGATTATCCCTTCACGGCCTGGTCGAGTGCTTGGTCGAGATCGTCGATGATGTCGTCGAGGTCTTCGATCCCCACGCTGAGTCGCACCAACCCCGGCAGCACGCCGGCATCGAGCAACTGCTGCTCGCTGAGCTGGGCGTGGGTGGTGGACGCCGGATGGATGACGAGCGTCTTGGCATCGCCGATGTTGGCCAGGTGGCTGGCCAGGTTCACACTCTCGATGAAGCGCTGACCGACCGCGCGGCTGGAGTCGGATGCCGTGCCCTTCACCCCGAAGCTGAACACCGATCCGGGGCCCTTCGGCAGGTACTTCGCGGCACGCTCGTGGTGCGGATGCGAGGCGAGCCCCGCCCAGTTCACGAACTCGATGCGCGGGTCGGCGTCGAGCCACTCCGCGACGGCCTTCGCGTTGTCGACGTGCGCCTGCATGCGGAACGGCAGCGTCTCGACGCCCTGCGCCAGCAGCCACGCCGAGTGCGGCGCCAGGGTCGGGCCGATGTCGCGCAGCTGCTCGGCCCGCAGCCGGGTGAGGAAGGCGTACTCGCCGAAGTTGCCGTGCCAGTTCAGGCCGCCGTAGTGCGGCACCGGCTCGTCGAACAACGGGAAGCGCTCGTTGGCCCAGTGGAACCGGCCCGACTCGATGACGACGCCGCCGAGCGTGGTGCCGTGGCCGCCGAGGAACTTGGTGGCCGAGTGGATGACGACGTCGGCGCCCCACTCGATCGGCCGGTTGAGGTAGGGGGTCGCCACCGTCGAGTCGACGATGAGCGGCAGGTGATGGGCGTGCGCCACCTCGGCGAGCCCTTCGAGGTCGGCGATCTCGCCGGAAGGGTTGGCGATCGTCTCGACGAAGATGAGCTTCGTCTTGTCGGTGATGACCTTGGCGTACTCGGCCGGGTCGGAGGAGTTGACGAAGGTGGTCTCGACCCCGAAGCGCCGCAGCGTCACGTCGAGCTGCGTGACCGTGCCGCCGTACAGGCTCGAGCTGGCGACGATGTGGTCGCCGGCCCCGGCGAGCGAGGCGAAGGTGATGAACTCGGCGCCGAGCCCGGATGCCGTCGCCACCGCGCCGATCCCGCCCTCGAGCGAGGCGATCCGCTCCTCGAAGCTCGCGACCGTCGGGTTCGCGAGGCGGCTGTAGATGTTGCCGTACTTCTGCAGGGCGAAGCGGGCGGCGGCGTCCGCGGTGTCGTCGAAGACGAAGGCGCTGGTCTGGTAGATCGGGAGGGCGCGGGCACCGGTGACGGCATCCGGGATGTTGCCGGCATGGATGGCACGGGTGCGGAATCCGTACTCGCGGTCTGCGCTGCGTTCTGGCATCTTGCCAGGCTACCGGCGCGGTCGATCGTGTTGCGTTCCGTGACGAGCGGCCGTCGGCGAGGCGTCAGCCGACGATCTCGCGCTCGGGTTCGGGCGTGACGATCGCCGCCTTCTCGGTGATGCGGAAGGCCAGCCAGACCCCGAGTGCCAGTGCCGAGAATCCGACCAGCACCGCGATCCACACCCAGAACGAGGCGCCGGGCCCCTCCTCGGTGAAGGCACGGGGAAGCACGAGGAGGGCGAACAGGAAGCCGACCGGCAGGGCGATCGCGGCCCAGGTCCGCTTCGATCCGTCGAACAGCTGCTTGCCCTCCATGAAGGTGATCGGCAACAGGGCGACCACGAGCCCCGTGAGGCCCTCGTCGGTGGCGGCCACCAGCGACTCGCGGGTGAGAAGGCCGGCGAAGTCGGTGGGATGCGGATTGCCCGCGTCGAGAAGCGAGTAGACCAGCCAGGCGGCGGTCGCGACGGCGGCCGTCGACGCCATCCGGAGCGTCACCGCGCGCCTGCGGTGCTCGGAGCGGGCGTCCGAGGCGAGTTCGAGTCCGATGACGAGTCCGATCAGCAGCCCCGGGTGGAACCCGAAGATCCGGGATGCCACCACGCCGATCAAGGAGAGGACGAGAGCGCCGGGCTGCGTCACGACACGGGCGCGCGCCGACCACCGTCGGGTGAGCACGGTCGAGGCCACCAGGTTGGGCACCTCCATGACCAGCAGGAGCCCGGTGGCGAGGGCGAGCGTCGTGCGCAGCGACACCAGGTCGAAGCCGAATTGCGGGTCGGCGAAGCCGAACGCCACGCTGGCCAGGATGATGACGACCGGGCCCGAGAACGGCAGCTTCGGCAGCGCTGCGCGCCACCGGCGCACCCGGCCGGTGAGGGGGGCGAACCGTCGGAACCACCCCGCGATCCGGTGCGAGTTGGCCTCGATCGTGTCGTCCAAGAGGTGGGCGGGGATGGCGATGAGCAGCAGCAGGAGCGCGCCGAATCCTCCCGCCTCGGCGAAACTCGCCGGGGCGGCCAGGATGTCTTCGAGGGTCGGCAGGCCGTGGGAGAGCGCGCTCGGCGTCGAGGGCTCGTTGCGCGAGGCGGGTGGAGGAGTGGTCGCCTTCCGGGCGTGCGGTGCCGAGCCGGCGGGCTCGGGGGCGGGATCGGACGTGGCGGGCAGGGCGAGGGTCGCGAGTTGCACGTCGGGAGCCGCCTTGCCGCTCTTCGACGTCGTCACGGGGTGGGCCGCGGGCGGGGAGGCGGGTGGCGCGGAGGCCGGGGGCGCCGTGGCGGGCGGGGTGACGGCCGGCACCGTCGGTGTCGGTGTCGGTGTCGGTGTGGCTGTGGGGCCGGGCAGCGGCGGGGTGGGCGCGGGATTCGGCCCCTTCACCGCCGTCGGCACGACGACGAAACGGCCCGTGGCGATCGCGTCACTGGTTCCGCCGCTCTGCTGCGCACGCACCTCGTGGTCGCCGTGCGCCCACCCGGCGCCGGGGGCGACCCGGCAGGACCAGGATGTCGATCCGACCGCGAGCCCCGAGCAGGACGCGTCCTCGTTGAGCCAGGTGTTGCCGGGAGGTCGGATGGAGACGTCCAGACGGGCGTCGGCATCCTTGCTCCCCGAGATGATCACGGCGGTGTCCGGATGGACCGGGGCCGGACCGATCCCGATGCCCACGTCGGCCGCGGCGGGCACGGCGAGGGCGAACACGGCGACGGCGGGCACGCCGAGGAGGATCGCGAGCGCCAGGGCGCGCGCGACAGCACGGGTCAAGCGAGATGTGGGCACGGGGGTACACCTTCGGGTTGGCGATAGCTTGCTCGCCCCCCGGCCCGCCGGTGTTACGGGTCGGTTTCGATCAGATGAGAATCTTCAAATCCAGCTCGGGAACCAGTAGTGCAGTCGCACGTACCACGACGGGATGGGCTCCCCGGTCCACATCGGCAGGAAGAAGATGCTGAGCACGACGCACAGGGCGAGGAAGATCCCGACGACGCGCAGACCGATCACCCGCCGCGATTCCGGATCGGATGCCCGCCCGAGCAGCAGGCCGAGCGCGAGGGTCAGCCCGAGGATCAGGGAGGGCTCGAAGGCGATCGTGTAGAACTGGAACACCGTGCGGGTCGAGTAGAACAGCACCCACGGCAGGTAGCCTGCCGCGAGTCCGGTGAGGATGAACCCCTCCCGCCAGACGCTCCGCCGGTGCCAGGCCCCCCAGACCACCCGGAACAGCAGGAAGAAGGCCGCCGCGGTCGCCGCCCACCAGATCAGCGGGTTCGCGATGTCGAGGATCTGCGACGAGCTGCCGTTGTGCAGGTCCTGGTAGTACATGCTCGTCGGCCGCACCAGGAAGAGCCAGGTCGCCGGGTACGCCTGGTAGGAGTGCGGGGTGTGCAGGTTGACGTTGTAGTTGTAGATCTCGGTCTGGAAGTGGTACCAGCTCTGCAGCGAGATCGGCACCCACGACAGCGCGCCCTTCCACTGGTTCTGCGCCAGTTCGGCCCAATGCCGGTCGTAGCCGTTCGAGGTGACGAACCAGCCGGTCCAGCTCGCGACATAGACCGCGGCGGCGAGCGGCACCGTGATCAGGAAGGTGGCGGCTCCCTGCCGGAGCACGGTGGCGGCGAGCCACAGGGGGATCCCCGCCTTGCGGCGCGCGAGCACATCGGTCACGAGCGAGTAGAGGGCGAACACCGCGAGGAAGTAGACGCCGCTCCACTTGACGCCGGCGGTCAGCCCGAACATGGCGCCGGCCGCGATCAGCCACGGGCGCCACCACAGGACGGGGCCCCAGGTGATGGAGCGTCCGGATGCGGTGCGCCGCGACATCCAATCGTCCAGTCGCCGTCGGCTCCAGCTGCGATCGAGCAGCACGAAGATGACGCCGACCAGCGCCAGCAGGGCGACCGCGCCGTCGAGCAGCGAGACGCGGCTGAGCACGATCGCGTTGCCGTCGATCGCGAGCAGGCCGCCGGCGATCACGGTGAGCAGGGTCGAGCGGAACAGCATCCAGGCGATCACCATCGTGAGGATCACGAGCAGGATGCCGCACAGCGCGATCGAGATCCGCCAGCCGAAGCTGCTGCCACCGCCGAAGATCGCCAGCCCGAACGAGATGATCCACTTGCCGATCGGCGGATGCGCGAGGAACTCGGCGGTCGGGGAGTAGGTGTTCGGGTCGCCGAGGTTGAACGAGGTGTTGGCGTCGGCGCCCCAGCTGCCCTCGTAGCCGAGGTGCATGAGGGTCCAGGCGTCTTTGACGTAGTAGGTCTCGTCGAAGACCAGCTCGTGCGGGTAGCTCAGGCCGACCAGGCGCAGCAGCGTCGCGACGACGATGACGACCAGCGGGCCGCCCCACATCCAGAGCGGGCGCGCGTAGCGCCGATCCAGCTGTCGCTGCCACCAGTCGTCGAGGCGGGAGCCCGTCAGCTCGGCGATCGTCACCGGGCCATGCTATTCGGCGTTGCCTTGTCGCCTCGGCAGGACGCCGCGCCGGTCCGCCGCTTCCGCCGCCACGGGGCGCGGCCGCCGCGACGCCCGCCCCGCCCACCCCTGCCAAATCAATGCCCGCCTGCCGAGTCAATGCCCGCCCTCTGCCAAGTCAATACCCCCCTGCCAAATGAAGGAGATTCGGCGGATGCCACCCGCGCCCCCCGCGAACCAGGCGCCCTCGCGCGCGGATCTCCTTCATTTCGCAGGGGGGGCATGGGGGCATGGGGGCATGGGGGCATGGGGCGGGCGCGGTCGCGGGGGCGCGGAGGCGCGGGCCAGAAGCCGGGCGCGGTGCGGGTGACGACGGGCGGGCGACGGGTCGGGCGACGGGCGGGCGCGCAGACGGGAGAATGGCGGGGTGATCATCCTCGCGGCGACGCCGATCGGCAACCTGGGCGACGCCTCGCGTCGGCTGATCGAGGCGCTCGGCACCGTCGAGGTGATCGCCTCGGAGGACACCCGCACCACGATCCAGCTGCTCAACGCGCTCGGCGTCGAGAACCGGCCCCGGCTGATCCCGCTGCACGAGCACAACGAGAGCGCGAAGGCCGCCGAGATCGTCGAGCTCGCGCGCACCACCGACGTTCTCGTGCTCAGCGACGCCGGGATGCCGACCGTGAGCGATCCGGGCTACGCGCTCGTGGTCGCGGCGGCGGCCGCCGGCGTCACCGTGACCGCCCTGCCCGGTCCGAGCGCCGTGCTCATGGCGCTCGCCGTGAGCGGGCTGCCGACCGATCGTTTCGTGTTCGAGGGCTTCCTGCCGCGCAAGGGCCGGCTCGCGGCGTTGCGCGCGCTCGCCGCCGAGCCGCGCACCCTCGTGTTCTTCGAGTCGCCGCACCGCATCGGGGATGCCCTGGCCGACCTGGCGACGGCGTTCGGCCCCGAGCGGCGGGCGGCCGTGTGCCGCGAGCTGACCAAGCTGCACGAGGAGGTCGCCCGGGGCACGCTCGCGGAGCTCGCCGAGCGCTTCGCGGACGGGGCCCGCGGCGAGATCGTGATCGTGGTCGAGGGTGCGCCCCCGGCATCCGCCTCGCTCGAGGACGGGGTCGCGCGCGTGCTCGCCCTCGTCGCCGAGGGCTCACGGCTCAAGGAGGCGTCGGCCGAAGTCGCCGAGCTCACCGGCCTCGGTCGGCGCGAGCTCTACGAGGCCGCCCTCAGACTCAAGTGACCCGACGCCCGAGACGGGCGTCGGCGCTGGCGTCGCCATGGAGGCCAGAAACGGCCTCCATGTAACAGGCTCCAGCGCGCCTCTAGAATCGAGCCATGGCTTCCGGTGACTCGTTCTATGTCACGACGCCCATCTTCTACGTCAACGATGTGCCGCACATCGGCCACGCGTACACGGAGGTGGCCGCCGACGTTCTCGCCCGCTGGCACCGGCAGGCCGGTGACGACACCTGGCTGCTGACGGGCACCGACGAGCACGGCCAGAAGATCCTGCGCACCGCGACCGCCAACGGCGTGAGCCCGAAGGAGTGGGCGGACCGGCTGGTCGAGTCGGCCTGGAAGCCGCTGCTCGAGACCGTCGACATCGCCAACGACGACTTCATCCGCACCACCGAGCCGCGGCACGAAAAGGGTGTGGCGGCCTTCATCCAGCAGCTGCGCGATGACGGGCACATCTACGAGGGCGTCTACGAGGGCTACTACTGCGTCGGCTGCGAGGAGTACAAGTCGCGAGACGAGCTGATCGAGACCGAGACCGGGGATTACGCGGGCGAGCTGGTCTGCGCCATCCACTCCCGGCCGGTCGAGGTGCTCAAGGAGAAGAACTACTTCTTCCGGATGAGCGACTTCCAGCAGCAGCTGCTCGATCTCTACGAGTCGCAGCCCGACTTCGTGCAGCCCGAGAGCGTGCGCAACGAGATCATCCAGTTCGTCAAGCAGGGCCTCGAAGACCTGTCGATCTCGCGCTCGACCTTCGACTGGGGCATCCGGGTGCCGTGGGATGACACCCACGTCGTCTACGTCTGGTTCGACGCGCTGCTCAACTACATCACCGCGGCCGGCTACGGCGACCCGGAGCGACGCGACGAGTTCCGCCGCCGCTGGCCGGCTACGCACATCGTCGGCAAGGACATCGCCCGCTTCCACGCCGTGATCTGGCCGGCCATGCTCATGGCGGCCGGACTTCCGGTGCCGACCCGCGTGTTCGGGCACGGCTGGCTGCTCGTGGGCGGCGAGAAGATGTCGAAGTCGAAGCTGACCGGCATCGCGCCGCAGCAGATCACCGAGGTGTTCGGCTCCGACGCGTTCCGCTACTACTTCCTGCGGGCGATCTCGTTCGGCCAGGACGGCTCGTTCAGCTGGGAGGACCTCTCGGCCCGCTACCAGGCCGAACTCGCCAACGGCTTCGGCAACCTCGCCTCGCGCGTGGTCGCGATGGTCACGCGGTACTTCGACGGTGTCGTGCCGGCGCCGGGGGAGTACACGGATGCCGAACTCGCCATCCAGCGCACGGTCGCGGCCGCCGCATCCACTGCCGACGCCGCGATCGACCGACTCGCGATCCACGAGGCGATCCACTCGGTGTGGACGATCGTCGACGAGCTGAACGGCTACATCACCGAGCAGGAGCCGTGGGTGCTGGCCAAGGACCCGGCGACGGCGGAGCGACTCGGCACGGTGCTGTACACCGCGGCCGAGGGCCTGCGCGCGCTCGCCGTGCTGCTGAGCCCGGTGATCCCGAAGGCGACCGCGAAGCTGTGGGATGCCCTGGGGGCCGAAGAGGGTCTCGGCGCACTCACCGCGCAGCCGATCCGCGCGGTGGGCGAGTGGGGCCGGCTGCCGGCTGGCAGCGCCGTGTCGGCGCTCGAGCCGCTCTTCCCGCGCATCGAGGAGGCCCCGACCGCGGCGATCTCCGGAGCCGCGTGAGCGAAGCGTTCCTGCGGGCTCGCGAGGTCGGATCCGAGGATCCGTCCCGGGGCGGCGGCGAGCAGACCGGTCGCGACTGGCCTCCGCTGCCCGAGGCGCTCGTCGTGCCGGTGTACGACAACCACACCCATCTCGAGATCGCCGACGGGGCGACTCCGCTCGATTACCGAGAACAGCTCGACCGCGCGTCGAGCGTCGGGGTCCGCGGGGTCGTACAGGTCGGCACCGACCTCGAGACCTCGCGCTGGAGCGCCGAGATCGCATCGCACGAGCCGCGCGTGCTCGCTGCGGTGGCGCTGCATCCGAACGAGGCCCCGCAACTGCTGGCGAACGGAACCCTCGGCGAGCATCTCGCGGGGATCGCCGAACTCGCCGGGCGGCCCCGGGTGCGCGCGATCGGCGAGACCGGCCTCGACTTCTTCCGGACGACGGATGACGCGGGTCGCGACGCCCAGTACCGCTCGTTCGAGGCGCACATCGAGCTGGCGAAGCAGCACGATCTCGCGTTGCAGATCCACGACCGCGACGCGCACCAGGAGGTCGTCGAGACCCTGCGCCGGGTCGGGGCCCCCGAGCGCACGGTCTTCCACTGTTTCAGCGGCGATCGCGACTTCGCCAAGTACGTCGCCGACCAGGGCTGGTACCTCTCCTTCGCGGGCACCGTCACGTTCAAGAACGCCGAGCCGCTGCGCGAGGCACTCGAGGTCATCCCGCGCTCGCGCATCCTGATCGAGACGGATGCCCCGTACCTGACTCCGACGCCGTTCCGCGGGCGCCCGAACTCCGCATACCTGATCCCGCACACCCTGCGGGCGATGGCGGCGCGGCTCGGAACCGACGCGTCGATGCTCGCCGCGCAGATCTCGTCGAACACCGAACTGGTCTACGGGCACTGGGACGACGAGCCGGTCGCGCCGCCGCCGGGGCCGTTCGAGGCGCATCCGTGAGCGGCGCCCCATGACCCTGCTCGGTCCGGCCGAGATCCGCGACCTCGCCGAGCAGCTCGAGCTGCAGCCCACCAAGAGGCTCGGTCAGAACTTCGTCGTCGACGGCAACACCGTGCGCCGCATCGTGCGCACGGCGAAGGTCGAGGCCGGCGACGAGGTGCTCGAGGTGGGTCCGGGCCTGGGCTCGCTCACGCTCGGGCTGCTCGAGGCGGGCGCGCGCGTCACCGCGGTCGAGATCGATTCTCGGCTGGCGACGCAGCTGCCGCTCACGGTCGCCGCGCTCGCGCCGGAATCCTCCGAGCGGCTGACCGTCATCACCGACGATGCGATGAAGGTCGCGAACCTCCCCGGCGCTCCACGCCGGCTCGTCGCCAATCTGCCGTACAACGTGTCGGTGCCCGTGCTGCTGCACCTGCTGCAGAGCGTCGACTCCCTCGAGACCGCCCTCGTCATGGTGCAGGCGGAGGTCGGCCAGCGGATCGCAGCAGCCCCGGGATCGAAGGTCTACGGATCGCCGAGCGTCAAGGCGGCCTGGTACGGCCGCTGGGCGACGGCGGGCCAGGTGAGCCGGCAGGTCTTCTGGCCGGTGCCCAACGTGGACTCGATCCTCGTGTCCTTCGAGCGCGGCGAACGGCCGGGCTCGGAGCAGGAGCGTCGCGCGACCTTCACGCTCGTGGACGCCGCCTTCGCCCAGCGCCGCAAGATGCTGCGGCAGGCGCTCGCCGAGCTGCTCGGGGGGTCGGCCGCGGCATCCGCTCGTCTGGAGGCGGCGGGCGTCGACCCCACCCTGCGGGGCGAGCAGCTGAGCGTTGGGGACTTCCTGGCGATCGCCCGCGCCGCCTGAGCCCGACTCGGATCGGCGCCTCTTCGAGGTTGGTTAGGGTGGTGGGATGATCTCCCGGGGGACCTCCCGCACGGTGCACGCGAAGGCGCCGGCCAAGATCAACGTGTTCCTCAAGGTCGGCGCGCGGCTCGACGACGGCTACCACGATGTGGCGATCGCCTACCAGGCCGTCTCGTTGTACGAGGAGGTGCGGGTCGTCGAGGCGGACGACTTCTCGGTCACGGTGTCGGGAAGCGTCGAGCTGAGCCGGGTGCCCACCGACGGAGCGAACATCGCGATCAAGGCGGCCCGCCTGCTCGCGGCGAAGACCGGATACCGCGGTGGCGCCGCGATCGAGATCTCGAAGCATGTTCCCGTCACCGGCGGCATGGGAGGCGGGTCGGCGGATGCCGCGGCCACCCTTCTGGCCTGCGATGCCCTCTGGGGAACCGAGCTGCCCCGCGAGGACATGCTCGATCTCGCCCGCAAGCTCGGAGCCGATGTGCCGTTCGCCTTCACCGGCGGCACCGCGATCGGCACGGGGCGTGGCGACGACCTCTCGCCCGCGCTGGCCCAGGGCACGTTCCAGTGGGTGCTCGCCCTGGCCGACTTCGGACTGTCGACGCCCGAGGTCTACCGCGAGCTCGACCTGCACCGCGAACGGCACGCCCAGGACATCTATCCGGTCGACCCGCGCCCCTCGGTCGACACCGACGTGCTCCAGGCGCTGCGGGCCGGCGACCCCGTGATGCTCGCGGCCGCCATGCACAACGATCTGCAGGCTCCCGCCCTGCACCTGCAGCCGTCGCTGACCGAGGTGATCGAACTCGGCGAGCAGAACGGGGCGCTCGCGGGCATCGTCTCGGGGTCCGGTCCGACCGTCGCCTTCCTGGCGGCGGACCTCGACGCCGCCCTCGAACTGCAGGTCGCCCTCTCGGCGGCCCGCCTCAACGTCGTGCGCGCCACCGGCCCGGTGCACGGCGCCCGCATCGTCAGCGACTGAGCCGCGCCCGCCACTGCGTGAGCCGCCTCCGCGCCCGCCGCGGCCCGGCATCCGGGTGCGCCGCCTGCGCCGCCCCGCCATGCCACCGTGCCAAACGAAGGAGATCCGCCCCGTAGTCGCCCGTATTCTCGCCATCCACGCGCCCGAGGTCGTGGATCTCCTTCATTCGGCATGCAGTCGGCAGCCGGGGAGGTGCATGCGCGGTGCGGGATGTCGCGGCGCGGAACGCGGCGCGCGGTGCGTCCGCGTCAGGCGCGCAGGCCCGCCTTGCGGAACGCCGTCTGCACCGCGGCGTAGATCGCGAGCTGGCCCGCTGCGGTCGGGTGCACGTCATCCGACTGCATCCACTCGGTGTGACCGCTCAGCGGCTGCCCGATCTCGAGAAAGCGGCCGCCCACCTTCTCGACCGCCGTGCGCACCTGCTGGTCGATGTCGGCGAGCTGCGCCGGCACGGCGGTGTCGTTCCAGACGGTGCTGAGTCCGATGATCTGCACGTCGGGCAAAGCGGCGCGCAGCTGGGCGAGCTGCTTGATCGTCTCGGACTTCAGATCCCGGTCGCTCTTGCCGACGTCGTTGCTGCTGCCCTCGATGACGATCGTGCGCGGATGCAGGGCGACGGCCCGGGCGACGAGGCCCGCGAAGGTCTCGCCGCAGTCCGCATCGTCGCCGATCGCCAGGAATCCGGCTCCGTCGCAGGCGAGGTTGTCGAGACGCCAGCCGTTCTGCTGCGCCATGAGGGCGGGCCACGCCTCGTCGGCGTTCAGCCCGTGGCCTTTCATGATCGAGTCGCCGATCGCGACGACGGAGGGGTAGGCGTGAATGGCGGCGGTCGCATTCTTCGAGTCGGAGGTGCATCCGCTCAGCGCCATCCCGAGGGTCGCCAGGACGGCGACAGCCGCACCGGCAGCGAGCCGCCGGCGAGAGCGCTCGCGAGCGCGCTCGCCGCCCCGCCCTCGCCCTCGCATCGCGCGCTTCGGTCCCATGCCTACAAGGGTAGGCGCGTCATCCGTCGAAGCGCCTGGGTGTTCGACCGTAGGCTCGGACCATGGCACACCTACTCGGCGCAGAGAACATCTCGCTCGAGTACCCCACGAAAGTGGTCTTCGAGAACGTCACGGTCGGCATCGACGAGGGCGACCGCATCGGTGTGGTCGGCCGCAACGGCGACGGCAAGTCCACGCTGCTGCGCCTGCTCTCCGGCCGGCAGCAACCCGACTCGGGTCGGGTGACCCGGCGCGGCGGCGTGACGATCGGGATGCTCGATCAGTCGGACGCGCTCGTGACCGGTCTCACGGTGGCGCAGAGCGTCGTGGGTGAGCGTCCGGAGCACGAGTGGGCGGGCGATGCGCGCGTTCGCGAGGTGATCGCGGGACTCGTGGGCGACATCCCGTGGGACGCCCTGGTCGACGACCTGAGCGGCGGGCAGCGTCGGCGGGTCGCCCTCGCTGCGCTGTTGACGCACGACTGGGATGTGGTGTTCCTCGACGAGCCCACCAACCACCTCGACGTCGAGGGGGTGGCCTGGCTCGCCCAGCACCTGAAGAAGCGCTGGCCCGCCAGCCAGGGCGGACTCGTGGTCGTGACCCACGACCGCTGGTTCCTCGACGAGGTGTCGACCGACACCTGGGAGGTGCACGACGCGACGATCGAGCCCTTCGAGGGTGGCTATGCGGCGTACATCCTGCAGCGGGTCGAGAGGGATCGCATGGCGGCGGCGAGCGAGTCGAAGCGGCAGAACCTGCTCCGCAAGGAGCTGGCCTGGTTGCGCCGCGGGGCTCCGGCGCGATCGACGAAGCCGAAGTTCCGGATGGATGCCGCCGCCGCCCTGATCGACGACGTCCCGCCGATCCGCGACAGCGTCTCACTCGCGCGCCTCGCCGTGAACCGGCTCGGCAAGGACGTGGTCGATCTGCTCGACGTCTCCGTCGCCTTCCCCGTCGTCGAGCCGGACGGCGGAATCGGCACGCACGAGGTGTTGCGCGACATCGAGTGGCGCATCGCTCCGGGGGAGCGCACCGGCATCCTGGGGGTCAACGGGGCCGGCAAGTCGACGCTGCTCGGGCTCGTGGCGGGCACGGTCCAGCCCACCACGGGGCGGGTCAAACGGGGCAAGACCGTCAAGCTGGCGATCCTCGACCAGCGTCTCGACGAGCTCACCTCGATCGCCCACGAGCGGGTCAGTGCCGTCATCGCACGCCAGCGCTCAAGCTACGTCAGCGGCGGCGTCGAGCTCACTCCGGGTCAGTTGCTCGAACGGCTGGGGTTCTCGAGCGCCCAGCTGTCGACTCCCGTGAAGGATCTCAGCGGAGGCCAGAAGCGCCGGCTGCAGCTGCTGCTGATCCTGCTCGACGAGCCGAATGTGCTGATCCTTGACGAGCCGACCAACGACCTCGACACCGACATGCTGGCGGCGATGGAGGACCTGCTCGACTCGTGGCCCGGCACCCTGCTGGTGGTCTCGCACGACCGTTACCTGCTCGAGCGGGTCACCGATCAGCAGTACGCCGTGCTCGACGGGCGGTTGCGGCACCTCCCGGGCGGCGTGGAGGAGTACCTCAAGCTGCGGGCGCTGGAGCAGAAGGCCGAGGCCGGTTCGTCCGCCCGCCGCGACGCCGGCGCCGAGGCTCGGCCGTCGCAGGGCTTGACGGGCGCCGAGCGCCGAACCGCCGAGAAGGAACTCGCGGCCGCTGACCGACGGCTGGCCAAGCTCGCGGATGCCATCACCGCCAAGCACGCCGCGTTCGCCGCCCACGACCAGGGCGACTACCGCGGACTGGCCGGTCTGCAAGCCGAGCTGGACGCCCTCGAGACGGAGGCGGCTCGACTGGAGGAGCGCTGGCTGCAGCTGAGCGAGCAGCTCGAGAAATAGCTATTTCAGTATTGCGTTATATAACGTGAGACTGATATTCTCGCCGGCATGGACACCCTGGAGGCCCTCGCCGACCCGGTCCGGCGTCGCATGGTGCAGCTGCTCTCGCACGGGGCGAGTACCGCGGGCGAGCTGGCGCGCGCGGTCGGCGACGAGTTCGCCATCAGCCAGCCGGCGGCATCCCGGCATCTGAGGGTGCTGCGCGAGGCCGAACTGGTGACGAGCCAGGTCGACGGAACACGGCGCATCTACCGCCTGCAGCGGGCCCCGTTCGACGAGCTGGACGGCTGGTTGCGCGAGGTACGGGCGTTCTGGGACCAGCGGCTCGACGCCCTCGAGACCGAGGTCGCTCGCGGCGTCCGGTCGAAACGGCGGACGGATGCCACCCCATCGAGCCAGCCACTGACAGATCACGAAGGAGACCGCTGATGGAACGCTGGGCCACGATCGAAACCGACGGAGCACGCCGATTGATCACACTGGAACGGGAGTTCCGCACCGACCCCGCCGATCTCTGGGACGCGATCACCGATCCGGAGCGGGCGGGGCGCTGGCTGGGCTCGCTGACCCTCGAGGAAGACAGCGTGACACTCGGCTTCGCGGGCGGATCGACCCGCTCGGGTCGCGTGCTCGAGTGCGAGGCGCCGCGCCGGCTGCGGGTCGTGCTCGATCCCGACACGGCGGAGGAGTCGTTCCTGCTCGCGACGCTCGCGCCCACCAACGCGGGTACGAAACTCGTCATGCAGCAGGACGGCCTCCCGCCCCTGCGCGCCGCCCTGTTCACGGCGGGCTGGCAGCACCAAGCCGAGAAGCTGGATGCCGTGACCGGCGGGAGCGCGCCGGCCAGCCCGATGCCCGAGCTGCTGGCCGCCTACCGCGAGTCGGAGGCCCGTGCCGTCGCCGGCTGGATCACCGTCGTCGACGAGGGCTCGATCGTCGAGCTCGAGCGGGTGATCGGCGCGACGCGCGACGAGGTCTGGGACGCCGTGACGAGTCCGGATCGCATCGCCGCGTGGTGGTGGCCGGTGCGCGAGTGGCCCGACGATCCGGCACGCCGACGCGCATTGCAGGCGGGGGATCGCTTCGCCCTCGGCGACGAGAACGCGACGGAGCCGCAGCGCTTCGAGGTGGTCGACCTCCAGCCCGGAGTCGAGCTCACCCTGCGCTGGCTCGGGCCGGCCGCCGACGACGCCGTCGTCGACCTCACGATCGCGCTCAGCGATCATCGCGCGGGCACGCGCCTGCGCCTGCGCCAGTCGGCCACGCCCGATCGACCGGCCGCGGGACGGCTGCGCTCCGGCGCCGACTACGCGGCCGGATGGCACGCGATCGTCGACGGTCTCGTCGCGTACCTCGCGGGCATCCCGCTGCCCGAGGGGGACGCCCTGTGGCAGGCGGCGTACGCGGTCTATCGCCGGCCGCGCGCCTAGTCGTAGTCGAGGCTGAGTTTGCGCAGCAGGGCGCTCAGGCGCTCCTGGTCGGCGTGCGACAGGGTCTGCAGCAGGCGCGCCTCGTCGGTGAGCAGCTCGCTGATGGCGTCGTCGACCGCGCGGCGTCCGCGTGGTGTCATCACGACGAGCACCCCGCGGCCGTCGTGCGGGTCGGTGTGCCGTTCGACCAGCCGCCGCTCCACCAACCGGTCGATCCGATTCGTCATCGTGCCGCTCGAGACCAGCGTCTGCTGCAGCAGCGCCTTGGGGCTGAGCTGATACGGAGCACCCGCGCGCCGCAGGGCGGCGAGCACGTCGAACTCCCACGGCTCCAGGTCTGAGGCCTCGAACGCGGTGCGTCGCGCGCGATCCAGGTGCTTCGCCAGCCGGGCGACTCGCGACAGCACCTGCATCGGCGAGAAGTCCACATCCGGCCGCTCGCGCGACCAGTCGTCGACGATGCGGTCGACTTCGTCGGAGGCGGGCATCCGTCCATTATCGCCGAGTCGGCTTCTGGCAGACTTGGGGGGCGAGGGATGCCGCGGCACCCGAGCGATCCGCTGTGGTGTAACGGCAGCACTTCGGCCTTTGGTGCCGTAAGGTCCGGGTTCGAATCCTGGCGGCGGAGCTTGCTCGGAGGAACCGATCGCGACTCCAGCGGCTGCGTAGAGGCACTCACGGTCACTCGACGGGGCGCCGTTCTCCATCGCGTATGCGAGCGTCCGCGAGACGACCAGCGGGCCGCTAGGTGGATTCGCGCACGACGAGACGTGGCGAGAAGGGCTGCACCGTCGCGACCGGATAGTTCGGGGAGAGAGCGAGTTCCGCGGCCTGGTGGCCCAGGTCGTATCGCGGTTGGTGGACGGTGGTCAGCGGAATCGGGGCGATCGCGGCGCCCTCGATGTCGTCGTAGCCCACGATCGCGAGGTCGGCAGGGATCCTGAGGCCCGCACGGATTGCCTCCGCCTCGAGGGCGAGGGCGATCACGTCGTTCGCGCAGACGATGGCGGTCGGGCGGGGGTCGAGCGCCAAGATCGCGCGCGAGGCCGCGGAACGCGCGGTGGGGGAGTTGAGGTCGGCGTCGACCCTGAGCAACTGGGAGGCGTCGAGGCCGGCATCGGTATAGGCCGCGACACACCCCGCATACCGTGCGCGGATCTGCGACTCGGCCTCCGGTGCGCCCAGGAACGCGACCCGGCGGTGCCCGCGCTCGAGGAGATGCCCCATGGCGATGAATCCGCCGCGCAGGTCGTCGACATCGACGGCGGGATAGGGGCTGCCCGGCAGCTGGCGTCCGAGGGTCACGACTCGCACGCCGGATTGCTGCAGCGTGCTCAGCAGATGCTCGTTCGTCGCCGAGGCGACGGCGATGACGGCCTCGACACGCATCTCGGAGAGGGCCTTGGCGTAGTGCTTCTCGCGTTCCAGCTCGCCCTCGGTGTTGCACGACACCACGACTCGGCCGTTCTCGATCGCGAAATCCTCGATACCGCGTGCGACTTCCAGGAAGAACGGGTTGCCACCATCAGGCACGATGAACGCGATGACGTGGCTCCGGCCGCCCTGCATGACCCGCACGGCCGCATTGCGCACGAACTGCAACTCGTCGATCGCCGCATCGATGCGCTGACGGGTCGCATCCGAGATCCGCTTGTTGCCGTTCAGGTAGTTGGACACGGTGCCCAGCGACACGTTGGCGACGCGGGCCACGTCGCGAATCGTGCTCTGAGCCATGCGATCTCCTGCATTCTGTGTGAAGCAGTTCAATCTACTCCGAGCGCGGCGCATGGGCTCACATCGGCGCGAAATACGCCGGTCGGACAGGTGATCTGGAAAGGAATGGCTGTGGAGCAGCTTGACAGAGTTCTGCCCGTCGTCTAGCTTTCAGCAGAGATGAAGTGAACTGTTTCACTTTCACAGCAAAGGAGCCTGACAATGACGTTGCGCACTCGCATGAGGGTCGTCCTCCCCCTCATCGCCCTCGCGGCCTCGGCCGCTCTTCTCGCCGGCTGTTCCGGCGCGAGCCCCTCTTCCGGCAGCACTGGCACCCAGACCGTCAAGTGGTGGGCGTGGAACGCCTTCAACCCGGACAAGACGGTCAAGGACTTTGAAGCGGCCAACCCGAACATCAAGATCGACTACAAGCAGTACAGCTACGACGACTACGTGACCGCGGCTCGCACGGGCCTGACCTCCAGCAGCGGCCCCGATGTCTTCCAGGTGCAGCCCGGCGACCTCGTCACCAACCTCGGCCCGCTGGCCGTGCCACTCGACAGCTACCTGGCGAAGAACGGCGGAACCAAGAACATCAACCCCGAGGGCCTCAGCCAGCTGAAGCTCAACGGGAAGCAGGTCGCGCTGCCCGCTTACATGAGCGCGGCCGGCCTGATCTACTACAACGACACGATCCTCAAGCAGCTCAACGTGGCCGTGCCGAAGGACTTCGGCGAGTGGAAGACGGCGTGCGCGACGATCGAGGCCGCCGGCTACGAGTGCCTCGCCCATGGCGCGAAGGACGCCTGGGTGAATACGGATGTCTACCTCTCCCTGATCAACAGCATCGACCCCGGGGCCGTCTACAAGGCGATCGCGGGGAAGGCCAAGTGGACCGACCACGCCTTCGTCCAGGCGATGCAGAGCTGGAAGGACCTCTTCACGAGCGGCATCATCCCGGCCGGCGCGACGGCTCAGGCGGAGTATCCGGATGCGTTCGGAGCCTTCCTGGAGAAGAAGGCGGCGTTCATCGCACTGGGCACCTGGAACACTCCGGGCACCATGACCGCCACCGGAATCGCGGTCTCGCAGAAGACGGTCACGACCAAGATCGACAGCGTCTACCTGTCGGCGCCGTTCCCGGCGCCCGTCGCGGGCGACAAGCCGACCGGCCTCTTCGGGGGACCGGACAATGGATGGGCCGTCTCGGCGAAGAGCGACGCCCGTGACGCGTCGCTCAAGTTCCTGAACTTCCTGTCGCTGGGTGACGGGCAGAAGATCCAGGCTTCAGGAGGCAACATCCCCGCCGTGCTCAACGTCGCGGTCTCGACCAGTGATGTCGTCGACAAGTCGCAGGTCGCCGACATCGAACGCCAGCAGGCGGATCTCAAGAAGCTGATCGGCGAGCGTCAGATCCCCTATGGTGACCTGGCAACGGCACTCGGCGACGCACTATCGGCCGTCGCAGCGGGAACGTCGACGCCAGCTGATGCGATGGCACAGGTGGAGGCCGTCTCGGCTCCGCTGAGCCGCTAGCCACCTTCGGGAGGGGCGCTCGGGCGCCCCTCCCTCCAGCTCGAAAGCACCCCCATGTCAACGATCGCCGCCACTGTCCCACCGTCCCGCCGTCGCCAGCGCCGAAGGATCGCACTCTCGTCCTACCTCTACCTGGTACCTGCGCTCATCCTGGTCGTCGGGGTCGTGCACATCGGCATCGTCGCGAACGTCGCCTACTCGACCCTGGACTGGAACGGCATCTCCCCGGACAGCACCCCGGTCGGCGGCGCCAACTACGCGAAGCTCATCAACGACCCGATCTTCTGGACGTCGCTGCGCAACACCTTCCTCTTCGCCGTCGCCACCATCGCGCTGCAGATGGCGCTCGGCTTCTCGCTCGCGGTGCTCGTGCGCACCCGTGCCGTGCTGCGCGGGCTCCTTCGCGCGCTGGCGTTCGTTCCGGTCGTGCTCGCTCCTGCGGTCGTCGCGACCTCGTTCCGCTTCCTCCTGACGCCGGACGGCAGCATCAACCAGCTGCTCTCGACGGTGACCGGGCAGGACATCCATCAGGCATGGCTGGCCGACCCGAACACGGCGCTCGGCGCGATCATCCTCATCAACGTCTGGCAGTACACCGGGTACAGCTTCCTGATCTACGACGCGGCCATGGGCCAGATCGACCATTCGGTGATCGAGGCGGCCCGAATCGACGGGGCGTCGACCGGCCAGCTCCTGCGACACGTCGTGGCGCCGCTGCTGTCGGGATCCCACCTCGTCCTGATCGTCCTCGGCATGATCAGCGCGCTCAAGACCTTCGACCTGGTCTATCTCACCACCGCCGGAGGCCCGGGTACGGCGACGCAGGTGCTGACCGGCTACATCTACCGCCAGGTGATCGGCCAGTTCCATGCTGGCTACGGCGCTGCCCTGTCGGTGGTTCTCGTGGCGATCGCCCTGGTCTTCAGCGTGCTGCAAGTGCGTCTGTCATCGAGGGAGGCGAGGTAGCACCGTGTTCCAACATCAACGACCGTTCGGCCGTGCGATCAGCCAGATCCTGGTCGTCATCGCGCTGGCCCTGCTCGCCGCACCGCTCGCGATGATCGTGCGCAGCTCGCTCGACGGTCAAGGCCTCGAGAACTACGTCGTGGTGGTGACGACCACGCCGTTCCTGAAGTTCCTGCTGAACAGCGTCGTCATCTCCGTGGTCACCGTCGGGCTGGTGCTGATCTGCTCGATCTCCTCCGCGTATGCGGTCGCCACCCTCCGCCCCACCGGATCGCGCATCGCGATGGTGGCGATCCTGGCCGGGATGTCCCTCCCGGGCATCGCACTGGTGGTCCCGCTCTTCTACGTCATCCAGGCTCTCAACCTGCTCAACACCTACTGGGCGGTGATCGTCCCGTTGACGGCCATCTCGATTCCGTTCGGGGCGCTCGTGGCCACCAATTACATCCGTGCGCTCCCGGTCGAGTTGTACGAGGCAGCCCGCATCGACGGGGCAAGCAATTGGGCGTTCTTCGTGCGCATCCTGATTCCGGTCGCACGCCCGATCCTCGCCGTCATCACGATCTTCACCTTCCTCGCCGCATGGAACGAGTACACGCTGCCGCTGGTCTTCATCCAGGACACCGACCTGCAGGTGCTGACGCAGGTGCCCACTTACTTCCAGAGCCAGAGACTGGTCGACACTCCGAAGATCTTCGCCGCGAGCGTGCTGATCAGCCTGCCCATCGTGCTGGCTTACGTGCTCATGCAACGACTGTTCCGGCAGGGCATGTCGGCCGGCGCCGTCAAATAGCCATCACCTGGAGACCCATGCCCCGCCCCACGATCCTCGCCTACTACTTCCCCGACTGGCACAGCGACCCTCGGAACACGGCGTGGTTCGGCGACGGCTGGGACGAGTGGAAGCTCTTGGATGCTGCTCGGCCGAGATTCGTCGGGCACCGCCAACCGCGTGTGCCGGCCTCCGGTCATGTCGACGAATCCGATCCTGCTGTCGCTGCGGCGGAGATCGAGCTCGCCGCGAGCCACGGCGTCGATGGATTCCTCGTGGACTATTACTGGTACGACGACGGCCCGTACCTCTCCGGTGCGCTCGACAACGGACTGCTCAAAGCCCCGAATCGGGACAAGGTCACCTTCGCCCTCATGTGGGCGAACCACGAGCTGGTCGACATCTTCCCGTATACGGATCCCGCAGACTCTCGAGCCCGTCGCCTGAAGGACGGCGCGATCAGCCGACCGGTGTTCGAGCAGATGGTCGAGCACATCGTCGAGGCGTACTTCCGCCAGCCCCACTATCTGACCGTCGACGGCAAGCCCTGGTTCTCGCTGTACGAGATCGGCAACTTCATCGCGGGGATGGGAGGGGTGCGCGAGGCACGCGAGGCGCTCGACTGGTTCCGGAACCGGGTCGTCGAGGCAGGCTTTCCCGGGCTGCACCTCGACGCGGTCGTCTGGGGATTCGGCGTGCTGCCCACCGCGGTCGCGGTCGACGACCCGGCGACCCTGGTCACGACCCTGGGATTCGACTCGGCCACGTCCTACGTCTGGATCCATCACGCCGATCTGCAGAGCTTCGGGTTCCCCCGGGGGGACGCCGGGCAGTTGCGGGAGGAGGCGTTCGCCGACTACGAGCGGCTGGCGAAGACCCTCCCGGTGCCCTTCCACCCCAACGTCACGGTCGGCTGGGACTCGACCCCCCGCATCTCGCAGGATGTGCCATTCGTCCGGGGGCAGTATCCGTTCCTCCCGGTCTTCGATCAGACGCCCGCGGAGTTCGCGGCGGCGCTGCGCCGCGCGGCGACGTTCATCGACGACCATCCGACCGAGCATCCGATGATCACGATCAACGCGTGGAACGAATGGACGGAAGGATCGGCTCTGCTGCCCGACGTGGCCAACGGCCTCGGCTTTCTCGAAGCGCTCCGAGCCGAGTTCGGCGTCCGCGCCGAGCGCCTCGCCATGCTCGGCGTGGACGGCGAAACAGGGGAGACCGAATGAGTGCGATGCGGCCGGCCGTGGCGGTGCAGCAGTGGAATCGGGTGGAGCTCGGGCTCGAGAGCTCGCGGCGGTACCCGCACCCCGATACGGACGTCGCCATCCACGCGGTCTTCACCGGGCCGAGCGGCCGCACGATCGCGCTCCCCGGTTTCTGGGACGGCGGTGACGACTGGAAGGTGCGCTTCGCGCCCACCGAGCTCGGCCGGTGGAGCTACCGCGTGGAGGCGACCGACGAGACCAACCCGGGCCTGAACGAGGTGACGGGCCTCATCGACGTCACCCCGTACACGGGAGACCTCGACATCTACCAGCACGGCTTCGTCCGCGTCTCCGCGAACCGCCGCGCCTTCGAGTACGCCGACGGCACGCCGTTCTTCTGGCTCGCCAACACCCATTGGCAGGCCCCGAACTACGAGCGCCTGCACGAGTGCAACAACCCCTACGAGCCATGCGACAGCCAGTTCCGCTGCTCGGCCGACAACGACCGGGCGCGGGGGTTCTCGGTCTATCAGACCTATCCGGATGCCGCCATGAACGACGGCGGCGGCAACGTCTCGCAGGTGGACTGGTGGACGACGAAATACACCCACCTGAATCCGCGTGCGTTCGCCGAGCAGTTCGACGTCATGATGGACTACCTCGCCGACCAGGGCACCGTCATCGCGCTCGGCATGGGGGTGCACACCCAGACCGGTCAGATCGGTCCCGCCGCCCTCACGCACTTCGCCCGATACGTGACGGCTCGGTATGCCGCGCACCCGGTGGTCTGGATCACCGGGCAGGAGGTGGACATCGAGAACGAGCACGGCAAGCTCTCGACATGGAAGGCGGTCGCCGAGACGATCGCCGCGAACGACGGCTACCGCCATCCGCTCGGAGCCCACATGTACACCGAGGGGGAGCCGAAGACCTTCGGCGAGGAGCCCTGGCACGACTGGTTCCCGACCCAGGGTGGGCACGAGTCCATCCGCACCCAGGCGCACTACAAGTCGTACTGGGACTTCTCGCCGACCAAGCCCTACCTCGAGACCGAGGCGAATTACGAGGGGATCTGGACCGTCCCCGACGCCGCGCCCCGGCAGTCGGCCTGGAAGGCCCTCCAGAGCGGCAGCTACGGCTACAGCTACGGCGTCGCCGGCGTGTGGGCGATGAAGTGGGACTACGACGTGCCCGGCTGGGACAGCTTTCAGAACGGGACCCCGTGGTTCGACGGCCTTCGCCGACCCGGTGGGGCGCAGATGACGATCCTCAAGGAGTTCTACGAGAGCCTCGGCGACTGGCAGCGCCTGGTGCCACGATTCGGCGACCCGGCCTACGCGGTCTTCGACCGCCCGGAGCAGTCCGTGCTGTCGACCGACGGCAACACGAGGTACGTCGTCTACTTCTACGATGCCGAGCGGACGACCGGTGCGCTCGCGGGCATGGACGACGCGCAGAGCTACCGCGCGGAATGGCTGGACCCGCGAACCGGTGGCCGCATCCTCATCTCCGAGACGATCACCCCGGTCGCCGGCGCCTGGCAGATCCCCGACAAGCCGGATGCCGATGACTGGGTGCTCCACGTCACGTATTCGGCCTTCCGCCCCGCCGTGCTCTCTGCTACGGTGAAATAGTTCACCTGATGTCCGTCACGACTCAATGTGGAGTTGAAGAATGACGCAACAGCCAGGTCCATTTCGCCGCACCATCCGACTCGGAGCGGCCGCGCTCCTCGCGATCGCCATCGCGATTCCGCTCTCGCTGGTCACCGCCGGCTGGGAGGCCGGCCCCGCGAGAGCGGACACCGTCGTCGGCAACGATGACGACCCGCAGATCGCCTACTCGGGATGGACGCACACCCCGAAGGCCGGCTACTACCGCGCAGACGCCCACTACAGCTCCACCGCCGGCGCGACCGCGACGGTCGGGTTCTTCGGCACCTCGATCAGCTGGATCGGCGGTCGCGCCAGCGACCACGGCCGCGCCGACGTCGCGATCTGCGACGCGAGCGGCGGCGCATGCGGCACTGTGACGACCGTCGATACCTTCTCGGCGACCGCCCAGGCGCAGCAGACGCTCTTCACCGCATCCGGCCTCGCCAGCGGCGCCCACACGATGAAGATCACGGTGCGATCGGACAGCAGCGGCAGCGGCCACTTCACCGACCTGGACGGCTTCACGTTGGTGACCCCGGCCCTGACGGGCACCCACTACATCGACAACGGGACCGGATGCTCGAATGCGGGCGCGGGATCGACCACGGCAGCTCCGTGGTGCGATTTCACGAATCTGAAGGGACGATCGTTCGCGGCCGGATCGCAGATCCTCCTCAAGCGCGGCGACACCTTCGGCGCGGGGCTCGGGCGGCTGTACGGGATCGGGACGGCGAGCTCGCCGATCATCCTCGGCGCCTACGGCACCGGCGCCCGCCCGCGGATCATCGGAGACGCCTCGGCCTCCTCGCGAGGGGTGTGGATCGAGGACGCCAGCTACTGGCAGGTGCAGAGCCTGGAGATCGGCAGCGTCGGCGCGGGACTGGTGTTCTGGTACAGCTCGAACGGGCATCAGGGCCTCGTGGTCGACGACCTCTACACGCACGACGTCACGGGCGTGTTCGCGGGATCCCCCGCTCAGTCCGATCTGCCCGGCATGTACCACTCTGCGGGACTCCTGATCACGGGCAACGTGCCGGTCACCGCGAGTGCGACGGCGGTGGATGGCGTGGCGGTCAGCAACATCGAGGGCTACGCGGACAACGACGACTTCGACATCTCCGGATTCAACGCCAACAGCGGCGGCCAGCAGGGATTCCTGAGCACCGATCTGGGCAACCACAGTGTCGCCGACGTCAGCCTCACCAACGCCTACTTCCACACGGCGCTCTCGGGCGAGAACTTCGACAACATGCACAACCTGACCATCACCGGGATGCGGCTGAGCGACACCGGGCACGGCGGCAACACCTCGGGCACCACGGCGTTGTTCTTCTGGTCCACCTCGAATGCCAACGTGACGAACAGCATCCTGGATGGGGAGGTCAGCACGGGCTCGCCCGACCAGACGGAGTCCGACCTCGAGGCGTTCGACGACAACATCCACTACCGGGGCGACTACTTCGGGCACAGCGCAGGGCCGGCGCTCGAGGTCCTCGAGATCAACGGATACACCGGCAACTTCCAGAGCAACCACGAGGTGTCGAGCAGCCTGTTCGATTCACCTGGCGGATCGGACCTGATCCAGGTCGGCGCCACGGCCGGTTTCAGCGGCTCAGCGTTCGACAACCTCTCGGTGCCTACGACGACCGCCTTCCAGCAAGGCGACTTCTCGGGGTGGACCTCGAGCAACAACACCCGGGCCGCGGTCGCAAGCTCCTACAACGCGGGCCGGGACTTCTCCGCGACGCAGGGCGCGTCGGGCTGGCGCGAGCAGTACTACACGCCGGCAGGCGGGTGGCTCGACATCACTCCCTACGATTCCGCGAACCAGCGCTGGGGGAGCAACGGCTACGTCGCGCGACTGCTGCTGACCCCCGATTCCTGCGGCTCGTGCGTGATCGCCCGTGCCTGGACCGCCCCGTCGGCCGGAACCGTCGCCCTCCGGGGGCAGGTGGTGAAGGCTGCTGCGGGTGGAGATGGGATCACCGCCCGCATCACCAAGAACGGCACCCAGATCTGGCCGGTCAGCGGTGGGAGCAAGGTCATCGCGGCCGGGGACACCACCGGATTCACGACCAACGTGAACACCACGGTCTCGGCCGGCGATGTCATCCGGTTCGAGGTCACCAACGGGGGCGCGAGCAGCTCGACCGCCGACCTCACCGGGTGGTCGCCGTCGATCGCCTACGTCGACCCGACCCTCATCAACGACGACTCATCCGGGGTCTCCTACTCGGCGGGCTGGCCGTCCACCGCGAAGTCGGGGTACTTCTGGGGCGACGCCCACTACAGCTCCACCACGGGGTCGACATCGACGCTGGCATTCTCGGGCACGGGGGTGTCGTGGATCGGGGGCACGGCTCCCGACCATGGCCGGGCCGACGTGCAGATCTGCGATTCGGCCGGGACGAGCTGCGGCACGGCGACTCTGGTGGACTCGTATTCCGCGAGCGCACTGGCCCAGCAGACGCTCTACTCGGCGAGCGGGCTGGCAGCGGGCACTCACACCCTGAAGATCACCGTGCGCTCGGACTCCAGCAGCACCGGTCACTACACGGATGTCGACCGGTTCATCGTCACACCCTGAGCGTCGCGACCGGAGTGACGGACGGGATCGCGACCGAGGACGGGGGCGGGGGATCAACCCGCCCCCGTCGTTCGGTGTCTCGCCCGCCCTCGACGACTCGTCCGCTCGAACCCTACGCCAGGGGCCGCGGGCCCTGGCCCAACGCTCGGTCGGCGGCCACATGGAAGAACCAGCAGCCGGCGACGAAGGCGAGCGGCCACATCGTGAGCCCGAAAAGCAGGAGCAGCCCGTAGAGGGCCAGCAGCACCGCCGGCACCGCGTAATTGTGCACGCTGTTGTAGACGATGGCACCTACCCGGTTGCCGGCGACGAAGCCGACCATCGACAGGTCGAACAGGATGAAGAGGGCGAGCAGCCACCACCAGGCGAATCCGAGGAGGAGGAACAGCACCACCGAGGCCGCTGCGATCGCTCCCCCCTCGAGTCGCTCGAGCAGGGTGACCGGCCTCTTGGGCGGTTCCGATCTGCCGTGCGGGCTGGTGTTCCTCAGCGCAGCATTCGTCATTTCACAGCCTTTGTCGGTGTTGGAGGACATCCGAATCGGAGGGGACCCATGGACATCATCCCCCGGCCAGCGGCACGATCCGGATGACGTCGGCACACGGTCACGCCGAGACCCCGACCATCTTGCTCGCGGCCGACCACAGCGCGGCGCCGTTGGCGTTGTCCAGTCCGGCCTTTCCTGGCTTGCGCACCTTCGGATAGCCCTTGATGCCGCCCAGGCCGTCCGGACCGACGTACGCGTTGCGTGCCACGTTCTGCGTGGCGGCGAACAGGGTGGGGAGGGCGCCGTGCTCGGGATCGTTCATCAGGAACGAGAACCGATTGATGGCGTTGGACGACGAATGCGCGGCCAAGGGCGTGGTGGCGATGCCGGGATGAGCGAGAACCGAGCGAACCGCAGACCCGGCGGCGTCGAGCCGGTGCTGCAACTCCAGCGAGAAGAGCACGAGCTGCAGCTTGGAGTCGTTGTAGGCGTCCATGGACTTGTACGGGCGCACCTCCCAGTTGAGGTCCTCGATGTTCAGGTGCCCCATCCGGTGCAGTTGGCTGGTGACCCAGACGACCCGGTCCGTGATGTTCGGCAGCAACAGATTGGTCAGCAAGAACGGTCCGAGCGAGTTCGTCGCAGTCTGCACATCGAGACCATCACGGGTGCGGGTCAGCGGGATGTCCATGACACCGGCGTTGTTCACGAGCACGTCCAGTGGTCCCGCCCAGTCGGCGGCGAACGCTCGCACGCCGGCCAGATCCGAGACATCGAGGTGGCGTACCTCGACATCACCCGCCATCCCTTGTCGAACCGCGGCACCCTTTGCGACGTCACGCACGGCCAACACCACATGAGCTCCCACACGAGCCAATTCGCGAGCGGCGATCAGGCCGATGCCGCTCGATGCTCCGGTCACCACCACCGTCTTGCCCGACATGTCCGGCAGATCCGCCGCGGTCCACTTGGCCATCGTTCTCCCCCTCCTGATGCCGCCCGTGCGGCCACTTGTCCAGTCAGCCTCCGCAGCCCGCCGATGAACAGGGCACGTTCATCCACTGCACGACATGCACCGGCTCCCCACGCCGGCGCGGAACGGGAGCAACGGCTGCCGATCGACTGCATGACAGGCCATGGATAGGGTCAGGCCGACACGCGATACTCGGGACATGGACCTCCAGGCGATGGCTGACTTCTTGCGAACGCGCCGCGAGGCGCTTCAGCCGGAGGATGTGGGCCTGAGCCGCGGACCGCGACGTCGTGCCAATGGACTGCGGCGCGAAGAACTCGCCGAACTGTCCGGAATGTCCGCCGACTACTACGCACGCCTCGAGCGCAACGGCGGACCCCAGCCGTCGGAGCAGATGGTCGCCGCGATCTCGCGCGGGCTGAGGTTGTCGCTCGCCGAGCGGGACCATCTCTTTCAGCTCGCCGGGCACAGCAGCCCGAAATCCATCCAACGCAGCGACCACATCAATGCGGGCCTGATGCGGGTGCTCGATCGACTGACCGACACCCCCGCGCAGATCATGAACAACCTCGGCGAAACGCTGACGCAGACGCGGCTCGCCATCGCGCTCCTCGGCGACCAGACCCGCTACGAGGGGCCCCGCCGAGCCAACATCTATCGATGGTTCACCGAACCGGAGTCGCGATCGATCTACGCCGAGGCCGACCACGAGCACCTCGGACGGGTCTTCGTCGCGCAGCACCGCTATGTCGTCACGAAATACGGCCCGGAATCACGGGCCGGGTCGATCACAGGGCTGCTGCTGGATGAGAGCAGTGAGTTCGCCAACTTATGGGCGGATCACGAGATCGGACTGGTGCACTCGGAGGAGAAGCACCTCGTGCACGCCGAGGTCGGCGACATGTACCTGCACTGCCAAACGCTTCTGGATCCCGAGCAGGAACAATCCCTCCTCGTCTTCACCGCCACGCCCGGGTCGGCGAGCGCCGAACGGCTGCAACTCCTTGCCGTGATCGGCAGTCAACGGCTCACCGGCGCGCTCGGGTGAGCCGCCGCATTCGAGCGACGGCTCACCCGAGATCTGTTCAGCGTTAGACGGTGAGGAGGTCGGCGAGGTCGACGCGAGCGAGGAACTCGCGCCGAACACGGTCGGCGATCTCGGAGACTTCTTCCGAGCCGTCGTCGACGGGATCGATGTGCACGCGGTACGGGCGCTGCCCCACGGGCAGTGCGACGATGCGTGCGATCTCATCGGACACCATCGACGCATCGGCTCCGTCGGGGGCGAGTGCGGCGAGCTTCTCTCCGACCTGCTCCATGAGTCCGGCGTACTTGGTCTCGTAGTCGGCCTCGACCGCGGTGTCGGCGGGGTGGCCGGAGTGGGCGAAGTGGTTGGTGCCGCTGGTGAACGATCCGGGGACCACGATGGAGGTCTCCACGCCCCAGCGGGCGAGCTCGGCGGCGTAGCTGACGGCGAGCGAGTCCATGCCGGCCTTCGCCGCGAAGTACGGCGCCAGGTACGGTGGGGTGCCGCCCTTGACGGAGCTGCTGGATACCCACAGAACCAGACCTTCTCCACGGTGGCGCATGCCCGGCAGCGCAGCACGGTTGACGCGCTGGGTCGACAGCACGTTGACGTTGTACAGCTCGGCGAGCTGTTCCGGCGTGAACGCCTCAGCGGGCCCGACGACCATGTGCCCGGCGTTGTGGATGAGCACGTCGATCCGGCCGTGCTCGGCCTCGATCGCGGTGATGGCGGCGTCGACGGACGCCTGCGAGTTCACATCCATCTCGATCGCGCGCAGGTCGACGCCCCGCTCGGCGGCGTAGTCCGCGGCGGCCTGCACCTGCGAGGCGTTCCGGCCGGTGGTTTCCCGCATGCCTGCATAGACGGTGTTGCCCGTGTCGGCGAGGGCGCGGGCGGTGAGGGCGCCGAAGCCGCTGGAGGCGCCGGTGATGACGACGATGTTGCTCATGATGTTCTGCTCTCTTCTTCGATGTTCTCTGGTGGGGGACGGATTCACTCAGGCGAGTCCGCCGTTGGCGAAGACGGTCTGGCCGTTGACCCAGCGGCCGGGGCCCGCGAGGAATGCGACCGTCTCGGCGATGTCGTCCGGCTGACCGAGTCGCTCCAACGGCACGGCCTTGGCCAGGTTCGCGATGGTGGCCTCGTCTTTGCCGTCGAGGAACAGCGCGGTCGCGGTGGGCCCGGGGGCGACCGCGTTGACGGTGATGTTCTTGCCGCGCAGCTCACGGGCGAGGATCAGCGTGATGCTCTCGACGGCCGCCTTGCTTGCGACGTATGCGCCATAGCCGGGGAACTGAGTGCGGGTGACCGAGGTGGAGAAGTTGATGATCGCCCCACCGTCGCGGACTCGGCGGGCACCCTGCTGGGAGACGACGAAGGTGCCGCGGATGTTGGTGCGATGCATCCGGTCCAGGTCGTCGAGGTTCAGGGTCGAAATGGGGGACAGGATCATGATGCCCGCCGTGTTCACCACGACATCGATCCCGCCGAACTCGGCCTCCACCGCATCGAACGCAGCCGACATCGCGTCCTCGTCGGCGACATCGCCGCCGACGGCGAATGCGCGGCCTCCAGCGGCGACGACCGCGGCGACGGTCTCGTCGGCCCTGGCCTGGTTGCCGGAGTAGTGCACGCCGACGGCCATCCCGTCCTTCGCAAGTCGTTCGACGACAGCGCGGCCGATGCCGCCGGAACCTCCGGTGACCAGGGCGACTCGCGACGTGGTGACTCGCGGATCGATGTCGATGTTGCTTGTCATGGTGTGCTCTCTTTCACTGGGGTTCCGTGGTGGTGCGCCCCGGCTGAGGGCGCGCCGGATGACGCCCCCGTCCTGCGGGTGGCGAGCTTCGGTCGGGTCGGTGTCAGCCGGCGGGTGGTTGGGATTGGATGCGGTTCAACCATTCATCCAGCAGCCCGGCCTCGCGATCGGTGAAGAGGGTGTCTGGCATCGAGATGAGCGCACCTCGCAGGGTGGTCGCCGCGATGCGACTCGATTCGCCTGCGTCCGAGGCCGGCGCGGCATCGGAGACGAGAGCGCCGTGGACGATGTCGCGCATCATGGTCGACAACGCGAGGTCCGGATACAAAGCGGGGCGGAGGATCAAGGCCAGGGCGACTCCGGTGTTGGCCGCCATGACCACCCGTGCCCCGACCTCCGGATCGACGCGCAGCCGTCCTTGTGCGGCGAGCCGGTCGAGCACGGCGCGCAGCAGCCGCATCGCCTCGTCGGCGGACTCCGCCCGGTCGACGGCATTCGAACCGAAAAGCAGCCGGTAGGCATTCGGGTGAGCGATCGCGAACGCGGTGTGGCTGTCCCACCCAGACCGCAGATCCTTCAGGGGATCATCGGATTGCTCGGCTTGGCGTTTCATGCTCAGGTACTCGTCCCAGACATGGTCGACCGTCGCCGCGAGCAGGCCCTCCTTGTCGCCGAAGAGCCGATAGATGACGGGCTGCTGTACCCCGGCGGCCTCACACACCGCGCGAGTCGAGATGTCGCCGCTCGACGACTGAGCCAACAGCTCGGCTGTCGCGGTGATGATCGTCGATCGCATGGTCACGGTACCAACGATAACACATTTTGGTTATCGTTGATCTGGTGCGGAAATGCCTGCTCGGCTACCCCTCCTGCGTGACGGGTGCGAGCGCCTAAGTCACCGTCCGGGTGCATCTGCGGCGGCATTCGCGATTTGGTTCAATCCACGAAGCAGAGGGCGCCTGGGTGATCCGCATCATGAGCCATCGGGTGTCGGGTCATCGCGCTGCGAGGTCATGATCCCTTGCTCGTCACCGCGTCGTGCGCGCCGTTGACCGCCATCGGATACCTCTGATATACCTGGGGTATCCCAAAGGAGGGTTCATGAAGATCAGACAATGGCGTCGGTCGGTGTTGGCAGCTGTGGCGATCACAGCGACACTCGTGTCGATTTCCGCTTGCTCATCGAGTGCGACGACTACTTCATCCAGCGGTCCGATCACCATCGGGATGTCTCTCCCGCTGACCGGACCTGTTGCCGATGTGGCGTTGGGCGGGTACCAGGGCTATCAGCAGTGGGCCGCCGACGTGAACGCGTCGGGCGGGCTCCTCGGCCGCAAGATCCAACTCAAGGTCCTCGACGACGGTTTCAGCGAGAGCGCCGTCGTGACCAACTACACGAAGCTGATCAGCCAAGACAAGGTCGATCTTCTTCTTGGTACCTTCTCGTCGCTTCTCAACGGACCGGCCTCTGCCGTGGCTGCACGGCAGAACATGGTCTACGTGGAGCCGTCGGGCGGCAACGAGGCGCTGTTCACTCGCGGTTTCAAGAACTTGTTCTTCGCGCAACCCGCGACGACAGCGACCCTGCCCGATCAGTTCGTCGCCTATATCAAGTCGCTCTCGACCAACGAGCGCCCGAAGACGGCGGCCTACCTGGCTCAGGACGACCCGGCCACCGGTCCCGCCGTCGACACCTTCCAGAAGAAGCTTGAGGCGCTTGGTGTCAAGACGGTCTACAAGGACGTGTACTCGCCAGATACCTCGTCGTTCGACCCGATCGCGTCGGCGGTGGTTCAGGGTAAGCCCGAGCTGATCATCCACGGAGCCATCGCCGACGACGGCATCAGCTTCATCCGCTCTTTGCAGAAACTGAACTACAGCCCCAAGCTGTTCTTCCAGACCGGAACCCCTTCCGGGCCGGGATTCGCCGAAGGAATCGGCGCGACGAACACCGAGGGGATCTTCACCGCGGTTGGATGGAGCGCGGCGGCCTCCTACCCCGGCAACGCGGAGTTCGTCGCGGCATACACCAAGAAGTTCGGTTCGGCGCCCACCGAGGACGCGGCGAACTCCTACACGGCAGGGCAGGTGCTCGCCGCCGCGGTGAAAGCCGTCGGGAGCATCGCCGACCAGAAGGCATTGTCGAGCTGGTTGCACTCGCACACGGTCGACACGATCGTGGGGCCGTTGAAGTGGGACAAGACGGGGGTGCCCCTCGGCACGCTGCTCTTGGCCCAGTGGCAGAACGACAAGCTCGAGATCCTTCGGCCGCAGCCTGCAGCGACGACCAAGACCGTCGTCTTCCCCAAGCCCGCCTGGCAGGGGTGATGACGACACTCCTGCAGACGCTGGTGTTCGGGCTGCTCATCGGAGGCGTCTACGCACTGATGTCGACGGGGCTCACACTGGTCTTCGGCGTCATGAAGATCGTCAACATGGCCCAGGGAGCCTTCCTCGTCCTCGGTGCCTACCTGTCGTACAGCCTCTGGCATTTCGCCGGAATCGACCCCCTGATCGGCGCGTTCATCGGCGCGCCGATCATGGCGGGGATCGGCGTTCTGCTCTACAAGACGGTCATCGAGAGAGCGCAGCGCATCGATCGAGGGCTCGCCATCGTCGCGACCTTCGCCCTCGCCCTGATCCTCGAGAGCATCATCGCTCTCATCTGGGGTCCGGATCCTGTGAGCGCGACGCCCACTTACTTCAACCAAGCACTGACCGTCGGCGCGATCGTGATCCCGAAAGCGCAGCTGTACGCGTGCATCCTGGCGGTGCTCATCACGGCGGGTTTGACCGTATTGATCCGACTCTCATGGCTCGGGCGCGCGATCACGGCGGCCTCGGAGAACCCGGAGGGCGCGAAGCTGGTCGGTGTCGACCCGGCAAAGGTCGGCACCTGGATCTTCGCGATCGCGATCGCGACGACGTCGTTCGGGGGGGCCGCGTTGAGCTTCCTCTATCAGTTCGTTCCCGACACTCAGGACTCGTGGATCGGCCTCACCCTCAGCGTGGTGATCCTCGGCGGCCTGGGGAGCATTCCCGGGGTCGTCGCGGGCGGAGTGGCCCTCGGTCTGGCCGAGGCGTTCACCTCCACCTACCTCTCGATCCAGTGGACGACGGCGGTGCCGCTCATTCTGATTCTTCTCGTTCTGTTGGTCCGGCCTCAGGGTCTTGTGGCTTTCCGCAGCCGTGAGGATGTCGCCTCATGACGTCGGTTGGCCGGTCCCGGGCGATTCGGGTGGTGTTGCCACTGGCAGGCTTCGTGCTGCTCGCCCTGTTCCCGGTGTTCTCGAACAACCTCTACCTGCAGAACATGCTTATCCTGACCTTCCTGTTGGCCATCGGGGCAAGCGGCTGGGATCTGATGGGCGGATTCGCCGGATACATCTCCGTCGGCAACAGCATGTTCATCGGGCTCGGGGCCTATACCACCGGGATCATCGCCCAGCGGTGGGGGATCTCACCGTTCATCGCCTGCTTTGCAGGCGGTCTGGTCGCCGCCATCGTGGCGGCTCTGCTCAGCCTGGTCACGCGCCGCACCCGTGGCATGTACTTCGTCATCGTCACCTTCGCGGCACTGATGCTGCTCAAGTGGGTCGCGCAGACCTGGACCCCGATCACCGGGGGAAGCGGCGGGCTTCCGATGCCCATTGCCACCTGGGATCTCGCCTACCAGAACTGGCCGTTCTACTACGCGTTCCTCGCCCTCCTCGCGGTCGTCATCCTCGTCTCGATGAAGGTGCGCAGCAGCAAGCTGGGCCTCGGACTGCTGTCGATCCACGACGATGAGGACAAGAGCACGGGGCTGGGCATTCGCACCGCGGTGTACAAGATGATCGCCTTCGTTCTTGCGAGTTTCTTCACCGGCATCGCGGGCGGACTCTACGGGTTCTACATCTCGTACCTCAACCCGAGCGCGATGTTCGACATCGTCATGAGCATCCTGATCGTGCTCGCCGCGCTGCTCGGCGGCCGGGGCAGCGTGTGGGGGCCTGTTCTGGGGGCTTTCATCATCGAGCCGCTGGCCGAGGTGACGGCGACGACGGTCGGCGGTGCCAATTCCGGCGCCATCCGGTTACTGCTCTTCTCGGGTGTTCTGATCCTCGTGGTGCTCTTCCTTCCGCGGGGAGTGCTGCCGACCATCCGCGGCTGGATCTCTCGGACGGGCGACGCCGAGCGCCTGCGGATCGCGCGGGCCTTCCGCCCTCGAGACACCGAAGCCCGCGGCGCGACGGCGCCCATCTCACGAGCCGAGAGCACTGGAGCCATCCTGGTGGTGAGCGGTCTGGCGAGATCCTTCGGCGGGGTCAAGGCTGTTCAGGGAGTCTCGCTCGCGGTGGGGGAGGGCGCCGTCACGGGCCTGATCGGCCCGAACGGTTCCGGGAAGACCACGCTGTTCAATCTCATCGACGGCACCGTGTCCCCGGATGCCGGCGCGGTCGTCCTCGCGGGTCGAGCGTTGCGGAACGGCGACCGACCGGGGAGGGCCCATGCGGGCCTGGCCCGCACCTATCAGCTCCCCAGATTGTTCCCTTCGATGACCGTGCTCGAGAACGTCGTGCTGCCAGAGCGACGGTTCTCGCTACGGCGGATCTTCGCTGCCCGTGTCACCGTTGCCGAGCGTTCGGAAGCGCACTCTCGACTGGAGAAGTTCGGTCTCGCCGGATACGCCGACATCGGCCCCGCCGAACTGAGCTACGGCCAGCGGAAGCTCGTGGAGCTGGCGCAGGTGCTCACACTCGAGCCGCGCGTGATCATGCTCGATGAACCGGCAGCAGGAATCAGCCCAGCGCTCTCCGCGCGCCTGTCCGAGATCATCCGTGAGGTGAACAGCAAGGGGGTATCGGTATTGCTGGTGGAGCACGACCTTCCGTTCATCGAGGCCCTCTGCGATGACGTCTACGTCATGGACGGGGGCGTCGTCATCGCTCATGGAACCGTTCAGGAGTTGAAAGACGACCCGCTCGTCGTCGAGGCATACCTCGGCCGTTCAGAACCTCTCGAGGTCAGAGGGGCGGCGTCGGCATGATCTCGCTGAGCGATGTGTACGGCGGCTATGGCGGCTTGGATATTCTGTCGGGCTTCGGCATCCAGGTGGAGAAGGGCTCGATCAACTGCATCGTCGGTCCGAACGGTGCGGGAAAATCGACGGTGCTGAAGACCCTCAGCGGAGTGCTCCGCCCCCGGCGCGGATCGATCGTCGTCGATGGGATCGACCTGACCGGAATGTCCCCGACGGAGATCATCCGGACGGGAGTCGTCCAGGTGCCGCAGCGGCACGGTCTGTTCGCGACGCTCACGGTGAGACAGAACGTCATGATGGGCGGCTATGTGGATCGCCGAGCCGCCGGGCGCCTTCGGGCGCGCTATGAGGAACTCGCCGGCATGTTTCCTCTGATCGCGAAGCGTTCGGCCGAGCGGGCCGGGTCGCTCTCGGGCGGGCAGCGGCGCATCGTCGAGTTCGCCCGCGCGATGATGCTCGACCCCAAGGTCATCCTGCTCGACGAACCCACCCTGGGGCTCGATCCCCAAAGCCGCGCAGTCATCCACGAGAGCACCCGAGCCATGAATGCGATGGGAACGACGATCCTGATGGTCGAGCAGAACGTCCGTTTCGGCCTGAGCCTGGCGGATCGAGTGACGGTGATGAGCGCGGGGGCCGTCGTGCTGGAGGGCACGGCCTCAGAGATCGCGGATCATCCGGATCTCATGGGCCTCTTCTTCGGCCACGCTCCCGAGCCACGGGAGTAGGTGACTCGCGTGTCGCAACGTGAGATCGCCCGATCGAACGGCTCGCTGTTCGCGGATGACGGCGCCGATGGATTCCTCCATCGCGCCTTTCTCAGAGGAGAGGGCTTCAACCACGAAGCGGTGCGTCGGCGCCCCGTGATCGGAATCTGCACCAGCTGGAGCGAGCTGAGCCCATGCAATGCGGGCTTGCGCGACGTGGCAGTGGAGGTGAAGAAGGGCATCGCCCAAGCGGGCGGGATCGGGCTCGAGTTCCCCACGATCTCGCTCTCCGAGCCATTCATCCGGCCGACCAGCATGCTGCTGCGCAATCTGATGTCCATGGATGTCGAAGAGATGATCGCCTCCTCCCCGATCGATGGCGTCGTGCTCCTCGGCGGCTGCGACAAGACCGTGCCTGCTCAGTTGATGGGGGCCATCAGCGCGGGCAAGCCCGCCATCATGGTGACGGCCGGACCGCGTCCCGTCTCCTGCTGGCGGGATGCCGCCCTCACCATCGACGAGGTTTGGCCGCTCATCGACGAGCGTCGTCTCGGACGACTTGACGATGATGACTGGGTCGAGCTCGAGGGCAAGCTCAACGTTGGAGTCGGAACCTGCAATGTGCTGGGAACGGCCGTCACCATGGCCGCGATCGCCGAGGTGCTGGGCTTCGCGCTTCCCGGCTCCTCCTTGCACGCCGCCGGCAGCGACGAGCATCTCGGCGCCGCGGTTCGTGCCGGCGCGGCCATCGTCGACGCGGTCGGTCGGGGCGCGGCGCCTGTTTCGCTGGTGACCGAGGAGTCCCTGGAGAACGCGGTCAGGATGGTCTGCGCTCTCGGTGGCTCGACCAATGCGCTCATCCACCTCGAGGCGATCGCCGGCCGGGCGGGTGTCGGGTTGGGGATCGAGCGGATCCGCGAGTGGGCGCGGACCACGCCGCTGCTGGCGAACGTTCGCCCGTCGGGATCCCAGCTCCTCAGCGACCTTCAGTCGGCCGGTGGAGTTCCCGCCGTCGCGCGGGAGCTCGGGGAGTTGTTCCATGCGGGCACGGCGACGGCCGAAGGGCTGAGCTGGGACGTGGCGCGGGCGCGCACGGCGCCTGTTGAGAGCGCCGCCCTTCGAGCGGCCGACGCATCACCCGTCGGGGAGGCCATCGCGGTGCTTTCGGGCAACCTCGCTCCCGGCGGCGCGGTGGTCAAGCCCGTCGCCGGCGGCCTGCGGCATGCCCGCGGGCGGGCGGTGGTCTTCGACGGCGTCGCGGATCTCAATCGCAGGATCGACGACGAGGGCCTCGACGTCGACGCGGACAGCGTCCTCGTGCTCAGGGGGGTCGGTACCCGGGGTGCTCCCGGGATCCCCGAGGTCGGGCACATCCCGATCCCCGCTCGCCTGGCGCGGGCGGGAGTGGTCGACATGCTGCGGGTGACCGATGCGCGCATGAGCGGCACCGCGACGGGCACCGTGGTGCTGCACGTCACTCCCGAGGCGGCGGTCGGCGGCCCCCTGGCGCTGGTACGGGACGGCGACATCATCGAGGTCGACATCGAGCACGGCACGATCGAGTTGCTCGTGCCGGAGGTCGAGCTGGCCGAACGCGACCCGGGCGCCCCACCGGATGCCCCGCGCCGCGGATACGGCTTGCTGTACGACCGGCACGTCCTCCAACCCGACCAGGGATGCGATTTCGACTTCCTCCGGGCGGTGCCTGATGAGTGAGGCCGTCGGTCTCGTGGGGCTCGGGGCCATGGGCGCCCGGATGGCTCGGCGTCTCGTCGCGGCCGGGCATCCGGTCACGGCGTGGGCCCGCGATCCGGCGCGGGCCGCGCTTCTCGCCGGCGACGGGGTCGTATTCGTCGCAACCCCCCGGGATGTCGCGGAGGGGTGCAGCACGGTCGTCGGCTGCCTGCTGGACGACGAGGCGATCCGGAGCGTCTACGGGGGTGGCGACGGCCTGATCGCCGGCGCTGGACCGGGGCAGGTCTTCGTCGAGCATGGGACCTTCAGCCCCGACCTGGCCCGGGAACTGAGCGCGCTGCTCTCCGCCGCGGGGGCGGCCTTCATCGACGCCCCGGTCACCGGTGGTCCGGAAGGTGCCGAAGCGGGGACCCTCGTGGCCATGGCCGGAGGAGACCGGCATACCGTGGATTCCCGCAGGACGCTCTTCGCCGACTACCTCGCATCGGTGCACCACATCGGCGCATCGGGATCGGGACTGCGTCTCAAGCTCGTCAACCAGTTGCTCGTCTCGGTGCACATGGCCGGTGCGGTCGAGGCGGCAGCCCTCCTTCGGTCGGAATCCATCCCGCTCGATGCCGCGCTGCCGGTGCTCATGGGAGGGTGGGCGGCGAGTGCCATGCTGGAACGAGAGCTGCCCCGCGCCATGCGGGAGGATTTCGCCTCGACCGGCGCCGCCATCCAGGGCCTCGTCCCGGTTCAGGATCTGGTAGCGCGGCAGTTCGAATCCGCCGGCATCTCGTCGCGCGTATTCCCCGCCGTCCGCGAGATGTTCCGCGATGCGGTCGCGTGCGGTTTCGGCGCGGACGATCCGGCGCGACTGCTCGACCTCTACCGTCGGGACGGCTCATGAGCGAACGGTTCTCGCTCTCGATCTCCGCGCTACTCCCCGGCGTCCCGCCTCTGGAGCGCGCGGGTCGCGCGGTCGACCTCGGCTATCGGACTCTCGAAACGTGGTGGCCGTGGCCGCAGCCTGTCCCCGGTCCCGTCGCCATGGGCGAGTTCGTCTCCAGCTTCGTCGAGGCTGGGGCTCGACTGCATCTGCTCAACCTCTGGGAGGGCGACGCCTCCCACGGGGGACGAGGCCTGGCCGGACTCCCTGACGCGGGCGAGGTCTTCTGGGCGAACGCCGCGGCGGCCGTCGAACTCGGCTCCGCGCTCGGGGCACGCTATCTCAACGTGCTCGCGGGGAACGTGGGCCCCCGAGGGCGGGCAGCCGGGTTGGAGGTGCTGGAGAGCCGACTCGTGGCGCTTGCGGCTCTCGCGCAGCCGGCCGCGCTCGGCCTGGTCGTCGAGCAATTGAACGCGACCGATCATCCGGACTATCTGCTGACCGAGCCGGACGAGGTGCTCGCGGTCGTCCGCCGAGTCCGGCCCCAGGTAAGCGTCGACATCGGAATGCTCGCCGACGTTTATCACCTGGCCCACTCCGGCGTCGACCCCGCCGGATTCATCGCCGCGAACGAGGCCGATATCGGTCATGTGCAACTCGCCGACTATCCGGGCAGGGGACGACCGGGCACCGGAATGCTCGACATGGCGGGCATCCTGGACTCCGTCAAGGTCGGCGGGTACCGGGGGTTCCTCGGTCTCGAGTTCTTGCCGGCGACCGACGACCCACTGCAGTTGGAGAGCCCCGATCGACTGTGGTTGCAGCTCACCGCCCCCCTCATGAAGGATGTGCCGCGTGAATGACGAGCCCCTCGATGCCGACGTCGTGATCATCGGGGCGGGACCGGTCGGTCTTGCCGCGGGTCTTCTGATGTCGCAATACGGCATTCGCGCAACGGTCCTGGAACGGCGGGCCGAGCGCAACCATCATCCCAAGGCGCGGGGGATACGGCTGCGAGCCAGCGAGCTCGCGAGGCTGTGGGGTCTCGATGACGAGTTGCGCGCCATCGCGATGCCCGCGGAGACGCATCGGTTCATCTACACGGAGACAGTGGCAGGGGGTGAGATCGCGCGCACGGAGTCGATGACCTCCTTGGACAAATCGTGGAGTTCGGTGCGGCCGTATCGTGTCTCGCAGGACCTCCTGGAACAGGCTCTCGAGCGGCATCTGGTCGCCGCGCCGCTCGTGCGCCTGGAGAAGGGCGTGACGGTCGAGTCGATCGCGCAGGACGACGACGGGGTCGAGCTGGCCGTGCGAGATGCGGCACGCGGGCCGGCGCGCATCCGAGCCAAGTACGTGATCGCCGCCGACGGCGTGGGCAGCTCGATGAGGTCCGCGCTCGGGATCGCCTTCGGATCGGATGCCCCGACTCCGTTCTGGCAGAGCATCTACTGGCACGGCGATCTCCGCCCGTACACCGCCGAACGCCCGGCGATCATGTACTACACGCGCTCCGGCGGATCGGGGGGGCTGGTGGGTGTCGCTCCCGCGGGTGGGGAGGATCGCTGGGTCACCATCATCCAGAACGCGCCGACCCGGGAGCGCCCCCCTGCGCTGAGCGAGGAGGAGGCCATCGCGGCCGTGCGCCGTGCGGTGGGCGTCGATGAGCTGAAGGTCGACGTCCTCAGCAGCGAGACCTTCCGGATCAGCGCCGACGTCGCCAGCTCGTACCGGGTTGGCCGCGTCTTCCTGGCCGGTGATGCCGCGCACTCCCTGCCGCCGACCGGCGGATTCGGGATCAACACCGGCTTCGCCGACGTGCACAACCTGGCATGGAAGCTCGCGATGGTGCTCACCGGCAGCGCCCCCGAGTCCCTGCTGGCCAGCTACGAGACCGAGCGCAGACCGGTCGCGCTTTCGAACGCGGCGTGGTCGGTCGGCAACGCCCAGCGGTTCGTGAAGGTGAAGGCGGCGCTGATGGCGGATGACCGCGACGAGCTCCGTCGCCTCCTCGATGATCAGCACAGGCACGTGGATCCGATCGAACAGGATCTCGGGTTCAGCTATGCCCCTGGCTCGGAACCATCCGAGATCGCGGTCGGCACCATTACCTTCGGGGCGAGGGCTCCGCACGCCCCCGTGCTAGTGAACGGAAGAACCGTGTCGACATTGGATGTCTTCGACGGAAGAATGACCGTTCTGCTCGGCGCAGCGGATTCCGTCTGGCTGTCCGCGATCCCGAAGGGGACGACCGTGCGGGTGCTCGGTGAGCCCGGGTTCGAGGGGGCCGACCAGACGCTGGCGGAGCGCTACTCGCTGGGAGAGCAAGGGGCCGCGATCGTGCGACCCGACGGACACGTGGGCTGGCTCACCCACTCGGTAGCGGGTGATCTGCGCCAGCGCTTCGCGGCAGCGTGGGACGCCACGGTCAATGGAGGCCTCGCCGCCGAGAAGGCTTAGTCGGTCGGCACCTGGGCGAAGCCGTTCACCATGGTGCGCGCGACTTCGTTTAGGTGCTCCCGCATGAGTCCCGCCGCCTTGTCGGCGTCGCCCGCACGCACGGCGTTGAGGATGCGTTCATGGGCGGTGATCTCAGCCTGGGAGTTGATGTGCGCTTCGACGTTGGGCATCAGGTAGTGCAGTCGCCGAACCTCGGCGAGCAGGCGTTCGAGCATCCCTTCGGCGCGTCGGTTGTTCGCGAGCTGCGCGGCGGCCAGGTGGAAGCTGCTCGCCGCGTCAAGTGATGCGTGCAAGTCGCCCTCGGCGCCGCGCTGGTCGGACACTCGTGCCGCGAGGATCTCGGCTGCGCTCGGTCCGGACATGCGCGCGATCTCGGCGATGAGGGTGGGCTCGATCATGCTCCGCAGGCCGAAGACCTCCCCGATGTCGTCGAGGCGCAGCGGGCGGACCAGATACCCGCGCCGCGGGAGGTTGACGACCCAGTCCTCTTGCACCAGCAGCCGGAGCGCCTCTCGCACCGGGGTCTTCGACACCCCGTAGGCGGCGGCGAGCTCGGGTTCGAGAAGGATGCGGCCGGGACGCCACTTCGCCTCGATGATCTCTCGGCGGGCGCGCTCATAGATCTGGTCGGTGAGCGACAACTGGGGCGCGGCCGAGGGGGAGGCCTCCGGAGCCTCGACAAGCTTGCGGTACTGCATCTGGAACCCCCAGCCGAGTGTGATGCAACAGTATCAAGCGCGGAGACCTGGTCGCACGAAAATATAGTTGAGATATTCCACCGGTATGGGTAGTTTGAATCGCGCGTGCTCGACGACGAGCAACGGTGAGGAACACAATGCGAATCGTCAGTTTCGGTCCCGTTCGTGCGGAGCAGCCCGGTGTCTTGTTGGAGGATGGGTCGATCGCGCCGCTGGCGCCCCTGCTGCGTGGGATCGGACTCACCGAACTAGGGACGAACGAGTTTCTCGCCCTCTTGGACCACCTCCAGCCCCTGGTAGAAGCGGCGCTGAAGAAAGGTGGCGTCGAGACCGTCGCCGCGGGGTCGGTTCGCCTCGGTCCGCCGGTCACCCGGCCGGAGAAGATTCTCGTCGCGGGGGGCAACTACCAGTCCCATGTGGATGAGGCCATGGGCAGAAAGGACGCCCCCTCCCCGTCTGAGCCGATCATCATCTTCAAGCCGTCCAACACCGTCATCGGACCGAACGACGCGCTTGTGCGCCCCCTGCAATCACAACAACTCGACTATGAGACCGAGATCGGCGTCGTGATCGGTCGGGGAGGCCGCAACATCCGTCGAGAAGATGCCTACGAGCACATCGCGGGTTACATGATCTGCAACGACGTCACCGCTCGTGACCTCGCGTTCAAAGACGTGGCGCTGCACCCGATGTACGCGCAGATGACGCGTGCCAAGGGGATACCGACCGGGGCGCCGTCCGGGCCTTGGATCGCGACCAAGGACGAGATCCCGGACCCCCACGACCTGCGCCTCAGGTGCTGGGTGAATGGGGAGCTGCGTCAGGACGGGCGCAGCGATGAGATGATCGTCGACATCCCTGGCTTGATCGAAGACTTCAGCAAGGTCATCGAGTTGTCGCCAGGGGACTTCATCATGACGGGCACGACGACCGGATGCGGTGCATTCCAGGATCCGCCGACCTTCCTGTTCGAGGGGGACATCGTGCGCATGGAGATCACGGGGTTGGGCGTGATGGAGACGCCGATCATCGATGAGAAGGCCGCGCTCTAGCCTGCCGGCGCGGGAATCAGCAGGTTCGTGATCCGAATAGTGCTGATCAGCGCGCCGCTCTCATCGGTGAGCACCACCTCGTGGCTCGCGATCGTGTTCCCCAGGTGAATGGCGGTGGCGACCCCTGTGATGACGCCGGATCGGACGCCCCGAACGTGCGTTCCGTTGATGTCGAGGCCGACCGCGCTCTTGCCGATCGTCGAGGCGTGAATGACCGCCGCCCATGAGCCGAGCGCCTCGCCGAAGGCCATCGAGGCGCCGCCGTGGAGCAGGCCGAACGACTGGGTGTTGCCGGCGACCGGCATCGTTGCCACGACGCGCTTCGCCGACTGCTCGAGCACCTCGATCCCCATCTTGCGATCGAGGTCACCGAGTTCGATCGTCCATGGCGAGTTGGTCATCGGCGCATCCTCTCGACCCGACGGGGTTGGGGTTTCACGCATGATGTCGAGGTCTGCTCAGCGCGACAACCACGAAAACCTCGCACCGAGCAACTCGCGCCATATGTTCCAGCACCCCTCCGTTTGACTCCCGCCGATTAGGAAGCTTACCGTACGTTCAGTAATCTATCTTTCTGATGAGTGAGGTGACGATGACAGACGTCGGGGCGCACAGCGCCGCATCACCTTCGGTGCGCCTCATGCTCGAACGTGACCGGGCTTCGGAGGCATTGGGTATCACACTGGTCAGCACGGCCGGAGGCAGGGCTGTCACGACCATGACGGTCGGCCCTCAGATGCTCAACGGCTTCGACGTGGTGCACGGCGGTCTGATCTTCGCTCTCGCCGACACCGCCTTCGCCGTCGCCTGCAACGAAGACGACTCCATGACGCTCGCTGCCGGAGCGGAGATCTCATTCCTCCGGCCTGCTCGACTCGGCCAGGTGCTCACCGCGACCGCCGAACTGCGGGCCCGGTCCGGTCGGTCGGGCATCTACGACGTCCAGGTGGTCGACGAGACCGGTGCCGTCATCGCCGAGTTCCGCGGCAAGAGCCGCACTGTCCATCGCTAGGCCTCGCCGCTACGTCATCCGGCTCGAAGGAGAGTCTCCATGTCAGTTCTCAGCACCTCGCGTGCCCACGCGCCGGCCCCCGCCGAACTCGATCCCGAGGAGCGGATGTCGCGCGATGAGCTCGAGGCACTGCAACTGCGCAGGCTGCAGGCCACTGTTCGCCTCGCCTATGCCAAGGTGCCGCTGTACACCAGCAAGTTCGATGAGGCCGGTGTGCATCCCGATGATCTCCGGTCTCTCGAGGACCTGCAGAAGTTCCCCTTCACCACGAAGGAGGACCTGCGCCTCAGCTATCCCTTCGGGATGTTCGCCGTGCCACGCGCCGAGGTCGCACGCATTCACGCGTCCTCGGGCACGACCGGGCTGCCGACCGTGGTCGGCTACACCCAGAACGATCTCGACAACTGGGCCACACTGATCGCGCGCTCCTTGCGCGCCAGTGGTGTGCGTCCGGGGCAGATGGTACACAACGCCTACGGCTACGGGCTGTTCACCGGGGGACTCGGCGCACACGCGGGTATCGAACGACTCGGCTGCACGGTCGTTCCCATGTCCGGTGGCAACACACCGAAGCAGGTGCAGCTGATCCGGGACTTCCGTCCTGACGCGATCATGGCAACCCCGAGCTATCTCCTCACGATCATCGACGCCATCGCGGCGAGCGGCGAGGATCCGCGTCTGAGCTCGCTCGCGGTCGGCATCCTCGGCGCCGAGCCGTGGACGAACGAGATGCGGGACACGATCGAGCGCAGCCTCGGGATCGACGCCGTCGACATCTACGGCCTGAGCGAGGTCATGGGTCCGGGGGTTGGCAACGAGTGCATCGAATCGAAGGACGGCCCGCACATCTGGGAGGACCACTTCCTTCCCGAGATCATCGATTCCGAGACCGGCGCGAGTCTTGCCGACGGGACGCAGGGGGAACTCGTGTTCACAACCCTCACGAAAGAGGCGTTGCCGGTGATCCGTTACCGGACTCATGACATCTCGAGTCTTCTTCCCGGCTCGGCCCGACCGAATATGAGGCGCATGAGTCGGATCGCGGGTCGCAATGACGACATGATCATCCTGCGCGGCGTCAACCTCTTTCCCAGCCAGATCGAGGAGATCGCCCTCGCGATCGAGGGCCTCTCACCCCACTTCTCCCTCGAGCTGACGACGGCCGGGCGCATGGACAGCCTGACCGTGCACATCGAGTCCCGCGAGGGGTTGAGCGCGGCCGAGGGGCAGGCGGCC
This sequence comes from Lysinimonas soli, assembly GCF_042655435.1. Lineage (NCBI taxonomy): Bacteria > Bacillati > Actinomycetota > Actinomycetes > Micrococcales > Microbacteriaceae > Lysinimonas > Lysinimonas soli. The sequence continues at coordinate 266,495 of NZ_JBHSMG010000001.1, forward strand.
GCGGACCGGTTGGTTCGAGAGGTGAAGTCCCGCATCGGCAGCTCCGTCGCCGTCGAACTGGCTCAACCGGGATCCCTGCCGCGGAGCGAAGGCAAGCTCAAGCGCCTCCATGACAACCGCTGAGTCGCCGGATTGACGGGCGTCGATGGCGCGTGACATTCTTTTACAGAACGAACGGTCAGTAAGTGACCGCGACGCAGGGTGATGGAGCCATGGCAGAGGCATTGATAGTAGGCGGCGTTCGGACGCCGATCGGACGCTATGGCGGCAGCCTCGCACAGGTGAGGCCCGATGACCTCGCGGCGCTGGTCATTCGTGAGCTGGTCGAGCGCACTGGGATAGCTGCGGAAGCCATCGACGACATCGTCTTCGGCGACGCGAATCAAGCCGGCGAGGACAACCGGAACGTCGCCCGGCTCTCGGGCCTGCTCGCGGGACTCCCTGTCAGCGTTCCCGGCATCACCGTCAACCGGCTGTGTGCGTCTGGCCTCTCCGCCGTGCACATCGCGAGCGCGATGGTGAAGTCGGGAGAGGCCGATGTCGTCATCGCGGGCGGGGTGGAATCCATGACCCGAGCACCGTGGGTCATGGCGAAGCCCGAGAAGGCGTTCGGCAAGCCCGGTGAAGTGGCGGACACCTCGATCGGCTGGCGCTTCGTCAACCCGGCTTTTCGCGAACGCAAGTTCACCTTCAGCATGCCCGAAACCGGTGAAGAGGTCGGCATCCAGGAGGGGATCACGCGCGAGGATGCTGATGCCTTCGCGCTGCGCTCGCATCAGCGCGCCATCGCCGCGGCGGCGGCAGGTCGATTCACCGAGGAGATCGTCGCCGTTCCCACGCCCACCGGTCCGGTGTTCGACGATGAGGGCCCGCGCGCCAACACCTCGATGGAGGTGCTGGCGGGTCTACGTCCGGTGGTCCGGAATGGATCGCTGGTGACCGCCGGCAACGCCTCCCCGCTCAACGACGGCGCCGCGGCCGTGCTGATCGCCAGCGAGGCCGCGGTCGAGCGCTTCGGGCTGACGCCGAGGGCACGTGTGATCGGGGGGTCCTCCGCCGGGGTGTCGCCCGAGGTGATGGGACTCGGTCCCGTGCCCGCGGTCCAGAAACTTCTCGCTCGCACTGGACTGGATCTCGCGCAGCTCGGCGCGATCGAGCTCAACGAGGCGTTCGCCACCCAGGCTCTCGCGGTCATGAGGCGCCTAGGACTCGATGAGCAACTCGTCAATGCCGATGGCGGCGCGATCGCCCTCGGTCATCCGCTGGGGGCGTCCGGCACTCGCATCCTCGTCACCCTTCTCGGGCGCATGGAACGAGAAGAGGCGCGGCACGGTCTTGCCACGATGTGCGTCGGAGTCGGCCAAGGCGCGGCGCTCGCGGTGGAGCGTCTCGCATGACCGCGTCCGTGCTCCGGGTTGATGCGACGCGCCCCGACCGCCTTCACGTGACGCTCGATCATCCCCAGACCCGCAACGCGATCTCCGCGGCGATGGTCGCGGACTTGCACGAGATCTGCCTCTCGCTCGAACGAGACCCGCGGATCCTCCTACTCAGCGGTGCGGGGGGCGTCTTCGCCTCCGGTGCCGATATCGCGGAACTCCGAGAGCGTCGACGCGATGACGCTCTGGCCGGCATCAACTCGGGAATCTTCCAACGGATCGCCGCTCTTCCGATGCCGGTCATCGCCGTCATCGACGGCTGGGCACTCGGCGGCGGCGCGGAGCTCGCCTATGCGGCCGACTTCCGGATCGCCAGTACCTCCGCGAAGATCGGAAATCCCGAGACGAGCCTCGGCATCGCCGCAGCCGCGGGCGCCACCTGGCGGCTCGTCGAGCTGGTCGGCGAGCCGCTCGCCAAGGAGATCCTGCTGGCGGGGCGCGTGCTCACCGCCGAGCAGGCGTTGGCGGTCCGGCTTGTTACGGAGGTCCATCCTCCTGAAGCGCTCTCGGCGGCGGCAGACGACCTGGCCGATCGGATCGCCGCACAGGACCCGCTGGCGGTGCGAATCACCAAATCTCTGATCCACGCTCCGCGTTCCGCTCATCCCGCGATCGACAATGCCGCCCAAGCGGTGCTGTTCGAGTCGGAGCAGAAGTTCGCTCGAATGACCGCCTTCCTGGATCGGAAGAAGAAATGACCTCATCGGCGGTGCCGCAGACCGTCGGCGTCATCGGCGGCGGACGGATGGGCGTGGGCATCGCGCACGCCTTCCTGCTCGCCGGCGCTCGAGTCGTCATCCTCGAACGCGACTCGGCATCCGCCGAGGTGGCAGAGGTCGGGTTGACCGACGCGATCACCCGCAGCGTGGAGCGTCGCAGCACCCAGGAGAGCGAGGACGACCTTCTGGCTCGCACCGGCACGACGACCGACGCCGCCGATCTGGCAGGGACCGAGCTCGTCGTCGAGGCGGTCCCCGAGGACTTCGCGCTCAAGTCGACGATGCTCGCGCGAGTCGAGCGTGTTCTCGAGCCGACCTCGTACCTGGCCTCGAACACCTCGTCGCTGTCGATCGACGAGTTGGCGAGCAAGCTGGAGCGCCCGGATCGCTTCCTGGGCCTGCATTTCTTCAATCCGGTGCCGAGCTCCACCTTGGTCGAGATCGTCCGAGGCGAACGGACCGGGCCGGGTCTGGTCGCCGAAGCACGCGGCTGGGTGGAAGCCATCGGCAAGACGCCCATCGTCGTGCGCAACTCGCCCGGTTTCGCCAGCTCCCGGCTCGGCGTCGCCATCGCACTCGAGGCGATCAGGATGCTGGAGGAAGGCGTCGCATCGGCCGAGGACATCGACACCGCCATGGTGCTCGGTTACAAGTTCCCGGTCGGCCCATTGCGGCTCACCGACATGGTCGGGCTGGACGTGCGGCTAGGCATCTCGGACTACCTCGAGTCGACTCTCGGCGAGCGGTTTGCGGCGCCTGCCCTGCTTCGCCAGCTGGTCGAGCAAGGTCACCTGGGCCGGAAGAGCGGTCAGGGCTTCTTCACGTGGACCGAATGAGTCACCGACGAAAGGACACACGATGACTTCGACGACCCAGGCCAGAGTCGGCACCCGCGGGGACAGCCCCCGGCTGCTCCCCAGTTACGTGGCCGGAGCGTGGTGGACGCCGGAGCGCGGGGCACCGGTTCTCGACGCGTCGACCGGCGAACCGATCGCGCTCGTCGGGTCGGAAGGCCTCGATCTCGCGGCGGCCGTGGACTATGCCAGAACCGTCGGGCAGAAAAGCCTCGGTGCGCTCACCTTCCATCAACGCGCGCTCGTGCTGAAGGCGCTGGCCAGCGTGCTTTCCGAGCAGAAGGACGCGCTCTACGAACTCAGCACGCGCACGGGTGCGACGCGGCGCGACTCCTTTGTGGACATCGACGGCGGAATCGGCGTTCTCTACAGCTATGCCAGCAAGGGCCGTCGGGAACTGCCGAACAGCACCCTCTTGATCGATGGGCCGCCAGAGGGCTTGTCGAAGGACGGCTCATTCGGCGGCCAGCACATCTATTCGCGCGTGCCGGGAGTCGCCTTCCAGGTCAACGCCTTCAACTTCCCGGTCTGGGGGATGCTGGAGAAGTTCGCGCCGGCGTTCCTCGCCGGAGTTCCGAGCATCGCGAAACCTGCCACGCCGACCGCATACCTGACCGAGGCGTGCGTCCGCATCATGGTGGATTCCGGGCTGCTTCCCGAGGGCGCGTTGCAGTTGGTCTCCGGCTCGGTCCGTGGCTTCCTCGACCACCTCGACGTGCGTGACCGTGTCGGCTTCACCGGGTCGGCGTCGACGGCGACGGCGCTGAAGGTGGACGACGCCGTCATCTCGAGAGGAGTCGCTCTCGGCTGTGAGACCGACTCGCTCAACTCGGCGATCCTGACTCCGGATGCCGTCGAAGGGACGCCGGAGTTCGATGCCTTCGTCGCATCGGTGGTTGCTGAGATCACCTCCAAGGCCGGCCAGAAATGCACCTGCGTCCGCCGGGTCATCGTGCCCGTCGAGATGGCAGATGCGGTGATCTCGGCTTTGAGCGTCCGCCTTGACGCCAGGACCGTGGTCGGCGACCCGCGGGCCGACGGCGTCACGATGGGCCCCCTCGCCAGCATCGACCAGCGCGACGACGTGCGCTCCAGTATCGAAGCGCTCATCGCGGGTGGTGGGGAGATCGTCTACGGGAGCCTTGCCGAGCCCGAGGTGGTCAACGCCGACGGGTCGGTGTCGGCTTCCGTCGGCGCATTCCTGGCCCCGGTGCTGTTGCGGTTCGCCGATGCCGATGCCGATGCCGTGCACCGGATCGAGGCGTTCGGCCCGGTGGCGTCGATTCTGGGCTACCGGGACTTGGATGACGCGATCCGCCTGGCGAATCGAGGTGGCGGCTCTCTCGTCGCAACGATCGCCGGGGCGGACCCGGCTGCGGTGGCTGCGGTCTTCGCCGGAATCGCGCCGTTCCACGGGCGCGTGCTCGTGCTCGACCGTGACGACGCCCGCTCGAGCACGGGGCACGGCTCGCCGATGCCTCAACTGGTGCATGGCGGCCCCGGGCGCGCCGGCGGCGGCGAGGAGCTCGGCGGCATCCGGGCCGTAAAGCACTTCATGCAGCGGACCGCCGTGCAGGGCTCTCCGGCCGCCCTGACCGGGTTGACCGGGGAGTGGCGGGCCGGAGCGCCGTCGGTCAGCACAGGGGAGCACCCGTTCCGAAAGCCTCTGTCGCGGCTGCGGATCGGCGATGCCGTCGAGTCCGGGTCGAGGGAGATCACCCTGGATGACATCGAGCACTTCGCCGAGTTCACGGGAGACACCTTCTACGCTCACATGGACGAGGAGGCCGCCGCGGCCAATCCGTTCTTCCCCGGTCGCGTCGCTCACGGGTATCTGCTGCTGTCATGGGCGGCGGGACTCTTCGTTGACCCGGCCCCCGGCCCGGTCCTCGCCAACTACGGACTCGAGAACTTGCGTTTCGTGACGCCCGTCTCCCCGGGAGACTCGGTGCGGGTCATCCTGACCGCGAAGCAGATCACGCCCCGAGAGACGGAAGACTACGGCGAGGTGCGGTGGGATGCGGTGTTGCTCAATCAGCGCGATGAGCCGGTCGCGAACTACGAGGTCCTGACACTCGTCAGTAAGGAGTGACTCAGCTGTGCGGCGAGACGATCAGCCCGTCGAAGGCGACGGCGATCACGTCATCGGCAAGCTGATCGACCGTGAGCCCCTTGCCGGGTTTGTACCAGTCGACGATCGAGTTGACCATTCCGAAGAGCAAGCGGGTGATCGTCCCGGAGTCGACGTCAGAGCGCACCGCGCCGGCCGAGACCCCCTGGTCGACGAGCTGCGCGACCTGATGATCGAACTCCCGCCGACGACGAAGCGCGTCGCGTTCGATCGCGGTGTTCCCGCGAACACGCAACAAGACCGTGACATAGGGAAGATCGGCGACGAGAACCGCAACCGCGGCGCGGACCACGAAGCGCAGCCGCTCCACGGGGTCCCCATTCGTCGCCCCCGGCAGGGTGAGTACGTTCTCGAGGCTGCCGAGAGCTCGGTCCAAGGCCAACCGAAGCAGATCCTCCTTTCCGGTGACGTGATAGTAGACCGCGGACTTGCTCGTGCCGAGTCGCTCTGCGAGCAGGCCCATCGAGGTGGCGTCGTAGCCGAAATCGTTGAATGCCGAGACGGCGATCTCGAGAACCGTCTCGAGATCGTAGGGGTCTCGACCGACGCGACCGTTGCCGACGGTACTCGACGGTTTCGCGCGCGCTGAAGGGGTCATGACCACCGACTCTAGCCGACGAGTGGCCTTGTTCCGCGGCGATCCGCGTGGTATTTTTACTGAACGATCAGTAAGTTGGCGAGTCGATGACGGCTCGGGAAGGAGAGCCTCGTGGCCTTAGTGACGCCCGGCATCAGGCCCGGAGCCGTGGATGATGCGGCCGGTGAAGAGCGATTCCTGGAGCTCATCACAAGCGACAGCCGGGTCGAGCCCACCGACTGGATGCCGGAGGCCTACCGCAAGACGCTCGTGCGGCAGATCTCGCAGCATGCGCACTCCGAGATCATCGGCATGCAGCCGGAGGGCAACTGGATCACCCGAGCCCCCAGCCTGAAGCGCAAAGCGATTCTGATGGCCAAGGTGCAGGACGAGGCGGGTCATGGGCTGTACCTCTATTCGGCAGCGCAGACCCTGGGCACCGATCGCGACACCATGTTCGAGCAGCTCATCACCGGCGCCGCGAAGTACTCGTCGATCTTCAACTACCTCACTCCGACCTGGGCTGACATGGGCTCGATCGGCTGGCTGGTCGATGGCGCCGCGATCTGCAACCAGGTGCCCCTCTGTCGCGCGTCCTATGGCCCGTATGCACGCGCGATGGTGCGCATCTGCAAGGAGGAATCGTTCCATCAGCGCCAAGGCTTCGAGATCCTCCTGGCACTCATGAACGGTTCGGAGTCGCAACGGGCCATGGCTCAGGAGTCGGTCAATCGCTGGTATGCGCCGGCGTTGATGATGTTCGGTCCCCCCGACGCGGACTCACCCAACTCGCGGCAGAGCATGGACTGGAAGATCAAGCGCTTCAGCAACGACGAGCTGCGGCAGCGGTTCGTCGACATGCTCGTTCCGCAGGCGGAGGCGTTGGGCGTGACCCTGCCGGATCCCGACCTCAAATGGAACGAGGAGCGGGGTCACTACGACTTCGGTGAGCTGGACTGGTCGGAGTTCTACGACGTACTGAAGGGCAACGGTCAGGCGAATGCGGTTCGGCTCAACACACGCCGGGCCGCCCACGAAGGCGGCGCGTGGGTGCGAGAGGCGGCCCGGGCTTATGCCGACAAGCAGGCGGCGGCCGCCGCGGATTTGGAGCTGGCATCGTGACGAGCCCCGGTGACTCCGGTACCCGCGAGCAGTGGCCGCTCTGGGAGGTCTTCATCCGTTCGTCGCGCGGTCTGTCGCACGTCCACGCCGGATCGCTGCACGCACCCGACGAGACCATGGCGGTGCGGAACGCGCGAGACCTGTACACCCGCCGAAGCGAAGGCGTCTCCATCTGGGTCGTGCGGGCCTCCGACATCACTGCCTCGGATCCCGATGCCAAGGGCGCGTTCTTCGAGTCGCCGCGCGGCAAGGAGTTCCGTCACGCCAACTACTACACGAAGTCTGAGGGGGTGCCGCACCTGTGAGCGTGACCAGCAAACGGGCGGCGTCGCCGGTGATCACGCCGGAAGCGCTGGCCGAGCAGATCTCGGCCGCGAAACTGGTCGCATCCGAGCCCGTCGCGCGCTACGCACTCGGGCTGGGGGACGACGCCCTCATCCTCGCTCAGCGCCTCGGTGAGTGGATCGCCCATGCGCCCGAGCTCGAAGAGGACATCGCCCTGGGCAACATCGGGCTCGACCTGCTCGGTCACGCGCGGAGCCTGCTGAGCTACGCGGGATCGGCGTGGGGTATGGCCGAGGACGACCTGGCCTACTTTCGCGACGAGCCGGAGTTCCGCTGCCACCAGTTGTTCGAACAGCCCATCGGGGATTTCGCCCAAACCATCGCGCGTCAACTGATCGCCTCGGCGTATTTCCACGGGCTCTATCGATCACTGGGGCGGTCCGCCGATCCAACCCTCGCCGCAATCGCGGCCAAGGCGGTCAAAGAGATTGACTACCACCTCGACCACTCCTCGCAGTGGTTGCTGCGGTTGGGGCTGGGCACAGAGGAATCGGCTCGTCGGATGCAGCGCGGACTCGACGCGATGTGGCCGTTCGTGGACGAGTTGTTCCGCCGGCAGCCGGAAATCGAGGAGCTCGACGGAATCGCCGTTGACCCCGCTTCGCTTCGGCCGGCCTTCGACCAGCTCGTACCGCGGCTGATCGTCGAGGCCGGATTGTCGGTTCCGACGACCGGCTCCGCCCGCGGGGGTGGTCGTCAAGGAGTGCACTCCGAGGCCCTGGGTCCCCTCCTCGCCGAGATGCAGGTGCTGGCTCGCGCCCACCCGGGGGAGGCATGGTGAGCGCCGTCGAGACCGAGGCGCGCCCGCGGCCGACGTCCGCCCGGGAGCGAGCGATCTGGGACATCGCGGCGACCGTCGTCGACCCCGAGGTTCCCGTACTCACGATCGAGGATCTCGGCGTTCTGCGCAGGGTGGTGCTCGACGGCGAGCAGGTCACCGTTGAGATCACGCCGACCTATTCCGGCTGTCCTGCCATCGATGCGATGCGGGACGACATCGTCGTCGCGCTGGCCCGGCACGGTTACCCTGACGCCACGGTGAACGTGGTCCTCGCTCCGGCGTGGACGACCGAGTGGCTGAGCGATGATGGCCGCGCCAAGCTCGAGGCATTCGGGATTGCGCCGCCGGTCCCGCGTCGAACCGACGGCGGTGTCGACCTCGGGCTCGGCATTCGGTGCCCGCATTGCGGATCTCTGCACACCAGGGCCATCTCGGCATTCGGATCGACCTCCTGCAAGGCGCTCTACGTGTGCCAGCGCTGCCAGGAGCCATTCGACTATTTCAAGCAGCACTGACTCACGCAGCCCCGACCTCAAGGATCACCGAGTGACCACCACCCCGACGCGACGCCGCGCCCGCTTCCACACGTTGACCGTGTCCCAGGTGCGCCCGCTCACCGACGACGCGATCGAGGTGACCCTGGCCGTCCCGCCGGAACTCGCGGGGAGCTACGACTACTCGCCCGGGCAGTACATCGCGATCCGGACCTCGTTGAACGGGGGTGAGGTTCGTCGCAGCTACTCGATCTGCCAGGCCCCCGTCGACGGAGAACTCAAGGTCGCCATCAAACGCGACCCCGGCGGCCTGTTCTCGACCTGGGCGGTGGAATCGCTAGCTGCGGGGATGGAGCTCGAGGTGATGAGCCCGGAAGGCCGATTCGTCTCGCAGATCGACCAGTCGGCCAGCAGCTTCGTCGGAATCGCAGCGGGTTCGGGGATCACCCCCATGATGGCTCTGATCGAGAGCACTCTGGGTGCGTCACCGGGCAACCACTTCTCGCTGGTGTATTCCAATCGCACCGCAATGGACACGATGTTCGTCGATGAACTCGCCGATCTCAAGGATCGCTATCCGGATCGGCTCGCGCTCTACCACGTGCTCACGCGCGAGCGGCGCAGTTCCGAGCTGCTCTCCGGAAGGCTGGACGCCGACAAGTTCCGGAACATCCTCAGTTCCCTGATCCGGCCGAGCGACATCGACGAGTGGTTCATCTGCGGTCCATTCGATTTGGTTCAGTTGTGCCGTGACACCCTCGTGGAACTGGGAGTCGATGTCTCGGCGATTCGCTACGAACTCTTCACGACCGGCAGGCCCGATCGGCCCTCGGGTCAGTCCGGGCGGCCCGTGGTCCCCGTCGATGAGCGGGAAGTCCATACCATCACCTTCCGGCTGGATGGGACCACGGCCACCGTGACCAGCCCGGTGCACAGCAACGAGAGCATCTTGAACGCTGCCCTCCGGGTTCGCAGCGATGTGCCGTTCGCCTGCGCAGGCGGCGTCTGCGGAACATGCCGCGCGGCGCTCACCGACGGCACGGTCGAGATGCTGGAGAACTACGCCTTGGAGCCCGATGAACTCGAACGGGGCTACGTGCTCACCTGCCAGTCTGTTCCGACGAGCGAGAAGGTGTCGGTCGACTACGACGTCTGATCGACGGATCAAGGAGAGACCATGACCGTGCACCTGACCGTGACCGACGGATATGCCGAGGTCGTACTTGATGACCCTGCCAAGCTCAACGCCCTTGACGAGATCGCCATCGGCGAGCTGTCGGCGGCGTATCGCGAGGCGGCGGAACAGGGGGTGCGGGCGCTGATGCTCCGGGGGGAGGGGAGGGCGTTCTCTGCGGGGCGGGACATCTCGCATCTCGATCCGGCCACCGACGATGCGTACGGCTATCTCGACGGCGTCGTGACGCCGTTGCTCAAGCAGATCGCCGGCTTTCCCGCGCCGACCTTCGCGGCTGCCCACGGGGCCTGTCTCGGAGTCGGGTTGGGGCTGCTGATCGCCACCGACGTGGTGTACGTGGCGGATACGGCCAAGATCGGCTCGCCCTTCGCACAGCTCGGCGCGACTCTCGACTCCGGCGGGCACGCACTCTTCTTCGAGCGGTTGGGCGCCCATCGCGCCCTCGACCTGATCTACACGGCAGAGCTCATGACGGGTGCTGAGGCGGTGGCGGCGGGTCTGTTCAGCCGGGTCGTGTCCGAGGCAGAGCTCGCCGAGTTCACCCGGGCGCGGGCGCAGAAGGTGGCGCTCGGCGCCACGGCCGCATTCCTCGCGAGCAAGAGGCTGATCGCTCAACTCAGGGATGACAGGGTCGGGTTCTGGACCTCCTTGGCTGCGGAGAACGCCGCGCAAGGCGAACTCTGTCTGAGCGACGACTACCGCGAGGGGTTCGCGGCGTTCCAGCAGAAGCGCGCTCCGGTCTTCGGATCGGCGCGGTAAGACGGCGTCGCCCTGAGGTTCCCTGCTGTACGCAGGTGCTGACTTCGTACTGTCTGCTAAAGGTTTCCGAGCAACAAGAGCGGCTCTTCGATGCAGCGTGCGACATAGCTCAGAAACCCTGAGGCGATCCCGCCGTCGCACACTCGGTGATCGAAGACGAAGGAGAGCGTGACCACCTTGCGCGGCACGATCTGGCCGTTAAGCACCCAGGGGCGATCGATGATGCGACCGATCCCGAGCATGGCGACCTCGGGGAAGTTGATGATCGGGGTCGACCCGTCAACGCCGAAGCCACCGTAGTTGTTGAGGGTGAACGTGCCCCCGCTCAGTGCCGAGGGGGCATATTCGCCCTTCTCGGATGCGGCGACGAGGGTTGCGACTTGGTCTCTGAGTTCTCGAGTGGTGAGCTCGTGGGCGTTGTGGATGACCGGCACCATGAGCCCGCGAGGGGTCTGCGCGGCGATTCCGAGGTTGATGGCGCCGTGCTGCACGATCTCGTTGCTCGCGTCATCGAGCGAGGAGTTGAGCACCGGAAACTGCTTGAGACCTGCCACGGTGAAGCGTGCGATCAGCGAGGTGAGACTGAAGCGCTCGCCGGTCGAGTTCTGCAGGCGCTCCTTGGCGGAGAACAACTCCGTCGCATCGACGTCGAGCCAGATCGTCGCCTCGGGAACGATCCGGCGCGACTCGCTCAGCCGGGATGCGATCAGCTTTCGCATGCCGGTGAGAGGAATGCGGATGTCGTGGGCCCCGAGCAGTTCGTGGGCCAATGCGGGGGCGGTCTCGGCCGCGGTCGGCGTAGCGAGTGCGGCGATGGCCGACTCGACGTCGTCGCGGCGGACGAGAGACCCGGGCCCGGAGCCCAGCAGGTGGCTGGCGTCGAAACCGTTCGATCGGGCAAGGCGTCGCACCAGAGGCGACACGACCGGGGAGCGCCGCGTGAGATCGAGAAGGCCGTCCCGGGCGGAACTCGCGGGATCGGAGGCAGTGCGAGCGCCGAACCGACCTCCCGCCGGGCGCTTCAGTCGCACGCTCGGCTCGCGGGTTCCGTAACCGACCAAGACGGCGCCGGACCCGGACGACGGTGCCTCCTCACGGAGCGCAGTGCCAGGGACCAGGTCGGCGAGTTCGGGGGACGGCTCGTGTTCGGAGGTCGGCCCAGAAGCCGTCGGCGGGATGCCCAGCGCCGCGTCAATGGAGCTAATGGTCAATAGGGGGGAGCCCTTCGCGACCACGTCGCCTTGCGCCGCGTCCAGTCGCTCGACCCGGCCTCCGTAGGGCGAGGGGAGCTCCACGACCGACTTCGCTGATTCGACTTCGACCACCAGCTGATCGATCTCGATGACGTCTCCGGGGGCGACCAGCCAGGTGACCACCTCGGCCTCGGTCAGCCCCTCGCCCAGGTCGGGAAGGAGGAACTGCTTCGACATGTCGTTCACCATTCCCAGGTGTCCAGCGCCGCCAGGACGCGCTCCGGGGTCGGCAGGTAGTGCTCCTCGAGTTTGGGCGACGGGTAGGGGATGTCGAACCCGGTGACGCGCAGGATGGGGGCCGAAAGATGAAAGAACTCGTGCTCGGTCAGACGTGCAGCCACCTCGGCGCCGTATCCGCCGAACTGGGCCGCCTCGTGGATGACCGCGGCTCGTGATGTCTTGCGGACAGACGCTCCCACCGTCTCGTCGTCGAAGGGCGAGAGGCTGCGGAGGTCGACGACTTCGATGGACAGGCCCTCGGCCGCTCCGAGTTCCGCTGTCTCGAGTGCGGTCTTCACAGTTGGCCCGTATGCGATCAGGGTGACGTCGGAGCCCGATCGAAGCACCTGTGCACGGCCCATAGGGGCGGTTGTCACCGGGAGCGCAACCTCGTCTTTCGCCCAATACCGGCTTTTCGGTTCGAGGAAGATGATGGGATCGTCGCTGGCGATGGCCTCTCGCAGCATCGAGTACGCGTCAGCCGGGTTGGAAGGGGTGACGACGGTGAGTCCCGGCGTGTGAGTCCAGTAGGCCTCCGAGGAGTCGGAATGATGCTCGACTCCGCCGATGGCTCCCGCGTACGGGATGCGGATCACGATCGGCAGCCTGATCCTGCCTTTCGTGCGGTTGGCCATCTTCGCCAGATGCGAGGTGATCTGTTCGAAGGCTGGGTAGCTGAAGGCGTCGAACTGCATCTCGACGACCGGGCGCAAGCCGTACATCGCCATGCCGATCGCCGTTCCAACGATTCCGGACTCGGCCAGCGGCGAGTCCCAGACGCGGGCTTCGCCGAACGCGGCGCTGAGCGAATCGGTCACCCGGAACACGCCGCCGAGCGGCCCGACGTCTTCTCCGAACACGACGACATTCGCGTCGTCGGCGAGGGCATCGCGGAGCGCTGCGTTGAGCGCCCCGGCGATGCTGATGGTGGTCCTGCGCTCGGTGGCCGGAGCCGCCGCGGCGCGCACGTCCTCGGTGATGGTCATGCCGCGCCCTCCGAATGGGCGAGCTCGTGCGCGAGGAAGGCGCGCTGCTCGCGAAGGGCTGGACGCTCCGCAGCGTAGACATGGTCGAAGAGTTCGAGCGGATCGAGCACCGCATCGGTGTTCATCGCGTCTCGAGTTCGTTCGGCCAGCTCCTCGGCGGCGTCCATGATCTCGGCGCGCACGGTATCCGTCAAGGCGCCGATCTCGGTGAGGTACGTCGCGAGGCGCTCGATGGGGTCGAGCGCCCGCCACTCTGCCTCCTCGGACTTTCCGCGGTAGCGGGTCGGGTCATCGGAGTTGGTGTGCGCCTCGATGCGGTAGGTCAGCCCCTCGATCATGGTGGGACCGTGCCCCGCGCGCGCGTTCTCGATGGCGGCGCGGACCACCGCGTACATGGCGGCGACATCGTTGCCGTCGACGTAGTAGCCGGGCATCCCATACCCGATGGCCCTGTCAGCCAAGGTGCGGGCATGCGTCTGCTTCGCGACGGGGACACTGATCGCCCAGTGATTGTTCTGGATGACGAAGACGGCAGGCGCGGCCCACACCGACGCGAAGTTGAAGGCTTCATGGGCGTCGCCTTCACTGGTCGATCCATCGCCCAGGAAGGTGACCGCGACCGCGTCGTCGCCCCGGAGCTTGGCCGCAGTTGCGAGCCCGACCGCGTGAAGAGCTTGAGTCGCGAGCGGGGTCGACTGCGGCGCGATCTTGTGGACGTTGGGATCGAATCCGGTGTGCCAGTCGCCCCGGAAGAACGCCAGGATCTCGACCGGGCTGACTCCGCGGCTGAGGAGGGCGATGGTGTCGCGGTAGGTGGGGAACAGCCAATCATTCCCACTCATGGCGGCGACCGTGGCGATCTCGCACCCTTCCTGCCCCAGCGCGGAGGGGTAGGTCGCGAGACGCCCCTGACGGGTCAAGGCGGTCACCTGAGCGTCGAAGCGACGCGCGAGCACCATGTCGCGGTACAGGCGAAGGAGGATCTCGACATCCGGAAGCGCGAAGCCAGCCGTCCGCTTTCCCTTCACCGCCGTGCCTTTCGGGTCGATCAGGCGAATGGGCATTTCCGTGGGACGGACCGGGCCGGCGACATCGCTCATGCAGTCATGTTCGTGGAACGCGACGGTGCGCGCGATGGACCGCGGGCAGGTCGGAACATATGGCTGCGCTCTCGTGAAAAGCGATCCATTCGTCCCGTTATCGGGCTAAGCGAAGGGCCAATGGTCCTGAGCCACACCGGGTGCTGTGCCGTCACGCGAGTCCAGCACGACGTGCGACCGCGTCGACAGCACACCCGGCATCGTGTTGATCTGGTGCATGATCACGTCGCTGAGACGGTCGTTATCGGGTGCGCTGACGGTGATCACGAAATCGATGTCGCCGCTCACGGCCAGAACGTTCTCGACAAACGGCAACTCCGCGAGTGAGCGGGCGATCTCGGGCCAGGGGATGCCCCCGACGGTGACGATGACAATGGCGGTGACGTTGAGGCCCAGGGCCTTCCGGTCCACCTTCGCCGTGAAGCTCGTGAGCACCCCGGACTCGATCAGGCGACGCATCCGCGTGTTCGCCGCGGTCCGTGAGATGTGCACGCGTTCGGCGATAGCGCGCACGGAGAGCCGCGAGTCCTGACTCAGCGCGGAGATGATCGCACGGTCAGTGCGGTCTAGTGGCATGGCTCACTCGGAGCCCCGGCAAGCTCTGCGAATCGACTCATGGTGGCGACTAGCCTACGGCGCATGGCGGCTCGTCAACCCACGTTTCGGCCTTCCCCTGTCTGCTCGGCGCCGGCCTCTGATTCCCGGGCGTCGATCCAGTGATTGCTCCATGACGCGATCGCCTCGAGGATCGGTGACAGTTCAAGGCCGACCTCGGTCAAGCCATAACGAATCTCCACCGGCCGAGCATTCGCCACCTCGCGGAACACGACCCCGGCATCCTCGAGCTCCCGGAGGCGCTGGGTCAGCATCGTGTCGGTGATCCCTGGGATTCCGCTTCTGAGTTCGGTAAATCGCGTGGTTCCGGCCAAGAGGGCCTGAAGGATGACCCCGTTCCAGCGCCGTCCGATGAGCTCGACGGCGGCGTGATAGCTCGGGCAGACGGCAAGACGCAGGTTCTTGGCGCCGCCGGAGTTCATTGGAGCTATAGTATTCATATCAACTACTAATTCCTTAGTTGCAATAGCGATTGGATCAACTATGCCTGTGGACAATGATACTGACGGAACCCCTGTCTCCCGCCTGCGCGAACTCGACTTCTTTCTCGGTCGATGGAGTGCGACCGGCGAATTCCATGCCACGCCGTTCGGGGCGCGCAAGCCCGTCGAGATGCGGATCACCGGCACCTCAGAGGACCGTGGCATGTGGACCGTGATCCGGACGGAGGAGTTGGCGACGGACGCCAACTCGGCGCCACTGACGGCACGGTATCTCTGGGGCTACGACGCGGTGGCTGACGAGTTCGTCGCGGAGTGGTTCGACAGCAACGGGGGACGGGCGACTCAGCGCTCGAGCGGATGGGATGGCGAGTCGCTGGTCTTCCTCGGCACGATGACGGTGGGCGGCTTCACGGTTCCACTTCGCGACAGTTTCAAGCGCAAGAGCCCGTCGGAGTACTCCCACTTCGGCGAGACCGACCTCGGGGAAGGCTGGATCACCGTCGACGACGAGGCCGTTGTCCGAGCGCCCGAGAAGTAGCTCTTCTGATAACGACAAGAATAGGGAAGGTACGAAGTTGAATCTGGAACCCCTCACGCCTGACGACACGACGATCATCATGATCGATCATGCGGTCGGCTTTGCGAACATCCTCCGGTCTCACGACCTGCCGCTGCACCTCAACAACGTAGTGGGGCTTGCGAAGGTGGCGGTCACCTTCGGCACAGGGTTGGTGGTGACGAACGGCGAACCCAGCAAGCCGTCCGGTGGCCTGTATCCGCAATTGCTCGAGGTCATCGGCGATCATCCGGTCATTGAACGCGGGGGCAACTTCAATTGCTTCCTCGACAAAGCATTCGCCGAGACCGTCGAGGCGACTGGTCGGCGCAGGCTCGCCATCGCGGGAATCTCGACCGAGGGATGCGTGCTGCAGACAGTGCTCGGCGCGCTGAGGCTGAGCTACGAGGTGTACGTGGTCGCCGATGCGTCGGCGAGTCTCACTCTCGAGACGCACAGCACGGCCGTGGCGCGGATGACGCAGGCGGGCGCAACGCCGGTGACCTGGTTCTCTCTCGCCGGCGAGTTCACGGTCGATCATCGGAGTGCGTACGGCCCCCTCAACCAGAGGCTGATGCGGGAGCACGTCCCGTCAATGGCGATGGGCGCGGCGGTGTATTTCGGCGCTCAGGCTGAGGCGCGCCGTGCCGACGCCGCATCGAATCTCTGATTGACTCTGACTCAAACTCAATGGTAATGTCCCCCTGTCGTCAAGGAGGTCGGCACCATGGAGCGCACTGTCACCGTTGTCGGGCAGGTCCGCGACGCGCTGGGCGATCTCGGCTTTCCCCTCGGGTGGCTGTCCTTCCCCCCGGCGCATGGGTCGCTCTCGTCGAACATCTCGAATACCGAGATTCGCGCGACACCACTGGTCATCGCGCGCTGCCACAGCGTCGACGACATCGTCCACGTCCTCATGGCGGCCGGGCAACTGAGCCTCCCCGTTGCGGTGCGGGGCGGAGGCTATTCGCCCGCCGGTCTCGGGACGGTTGAGGGAGGGATCGTCGCCGACGTCTCGGCGCTCGATGAGATCGTCGTCGATCCCGCCACCCGCACGGTGCGCGTGGGAGCCGGTGTACTGAGCGGAGACCTCGAGCAGGCATTGGCGGCCCATGGCCTCGCGATGACGATTCCCGTGCCCAGCCGGGCGGGGGTCGTCGGTGCCGCCCTCTCCGGCGGCGTGGGCGTGCTGGTTCGCAAGCTCGGGTATGTATCTGACGCGATCATCGGGGCGACCGTCGTGACCGGTCTGGCCGAGGTCGAAGTCGTGGACGAGCGGGACGTGAGCGGCCTGTTCTGGGGGATCAAAGGTGGAGGGGGCAATTTCGGCATCGTCGCCGAGCTGGAGTTTCGGTGCGTCGAACTGCCCGAGCTCGCGACCACACAACTCGTCTTCGGAGAAGAGTCGCTCGCTGCCGCGCTGGCCTTCTACCGCGACTGGACGGTCGGGCTGCCCGAGGACATCACCGCAGTTGCCATGTTGCGCGCCGTGCCCGCGATTCCCGGAGTCCCGGAGGACCGCGTCGGCCGGCCAGGGCTGGTGCTGACGGTCATCCATGCGGACCCAGCGAGGGCAGCGGTCGATCTGACCGGCCTCGCCGACGCTCCGACCGCGATCTTCGCTCACTCATTCACCGGGTCGCCAGGCGAGCTGAGGGTCGCGATGGAGCGAGGGTTCCCCCACGACACCTTCGGCGCCGTGATTCGCTCCGGCTGGACCGACACGATTGACGACGTCGGAATCGCCGACATCGTCGAGCTCGCGAGGGCTGTGCCGAGTCGGCATTCCCTCATCGAGGTCGTGCGGATGGGAGGAGCTGTCCGGACCATGGCAGACCCCGGGAGCGCTCCTGGCCGGGATGCTGAGTTCTTGCTGAACGCGATGGCGCTCTGGACCGAGCCCGACGATGCGAGCGCAAGCCGCGACTGGTCTGCCCGGAGTGCCGGCGTCGTCCACTCGGTCGCCGACAGCCCCGCTCTCGCTCCGGGCTTCGTCTCGCACGACGAGCTCGACCAGGCCGCGACGAGTTATGGAGCGCATTACGAGCGCCTTCGCGACCTCAAGACCAGCTTCGACCCGAGCAATCTCCTCCGCCGCAATCTCAACATCCAACCAAGGAGCACTCAATGACGAGCACCAGCCCGACCACATCCTTCGACGTCGCCATCGTCGGAGCCGGCCCTGTCGGCGTCTCCGCAGCGATCGACCTCGCACGCCGCGGACGCCGGGTCATCGTCCTGGAGCGCCGAGCCGCGCCGTCCGACCAGCCCCGCGCCCACGTGGTCAACGCCCGCACCATGGAGATCTTCCGAGGTTGGGGCGTCGCCGACGCCATCAAACGCGAGGGTCTGCATCCGGAGCTGGCGCGGGGTTTCTCCTGGCTGACCTCGATGTCCTCCGACGCGCTCGCGACCCTCGACTATGTCGACGAGGCGACCGCGGAGCGGCACTCGCCGGAGCGGCTCTGCTCCTGCCCCCAGGATCTGATCGAATCCGTCCTGCTTCAGCGCCTCGCCGAGGAGCCCACGGCGACGGTTCGCTTCGACCATGAGGTCACCGCGATCGAGCAGCGGGCCGGCGGGGTCGATCTCACGGTGCGCGCTGCCGACGACGAGGAGGTCGTCACCGCGCGCTTCGTCCTCGGGGCGGACGGGGCCAACAGCACGGTCCGCACCCTGATCGGTGCGGGGCTCTCGCGCTCCGATGCCCTGGGCCGCCGTGCCAACATCTACTTCCACGCTGATCTCAGCGAGGCTGCCCGGGATCGGCCGAACATCCTGTGGTTCATCCTCTCCCTCGAGACCTCCGGCATCTTCATCGCCCTCAACGGGCGCGATCGCTGGGTGTACAGCGTCGAGATCGACGCCGACACCGATGTCGCCGCGGAGTTCACCGAGGAGTACTGCCTCGAGCTGATCCGCACGGCGACGGGCGTTCCTGACCTCGTTCCGGAGATCCAGAGCGTGCTGCCCTGGCGGGTGGACATGGCGATCGCCGATCACTGGCGGGTCGGATCGGTGTTCCTCATCGGCGACGCCGCGCACCAGTTCCCGCCGATGGGCGGTTTCGGGATGAACAGCGGCATCCAGGATGCGCACAACATCGCCTGGAAGCTCGACGCCGTGCTGGCCGGAACCGCCGACGAGTCACTGCTCGACAGCTACGAGGATGAGCGGCGCGACGTGGCCGTGTACAACGCGAATCGTTCGATGGAGAACGCCAAGAATCAGCAGGAGGCGGCGGCATTCATGTCGAATCCCGAGGTGCTGCGCCTCCTCGCTGCGGCGGAGGGGGACGAGATGCGCGCCATCTTCGCCCAGGGTGTCGAGCAGCAGCGCGCCGAGTTCCACTCACAGGGTCAGCAGTTCGGGTTCGTCTACTCCGGTTCTGCCATCGTCGACGACGGAACGCCGATCGACGAGTCGACCGTCACCGAGTACGTGGTGTCGACCCATCCGGGCGCCCGCGCCCCGCATGCGCGTCTGGCGGCGCACGACGGCAGGGGCGTGTCGACGATCGACCTTTTCGACGGGGGATGGACGCTGCTCTCGAACGGGTCGGCGCAGTTCTGGGCCGAGGCGGCCGCCGAGGCGAGCTCCAACACCGGCGTGCTGGTCACGCCGGCGGCCGTGCTCCCCGTCGCGCAGGGAGCGAACGAGTACGTCGACGAGCGCGGCGACTTCGCGGAGCGCTACGCGCTCGCGCCGGGCGCCGCCGTTCTCATTCGCCCAGACGGTCACGTCGCAGCTCGTTGGCAGAGTACCCCCGTTGACGCGGGGCATGCCCTCGGTTCGGCCCTCGCTCTTGCCGGACTTCGCGGGGCAGCGGTCCCCGCGGAGTGAGGAGGGGGCGGCCTACGATGGAGCCATGGGCCGCCCTCCAACCGCGGGAGCCGTTGACCGGCGTGAGCGGCTTCTGATCGCGGGCATCGAGGCGTTCGGGGCGACGCCCTACGACGAGGTGCGGATCTCGACGATCGCGGCGCAGACCGGAGTGGCGGCGGGTCTCCCGTTCCATTACTTCGGATCCAAGCGCGGATACTACCTGGAGGTGCTCAGGTACATCGGCGTGCAGCTGCGCGAGGTTCTGACGGTGCCGCCCGGCTTGGATCCGGGCGCGTCGGTCCGCGCGGTGCTGCTCGCGCATTTCGACTGGCTCGAGTCCCATCCGGTGGCTCTCCGCGAGCTGCTCCGCGGACCCATGGGCGCCGACCCGGAGGCCCGCGTCGTGTTCGAGGCGGACCGCTGGGACGGGATGTCGCAGCTCCTCACGGCGCTCGGGGTGGCTGCCCCGGACGCGCGGACGCGGATGATGGTCGAGGGCTGGATCACCATGAAGGATGACGTAATGATGCGATGGATCGATAATCCGAGCGTGCCCCGGGACGAAGTGATCGAGTTCCTCGTGCGCGTGCTGGGTGACATCTTCGACGGGCTGGGGGAGCACGGCGCCGGTTATCCGGACCTGAGTCATTCCTAGTCGACGGCTCGCGCGCGTCCCGATCGGGTGGTGGCGCACAAGTCACTTGTTGACATTCTGGTGATGTGCCGGAATGATCATCCCTACACGCGGTCTTCTGGCTCGCGGTGCACGGATGGTGTTGAACAAGGAGGTTCGCGTGCGGTTGGTGAAGTACGTCAAGGACGGCTCGGAACGGGTCGGCGACCTCAACCCCGACGGAACGGTGACTCCGCTTCCCTGGGCGAGCCTGGATGAGCTCTACGCCACCGGCGACGTGCTCAAGGCGGTGCGAGGCGTCGTGCGGACCGGTGAGGTTCCCGTCCAGCCGGATCGGATCCTCGCCCCTGTCACGAGTACCAGCAAAGTCATCGGAACCGGCGGCAACTACGCGGACCACGCGGCCGAGGCGGCGTCACGGCTCCAGGTGCGCGAGCCGGTCTTCATGCCGTTCCTCACCGCCTCGGTCATCGGGCAGGATGCCGCGATCCGCATCCCCACCGAGGACACCTTCACCGACTACGAGGTCGAACTCTCGGTCGTCATCGGCAAGGTCGCGCATCGACTCACCGAGGCGAATGCCATGGACTACGTCGCGGGGTACACCATCGTCAACGATGTGAGCGCGCGGGACGTCATGGAGCGCGAGTTGCTGCAGGTGATGCTGAGCAAGTCGCCGGACACCTTCGTCCCGGTCGGCCCGGCGATCGTCACCGTGGACGAGGTCCCCGATCCCTATTCGCTCGAGATCTCGACACGACTCAACGGGGAGATTCGCCAGCACTCCAACACGGGCAACATGATGGTCCGGATTCCGCGCATCCTCGAGATGATCACGACCTACATCACGCTCAATCCCGGAGACATCGTGACCACAGGCACTCCGGGGGGAGTCGGGTTCTTCCGGGACCCGCAGGAGAGCATGCAACCCGGCGACACGATCGAGGCGGTCGTCGAATCGATCGGGGTGCTCTCGAACCCGGTCGAAGCCGGGTGGACGTAGAGCGATCCCCGCACTCCCGGCGCAGCGGGCTCAATCAATCTGCGCGATGGTTCAAAGGAGAATCACAGTGAACACCAGTGTCCGTCGAATCTCGGCGCTCGCGATCGCGATGATCGCCGCCACCGCACTCGCAGCCTGCTCGACCCCTTCGACCCCGACGACGCCGACCGCGAGCAAGCCCGGCGCGGTCACCGACATCGCGGTCAGCTCCAGTCCGTCATCGGGGAATGCCTCGCTGTACCTTCCGATCCAGGACGGCTCATACAAGGCGGCCGGGCTCAACGTCACGCCGCAGGTGCTGCAGAACGGTGCCCAAGCGGTCCCGCTGCTGCTGAACGGCCAACTGCAGTTCGCGGCATCCGACCCGCTGTCGGCGCTCGCCGCCATTTCACAAGGGACGCCGATCTCGATCGTCGCGGCCGGGGCTATCGTGCCCACGGATGCGTCGAAGGACCCGAACGGGGCAATCGTCGCCGCGGATTCCACCATCACCTCGCTCAAGGGCCTCAACGGCAAGACCGTGGCCGTGAACGGGCTCAACGGCTTCGCGGCTGTCAGCATGAAGGCCGCGATCGATGCGGCGGGCGGTGACTCCTCGTCGATCAAGTGGGTGGAGATCCCGATCCCGCAGATGCAGACCAGCGTGGCGAACCACACCGTCGATGCGGCCGTGACCACGGAGCCGTTCATCACGGCGGCGGAGGCTGCCGGCTCCGGGGTGAAGCCGCTGCCCGGTGGCGGCATCGCGACCGCGACGGGCGGGTTGCCGCAGCTTGTCTACCTCGCATCGGACGACTACATTGCCCAGCACAAGGACACGGTCTCGGCGTTCGTCTCCGCGGTGAATGCTGCCGCGAAGAAGCTCACCGGCGACCCCAGCCTCATCCGCACGGTCGCCAAGACCTCGACGACCGTGTCGGCCGACGTCCTCGACAAAATGACACTTCCTGCATTCGGGCCGCTGACGCTCAAGGCGATGACGAAGCTCCAGAGCCTCGCCGTGAAGTACCACGTGCTGAGCGGGCCGGTGGCCGACCTCCCCAAACACGTCTTCACCAACTAGCAGGGACGTGAACACGATTCACAGGGATTCCGAGACACGGGGGTCGGCGATGGTCATGGACGTGACCGCCGCCGGCCTCCCGGCCGCAGCCCGCATCACGGCCCGTGGTGTGCGGCGGCGCCATTGGCGTCCGAGCCGGGGTGTGCTGCTGGCTCTCCGCCTCGGCTTCATCGTGCTGGTGCTCGCGCTGTGGGAGCTCGGGGTCGACCTGGGCATCATCCCGCGATCCGCGGTTGCCGCCCCCTCGCAGATCGCCCTTGCTCTCGGTGAGGTCGTGCCCACCACTGCATTCTGGACGGCGATCGGCCTGACCCTGTTGACCTGGGGGATTGGGCTCGGCATCTCGGTGGCGGTCGCCGTGCCGCTCGGCATCGTGTTCGGCATCGGGACCACGGCGTATCTCATGTTCCGCAACACGATTGACTTCCTCCGGTCCATCCCGCCGGTGGCGCTGGTGCCGCTCGCACTGCTGCTCTATGGCGCGACCATCAACATGGCCGTGGCCCTGATCGTCTTCGGCTCGGTCTGGCCGCTGCTGCTGCAGACAATGTACGGCGTGCATCAGATCGATCCGGTCGCGCGCGATGTTGCGCGCTCCTACCGCCTCACCGCCCGGTCTACCTTCTTCTCGCTGATCCTGCCCAGCGCCGCGCCATTCATCGCGACCGGGTTCCGGATCTCCGCGACGATCAGCCTGCTGCTTGGGATCGGCGCGCAGGTGATCGGCGGAGCGCCCGGAATCGGCGTTCAACTCAACGTCGCCGAGGAGAGCAACCAGATCGCGACCGTGTACGCCTACATCCTCGTGGCTGGCGCTCTCGGGATGCTGATCAACCTCGGCCTGCAGGCCCTCGAGAGGAAGGTGCTGAAATGGCATCCGTCCTACCGCTGAGCGTCCAGAGCGATCCGGCCCCGTGGCGGCGTGCGCTGCTCGAAGCGATCGTGCCGTTGGTACTCATCGCGGCCTGGTGGTTCACGAGCGCGGGCAGCACAGCGCTGTACTTCCCGGCACTCTCGCGGATCCTCGATTCCTTCGTTCAGGACTGGTTCTCGGCCGCCTTCGTCACGGATGTCCTCCCGACCCTGGGCCGCCTCTTCATCGGCTTGTTGATCTCGGCCGTGCTCGGGATCGGGATCGGGGTCGTGCTCGGGCTGCTGCCCGTGCTC
Source organism: Lysinimonas soli (assembly GCF_042655435.1). NCBI lineage: Bacteria > Bacillati > Actinomycetota > Actinomycetes > Micrococcales > Microbacteriaceae > Lysinimonas > Lysinimonas soli. The sequence continues at coordinate 289,775 of NZ_JBHSMG010000001.1, forward strand.
AGCGACATCGTCGCACCGGTCACCGAGTTCTTCCGAGCGATCCCCGGCGTCGCGCTGCTGCCCGCGGCCCTGCTGCTGTTCGGGATCGGGCCCGGCATGCCGATCGCCCTGATCGCCTACGGGACCGTGTGGCCGATCCTGTTGAACACGATCGACGGAGTGCGAGGCATCGAGCCCGGCGTCCGGGATGTCGCGGCGAGCTACCGGATCCGATTCCGCGAACGGCTGTTCATGATCATCCTGCCCGCCGCAAGTCCGCAGATCATGGCCGGACTACGGACCGCGCTGGCGATCGGCGTGACCGTCATCGTGTTCGCCGAGATGATCGGCTCGACGAACGGCATCGGCTTCCAGATCCTGCAGGCGCAGCGGAGCTTCGCGGTGCCGCGAATGTGGGCGGGAATCGTGTTCCTCGGCATCCTGGGCTTCGTTCTGAATCTGCTGTTCTGGGCTCTCGAATCATCCGTCCTCCGCTGGCACCGCAACATGCGTGCTGTGAACCGTTAGGGAGCCAAGAGTGAGTGCTACCGAAACCCCGGCAGGCGTGAGCGCTGTCGCCGAGCAACCGACCATCTCGATCCGCGGCTTGTCGAAGAGCTACGACACCCCGAGCGGGCGCAAGCAGGTGCTCGAGGGGATCGACCTCGACGTCGCCCCCGGCTCCTTCGTGTGCATCGTCGGCCCCTCGGGCGCGGGGAAGACCACCTTGCTGCGCTGCATCTCCGGGTTGATGCAGCCGACCGAGGGCGCGGTGTACCTCGAAGGGGAGCTCGTCGATCGCCCCCCGGCGAAGCTGGCCGTCGTCTTCCAGGACTACAGCCGCTCGTTGATGCCTTGGCTGACCGTCATCTCGAACACGGCGCTGCCGCTGCGCTCGCAGGGAATGCCGAAAGCGGAGCGCCTCGAGCGCTCCCGCGCGGCGCTCGCAGCAGTCGGCTTGGCCGGTAACGAATCCCGCTACCCCTGGCAGCTCTCCGGCGGCATGCAGCAGCGCGTCGCGATCGCCCGTGCCCTCGCCTACCAGCCCGATGCGCTCGTCATGGACGAGCCGTTCGCCTCGGTCGACGCGCAGACGCGTGCGGAACTCGAGAGCCTCATGCTCGAGGTCCGCAAGGAGTTCAACATGACCGTGCTGTTCGTGACCCACGACATCGACGAGGCGGTCTATCTCGGCGACGAGGTCGCGGTGCTCTCGGGCGCGCCGACGCGCGTGCGCAAACTCATCCGGGTCGATCTCGGCCGGGACCGCAGCCACCTGACGACGAAGTCGTTGCCGGCATTCGCGAAACTGCGCGCCGAAGTGCTCCAGCTGATCCAGGAGGCACGAAAGGAGCCGCAGGCATGACTGCCGTGACCGACGCGGCGACTCCGGTCGCAGAGAGCCCCTCTCTAGTCCGCACGGTGCGCGACGCGTGCTGGGAGGTGTTCAGGACGCTCGGATTGACCCGGTTCTTCGCCAATCCGGGTTCGACGGAGGTTCCGCTCCTCGCCGGCTTCCCCGATGATTTCGACTTCATCCTGGGCCTGCACGAGACCTCGGTCGTAGGCATGGCGACCGGATGGGCGCTTGCCCGATCCGCGCCTGCGCTCGTGCTCCTGCACACGACGGCCGGGCTGGGCAACGCCGTCGGAGCTCTCGCGACCGCTCGCGAGAACCGGGTTCCCCTCGTCGTGCTTGTCGGGCAGCAGGACCGCCGACACCTGGTCTCGGAGCCGTTCCTGACCGGTCGACTCGAGGATCTCGCGGGGGACTATCCGGTGTGGGTCGGGACCCCGCCGCGCGCGAAGGACCTGCCTGACATCATCACGCGGGCCTATCACGAGGCCGAACTCCGCCGTGGACCGGCTCTCGTGATCGTCCCCATGGACGACTGGCTGGAGTCCGCGCCGACGACCCGTTCGGCGAGCCCGGTCAAGATCGAGGCCGGTGTGGAGCTTCCCGGCACCGCGGCCACGCGGCTCGCGACCGCGTTGGGCTCGGCGGCTCGGCCGGTGATCGTCGCGGGTTCCGGGGCAGCGACGTTGCGGTCGTGGGCAGCGCTTGAGCAGATCTCGGCCAAGCTCGGTGCCCCGGTCTGGCAGGAGCCGTTCGGCGCGCGCCCGGGATTTCGTCAGAACGCCGCCAGCTTCCGCGGACTGCTCTCGGCGGGCCGGGCCGGCGTGCGGGATCAGCTTGCCGGCCATGACCTCGTCTTCGTCGTCGGCGCCCAATCGCTACGCCAATACGGCTACGAGCCGGGGCCGCTCTTCGCCGAAGGCACCCGCGTGATCGTGCTCTCGGACGAGATCGGCAAGGCCGTCGTGTCGACCGCCGACCTCGCAGTCGTGGCGTCGGTGGATTCCACTCTCGAGGCGCTCGCCCGGCATCTGCCCGGAGGTCCCGACGGCGTCGGTGACACCCCGCTCCCGGCACCCCCCGCGAGCGACGTGTTGACCCCGCCGCAGGTGTACGGGGCGCTCGCCCGACGGCTCGATGCAGATGCCGCGGTGTTCGAAGAGACGCCGTCGAGCCGTGACGACCTCGTCCGCTACTGCCCTGCTCGCAGTCCGCTCGGATACATCAGCGCGGCGATGGGCGGGCTCGGCTTCGCGATGCCGACGGCCGTCGGTCTGCGGATGGCGTCGCCGAAACGTCAGGTCGTCGCGATCGTCGGCGATGGTTCGGCGATCTATTCCATCCAGGCGTTGTGGAGCGCCCAGCGCTACGAGGCAGGAGTCCTCTTTGTGATCCTGGCCAACGGGCGGTACGCCATCATGGACCGCCTCGCGAGCCTTGCCGGCGGCATGCGTCCCTGGCCCGGATTCGGGGACCTGTCATTCGAGCAGCTCGCCGCGGGGTTCGGGTGCCGGTCTCAGCTCGTGACGACGGTCGACGAGCTGGACGAGGCTCTCGATGTCCTCGTGCCGCTACTCCGTGAGGGCACGGAGCCGATGGTGCTGATCGCGGACGTTGCCGCCGATGCGGAGGCGGTGCTCGAATGACAGAGCAGCTGGCCGAGTACCAGGACTTCCACGCGCTCGACGAGTTCGCGGCCGCAGCCGACTCCCGCTGGACTCCGGCGGCTCGCGACTTCATCGGCCTCGGAGCGGGGCGCGGCCTCGGCATCCTGGCCAACGAATCGGCTTTGCAAAGCTGGGCGCTGCGCACCCGCGTGCTCCGTGACGTCAGCTCGATCGACACGTCCACTCATGTGCTCGGCGCTCAGCTCGCGATGCCGGTTCTCCTCGGGCCGTCGGCGTTGCACGTCCTGTCCACCGCGGAGGGGGAGGCCGCCACGGCTCGGGCGGCGGCGCGGACGGGCACGGTTCTGGTGCTGTCGGCGAGCACCAGCCGGTCCATCGAGGACGTGGCGGCGGCCGGCGCACGGATGTGGTTCCAGCTCTACTGGGGACGCGACCGAGAGCGGGTGACGCAACTCATCAGGATGGCGGAGGAGCACGGGTGCACCGCACTCTGCGTCACGGTCGACATGTCGGTGCCGGGGGTGCTCGGCTCCCGGATGGCGGTGGCACTCCGCGGACTGGGCGATGCCCGGCCGCTCTACGTGCTTCCGCGGGACACCCAACTGGACAGCGGGGAATGGGATCACGACTCCCGGCTGACGTGGCGTGACCTCGAGTGGATGCGGGCCACCACGACGCTTCCGATCGTGCTCAAAGGCATCATGACCGCCGAGGATGCCCGGCTCGCGGCGGAGCACGGCGTCGACGCGCTCGTCGTGTCGAATCACGGCGGACGGGCGCTCGACACCCCACGGGCCACGATCGACGCGCTTCCTGAGGTGGTCGACGCGGTCGCCGGCACCTCGACGGAGGTGTACGTGGACGGGGGATTCCGCACCGGCACCGATATCGCCGTCGCGCTTGCGCTCGGCGCGCGGGCGGTGCTCATCGGGCGACCGGTGCTGTGGGGGCTCGCCACGGGTGGAGAGGGCGGTCTCGTCGCACTGCTGTCGCTGCTGCGTGGGCAGCTGACGAGCGTCATGGGAATGGTGGGGGCGGCATCCGTGGCAGAGATCGATCGTGCGCGCGTGTGCCGAACAGGAGCAGGAGATGGGAGCCGTCATGACTCAGCTGGAATGTGATGTCGTCGTCATCGGGTCAGGAGTCGCCGGTCTCGCTGCCGCGCTCGAGGCCGGGTCACGCGGGGCGAAGGTGATCGTGCTCGAGAGTGCGCCGACCATCGGAGGCGCGTCGGCGATGAGCGGCGCCGCCTGCTGCATCGTCGGGTCGCCCGAACAGCGCGCCGCCGGTGTCGAGGACAACGTGGAACTCGCGCTGCGCGACTGGGTCTCGTTCGGCGGGGAGACCGTTGACCTGGTGTGGGCGAGGGATTACCTCGAGCACAGTCTGGTGGATGTGCACGACTTCTGCGCGGAACTCGGCATCACCTGGGGGACGCCGCAGCGGCAAGAGGGTAACAGCGTCGCCCGCTGGCACCTTCCGGAGCAGTACGGCGTCGGGATCGTCGGGGCGCTGCTCGAGCAGGCCCGCCGTCACGACGTGACCGTGGTCACCGGCGCCCGCGCCACCGATTTGGTCACCGTGAACGGAGCGGTCGTCGGGGTGACGGTCGACGGGCTCGCGGGCGTCGATACAGTGCGAGCCGCGGCGACGGTGGTCGCGACCGGTGGCTTCGTCAACAACCGTGAGCGGCTCGAGCGGGTGAGCGAACGGCTGCGGTCGGTTCCGCGCTGGCTGCAGGGCGGATCGGCGACGGCCCGGGGGACGGGGCACGAGCTGCTCGAGCACGTGGGAGCGCAGTTCGCGCACCTGGAGAACGTCTGGATCTACCCGGTGGGGACTCCGGATCCCCAGGACCCGACGGGGCGTCGCGGCGTCGGTCTGCGCAACGTGGTGACGGAGTTGTGGTTCAACCTCGAGGGCAAGCGGTTCCACGACGAGTCGCTTCGAGGCGGCAAGTCGGGCACCGATGCCCTCCTCGCGCAGCCCGGGCAGAGCATCTGGGCCGTGTTCGACGGTGCAGAGGCGGCCTCGGTTCTGCTCATCGACAACGAGTACTGGGCATCGCCATCCGGACCGCTTCCGGACCGGATGCGCCGCTTCTGGACCGAGTCCGACTTCGCCGTGCGCGCCGAAACGGTGAGCGAGCTGGCGAACCGGACGGGGCTGCCGGAGCAGCCGCTCGCCGACGCGCTCGTTCGCTTCAACGACGCGCTGGGTCGAGGCCTCGAGACCGACCCGGACACCGGCCGCTCGCTCCGAGGACTCGCCGAGGTCGGACCGGGCGGCTTCGCGGCCGTTCGAATGTTCCCGATGGCGCAGAAGAACTTCGGCGGCGTGGTCACCGACTTGAGCGGCCGGGTGCTCCGCTCGGACGGCGGTATCGTGCCCGGGCTCTACGCGGCAGGGGAGGTCGCGGGCATGGCGGGTGGCTCGATCAACGGAGCGGCCGGGCTCGAGGGCACCATGTTCGGCCCGTGTCTGTACTCGGGCCGGGTCGCCGGCCGGAATGTGCCGGTGCCCGCCCTGAGTACCGGAGTCTGACCGCCTCCAGCTCGTCGAGCTCCCGACTCCGGGTTGACTCGTTTCGAAAAACCCATCACGCTAAATACACCAAGTCACTAGGAGAAACCGATGTCAAGCGGAACTTTGCCGATCGGCGCGCTCACCACGTCCGTGGACGCTCGGGAGGTCGCCGGCGCCTGGCTGGAGCGGTTCGAGCGAGCCATGACCGGCCGCAACGCCGCGGAGATCGGCGAGCTGGTGCTGCCCGACGGCTGGTGGCGCGACCTGCTGACGACCGGATGGGACTTCCGCAGCATCCACGGTGCCGCCGAGATCGCGAAGCTGGTGGCGTCATCCGAGCGGATCGGTTACCACTCCCTCGATCTCGATCCCGACATCGCCCCGCGGATCGAGCAACTCGATCCCGAAGGCGAGTGCATCGTGGCGTTCATCCGGGTGACCACCGAGGTGGGCGTCGGACGCGGAATCCTCCGGCTGCGGCCCGACGGCGACAGCTGGAGGGCCTGGGTGATCATGACGGCACTCCAGGACCTGACCGGCCACGAGCAGGCGCGTGGGGCGCGTCGGCCGTTCCGTCCCAGCGGCGCGGACGTGGACGCCCGGGTGAACTGGCTCGATGCGCGTCGGCGCAAGGAGGAGTTCCTCGACGGCTCTCCCGAGGTGGTCGTCATTGGCTCCGGACACGGTGGCCTGATGACCGCGGCGCACCTCGGATTCTGGGGTGTCGACACCCTGGTCATCGAGCGGAACAACCGGGTGGGTGACAACTGGCGGAACCGGTATCGCTCGCTCGTGCTGCACGATGCCATCTGGGCCGACCACCTGCCGGGACTGGCTTTCCCCGACTCCTGGCCGGTCTACACACCCAAGGACAAACTCGGCGACTGGCTCGAGTTCTACGCCTCCGCGCTCGAACTCAATGTCTGGACAGGATCCGTCGTGGCATCGGCCGACTACGACGACGCGACCGGACGCTGGACGATCGTCGTACGGCGATCCGACGGCAGCACGCGCACCGTCTTTCCGGCACACGTGGTGATGGCCACCGGGATCCACGGCACGCCCAGAATCCCGGACCTCCCGGGACTTGACGCGTTCCGTGGCCCGATCGTGCACTCGAGCACCTATACGGGCGAGGAGGCGGTCGACGGCATTCGGGCCCTGGTCATCGGCGCCGGCAACAGCGCGCATGATGTCGCGCAGGATCTCGTCCGACGCGGTCTCGACGTCACCATGGTGCAGCGCTCGTCCACCTATGTCATCAGCCAGAAGAACAACTTCGAGCTCATGATCGGCAAGCTCTATCGCGAAGGAGGGATGCCGACCGACGACGCCGACCTTCTCGGCAGCTCGTTCCCGTACCTGCTCGCGCTCCAGCGCTCGGTCGGGCAGACGGAGGTCGCGACCGAACTCGACCGGGACCTTCTCGACGGCCTTGATCGGGCGGGATATCGCACCGACTCCGGCATCGCGGGCGGCGGAGGCCTCTCCAAGATCCTCTACGGTCCGGGGGGCTACTACATCGACGTGGGCTGCGCGCAGATGATCGCGGAGGGCCGGATCGCGATCACGCACAGCGAGGTGACGGGCCTCACCGAGCGCGGGGTCGAGTTCGCCGACGGGACTTCGGCCGAGTACGACATCATCGTGATGGCGACGGGCTATACGTCCCCCCGGGAGACGGCACGCGCGATCCTCGGCAGCGAGGTCGATCGCACCGGTCCGGTGTGGGGACTCGATGAGAGCGGCGAACTCCGCGGGATCTGGCGGCCGACCGGTCATCCCGGATTCTGGTTCATGGGAGGGCCGTTGTACATCGCCAGGACCTACTCGCGCTATCTGGCGCTTCAAGTGCACGCCAGCATCCGCGGCATCCGACCGCTCGAGACGTAGCCGCTGGCGGGCTACCGCGCTTCCCGGGCGTCGAGGATGCTCGGCAGGCTCGACAGGCGAGCGTTGATTCCATCGTGGAACGCCTCGACCGCGGCGCGGAGCCGGGGGAGGTCTCGTGCTTTGAGCGCGTAGGCGACGGCAAGACGCAGCTCGGCCGTGTCATGGGCGAACTGCCGCCAGTAGGCCTCCGTTTCCTCGGCTTCGTACTTGAGCTCATGGTCAATGAGAACGCCCGTGAGGAACCCGCACATCGCGTCGAGCAGCGGCTGGTGCGCGCATTGCACGTACGCCTGCAGGAACGTGGAGGCCGAAGTGGCCAGTGCCCTGTTCCCGATCCTGGTCCGCGTCTCCTCCCCGCGGATCACGAGAGCGTCGACCTCGTCCTCGGTCGCGACGTTGACCGCCAGGTCGGCGACGTACAGGTGCAGCACACGAAGCAGGCCCATCAGGTCGTGCACCCCGATCTGCTCCCACTGGACCAGCACCGAAAACGAACTGTCGAGTATTCCCCGAGAGCTCTCAGCGACATAAGCGCCGCTTCCGTGTCGGACCTCGATCAGACCCATCGAGCTGAGAGCGCGGATCGCCTCGCGGATGGTCGGGGCGCTCACTCCATACTGCGCGGCGAGTTCGCGTTCGGTCGGGAGTCTGCCGCCCCGCGGTAACGTCCCGTCCGCGATCAGTCGCTTCAGGGCGAGGATGATCTGGTCTGCCACCCTGGCTCGAGTCACATGATCGGAGCCTGGCTCGACGTCACTGCTAGCCACGTCGCCTACCCATTTGATTCCTACTGTCGCCCACTGCGGAAGGCATTCCCGCGGTGGTGCCCGGTGTGGAGCAGTCTCCCGATCTTGCATTTAGGACTGCAGCGACCGTACTACGACGCGGACTCTGGGGCTTGGAGGCGCGCCATGCCAGAAGGCTGGGCGGCTAGGGCCCATACGTCGTCCGACTTCGAAACGCGGCTCAATAGAACTCGATGGTGTTGACGATGTTCTCCAGAGGGCGGCCGTCGAGAAAGGCGGTCGCGTTCCGGGCGAAGAGCTCGGTGATCAGGCGCGGCTCGTGCAAACTGGTCGCCGCCGTGTGCGGGCTGATCAGCACGTTGGGCATGTCCCAGAGCGGGCTGTCGCCGGGCAGCGGCTCGACCGCGGTCACGTCGAGCGCGGCGAAGCCGACGCGGCCGTCCGAGAGGGCCTGGATGAGCGCGGGTTCGTCGACAGTGCTGCCGCGTCCGACGTTGACGATGGAGGCGCCGGGTTTGATCGCAGCGAGGACTTCGCGGCTGAGCATTCCCTCGGTCTGGGCGGTGCCGGGAAGTGCCAGCACGACGGCATCCGCCGTGGCGGCCACCTCGGCGAGTCTCTCGACCGGATGCACGCGCTCGACCCCCGGTGCCTCGACCGTTCGGCGATGCACTCCGACGACGTGGTAGCCGAGCGCCGCCAGCTTGGACGCCGTGAGCCTCCCGATCGAACCAAGCCCGACCACGGCGACGGTCATGTCGAGGGCCAGTCCGAACGGCACCCGCGGCAACCACTCGTGCCGGATCTGCGCGGCATGCAGGCGGGGCAGCAACTTCGCCCCGGCGAGCACTCCGAACACGGCGAACTCGGCGAGCGGCTCGGCATGGACGCCTGCCGAGGTGGTGAACAGGATGCGCGTCAGGGAGTCTTGATCCAAATGAGCGGCTTTGACCTGCTGGCCGCCACCGGCCGGAATGGTGTGCACCCAGCGCAGGCCGGGATTCGCGGCCACGGTGCGAGCCAGGCTTTCCCCCGAGTTGTCGGGCACACCGAAAAGGGCCTCTGCGGTGTCGATGATTGCGTCGAAACGGGCCTGCTCGTTCCTTGTTCTCAGATGACGGACCGTCCAGTCTTCCGAGGGGGATCCGAGCAGTCCTGGCTCGTACACGACGTCGAGTCGTGGCTCGCGATCACGTAAGAGCTCGACGTTCTCGGTCGTTTGCGGAGTGGCGACGACGACGCGCAGTCGATCAGGCATAGGGCTCCCCTGATTGAGTTCGATGAGACCCCAGCCTACAGAACGAACGATCAGTAAGTCATCCCGTCGGCGATCGAGGATCTACTCCCCGGCCGCGGATCACGGAGGCGAGTCGACCGCGCCGCACGATGGCGAGGAACGCCGTCGTGCGGCGCAGTTGCTCGAGATCATCGGAAAGCGACGGTCGGGTCTCATCCAGCTCGCCATCGCGCGCGGGCGGGTTCATCAATCGCCTCATCACGCCCACGATGCCGTGTCCATCCGCTATCGACTCATTGACCAGGGACGTGACCTTCTCGCGTCGCCGCAGCCGATCGCCGGCTCCGCGCGTCGGTGCGGTGGACGTCACGCGTGGAGTGAGGTGCGTCGCTACGCGGCCTCGAACAGGGGCGACTCGACGATGACCTCATCGGTTGGGACGTCGGCGCCGGGCTCGGGCGGCATCCGGCGCAGCAGCGGCAGGATCGCACCGGCCAGCACCGCGCCGAGTGCGATGATCGCGAGCACCAGGTAGCCATCGGTGTAGCCGGACTCCTGCGGGAGGCCGCTCGGCTCGAGCGAACTCGTGACAATCGCCGCCATCACGGTGGAGCCGAGGGCGCCGCCGATCGTGCGGATGTTCGCGTTCATCCCGCTGGCGACACCGGTCTGTGAGGAGGGGACCGCCTGCACGATGAGGCTCGTCATCGCGGCGTAGGCGATGCCGAGGCCGAGGCCCGAGACGCCGGCCGCGATCGAGATCTCGAATGTGGTGTCGTGCAGGAAGGCGAAGCCCAGAGCCGACAGCGCGATGAGCGCAGCTCCTCCCGAGAGCTGAGCGGTGTACCCGATCCGTCGCGCGATCGGGCCGCTGATGAATCCGGCGACGGCCATCGTCACGAGCATCGGCACCATGAGCAGGCCGGACTCGCCGATGGTGGCGCCGAAGCCGTAGCCCGCCGCGGTCGGGGTCTGGGCGAAGCGCGGGAAGAAGGCGAAGATGCCGAACATACCGGCGCCGACGAAGAGGGCGGCGAGGTTGACAGTCCAGACTCCGGGAAGACGCATGATGCGCATGTCGATGAGCGGGTTCTGCGATCGCACCTCGACGACGATCCAGGCCGCGAGCAGAACGCCGGCAGCGACGAACAGCCCGACCACGAGCAGCGAGCCCCAGCCCCAGGTCGCGCCTTCGCTGAGGGGGAGCAGCAGGGCGAGCAGCCAACCCGAGAGTAGGGCCGCGGCGCCCCAGTTGATCCGTCCGCCGGCACGCGAGACTGACTCGGGCACGACGATCGCGGCGAGGACGCTGCCCACCAGGGTGGCGATCATCGGGATCCAGAACAGCCACTGCCATCCGAAGGCCGACTCGATGGGGCCGGCCAGCACGGTGCCGAGCCCGCTGCCGATGGCGATGACGGCCGAGAGGGCGCCGATCGCCCCGGGTACGCGCGCGGCCGGAAGGTTGTCTCGGATGATGCCGAAGGCGAGCGGGAACATCGCGCCACCGAAACCCTGCAGCACCCGTCCCACCAGCAGCACGCCGATCGTCGGGGCGACTGCTGAGATAAGGCTGCCGGCGGCGAGGGCGGCGAGCACGGTCAGCAGAGTGCGGCGCTTGCCGAACATGTCGCCGATCTTTCCGAGGATCGGCGTCGCAACAGCCGCCGAGAGCAGCCAGGCGGTGAGCGCCCAGGTGATGACGTTGGGGGTGGTGTGGAACTGCTCCTGGAGCTCGGGGAGGACGGGCACGACCAGCGACTGGAGCATGGTGAGTGAGACGAGGCTGATGGCCAGCACGCTGAAGATGACGAAGGGAGAACGACGAAGCACGGGATTCCGTTCGATCGGGGAGGGATTTCGGAGGTGGCCTCCGGTATACTGGAGGCTGGCTCCATTCGGAGGGAGCCTCCGTCTGATACGGTAACGGAGGGTTCCTCCGGTTGCAAGTTGAGTTCCGTTTCGTCCCCACACCCCGAAAGGTCCGACGATGTCCGTCGAGATCGCGCCGCAGATCACGGTGCCCACCGGTACCGTGCAGCGACCGCATCGCGCGGATGCTCGGCGCAACTTCGACGCGCTTCTGACCGCCGGTCGTGCCGCCTTCGCCGAGAACGGGGCCGAGGCCTCGCTCGAAGACATCGCGCGCCGCGCTGGCGTCGGGATCGGCACCCTCTATCGCAACTTCCCGACGCGCGATGCGCTCATCGAGACGCTCTACCTCGACGAGATCGCCGCGCTCGTGCGGGTCGGCGCCGAGTCGACGACGCTCGAGCCGTGGCAGGCGTTGACCTCCTGGTTACGCCGTTTCGTCGAATACGCCAACACCAAGAAGGCGCTCATAGAAGGGCTCAACAAGGAGTCCGAGGTGCTCAAGCAGTGCCGCGTCGTGCTGTACGGAGCCGGCGAGCCGGTGCTTCGGCGCGCTCAGGCGGCAGGGGCGGCGCGCTCCGACACCGACATCACCGATGTCGTGCACATGGTGTCGGGGATCGCCGGGGTCACCTACGCGGACGATGCCCAACGCGAACGCGTGCTGCTCATGGCGATCGACGGACTTCGGGCCTAGCGGCATTCGTCGCGGCTCGCGAACCGGCCGGGCTGCGAGAATGGCGGCATGACCGACCCCCGTCTCGCCGTCATCGTCCTCGCCGCCGGGCAGGGCACCCGCATGAAGTCGTCCCGGGCGAAGGTGCTGCACCCGCTCGCCGGTGTTCCGCTGATCGGGCACGTGCTCGCCACGGCCCGTGAGCTGTCGGCGGCGCACATCGTCACCGTGGTGCGGCACGAGCGCGACGCGGTCGCGACCGCGATCCTCGACCTCCTGCCCGAGGCGATCGTCGTCGACCAGGACGAGGTGCCCGGCACGGGCCGCGCCGTCGAACTCGGGCTCGCCGCGCTGCCCGTCGACTTCGAGGGCGACGTGGTCGTCGTGAGCGGCGACGTGCCGCTGCTCGACGCGGGCACGCTCGGCGACCTCATCGCGGCGCACCGTGCCGAATCCGCTGCGGTCACGGTGCTGAGCGCCGTGGTCGACGATGCCACCGGGTACGGCCGGATCGTGCGCGATGCCTCGGGGTCGGTGCTGCGCATCGTGGAACAGGAGGATGCGGGCGCCGACGAGCGCGAGATCCTCGAGATCAACTCCGGCACCTACGTCTTCGCGGCGGGCGCCCTCCGCTCCGGACTGCCCCGGATCGACGTGGCCAACGCGCAGGGGGAGAAGTACCTCACCGACATGATCGAGCTGCTGCGCGCGGCCGGCTCGGTCGTCGAGGCGGTCGCCGCTCCGGATTCCTGGATGGTCGAGGGCGTGAACGATCGCGTCCAGCTGGCGCGCACTGCGGCCCGGCTCAACGCGATGATCGTGCGCGGCTGGCAGCTCGCCGGGGTGACGGTGCAGGATCCCGCGACGACTTGGATCGACATCCGCTCGACCCTCGCCGAAGACGTGGAGCTGCTGCCCGGCACCCACATCGCGGGGGCGACGACCGTCGCACGCGGCGCGCGGATCGGACCGCAGACCACGCTCACCGACTGCGAGGTGGGGGAGGATGCGACCGTGAGCCGCAGCGACGCGACGCTCGCGGTGATCGGGGCCGGGGCATCCGTCGGTCCGTTCGCCTACCTGCGACCGGGCACCGAGCTGGGTGATAAGGGGAAGATCGGAACCTTCGTCGAGACCAAGAACGCCAAGATCGGCGCCGGCAGCAAGGTGCCCCACCTGAGCTACGTCGGTGACACGACGGTCGGCGAGGGCTCGAACATCGGCGCCGGGACGATCACGGCCAACTACGACGGCGTCAACAAGCACGCGACCGTCGTCGGCTCGCACGTGCGCACCGGATCGCACAACGTGTTCGTGGCCCCGGTGCGCATCGGCGACGGCGCCTACACGGGAGCCGGGACGGTCGTGCGCAAGGATGTGCCGGCGGGGGCGCTCGCCATCAACGTCGCTCCGCAGCGCAACATGCCCGGCTGGGTGGCGCAGAACCGGGCGGGCACGGCGGCCGCCGTGGCCGCCGACGCGGCGGGGTCCGAGGCGACCGACTAGGCGCTTCGGCGCCCGCACTCGAAGCCCCGGCGCGGTCGATAGACTTGACCTCCAACGACGGAGGGCGAAGCGTGGCGGCGATCACCAGTAGCGGTGGCAAACGACTCGTCCTGGTCTCCGGCCGGGCGCATATGGATCTCGCAGAGGCGATCGCGCGGGAACTCGAGACCGAGCTCGTGCACACCGATGCCCGCACCTTCGCGAACGGCGAGATCTACGCCCGCTACAGCGAGAGCATCCGCGGCAGTGACGTGTTCGTCATCCAGTCGCACTGCCCGCCCCTCAACGAGTGGCTCATGGAGCAGCTCATCATGGTGGATGCCGCCAAGCGCGCCAGCGCCAAGCGCATCACCGTGGTCGCGCCCTTCTACCCCTACGCCCGCCAGGACAAGAAGGGCCGCGGCCGTGAGCCGATCAGTGCCCGCCTGATCGCCGACCTGTTCACCGCGGCGGGGGCGGATCGCATCATCAGCGTCGACCTGCACGCCGCGCAGATCATGGGCTTCTTCGACGGCCCCTTCGACCAGCTGTTCGCGATGCCGGTGCTGATGGAGCACTTCCAGGCCCAGCTCGACCCGTCGACCCTCACCGTGGTCAGTCCCGACATGGGGCGGGTCAAGGTCGCCGACGTGTGGAGCGACAAGCTCGGAGCGCCGCTCGCGATCATCCACAAGCGTCGCGATCCGAAGGTGCCCAACCAGGTAAGCGTGCACGAGATCGTCGGCCAGGTCGAGGGCCGGGTCTGCCTGATCGTCGACGACCTCATCGACACCGGGCGCACGATCGTCAAGGCGGCCGAGGCACTCAAGGCGCACGGAGCCACCGGAGTCGTCGTCGCGGCCACGCACGCCGTGTTCTCCGACCCCGCCGTCGAACTGTTGCAGAGCGAGTTCATCGACTCGGTCGTCGTCACCGACACCCTTCCGGTGCCGGAGTCGAAGCGCTGGGACCGCCTGACCGTGCTCCCGATCGCGCCGCTCATCGCGCGCGCCATCCACGAGGTCTTCGACGACGGGTCGGTCACCTCGATGTTCGACGGCGCCGCCTGACGTCACCGCCGCGCGGCCATCCCTCCGTCCGCGGATCAGGATGGCGCGCCGTCGCTGTCCGCGAATCAGGTCGGCTGACCGGGGCGGCGGGCGCCGCATCCTGATCCGCGGACGGTGGGGTAGGGGTAGGGGTAGGGGAGGGGTGCAGGGGCTGGCGGCTCAGGCCGGCGTGCCCGACGGACGGTAGCTCAGGCCCGGGATCAGCCCGAGCGGGCGCAGCATGATCTCGGTTCCGTCGAAGGCGCGGGCGTAGCAGTACCAGCCCGGGCCATTGCTGCCCCAGGCCTCGAGCCGGACCTCGGCGGCGACCGCCTGCGGGTCCCTCGCGGCGACGACGATGCGGCACGCCGCGTCCGCGGTCTGGACCTGCATGCCGATCGTCGAGATCACCCCCGGCAGGATCAGCCCGGCGATGCCGATCACGATGACGATCCGCAGGACCCTCCTGGCGACCGGATGCCGCAGCGAACTCCCGCGGCCAGGCACGTACTCCGCGAGCTCGGGGTGGTACTCCTCGTCGGACATGGCTCCGCCAGTCTCGCACGGTGGGGCGCCTGCCGGCCCGGCGGATGGTCCCGCCGGGCTCGCGACTCAGCGCCGCCGGTAGTAGTCGCGCCAGACCAGCCGGTGGATCGGGATCCACTTCGGGATGGTGCGCAGCCCCGGGATGAACGGGACGAGCACGAGCAGCAGGGTCAGCAGCGCGACCATCACGACGACGAGGATGTCGGCGTTAGGCGCGGACTTAAACGGCTCGATCTGGTAGAAGAACGAGAACAACCACAGCCAGGACTGGCCGGGGTAGTTGCCGGTCTCGTTCATCATCCCCCACTGATCGCCGCTCAGATGCAGCCCGGTGGCGAGGTCATTCAGGTAGGCGCCGTCGCCGAGGAACAGGATCGCCCGGGTGTAGTCGAGGTTGTAGAAGTCGCCCTTCGACGACAGCACGCTGTCGAGCGAACCCTGCTTCGCCATCACCAGCAGATCGTTGGTCAGGGCGGGCACGGGGCCGTAGTCGCCCTTGGCCACGTTGGCCGGATCGTTGTCCTTCGCCTTGTCGAGCGCCTTGCTGTAGGCGTCGGTCCACGCCGTCTGTTGCTTGGCGCCGGCGGAGGTCCAGGTCGAGATCTCGGCCGGGGGCTGCGGCAGGGTCGAGAGCGGGCCGATCACGAAGTCCTTCGCCGTGTCGATCGGGATCGCGACACCCGCCATGCTCTGCAGGTCGATCGGGCCGAGGGTCTGGGTCGCGCCGGCCGTGGAGTTGTACGGGGGCCCGTAGCCGGCCGTGTCGCTCGTGCCTCCGAGCTCGGCGGTCGCGGTGGCGACGAAGTCGGCGGATTGGGCGTTCGCCCACGACTTGAGGGTGACGCTGGCGTCGTCGGGCGAGCTGAACGCGGCCGCGGCGGCGAGCACCAGAACGGTCACCGCGATCACTCCGACCGTCAGCTCCTTGAACAGGTCGTACTCGCGCTTCGCTCCGGCCCAGGGGCGGCCGGCGATTCCCGAGCCGCGGCGCCACGACATCGGGCTGGGTTCGCGCTTGGTGCTCTTGTCCGTGCTCATTCCGACGCGACCCCCTTGGCATCCCGCAACTGCGCATCCGTCTCGGCCGCATCGATCGGCGATACGACGCCGTGCACGCGCACCAGGATGACGTGGAAGGCCGCGATCGCGGCCACGCCGAGGGGCAGCAGGATGATGTGCCAGGTGAACATCTGACCGAGGTTCGCGACGTTGAACCAGGCTCCGATCCCCGACGCGTTGAGGGCGTCCTTCGCCTCGAACGAGATCCACTCCGATTCGAAGTTGGTCTGCAGCAGGTAGCCGGTGAAGGCCGCCGCGATCGAGATCGCGAAGGCGACGACGCCCGTGATCCAGGTGAGCACGCGTCCTCCTCGCCATGCCGCCATCCAGTACTTGCCCCAGAGATGCACGACCATGAAGAGGAAGAAGAACTCGACGCTCCACAGGTGGGTGCTGTTGACGAAGTGCCCGAGTGCCGAGAGGTGCCACCAGCTCGGCCCGTTCAGGCTCAGGACGAGGCCCGAGATGATCACGATGGCGAGCGAGGCGAGCGTTCCCATGCCGAACACGTAGATCCACGAGGCCACGTAGCTCGGCTGGTCCTCGGGCAGGAGCTTCTCGGGCGGGAGCACCTTGAGCACCCAACGCCGGGTCTTGCCGGTCCACGTGGTGAACTGCTCGGAGTCCTCCTCCTCGGAGGCCCCGCCCGCCTTCGGCGGCTCGGTGGTCGTCATGAGCGCTTCCGTCCCTTCGGGAACGGCAGCACGAGGGCGAGCACGAACAGCACGATCATGGCCGAGATGACGATGAAGTTGCCGAGCTGAATGGTGAAGGCGCCCCATCCCAGATAGATGGTGCCCCCGCCCTCTGCGGCTCTCACGAGAAGCGATTCCATGATGTCCTCTCCCCGTCGGCGGGTTCAAGGGGAACGCTAGGGTGACGGGAGCTGCCGGGTCGAGGGTCGAAGGTCCCGTGGCGGGATCAGGCGCGGATCACGGGGCCGGGTGTGCCGTCGCGGCGACGAAGTCCAGCGACTCGGCCGCCAGGGCGCTCCAGTCGGCCTCCGGAGTGGCGACCGCCCACTCGTGCATCACCCGACCGCCGCCGCCGCGGAACTCGCCGGCCTCACCCCGCCGGATCAGCTCGTCGACGCGCTCCTCGCTCACCTTGATGAGCAGTCCACGCGGTCCCGCGGAGGCGAACAGCTTGCCGTGGATCATCAACGACATGCGTCCGAAGGCGCGATCGAGGGTGACGCCCGGCTCGCCGAGGAACTCGGCGGTCAGCGCCTCCCAGCGCAGCTCGATCGGGTCGCTCATGCGGACATCCGGGAAGCCAGCACCGGGCGCGAGCTAGTGGCTGCTCGGCTCGGTCTCGATCTCGGTGCGGTCGCCCGACCAGAGCGTGTGGAAGATGCCGGGCTTGTCGACGCGCTTGTAGGTGTGGGCGCCGAAGAAGTCGCGCTGACCCTGGATGAGCGCGGCGGGCAGACGCTGGGCGCGCAGGCCGTCGTAGTAGGCGAGCGACGACGAGAACGCGGGGGAGGGCAGCCCGGCGTGCGCGGCCATCGCGACGATGCGCCGCCACGATCCCTGGGCGCGGTCGAGCGCGTCCACGAAGTACGGGGCCGTCAGCAGGGCCACGAGACCCGGGTCGCTCGCGTAGGCCTCGGTGATCCGGTTGAGGAACTGCGCCCGGATGATGCAGCCGCCGCGCCAGATCTTGGCGATCTCGCCCTTCTTGATGTCCCAGCCGTACTGCGCCGCTCCCGCGACGATCTCGTCGAAGCCCTGCGAATAGGCCACGATCTTCGAGGCGAACAGTGCCAGCCGCACGTCTTCGATGAACTCGTCGGCGTCTTCGACCGTCCAGGTGTCGACCGGTCCGGGCAGTTCGGCGGCGGCCGCCCGCTGCTCCGGCTTGGACGACAGGCTGCGGGCGAAGACGGCTTCGGCGATGCCTGAGACGGGAACGCCCAGGTCGAGCGCGGTCTGCACGGTCCAGGCGCCGGTGCCCTTGGCGCCCGCCTGATCGAGGATGACGTCGACCAGGGGCTTGTCGGTCTCGGCGTCGACCTGGCGCAGCACCTCGGCGGTGATCTCGATGAGGTAGCTCTCGAGCTCGCCGTGGTTCCACTCGGCGAAGACCTCTGAGATCTCGGCCGGGCTCTTGCCGGTGCCGCGCCGGATCAGGTCGTACGCCTCGGCGATGAGCTGCATGTCGGCGTACTCGATGCCGTTGTGGACCATCTTCACGAAGTGGCCGGCGCCGTCGGTTCCGACGTGGGTCACGCACGGCTCGCCCTCGGCGACCGCGGCGATGGATTTCAGGATCGGGCCGATCGTGGCCCAGGCCTCGGCCGATCCACCGGGCATGATCGAGGGGCCGGTCAGGGCGCCCTCCTCGCCGCCCGAGATGCCGGCACCGACGAAGTTGATGCCGGTCGCGCGCACCGCCTTCTCGCGGCGGATGGTGTCGGTGAACAGGGCGTTGCCGCCGTCGATGATGATGTCGCCCGGCTCGAACACCTTGACGAGCTCGTCGATGACCGCGTCGGTGCCCTTGCCGGCCTGCACCATGATGAGCGCGGTGCGCGGTTTCGAGAGGGATGCCGCGAACGCCGCGTAGTCGGCGCTGGGCACGAACCCGGCCTCCGGATGCTCGTCCATGAGCGTCTGGGTCTTCTCGTAGCTGCGGTTGAAGATCGCGACCGTGTTGCCCGGGCGGCTGGCGAGATTGCGCGCCAGATTGGAGCCCATCACCGCCAATCCGACGACGCCGATGTTCGCGTGCGGGGACTGAGTTCCGTCGGAGGAGGCCATGCGTCCAGGGTACCGTTGGCTCGATGGCCTTCCGTTATCCCGTCGTCGTCGTGGGGGTCGCCGACCGCGCTCGGTGGTCGGCCGCGGTCGACGTCGCCCAGCCGTTCGCCGACCCCGTCGCCGGACTGACCGCAGAACTGGAGACCCCCGATGCCTGATCGTCTTCGCGTGGTGGTCGCGACCGCCCAGACCCCCGAGGACATCGAGATGCTGCGGGCCCGCGAGCCGCGCCTCGACGTCGTCTACGAGCCGGAGCTGCTCGGGGTCGCGTCGCTGAACTGGATGGTGCGCCACCGTCGCACCCCCGAGGAGCAGGAGCGCTTCGAGGCGCTCGTCGACTCGGCGGAGGTGCTGTTCGGGGTTCCCGAAAACTCGGGGGCGGCCCTGGCGCGCACGGTCGCGGCCAACCCCGCTCTGCGCTGGGTGCACACGATCCCCGCCGGCGGCGGTCAGCAGGTCAAGGCCGCCAAGCTCGCCCGTGCCGATCTCGACCGGATCGTGTTCACGACTTCGGCGGGGGTGCACGCCGAGCCGTTGGCCGAGTTCGCGGTCTTCGGCGTGCTCGCGGGGGCCAAACTGCTGCCCTACCTGCACACCGCGCAGATCCGGCACGAATGGGCCGAGCGCAGGCCGATGGGACTGGCTCCCGACATGACGGTCGCCGTGGTCGGGCTCGGCGCCATCGGGCGGCTGACGGCGGCGAAGCTCTCGGGGCTCGGCTATCGCGTGGTCGGGGTGCACCGGCATCCGGTCGACGACGATCACCTCGCGCAGGTCTATCCGGTCGAGAGGCTGGCGGAGGTGGCCGCCACTGTCGATGCGATCGTGCTCGCCCTGCCGGGAACCGAGCAGACCGAGAGGATGCTGAGCCTCGAGGTGCTCGAGGCGATCCGGCCCGGGTGCACCGTCGTCAACGTGGGGCGCGGTTCGACCGTCGACGAGCCGGCCCTCATCGAGGCCCTCAGCGACGGACGCGTCGGCTTCGCGGCGCTCGACGTGACGCAGGTCGAACCGCTGCCGGGCGACAGCCCGCTCTGGGACCTGCCGAATGTGCTGATCAGCCCGCACACGGCGGCGATCAGCGAGCACGAGCCCCGCCTGATCACCGAGCTGTTCGCCGAGAACGCGCGTCGGTTCCTCGACGGCGAACCCTTGAAGAACGTCGTCAACACCCTCGAGTTCTACTGAGTCCTTGGTGCGCCGCCACTCCGGCGGCGCACGGCGGCGTGGATCCGCACGAGCGCGGTCGCGCCGATCCACGCATCCGAGTTCTCCTCGACGCGCGAACTCGGCTAGACTCGGCCACTGAACTTCGGCGAGGGATGCGGCGCGAGCGGCATCCGTGATCGACGCGGTGGGCGGGCCCTGTGCCATCACGGCACCATGTCTTTCCTCACGCAGTTGCGCGTTCGAGTTGAATCCATACGACAGGGGCCGACGCCCCACAACCTCAGGAGTGCAGCCATGGCTGACGACAACAAGCTGACCGCCGAACCGCGCGAGCAGTTCGGCAAGGGCGCGGCGCGCAAGATCCGCGCCGCCGGCAAGATCCCCGCCGTGATCTACGGCCACGGAACCGATCCCCAGCACGTGACCCTCCCGGGCCACGAGGTGGCGCTCATCCTGCGCAAGGCGAACCAGGTGCTCGACCTCGACATCTCGGGCAAGAGCCAGCTCGCCCTGGTGAAGGACGTGCAGAAGGACCCGGTGCGTCAGATCATCGAGCACCTCGACCTCATCGTGGTCCGCAAGGGCGAGAAGGTCACGGTCGACGTGCCCGTGCACGTCGAGGGCGAGTCCGCTCCCGGCACGATCGCCGCGCTCGACGCCAACACCCTCTCGGTCGAGGCCGAGGCGACCCACATCCCGGAGCGCATCGTCGTCGACATCGAGGGTCTCGAGGAGGGCACGCAGCTGTTCGCGAAGGACATCACGCTGCCCACCGGCTCGACGCTGGTCAGCGACCCCGAGACGCTCGTCATCAACGTGACGGTGCCGGGCGCTGCCGACCTGGGCGAGGCCGCCGAGGGCGCCGAGGCAACTGCTGCCGAGACCACCGAGGCCGCCGAGGGCGAGTCGTCCGAGGCCGCGGCCGCGGAGTAGTCGCTCCTTTCGTGGCGGACGATACCTGGCTGGTGGTCGGGCTCGGGAATCCCGGGCCCGGCTACGCCGGTCATCGTCACAACGTGGGCCAGATGGCGCTGGCCGAGCTCGCTCATCGGGTCTCGGCCGGCTTCAAGAGCCACAAGGCGAATGCGACGGTCGCCGAAGCGCGCCTGTCGCCGGGCGGCCCGCGACTGGTGCTCGCCAAGCCGAACAGCTTCATGAACCTGTCGGGTGGTCCCGTCGCGCAGTTGCTGCGGTTCTACGACCTCGATGCCTCGCGCCTGATCGTGTTGCACGACGAACTCGATCTGCCGTTCGACACCGTGCGTCTGAAGTCGGGCGGAGGGCACGGCGGTCACAACGGCGTGCGCGACATCGCGGCGGCGATCGGCACCCCGGACTTCGTCCGGGTGCGGATCGGGATCGGCCGCCCGCCCGGTCGGCAGGACGCCGCCGATTTCGTGCTCAAGCCCTTCTCGGGCGCCGAGCGCGAGGTGTTGCCGAGCCTGCTGTCGGATGCGGTGGATGCGACCGAGCTGGTCATCACCGAGGGGCTGCTCGCCGCCCAGACGAAGTTCCACGCGCCCCGCGAACGGTGATTGCCCGATCGCATATCTCTGACTAAAGTCAGAGAATGCGGGATGAGATCGCGGCCCTCCGCCGGTTCAACCGCGCCTGGTCGCAGCGACTCGGCGTGCTCGACGACTCGTTTCTCGGCTCGGGGCGACCGCTCGGCCCCTCGCGGGTGCTCTTCGAGATCGGGCCCGGCGGCGTCGGGGTGCGCGAGCTTCGCGAACGGCTGGGCCTCGACGCCGGCTACCTGAGCCGACTGCTGCGCGGGCTGGAGCGCGAGGGTCTCGTCGCGACCGTGTCCGATGCGACCGACGCGCGGCGACGACTGGCCACCCTGACCGCCGAGGGGCTGGCGGCGTGGCGCGAGCTCGAGGAGCGTTCCGACGAGATCGCCGAGCGCATCGTCGCGCCGCTGTCGCCCGCGCGACGCACGCAGCTCGCCGATGCGCTGTGCCTGGCCGACGGCCTCGTGCGGTCGGCCACCGCCGAGCTGGTCGAGGTGGATCCGGCCTCCGAGCGGGCCCGAGCCGCGCTCGCGGCGTACTTCGCCGAGCTGGACGCTCGCTTTCCCGGCGGATTCGAGCCCGGCATCCAGGACCCCGATGACTACCGGCCGCCGCGGGGCCGCTTCGTGCTCGCCCTGTCGGATGGCGAGGTCGTCGCCTGCGGAGCGCTGCAGCGTCTCGCGGGGCAGGAGACCGCAGACCCCACGGGCGACACCGCGACGGCCGAGGTCAAGCGGATGTGGGTGCATCCCGCGTGGCGGGGCTGGGGCCTCGCCGGGCGGATGCTCCGGCACCTCGAGGGCCTGGCCGCGGCCGACGGATTCCGCGCGGTCCGTCTCGACACCAATCCGACGCTCGTCGAGGCGATCGCCATGTACCGAGGCAGCGGGTATCGCGAGATCGAGCGGTACAACGACAACCCGTACGCCGGTCACTGGTTCGAGAAGGCCCTGGGCTGAACGGGATGCCGGCCGCCGGCCGTCCCGCCGCCGGTCCAGTGCCGGTCGGGGGTCGTGCGTAGACTCTTCCGAGTGGCACTCGAGCGTTTGATCACGGAGCTGTCGCACGCCCGCACCCTCGAGACGGCCCTGCATGAGGCAGGCCATTCGGCCGATTTCTCCCTCATCGACGGGATGCGCGTCCCCCTCCTCGCGGCTCTGATCGAGCGCCGCGCCGCCCGGACCGGCGACGCCGGCGGACCGCAGACCCTGCTCGCAGTCACGGCGACATCCCGGGAATCCGAAGGGGTGCGCGACGCCTTCCACAGCTACCTCCCCGATGCGACCGTGCTCGCCCTTCCGGCCTGGGAGACCCTGCCGCACGAGCGGCTGAGCCCCAGCGCCGAGACCGTCGGAGCCCGGCTGAAGGCCCTGCGCACGCTGGACGCCTGGCGACGGCAGCGGCCGGCCGAGCGCGCCGGGCATCTCATCGTGGTGGCGAGCGTGCGGGCCGTGCTGCAGCCCCTCGCCGCCGGGCTCGCGGCCGTCGAACCGGTCGTGCTCACGGTCGGGCAGCGCGGTTACGAGCTGTCGGCGATCGCCACCCGGCTGGTCGAGCTCGCTTACGTGCGCGTCGACCTCGTGACGCGCCGCGGCGAGTTCGCGCTGCGGGGCGGCATCCTCGACGTGTTCGCCCCCGACGCCGAGCATCCGGTGCGCGCCGACTTCTTCGGCGACGAGCTCGAACAGCTGCGCGCCTTCTCGGTCGCCGATCAGCGCTCGCTGCCGGGCGAGCTCACCCGCGCCGAGCTGGCGCCGAGCCGCGAGCTGCTGCTGACGGATGCCGTGCGCCAGCGCGCCCGCGAGATGCAGAGCGAGTTCCCGACGCTCGCCCCACTGCTCGCGAAGGTGGCCGAGGGCATCCCGGTCGAGGGCATGGAGGCGCTCGCTCCCGCGCTGCTCGACCGGCTGGTGCCGCTGACCGACTACCTGCCGTCGGATGCCGCGATCGCCATCCTCGGCCCCGAGCGCGTCTCGACGCGCGCCGTCAACCTCGCCGAGACCAACGCCGAGTTCCTCGACGCCGCCTGGAACGCCGCCACCGCGGGCGCGCAGGCCCCGATCGACCTCGGGTCCGGCGACTTCCTCACGGTCTCCGGGCTACGGCGGGCCGCGGGGGATCGCGCCTGGTGGACCCTGAGCCCCTTCGATCCGAACGACGAGGAGGTGATCCGGCTCGACGCCGAGGCGGTGCCGAGCTTCGTCGGCCAGCCGGACGGCGCGGTCGACCACGTCGCCGAACTGTTGCGCCGTGGCTGGACCGTGGCGATCGCCGCCGCCGGTGCCGGTCTCGTCGAGCGCGCGGCCGACGTGCTCGCCGCCCGCGAGGCGGCGGCGCGCGCGGTCGACGAGTTCCCGACCGATCCGGAGCCCGGCGTCGCCTACCTGCTGCGGGGGTCGGTCGAGGCCGGCTTCGAGATCCCCGCTCCCCGCCCCGGCGTCGTCGGCCTGGCGATGCTGAGCGAGGCGGAGTTCTACGGTCGGGCCGCCGGCATCGATTCGCGGCAGGTCAAGCGCCTCGCGAGCCGGCGCAAGAACGTCGTCGACCCGCTGCAGCTGCACGCGGGCGACTACGTCGTGCATCAGACCCACGGCATCGGCCGCTTCGTCGAGCTCGTGCAGCGCGAGGTCGCGAGCGGAACCCGCACGCCACGTGGACCGCTCGGCACGAGCGTGACCGCCGACAAGGTGCTGCGCGACTACCTGGTGATCGAGTACGCCCCGAGCAAGCGCGGGCATCCGGGCGACAAGCTCTACGTGCCGACCGACCAACTCGACCTGCTGACCCGGTACGTCGGCGGCGAGGCGCCCGCCCTCAGCAAGATGGGCGGATCGGACTGGGCCGCCGCCAAGGGCAAGGCCCGCAAGGCGGTGCGCGACATCGCCGTCGAGCTGGTCAAGCTCTACAGCGCGCGGATGGCGAGCAAGGGGCACGCCTTCCCGCCCGACACGCCATGGCAGCGCGAGCTGGAGGAGGCGTTCCCGTTCGCCGAGACCCCCGACCAGCTCGCGACGATCGACGAGGTCAAGGCGGACATGGAGCGCGCCATCCCGATGGACCGGCTGGTCTCGGGCGACGTCGGCTACGGCAAGACCGAGATCGCCGTGCGCGCCGCCTTCAAGGCCGTGCAGGACGGCAAGCAGGTCGCGATGCTGGTGCCGACCACGCTGCTCGTGCGGCAGCACATGGAGACCTTCGCCGAGCGCTTCGCCGGATTCCCCGTGCATCTGCGCGCGCTCAGCCGCTTCCAGACCGCGAAGGAGTCGAAGGAGACGATCGAGGGGCTCGCCCGCGGCGAGGTGGATGTCGTGATCGGCACCCACCGCCTGCTGAGCGAGGGGATCGCCTTCAAAGACCTCGGGCTCGTCATCATCGACGAGGAGCAGCGCTTCGGCGTCGAGCACAAGGACGCGCTCAAGAAGCTGAAGACCAACGTCGACATCCTGGCGATGTCGGCCACGCCGATCCCGCGCACGCTCGAGATGGCGGTCACCGGCATCCGCGAGATGTCGACGCTGGCGACGCCGCCGGAGGACCGGCATCCGATCCTCACCTACGTCGGCCCGTACAGCGACAAGCAGGTCGCCGCCGCGATCCGCCGCGAGCTGCTGCGCGAGGGGCAGGTGTTCTACGTGCACAACCGGGTGTCGTCGATCAACCGCGTCGCGGCGCAGATCGCCGAGCTGGTGCCCGAGGCGCGGGTCGCGGTGGCCCACGGTCAGCTGGCCGAGAGCGTGCTCGAACAGGTCATCGTGGACTTCTGGGAGGGCAAGTTCGACGTGCTCGTCACGACGACGATCATCGAGACCGGCATCGACATCGCCAACGCCAACACCCTCATCATCGATCGGGCCGACAAGTACGGGCTGAGCCAGCTGCACCAGATCCGCGGTCGCGTCGGCCGCGGTCGCGAACGCGCCTACGCCTACTTCCTCTACGACGACGACAAGCCGCTCAGCGAGCTCGCGCAGGACCGCCTGCAGACCATCGCCGCCAACAACGAGCTCGGCGGCGGCATGCAGATCGCGCTCAAGGACCTCGAGATCCGCGGCGCGGGCAACCTGCTCGGCGGTGAGCAGTCCGGGCACATCGCGGGGGTCGGATTCGACCTCTATCTGCGCATGATCGGTGAAGCCGTCTCGACCTTCCGCGGGGATGTCGCCGAGGGGCAGACCGAACTGCGACTCGAGCTGCCGGTGGATGCCCACATCCCCGAGGAGTACGTCGAGAGTGAGCGGCTACGGCTCGAGGCCTACCAGAAGCTGTCGTCCGCGGCGGCTCCGGCCTCCCCGGACGACGCGATCGACTCGGTCGTCGAAGAGCTCACCGACCGCTACGGCGAGCCGCCGGCACAGGTGGTCAACCTGGTGGCGATCTCGCGGCTGCGACGGCTCGCGCAGAAGGCGGGCCTCAGCGACGTCGTCGCGATGGGCGGCAACCTGCGCATCGCCCCGGCGGAGCTGCCCGACTCCCTGCAGGTGCGGCTGCAGCGGCTCTACCCGGGTGCACGGCTGTTCGCCCAGCAGAAGGCGGTGAGCGTGCCGCTCTTCGCCGGGATCGCGAATCCCGAGCACACCGATGCCGAGCTGATCGAGTGGGCGACGGGGCTGCTCACCGCGATCTTCCCGGCGCCGAAGCCCGAGCCGGTCGTCGAGGTCTGAGGCCGGCCCGGGTCGGCTCAGCCGACGAGCGGGGCGACGAGGCAGAACACGTGGCCGTCGGGATCGTGCAGCACCGACTGGCGCTCGCCCCACGGCTGATCGGCAGGGGAATCCACGACCGAGGCGCCCGCGAGCAGTGCGGCCTCGGTCACCTGGTCGACGTCGTCGACACGGAAGCTCGGGGCGACACCGAAGTCACCCGGAGTCGGGGTGCGCTCGTGCAGCAGCACCTCGACGCCGTCGTCGGTCGCCAGCATGACGAGGCCGGGCACGGCGTACCGGCGGGCCAGGCCGAGGGCACCCTCGTAGACGGGAAGCGCTCGGTCCAGCGCCTCCACCGAGATGGTCACACGTGAGATCGCGGTCATGCCGCCAGAGTAGAACGGTCACGCACGCACGCGCCACGCCCCGCCCAGCGCGATCGGGATGAGCACGAGCGAGCGCAGGTCCACGAGCACGTGCAGCACGATCGGCGCGGCGATCGAGCCGGTCAGCACGTAGAGGGCCGCGAAGACGAGCCCCAGGAGCGTGGCGAACAGGATGCCGAGCGGGCCCTGGTAGATGTGCAGCATCCCGAACAGCACCGCCGCGATCCCGAACGCGAGCGGTCCGCTGCCGACGATCCCGAACAGCAGAGCGGGCAGGGCGAGACGGAACAGCAGCTCCTCGAACACCCCGGCCGAGACGCCGAGGCCGACGCCGTACTTCAGCTCGGCACGGCTGCGCGGAAGCAGGGCCCGGATGTCGCCCACGGCCGGGATCTCGTCGAGGTCTCCGCGCAGCAGGAACGCCGGGGCGACGAGCAGCGTGGCGACGACCAGAACGCCGCCGATCCACACCACGGCGCCGGCCGGAGTGTCGAGGAATCCGCGCAGCGCGCGCGGAAGGTAGGGCCAGGCCGCGAGCAGCACGGCCCCGGTGAGGCCGGCCAGCACCAGCGCCGACTCCAGCAGCCAGCGCGCGTAGACCCGCTGCCGTGCGTGCGTCGAGGTGAGGCGCTTGAACCGGCGGTATTGCCCGCGCTCGCGGGTGACCGCCCGCCAGCCGAGCAGGCCCAGCACGACGAACAGGAGGGCGAGCAGGGCGGGTTGCACGCTGCCATTCTGTCCGGTCGAACTGCCGGGCCCGGGAATGTTGTGACGCGCAACGGTCTTAGAGTCCAGTGTGACGAATGAGATCAGTGCGGTCGGTCTGAGGTCGGAGCGCGGCCCGGTCCTGCTCGCGATCATGGTCAGCACGGCGCTCATCGCGATCGATGCGACGATTCTCGCGACCGCGGTGCATCCGCTCGTTCAGGATCTCGGTGGCTTCGCGGCGTTCCCATGGCTGTTCTCGATCTACCTGCTCGCGCAGGCGGTGTCGGTGCCGATCTACTCGAAGCTGGCCGACACGATCGGCCGCAAGCCGATCATCCTGATCGGGATCGGCCTGTTCCTGCTCGGCTCGGTGCTGAGCGGGTTCGCCTGGAGCATGCCGGTGCTGATCGCCTTCCGCGCGCTGCAGGGCATCGGCGCGGGAGCGGTTCAGCCGATGTCGATCACGATCATCGGCGACATCTACACGGTCGCCGAGCGGGCCCGGGTGCAGGGCTACGTCGCCTCGATGTGGGCGATCTCGTCGGTCGTCGGACCCACCCTCGGCGGCCTGTTCTCGCAGTTCGCCTCGTGGCGATGGATCTTCTTCGTGAACGTGCCGCTGTGCGTGCTCGCCTTCGTGCTGCTGCTGCGCGGATTCCACGAGAAGGTCGAGAAGACGCAGCGTCGCATCGACGTGCCGGGCGCGGCGCTGCTCGCGGCATCCACCGCCCTGATCATCCTGGGCATCCTCGAGGGCGGCGTGGCCTGGCCGTGGGATTCGCCCATCAGCATCGCGGTCTTCGTCGTCGGCGCGGCTCTGCTCGTGGCCTTCCTGCTCGTGGAGAGGCGAGCGCGCGAACCGGTGCTGCCGCTCTGGGTGTTCCGTCGGCGGTTGCTGCTCACGACCTCGCTCTCGGCGTTCGCGGTGGGCGCGGCCCTCGTCGGGCTGACCTCGTACATCCCGACCTACCTCCAGGTGTCGCTCGGGGTGACGCCGCTCGTGGCGGGGTTGGCGCTCGCCGCACTCACGATCGGGTGGCCGATCTCGGCGACCTTCGCGGGCCGGATCTACCTGAGGATCGGCTTCCGGCTGACCGCGATCCTCGGCGCGGCGATCGTCGTGGTGGGTGCCGTGCTGCTCGCCGCCGTCGGGCTCACTCCCTCGATCGTGCTGGTCGCCGTGTTCTGCTTCGTGATCGGTGCCGGTTTCGGCTGGGCGAACGTCTCGACCCTCATCGCGGCGCAGGCGAGCGTGGAATGGAACGAGCGCGGTGTGGTCACGGGCGCGAACATGTTCGCCAGATCGATCGGCAGCGCGGTGGGTGCCGCGGTCCTCGGAGCCATCGCCAACGGCGTGATCGCGGCGAACGGGGGCAACGAGAGCGACCCGGCGAGCGTGACGCTCGCCTCGACCGCGGTGTTCGTCGGGGTCGTCGCGGTCGGCATCATGTTGCTGGTGTCGGTCGTGGCCATGCCGCGCACGCCGGTCTCGCGGGCCCCGCTCGTCGCACCGGGCGCGGTCGAGGAGCAGCCGACGACGACCGGCCCGATCGGCACCGCGGGACACTGATCCCGCGACCGGTGGGTCCAAGATGGGCGCATGAGCGCCTTCATCGCCCCGCCGCGGCGCATTCCCTTCCTGCTCCGTATCGGCCTCTGGATCTCTCGCCGCGTCACCGGCGATGACCTGCTGCCGCCGCGGCTGCTGACCTGGTATCCGCGGGCCGCCATCGGGATCGGGGTGGTCGAGTCCCTGGTCGCCCACGACGAAGGACGGGTCGATGCGCGCATGCTCCAGTTCGTGCGGATGGCGGTGTCGTTCGCGGTGGAGTGCCCGTTCTGCATGGGCTTCAACTCGCGCGATTGGCAGAAGCGGATGACCGAGCAGGAGCTGCCCGGCGTGCAGGGGCTGACGCCGCTCGAGCAGATCCCGAGCTTCTCCCCGCGGGAACGACTCGCGATCGAGTACGCGCGCAGGGTGTCCGAGACGCCACTGCGCTTCACGCCCGAGTTCGGCGCCCGGCTCACCGAGCTGTTCACGGAGCGCGAGATCGTCATCCTCGCGACGACCGCGGCTCAGGTCAATCTCTGGGCGCGCACCATCCAGGCCCTCGGCTGCCCGCCGCAGGGCTGAGCGCGGGTGCGAGGATGGCGGCATGACCGCGCCGCATCCTGAACTCGATCAGCTGATCGCCACGCTCGAGCGGCTGCGCGCTCCGGGTGGCTGCGTCTGGGACCGCGAGCAGACCCACGCCTCGCTCGTGCAATACCTCGTGGAGGAGACCTTCGAACTGGTGGAGGCGATCGAGGTCGGATCGCGCGAGGAGCTCATCGAGGAGCTCGGCGACGTGCTTTACCAGGTCATCTTCCACGCCGACATCGCGGCGGAGGCCGGCGAGTTCACCCTCGAGGACGTCGCCGCCCACATGCGCGCCAAGATGGTCGCGCGGCATCCGCACGTCTTCGGCGACGTGACCGTCGAGACCTCGGATGACGTGGTCGCCACCTGGGAGGCCGTCAAGAGCGTCGAGAAGGCGCACCGCACGAGCGTGCTCGAGGGGGTTCCGCAGGGGATGCCCTCACTCGCGCTCGCCGACAAGCTGCTCGGCCGCGCGGCGAAGGTGGGGGTCGAGCGCGGGCCGGCCGTCATTCCGGCGAGCGAGCAGCAGCTGGGCGCAGAACTGCTGGCGATCGTCGCGGGCGCCCGCGCCACCGGGCTCGACGCCGAGCGGGCGCTGCGGGAGGCGCTGCGGACGCTGCAGGACGAGGTGCGCGCGGCGGAGGGCGCCCCGCGAGCGGGTTCCGCGGAGGGCGTGCGTCGTGGCTCCGACGGCGCGCCAGACTAGTCGCATGGCGAACCAGGTCACCCCCCCGCGCGGCATGCGCGACTTCCTCCCCGCCGAGAAGGCGCGTCGCGAACGGCTGCTCGCCGTCATCCGCGCCAGCTACCGGGCGCACGGCTTCGACGAGATCGAGACTCCGGTCATGGAAGACAGCGATCGCCTGCACGCCGGCCTCGGCGGCGACAACGAGAAGCTCGCCTTCGGGGTGCTCAAGCGCGGCCTCGGATTCGACGACCTGCAGGCCGCGAGCGAACCGCTCGACCTCGTCGACCTGGGCCTGCGCTTCGACCTGACGGTGCCGCTCGCCCGGTTCTACGCGAGTCACCGGGCCGAGCTGCCGACCGTGTTCCGGGCGATCCAGATGGCTCCGGTCTGGCGCGCGGAGCGGCCGCAGAAGGGCCGGTACCGGCAGTTCGTGCAATGCGACATCGACATCATCGGCGAGCCGGGCATCCGGGCCGAGGCCGAGCTGCTGCTCGCCACGCTCGCCACGGTCGATGCGCTGGGACTGCGCGACAGCGTCATCCGGATCAACGACCGGCGTCTGCTGATCGGCATGCTCGACGCCTTCGGCTTCGCACAGGACGAACAGGATGCCGTGCTCATCACGATCGACAAGCTCGACAAGATCGGTCAGGAGGGGGTGGTCGCCGAGCTCCGCGAACGCGGCGTCACCCCGACCGCGGTGGACGCGCTCGAGCAGTTCTTCGGCCGCCCGATGACGATGGAGTACCTGCCGTTCGGCGAGCGGGCGATCCGCCGCGCGCTGCCGCAGGGGGCGGACGAGTCGGTCATCGCCGAGCTCGCGGCCCTGGGCGACGCGGTGCGTTCGGCGCGGCCGTCGCCGAGCACACCGGAGGGCATCGAGGCGCAGTCGGCCCTGCTCGAGTTCGACCCGTTCCTGGTGCGCGGCATGGGGTACTACACGGGTCCGATCTTCGAGCTCGCGCATCCGAGCGTTCCCTACTCGCTGGGCGGGGGCGGTCGCTACGACGGCATGATCGGCCGCTTCCTCGGCACCGACGTGCCGGCGACCGGCTTCTCGCTCGGCTTCGAGCGTCTGGTCGACCTGCTCGAACTGGAGGCCGACGACGCCTCGCCGGCGACCGCACTGCTGTACGACGCGGATGTGCCCCTCGCGACCCTGCTGACGCTGAAGACCGAGCTCCTGGCGGCGGGGGGACGGGTGCGCCTCGTCGCGCGCCCCAAGAACACGAAGTCGCTGCTGGAGGCCCTCGAGGCGGAGGGATTCCGTCGCTTCGCCTTCGTCGACGCGGGCGTCGCGGGTGCCGCGGGGCTGGAGCTTCGCACCCTCGGGGCCTGATCGGTGGCGCGCTAGGATTCCCGAGGACCCCACCACCTTCCGAAGGAGAATCCATGTCTGCCATCGAGGCCGTCGGCGCTCGCGAAATCCTGGACTCGCGGGGCAACCCCACGGTCGAGGTCGAGGTGCTGCTCGACGACGGAACCGTCTCGCGTGCCGCGGTGCCGTCGGGCGCGTCCACGGGAGCCTTCGAGGCCTACGAGCTGCGCGACGGCGACAAGGGCCGCTACCTCGGCAAGGGAGTGCTCAAGGCCGTCGACAGCGTGCTCGACGTGCTCGGTCCCGCCATCGAGGGCTTCGAGGCCAGCGACCAGCGCCTGATCGACGCGGAGCTCATCGCGGCCGACGGCACCGACAACAAGTCGAAGCTGGGCGCCAACGCGATCCTCGGCGTCTCGCTCGCCGTCGCCAAGGCCGCCGCCGACTCGGCCGACCTTCCGCTGTTCCGCTACCTCGGCGGCCCGAACGCCCACACCCTGCCGGTGCCGATGATGAACATCATCAATGGTGGGGCGCATGCCGACAACGGCATCGACGTGCAGGAGTTCATGATCCTGCCGATCGGCGCCGAGAGCTTCTCCGAGGCGCTGCGCTGGGGTGCCGAGACCTACCACGCGCTCAAGGCGAACCTGCACCAGAAGGGCTTCTCGACCGCGCTCGGCGACGAGGGCGGGTTCGCCCCCGACCTGAAGTCGGCCCGCGAGGCGCTCGACTTCATCGTCGAGTCCATCGGACTGGCGGGATTCACGGTCGGCACCGACATCGCCCTCGGCATGGATGTCGCGTCGACCGAGTTCTTCTCCGACGGCAAGTACCACTACGAGGGTGCTGATTACGACGCGGCCGGGCTGACCGCCTACTTCGAGGGCCTCGTGAACGACTACCCGCTGGTCTCGATCGAAGACCCGCTCGCCGAGGACGACTGGGAGGGGTACCAGGCGCTCACCGCCGCGCTCGGCTCCAAGATCCAGATCGTCGGCGACGACCTCTTCGTCACCAACCCGACCCGCCTGCAGAGGGGCCTCGACCTCGGGGTCGCCAACTCGATCCTGGTGAAGGTCAACCAGATCGGCACGCTCACCGAGACCCTGGATGCCGTGGCCAAGGCCCAACGCCACGGCTACACCGCGATCCTGTCGCACCGCTCCGGCGAGACCGAGGACACCACGATCGCCGACCTCGCGGTCGCGGTGGACGGCGGCCAGATCAAGACGGGCGCCCCGGCGCGTTCCGAGCGCGTCGCGAAGTACAACCAGCTGCTGCGCATCGAGGAGGAGCTCGGCGACGCCGCGGTCTACGCGGGCGCGAGCGCCTTCCCCCGCCACAAGTAGCCGCGGCCACCCCTCGAGCGCCGTCGTTTCTCGCGAGGGCCGCCCGCATTCCGCGGGCGCCCGCGAGAAACGGCGGCGCTCACCGCGTCGCGGGGTGGGTGCGGGGCGCGCGGTTAGTCCGCGTCGAGGGCGCGCACGATCGCGGCGCCCAGTTCGGGCGCGGCCGGGTAGCTGAAGGCGAAGGCGAGCCGGGTGACGAGCCCGGCGAAGCGCTCGCGCAGCTGCGCGGCGACCTCGGACGGGCTGCCGACCGCGGCGAATGCGGCGAGCATGTCGTCGTCGATCAACTCGGCCATGGCATCCCATTCGCCGCGGCGCGAGCCCGCGTTGAGCTTCTCGTGCACTCCACCCCAGCCGTGCAACTCGAGCACCGGCGCGTAGGCGGGCGTCGAGCCGTAGAAGGCGATCTGCTTGCGGGTGGCGAGGATCGCGGCATCCAGCGCGGCCTGATCGGTCCCGGTGGCGACGAAGGCCGGAACGCTGACCTCGACGGCGCTCGGCTCGCGACCGGAGGCCTCGATGCCGCGCCGCAGTGCGGGCAGGCTCACTTCGGAGAGGTAGCGCGGAGTCGTGAAGCTGTGACTCAGCCAGCCGTCGGCCACCTCGCCGGCGACCTCGGTCATCCGCTGTCCGACGCCCGCGACGGCGATGCGCGGCGCCCCGTGCGGGTTCGGCTGCGGCGCGAACATCGGCGTCATCAGGGTGTGCTGGTAGAACTCGCCGCGGTAGTCGAGCTTCTCGCCCGTCTGCCAGGAGTGCTGGATCGCCCGGATCGCGAGCACGAAGTCGCGCATCCGCTCGGCCGGATGCGACCAGGGCATCGAGAAGCGGCGCTCGATGTGCGGCTTGATCTGGGACCCGAGACCCAGCGTGAACCGCCCGCCGGAGAGAAGCTGCAGGTCGTTCGCGGTCTCGGCCACGACCATCGGGTTGCGCGCGAAGGCGACCGCGATCGAGGTGCCGAGCTGGATCGTCGATGTGCTGCGCGCGGCGACCGCGATCGAGATGAACGGATCGTGCTGCAGCTCGGTCGCGCCGATCCCGTCGTAGCCGTCGGCCTCGGCCCGCAGCGCGGTCGCCTCGAACTCGATCGGGCCCGCGTGCACGTCGCCCGCCGTCTCGAGGGCGAAGGGGCGGGTGCGTTCTGCGGATGTCACGAAGGTCCTCCTCGACGTCGTCCTCCCAGGCTACGGCTTCACGCCGCCGCGACGGGCGCGTCTTCGTGCGCCCCGCGTCACCTCGCCTAGCCTGGATGCATGGCTCCCCGGCAAACGCGGCAGACGCGGCAGAAGCGTGAGAAGACGGTGCGCGTGCCCGTCGCCATGCCCGAGGAGAGCCGGCCTGCCGCCTGGCTGCGCAACTTCCGGCTGTCGGGCTTCGCACTCTCGCTGCTGCTTCTCGTCGTCGCCGGGCTGGTCGTGCTCGCGCCCAACCTCAAGACCCTCGTCGAGCAACGTCAGCAGATCGCCGAACTGCAGGCCCAGCTCGACGACGCGAAGAACTCGGTCGACCAGCTCAAGGGCGAGGTCGATCGCTGGAAGGACCCCGCCTACATCGAGTCGCAGGCGCGCAACCGGCTCTACTACGTGTTCCCGGGCGACATCAGCTACCTCGTGATCGGCGAGTCCAGCGGCCAGGCGACCGGGGACGCCCAGCCGATCAGCGACAAGATCCAGACCACGAAGGTCGACTGGATGCGGTCGTTGCTGTCGTCGGTCTACACGGCGGGGCTGACGCAGCAGACCCCCAGCCAGCTCGACAGCCCCACGCAGTCGACGACCGCCCCGCCGACGTCCGGCTCCGGCGGATGACCCGCCCGCCCTTCGAGCCGCCGAGCGACGCCGACATCGCCGTGGTGAGTTCGCAGCTCGGTCGCCCGGCCCGCGGCGTCGTCGGGATCGCGGCGCGCTGCATCTGCGGCAACCCGACCGTCGTCGCCACCCGCCCGCGACTGGATGACGGCACCCCTTTCCCGACGCTGTACTACCTGAGCCATCCAGCGGCGACCTCGGCCGTGTCGACCCTCGAGGCGACCGGCGTGATGGCCGAACTCGCGGCGCTGCTCGACGGCGACGACGGCGACGAGCTGCGCGCGGCGTACCGGCGGGCGCACGAGAGCTACCTCGCCGACCGCGACAGCATCGAGGTCGTCGACGAGATCGCCGGATTCTCGGCGGGCGGCATGCCCGAGCGCGTCAAGTGCCTGCACGCCCTCGTCGCCCACTCGCTGGCGGCCGGCCCGGGGGTGAACCCGATCGGCGACCTCGCACTGCAGCGCGCCGCCTGGACGCCGGAGCGCTGCGAGTGCGCGCGGCCGGGCCCCGGAGCCCCGGTGTGACCCGTCGGGTGCGACTCGCTCGGGCTGCGCTGGCGACGCTTCTCCTGGTCGGCGCACTGACGCCCGCGCTGTCGGCCGGGCCGACCGGGTCGGCGGCAGCGGCACCCCGCGCGGGGGTCCCCGCGCCGCACGGTGCGAGCAGCGACTCGATCCGGTCGAGGGAGTACTGGCTGGATGCAGACGGCATCCGCAGCGCCTGGACGACAACGCGGGGCGCCGGCGTCACGATCGCGGTCATCGACACCGGGATCGACGGCACCGTCGCCGAACTGCGCGGCGCCGTCACGGGCGGCACCGACTTCTCCGGACTCGGCGCAGCCAACGGGCAGACCCCGGTCGGTGAGGACAACGGGCACGCCACGATGGTCGCCTCGCTCGCCGCGGGCCGCGGCACGGGGTCGAACTCGGGCGTCATCGGCGTGGCCCCCGAGGCGTCGCTGCTGTCGATCTCGGTCGGATTCGGGGCGGGAGCCCGCGACTCCGACGCCCAGATCGCCGAGGCCGTGACCTGGGCCGTCGACCACGGCGCGAAGGTCATCAACATGTCGTTGACCCGCAACACGCTGGACTGGCCGACGAGCTGGGACACGGCCTTCCTCTACGCCGAGGACCACGATGTCGTGGTCGTCGCCGCGGCCGGCAACCGCGGCAGCGGCACCGACGAGGTGGGGGCGCCCGCGACGATGCCGGGGGTGCTCGCGGTCGCCGGGGTGACGCAGAGCGGGGTGGCGAGCGGGCAGGCCTCGGCGCAGGGCATCACGCTCGGCGTCGCCGCGCCCAGCGAGAACCTCGTGGGCGTGATCCCGGGAGGCGGCTACGTGCTGTGGGACGGCACGAGTGGGGCGGCACCGATCGTCGCCGGCGTCGTCGCGCTAGTGCGCGCCGCGCATCCGGAGCTCAAGGCACCCGACGTGATCAACCGCATCCTGGCGACCGCCCACGACAAGGGCCCGGCCGGCCCCGACGCCCTCTACGGCCATGGGATCGTGGATGCCGCGGCCGCGGTGCGCGACGACGTGCCGCATGTCGCGGCGAACCCCCTGGGCGACCTGCACGAGTGGGTGCGGGTGAACCGGCGAGCGACCCCGGCCCCCGCGCCGGAGGGCAGCATCACGGTGCCCGCCCCCGTCGACTCGACGCCCGTGATCGCGCAGCCGAGCGATCCGGTCGGAGTGCTGCTGCCGAGCATCCCCCTGCTGCAGTTGGTGGGCGTGCCCGTGCTGATCGTCCTGCTGCTGTTGTTCGCCCTCGGCGGGCTGGTGGTGGGAGCGGTCGTCCAGTTCAGGAGCCTTCGCCGCACCGGGTAGATTAGGGGTGCCACTTTCCAGCGAGGAGACCCCCACACGTGCGCAAGATCCTGATCGTCGGCGGCGGTTATGCCGGTTTCTATACGGCGAAAAAGCTGGAGAAGTGGCTGCGGCGCGGCGAGGCACAGGTCACGATGGTCGACCCGCTGCCCTACATGACCTATCAGCCGTTCCTGCCCGAGGTCGCGGCCGGCACGATCGAGCCGCGGCACGCCGTCGTGGCGCACCGCCGTCACCTCAAGAAGACGACGGTCATCACGGCTGCGGTGTCGAAGGTCGACCACGCGGCCAAGACCGCCGAGATCACGCCGGCCGTCGGCGAGCCCTGGACGGTCGACTACGACGTGCTCGTCATGACGGCAGGAGCCGTGTCGCGCACCTTCCCGATTCCCGGTGTCGCCGACGAGGCGATCGGTCTCAAGAACATCGAAGAGGCCATGGCCATCCGCGACCGGATGACCGACAACTTCGCCAAGGCATCCAACCTTCCCCCCGGCCCCGAGCGCGACCGTCTGCTCACGACCGTCGTGGTCGGTGGCGGCTTCGCGGGCATCGAGGTGTTCGCCGAGTTGCGCAGCTTCGCGAGCGCGCTCGTGGGTAGCTACCACCAGCTCGAGATGGATGACACGCACTTCCACCTGATCGAGGCGATGGGGCGCATCATGCCCGAGGTGTCGCTCAAGTCGAGCCTCTGGGTCATCAAGGATCTCGCCCAGAAGGGTGCCGAGATCCACCTCAACACGCAGCTCGCGAGCGCGGTCGGCGGCAAGATCGAGCTCTCGAGCGGAGAGAGCTTCGAATCCGACCTCATCGTGTGGACGGCCGGCGTCATGGCGAACCCGGTCGTGCGCAGCACCGACCTCCCGCTGGAGGAGCGCGGTCGTCTGCGAGTGCAGGCCGATCTGCGGGTCATCAACGATGACGGCGTCGTCGTGGATGCCTGGGGCGCCGGCGATGTCACGGCCACCCCGGACCTGACCGGGGCCGGAGTCGGCGGCTTCACCGTGCCGAACGCTCAGCACGCGGTTCGTCAGGGCAAGCTCTTGGCGCGCAACCTGGTGGCCGACCTGCGGGGCGAGACGCCGCGCGAGTACATCCACAAGAACCTGGGCGCGGTCGCCGGTCTCGGCCTCTACGACGGCGTGTACCAGAACGGCCGGCTCGCCGTGCGCGGGCTGCCGGCGTGGTTCATGCACCGCGGCTACCACGGTCTGGCGATCCCGTTCTGGGACCGCAAGGTGCGCGTCTTCGGCAACTGGATCTTCAGCTTCTTCCTGCGCCGCGACCTGGTCGGCATCCCGGATCGGGATGTGCCTCGTGCGGCGTTCGAGCGCTGGGCGTCGCGCCCCAAGGCCTAGTGCCCATGGTTTAGCAGCCCAGGGTGTCGCAGCCCAGGGTCTGGCGCCGCCGCTCCCGTCGGAGCATGATCGCAGGATGAGTTCGAGCGATCCGGCGTTCTCCGGCTCCATTCCGGAGTTGTACGAGCGGCTCATGGTGCCCATGCTGTTCGAGCCGTACGCCCGCGACCTGGCGCGGCGGGCGCGCGAGGTGGCGCCGGCTTCCGTGCTCGAGCTCGCGGCGGGCACCGGGGTCGTCACCCGACAGCTTGCCGAGGTGCTTTCGCCGGATGCCGCGATCGTCGCGACCGATCTCAGCCAGGCGATGCTCGACGAGGCGGCGTCGCGAGAGATCGCGCGTCCGGTGGAGTGGGTCGCGGCGGACGCGATGAGCCTGCCATTCGCCGATGCGAGCTTCGATCTCGTCGTCTGCCAGTTCGGCGTGATGTTCTTCCCCGACAAACCCACGGCGTTCGCCGAGGCTCGGCGTGTGCTGCGCCCGGGCGGCTCGCTGCTGTTCAACGTCTGGGATGAGGTCGCCGCCAACGACTTCGTCGCCGTGGTCCAGGCGGCGCTCGCCGAGTTCTTCCCCGAAGACCCGCCGTCGTTCATGGCCGAGTTGCCGCACGGCTACCATTCCGCGGACCGGATCCGGCGCGACCTCGAGCTCGGCGGTTTCACGCGCCCGGTCGCGATTGAAACCCGGCCCGACGAGAGCCGAGCCTCGAGCGCCGAGGCGGCCGCCATCGCCTACTGCCAGGCCAATCCGAACCGGCTCCAGATCGAGCGTCGCGGTTCCCTCGATGCGGCGACCCGGCACGTGACGGCGGCATTGACGGCGCGGTTCGGCAGCGGTCCCATCAAGGGCCGGATGCAGGCGCTGGTGGTGAGCACCACGCGGTGACGCGCGGGCCGGCATCCTCCCTTCGTGACGACTCGGGCCGCTGGGAGCCGTAATCTCGATGCGCAGGCTCCCGTAGCCCAATCGGCAGAGGCAGGCGACTTAAAATCGCCGCAGTCTGGGTTCGAATCCCAGCGGGAGCACGTCAGAAGCGCTAGTTCAGACGACGTTCTGAGGTTGCGCTTCGATCGGATCCGGTGCAATGGACATGGGCTCGTTCTCATCGTCTTGCGACGACAGCGCGGCTGATGGCAGATCGCCTCGGACCTCGAGGTCGACTTCGACCTCGTCCGGCTGACGCAGGCGAGGAGGGGCAGCCGACCAATCCTTCAGGCGCTGGCCGATGTCTTCGTAACTTGCCAGTACGGCATCCATCACGGAGTCGATAAAGCCACCGCGACCAGCGGCGCGGTTGGTTCCGAGCTTCCCGAGGTAGGCGATGGTGAAGGACTTCAGCTCCCTGCTCGGGTCGCCGATCAAGACGCTCGGGTTCTCACGCACGGTGCGCAACAACTCGGCGTTGCCGCCCCGCTGTCGCGCAGCGAATGCTTCGACACGGAGGCTTCCAGGCGATTCCTTCAACTGACGGAGCATCCAGTTGATTCGAGTGAGGGACTTTCCCTCCCCCGGTGCGTCGAGCCTGAAGGATCCGGTCACCTGGCCGGCACGAAGATCCGCTGTCAGTATCAGCGGGGAGACGGTGTTGGGGATGCGGATCTCACCTCGAAGGAGGCCCTCGGTAACGAGCATCTGCGTGAGGGTGGCCGCTCTCGCCGATGGGTTTGCGAGTTCGGCTCGCGAGAGGATTTGAGTGACCTCTGCGCCGAGTCGAAGGCCCAACTTCAAGGACGCGTAGCGAATGAGAGCGTCGAATCGTCGCGCGACCTGTGGTACCTCCTTGTCGGTCTTCCTCAAGGTGCCCGAAGCGACCGCATCGCGCACGGGGACCCAGCTCGCGCCCATGTCGGTGAACTCCAGAGCTCCGGACTTGGGGTGCTCGAGGTAGCGGATCAACTCGCCGAGGATCCACGCCTGATCAGGGTCCGCGACGCCGTGAAACTCGCGCTGCATGACGGCGATCGACAGAACTTCTGCCCAAGAAAGGTGATGGAGTGAGACCGTCTTCAACTTGCGCCTGTCGACGTCGGTCGGGTGCATGCCGGGCGCGGGCGCGATCTCGTTCGAGATCGTCAGCAGGGCATCGAACTTGTGCTCGCGCGCGACATCCAGGTAGTTCTCGAGTTGCTCTCTCTGCAGCTCGTTGGTGCCGGTCTTGACCTCGACGAGTGCGGTCCAGACCTTCTTGCCCCACTTCACACGGATCAGACCATCCGGAAACACCCTCTTGCCGTTCAAGTCGAACGGAACCTCGATGAACGTCTCCATCGCGCCTGCGGGAGCGCCGAACGGCGTCGTGATGGCGCGTCCGTACTCACGGACGGAGTTCATCACCGCGAGCAGTGCGGACGTTCCCCGGCGCTCCTGCTCGTCGGCCCCACTGATCCCCGACGTCGGGATCAGTCGAGCGGCGTTCCAGGCCTTCTCTTCCGCCATAGCCACTCCAGATCTTCAAGGGTTCCTCGGAGATTAGTGGTGTTCGGGAAGGAAACGGCGGATTGCCGACGACGAATCGGGGCGGCGCGGGTCTTGTGCCGCGCCGTCCCGCCACCGGTCACCCCCGTCGAACCCGCCGGCGCCACACCAGCGCCGCGCCGCCGGCGATGATCGCGAGCAGGGCGATGCCGAGGCCGACGCCGACGGTCTGCACGCCGGTCAGCGCCAGTCCGTGCGGGCTGAGGGGCACCGTGAGATCGGCACAGGCCGCGGCCGGGTCGGTCGAGCAGGGGTCGGTGACGATCGCAGGGGAGTAGCCGGCGGGGTCGGTCACCGTGGCCGAGTTCGTGATCCTGGTGGCGTTCTGCGTCGCATCGACGGTGGCCGTGACCGTGAGGTCGAGGTGCGTGTCGCGCGCGAGGGCCGGAACCGGCCACGTGACGGTGCGGCTTGCGGCGTCGTAGCTGCCGCCGTGGTCGGCGGACACGAAGGTCAGGCCCGACGGCAGGCGGTCCTGCGCCGTGGTCGCGTCACCGGTCGAGGTGCCGACGTTGCCGACGGTCACCGTGTACGTCACCGTGTCGCCGAAGCCCGCCGAGGGGGTGGCGACGGTCTTGCCGACGGAGAGGCGGTGATCGGATGCCGTGATGCCGACCTTGGGGGACTCGGCCGGCAGCAGCGCGGTTCCGCTCGTCGTCCGTGCGAAGGCGGCGACGCTGTTCCACGCGATCTGGTCTTTGGAGACCGTGGGCACGCTCTGCCGGAAGCCGATCGTGATCCCTGCGCCGGTCGCGTACGCGGCGGTCGAGGTGACGCGGACCGCGAGTACCTTGCTCAACCCCCCGAGGGACGCCGCGTCGGCCGTCCAGTCGTTGGTGCAGCCCGGGCCTTGAGCCGGGTACACCTCGGGCCGGCACGGATTCGCGGATGCCGAGTAGGAGATGGTCACTCCGGCCGGGGCCGCATCCATCGAGGCGAGGATCGGCTGGAACTGGCTGCCCCGGCTCTCGCCGGCCTGGGCCCCGCTCACTCCGGTGTCTCCCACGTGCGGGAAGATGTCGTACAGCGTGACACCCTGCAGGCTCGGAGCCCCGGTGTTTGTCCAGTTGATCGCGTATTGCGCCGTGCCTCCGTCGAGTTTGACGTGGGCGACGTTCGGGAACTCCTGCGGGCTCGAGTCATAGTCGCCCTGAACCGTCTTCGTCAGAGCGAACTGACCCGACGACGAGGTGGCCGTGCGGAAGGTGGCGTCGGCCGAGCAGTTGATCTGCTGTGTGGCCGGATCGTCGCGGCTGCCCTGCGGGTCGAGCGATTCGTACTGTCCGGCCGTGCATCGCGTCGACAGATCGGGGTCGTCGTAGAACACGCGTGCCGTGTTGCTGTAGACCCCGGGAGCGGACGGCTTGGTGACGGTCAGCTGCTTGATGGTCAGGGTGAAGGTGCCCGACTCTCGCGGGATCTCGGATGCGGGCAGCACGATCCTCAGCAGCTCCTGGCCGTTGCTGTAGTCGGGCGTCAGCTCGACCTGCAGCGCCGGCGTGCTCTTCGACGGGCTCGGCACCCCCGACCAGGTGAGCGTTCCGGTGACGGCGGAGGTCGCGGTCGCGAGGGTCGTGCCCGGCGGCAGCAGGTCGGAGATCACGAGATCGTGGGATGCCGCCCCGGGCACGATGAGGGTGGCCGCGAGGTCGAGACTGCTCGTGGTTCCTGTGACGCCGCCGATGTCGGCCATCTTCTTGGTGATTCCGATCTGCGACTCGTCGAGGATGTGCAGCTCGGCGCTGTGGCTTCCGGTCGCGGCGACCGCGCCGGTGGCCGGGATGAACCAGCTCGCGGCGGCGGTGTTGCTGAGGATGTCGCCACGGGTGGTGGAGGCATCCGCGTACCCCAGCACCTTCACCTGGGCCGAGCTGGTGTCCTGCTGCTGGGCGAGGCGCGGGATGTCGATCTCGGCCACCTTGCCCAGATCGGCGGTCGGGATCACCCAGCCGTTCGCGGTCTGGTTCACCATGTCGTGCAGGGCTCCGCTGGTGTCGCGGTACTGCGGCAGGTAGCCCGAGGTCGGTGCGGCACCCCCGAACGTCACGACGACGCCGAGCACGTGGAAGGCCGGGTCGGCGCAGACCGCGGGAGAGGTCAGCGAGCTGTAGCTGACCCCGCTGCGGTTGTCGAGACAGGGGACCGGGTCGACGATCGAGTACTCGAAGCCGTTGTTGTCGCTGCGCAATCCGATCGTGTAGCTCGCCGGAGCCGCGTCCAGCACCGAGGCGGGGCGCGTGCTGTTGTCGCCGCTCGGCAGCCAGCGGCCGGGATAGGTGCCCGACATGTCGGCCTGCGCCGACGCGCTGATGTTCAGCGGACCGCTCGCCGTCTTGCCGACGCTCGTGTTGCCCGGGAATGGATCGTCGGTCGGGCCGAGCACGACGATGTCGCGGGTCGCAGTCGAGGTCACCTTCTGGCCGCCGCCGACCGGATCGGCGCTGGCCGTCACCGAGTTCGTCAGCTTGGTCTTCGGGGCGATCTCACCCGGGCCGCTGCCGACCGGGCCGACCTGCACGGTGATCGTGCGCGTGCTCGGGGTGGCGGTTCCCGCGGTGCCTCCGCAGGGGGTCGGCACCTCGGACGCGTCGGAGTAGGTCCAGGTCACGGTCTGACCGTTGACGACGCCGTCGGCGGGCGACACCGAGACGACGATCAATCCGCTCGGCACGGTGTCGGTGACCACGAGGTCGGCCGCATCGACGGAACCGACCGGCGGGGTCGCCGGGCAGGTGGCGGTGATCGTGTAGTCGAACTGGTCGCCCTCGCGGTAGAAGGTCTGGGGCGCCGACTTCGAGACCGTGAGGGGGACGGTGGCGGTGGCGGTGCCGGTGGCCGCCGCCGGCGCCGTGGTCGCATTCATGTTCGGATCCGTGCTCGACACCGACGGGAGCAGAGACCAGGTCGTGCCGTTGGGGGTCGTCCGGTTCGGCGGGGTCAGCTTGAGGATGATGCTCTGCGATCCGCCGGCCGGGATGGAGTCGGCCAGGGTGACGACGATCTCGTGCGTCGTCGTGTCGACGTGCCACTCCTGGATGAACCCGGCCGGTCCGCCCGACACGTCGTAGGCCCAGGAATCCATGCCGATCGTGGCATCGAGCGGGATGTGGATGATGGCGGCGTTGCAGGTCGGCGAGTTCGTACCCGAGCACGCGAGGTTGACCTGGTAATCGAACTCGGATCCCGACTTCTGCGTCGTCACATTCGTGGCCTGGATGCTCACGGCCACGGCGACCGCCTGGGCGGCCGTGGCCGTGCCGAACACGAGCGCCCCGACGGCGATGGCGAACGCGGCGGTGGAGGCGAGGATGCGGCGGGAGGTCGTGCGCGCACGTGCGCGTCGCGATCGGGTAGACACGAGGGAGAACTCCAAGGGTGGCTCGAGTGGTGGGCGGGCGAGGTGCCCACCGACAAGAGATCCGGCTCGTCGTCATTCATGACGCGACTTCGTGAAAAAAAGTCCTCGACCGGGGGCCGTGGGACTTTCGGCCCCGATCGCGCCGCGACGGCGGGAGAAGCATGGAGTGATGGTGAGGCAGGAGGGCGGCAGGAACCGCCACGAACCCGTGTATTCGCTCGCCGTCGTAGTCGGCCGGGTGCTGTTCGGCGGGCTGCTGCGGCTCAAGCCCGTGGTGTCGGGGATCGAGCACATCCCCCGTTCCGGTGGGGCGGTGCTCGCGATCACGCACTTCGGCTACCTCGACTTCGCGCTCACCGAATGGGTGACCTGGACGCATACCCGGCGCCGCATCCGGTTCCTCGCCACGAAGAGCGCATTCGACACCCCGGTTGTCGGATGGCTGCTGCGGGCGATGCGGCACATCTCGGTGGACATGAAGGCGGGGCGTGACGCCTATACCAACGCCGTCGACGGGCTTCGCTCGGGCGAACTGCTCGGGGTGTTCCCGGAGGCCGGCGTGAGCGCGTCGTTCACGGTCCGCGAGCTCAAGACGGGCGCCGTGCGCATGGCGGCCGAGGCCGGGGTTCCGATCATCCCGATCGCCGTCTGGGGCGGGCAGCTGCTCAGGACCAAGAACCGCCCGACCCGTCTCAGGGAGGCCTTCCACGCGCCGATCCTGGTCGGCATCGGAGAGGCGATCGAAGTCCGCGCCGACGAAGACCCGACGGCGGCGACCGAATGCCTGCGCGCGAGCATGAAGTCGTTGCTGGATTCGGCGCAGGCCTCATACCCGCGCTCCGGCCACGGGCACTGGTGGCAGCCCGCGCACCTGGGAGGCACCGCTCCAACCCCCGAGGAGGCCGCGATCACCGAGGCGGAGCGGCAGCGCCGCAAGGCGGCCGCGCATGTCTAGCCTCGGACCGGAGTACCCCGCACCCTACGGTCTGCGACCCTGGTTGACCGCCTACGCCGAGGGCGTGCCTCAGGCCGTCGAGCCGCCGCAGGAGTCGTTGGTCGGCCTGATCGAGCGCTCGGTCGAGCGC
Organism: Lysinimonas soli; assembly: GCF_042655435.1. NCBI lineage: Bacteria > Bacillati > Actinomycetota > Actinomycetes > Micrococcales > Microbacteriaceae > Lysinimonas > Lysinimonas soli. The sequence continues at coordinate 334,428 of NZ_JBHSMG010000001.1, forward strand.
TATCGATCGCGAGTCGCCCTGCAGTTCTTCGGGCGCACCACGAGCTACGGCCGGCTCGGCACCCTGATCGAACGCGCCGCCGAGGGGCTGCGTCGGCAGGGGGTCGCTTCCGGCGACCGCGTCGCGCTCGTGCTGCCGAACAGCCCGCAGCACGTCATCGCGTTCTACGCCGTGCTGCGCCTCGGCGCCATCGTCGTCGAGCACAACCCGCTGTACACGCCGGCCGAGATCGAGCACCAGTTCGCCGATCACGGTGCGCGCCTCGCGATCGTCTGGAACAAGGTCGCGGCGACGGTCGCGGCTCTGCCCGAGGGAGTGCGCCCCGCGAGCATCGTGACGGTCGACCTCGCGCGCGAGCTGCCCATGCGCTCGCGGATCGCGCTTCGCCTGCCTCTCGCGACAGCCCGCTCGGCGCGGGCCGAGCTGACGACGCGGGATTCGCCCGCCGGAGCCCTTCCGTGGCACCGCCTGGTGCGCGGCCCGCGGCTCGCCCGCGACTTCCCGCGGCCCACCATCGAGGCGACCGCCGCGCTGCAGTACACGAGCGGCACGACCGGCGCTCCCAAGGGGGCGATCCTGACCCACGGAAACCTCGTGGTCAACGCGTCGCAGGGCAGGGCCTGGGTTCCCGGTCTGCGTCCCGGGGAGGAGACCTTCTACGGGGTGCTGCCTCTGTTCCACGCCTACGGCATGACCCTCTGCCTGACATTCGCCATGAGCATGGGCGCCCGGCTGGTGCTGTTCCCCCGCTTCGACGAAGAGCTCGTGCTGGATGCGATGAGGCGCACGCCCGCCACGTTCCTGCCGGCCGTCCCCCCGATCTACGACCGCCTGGTGGTCGCGGCGACCCGTCGCGGGGTCAGCCTGGGCAGCATCCGGTTCGCCCTGTCGGGCGCCATGGCGCTGCCGATCGCCACCGTGAAGGTCTGGGAGGAGGTCACCGGGGGATTCCTGGTCGAGGGCTACGGCATGACCGAGACCTCGCCGGTCGCGCTCGGCAACCCGATCGGCCCGAGCCGCCGCCCCGGAACCGTGGGGGTGCCGTTTCCGAGCACCGACATCCGGGTCGTCGATCCCGACGACCCGACCCAGGATCGCCCGGTCGGCGAGGCGGGCGAGCTGCTGATCCGCGGTCCGCAGGTCTTCGCCGGATACTGGGGCCGCCCCGACGAGACGGCCGCCACCCTGCTTCCCGGCGGCTGGCTGCGTTCGGGCGACATCGTCACCATGTCGCCGGACGGCTACGTCACCGTGCACGACCGCATCAAGGAGCTGATCGTGACCGGAGGCTTCAAGGTGGCGCCCTCGGAGGTCGAGGAGCACCTGCTCGAACATCCGGATGTCGTCGCGGCGGCCGTCGTCGGCATCCCCTCGGCCGCGGGCGAGGACGTGGTCGCCGCCGTTGCCCTGCGTGACGGAGCCGTGTTGGACGTGGACGGCATGCGGGACTTCTGCCGCACCCGTCTGACGCCCTACAAGGTGCCCCGGCGGATCGTCCGCATCGACGAGCTGCCGCGCTCCCTCATCGGCAAGGTCATCCGGCGCCAGGTGCGCGACATCATCGTGGCCCAGGGCGAGCCGGCCCGCGGCTGAACCGGCTGCCACGTCCGGTCGGCGATGGCTGATCGACCTTCTCCGCGAACACCGCTCACGCCGGGCCGTCGCCGGGGTGGCTCAGTGCTGGTGGGGACTGCGCGCGAGCGTCGCCTCGGCGAGTTCGATGCCCCGGGCCTGGATCGACTCGACGTTCATCTCCTCGAGGATGGCGGGGTCGAGCTTCGGCGGGGTGCCTCCGTCGAACTTGTAATGCAGATCGCAGTGCGGGTGGATCCAGACCGAACTGCGACCGTGCCCGACCTCGGCGGAATCGGTCCAGGAGAGCAGGAAGCCCTCGCCGCGACGCAGCTTGGCCGTCGCCACCGCCTTCAGGTGGGCGAGCACGCGATCGTCGATCCGGATCGGCGTGCGCCCGGAGCCATAGAACAGCGTTCCCACTGGAATCTCCCGCTCAGGTGCGGCCACCCACGTGGACCGGTCTGCGGCAACCCTAGCGCAGCGCCCATCGGCCTCAGCAGGACCGCATCGCGAGCTCGAGATACGCCGCTGCGGTGCCCCCGCCGTAGTGAGGCGGCGGTGCGATCCGGGCGAGTCGGATGCCCGACGATCTCAGTTGCTCGAGCAGGTCCCGATCGATGCTCGAGGAGCCGACGAGGATCGACGCTCCCGGGCGGAGCCGGCTCGCCGCCGCGCGGATGAGGGTGGTCCACGGCGCGACCGGGGCACGGGACACGCGCTCGACCACGACCAGGGCATCCAATCCGCCTAGAAGCTCCGCGGAGCGGTCGATGAGCCGCTCGCAGACGCCTCGGTCGATGGTGTCGCCGGGAACCAGGGCCACCAGCGTCCCCGCCGCCCGGGCCAAGGCTCCCGTGACTTCGGCCGCGTCGGGCTGATCGGCCGGATACGAGATGGCGACGTCGGCTCCTTCGCGGACGAGCGCGAGAATGACCTCGCGAGAGGCGATCGAGTCGCCCGCCGTCACCAGGAGACGGCACCCCCGCAGTCTCGGGACCCGCGCGCCCGCGCTGACCGCTGCGTCCCTCTCCATGGGCCTCCTGCCGCGATCACGCGGAGAGCCAGCGCTCCCACTCCGGAGGCAGTCGCAGGGCGGGATCATCGCTCGACAGCTCGTCGGTGCGCTGAGCGTAGATCGAGACCAGCGGCCAGCGCTGACCCTTCTCGTCGTGATAATCGAGCTGCGACTGCAGTTCGACGCCGGCCGCCAGATGCCGTGCGATTCGCTTCAAGTAGCGCGCGAGGTACTCCTCGTCGGCCGGGAAGGTCGTGCCGTCGGGCGACTCGGTGGGAATGGTGTCGCCGCGCGACCCGAGGAACCGGGCGCCGCCGCTCGCCTCGGACATCCGATCCCGCACCTCGATCAGTCGAGTGGCGGCAACGGCCCAGGCCCGCACGTCGGCGGCCTCGATCGTGCTCCATGGCGGCACGGCGATCGCCGAGTCCGACAGCACGGCAAGAGCCGAGCTGGCCGAGTCGGTCGGGTCCGCCGACTCGGCGGCGATCTTCAGCCTGAGCTGCTGCGCGATTCCGGCGGCCAGGTGCTCGATCCGTGACGCGAGCACCGTCACCTCGCCCAACTGCTTGAGCATGACGTCGTTGAGGTGACCGGAGCCGGGACGCTGCGAGGGGATCATGGTCCCCATCATCCGGGGTCTCGAACCGGCGCTGGTAGGCCATTGACGCCGATGGCCGGCGGGCCATAAGCTCCGCCGGCCATCCGTTCCCTGTCTCAGACGCTTCGGCGACCCGAGATGAACCGGGCGAGCCAGACGATCACGGCGATCACGAGGAGCACCAGTCCCACCCAGAGCAGGAAGTTCAGTGCGGGCACGAAGCCGCCGGTCAGCAGCAGGGCGATCGCGATGATCGCGATGATGATCAGAAGGATGTTCATGGTGTCCTCGTTTCTTCGATGTGACCCTTCATCCGACACCCGGAGGTCCGACCAGACCATTTCTGTCAGGCAACGTTCAGATTGCGGAAGTGCTGCGCGTCAGTGGATGAGCACCTTCAGGGCGTCGTGCTGCGCCGCGTTGCCGAAGGTGTCGTAGGCGTCCAGGATCTGGTCGAACCCGAACTCGTGGGTGACGAACTTCTCGACCGGAAGCTGGTGCGCGGCGACCAGTTTCAGCAGCATCCCGAGGGTGTTGGTGTTCACCAGCCCCATCGCGATGTCGATGTTCGAGATCCAGAGCTTGTTGAGGGCGAGCTCCACGGGTTTGCCGTGAACGCCGATGTTGGCGACGTGGCCGCCGGGCCGCACGATCTCGGTGGCCATCGTGAAGGTCTGCGGAATGCCGACCGCCTCGATCGCGACATCGACCCCGAGCCCGTCCGTGTGCGCGAGCACCTGATCCTTCCAGTCCGCATCGCCCGAGTTGACGGTGGCCGACGCGCCGAAATCCTGGGCGCGGGCCAGCCGTGCGGCATCCAGGTCGATGGCGATGATCTTCGACGGCCCGTACAGGCGGGCGGTCATGACCGCCGAGAGCCCCACCGGCCCTGAGCCGATGACCGCGACGACATCGCCCGGCGTGACCTGGCCGTACTGCACGCCGATCTCGAAACCGGTCGGCAGGATGTCGGAGAGCAGGATGCCCTCCGCGTCGGTGACGCCCTCGGGCACCTTGTAGACCGAGTTCTCAGCGAAGGGGACCCGCACGTATTCGGCCTGCGTTCCGTCGATCATGTAGCCGAAGATCCAGCCGATGCCGGCGATGCCCTCCGGGTCGAGGCAGTGGCTGTAGAGACCCTGCCGGCAGTTGGAACAGCGGCCGCACGAGCTCACGCAGGCCAGGATCACGCGATCGCCGACGGCCAGCTGGGTGACGCCGCTGCCGACCTCGGTGATCACGCCGATTCCCTCGTGACCCAGGATGCGGCCGGGCGTCACCTCGGGAACGTCGCCCTTCAGGATGTGCAGGTCGGTGCCGCAGATCGTCGTGGCGACCATCTTGACGATGACGTCGGTCGGATGCTGGATGACCGGATCCGGCACCTCCGTCCAGCTCTTCTGACCGGGGCCCTGGTAGACGAGTGCCTTCATGATGATCCCTCCCGTTGTCGGTGATCGCGTCCCTTCAGCAAACGCACGCCGCCGCAGCATGCCTAGAGGCCAAAGTCCCGCCTTCGAGGGGCTTGCGACTGAGACGCTTGTCTGGGACGCTTGACCAACTTTTGACGGAAGGCCACACTCACCGTGTCCCGCATCCCCGCGACGGAGCGCCGCGCCGCATTGGCGCGGGCGGCGCTGGCGGTCATCTCGCGCGACGGGGTCACGGCGGCCACCACCCGGGCGATCGTCGCCGAAGCGGGGATGCCGCTGGCGAGCTTCCACTACGCCTACTCCTCGCGCGACGAGCTGCTCAGCGACGTCATCGAACTCGTGGTGGCCGACCAGGGCAGCGCAACCTTCGCCTCCCTCCTGCTCGACACCTCCGATCTGCGGTCGGCGGTGCGGGCGACGTTCCGGGCCTACCTCGACGTGGTCCGCGCCGATCCGGCCCGCGAGCAGGCCATGTTCGAGCTGACCCAGCACGCCCTGCGCACCCCCTCGCTTGCCGCCCTTCCGCGGCGGCAGTACGAGAGCTATCGCGGGCTCATCGGCCAACTGCTCGCCGCGGGAGCCGCCGGACACAACGCCCAGTGGGACATCCCCGTCGACGAACTCGCCGCGTTCGTCCTCGTGATCACCGACGGCATCACCCTGTCGTGGCTCGCCGACCGCGACGACGCCGCCGCCGAACGCCTGCTCGAGCTCGCGACCGAAGCCGTCATGGCACACACCCTGAATGGAGCACACGCATGACCGCTGCACCGCCCGCCGCTCCCGCCCCGCGGATCTCCGCGTTCGCCGAGCCCACGCGCCGGGTGCCCGCCGCCTGGATCGCGACCTTCGCGACCGCGTGGTTGGGGATCTGGATGGCGCAGCTGACGCCGATCCAGCTGCTGCTGCCCCTGCAGGTGCAGGCTCAGCTGCCCGAGCTGAAACCGGACGACTGGGTGAAGAGCGTCGTGGCGTTCGGTGTCATCTCGGGCATCGCCGGCCTGTGCGCCCTCATCGCCTACCCTCTTGCCGGCGCGCTCTCCGACCGCACCGTCTCCCGATTCGGGCGCCGGCGGCCGTGGATCCTCCTGGGGGCCCTGATCTTCGCCGTCGGCCTGCTGCTGCTGGGCCTGCAGAGCTCGCTGATCGGGGTCGGGATCTTCTGGTGCGTCGCCCTCATCGGCTTCTGCGTGCTCAGCGCCGCGCTGACCGCGACGATCTCGGACCAGGTCCCGGTGGGCCAGCGCGGGCTCGTCTCGGGTTGGATCTCGGCACCTCAGGCGATCGGCACCATCCTCGGGCTGCTGTTGGTGACCTCGCTGGGCCTCAGCCAGTTCCTCGGCTACGCCGCGGTGGCCGGTCTCGTCGTGCTGCTCGTGCTGCCGTTCCTGATCCTGGTGCCCGACGCCGTGCTGCCGGTCGAATCGCGTCAGCCGTTCACCATGTCGCACCTGATCGCCGGGTTCTGGGTCAGCCCCCTGAAGTACCCGGACTTCGGCTGGACGCTGTTGGGCCGCATCCTGGTCAACCTCGGCAACGCGCTCGGGACGACCCTGCTGCTCTACTTCATCGAGTTCGGCCTGCACCGTGAGAAGACCGCCCAGGACGATCTGATCACCCTCACGCTCGTGTACATGGTCTTCGTGATCCTCGCCTCGATCGTGCTCGGCTGGGTGTCGGATCAGCTCGGGCGCCGCAAGGTCTTCGTGATCGTCTCGGCGATCCTGCAGGCGATCGCCGCCACCCTGCTGGCGTTCGTGCCCGACATCGGGGTCACCTATCTCGCGGCAGGGCTGCTGGGCCTCGGTTACGGCTGCTTCCTCTCGGTCGACCAGGCGCTCGCGACGCAGGTGCTGCCCGACCCGCACAACCGCGGCAAGGACCTCGGCATCATGAACATCGCCAACGCCGTGCCGCAGGCGGTCGCGCCCCTGCTCGGCGCCTGGGTGGTCGCCGCCCTGCTCGGGTTCACGGGGCTCTTCGCGCTCTCGGCGATCGTCGCCGTGCTGGGTGCGATCGCGATCGTGCCGGTGAAGGGCGTGCGGTGATGCGACTGGATCGCCCGGGGTCGACCCCGTGGCTCGACCCGTCGCACTGGTGGCCGATGCTGGACGCGGCCACGGCCGAGCTGGATCCCCCGATCGGCGTGATCTCGCTGGACGCCCTCGCCTGGAACGCGCACTCGCTGCTCGACCGGGCGGCCGGGACGCCGATTCGGGTGGCCAGCAAGTCGGTGCGGGTGCGGGCCGTGCTCGATGCGGTGCTCGCGCTGCCCGGGTACCGCGGCATCCTCGCCTACACGCTCGCCGAGGCCCTCTGGCTCGCGGAGACGCATGACGATGTCGTCGTGGGCTACCCGAGCGCCGATCGGGCGTCGCTTGCCCGGCTCGCCGCCGACGAAGGGCTCGCCCAGCGGGTCACGATCATGGTCGACGACATCGCTCAGCTCGACCTCGTGGATGCCGTGGTCGCGCCGGCCGCGCGCGCCCCGATCCGGGTCTGCCTCGAGCTCGATTCCGCGTACCGCTCCGCCCTGCTCGGCTACGTGGGGGTGCGCCGCTCCCCGGTCCGCGAGCCGGCGGCGGCGCGCGCGCTCGCGGAGGCCGTCGTCGCGCGGCCCGGCTTCCGGCTCGTCGGCATGATGGGCTACGAGGCTCAGATCGCCGGACTCACCAACCGCGGCGCGGGTCGCGGCACGATCATCCGCGCGATGCAGCGCGCCTCGGCGAGCGAGCTGGCCGAGCGCCGCGGGGCGGCGGTCGCCGCGGTGCGCGAGGTCGCCGAGCTCGAGTTCGTGAACGGCGGAGGCACTGGCTCGATCGAGTCGACGCACGCCGATGCCTCGGTCACCGAGATCGCGGCCGGGTCCGGCCTGTTCGGCCCGCGCCTCTTCGACGGCTACGTGCACTTCCGTCCCGCACCCGCGGCGTCCTTCGCGCTCAGCGTGGTGCGGCGCCCGACCGCCGAGATCGCGACCCTGCTCGGCGGCGGTTGGATCGCCTCCGGCCCGCCCGGCCCCGACCGTCTGCCCGAGCTGGTCTGGCCGCAGGGCTTGCGGATGCTGCCTCGCGAGGGCGCCGGCGAGGTGCAGACCCCGGTCACCGGCCTCGCCGCGCGCGAACTCGCGATCGGCGACCGGGTGTGGCTGCGTCACACCAAGGCCGGCGAGCTCAGCGAGCACGTCAACGAGTTCGCGGTCGTGCACGACGGCGCCGTCGTCGAGACGGTGCCGAGTTATCGAGGTGAAGGAAGGGTGTTCCTGTGAGCGAGACGGTGCGACCCACCTCGCCCGAGTCCACGGAGCTGCTGCGTCCCGGCGGGGTCTGGCGCAACTGGGGCCGCTCGGAGCAGACGACACCGGCCTTCCGTGCGACGCCCACGAGCGTCGACGAGGTCGTCGCCGTGATCCGTGCCGCACGGGATCGCGGGCTGACCGTCAAGGCGGTCGGCGCGAGTCACAGCTTCACCGGAATCGCGGCGACCGAGGGCGTGCTGCTCGACCTCGGCCGGCTCGACGGTCTGCTCGCGGTCGACGTCGAGCGCGGCCGGGTCACCCTGGCGGCCGGCACCCACCTGCACCAGCTGCCGGCGCTGCTGGCCCCGTACGGCCTCGCCCTCGAGAACATGGGCGACATCGACCGGCAGACCATCGCGGGGGCGACCTCGACCGGAACCCATGGCACGGGGGCGCGCTTCCGCGGACTGGCGGCCCAGCTGGTGGCGGTCACCCTGGTCACGGCCGACGGGTCGATCCTGCGGGTCAGCGAGACCGAGAACGCCGAGCTGCTGCCCGCCGTCCGGCTCGGGCTCGGATCGCTCGGCATCGTGGTCGAGGTCACGGTGCAGTGCGTGCCGGCCTACCTCCTGCGGGCGGTCGAGCATCCGGAGGGCTTCGACGAGGTGCTCGACGCCTTCGAGCAGCGGGTGAGCGAGTCCGACCACTTCGAGTTCTACTGGTGGCCGCACACCGACCGCGTCATGACGCGCACCAACACCCGCCTACCCGGCGACGCCGAGCTGCGGCCGGTCGGGCCCGTCGCCAACTGGGTCGAAGAGACCCTGCTGCAGAACCGCGTCCTCGCCGTGAAGTCGGGACTCGGGCGTATCGCGCCCGCGCTCACGCCGGCGGTCAACCGTCTGGCGACCCGGGTCTACGGCGATCGCGATTTCACCGACAAGTCGTACGAGGTGTTCACGAGCCCGCGCACCGTCCGGTTCCGGGAGTCGGAGTACGCGATCCCGCGCGAGGCGGTGCCGCAGGCGGTGCGCGACCTCCGTGGGCTCGTGGAGCGCATGGGCTGGCGGCTGTCGTTTCCGGTCGAGGTCCGGGTCGCCGCCGGCGACGAGAACTGGATGTCGACGGCGTACCGGCGCGACTCCGGCTACATCGCCGTGCACCAGTACTTCCGCGAAGACCACCTGCCGTACTTCCGGGCGGTCGACGCCCTGCTGCGCAGCTACGACGGTCGCCCGCACTGGGGCAAGATCCACTTCCAGGAGGCCGAGGAGCTGGCGTCGCGGTACCCGCGCTTCGGCGACTTCGTGTCCGTCCGGGATCGCCTCGATCCGGATCGGGTGTTCGCCAACCCCTATCTCGAGCGGGTGCTCGGCGCGTGAGCTCCCCGGCGGAGCCGTTGCATCCGGCGCTGCCGGGGTCGACCGATCCGCAGCGGATCGCGGGGCTGCTGCCCGCCGGATTCACCGTCGGCACCGCGACGGCGGCATTCCAGATCGAGGGCGCGGTGGACGAGGACGGCCGCGGACGCTCGACCTGGGACGAGTTCGCCGAGCGGCCCGGACGCATCCTCGACGGCTCGACCGCGCGGGTGGCGACCGACCACTATCACCGGATGGACGAGGATGTCGCGCTGCTGGCCGCCCTCGGCGCCGATGCGTACCGCTTCTCGATCTCGTGGCCGCGCATCCAGCCCGAGGGATCGGGGCCGGTCAACCCGGCCGGGCTGGCCTTCTACGATCGCCTGCTCGACGCGCTGCTCGCCGCCGGCATCCGGCCGATGGCGACCCTGTTCCACTGGGACACGCCCTCCCCCTTGGAGCGGCGCGGTGGATGGTTGCGGCGGGACACCGCCGAGCGCTTCGCCGAGTTCGCCGCGATCGCCGGTCGGGCGTACGGCGATCGGGTCGCCGACTGGGTGACGATCAATGAGGCGGCGACGGTCGTGCTCGACGGCTACGCCCTCGGTCTGCACGCCCCGGGCCGCAGCCGGCTGTTTCGCGCGATCCCGGCGGCAGGCCAGCTGCTGCGGGCGCACGGCCTGGCAGTGCAGGCACTGCGGGCGGTCCCGGTGCGCGGCCGGATCGGGATCACGAACGTGCACTCCCCGGTCTCGGCAGCCAGCGACTCCGCCGCCGACCGCGCGATGGCCGGCGTGCTCGACTTCGTGCACAACCGGCTGTTCGCCGATCCCGTGCTGCGCGGTCGGCGCCCCGAGGTGCCGGCCGACGCCCCGCCGATGCTGCGGCTTGCGCTGCGCGTCCTGTCGCGCATGAGCCCACGCGATCTCGAGACCATCGCGCAGCCGCTCGACTTCTACGGCGTCAACTACTACTTCCCGTCGCGGGTGGCGGCCGGCGCCGACGTCTCGGGCGCGTCGTCGCCCGACGGCGAGACGGCCGCCATGCGCTCGGTGCCGTTCCATCTCGCCCCGTGGCCCGGTCATCCGGTCACCGGATTCGGCTGGCCGGCGGTGCCCGAGCAGCTCGGAGTGATGCTCGATCAGCTGCAGGCGCGATATGGCCGCGCCCTGCCGCCGGTCGTGATCACCGAGGGCGGTGCGAGCTTCCCCGACCCCGTCGGCCCCGACGGTCGCGTCGACGATGCCGAGCGGGTGGCCTACCTCGCCGCGCATCTCGCGGTCGCCGCCGAGGCCGCCTCCCGCATGGAGGTGCAGGGGTACTACGTGTGGTCGCTTCTGGACAACTGGGAGTGGGCCGCCGGATTCACCCAGCGCTTCGGCCTCGTGCACGTCGACTTCGACACGCTCGTGCGCACGCCGAAGCGCTCGTTCGACTGGCTGCGCGAGGTGCAGCGGCGCCGATCGCGCTGAGAGCGTCGCGGCGATCGCCTCGCGGCGGCGGCGGGCCTAGACCTGTTGGAGCGTCGCGAACGGTACTCCGCCGATGCGCGGACGACCGTTCAACTCGGTGAGTTCGAGCACGACCGACACCCCGGCCGCGACCAGGCCGGCGTCATCCAGAAGCCCGAGCGAGGCCTCGAGCGTCCCGCCGGTCGCGAGCACGTCGTCGACCAGCAGCACGCGGGCCCCGGGCGGCAGCTCGTCGGAGTGCAGCTCCAGAGTCGCCGTGCCGTACTCGAGGCTGTAGTGCCGGCTCACCGTGGGGCGCGGCAACTTTCCCGCCTTGCGGATCATGACGACCCCCGTGTCGGCGAGAACGGCGGCCGCGGCGGCGAGCACGAAGCCGCGCGCCTCGACGCCGGCGATCACGTCGAACGACCCGGCGAAGGGGGCGATGAGCTCATCGATCACCGCGCGGAGAGCCGCGGCATCCGCGAAGACCGGGGTCAGATCGCGGAACAGGATGCCCGGAGTCGGGAAGTCGGGCACGACGGCGGTCAGGCGGTCGAGGGCATCGGTCGCGGCGGTCACCCGCCGATCATGCCACGGTCGCGGCGGGCCGCTGTTCACGGCAACCGTCGAGCATTCGCATAGGTTTACGCTGCGACGCCGCTCTAAGATCAATCGCATGAACGCACTCGTCGTCGTCATCATCGTCATCGTCGCCCTCGTGGTGATCATCGGCATCTACCTGCTCGCCACCTACAACGGACTCGTTCGTTTCAACGTGCGCGTCGACGAGGCGTGGAGCGACATCACGGTGCAGCTCAAGCGGCGAGCCGACCTGATCCCAAACCTGATCGAGGCGGTCAAGGGCTACGCGGCGCACGAGAGCTCGGTGTTCGAGAACGTCACGGCAGCGCGTGCCGCCACGATCAACGCCACGACGCCGGCCGAGGCATCCGCCGCCGAGAACCAGTTGCACAGCGCCCTCAAGAGCCTGTTCGCGGTCTCGGAGGCCTACCCGCAGCTGCAGGCGAACCAGAACTTCCTCCAGCTGCAGGCCGAGCTGGTCGACACGGAGGACAAGATCCAGGCCTCGCGCCGCTTCTACAACGGCGGGGTTCGCGAGCTCAACACGAAGATCAAGACCTTCCCGAACACGCTGTTCGTGCGCAGCCTCGGGTTCAAGGAGCGCGACTTCTTCGAGGTCGACGACGCATCCTCGGTGGCCGAGCCGCCGAAGGTGCAGTTCTAGTCGACACCCCTCAGTGACCTGCAGAACGGGATCGCATGTATAGCGCGATCGCGCAGAACAAGCGCAACACGATCTTCATCATCGCGATCTTCCTGATCATCATCGGCGGCCTCGGCGCGCTCGCCGCCTGGGTGTACCAGAGCTGGAGCATCGCGGTCGTCGTGTTCGTGATCGCGGCCGCCTATGCGACCTTCCAGTACTTCATGGCGGCTCGCGAGACGCTCGCGCTCAGCGGCGCTCAGCAGATCCAGAAGTCCGACAACCCGCGGTTCTACCGCATCGTCGAGAATCTGGCCATCACCGAGGGGCTGCCGACCCCGGCGGTCTACATCATCAACGACCCCGCGCCCAACGCCTTCGCAACCGGTCGCGACCCTCAGCACGCCTCGGTCGCGGCCACCACGGGACTGCTCGACATCATGACCGACCGCGAACTCGAGGGCGTCATGGCGCACGAGATGGGGCATGTCAAGAACTACGACATCCGGGTCTCGCTCATCGTGTTCGGGCTCGTCGTCGCGATCGGCATCATCTCGGACATCATCTTCCGGATGATCGCCTGGGGCGGTCGCAGCCGCGACAACAACCTGGGCGGCCCGGCCGTGCTCGTCGTGATCGCCATCGGCCTGATCGCCGCGATCCTGGCTCCCATCACGGCGGCGGTCGTGCAGGCGGCCGTGTCGCGTCAGCGCGAGTACCTCGCCGACGCGACGAGCGCGATGACCACCCGCGATCCGGAGGGACTCGAGAGCGCCCTCGCGAAGCTCGAGGCCAACGCCCGGCCGGTGGCGCGCACCAACACGAGCATGTCGCACCTGTGGATCGCCGATCCCAACAAGCCCGGCGTGCTCGCCCGGATGTTCAGCACGCACCCGCCGATCGCCGACCGCATCGCGCGCCTGCAGAGCAACGCGACCAAGTTCTAGCCGGGGCGGCCCGGGTCTGGGTCGGGGGTCGCCCACCGGGCGCCTTCCACCCACCAGTTGCCACCCAGCTGCCAGGAGTCGGCCGTTCAGGAACCCTTGCCGCCCGCGCGCGGCATCCTGCCGAAACCCCTGGGTGATCCTGATCCGCCTGCGGGGTTGGGGCCCAATTCGAGGCCGGCGGCGAACCCGGGGCGGCGGCCGGCTACGGGCCGGCTACGGGGCCGGCCGCGAGTCCGGGTCCGTGACCGTGGTGCCGAGTTCCGCGGCGAGCGACCGGGCGCGGTCGCCGCGATCCATCACCTCGATGTCGCCGAGCCCCTGCCACGCCGCCGCCTGCCGCAGCACGGGGGCGATCCGCTCCTCCATGCCCGCGGGCGCCCCCGGTTCGTGCCAGGCCGACTGCACGCGGAGGACGCCGTTCTGCCGGTCGCTCTTGAGGTCGATCCTGCCCACGAGGGCCTCGTCGACCAGCACGGGCAGCGTGTAGTAGCCGAAGATCCGTTTCGGCGCGGGCGTGTAGAGCTCGATCCGGTAATGGAAGCCGAACATCGTCAGGGCCCGGGTGCGCTCCCAGACCACGGGGTCGAAGGGCGACAGCAGGGCCGCCGTCTCGATGCGACGCGGAATGCGCGCCGCGCCGTGCAGGAAGGCCGGCCGCGGCCAGCCCGGCACCGTCACCCGTCGCAGCTCGCCGGCATCCACCAACTCGTCGATCGCGAGCCGCGTCGCCGCGCTGCTCAGCCGGTAGTAGTCGGCGATGTCCTTGGCGGTGCCGATGCCGAGGGCGCGGCTGCCGCGACGGACCAGTTCGCGCACGGCCTCATCCGCGGGGATCTCGGCCTCGAGCAGCGCCGAGGGGATCACCTGCTGGGGGAGGGCGTACACCCGCTCGAAGTTGCGGCGCCCGGCCGACACGACCTCGCCCCACGAGAACAGGTACTCCAGGCCGAGCTTGACGTCGCCCCAACCCCACCACGGGCCCTTGCGCACGTTCTCGACGTGCTCGAAACGGCTGGCCGGCATGGGGCCCTTGTCGGCGAGCTCGGCCAGCAGCCAGTCGAGCATGGGACGGTTCTCGGCGACCCACTCGTCGCGGGAGTACTTCTCGCGCAACCGCGCCCGGCGGAAGCCCCACAGCGGATAGTCGGCGACCGGGACGAAGGCGGCGACGTGAGCCAGGTACTCCGTGTACGGACCGCGGCGGGCGAAGGTGAGTCTGTCGAGCAGTGCCTTGTCATAGCCGCCGAGGCGAGCGAACACCGGCAGGTAGTGGCTGCGCTCGAAGACGTTGACCGAGTCGATCTGCAGCAGGCCGAGGCGTTCGAACAGCTGCTTGAGCTGCCGGGTGCCCACGGACTCGGGATGCGATCGACCGAAGCCCTGCGCGGCGAGCGCGATCCGTCGGGCTGCGGCGGGCGTAATCGTGTCGGGCATCGGCATGACCCTAGCGAGAGCCACCGACGGCGGCCGGAGGACGACAGGCTAGACGCGCGCCTCTTCGAGTTCCGGGATCTCGGCGACGCTGCGCAGCACGTAGTCGTGCGGATGCCGCTCCAGCTGCTCGCGGGTGAGGGCACCGGTCTCGACGCCGACGGCGATCGCGCCCGCATTGCACGCCGCCTGCAGGTCGACGATCGTGTCGCCGGCCGCGAGCACGCGGCGCACGTCGTCCACTCCGGTCAGCTCCATGGCGTGATGGATGAGGTAGGGGGCCGGTCGACCGGCCTTCACCTGCGAGGTGGTCACCACGGCGTCGAGCAGTTCGCCCTCGCCGACCTTCCAGCCGAGCGACTCGAGCAGGGCGTTCGCGACGCTGTCGTCGAATCCGGTCGTGAGGGCGATGCGCACGCCGCGATCGCGCAGCGTCGCGAGGGCATCCCGTACCCCGGGCAGCGCGACCGGCGGCGACTCGAGGTAGAACTCGTCGAGCAGAGCGCGGAAGCGGCGGTAGGCCGTCATCACGGTCGTGGTCTCGGCGGGAACCCGGCCGAGGCGCATGAGAGCCGAGATCGCTTCGATCTTGTCGGTTCCCATCCAGTGCTGGAGGTCCTCCGCGGCGACGGGCGCCCCGGTCTCCTCCACCGCGCGGCGCAGCGCGAGGTAGACGGACCCGTGGTCGTCGATGGTGGTTCCGGCCATGTCGAGGGCGACCAAATCGATCATCAGGCGATCGTGACGGACCCCGGCAACGGGAGGATGAACATCCGGCGACAAGGCGGCGATCGGGCGGCGAGCAACTTGCGGCGGCACCGCGACCCGCAGCAGAGTGCCCAGCGATGAGCACACCAGCGCACCCCTCGATCCCGGCAGACGGCCCCGGCGATGTCGTCGACGGTCGCGTCGACACCGACGTGCTCGTGGTCGGAGCCGGGATCGTCGGCCTCGCCCACGCGATCGCCGCCGTCGAGCGCGGCCTGACGGTGACCATCATCGACCGCGACGCGCGCGCCGTCGGCGCGTCGATCCGCAACTTCGGGCACGCCTGCGTCACGGCGCAGTCGCACGAGTTGCTGCAACTCGCGACGGTCGCCCGCGAGAAGTGGCTCCGGTACGCCGACCGCGCGGGGTTCTTCGTCAGCCGGGCCGGCGCGATCGCGATCGCCCGGAGCGCCGCGGAGTCGGCGGTGCTCGAGGAGCTCGCGGGCTCGCGCGACGCGGAGCAGCTGCGGCTGCTGGGCGCGGCGCAGGTGCGCGAGCATCTCGGATCCGCCTCGGATCCGACGATCCGCGGCGGCGCCTGGCTGCGCGACGACCTGCGGGTCGATCCGCGTGAGGCGGTCGGGGCGCTCGCCGCCTGGCTCGCCGAGCAGCCCGGGGTACGGTTCGCCTGGCGCACGACCTTCCTCGGGGCCTCCGGCGGGGTCGTGCGCACGAGCCGGGGCGACATCCGCGCTGCCCGCACGATCGTCTGCGTCGGGCACGACCTCGACCTGCTCTACCCGCAGTTGGCCGCCGAGTACGAGGTCGAGCGCTGCGCGCTCCAGATGGCGCGGGTCGAACCCCCGGCGGGTCTCGAGCTCGGTCCGGCCGTGCTGACCGGAACCTCGATGATCCGGTATCCCGCGTTCGCCGAGACGGATGCCGCCACCGCCCTGCGCGCAGAACTGGCCGCCGAGCATCCCGAGCTGGTGTCGATCGTGGCGAACGTGATGTTCACGCAACGGCCGGACGGGACCCTCATCGTCGGCGACAGCCACCGCTACGGGGTCACGCAGGATCCGTTCCTGGCCGAGGCGACTAGCGGCATCCTGCTCGAGGCGGTCGCCCGCATTCTCGGCGTACCGGGCCTGCGTGTGCTCGAGCGCTGGCAGGGCGTGTACGCCTCGAGCGCACGTCAGCCGTTCCTGATCGCCGAACCCGAGCCCGGCGTCACGGTCGCGGTGGTCACGTCCGGCGTGGGCATGACGATCGGCCTGGGCCTGGCCGAGAAGACGTTCGGCACGTTCGTCTGAACCGCCCCCATCGTTCACCTGACTTTGCCCGCCTGGTAACCCGCGACGCTCAGTCTGAGCCCGGATCGTCCCCGGGATCCCACAGTCCGCCCCACAGCGCGGACGACCGCGGGCGATGCCATGGGAAGGGATACATTCCATGAAGACCCGTTACCTCGCTGGTGCCGCCCTGGTGGTCACCGCCGCGTTGGCGCTCACGGGCTGCGCCGGCACCGCCGGCAGCGGCAGCAGCAGCACGCCGGGAAGCCTCAGCCTCGCCGAGGCGCAGAAGGCCACGAGCGCCGAGGCGTTCGGCGGCCAGGCCGGCCTCGTCGCGGCGGCCAACGCCGAAGGCGCTCTGAACGTCATCACGCTTCCGCCGTCGTGGGCGAACTACGGCGCGATCATCGCGGGCTTCGAGAAGAAGTACCCGAAGATCACGATCAACTCGGCGAACCCCGACGGATCGAGCGCCGACGAGGTCTCGGCCGCCAAGTCGCAGAAGGGTCAGGACACCGCGCCCGACGTCTTCGACATCGGCACCGCCGTGCTGCAGCAGAACCTCGACCTGGTCGCGCCGTACAAGGTCGGGAACTGGGCCGACATCCCGACCGACTTCAAGGACGCCTCGGGCAAGTGGTACTACGACTACACCGGCCTGATGTCGATCGGCTACGACAGCAAGGTCATCAAGACCGCGCCGAAGTCGATCGACGACCTGCTCGGCTCGGCCTACCAGGGCAAGGTCGCCATCAAGGGCGACCCGACCCAGGCCAACGAGGCCGCCAGCGCCGTCTACCTGGCCGCGCTGCAGAACGGTGGCTCGGCCGACAACATCCAGGCCGGTGTCGACTTCTTCGGCAAGCTCAAGAAGGCCGGCAACTACCTCGGCGTCACGCCGACGCAGGCCACCGTCGCCTCGGGTGAGACCCCGGTCGTCATCCAGTGGAGCTACAACAACCTCGCGTGGGGTGCCGCCGGCGGCAGCGCGGGCAACCCGGACTTCAAGACCGTGGTCCTGCCCGGCACGGCTCTCGGCAGCTACTACAACCAGGCCATCAACGTGGACGCCCCGCACCCCGCGGCCGCCCGCCTCTGGGAGGAGTGGATCTACAGCCCCGAGGTGCAGAACCTGTACCTCGCGTCGGGCGCCTACCCGGCGACGCTGCAGGCCATGATCAAGAACAAGACGGTCGACCAGAAGGTGCTCAAGAGCGTCGGCGAGCCGCCGAAGGACTTCGTGCAGCTGACCGCCGACCAGGCGAGCAAGGCCGCGACCGTTCTGACGTCCAAGTGGGCTGCGGCGATCGGCTGAGCCGGACCCGCTGAGACACACCGATGACTGCCGCCACCGTGCCCACGCGCACGACCACGGCGACGGCCACCACGACGCGCGGCGCCGGGACCTCGTCCCGGCGCCGCAGCGCCGTCTGGTTGGGCCTGCTGCCGTTTCTCGTCTACGTCGTGCTCTTCCTCGCGGTGCCCGCGGTCCTCGCCGTCGGCAGCGGGTTCTTCACCAACGCGGGGGCCTTCACCTTCGACAACCTGAAGGCCCTGGCCGACCCCCAGATCCAGAGTCAATTCCTCGCCTCGTTCGGCGTCTCGGCCGTCACCGCGATCATCGGCGCGATCGTCGGTGCGGTGATCTGCTTCGCCCTGATGGGGACCAAGCCGGATGGCATGCTCCGCTCGGTGGTCGACTCGGCGAGCAGCGTTCTGGCCCAGTTCGGCGGCGTCATGCTGGCCTTCGCCTTCATCGCCCTGATCGGGTTCAACGGCATCCTCACGAAACTCCTCGTGCAGGCCGGGCTGACCTCGAACATCTTCAACAGCTTCGGCCACAACGGCGCGCTGCTGTACCAGATCCCCGGACTGGTCATCCCGTACCTCTACTTCCAGGTGCCGCTCATGGTGCTGACCTTCATGCCCGCCATGGAGGGGCTCAAGGCCACCTGGGGCGAGGCGAACGCCACCCTCGGCGGCACCCGCTTCACCTACTGGACCCGGATCGCCATGCCGATCCTGGCTCCGGCCTTCTTCGGCAGCCTGATCCTGCTGTTCGCCAACGCCTTCTCGTCGTATGCGACGGCGGCGGCGCTCATCTCGCAGGGCGGCATCATCACCCTCTCGATCAAGCAGCAGCTGACCAGCGAGACGGTGGTCGGCGTCGCCAACGTGGCGGGCGTGCTCGCGCTCGGCATGGTCATCGTCATGGTCGTGCTGATGGGGCTCTACGCCCTGCTGCAGCGTCGCGCCTCGAGGTGGCAGCGATGAGCGCGCCGCGATTCGGGGCGATACCCAGCCCGGTGACGCGCGTCGTCATCCTGGTCGTCACCGCGGTGCTCTTCCTCGCGCCCATCGCGGCGCTCGTGGAGTTCTCGCTGCGGGTCGGGCAGCCCGTCAAGGGCGTGCAGGGCTATGGGCCCGCGCACTACATCGCGATCTTCGACCCGAAGAGCGCCTCGACCTATCAGGAGCTGTTCCAGGGCATCGGCAACTCGCTCGTGATCTGCGCGATCACCGTGCTCATCGTGCTGCTGCTTCTGCTGCCGACGATGATCCTCGTCGAGTTGCGCTTTCCGAAGCTTCGGCGCGTGCTCGAGTTCATCTGCATCATCCCGATCACGATCCCGACGATCGTGCTCGTGGTGGGCTTCGTGCCGGTCTACTCGACGGTCGTGCGGATCTTCGGCAGCACGCCCTGGACGCTCGCCTTCGCCATCGGGGTCATCGTGCTTCCGTACGCGTACCGGCCGATCGCGGCGAACATCGCGGCGCTCGACATGGTGATCCTCAGCGAGGCGGGCCGCTCGCTCGGCGCGGGCTGGGCCGACGTCGTCGGTCGCATCATCCTGCCGAACCTGCGCCGCGGCATCTTCGCCGCCTGCTTCATCACGATCGCGGTCGTGCTGGGGGAGTACACCATCGCCTCCTTCCTCAGCCGCAACGTGTTCCAGACCGCGCTCGTCCTCCTGCAGCGCACCGACCCCTACGTGGGCGACATCTTCGCGGTCTTCGCGCTGGTCTTCGCCTTCGCCCTCCTTCTCATCATCGGTCGCGTCGGTTCGGCGACCCGGAACAGGAAAGCAGCATGAGCCTCCTCGAAACCTCCCCCATCACGATCGGCGCCCCCGGCGCGACCGTCGAACTCCAGGATGTCGTCAAGGACTACGCCGGCCACCGCGCGTTGACCGGCGTCAACCTCTCGATCAAGCCGGGGGAGTTCATCGCGCTGCTGGGGCCGTCCGGCTGCGGCAAGACGACCGCTCTGCGCACCCTGGCCGGCCTCGAGCAGGTGAACGGCGGCCACATCCTCATCGACGGCAAGGACGTCGTCGACGTGCCCGCCAACAAGCGCGACATCGGCATGGTGTTCCAGGCGTATTCGCTGTTCCCGCACATGACCGTGCGCGAGAACGTGGAGTTCGGACTCCGGATGCGCAAGGTCGACGCCGTGAAGCGCAAGGCCCGTGCCACCGAGGCCCTCGAGCTCGTCGGCCTCGAGCAGCTGGCGAAGCGGTACGCGCATCAGCTCTCGGGCGGCCAGCAGCAGCGCGTGGCCCTCGCCCGTGCCCTCGTCACCCGCCCGCGCGTGCTGCTGCTCGACGAGCCCCTGTCGGCGCTCGACGCGAAGGTGCGGGTACAGCTGCGAGACGAGATCCGGCGCATCCAGACCGAGCTCGGCATCACGACCCTGTTCGTCACGCACGACCAGGAGGAGGCGCTCGCGGTCGCCGACCGGGTCGCCGTCATGCGCGACGGCAACATCGAGCAGATCGGCACGCCCGAGGAGCTCTACACCTCGCCGGTCTCGGCCTTCGTCGCCAACTTCGTCGGGCTCAGCAACCAGGTGCCGGCCGAGCTCGACGGCGGGCTCGTCACCGTGCTCGGCAAGCGACTCGAGCTGATCAACGCACCGCTGCCCGATGGACCGGTGACGGCATTCGTGCGGCCCGAGGATGTCGTGCTCGATCCGAAGGGGATCGCCGCGACCGTCATCACCTCGAGCTTCCTGGGCTCGCTGCGCCGCACCCAGCTGCGGCTGGACGACGGCTTCATCCTCTCGATCCAGCACGATGTCGCCGAGGCGCTCCAGCCGGGCGAGCTCGCCCACCTGCGTCTCAAGGGAAAGCGGGTCCTCGCGAGCCCGCGGGAGGCCTGACCACGGCACGAACGGCCCGTCGCCGCCGCCTAGACTGTGGCAGTGGCAATCCGTTCCGGTGACGAATCGTCCGAGTCGCTGACCCCGGGCATCCGGATCGCCGCGGACTGGTCGTGGCGCATCCTGGTCGTGGCCGGGGTGCTGGCCCTCATCGGCTTCCTGTTCGTCCAGCTGAGGCTGATCGCCATCCCGTTCCTGATCGCCCTGCTGCTCGCGGCTCTGCTCGTCCCGTTCTCGCAGTGGCTGCAGCGCCGGCACCGCTGGCCGAAGTGGGCCGCGGTCGCGGTCAGCGAGGTCGGCCTGCTCGTCGTGATCGGCGGGCTGCTGACCCTCGTCGTGATCTTCATCGTGCGCGGCTATCCGGCCCTGCAGGCGCAGACCGTCGCCCGCTACGCCGACCTCAAGGCCTTCCTGCTCGATTCGCCGCTCGGCCTCACCGAATCCGACATCAACGGCTACCTCGGCCAGTTCGTCACCGCCATCCAGCGGGACGGCTCCGGTCTGCTCAACGGCGCGCTCTCGGTGGGCAGCACCGCCGGGCACGTGCTCGCGGGCTTCCTCATCACCCTGTTCTCGACGCTGTTCCTGTTGATCGACGGGCGCGGCATCTGGCACTGGGTCGTCCGGCTGTTCCCGGTCCGTGCCCGAGCGGCCCTGATCGGGGCGGGCGAGGCCGGCTGGATCACGCTGACGAGCTTCGTCAAGGTCCAGATCTTCGTCGCCTTCGTCGACGCCGTCGGCATCGGTCTCGGCGCCTTCGTGCTCGGACTGTTCACGGGCGGCTTCCCGCTCGTGATCCCGATCGCGATCGCGGTCTTCCTCGGCTCCTTCATCCCCGTCGTCGGGGCGGTGCTGACCGGCGTCATCGCGGTCTTCGTGGCACTGGTCTACCTCGGCCCGATCCCGGCCGTCATCATGCTCGGCATCGTGATCCTCGTGCAGCAGCTCGAGGGTCATGTGCTGCAGCCCTTCGTCATGGGCAATGCGGTCAAGGTGCACCCGCTCGCCGTCGTGCTCGCGGTCGCGACCGGCGGTCTGGTCGGCGGCATCCCCGGTGCCCTGTTCGCGGTTCCCCTCGTCGCGGTGCTCAACGTCATGGTCGGGTACATCGCCCGCGGCGACTGGCGCAGCAACCCCCACCCGAGCGTCAGCGATGTCGTCCCGTCTACGAAAGGTCGCCGCGGTGCCCGCAGCCACGCCCCGTCCTGAGCGGTACGCCGACAACTCACCGCTGCCCGGTCCGACCCTCGCCGAGATCCGCGAGGCGCGCGTGCGGATATCGCCCGTGGTGTCGACGACGCCGATGGAGGACTCGCGGTTCCTCTCCGACACGGCGGGGCATCCGGTCTATCTCAAGGCCGAGAACCTGCAGCGCACGGGGTCGTACAAGATCCGTGGCGCCTACAACCGGCTCGCGCAGCTCAGTGACGACGAGAAGGCCCGGGGCGTCGTGGCCGCCTCGGCGGGCAACCATGCCCAGGGTGTAGCGCTCGCGGCCCGCGAGCTCGGCATCGCGGCCACCATCTTCATGCCGTTGGGCGTCGCCCTGCCGAAGCTGCAGGCGACCCGCGGTTACGGGGCCGACGTCGTGCTGCACGGCAACATCGTCGACGAGACCTTCCAGGCGGCGGCGGAGTTCGCGGCGCGCACCGGCGCGGTGCCGATCCCGCCGTTCGATCATCCGGACATCGTGGCCGGCCAGGGAACGCTCGCGCTCGAGATCCTCGAGCAGGTTCCGGATGTCGCGAACGTCGTCGTGCCGATCGGCGGCGGCGGTCTCGCCTCGGGTATCGCGAGCGCGTTCGCCCAGCTCGAGCCGGAACTCGGGCGTCGAGTGCGCATCATCGGAGTTCAGGCGTCGAACGCGGCGGCGTACCCGACCTCGCTGTCGGCGGGCGCGCCCCAGGTGATCGCGACCCTTCCGACCATCGCCGACGGCATCGCCGTCGCGCGGCCCGGCGAGCTCAACTTCGAGATCGTGCGGCGCACGGTCGACGAGGTCGTCACGATCGAGGACGACGAGACGGCGAAGGCGATCGTCGTGCTGCTCGAGCGGGCCAAGCTCGTCGTCGAACCCGCCGGTGCGGTCGGCGTCGCCGCCCTGCTCGCCGGCAAGATCGAGCTCGACGGCCCGACGGTGGTGGTGCTGAGCGGCGGCAACATCGACCCGATGGTCATGGAGCGGGTCATCAGCCGCGGTCTCGCGGCCTCGGCGCGCTACCTGATCGTGAGCATCCCGCTGCCCGACCGTCCCGGGCAGCTCGCCCGCATCGCCGAGATCATCGCGGAGGCGAACGCGAACGTCGTCGAGGTGCTGCACACCCGGCACGGCACCGGTCTGCAGATCAGCGAGGTCGAGATCTCGATCCACATGGAGACCCGCGGGGCCCAGCACGCCGAACTCGTGCTGCAGCACCTGCGCGACGAGGGCTACCGCCCGCAGGTCGAGCTGTAGCGCGTCAGCCCGTGTAGGTGTCGACCTTCGTCACCTTGACGGCGATGACCTTGCCGTTGGGCGCCGTGTAGCTCGTCGACTCGCCGACCTTGAGGCCGAGGATGGCCTGGCCGAGGGGGCTGGACTCCGGGTACACCTCGATGTCGCTCGAGTCGTCGGCGATCTCGCGGCTGCCGAGCAGGAAGGTGCTCGTGTCGCCGGCGATCCTGGCCGTGACGACCGTCCCGACCTCGACGACCCCGTGGCTCTGCGGGGCCTCGCCGACGGTGGCGGAGCGCAGCAGCTGGGTCAACTGACGGATGCGGGCCTCGATCTTGCCCTGCTCGTCTTTGGCGGCGTGGTATCCGCCGTTCTCCTTGAGGTCACCTTCTTCACGGGCCGCCTCGATCTTCTTGGCGATGTCGGCACGCGCGGGACCGCTCAACTCCTCGAGCTCGGCGGACAGCCGATCGTAGGACTCCTGGGTCAGCCAGGTGGTGGCGGACGTGTCGGTCATGGGAAATTGCTCCTCGAATTGTGGGCGACTGCTCAGCTTAAGGCAGCCAGCAACTGCCGATCAAGCCGTTGACAGCGGGCTCGGAGGTTCGGAGTCTCTCGGTGAGCACCCGGGTGCGGTTCGTCGCGGCCGGCAACTCGACCACCTTCCAGCCCACGATGGCGTGCTTCTCGTTCAGCGCCTGGATGCTGCAGTTCACCCGGGTACCCGGATCGGCGCTCACCTGCGAGGTCACCTCGATCTCGTGAGCGCTGACGATCCGGTAGCCGACATCGTTGGTCTCGATCGACGCCCCCACTCCGAACAGACCGACCCATACGACCCAGGCGACCACCACGACGACGACCGCCGCGCCCGTTCCGATCGCGATCCAGCGCTGGCGCAGTCGGCGCCCGGCGGTGCGACCGTAGCGGGCATCGAGTTCGGTGCTCATCGATCCTCCGTGCGGTTACCCTTGAAGGCAAGGCTATTCGGTTCATCCTGACCGTCGGCCCGCGATCGGAGAGGCTCAGATGATCTGGCGGACGTTCGCGCACCTCGTCGACGCGACACCGTCGCCGTCTCCGTCCACGGTGAACGACGACCTCGTCACCCCCGGGGTGTGGGGTTTCGCCATCACCGCGATCATCATGATCGCCGTCATCCTGCTGATCATCGACATGGTGCGGCGGCTTCGCCGGGTGAACTACCGCGCCGAGATCCGGGCCCGGCTCGAGGCCGAAGCCGCGGCCGGCCCCGACGGCACAGGCGCCGAGGCGACCGCATCCGGTACGCCCGCGTCACCCTCCCCGCGCGCCGACTGATCGGTCCCGTGGGTCGGCCCGGACTCGCCGAGCTGAGCGGACGTCGACCTCAGACGACGGGGTGCAGCACGAGCAGCAGGATCGCCGTCCAGTGGCAGAGGAATGCGATCACGGTGCACGAGTGGAACAACTCGTGGAAGCCGAACACCCCGGGCACCGGATTCGGCCGTTTGAGGGCGTAGAACACCGCGCCGACCGTGTAGGACACTCCGCCGACCAGCACGAGCACCATGGTCGCCACGTTCGCGTTGACGAGGTCGACGATGTACATCATCGCGGCCCAGCCGAGGGCGATGTAGAGCGCCACGTAGAGCAGCCGGGGAGCCTTGAGCCAGAAGATCCGGAAGGCGATGCCGACCACGGTGCCGCCCCACACGATCGACAGCAGGATCGCGTTCTTCGGGAACGGGAGGGCGTTGATCGCGAGCGGGGTGTAGGTGCCGGCGATCAGCAGGAAGATGTTGGAGTGGTCGATGCGGCGGAAGGTCGCCAGTGTCGAGGGCTTCCAGTTGAAGCGGTGGTAGACCGCCGAGATGCCGAACAGCAGCAGCGAGGTGGCCATGAAGACCGCCGAGCTGACCTTCGCCGCGACGCCGTCGGCGAAGACGATGAGCACGATGCCCGCCGCGATCGCGAGGGGGAAGGTGCCGGCATGGATCCAGCCGCGCCAGCTCGGCTTGACGTCGTAGGCCGGATGCGCGATCGCGTCGGCGAGCAGGGGCACGTTGGGCAGGTCCACGTGGGCGTCCTCGTCGACGGCCGGAGCCGTCAGGGCGGCGATCGGCCGGTCGGCGGGCGACGCCGATCCCTTGGCGCTCCGAGCGTTCATGGCCCGATCTTAGGGGCGCTCCATGGCGATCCCGCTGAGAGTCGTCCGGCGGCGGGAGCCCGGTTCCGGTGGACTAGCCTGAACCCCGTGGCGGAGAGGACGAGACCCAGTCGACCCGGACCTCTGTACGGTCTCTACCAGGCGCGGCTGCGTCGCCAGATCGCGAACGCCCCGCGCCCGCATCACGTCGCCATGATCATCGACGGCAACCGCCGCTGGGCCCGGGAACGCGCGCTCGAGACCGCCGCGCACGGGCACCGCGCCGGCGCCGAGAAGATGCGGGAGTTCCTGGGGTGGTGCGACGCCCTCGGCATCCGGGTCGTCACGATCTACCTCCTCTCGGCCGACAACCTGGTCGGGCGTTCGAGCGAAGAGCTCGAGCAGCTCTTCGAGATCATCGGCGACCTCGCCACCGATCTCGCCGCCGAAGGCGACTGGCGCATCCAGCACGTCGGCACGAGCGAGCAGCTGCCGGTCGAGCTGGTCGATCGGCTGCGCGCGGCCGAGAGTCGCACGGCGGGCAACACCGGCCTGCACATCAACCTCGCGGTCGGGTACGGCGGCCGGCGCGAGATCGCGGATGCCATGCGCAGCATCGTGCGCAGCCACGGCAAGGGGGGCGGCACGATCGACGACCTCGCTGAGATCCTCACCCCCGAGCTCATCGCCGAGCACCTCTACACGCAGGGGCAGCCCGACCCCGACCTCATCATCCGCACCTCGGGGGAGCAGCGCCTCTCGGACTTCATGCTCTGGCAGAGCGCGCACAGCGAGTTCTACTTCGTCGACGCGCTCGGACCGGACCTGCGCGAGGTCGACTTCCTGCGCGCGCTGCGCAACTACGCCACTCGTGACCGGCGTTACGGGCAATGATGTCGTGATGGACATCAACGCCTACGCCGCCCGTTTCGAGGACGAGCCGGGTTACCTCGACTTCGCCCGGGTCGGCCCCATCGGCCGTACCGTGCACGAGGAGCTCGCCGCGCAGTACTCGGTTCTGGCGCACGCGCGCTTCGGCTCGCTCGACGACGTCATGGATCAGGGGGAACGGCTGCAGACGGCGGTGTCTGCGCTCACCGGCTTCCGACCCGAGCAGGTGGTGTTCCAGCCCAACACGAGCCAGGGCCTCATGCACGCGATGTTCGGGATCACCGGGACCGTGGGCGTCTCGCCGGCCGAGTTCCCCAGTCTCACCTTCGCCGCGGTGCGCGCCGCGCAGTCGCTCGGCGTGCTGACCCCGAACTGGCTCGACACCGATCACGGTCGGGTGACCCCGGGCAACCTGCGTGAGCAGCTGGGCTCGAGCGTCGTCGCGGTCGCGGTCAGTCTCGTCGACTTCCGCACCGGGTACCTGGCCGACCTGGAAGGCATCCGACAGGTCATCGGCGACCGCATGCTCATCGTCGACGCCTCGCAGTGCTTCGGCGTGGTCGACGCTCCGTACGCGCTCGCCGACGTCGTCGTCGCCGGGGGCCAGAAGTGGCCGCGTGCCGGCTGGGGCACGGGATTCCTCGCGCTGAGCGATCGCGCCCTCGAACACCTGACGCCGGTCTGGTCGGGGTTCAACGCGACCGATGTCGAGGGGACGCCCCTGGATGAGGTGCCGCAGCCCACCCGGGGCGCGGCAGCATTCCAGGTCAGCAATCCCGACCCGATCGCGCAGGCGCGTTTCGCCGCCGCCCTCGAAGAGATCGCGCAGTTCGGAGTGCCGGCGATCAACGCGCGCATCGCGCAGCGGGTGTCGGCCATCATCGACATCGCCGACGAGTTCGGCCTTCCGATCGCCTCGCCGCGTGCCGAGCCGGAACGCGCGGGCATCGTCGTGCTCGAGCCGGCACCCGACCAGCTCACCGTGCTCGTGGCCTCGCTGCACAACCACGGGGTGAGCGCCACGATGCGCGAAGGCAGGGTGCGCCTCAGCGCCCACGTGTCGACCGACGACGAGACCCTCGCGATGCTGCGGGCGACCCTGGTGTCGTTCGGCACGGCCACGAGCGTCTGAGATCCCCGCCGATACCGCGAAGGCGCACCTTCTTCATCTGCGCGTAACGCGGCACGGGCGTGTCGAAACGTACCCGTCATCGCGACGGGCTTAGCTTCGAGGCATCGGACACGGAGTCCGATCGGAGCGGCCACATAAGTTCGCCCCGCGACCATCCGGCCGTTCCGCCAACTGGATCCGGGTTGCACCTGTGCCGCTCGGGGATGGAGTGGTAGTGCCAGCGCTCAACGAACCCCAGCAGAAGTCCACCGTCACCGCGACTCAGAAGCAGGGGGAGCGCACCTACGTGCTCGACACCTCCGTTCTGTTGAGCGATCCGAAGGCGATGTTCCGTTTCGCCGAGCATGCGGTGGTGCTCCCCGTCGTCGTGGTGAGCGAGCTGGAAGCCAAGCGACACGACCCTGAGATCGGGTTCTTCGCCCGCCAGGCGCTGCGCAACCTCGACGAGCTGCGCGTGCAGCACGAACGCCTCGACTTCCCGATCGCCGTCGGCGACGGTGGCGGCAGCCTGCGCGTCGAGCTCAACCACTCGAACATGTCGGTGCTGCCCTCGGGCCTGCAGCTGGGCGACAACGACTCCCGCATCCTCGCCGTGGCGCTCAACCTGTCCAACGACGGGCTGGATGTCGTGGTCGTCTCCAAGGACCTCCCGTTGCGAGTCAAGGCGGCCTCCATCGGCCTCGCCGCCGAGGAGTACCGCGCCGAGCTTGCCGTCGACTCGGGCTGGACCGGCATGGCCGAGATCGATCTCTCGAGCGAGCAGATGGCCGAGCTGTACGACAACGAGACCATGTCGACCCGGCTGGTGCAGGACCTGCCGGTCAACACGAGCCTCGTCATCCACTCGGAGCGGGGATCGGCGCTCGGGCGCGTGTCGGGCAAGGGTCAGCTCAAGGTGGTGCGGGGCGACCGCGACGTGTTCGGCCTGCACGGCCGCAGCGCGGAGCAGCGGCTCGCGATCGACCTGCTGCTCGACCCCGAGGTCGGCATCGTCTCGCTCGGCGGCCGGGCAGGCACCGGCAAGAGCGCCCTCGCCCTGTGCGCCGGGCTGGAGGCCGTGCTCGAGAAGCAGCAGCACCGCAAGATCATGGTCTTCCGTCCGCTGTACGCCGTCGGCGGCCAGGAGCTCGGCTACCTGCCGGGCGACAAGGACGAGAAGATGAGCCCGTGGGGGCAGGCGGTGTTCGACACCCTCGGAGCCCTGGTCAGCGAGAACGTGCTCGAGGAGGTCGTCGAGCGCGGCATCCTCGAGGTGCTGCCATTGACGCACATCCGAGGCCGGTCGCTGCACGACGCCTTCGTGATCGTCGACGAGGCGCAGTCGCTCGAGCGCAACGTGCTGCTGACGGTGCTCTCGCGGATCGGGCAGAACTCCCGCGTGGTGCTGACCCACGATGTCGCCCAGCGCGACAACCTGCGGGTCGGCCGCCACGACGGGGTCGCGAGCGTCATCGAGACCCTCAAGGGGCATCCCCTCTTCGCCCACATCACCCTCACCCGCTCGGAGCGCAGCGCGATCGCCGCCCTGGTCACCGAGCTTCTTGAGGGCAACGAGCTGGCGTAGCGCGACCGCGCACGTCTTGAGGGCCGGGAGCCCGTCGCCGGAGAAGAGCGGCGCGGCGCCCGGCCCGTCCAGCGGCGCTCGGCATGGGACGCCCCCGCGTCACGCGGACTCGGCGAGCCCTCGTCCCCGCACCAGCACGTTGAGCGCCGTCGACCCCGCCATGAGTGCCGCGGCGGCCAGCGGGACCCACAGCCCGCCGTAGATGTGCGCACCGTCGATCGCGGCTCCACTGAGCGCCGCCCCGATCGTGACGCCGACCGACATCGCCACGCTGGGCCACGACATCGCGACCGTGATGTGCTCACGAGCCGCGAGGGTCTCGATCAACGAGCTCGATGCGATGAGGATGGGGGTGGTCGCGAGCCCCGCGCACAGGCTCACGATCGCGAACCCGATCGGGCTGCCCGCGATGGCGAACCACGGCATCACGATCGCGAACAGGGCGCCGGCGACGGTGAGCCGGCGCAGTGGTGTGCAGGCGGCCCCGATCGCGCCGAACAGGAACCCTCCGCTGACGCTGCCGATGGCGAAGATGGCGAGCAGGATACCCGCAACCGCCGTGCTGCCCACGGCGCGTGAGACGCCCACGGCCGTCAGATCGACGGATCCGAAGATCAAGCCGACGGCCACGTAGCCGGGCAGCAAGCCGAGCACCCCGGCAGGGAGCCACGAGCGGACACCGCGGGTCGCCCTTGTGGCGCCGGTGCGATCGGGCACGGGGGCCGTCCTCCGCTGGATGAGCAGGGCCAATCCGCCGAGCAGCGATGCTCCGACTCCGACGGCGAAGCCCGCCACGGGGCTCGCGGCGGCAGCGATGATCGTGACGAGCGGCGGCCCGATCACGAAGGTGAACTCATCCAGCACCGCCTCGAAGGCGAAGGCGGTGTGCCGCTCGCGGGGTCCGCTCAGCAGATGGACCCAGCGCGCTCGCACCAGCGCGCCCGCGTCGATCGCCGACGCGCCCACCAGGAACGCGGTGACGATCCAGGTCCAGGGGGCGAGGGCGAACTCGATCGAGAGCACGAGCATCGCCGACGAGATCGCGGATGCCCCCAGAGCGAACGGCAGCACGCGCGTCTGGCCGCTGCGGTCGGCCGCGCGCGACCAAAAGGGCCCGGCGAGGGCCGAGCCGATCACCACGGCACCGGATGCCGCCCCGCCGACCGCGTAGCCCTGCCCCTGGGTGGCGATGAGCAGGATCGTTCCGATGCCCGCTGTCGAGCGCACCAGGCGAGCGAACCAGCCGGCGAGTGAGAAGCGCCACGCACCGTCGCGCACG
Organism: Lysinimonas soli; assembly: GCF_042655435.1. Taxonomy (NCBI): domain Bacteria; kingdom Bacillati; phylum Actinomycetota; class Actinomycetes; order Micrococcales; family Microbacteriaceae; genus Lysinimonas; species Lysinimonas soli. The sequence continues at coordinate 364,295 of NZ_JBHSMG010000001.1, forward strand.
AGGATCGCGGCATAGGGCCGCGTGAAGGGCAGCTGCACGTGCCTGTCCCGTTTCTGGCGGCATCGAAGACGGGAAAGCCCGTCGGCTGCTCGGGCCGCGTCGCCAGTTTACGGGTCGCCCGCGGTGCGGCGGCAGGTCTGGGCAGCAGCGGTCCGGGCGGCAGCGTCCAGGAGGCGGGGTGTGGATGGCCGCGGTCGCGTCGCGACCCCGTGCACTACGGTCGCCGCATGATCGCGATCTCGATCGTCCTCGCGGCCCTGGCCGCGCTCGGGTTCGGCGCGTCCCCCGCTCTGCTGGCGGCGTTCGCGATCGCCGCGGTCACCCCGCCCCTGTTCCGCACGGATGTCGCGGAGCACCGCCTGCCGAATCGCCTCGTCGTCCCCGCTCTCCTGGCCGGTGTCGCGGGCCTCGGCGTCGGCTGGCTCGCCACCGGATCGCCGCCGCAGCTTCCCCTGCTCGCCGCGGCCGGCTACGCCGGCCTGCTGTTCCCGCTCGCCTGGTTCGGCGGAATGGGGATGGGCGACGTGAAGCTCGCCGCGGCTCTGGGCCTCGCCGCACCGATCCCGACGGTCGCCGTGCTGTCACCCGTGCTGGCGTTCCTGCTCGGCGGAGTCGCCGCCGCGATCCAGCTGATCCGCCGCGGTCGCGGTGGCCGCATCGCGTTCGGGCCGTTCCTGCTCTCGGGCTACTTCGGCGCGATCCTGATCGCGTGCGTGGCGCGCGGGCTCTGAAGTCAGACCGTCTGCGCGACGCCGGCCACGTCGACGGTCGCGGTGACCAGGATCGGCAGGTGATCCGACTTGCCCTGCGGCAGGGTCTCGACGCTGTGGATGCGCATCCCCACCGAGGTCGCGAAGTCGAAGTGGCCGCGCACGAACTTGTATCGCGTGTAGGTGCGCTCGTCGCTGAGGGTGAGGTCGTGGCCGGTCCTGCCCACGCGGGTGCTCAGGCGGTTCTTGAACAGCGGGTAGTTGTAGTCGCCCACCATGAGCTCGGGGTTGCCCGAGCCGAACTCGGCGAGCTGCTCGTGTGCGAGCGCGATCTGGGCGCGCCGCAACGAGTTCAGCGCGGTGAGCGGCGAGGCGTGGAACGACGCGACCGTGAACTCCTGGCCGGTGGCGAGGTCGCGCAGTCGGCTCGCCAGCAGCCGCTCGTGGGCGGGAGCCGCGATCCGGTCGTGCCACGACTTCTTGAGCGCGAAGGCCTGCGTCGCGACCGAGGTGTAGCGGGTGCGCTGGTAGTAGATCGCCAGCCCCAGCCGATTCCCTTTGGTCGAGTCGGCGAGGTGCAGACCGCCCAGTTCGGCTGGAAGCTGCGAGCTGTCGCACTCTTGAAGGCATAGCACGTCGAGGTTGAACCTCTCGGCCAGGTCGATGAGCTCATCGGTGGCCTTGAACTTCTCGAGGTTGTAGCTCAGGACGCGCATCGGGGTCAGCCGGGGTGGGTCATCGAGAGCACGTCGAGCGCGCGATCGAGCTGCTCGAGGGTGACCTCGCCGCGCTCGACGAAACCGAGATCGATGACCGACTCGCGGATCGTCAGGCCCTCGGCCACGGCGTGCTTGGCGATCTTGGCGGCGTTCTCGTAGCCGATGATCTTGTTGAGCGGGGTGACGATCGAGGGCGACGACTCGGCCATGGCGCGGGCGCGGTCGAGGTTGGCCTCGAGCCCGTCGACCGTCGTGTCGGCGAGCAGTCGCGTCGAGTTCGCGAGCAGGCGGATCGACTCGAGCAGCGCCGTGCCCATGACCGGGATCGCGACGTTGAGCTCGAAGTTGCCGCTGGCCCCGGCCCAGGCGATCGTGGAGTCGTTGCCCATGACGCGGGCGGCGACCATGATCACGGCCTCGGGAACCACGGGGTTCACCTTGCCGGGCATGATCGAGCTGCCCGGCTGAAGGTCGGGGATGTGGATCTCATTGAGGCCCGTGTTGGGGCCGGACCCCATCCAGCGCAGGTCGTTGCAGATCTTGATGAGCGAGACCGCGAGAACGCGCAGGGCTCCGGATGCCTCCACGAGTCCGTCGCGTGCGCCCTGCGCCTCGAAGTGGTCGACCGCCTCGGTGATCGGCAGGGTCGTCGACTCGGCGAGGATCGCGATGACCTTCTGCGAGAAGCCCGCGGGGGTGTTGATCCCGGTGCCGACCGCCGTGCCGCCCAGCGGCACCTCGGCGACGCGGGGGAGCGCGGCCTCGACCCGCTCGATCCCGAGACGGATCTGGCGAGCGTAGCCGCCGAACTCCTGGCCCAGGGTGACCGGGGTGGCATCCATCAGGTGGGTGCGGCCCGACTTGACGGCGCCGGCCCAGAGCGTCGCCTTCTTCTCGAGCGAGACCGCCAGGTGGTCGAGGGCCGGAACGAGGTCGTTGATGAGCGCACCCGTGACGGCGACGTGCACCGAGGTGGGGAAGACGTCGTTGCTGGACTGCGAGGCGTTGACGTGGTCGTTGGGGTGCACCGGCGCGCCCAGCTTCTGGGTGGCGAGGGTTGCGAGCACCTCGTTGATGTTCATGTTCGAGCTCGTGCCCGAGCCGGTCTGGTAGGTGTCGATCGGGAACTGATCGTGGTGCGCGCCCGCGATGACCTCGTCGGCGGCCGCGACGATGGCGTCGGCGATGGGAGCCGACACGGTGCCCAGCTCTTTGTTGACGAGGGCCGCGGCCCGTTTGATCCGCGCCAGGGCGACGATCTGACCCGGCTCGAGGCCGGAACCCGAGATCGGGAAGTTCTCGACCGCGCGCTGGGTCTGCGCCCCGTAGAGCGCGTCGAAGGGGACCTTCACCTCGCCCATGGTGTCGTGCTCGATACGGAACTGCTGCGGGGCGCTGCTCACGGTGAAGGGCCTTCCTACGGGTGCTCTGTGCTGGATGGAATGGTCAGCTGGTGGCGAGCTCACCGATCATGACGTCGGGAACCACGCGGCCTTCGAGCAGCCGGTAGTTCGCGCCGACGACAGCCAGCGTACCGGCGGCGACGGCGAGGCTGATGAGTTCAGAGCTCTCGAGCAGTTCGGCGACCGTGTCGCGCAGGTGCTCGCGCACCACCTCGCCGATGTCGGGGGAGTGGTCATGGTCGATCGGACCGTCGAAGCCGTCGTGGTGCTCGGACGCGATCACGCGCTGCACGGCGGGCGCGATCGGGGCGATCAGCTGGGCGATGTGCGGGGGCAGCGGATCGGCATCCGGTCGCGTGGAGTCGATCGCGGCGCGCACCGCGCCGCACTGGTCGTGACCGAGCACCACGATGAGGGGGACGTGCAGCACGGCGACCGCGTACTCGAGCGACCCGATGACGGAGTCCGAGATGACCTGGCCCGCGTTGCGCACCACGAACAGGTCGCCGAGACCCTTGTCGAAGATGATCTCGGCCGCCAGTCGCGAGTCGCTGCAGCCGAACAGGGCGGCGATGGGCTCCTGCGCCGCCGCGAGCTGCTCGCGGCGCTCCACATCCTGACGCGGATGCAGCGGCTCACCCGCGACGAACCGCTCGTTGCCGCGCGCCATCTCGTGCCAGACGCGGGCCGGAGTGCGGGTCATCCGTTCAACTCCTTGGTGATCTCGGTGGCCAGAGTCGCGAACTCCGAGTCGGAGGCCGTCCCGGCCAGCACGACCGTGCTCGCGCCGACCGTCGTGACGAGGGCGTAGGCCAGGTTGCCGGGGTTCGAGTCGGCGCGGTGGTCGTAGACCTGCCAGCGGGACCCGTCGAAGCTCGTCTGGCCGGTCGCCTTCTTGTCGTGAAGCTGCGAGGCGATCCAGCTGGCGTTGGCGTCGAGACCCTGAACGAGTCCGATGTACTGCGTGCTCGGGGTCAGCAGACCGATCTGCCAGCTGGCGATCCCGTCGGACGAGGATGCGGCGTCGACCAGCTCGGCGCGATTGGCCGACCAGCCCTTCGGCAGGGTCGGCACGAGAAGCGGAGTCGACACCGACGGCTGCGCGTCTCGCGCCACAGCCGCGTAGTCGACCGCCTTCGGAGCGCCCGCCTGATCGGGTCGCACCACCACGACCACGATGACGAAGACGACGAGCAGCGAGGCGGCCAGGGCGATCACCAGGTTGAGCACGGTCTGGTTGCTGCGGTGCGCGACGGTCGCCGCGGCCTTGCGGTCGGCCGTCTCCTGCGGGGTCTCGGCGCGGCCGAGTTCGGCGACGATCGGGCGTCCGCTGTCGTCGAGGCCCTTGCGGTCGTTCACGACTCGGCGGGCGGGGCGCCGGCGGAGGTGGTGCTGCCCGCGCCGCCGGTGGCCGCGTTGCGGGCGGCGTCGAGGCGCTCCTTGGCGCCCATCAGCCACTGCTCGCAGCGTCGGGCGAGAGCCTCACCGCGCTCCCACAGGGCGAGCGACTGCTCGAGGGTCACCGACCCCTGCTCGAGTTCGTTGACGACGCGGACGAGTTCGTCACGCGCCTGCTCATAGCTGAGTTCGGCGATGTCGGCGGGGTTCTGGATGCCGGATTCGGCCATGGTGTCGAGTCTACCCGCGGCTCGGAACCGGCTCGTCGGCCGTCGTGCCGACGGGGGAATCCGCGTCGCCGACGGTCACGGGGAGGGATCCGTCGGCCAGCGTGAGGCGCAGCGGCTCGCCGGTCTCGGCGTCGGCGGCCGCACGCAGGATGGCGCCGTCGGCGCGCTGCGCGATGGCGTAGCCGCGTTCGAGCGTGCGCTTCGGCGAGAGGGCACGCAGCTGCCCGGTCAGCTCGGAGATCCGCAGGCTGGCGCGGTCGATCCGGTGGTCCATCAACTCGGAACCGCGGGCGACCCAGCGGGTGAGTTCCTCGGAGCGGGTCTGGATCAGCCAGCTCGGATCGGCGAGGGCGGGACGGGAACGGATGTGGCCGATCCGGTCGATCTCGGCGGTCACGAACCCCGTGACCCGCGTGAGCATGCGCGCGCGAGCCTGCCGAACGCGAGCCAGCTCGTCGGCGACGTCGGGGACGACCCGCTTCGCGGCATCCGTCGGGGTCGAGGCGCGCAGGTCGGCGACCTCGTCGAGCAGCGGGCGGTCGGCTTCGTGCCCGATCGAGCTTACCAAGGGGGTCACGCAGGCGGCTGCGGTGCGTACCAGCTGCTCGTCGCTGAAGGTCAGCAGGTTCTGGAAGTCGCCGCCGCCCCGGGCGACGATGATGACGTCGACCTCGGGATCGGCATCCAGTTCGCGGATCGCGGCCGAGACGTCGGCGGCCGCCCTGTCGCCCTGAACGGCGGCATGCCGCACGCGGAAGCGCACCTCGGGCCAGCGGAGCTGTGCGTTGCGCAGCACGTCTTTCTCGGCATCCGAGTCCTTGCCGGTGATCAGGCCGATGCACCCCGGCAGGAAGGGCAGCGGCACCTTGCGGTCGAGCGAGAAGAGCCCCTCCTCGGCGAGCTGGCGGCGCAGCCGCTCGAGCCGCTCGAGGAGGTCGCCCAGCCCGACGTGGCGCAGTTCGTAGACCTGCATCGTGAGCGTGCCGCCCTTGGGCCAGAAGTTCGGCTTGAGCAGCGCGATCACGCGATCGCCCTGCTTGAACTCCTCGCTGAACTTGGCGCGGGTCGACGACCAGACCGTGAACGAGAGCGTCGCGTCCTGTTCGAGGTCTTTCAACTTGCCGTAGACGTTGCCGCCCGAGACGCCCCACTGGGTGATCTCGCCCTCGGTCCAGACGGTGCCGAGCCGGTCGATGTAGCCCTTCAGCTTGCCGGCGAGCAGGGCGACCGGCCAGGGCGAGTCGGGGGTCGAGGGCGCGCTGCCGTCGGCCGGCGCTGACGCGGTGTCGGTCATGCCGTCAGGCTACGGGATGCCGCGGACGCCCGTCCGGCGACGAGTCACCGTGCCGGCTCACCGGACGACGCGCAGCCGAAGCCAGGCGGCGAAGCCCTCGATCTGTTCGTGCACCGCGTCGCGCACGGACGGGGCGAAGGGCTCGTCCTGGTGCACCGCATTGACCGTGAAGGTGCCGGCCCTGCGGTCGGCGCGCGCATCGACCTTGCCGATGAGGCGCTCCCCGTGCAGGATCGGCAGCGCGAACGGCCCCCAGCGTCTCGTGGTCGCGGGCTTGTACATCTCCAACGCGTAGTCGAAGTCGAACAGCGAGGAGAGCCGCTCGCGGTCGAACACCAGTCGGTCGAAGGGCGACAGGATCGCCGTCCGGCCCTGGAACGGCCGGCCGATGGCGGCAGGATCGACCCGCCAGCGCCCGGGGACCCCGTCGATCTCGGCCGGTTCGCCCAGGTCCGCCATGGTGCGGTGCAGCTCGAAGGGCTGAGCGGACGCCCCCTCGCGTGCGACGCCCAGCGCGGCCAGCAGACGCTCGCCACGGATCCGTCGCGCCTCGTCCTCCGGCACCTCGACGGTGTCGGCCGGATAGACGTGTTCGGCGAGGTCCCAGACCCGCAACCGGCCCTCGTGCGCCACGACGGCGAGTTCGCCGCGCATGTGCATCATCTCGAGCATCTGGGTCACGTTGCGGTCACGGGTCCACCCGCTCGACTCCCACGGCACGATCGCCTCGTCGGGGATGTCGCGCGAGGTCAACGGCCCCTCGTCGGCGATGCGGTTCCGGATGCCGCGACGGAACGGTTCGTTGGCCTCGAGCCATGCGCCACCGCCGGCTCGTTCGGTCCAGCTGCGCATCCCCGCGAGGAACAGCGGGAGGTCGCTCATCGCCCTCAGCATCCAACCGCGCTCGAACAACCGGCCGTCGGCCAGCGCCGTCCAGGTGTGGCCGGGGCGATGTGCAGCCCCGAGCCTGGTCCAGGCGATGTGGTCGGCGGCGGGGGCGACGATGCCCGTCAGCTCGACGCGCAGCATCCCGAGATCGCGGACCATGGTCAGCAGATCGGCCGGACGTCGGTCGTCGAGCAGCGCCGCGCGCACCGCGATGCGCCGCGCCTCGTCGCGATCGAGCCGGTGGACTGTCACAGCGCCACCCTAGAGCGCCGCCGAGAGTCCACCGAATGTCGTTTTCGCGAACGGATTCCGACCGCTTCTGGACTCTCGGCGCAGAAAGCGGCCGCTCGGCCCGAACCGTAGACTCGAGCCGTGGCCGGAATCACGAACGGCGCGCTCGGCGTCACGCTCGACCTGCCCCGTGTTCCCGCGGAGCGCGGGCGTCTCGTCGACCGTCCGGTCGCGGGCGAGAAGCACGTGCTGCTCGCCGCCCCGCGCGGCTACTGCGCCGGGGTCGACCGCGCCGTGGTCGCCGTCGAGAAGGCCCTGGACCGCTTCGGATCGCCGGTCTACGTGCGCAAGCAGATCGTCCACAACGTGCACGTGGTGAGCGAACTCGAGAAGCGCGGCGCGATCTTCGTGGACGAGGTCGACGAGGTGCCGACCGGGTCGCACCTCGTGTTCAGCGCGCACGGCGTCTCGCCGATGGTCGTGCAGGCGGCAGCCGATCGCCAGCTGCTCGCGATCGACGCCACCTGCCCGCTCGTGACCAAGGTGCACCGCGAGGCGACCAGGTTCGCGGGGCAGGACAAGCACATCCTGCTGATCGGCCACACCGGCCACGAGGAGGTCGAGGGCACGATGGGTCACGCCCCCGATCGCACGACGCTCGTCACGAGCCCGGCGGATGCCGACACCATCGAGGTGGCCGATCCCGACAACCTGGTCTGGATCTCGCAGACCACCCTCAGCGTCGACGAGACCATGGAGACCGTCCGCCGCCTCCGTGAGCGCTTCCCCGCGCTGCAGGATCCGCCGAGCGACGACATCTGTTACGCCACCCAGAACCGGCAGGTCGCGATCAAGAAGGTCGCACAGGATGCCGATCTGGTGATCGTCGTCGGCTCCGCGAACAGCTCGAACAGCGTGCGCCTCGTCGAGGTCGCCCTGGAGCACGGCGCGCGCGCGGCGCACCGCGTTGACTACGCGAGCGAGATCCAGCAGGAATGGCTCGACGGAGTGGTCTCGGTCGGCGTGACGAGCGGCGCGTCCGTGCCCGAGGTGCTCGTGCAGGAGGTGCTCGCCGATCTCGCGGATGCCGGCTACAGCACGGTCCACGAGGTGACGACGGCCGAGGAGGACCTGATGTTCTCGCTCCCCAAGGAATTGCGCACCGACGTGACGGGGGCGACGGACGACCGCGCACTGGGCGGCCGAACGTCCAGCGGCCCCGCGGTGGCCGGCACCGCACGAGACGGCGGCCGACCGTGACCGAGCCGGGCCGCGATCCTCGCCCCGCGCCCCAGTACGGCGAGTACGCCACCCCGGAGGAGGTCGCGGCGGCCCGCGGTCCGCTTCCCGTCGAGCACCCCGAGGAGCACGGCACCGTGGGGCCCTCGACCCTGGCGCAGCGCTTGAGCACGGCACCGCCGCCCCGCGGTGACCGGGTGGCATCCCGTCGCCCCGCGGGACGCTGGAACGCGCCGATCACGGCCTTCCTGCTGACGCTCGGGGCGTGGTTCACGATCAGCTCGATCCCCGGATTCCTGCGATTCGGCTCGGTGCTCAGCCAGGCTCTGGCGATGTACGGCATCACGGGGGTGAGCTTCGGCCCGGTCGCGCAGACGGCGGGGGTCGTGCTGCTGGTCGTGTCACTGTTGCTGCTGATCGGCGCCATCGGGCTGTCGGTGCTCATGATCCGGCGCGGACGCCGCTCGGTGTGGATCCCGCTGCTTGCGGGCATCCTGATGTTCCTCGCCTACCTCGTCACCATCTATCTCGTCGTGGCGAACACGCCCGGGGCGACCGACCTCCTGCAGAATCGCTGAGGAGCCGGAAGGAGGCCACGTGCGCGTCCCCGTGCTGCCCCGCGATGTCGCGGCCGGAATCATCACCGGCTCGGTGGCCATGCTCGGCTGGGCGATCGGCGCCGTCACCCTCGTGCTGGCGTTCCCGGTGCTCGTCGAGACGCTCGTTCGCGCGGGACGGGCCGCCGACATCCCACTGCCGGCCGCCCTGCTGCTGATCATGCTGGTGAGCCTCGGCCTCGTCGTGTGGCGGGAGCGCCCGTGGGCCGTCGCCGCCTACCTCGTCGTCGGCTTCGTGGCGAGCGTCAGCTACGAGCTGAACCTGCTGAGCGTTCTGCCGGGATCGATCGAGACCCAGGTCTATGTGTTGAATCGGCCGGCGGCCGCGCTCGTCCTCGTGGGCCTGGCGGCTCGGCGGCCGATCGTCGGAATCGCATGGTCGACCCTCGGTTTCGTCGTCTCGACCCTCTCGACCGTCGTGGTGGCCGCGATCGCCGGCGTGCCGTTCCGCCCCGGCTACGCCCCCATTTTCGCGCTCGTGGTCTCGCTGGCGGCCTATCTGACCCTCTGGGGCGTGCAGGTTGCGCAACGGCGCCGGGTGCCGAACATCGAGGAGCTCGAAGCCGAGAATGCGCGGCTCAGTCGCGGTGAAGACCTGGCGCGTCGCACCACCGCGGCCGTGCACGACACCCTGTTGAACGATCTGTCCGTGGTGATGAACGCCCCGGACGAACTGGATGCCCGCGCACGCGCGCGACTGGTCGAGGACCTCGAGACCCTGCGGGGGGCCGAGTGGCTGCAGGAGTCGTCCCGGCTCACGATGACCGACGAGCAGGACACCCTGCTGCGCAACGAGGTCGGCAGGCTGATCAGCGAGTTCCAGTGGCGCGGTCTCAGCGTGCATGTCACAGGATCCGGCGACGGGATCTACCGCCTCGACCCTGCAGTGGCCACGGCCCTCGTCGAGGCGTTGCGGGCCGCGTTGGAGAACGTCGCGCGGCATTCCGGCGCCTCGGTCGCCGAGGTCGAACTGGTCTACACGCCCGACTCGGTGACGATCATGGTGACCGACGAAGGCGTCGGGTTCGACCCGGCAACGGTGCCCGACGACCGGCTCGGTCTGCGAGCCTCGATCAAGGACAGGCTCTCAGCCGTCGGAGGCGAGGTGCAGATCTGGAGCTCGCCGGGCTCGGGAACCTCGATCGTCATGACCAGCCCCGTGCGGGCGATGGTCCGTCCGAACGATCCACCGCATCACCAGGAGTCCCGATGATCGAGCGTCGGTCGCTGACCGTTTCTCCGCAGCAGATCGACCCGCTCAGCTGGTTCACGGGTCGGGTCGTGCCGCTCGTGTTCGCCGGGCTGATCGTGCTCTACGGCGCGTTCCGCATCCCCACCTGGTTCACGACGCCGCTGCCGTGGGTGCAGCCGCTCGCGGTGCTGTTGTGTGCGACCGCCTGCGTCTTCGTCTACGTGATGACCCGTCCCCTGCGCGGGGAGCCCGGGTGGATCGTCGGAATCGTGACGGTCGCGATCGGGGGTGCGGGATTCGTGCTGTCGGCGATCGGGTACGCCGGGACGAACCAGTCGATCGAACTGATGTGGGGCCCGTTCGGCCTCGCACTCGCGATCTCGAGCCTCGCGCCCTACCTGAGCGCGCGACGGGTGCTCGTCCTCGGTGGCGTCGGCACGCTCGTCTTCACCCTGCTCGCGTACTGGTTCATCCAGGGCGATGCCCGGCCATGGGGACCGCTCACGACCATGGTCATCATCGCGTCCCCGGTCATCTGCGGCCTGGTTGCCGCGGTCACCTTCTCCTACGCCCTGGTGAACCGGATGCTGCCGGTGATCGAACAGCGCTCCCAGCGGGTGCTGACCCGGCTGCCCTACGACGAGGAGGCGGAGCGCACCGAGCGCCTGCGCCTCGCACGGCTCTCGGCGCGCGCCGTGCCGTTCCTGGAGGGGATTGCGGCGAGCGGCGAAATCACGCCGCAGGATCGCGGGCTCGCGGGACAACTCGCCCGGCGGTTGCGCGACGACCTCGTGACGCAGTCCAATCTGAGCTGGCTCGACTCGATCGCCAGCGAGTCGCGTCTGGTGGTCGTCGATCCCGAGCGCCGGGCGGAGCGGATGCGCCCCGCGCAGCGCACGGCCCTGCGCGCCATGCTCCGGGCGGTGCTCGCGACACCCGGAGCCGACCGGGGCTCTCTGCTGATCGACCTCCGCGGCCGGCCCGACGGCGCGACCGCCGTCGCCATCAGCATGGACGTCGACCTCCCCGAGGGGCGGCGCATCATGCACCTCGCGCCGTACTACCTGACCCTGCGGGCCGCCGTCGACGAGATGAACTGGGATACGCGCACCCTGAGCTTCACCGTCACGGGCAGCTGAGTCAGCTTCGGCTGATCGAGTGCCCCGCCGAGCCGAGCTGCGTGGTCGCCTCGGCGACGCGGGCCGCCATCGCGGTCTCGGCGAGCTTGCCCCAGGCGCGCGGGTCGTAGACCTTCTTGTTGCCGACCTCGCCGTCGACCTTGAGCACGCCGTCGTAGTTCTTGAACATGGTGTCGGCGATCGAGCGGGTGAAGGCGTACTGGGTGTCGGTGTCGATGTTCATCTTCACGACGCCGTTCGCGACCGCCTCGGCGATCTCGGCATCCGACGAGCCCGAGCCGCCGTGGAAGACGAGGTCGAGCGGCCGTGCATCCGTTCCGAACTTCTCGGCGAGACCGGCCTGGATCTGCCCGAGCAGTTCGGGCTTGAGCACGACGTTGCCCGGCTTGTACACGCCGTGCACGTTGCCGAAGGTGAGCGCGGCCATGTAGCGGCCCTGTTCGCCGAGGCCGAGCGCCTCGACGGTCTGGATGGCATCCGCGAGCGTCGTGTACAGGTGCTCGTTGATCTCGTGGCTGACGCCGTCCTCCTCGCCGCCCACGACGCCGATCTCGACCTCGAGGATCGCGTGGATGGCCTTCAGTCGCGGCAGCAGCTGCGCCGCCTGCGCCAGGTTGTCGGCGAGCGGGATCGCGGAGCCGTCGAACATGTGCGACTGGAAGATCGGGTTGCCGCCGGCCTTGACCTGGGCCTCGGATGCCGCGATGAGCGGCTCGACGAAGCCGGCCAGTGCGTCCTGCGGGCAGTGGTCGGTGTGCAGGGCGATCGTGATCGGGTAGTTCTTGGCGACCTCGGTCACGAAGCCCGCGAAGGCCAGGGCGCCCGAGGCCCGCGCCTTGACGGTCTGGCCGGCGAAGTAGTCCGCACCGCCGGTCGTGACCTGGATGATGCCATCCGACCCGGCCTCGCTGAGTCCCTGGAGCACGGCGTTGATCGTCGACGACGACGACACGTTGACGGCCGGGAACGCGAACCCCTTCGCCTTGGCCGTGTCGAGCATCTCGGCGTACTGATCGGGCGTGGCGACGGGCATGTGATCTCCTTGCGAGGGTGTGGTGGTCCGCCGCCGAGTCTACCGACCCGCCGATCCGGCGACGAAGGCGGGCTCGGGCCGGCTCGGCTAGGCTCGACCGTGCGCTGCCGCCACCTCGGCGCATCCGTTCCGTCATCGATCGACAGGATGCTTCTCGCATGGTGAGCACCGAAACCGGCACCCTCTTCCTCCACCCCGACCGCAACCTCGCGCTCGAACTCGTGCGGGCGACGGAGGCCGCGGCCATCCGCGCCGTGCCCTTCATCGGGCGCGGCGACAAGCTCGGCGCCGACGGGGCGGCGGTGGATGCGATGCGCAAGTTCCTGGGAACGGTGAACTTCGCCGGCACGATCGTCATCGGCGAGGGCGAGAAGGATCAGGCGCCGATGCTGTTCAACGGCGAGGTGGTCGGCAACGGTCACGGTCCGGAGTGCGACATCGCCGTCGATCCGATCGACGGCACCTCGCTGACGGCCGCCGGACGGCAGAACGCGATCTCGATGATCGCCGCCGCCGACCGCGGGGCGATGCTCGACGCGCACTCCGTCTTCTACATGGACAAGATCGTCACCGGCCCCGAGGGCGTCGGCGTCGTCGACATCCGCCAGCCGATCGGCGAGAACATCCGGGCCCTGGCGAAGGCCAAGGGCAAGGCGGTCGGTGAGATGTACATCGGCGTGCTCGACCGGCCGCGGCACGAGCAGCTCATCGCCGACATCCGGGCGGCGGGGGCGGGCACGCGCCTGCTGCTCGACGGCGATGTCGCGGGCGGCATCAACGCGGCCAGCTACGAGGGCCGGCTCGACATGTGCGTCGGCATCGGTGGAAGTCCCGAAGGGGTGGCGACGGCCTGCGCGATCAAGGCGCTCGGCGGTCTCATCCAGACCGTGCTCGAACCCAAGACCGACGACGAGAAGCAGCGCGGGCTCGACGCCGGCCTCAAGTTCGACCACGTCTACGAGGCCGACGAACTCGTGAAGGGCGACAACACCTTCTTCGTCGCGACGGGCGTCACCGACGGGATGCTCGTGCGCGGGGTGCAGCGCAAGGGCCCGATCATCCGCACCGAGAGCATCGTGCTGCGCGCCCGCTCCGGCACGATCCGCCGCGTCACGGCCGATCACCAGACCTCGAAGTGGCTGGGCGACGACTTCGGCTCGCGCTGAGGCGTTCGCTCACAGCGATCCGCCGTTGCGGAGTGAGTGCTCACTCATTTAGTATCCCGGGGTGACCCACCTCCCCGCCGACTTCCTCGTGGTGCGCACCCGCGCCCCGCGGATGACGCCGGAGGAGCGACGCGACGCCATCATCGACGCCGTCATCCCGCTGCTCCGCGAGCGCGGGCGCGAGGTCTCGACCAAGCAGATCGCCGAGGCCGCCGGCGTCGCTGAGGGGACCCTGTTCCGGGCCTTCGGCGACAAGGAGAGCATCTTCTCCGCCGCCTTGGTGCGCTACTTCGATCCGCAGCCGTTTCGTGATGCGCTTCGCGCGATCGATCCCGAGGAACCGACCGAAGACAAGCTCCGCCAGGTCTTCGTGCTCTTCCGGGAACGGTTCGAGGGCGTCATCGGGTTCATGTCGGCAATGCGCATGGAGTCGGGCGCTCCGTCGCAGGTGGTGAAACGCGACGAGCCCCCGTTCGAGGTGCTCGATCAGGTGTTCCGGCCGGATGAGCTCACCGTGTCGCCCCGAATGCTCGGTTACTACCTGCGGATCATCGCGTTCTCGACCTCCCTCCATCCGTTCAACGACATCCACCGCTTCTCGATCGACGAGCTCGTCCAGTTCGTCGCCCATGGCGTGCTTCCGCCCGCCGCCCCCGCCACCGCCCCGCCCGGAAAGAAGGACTGACCATGCTCGGTCGCCTGCTCGTGCGCTTCCTCCGCCCCTACTGGCCTCTGCTCATCGGAGTCGTCGTCTTCCAGTTGGGGCAGTCGATCGCTTCGCTCTACCTGCCGACGCTCAACGCCGACATCATCGACAACGGCGTGGCCAAGGGCGACACCGGCTACATCATGCGGGTCGGCGCCCTGATGCTCGCCATCACGCTCGGACAGGTCGTCTTCTCGGTCGTCGCGGTCTACTTCGGCGCGCGCACGGCCATGTCGCTGGGTCGCGACCTGCGTGGCGCGATCTTCCACCGCGTCGGAGAGTTCTCGGAGCGGGAGGTGTCGAGGTTCGGCGCTCCCTCGCTCATCACCCGCACCACCAACGACGTGCAACAGGTGCAGATGCTCGTCCTGATGACCTGCACGCTGCTCGTCTCGGCGCCGATCCTCGCCGTCGGCGGCGTGGTCTTCGCGCTGCAGCAGGATGTGCCGCTCTCCGGCATCCTGGTCGTCGCCGTCCCCGTGCTGCTGGTCGGCATCGGCCTCATCATCAGCCGGATGGTGCCGCAGTTCCGCAAGATGCAGACCCGCATCGACACGATCAACCGGGTGCTGCGTGAGCAGCTGACCGGCATCCGGGTCATCCGCGCCTTCGTCCGCGAGCCGGTCGAGATCGATCGCTTCGCCGACGCGAACGCGGCGGTCACCGAGACCGCGGTCAAGGCGGGGCGCCTGTTCGCGTTGATGTTCCCGTTCGTGCTGCTCGTGCTCAACGTCTCGAGCATCGCCGTTCTGTGGTTCGGGGCCGGTCGGATCGACAGCGGCGCCCTGCAGGTCGGAGCGCTCGTCGCGTTCCTGAGCTACCTCATCCAGATCCTCATGGCGGTCATGATGGCGACGTTCATGGCCGTGCTGCTGCCTCGTGCCGCGGTGTCGGGCGACCGGATCGGCGAAGTCCTGAGCACGGAGCCCTCGGTCGTCTCGCCCGTCTCGCCCGTGACGACCTTGCCGTCGACGGGACGGATCGAGCTGCGCGCGGCGACGTTCTCGTACCCCGGCGCCGAACAGCCGGTGCTTCACGAGGTCAGCTTCACGGCGCAACCGGGCACGACCACGGCGGTGATCGGATCGACCGGCGCCGGAAAGACCACGCTCGTGAACCTGCTTCCGCGGCTCTTCGACGTGACCGGCGGGGCCGTTCTGGTCGACGGAGTCGACGTGCGCGAGGTGGACCCCGAGTTGCTGTGGAGCCGGATCGGCCTGATCCCGCAGCGCCCCTACCTGTTCTCGGGCACCGTCGCCTCGAACCTCCGCTACGGCAAACCGGATGCCACCGACGACGAACTCTGGTCGGCGCTCGAGATCGCCCAGGCCAAGGACTTCGTCTCGGCGATGCCCGAGCAGCTCGAGGCGCCGATCGCGCAAGGCGGCACGAACGTCTCGGGAGGACAGCGACAACGCCTGGCGATCGCCAGAGCGCTCGTGAAACGGCCCGAGATCTATGTCTTCGACGACTCGTTCTCGGCCCTCGACACCGGCACGGATGCCCGGCTGCGTGCCGCACTCGACCGTCAGGTCGCGAATGCCACCCGCATCGTCGTGGCACAGCGCGTGTCGACCATCCTCGACGCCGATCAGATCGTCGTGCTGGACAAGGGCCGGGTCGTCGGCCTGGGAACCCATGACGAGCTGCTCCTGAGTTCGCCGGAATACGCGGAGATCGTGCAGAGCCAGCTCTCGATCGAGGAGGCGGCATGAGCACCGCGACGTCCAAGCCGACCACTGCTCCCGGCGAGAGCGTCCCGCGTCCCCCCGTTCGGCGGGGGCCGGGTGGGGGCGGCCCATTCGGCGGCATGCAGGGCCCGGTCGAGAAGGCGATGAACTTCGGGCCCTCGGCGAAGCGTCTGCTGGGCCGTCTGCGCCCGGAGCGCGCGATGATCGTGGGCGTCGTCCTGCTGGGTGTCGTCAGCGTCGTGCTCAGCGTTCTCGGGCCGAAGATCCTGGGGCAGGCGACCAACCTGATCTTCGAGGGGGTGATCTCGAAATCCCTCCCTGCCGGCACCACGAAGGCGCAGGTCATCGCGGGCCTGCGTGCCCAAGGTCAGAACCAGCAGGCGGAACTCCTCAGCGGCATGGACCTGCATCCGGGTCAGGGCATCGACTTCTCGTCGCTGCAGCTGGTGCTCGGTATCGTGCTGCTGCTCTACGTGTTCTCGTCGGTGTTCAGCTGGCTGCAGGCGTACCTGCTCAACGGGGTGACACAACGCACGGTGTATCGACTGCGTCGTGATGTCGAGGCCAAGATCCACCGGCTGCCGCTGACCTACTTCGACAAGACCCCGCGGGGCGAGCTGCTGAGCCGGGTCACCAACGACATCGACAACATCTCGCAGAGCCTCCAGCAGACCATGAGCCAGCTGATCGTCTCGCTGCTGACGGTGGTCGGCGTCCTCGTCATGATGTTCGTCATCTCGCCGATCCTCGCCGTCATCGCCGTGGTCACGGTGCCGATCACCCTCGGCATCACGGTCGTGATCGGCAAGCGCTCGCAGAAGCAATTCGTGGCGCAGTGGACGCACACCGGGGCGCTGAACGGACAGATCGAGGAGGGCTACACCGGTCATGCCCTCGTGAAGGTGTTCGGCCGGCACCAGGAGGTCGAGAAGCGGTTCGCCGAGAAGAACGAGGAGCTCTACAAGGCCAGCTTCGGCGCCCAGTTCGTGAGCGGCCTGATCATGCCGTCGGCCACCTTCGTGGGCAATCTGGTCTACGTGGCGATCGCGGTCGCGGGTGGGCTTCTGGTGGCCAACGGGTCGATCCGGATCGGCGATGTGCAGGCGTTCATCCAGTACTCACGTCAGTTCACCCAGCCGCTGGCGCAACTCGGTTCCATGGCGAATCTGCTGCAGTCGGGGGTGGCGAGCGCCGAGCGGGTGTTCGAGCTGCTCGACGTCGAGGAGCAGACTCCGGATGCCGATCCGGCATCCTCGCCGACTGCCCACACCGGTCGCCTCGAGTTCGAGCACGCCTCCTTCTCGTACGACGCCCAGAAGCCGTTGATCACTGATCTGTCGCTCGTGGCGAGCCCCGGACAGACCATCGCCGTGGTCGGACCTACGGGTGCGGGCAAGACGACCCTCGTCAACCTCATCATGCGGTTCTACGAGCTCGACGGCGGGCGGATCACGCTCGACGGAGTCGATATCGCCCGGATGACGCGCGCCGACCTGCGTTCGCGCACGGGCATGGTGCTGCAGGACACCTGGCTGTTCGGGGGGACGATCCGCGACAACATCGCCTACGGGCGTCCGGATGCCACTGACGAGGAGATCTTCGACGCCGCGCGGGCCTCGTACGTGGACCGGTTCGTGCACTCGCTGCCCGACGGCTACGAGACGGTTCTCGATGACGAGGCGGGCAACATCAGCGCCGGCGAGAAGCAGCTCATCACGATCGCCCGCGCCTTCCTGGCGCGACCGAGCGTGCTGATCCTCGACGAGGCGACGAGCTCGGTCGACACCCGCACCGAGTTGCTCGTGCAGCGCGCGATGAGCGCTCTCCGCAAGGACCGCACGAGCTTCGTGATCGCACACCGGCTCTCGACGATCCGGGATGCCGACCTGATCCTGGTCATGGAGTCGGGCTCGATCGTCGAGCAGGGCACGCACGACGAGCTGCTCGCCGCGAACGGGGCGTACGCGCGCCTCTACGCGGCCCAGTTCGCCGCCCCGATCGACGACGAGTCCGGGGCGCAGGCCGACCCTCGTGCTCTCGTTCCCTCGGCTGCGGCACTCGCCCGCGAGGCGATCGACGCCGAACTCGACCCCGACGCCGCGGACTGAGGCCGCGCGCGGCCGCGGGCGCCCGCGCGCCCGTCGGGGTGGCGCGCGCCCCGTCGGGCCGGCGTGCCCAACGTGTCGCCGAGAGTCCAAGATCGGTCGGAATCCGGCCCCCCAAACCGGCGATTCTTGGACTCTCGGCGGGCTGCGATGGGCGGCGGGGCGACCGCGGGGCGGGCGCGCCGGCCGGCCGTCGCGCGCGGGCCGGCCGCGCACGGCCGTCGCGCGCGGCGGGCCGTCGCGCGTGCGTGGCGTGGGCGCAACGTGTCGGCGAGAGTCCAAGATCGGTCGGAATCCCGCCCCTCAAGCCGGCGATGTTTGGACTTTCGGCGAACTTGTGGGCACCCGCGAGGCCGGCGGCGCTAGGCCGACTTGGCCGCGGTCGGCGGGTCGATCAGCTCGAGGTCGAGCTCGGGCCTCGCGACGCCGGTCTCGTCCAGTGCGGCCATCTCTTTCAGCACGGTGTCTTTCGACGCGGTCCGCTTCGAGACCGTCTCGTTCGACGCGGTCTCCGCGACCACGGCCTCGGGCGTCGTCGCCTCGCCCCGCACCAGTTCGGGCTGGCTCAGCTGCTTGGGCTGCTCGTCGACGTGACCCGGCGTGCCGATGACCTTCGACTCGTCGAGGGCGTCGAGCTTGCGCGCGGTGACGAGCACGCGCTGCTCGAGCGAGCTGGCGAACTGGTTGTAGCTCGTGACGGTCGACTCGATCGAGCGACGCAGCTTGTCGGCGTGATCGGACAGCGTCGCGAGCCGCGAGTAGAGCTCCTTGCCGAGGTCGAACAGCTTCTTGGCGTCTTCGGTCAGCACGTCCTGCTGCCAGGTGAACGCGATCGTCTTCAACAGCGCCCAGAGCGTGACCGGATTGGCCAGGATGATCCGCTTCGAGAACGCGTACTCCATGAGGCCAGGGTCCTGTTCCATCGCCGCGGCCAGGAGGGGCTCGTTCGGGATGAACGCGATCGTGAAGTCGGGGCTGGCCGCGAGGCCGGTCCAGTAGCTCTTGCCGGCCAGGGCATCCACGTGGCTCTTGACCTGCTTGGCGTGCTGGGCCAGCAGCTGGGTGCGGCGCGCCTCCTGCTCGCCGGTGGCGGTCGAGGGGATCGCGCTCGCCTCGATGTACGCGTTGTACGGAACCTTCGCATCGACCGGGATCGACTTGCCGCCGGGCAGATTGATCACCATGTCGGGGCGGCGCGTTCCGCTCTCGGACTCGATGGTCGATTGCACGGTGAAGTCGACCCGGTTGATCAGCCCGGCCGACTCGACCAGGGTGCGCAGCTGCGTCTCGCCCCAGACCCCGCGGGTCGCGTTGTTGCGCAGCGCGGAGGCCAGCGATTCGGCGGTCGCGCGCAGTCGCTCCTCGGATTCGGTGGCCGTCTTCAGCTGCTGAGCCAGCTCGCCGTGCTGCTGGGAGCGCTGGGTCTCGAGGTCGGCGACCTTCTGCTGCATGCTCGACAGCGTCTCTTTCACGGGCGCGAGCGCCTGCAGCACCTTGCTCTCGTCGCGCTCGGCCTCGGCCCGCTTGAGCGCGTCGAGCCGTTCGCGCTCCATCAGGTCGCGGTACTGCTGCTGGGCCGCGCCGAGCTGTTCGCGAAGCCCCGCGAGGCTGGCATCGGCCGCCGCGAGCTGCGAGCCGACTTCGGCACGCGCCGCCGCCTCCTGCGCCCGGATCTCGGCCACGAGCTGAGCGTGACGCGCCTCGAGCACGGCCGGGTCGGCATCCACCCCCGGAATCGCGCGCCGCGAGCGGAGCGCCCCGACGACGACGCCCATCACGGCGCCGAGCAGCACGCCGACGGCGAGTCCGATGAGAAGGGCGACGATGGGATCCATGCGGCCAGTGTCTCAGCGGCAGCCGACAACGTTCGGATGCCGCGCCCCGCCTGCCGGTTCGCCGAGAATAATGTGCGGGAAATGTCCAAGGATTAGCCTTCGAACATGGCAAAAGACATCCTCGAGCACTGGGTCGGCGGCGCCGCGTTCGCGGGCGCCTCGACACGCACGTCACCCGTCTACGACCCCGCGCAGGGGGTCGTGCAGAAGCAGGTCCGCCTCGCCAGCACCGCCGACGTCGATGTCGCCGTGCAGGCGGCGAAGGCGGCCTTCCCCGCTTGGGCCGACGCGTCCTGGGCGAAACGGCAGACCGTGATGTTCGCCTTCCGCGAGATCCTCAACGCGCGCAAGGGCGAGCTCGCCGCGATCCTCACGAGCGAGCACGGCAAGGTCACCTCCGACGCCCTCGGCGAGGTTGCTCGTGGCCTCGAGGTCGTCGAGTTCGCCTGCAACATCGCCCACCTGGCCAAGGGCGAGTACAGCGAGAACGTGTCGACGGGGGTCGACGTGTACTCCCTCCGGCAGCCGCTCGGCGTCGTCGGGATCATCTCTCCCTTCAACTTCCCGGCGATGGTGCCGCTGTGGTTCTTCCCCCCGGCGATCGCGACCGGCAACGCCGTGGTGCTCAAGCCCAGCGAGAAGGACCCGTCGGCCGCGATCTGGCTCGCCGAGCGCTGGAAGGAGGCGGGCCTCCCCGACGGAATCTTCAACGTCGTCAACGGCGACAAGGAGTCGGTCGACGCCCTGCTCGAGCACCCCGACGTCGCCTCGATCAGCTTCGTCGGCTCGACCCCGATCGCCCGCTACGTCTACGAGAACGGCACGAAGGCCGGTAAGCGCGTGCAGGCCCTCGGCGGCGCCAAGAACCACATGCTGGTGCTTCCGGATGCCGACCTCGACCTGGTCGCCGACTCCGCCGTCAACGCGGGGTTCGGTTCGGCGGGCGAGCGCTGCATGGCCATCTCGGTCGTCGTCGCCGTGGAACCCGTGGCCGACGAACTGATCGCCAAGATCACCTCGCGGATGTCGGGCCTCACCGTCGGCGACGGCACCCGCGGCTGCGACATGGGTCCGCTCATCACGAAGGAACACCGCGACAAGGTGGCGGGATACCTCGACGTCGCCGTGGCCGACGGAGCCAGCGTCGTGGTCGACGGCCGCGGGGTCGCGGCCGACGGTGCGGCGGACGGGTTCTGGCTCGGGCCGACCCTCATCGACAAGGTGCCCACCTCATCCCGGGTCTATACCGAGGAGATCTTCGGTCCCGTGCTCTCGATCGTCCGGGTCGCCAGCTACGACGAGGGAGTCGCCCTGATCAACGCGAGCCCGTACGGCAACGGCACGGCGATCTTCACGAACGACGGCGGTGCCGCGCGGCGCTTCCAGCACGAGGTCACCGTCGGCATGATCGGCATCAACGTGCCCATCCCGGTTCCGGTCGGCTACTTCTCGTTCGGAGGCTGGAAGGACTCGCTGTTCGGCGACACCAAGGCGTACGGCGCCGAGGCGGTGCACTTCTTCACCCGGGAGAAGGCGGTCACGAGCCGCTGGCTCGACCCGAGTCACGGTGGCATCAACCTGGGCTTCCCGCAGAACGGGTAGCAGCGGCATCCGCCGGGTCGCAGCTGCGGAGTGTCGGATTCAGCGTCCGACGGCGTAGCCCTGCGCCCCGCGCGGGTTGGCTGCGGCGTACAGCAGCCCGGATGCGCGGTCGATCCCGACCGCCGAGAGCCGTCCGAGCGTCCAGTCGCCCGAGCGCGTGACCCGGTGGCCGCGCACGACGAGCTCGGCCAGCACCTGCCGGTCGACCCGGTTCTCGACGACCAGTTCGCCCGCCGATGCGACGCGGGGCTCGAACGAGGCGACCATGCCCTCGGTGTGGAACATCGGTGCGTCGATCGCCTGCTGCGGGCTCTGCCCTCCGACCAGGCGGCGGAGCAGATAGACGAGCTGCCACTGATCCTGCTGATCGCCGCCGGGAGTGCCGAGGGCTTCGATCGGCAGCCCGTCGCGGAGCAGGAGGGTCGGAGAGAGCGTCGTGCGCGGCCGGCGACCCGGGGTGAGCGCCGAGGGGGATGCGGCATCCAGCCAGGTCATCTGCGCGCGGCTGCCCAGCGGGAATCCGAGCGCCGGGATCATCGGCGACGACTGCAGCCAGCCGCCGGAGGGCGTGGCCGAGACGATGTTGCCGAAGCGGTCGATCACGTCGAGGTGGCAGGTGTCGCCGCGGGTGACACCGGCCTTCGTGACCGTCGGTTCCCCCGTGCCGGCCGGTGCGCCCCGGTCCCTCGTCGACTCGGCGGGCGCCGGCGGAAGCCACGGCTCGCGGCCGCCGGGGCGTCCGGGCCGCACCTCGAGCGAGGCGATATCGCCGATGAGGGCGGCGCGCTCGGCGGCGTAGTCGGGCGAGAGCAGCTCGGAGATCGGCACGCCGGCGGCGCCGTCCGGCCCGGCGTCGCCGTACCAGGCGTCGCGGTCGGCGAGCGCGAGCTTGAGCGCCTCGGTGATCGTGTGGATCCCGATCGCGGTCGACGGGTCGAGGCGTTCGTCGGGGAAGGTGTCGAGGATCGCGAGGGCCTGCAGCAGAACCGGCCCCTGACTCCACGGGCCGGCCTTCGCCACCGTGACGCCGCGGAACTCGAGGGTGACGGCGTCGTCGTCGCGCGCCTCGAAGGCGGCGAGGTCGGCGGCCGAGATGACTCCGGGCACGGCGCGGTCGAGGCTCGGCTGGTGATGTGGTTCGGCGGCGAAACGCTCGATCTCGGTGGCGACGAACCCCGTGCTCCAGGCGCCACGGGCGGCACGGATCCGGGCCTCGCGAGACGACGCGCCCTCGCCCGCCGCGAGCAGCCCCTCGAGGGTGCCCGCGTACGCCTCGTTCGTGACGAGGTCGCCCGGCTGCGGCATCCGTCCCTCGGGCAGCCAATGCGCGGCCGAGGTGGGCCAGTGCGTCTCGAACAACTCGCGCACGTTGTCGAGGGTTCGCACGGCCGCTGCGAGCAACGCGTGTCCGTCGCGCGCGTAGCCGATGGCGAACTGGAGCACGTCGGCGAGCTCCCAGCTGCCGCGGGACTCGAGCAGGTGCAGCCAGGCCACCACGGCTCCCGGGACGGCGGCGGCGAGCACTCCGCTGCCCGGCACCTCGGTGAACCCGGTGGCGCGGTAGTGCTCGATCGTGGCCCCCTCGGGGGTGTGCCCCTGGCCGACCAGCACCCGGGGCGTCGGCTCGTCGGCGGTCGCGTAGATCGCGCAGAGGTCGCCGCCCGGGCCATTGAGGTGCGGTTCGACGACGTGCAGCACGAAGGCCGCGGCGACGGCGGCGTCGAAGGCGTTGCCCCCGCGCTCGAGCACGGCCTGCGCCGTCGCGCTCGCGATCCAGTGCGTCGACGCGGCCATTCCGAAGCTGCCCTGGAGCTCGGGACGAGTGGTGAACGCAGGTGCTGGTGAGCCGGTCATCGTTTCACGGTAGCGTGCCCGCTCGTGCGCCCGGCTCCGCTCGGGAGCGCGCACGGGGTCGGGTCCGGGGTCGACCCCGACCGCCGAGCCGCCGCGATGCGAGTCGCACAAGGGGGTTGTCGACGAGGTCCGCGACCCGCGTGCTTCCCCGGCACAGCGCCAGGAACAGCCGACGCCCCAGGGCGGTGTGCGCCAGGAAGCGATGCAGCGACGAGGGGGAGACCTCGAGCCAACGCAGCATCACCGCCCCCGTTTCGATGGTCGGAGCCAGCCCGCCCCGCACCGCATCGACATAGCCCTCGAGGGCCGCATCGCGTGCGCTGGTGTCGCCCGTGCGAGCGGCGGTCGTCGCCGACGCGGCCGCGGCCCCCGCCATCGCCCCCGAGCGCAGCGCGAACGAGATGCCCTCCCGCGTCCACGGCTCCAGCAGGCCGGCGGCCTCACCGGCCACCAGCACGGATCCGCGCCGCAGCGGGGAGCGGCGGGAGCGCCACCGGGTCAGATGCCCCGACTCGCGCAGCCGGGTCGCACCCGCGAGACCGAGCTGCCGGAGCCAGAGTTCGAGATAGGCGCGCGTGGCGTCCGGCAGGCCGGTGCGCTGGATGACGCCGATCGTGAGGGTGTCGTGTTTCGGGAAGAGCCAGGCGTAGGCCCCGGGGTCGGCGCCCCAGTCGAACAGGGCCGTTCCCGCCCACTTGTGCTCGGGTACGGAGAGCTCCACCTCGAGCCCGAGGTCCGAGCCGGCGAACTCGACGCCGACGTAGCCCGAACTGCGACCGCTCGATCCGTCGGCGCCGATCACGACGCGGGCGCGTAGCGCCTCCCGATCGGCGGTGCGGACGACGACTCCGTCGGCCCCCTCGTCGAAGCCGCGCACGGCGACCCCGTCGCGGAAGACGGCGCCCGCCGCGACGGCCCCGTCCACGAGCAGCTGGTCGAAGCGCTCGCGCTGCACCATGCCCAGGAACGGCTCGTCGGCGTGCAGCATCATGCGGTCACGACCGCGACGGCTCAGCCCGAAATCGGTGATCTCGCTCTCGAAGGTCGCGCGCGCGGCATCCGGCATCGCTCGCAGCGAGAAACCGGTGATGCCGCCGCCGCAGGTCTTGTACCGCGGAAAGCGCGCGCGATCCAGGATCAGGACCCGCGCCCCCGCCTGGGCGGCGATGCGAGCGGCGGTCGACCCGGCCGGGCCGGCGCCGACGACGATCACGTCCCAGATCTCGGGCATGACGGGAGACTAACCCGCGCGGCTTGGAACGGCGATTCAGCCGGCCGCGGCCGCGACCAGCGGAACCGTCGAACTCACGCGCACGCCCGACATCGCCGCGAGTTCCACCAGATCGATCGCGCCGTAGCGCTCGGCTGCGTGGATCATGATGGCGGCGCAGGCCTCCGAGTCGGCGACGGCGTCGTGGTGTGCGAAGTCCTCGAATCCGGCGGCCATGGCGACCACCGGCAGGCGGTAGGAGTCGAGCGTGTAGGTCTTGCGGGCCACCTGCAGGCTGCAGACGTACGAGTAGCCGGGCGTCGCGATCTCGGTCGCGGTGCAGGCCGCCTTGATGACGCCCATGTCGAAGCCGGCATTGTGCGCGACCAGGATGTCGTCCTCAGCGAACGCCATCAGGTCGACCAGCTGCTCGGTCCAGCTCGGGGCGCCGACGACCATCTCGGGCGTGATGCCGTGGATGCGGATGTTCCAGTCGACGAAGTGGTCGTGCCCGAGCGGCGGCTGGATGAACCAGCCGATCCGATCGACGATCTGACCGTCGCGCACCTTCACCAACCCGACGGAGCAGGCGCTGGCCGGAGAGCCGTTGGCCGTCTCGAAGTCGATGGCGGTGAAATCGAGGGGCACATGCCGACTCTCGCACGCGCGACCGACAGCGGGCCGAGGCTCGCCGCGCAACGCCGGTACTCTTGACCCTCGTGGCTCTCACCATCGGCATCGTCGGACTGCCCAACGTCGGCAAATCAACGCTCTTCAACGCCCTCACCAAGAACGACGTGCTCGCGGCCAACTATCCGTTCGCCACGATCGAGCCCAACGTCGGCGTCGTGAACCTGCCCGACCCGCGGCTCGAGGTGCTCGCCGGCATCTTCGGCAGCGAGCGCATCCTGCCCGCCACCGTCAGCTTCGTCGACATCGCCGGCATCGTGAAGGGTGCGAGCGAGGGGGAAGGGCTGGGCAACCAGTTCCTCGCCAACATCCGCGAGGCCGACGCGATCGCCGAGGTCGTGCGCGGATTCGCCGATTCGGACGTCGTGCACGTCGCCGGCGAGGTGAACCCGGCATCCGACCTCGAGACCATCACGACCGAGCTCGCGCTCGCCGACCTGCAGACCCTCGAGAAGGCCATCCCGCGCATCGAGAAGGAGGTGCGCGGCAAGAAGACCGACCCCGCCGTGCTCGAAGCCGCCCTCGCCGCGCAGGCCGCCCTCAACGCCGGCACTCCGCTCCACTCGCTGGCCGGCAGCGCGAAGGGCGTCGACCTCGACGCCATCAAGGAGCTGGGCTTGCTGACCGCCAAGCCGATCATCTACGTCTTCAACGTCGACGAATCCGTGCTGACGGATGCCGCCCGCAAGGCCGAGCTCGCAGCCCTGGTCGCCCCGGCTCATGCCGTGTTCCTCGACGCCAAGATCGAGTCGGAACTCAAAGACCTGGATCCGGCCGACGCCGCCGAGCTGCTCGCCTCGACGGGGCAGGAGGAGAGCGGTCTCGACCAGCTCGCCCGCATCGGCTTCGACACCCTCGGACTGCAGACCTACCTGACCGCCGGGCCCAAGGAATCGCGGGCCTGGACCATCCACAAGGGCTGGAAGGCGCCTCAAGCGGCCGGCGTGATCCACACCGACTTCGAGAAGGGCTTCATCAAGGCCGAGGTCGTCTCGTTCGCCGACCTCGTCGAGACCGGCTCGATCGCCGAGGCCCGCGCCAAGGGCAAGGCCCGCATCGAGGGCAAGGACTACGTCATGCACGACGGGGATGTCGTGGAGTTCCGCTTCAACGTGTAGCGGTCGACCGCCTAGCCGAGGAACCCAACGGTCATCCCGACCGCCTTGGCCTGCCGTCGGGCTTCGCCCACGACGCGGAAGTACCGGCTCGCTGGCGGGAGCCACGCGAGGATGACGGGAACAGCTACGGTCAATAGCAGGAACAAACCGATCGGGTCGAGTCCGTTGAGGGCCCCGATCACCATCGAGTAGGCACCGACGACGGTGAGATACACGCGGGCCGGCCCGTATCCGCGACGCAGGACCACCGCGATCCCGATCCGGATCAGCACACCGAGTGTCCCCCCGAGCATGGCTGCGCTGAGAACGGGGGCGTCGCCGCCCGAGCTCGTTGCCGCGATCCGGATGGTGGCGGTGACAAGAATGATCCCAGTTAGGACAGCGCCGACCACGAGGATCCAGAAGGCGGCGTTGACAACGGCGGGGACAGGCTCGTTGCGCCGGAAGCGCCCGCCGACCTGAACCGGAGGACTGGAGGGTGGGGTCGGTCGCGTCATAATCGCAGGCTAGCTCGCGGTTAAGTCCGTGAGGATCACCCGTTCGGGGCGGCAGACCCAGGAACCCGCGGACGACCTGACGTTGATGCCATGATCTCCCCATGACCAATGGGCTCCAGCGGGCCACCGCGGCACTGACCAGCGATGAGCGGATCCTCTGGTCCGGTGTTCCGGACGCTAGCGTCCTCCTGTCTCCGGTGGACGTCCTGCTGATCCCCTTCAGCCTGCTGTGGACGGGCTTCGCCGTGTTCTGGGAGTACACCGCCCTGGCACAGTCGAAAGCACCGGGATTCTTCCCGTTCTTCGGCGGCGTTTTCGTCGCCATCGGGCTGTACTTCGTCTTCTTCCGATTCGTGGTGGGGAACTATCGACGCCGGACGACCTCGTACGTCTTGACGAACCGGCGAGCAATCGTCGTGGGCGCGCGGACTCTCAGGAGTGTGAGTGTCGATCCGAACACCCTCAGCACCTCTTGGTCACGAGACTCCCGGCGCGTCTCGGTGAACTTCGGATTTCAGCAAGGGCAGACCATTCGCGGCGTCTTCGGGCGGTCGACCCTCTCTATGTCGGCGATGACGGGGCCGTTCACGGGGTGGGACCCCCTCAACCTGAACCCGACTCCCATCGTGTTCCAGGATGTCGTCGACCCAGCAGGGCTTGAGGGGGCTCTCGCTGAGCTCGCGGCAGGCTGACCCTCCTGGGATGACGATCGTGCTCCCTCTTGACGACTCCGGTGCCGAAGTCGAAACCATCAGGGCACCCGGCGAATGATGCCGATTCAACACTGATACCAAAGTGATACCATCCACCCCATGGCCATGACCCTTCGCCTCAACGAACAGCAGGAGCGGGCGCTCGCCGCGCTCGCCGAGGCCGACGGCGTGAGCAAGCAGGAGGCAGCACTCCGCGCGATCACGGATGCCGCCGCGCGCCGCGGACACGAGACGCGCGTGCGCGAGGCATCGGCATCCGGCCGCGAACGCTACGCCGCGCTGCTCGACCGTCTGGCGCAGTGACCGTCGAGCACCTCCAGCTCGAGGATCTGCTGCAGCTGGCATCCGATCTCGGCGACCTGGCCGTGCGCGACCTCGGACTGCTCGAGGCGGCGGTGCAGCGTCCCCAAACCACCCTCTACGGGCAAGAGGCCTACCCGTCCATCCATGACAAGGCCGCCGTGCTGCTCGAGTCCCTCGCGCGCAATCATGCGCTGGTCGACGGCAACAAGCGGATCGCCTGGCTCGCGACCGTCGTGTTCTACGAACTGAATGAGCTGACGCTCGACGCGCCCGATGATGAGGCCTACGACCTCATCATCGCGGTGTCGACGAGCGCGGCGGAGTACGCGGACGCCGCTCGGGACCTCGACGGCTGGGTCACTCCCCGGAGGCGCGCGTGAGGGATTCCGCATCTGCCGCCGCCATCGACTCGGCGATCGCGCGGCTGACGGCGGCCTCGGCCCGCACCGAGATCCTCGCCGAGTTGCACCCGCCGCGAAAGTTCGGTCCCTTCCGTCGCGCCCCGCGGATGACGCGGCTCGGGTCCGTCTGGCGGCTCGGCGTGCTGCTGCTCGCGCCCGACGGGCGGCTGTACGCGACCGGGCAGGTCATCCGGGCGGCGGACCCGCGGCATCCCAACTTCACCTCGGCGTCGGGGGAGGTGCGACGCGAGATCCGCGAGGCGGCCCGTGCGGCGGGGCTGCCGCCGGGGGAGACGGTGGATTTCGACGCGGCCCCGATCGAACTCGACGCCGACACGCCGGGCGGCCCGGTCGTCCGCGTGGGCGACGAACTGCGCGTCAGTTGGAACGGCAGCCGCAGCCTCGATTCGCTCGTGCCGTTCGGGCGCTACCTGACGGAACGGGTGGAGCTTCTCGCCGATCCGCCCGAGGGGGCGTAGCGCCTCACGGCGCGGTCGTCGTCCCGTCGCCGACGCCGACCCGGTCCAGCAGCCCACTCAGGGTTCGGCGCTCCGCCTCGCTCATCCCCCCGAACGACCGCTGCAGCACGGTGTCGATGACCACGTTCCCCGCCTCCAGCATCGCGCCGCCGGCATCCGTGAGGGTGTGCTCGACTCGGCGGCCCCGACCCGGCGAGCGCACGATGAGCCCTTGGGCGATGAGGCGGTTCGCCAGCGCCCCGAACGCCTGGTCGCTCATGAAGGTCTCGCCCGCCAGGGCGTGGGCCGACCAGCCGGGATGCCCGGCGATCGCCCGCAGGGCGTCCCACTGGGGCAGCGTCGTCCCGATCGCGCCGAGTGCACGCTCCGCGGCCAGATGGTGCCGGTACTGCGCGGCCTTCACGGCGCGGCCGAGTTGCTGCAGGGAGTTCATGGGGCCAGCCTATCGCAACTTGCATATATAAACATGTTGATATAGCCTGCCGTCATGACCGAACACACCATCCCCCTTCCTTCCCAGCTCGCCCTCACGATCGACGAGACGGGACCGGCGGACGCCGCTCGCACCGTGCTCGTGCTCCACGGCGGCGGCGGTCCGTTCACGGTCGCGCCGATCGCCGCGCACTTCGCCGTCGACTCGCGTGTGCTCGTGCCGACCCACCCGGGCTGGAACGGTACGCCGCGACCGGAATGGCTGAACGACATCCCCGCGCTCGCGGCCGTCTACCTTCAGCTGCTCGCCGACCGCGGGCTGAGCGACGTGCTCGTGATCGGGTCCTCGCTCGGCGGCTGGATCGCGACTCAGCTCGCGGCGGCTGACACCGAGGGCCGGATCGCGCGGATCGTCATCATCGACGGTGCCGGCATCGAGGTACCCGGCGAACCGGTCGTCGACTTCGTGAAGCTGAGCCCCCGCGAGCAGGCGGAGCACTCCTGGCACGACCCCGAGAGGTTCTTCGTCGACCCCGCGGCGCTGCCGGCGGAGCGCATCGCGGCGCAGCGGGCGAATATGCAGACCATGGGTGTGCTGACCTCGCAGCACGGGATGTCCGACCCGGGCCTGCAGGCGAAGCTCGGCGGCATCCGCATCCCGGCCCTGGTGCTCTGGGGTGAGAGCGACGGCATCTTCACCCCCGGCTACGGACGCGCCTACGCGGCCCAGCTCGGCAACGCACGCTTCGAGCTCGTGGCCGAGGCCGGCCACCTGCCGCAGCTCGAGCAACCCGAGCGCACTCTCGGGGCGATCGATCGCTTCCTCGCCGCATGACCCCGGGGCGGATGCCGGAACAGCCGGCAACGAGCCGTCGCCATCGGTGCCTCTCGCTACGCTGAACGCATGAGCGCAGCATCCTGGTGGCCCCTTCTCGACGCCGACACGCAGCACTGGCTGAAGCATCACCACAACGAGGCCCTGACCGAGGAGGTGCTCGACGCGGTCGTCACGGCCGGCGGCGAGCCCGAGGGTGAGTTCACGCCCGGTACCGGCCAGGAGTCGCCCGATCGCTACGACCTCAGCCAGGACGACTGGCACTGGATCCGCGACAACGCCTGACGCCCGGGCGCCGGCTCCGGGTCAGCGTGCCGGGACCGGCTGGGGTGCCTCGGGCCCGGTATAGCGCGCCGACGGCCGGATGATCTTCGGATCGGCGGCCTGCTCGAGCACGTTCGCCGTCCAACCGAGCACGCGCGCGGCCGCGAACGTCGCGGTGAACAGCGAGCGATCGATCCCGCACAGCTCCATCACGATCGCGGCGTACCACTCCAGGTTGGTGTGCAACTCCCGTCCTGGCTTGAGCCGCTCCAGTAGAACCGGGATGCGTTCCTCCACCTGAATCGCGAGGTCGACGCGCGGACCGCCGAACGACCGGGCGACCTCCTTGAGCAGGGCGGAGCGCGGATCCTCGGTGCGGTACACGGGATGCCCGAAGCCCATGATGCGGTCGCCTGCGAGCACACGCGCCGTCACCCACTCGTCGATCCGGTCGGGCGAGCCGATGGCGTCGAGCGTGTCGAGGGCGCGGCTCGGCGCCCCGCCGTGAAGGGGACCGGACAACGAGCCGAGCGCGCCGAGCAGACAGCTCGCGGCATCCGCCCCGGTCGATGCGATCACGCGCGCCGTGAACGTGGAGGCGTTGAAGCCGTGGTCGATGGCCGCCACGAGGTACGTCGACAGCGCGTCGACGTGCCGGCTCTCGGGCGCACTGCCCGTGAGCTGGAACAGGTAGTCGGCGACATAGCCGAGGTCCGGCCGAGGTTCGACGCTCGGCAGCCCCGCGCTCGCCCGGGCGAAGGTGGCGATCATCGCCGGCACTTTCGCGGCCAGCCCCAGCAGGCCGGAGCGCCGCTCGGCCGGATCGAGGTCGAACAGCGGGCGCAGGCACCGGCGGGCGCCCTCGGTGGCGATGCCGACGCGCAGTGCCGCGAGCGGATCGGCGGCGGGCACCGTGCGTCCGAGTTCGTCGAGCGCGGCGCGGGTGGCGTCATCGAGACCGGATGCCGCGGCGACCTCGTTCCCGAAGGCGAGGCGCTCGACCGGATCCGGCAGGCTGCCGTCGAGCAGGAGCCGCCACACCTCCTCGACCGACCGGGTGCGCGCGAGCTCCACGGCCGAGTACTGGCGGTAGTGGTAGAACCCCTCGCGCCCCCGCACCCCGCTCAGGCCGGTGTCGGTGACGATCACGTTCGCGAGTCCGCGGGGCACCTCGATCGGGGCGTCGTCGAGACGGTCGATGGTCTTCATGGTGTGAGATCATCACCAAGATTGATCATTCGCAAATCAATGTTGATCGAATCAATGAGGCCAGGAATGACTCACGACTCCACCGTGCCGCGTCTCACGACGGCCCAGGCGGCGGCGCGCCTCGGCGTGAAGCCGGCGACCCTCTACGCCTACGTCGCGCGCGGACTGATCGCCAGCATCCGTGCCGACACCGGCGGATCCACCTTCGACGCCCTCGAGGTCGAGGCGTTCGCCCGGTCGCGCCGTCGCGCCGGTGAACGGCCCGGGCGGCCCCGGGCGACGGGCGGCACGGGACGTCCGCTCATGGTCGTCGACTCCCCGCTGACCCTGCTCGACGGTGACCGGCTGTACTTCCGGGGCGTCTCGGCCGTCGACCTCGCCCGGCGCGCGACCTTCGAGGAGGGGCTCGAGTTCCTCTGGAACTCCGGTGAGACGCCCGGGGTCGTGCGTTCCGGCCCCGAGCTCGCCTCCCGAGTGGCGAGCGCCGGCGAGCTGCTCGGGCCGGCATCCCGTCCGCTCGATCGGATGATGCTGGCGGTGGTGCTGGCGGGCTCGTGCGATCCGCTTCGCGACGAACTCTCCCCGGCCGTCGTGCGTTCGGCCGGCCGCCGCATGATCTCGGCGATGGTCGACGCGCTTCCCCGGCTCCAGCAGCCCCTCGACCACTCCGAGGCGGACTCCCCGTTGGCCCGCAGACTCTGGGCCCGCCTGACGGGGGAGTCGCCGAGCGAGGCCGAGATCGCCCTCCTCGATCAGACGCTCATCCTGTGCCTCGACCACGATCTGGCGGCGGCCACCATGGCCGCGCGGATCGCGGCATCGGCGCGCGCGCATCCCTATGCCGCCGTTCAGGCCGCACTCGGTGCATTCGACAGCAGTCTGCACGGCTCGGCCAGCATCGCGGCGGCAGACATGATCGCGTCCGCACGGAACTCGGGGCACCCCGAGCGCGCCCTGGCAGAGCAGCTCCGCGCCGGTCGCGCGATCCCCGGGTTCGGCCATCTGATCTACCGTGAGCACGACCCGCGGGCGGAGGCCGTCTTCGCCGCCATGCGCGGCATCCCCCGGTACCACGACGTGCTGCGCACCGTCGATCGTCTGGATGCGATCATGGCGTCGCGCTCGCCGCGGCCCGCCAACATCGACCTCGCGCTCGCCGCTTTCGCGCTGGGGGCGGGCATGGGCCGCGGCGCCGGGCAGCTCATCTTCGCGATCGCCCGCACCGGGGGCTGGATCGCGCACATCGTCGACGAGTACGGTCAGGCTCCGATGCGGCTGCGGCCGGAGTCGCGCTACACCGGCCCGGCCCCGCAGGGGAGCCTCCCGCCGACGACACCGGACCTCCGTAGGCTCGTGTCATGACCATGCCGGCGGTCCCGCTCACGAACACGCCCGACGTGCGACGTTGGACGGGGATCGCGGCGATCGTCGTCGCCGTGCTGCTGACCTTCGAGTTCCTGCTGCACCTGCTGATCGGTCCGCGACCCGAACTCGACGAGCGTGCAGCCCTGGTGACGTTCTTCGTCGAGCATCACAACCAGATGCTGCTGATCGTGCTCGTCGACACCGTGCTGATGGCGAGCATCGTCGTCTTCCTCGCCGGGTTCCGTCAGATCATCACCCACGCGCGGCACGACCTGCAGTGGATCTCGGACGTGGGTTTCGGCGCCGGCCTCGTCTTCGTGGCCGTGACCCTGGTCGGCGACGCGATGGAGGCCGGCTCCGCTCTGGACGTGGTCAACCTGGCTCCCGACGCGTCGGCGATCCGGGCCCTCACGGAGGGGCACGCCGTGATGTTCGGCGCCACGGGGTGCGTGCTGCTGGCGGTCGTCTCGGCCTCGTCCGGTTACGTGGTGCTGGCGTCGCGGGTGCTGCCGCGGTGGAGCGGTGTCGTCGCCTGGGTCGTCGCGGGCCTGCAGGTCTTCGGGCTGGCGACCATCTTCGGCGGCACGAGCGACCGGGACTGGTTCTCGTCCGGCGGCGTGGGGGTCACCGCGACCGCGACCTTCCCCTGGGTGGCGTGGGTCGTCGTCGTCGGGATCGTCACGATCCAGGGGCACGCCGGCTTCGGGAGGCATCGCGGCCGTGTTGCCGCCCGCCCGGATGCCGCAGCCCCCTGAGCGGCCGGGCGACCTCTCGACCGCTGCGCCCCCAACCCGTCACGCATCCGAAACACCGCGTTGCTAGGCTGGCCCCACAATCGAATACCGGGCCGCACGCGATGCGGGAGAGCCGGAGCGCGCCGAGGGGGCACCCCCGCGAGGCGCGCCGCCGGCACCGAAGGAGCAAGCCTCCCCGCCAATCTCTCAGGTACGTGTACCGCATCGACCAGGCCGCTCTGAAAAGAGGACCACCGCGCACCACGGTGGTCCCGCCCACGGTGAAAGCCCCGACGACGCTCGGGCGCGAAGCTCTCAGGCACCATGACAGAGGGGGAGTTCCACCGCAGCCCGCGCGCCCAGGAGAGAACTCGCCGTCATGACCGATTCAGCCCAGACCTCAGGCTCGCACGACAGTCCCGAACTGCTGAGCCCCCTGCACCAGGTGCACGTCGACGCGGGCGCCCTGTTCACCGACTTCGCCGGATGGCAGATGCCGGTGCGCTACAGCTCCGACCTCGCTGAGCACCACGCCGTGCGCACCGCGGCCGGTCTCTTCGACCTGAGCCACATGGGCGAGATCCTCGTCGTCGGCCCCGAAGCGGCCGCCGCCCTCGACTACGCGCTGGCGGGCAAGCTCTCGGCGATCGCCGAGGGGCAGGCCAAGTACTCCCTGCTGCTGGCGCGCGACGGCGGCATCCTGGACGACCTCGTGGTCTACCGCACCGGCGAAGACCGCTACCTGGTCGTGGCCAACGCGGCCAACCGCGCGCTCGTCGCCGAAGAGCTGCGCGACCGTTGCTCGATCTTCGACTGCCTGGTCGAGGACGAGAGCGACGACATCGCGCTCATCGCCCTGCAGGGGCCGATCTCCGAAGAGATCCTGCGCAACGTGGAGGGCTTCGACCTGCCCGGTCTCGACGGCCTCGGGTATTACCGCTCGATCGCGGCCGACTTCCGCGGGCATCCGGTGCTCGTCGCGCGCACCGGGTACACGGGCGAGGACGGCTTCGAGTTCTACCTCGCTCCCGACCGCGCCCCCGAACTGTGGACCGCGCTGATCGAGACCGGCGGCGGCTCGGGTCTTGTCCCCGCCGGGCTGGCCGCCCGCGACACCCTGCGCCTCGAGGCGGGCATGCCGCTCTACGGCCACGAGCTCAACGCCTCGACCTTCCCCGTGCAGGCCGGACTCGGCCGGGTCGTCGCGCTCGGCAAGGAGGGCGACTTCGTCGGCCGTGAGGCCATCGAGCAGGGTCCGCCCATCGACGCGCGGGTGCTCGCCGGACTCGTCGCCGAGGGCAAGCGCGCGGGGCGTGCCGGCTACGCGATCGTGGTGCCGGATGGGGCCCAGATCGTCGGAGAGGTCACCTCGGGCGCGCTGTCGCCGACCCTCGGCGTCCCGGTCGCGATGGCCTACGTCGATCCGGCCTTCGCCGCCGTGGGCACCCGCCTCGATCTCGACGTGCGCGGCACCCGCGTCGCGGCATCCGTCGTGGCGCTGCCCTTCTACTCGCGCCGCTCCACCCCCTCGACCTCGACAGAAAAGAAGTGACCATGACCGAGCCCGCCGCCGACCTCAAATACACCTCCGAGCACGAGTGGGTCGCCGTCGACGGCGACATCGCGACCGTCGGGATCACCGCCTACGCGGCCGAGAAGCTGGGAGACGTGGTCTACGTCGACCTGCCGAAGCCGGGGGCGGCCATCGCCGAGGGCACCGTGGTCGGCGAGATCGAGTCGACCAAGTCGGTCGGCGAGCTCTTCGCGCCGCTCGCCGGTGAGGTCGTCGAAGCCAATCAGGCGGTCGTCGACCGACCCGACCTGGTCAACGCCGATCCCTTCGGCGACGGATGGATGATCAAGGTCCGCTTCACCGAGCTGCCGGCCTTGCTGACGGCCGCCGAGTACGCCGCGCTGACCGGCGAGTAGGAGCGCACCGCTTTCATGACCGACCAGTTCGCCGATCGTCACATCGGCACGGATTTCCTTGCGCAGTCGACCATGCTCGAGGCGGTCGGCTACGCCACCGTCGACGAGCTGATGGATGCCGCGGTCCCCACCGCGATCCGGGTCGCCGAGGGCGCCCCCACCAGCATCCCGGCCCCCGCGACCGAGCGCGAGGCCCTCGCGGAGCTGCGCGCGCTCGCCGCCCACAACACGGTGCGACGCTCGATGATCGGGATGGGCTATTACGGCACCATCACCCCCGCCGTCATCCAGCGGAACGTGCTCGAGAACCCGAGCTGGTACACCGCGTACACGCCCTATCAGCCCGAGATCTCGCAGGGCCGGCTCGAGGCGCTCATCAACTTCCAGACCATGGTCACCGATCTGACCGGACTCGCCACGGCGAACGCCTCGATGCTCGACGAGGGCACGGCGGTCGTCGAGGGGATGCTGCTGGCGCGCCGGGCGTCCGGCTCGGCTTCCCGGGTCTTCGTGGTCGACAGCGACCTCTTCCCCCAGACCCGCGCCGTGCTGCGCGGTCGCGCCGAGGCGGTCGGCATCGAGCTGGTGGAGCTGCCCCTGGCGTCGACCCCGGCCTGCGAGCTGCCCGAGAGCTTCGGCGTCGCCATCCAGTACCCGGGCGCCTCCGGCCGGGTCTGGAATCCCGCGGCCGTCGTCGAGGCGAGCCACGCGCACGGCGGCCTTGCCGTCGTCGCGGCCGACCTGCTCGCGCTCACCCTGCTCACCGCCCCCGGCGAGTTCGGCGCGGACGTCGCCGTCGGCACCAGCCAGCGCTTCGGCGTCCCGCTCGGATTCGGCGGGCCGCACGCGGGATACATGGCGGTCGCGGCCGGTCTCGAGCGTCAGCTCCCCGGTCGCCTGGTCGGCGTCTCGCAGGATGCGGACGGCTACCCCGCGTACCGGCTCTCGCTGCAGACGCGCGAGCAGCACATCCGCCGCGAGAAGGCGACGAGCAACATCTGCACGGCGCAGGTGCTGCTGGCCGTCATGGCCTCGATGTACGCGGTCTACCACGGCCCCGGCGGCCTCACCCGGATCGCGAGCGAGGTCGCTCAGCGCACTGCGGGCTACGCCGAGCGGCTGCGCGCCGTGGGCATCGAGCTCGAGTGCGACAGCTTCTTCGACACCCTGACCCTGCGCGTTCCGGGCCGGGCCGCCGAGCTGGCGGCCGCCGCCCGCGAGCGGGACGTGCTCGTGCGGCTGGTCGATGCCGACCGGCTGTCGATCAGCTTCGACGAGGTGAGCGCCGAGCGCACCAGCAGCGGAGCCCTGCCGCCGGTCGAGGCGGTGCTCGACGCCGTCTTCGGCACGAACGGGGGAGCGGGGTTCGCCGACGCGGCCATCCCCGTCGAGCTGCGGCGCACGAGCGACTTCCTGACGCATCCGGTCTTCGCGACGCATCACAGCGAGACCGCCATGATGCGCTACCTGAAGTATCTGGCCGACAAGGACTACGCCCTCGACCGCGGCATGATCCCGCTCGGCTCCTGCACCATGAAGCTCAACGCGGCGACCGAGATGGCGGCCGTCAGCTGGCCGGAGTTCGCCGACATCCACCCGTTCGCTCCCGCTGCGGATGTCGAGGGCTACCTCGTGATGATCTCGCACCTCGAGACCTGGCTCGCCGAGGTCACCGGCTACGACACGGTGTCGCTCCAGCCCAACGCGGGCAGCCAGGGCGAGCTGGCAGGCCTGCTGGCGATCCGCGGCTATCACCGGGCCCGTGGCGACCTCGGACGCACCACCTGCCTGATCCCCTCGAGCGCCCACGGCACCAACGCCGCGAGCGCCGTGCTGGCCGGCATGAAGGTCGTGGTCGTGGCCTGCGACGAGCTCGGCAACGTCGACCTCGACGATCTGCGCGCCAAGATCGCGGCGCACGCCGACGATCTCGCGGCGCTCATGGTCACCTACCCCTCGACGCACGGGGTGTACGAGCACGAGATCCGCGCGATCACGGATGCCGTGCACGAGGCGGGCGGGCAGGTCTACGTCGACGGCGCCAACCTCAACGCCCTGCTCGGCTATGCGCGCTTCGGCGACTTCGGCGGGGATGTGTCGCACCTGAACCTGCACAAGACCTTCTGCATCCCGCACGGCGGGGGTGGCCCGGGGGTGGGACCGGTCGCGGCGAAGGCGCACCTGGCGCCCTACCTGCCGGGGCATCCGCTCGCGCAGTCGAGTGCGCACCCGGCGTTCGACCTCGCGACCGGTGCGGCGGGGGACTACGAGCACCTCGGAGCCCCGGTCTCGGCCGCGCCCTATGGCTCGCCCTCGATCCTGCCGATCAGCTGGGCCTACGTGCGCATGATGGGCACCGACGGCCTGCGCCGTGCCACGGGGGCCGCCGTGCTGGCCGCCAACTACGTCGCCGCCCGCCTGCGTGCGCACTTCCCGGTGCTCTACGCGGGCGAGAACGGGCTGGTGGCGCACGAGTGCATCCTCGACCTGCGTCCGCTGCGCGACGCGACGGGGGTGACCGTGGATGACGTGGCCAAGCGACTCATCGACTACGGCTTCCACGCGCCCACCATGTCGTTCCCCGTCGCGGGCACCCTGATGGTCGAGCCGACCGAGAGCGAAGACCTGGCCGAGCTCGATCGGTTCGTCGAGGCGATGATCGCGATCAAGAGCGAGGCGGATGCCGTGGCATCCGGAGTCTGGCCGGCCGACGACAACCCGCTCGTGCACGCACCGCACACCGCGGCCTCGGCGATCATCGGCGAGTGGACGCACGACTACACCCGCGAACAGGCCGTGTACCCGCTGCCGGGGCTCGTCCACCGCAAGTACTGGCCCCCGGTGCGACGCATCGACCAGGCCTACGGCGATCGCAACCTCGTCTGCGCCTGCCCGCCCGTGGAGGCCTTCGCCTGACCGCCGCCTGACATACCGGCCGCGCCCGAGACGGGTCAGGCGGGAGGTGTGAAGGCGAAGGCGTCGCCCGCAGGTGCCGGGAAGAGGCGCAGGATCTGGTCACGGATCTCGGACGCCCGGCGGTAGGTGAAACCGATCATGGCGACGTGCTTCCACCGGATGATGCCGTCGCCGTCGATGATGAAGACCGCGCGTCGCAGCATCCCGCCCAAGGCGACACCGTACGCCGAGCCGACGCCGTCGCGGTGGTCGGCGAGCAGCGGGAAGGTCAGTCCGTTCTTGCGCGCGAACTCCTCGTGGCTCTCGACGCCCTGCAGACTGATGCCCCACACGTCGGCGCCGAGCGACTCGAAGCCCTCGAAATCGTCCTGGTAGCTGCACAACTGCTCGGTGCACACCTTGCTCGAGTCGAGCGGGTAGAAGGCCAGGACGACAGGCGCTCCCCGGCGGCCCGCGAGCGAGTACTCGGCGTGCTCGTATCGCCCGTCTGCGAACCGGATGCCCGGAAGCGTGAACTCCGGCGCCCGGTCACCGATTTCCAGTGCCCCCACATCGTCATCCTAGGTCGCCGGAACCCGCCACGTCGTACGTGAGGGCTACTTCACCACCCCGAAGAGCTCCGGGAACGTCGCGACCGCCCACGGATACCCCACGAAGATCGCCGCATCGATCACGAAGTGGGCGATCACGAAGGGGAGCACCCGCTTGCTCCGAGAGAACAGGTAGCCGAACAGCAGCCCCATCAGCACATTGCCGACGAAGGCGCCGAAGCCCTGATACAGGTGGTAGCTGCCGCGGAGGAGGGCGGCGGCGACGATGATGCGCCAGCGTCCCCAGCCGAGCTCGCGGAGGCGCTCGAAGAGGTAGCCGAGCACGATGACCTCCTCCAGGAGACCCGCCCGGAACGCGGAGAGCAGCAGCACGGGCACCGTCCACCAGTGCGAGCTCAAGCCCGCGGCGTCGACGGTGACGCCGAGATCGAGCGCCTTCGCAGCGAGGTACACCCCGATCCCGGGGATGCCGATGACCAGCGCGAGCGCCAGCCCGCGCCAGGCGTCCCCGAAGGGTCGTCGGGCGTCGATTCCGAGTCGAGCGAGATGCGGCCGGCCGCGGTTCCAGAGCAGGAAGCACACCAGCAGTACGGGGACGACGTCGAAGACGAGCCCGAGCAGCTGGTAGATGAGGTCGAAGACCTCGCGATCGTTGAGGCTCGGATTGAGCGTCGCGGTCTGCTGCGAGAGGGGCTTGGAACGGGTCAGGCTGTCGGCGAGCGAGACGATGGCGTACACCGCCGACTGGCCGAGCGACAGCCCGAGCACGAGGGCGATCTCCCACCAGAGGCGTCCGCGATCCGGTCGCAGGTCGACGCCGACCGACGTGGGGCCGATCGCCTCGCCGTTGGAGGATATCGACAACCCGGATGCCCGCACCCGCCCGATGCTACGCCGCGCGCCCCGGCCGTTTTCGCGGCTCCGTTGCGATTCGCCGCACGATTCCGTCTTATCGCGCGCTATTCATGCAAAGAATCAGCGCGAACGCAACAATCCTCAGA
Source organism: Lysinimonas soli (assembly GCF_042655435.1). Classification (NCBI taxonomy): domain Bacteria; kingdom Bacillati; phylum Actinomycetota; class Actinomycetes; order Micrococcales; family Microbacteriaceae; genus Lysinimonas; species Lysinimonas soli. Next base: position 403,994 of record NZ_JBHSMG010000001.1, read on the forward strand.
CCTCGTTTCCGCCGTGTAACGATTCCCCCTAGGGTTTTGCGAGGCCGTCGCCCCCTCTTTAGGGTCGAGGTATCCAGCGCGGCGCGGGAGCCTGCTCGCGCGCCGTCACATCTTGCACAGGAGGAACATTGAAACTCAGACGGGTTTCTCTCGTCGGCGCAGTCGTCGCCGCGGGAGCTTTGGTACTGGCGGGTTGCGCCGCAGGCGGAGGCTCCGAGGTTGTCAGCGGTACTTCGATCAGCGTGGCGCAGAACTCGGCGATGAACACGATGAACTCCTTCACCGCCACCAACTACGCGACGTACAACTCGAACGTCTCGTACCTCTACCAGGGCGTCGGCTTCAACTACTACGACAACAGCCCGAAGCTGGTGAAGAACCCCGCGTTCGGCACCTACAAGAAGCTGTCGGACAGCCCACTCACGGTTCAGTACACGATCAACGATGGCGTCAAGTGGACTGACGGCACCCCTGTGGACGCGGCGGACATGATCCTCGCGTGGGGCTCGAGCATCACGAAGTACAACGACCCCAAGGGTGTGAACTTCGGCTCGATCAACGCCGGCTCCGGGTTGGACTACGTCACGAAGATGCCGAAGATCGGCAGCGACGGGCGCACGATCACGCTCACCTACGACAAGCCGTACGTCGACTGGGAGATCCTGCCGGCCATCACGCCGAACATCCCTTCGGCGGTTCTGTGGGAAGAGGCCGGGATCGACAAGAAGACCGGCAAGGACGCTCAGGATGCCGTCGTCAAGGCCTTCAAGGACGACGACACCTCGACCCTGACCAAGCTCGCCAAGATCTGGAAGACGGGCTTCGACATGACGTCGACCCCGAAGGACGCGAAGCTGCTGACGACCTACGGCCCCTACAAGGTCCAGAGTCTGACCAAGCAGTACGTGACCCTGGTCTCGAACCCGGACTTCACGTGGGGACCCAAGCCGAAGATCGCCAAGATCACGGTGCGCTTCATCCCCGACCAGACCGCACAGGTTCAGGCCCTCCAGAACGGTGAGCTGAGCGTGCTCTACGGTCAGGCCACCGCCGACACCGTGTCGGCGCTGAAGGGTGCATCGGGCATCAAGTCGACGACCACGCCGACCGCCACCTTCGAGCACGTCGACCTGACGTTCAACAACAACGGCCCGTTCGACCCGGCGACCTACGGCGGCGACGCTCAGAAGGCTCTCGAGGTTCGCCAGGCGTTCTTCAAGGTCATCCCGCGTCAGCAGATGCTGGAGCGCCTCATCACGCCCATCTCGCCCAACGTGAAGCTCGACGACTCGTCGCTCTTCCTCCCGGGTCAGCAGGGCTATGACGAGTCGGTCAAGAACAACGGTTCGTCGGACTACCAGACCGTGGATGTGGCGGCCGCCAAGGCGCTTCTGGCCAAGGCCGGGGTGACCGGACCGGTGACCGTGCGCTTCGCGTACGCGAACGACAACCCGCGTCGTCAGGGCGAGTTCCAGTTGATCCAGGCCTCGGCCAAGGACGCCGGATTCAACGTGGTCGATGTCGGCAAGCCCGGTGCGGACTTCTTCGGACCGGACGGAATCGGCTCGGGCAAGTACGTCTACGACGCCACCGTCTTCGCCTACCAGCTCTCCTCGGGCTCGGTGACCCAGAGCCAGGCGAACACGACCACGGGCAACGCGTACAACTACCAGGGCTACTCGAACACCAAGGTCGACGCGCTGTGGCAGAAGGCCGCGACCGTGACCAGCTCGGCGGATGCCATTCCGCTGCAGCAGCAGATCGATGGGTACCTGTGGAAGGACGCGTCGACCCTGACGCTGTTCCAGCTGCCGGACGTGTCGGCATGGTCCTCGAAGATCTCGAATGTGTCGGATGCTCCTTACAGCCCGAACATCTTCTGGAACTTCTGGGAGTGGACTGAATCCAAGTAGTCACGTGACGGTTTGACCGTCGCTGCGGGTCGGGGTCGTGCGTTGAGCACGGCCCCGACTCGCGACGTGCTCCACTTGCGGGTATCGTCCCGTCCACCAGCCGAACAGAAAGCCGTTACGTGGTCTCGTTCATCGTCCGGCGATTCCTGGCATCCCTCGCGGTGCTGCTCGTCGCCTCCTATCTCGTCTACATCTTGGCCGCCAACGCCGGCGACCCTCTCGCCGACATCAAAGAGACGAGCCTCCCCGCGGCGCAGAAGGACGCTCTGATCCAGCAGCGGATCGCGCAGCTGCATCTCGATGTGCCGCCCTTCTTGCGCTACTTCATCTGGCTCGGCGGGGTGCTCGGCGGATTCCTCGGCCGCTTCACGCTCGGCGACACCATCGATGGCCAGCACGTCACCGACGCCCTCGGCTCGGCCATGGGACAGACGCTGCAGCTCGTCACCACCGCGTTCATCATCGGCATCATCGTTGGGGTCACCGTGGGCATCGCCACGGCTCTGCGCATCTACTCGACGTTCGACTACGTGACGACCTTCATCGCGTTCCTCTTCTTCTCCCTACCCGTGTTCTGGGTCGCCGTGATGCTCAAGCAGTTCGCGGCCATCAACTTCAACGACTTCCTCGCGAGCCCGGAGATACCCCCGCTCTGGATCGGTGTCATCGCGCTGGTCTCGGGGATCGTCTGGATGGGCATCATCGGAGGCGGGTGGCGACGGCGCCTTCTCGTCTTCGGCGTCGCGGTGCTCGCCGCGGTCGGCGTGTTCACGTACACGAACCTCACCGGATGGTTCAACAACCCGTCGCTGGGCCCGGTGGTCACCCCGGCACTCGCGGTCGGCGCCGCCGTGATCGTGACCGTGCTGTCGACCGGATGGTCGAACAAGCGGGCGCGGTGGACCTCGCTGAGCGTGGCGGTCGGCATCTCTCTGGTGCTGTACTTCCCGCTGCACCTGTTGTTCGAGCAGTTCGGCCTCGTCAACCTCCCATCCGTGATCGCCCTCGTCGTGCTCCTCGTCGTTCTGGGAGGGCTCGCCGGCTGGCTGTGGGGCGGTAACGACCGACGTCCGCAGATCCGCACGGGTGCCCTCACGGCCCTGTTCGCGACGCTCATCGTCCTGCTGGACCGCTTCATGGGCTCGTGGGGCATCTACTCGAGTCAGGTGGCCAACGGCCGCCCGATCTCCACGGTGGGGGCGGGCACGCCCGACCTCCAAGGATCGTTCTGGATCACCGGAATCGACAGCTTCACCCACCTGCTCCTGCCGACGATCGCCCTGGTGCTCATCTCGGTGGCCAGCTACAGCAGGTACGCCCGCTCGAGCCTGCTCGATGTCTTGAACCAGGACTACATCCGCACGGCCCGCGCGAAGGGTCTTACCGAGCGCACCGTCATCATGCGGCACGCCTTCCGCAATGCGCTGATTCCGATCACCACGGTGATCGCGCTCGATCTGGGTGCTCTGATCAGCGGCGCGGTGCTCACCGAGACGGTGTTCGCCTGGTCGGGCATGGGCGCGCTCTTCGTGCAAGCGCTTCAGCGGGTCGACCTCAACCCGCTCATGGGCTTCTTCCTGGTGACCGCGGTCACCGTCATCGTGTTCAACTTCCTCGCCGATCTCGTGTATTCGGCTCTCGACCCACGGATCCGGGTGACCGCATGACCCTTGGACAGCTCAACCCAGGCGGAAGCGACGCCGGCACGCCCGGTGGCGAAGACCCGCGCAACGTCGCCAACCTGCAGGCGGCCGGCGTGCTGGACAACGCGGAGGCCTCGATCGAGATGCGTGAGGTCGAGGGCCTCAGCCTCGGCCGCATCGTATTGCGGCGTTTCCTCCGTCATCGTGCGGCGATGGCGAGCCTCATCCTGCTGCTGATCGTGATCGTGTTCGCGTTCAGCTCGGAGGGCATCGACGCCTTCGGCATCCGTCTGCCCGGGTGGTGGAGGTGGGACTACGCCGCGGTGCCCGACGTCATCAACCAGGGCCGGCCCACGCTGTCGCTCGTTCCGCTGAACTGGGGCATCCACCCGTTCGGCCAGGACTCCGTCGGGCACGACATGTTCGCCCAGGTGATGCGCGGTACTCAGCAGTCCCTCATGATCGTCTTCGTCGCGGGGATCGTCTCCACCGTCATCGGGGTCACCCTCGGTGCGGCTGCCGGATACTTCGGCGGCTGGATCGACTCGCTCCTGATGCGCGCCACCGACATCTTCATCATCGTGCCGCTCTACCTGATCGCCGCGATCGTGGGGCACACCCTGGTGGGTGCCGGGTCGGTCGTGCTCGCGATCTTCCTGGGAGTCCTCGTCTGGACCACCCTGGCCCGACTCGTGCGCGGCGAGGTGCTCGCCCTGCGAGAACGGGAGTTCGTCGAGGCCGCGAAGGTGGCGGGAGCCTCCGACTTCCGCATCGTCTTCCGGCACATCCTGCCCAACACGGTGGGCGTCATCGTCGTGTCGGCGACCCTCACGATGTCGGCGACGATCCTGACCGAGGCGGCGATCAGCTTCCTCGGCTTCGGGGTCCGCGCCCCCGACACCTCCCTCGGACTCATCATCAGCAACTACCAGTCGGCGTTCTCGACCCGTCCCTGGCTGTTCTGGTGGCCCGGTCTGTTCATCGTCATCATCGCGCTGACGATCAACTTCATCGGTGACGGGCTTCGCGATGCCTTCGATCCGCGGCAGCGTCGCGGCCTCAACCGGCGAGCACGTCGCGAGCGCGCGCTCGCGGTCGACCACGTCCCAGAGCCGGTCGGGAGCGAGTCGTGAGGCTCCTAGGGCCAGAGCGCGCCGGTCAGGGTCGCGACCGTCAGCGCACCGACGACGGCAACCGCGGGCCAGTTCCAGCTGGTCGTGACACCGGCACCCTCGACCGCTCCCAGCACGCCCTCGTCGCGGTAGGCCTCCCACTGACGCACGACGAGGCTGCGCGCGAGCTCGTTGCCTCGGCTCACGCCGCGATCGTTGATCGACACGCGGTTGTAGGCGTCGCGACGCATTCGTCCCAGCTGGCTGGCTGGGCCGGGCGCCGGGGCGGCCCAAGCCGTCACCCGGCCCCCGGCGGTGTCGATCGTCAGCGACCACCGCGTCTCGATGTCCACGATCGCGGGCCAGGAGATGCGCCGGGTTCGCAGGGGATTCACGATGCGAAGGTCCGCGGGACTCAACTCGACCCGCGGCATCCAGAACAGCACGAATGCGCCCGCGCCCACCAGCATCACCGCCGGGGTTGCGCGGAGGGCCACGTCCCATCGCGCCGACACGAGCAGCGAGACTTCGATGAGCACGCAGATGGCGATGATCACCGCGGCGAGAACGCGCGACGCCACGGGATAGAGCACGGTCTGCTGGGGCCCGACGGTCATCCTGACATTCTCGCCCGCCCGGCCGCCCGCTTCGACCACCCGACAGGATCCATTCGATGACCACCACCCCCGCAGCGCAGCCCGCCGCGCCGATTCTCGAGGTATCGGAACTCAATCTCGACTTCTGGGTCGACGGCAGTTGGTACCCCGCTGCCAAGCGATTGAGCTACGACGTCAAGGCCGGCGAAGTGCTGGCGATCGTCGGCGAGTCCGGCTCGGGCAAGAGCTCCAGCTCGATGGCCCTGCTCGGCCTCACCCCGCAGAACGGTCGGGTCAGCGGCAGCGCCAAGCTCGGAGGCCGTGAGCTGATCGGAATCCCGGAAGGCCGGCTGCGCGCCATCCGCGGTAAAGACGTCGCGGTGATCTTCCAAGAGCCGATGACGGCGCTCAACCCGGTGTACACGATCGGCTTCCAGATCGCCGAGAGCCTGCGAACCCACCTCGACATGACCCCGGCCGATGCGCAGCGTCGGGCGATCGAATTGCTCGAGATGGTCGAGATCCCGAACCCCGAGGGCACGATCCGCAAGTACCCGCATCAGCTGTCGGGAGGACAGCGGCAGCGGGCGATGATCGCGATGGCGATCTCCTGCGATCCGCTGCTGCTGATCGCGGACGAGCCCACGACGGCCCTCGATGTGACCGTCCAGGCCGAGATCCTCGACCTGCTCCGCAACCTCAGGACACGCCTGAACAGCGCGATCATCATCATCACCCACGACATGGGGGTCGTCGCCGACCTGGCCGACAAGGTCATCGTCATGAAAGACGGGGCGATCGTGGAGTCCGGCGACGTCAACGCCATCTTCACGGCGCCGACGCAGCCCTACACGCAGGAGCTCCTCGCGTCGGTACCGCACCTGCGCATCGGTGCGACCGACATCGCGCCGACCACGCGGTCGGGTGAGCCCGTCCTGCGGCTGTCGGACGTGGTCATCGAGTACCCGAAGCGCGGCCGGGTGCCCGCCTTCCGCGCCGTCGAGGACTTCAACCTCACGATCCATCCCGGCGAGGTCGTTGGGCTGGTCGGGGAATCGGGTTCCGGCAAGACGACCGTGGGTCGCGCCTCCGTCGGACTGCTCCCGATCGCGGAGGGGTCGCTGATCGTTCAGGGAGCGGATCTGGCGACCGCGTCACGGGCGAAGATGCGCGAGATCCGACGCACGATCGGCATCGTGTTCCAGGATCCGGGTTCCTCCCTCAACCCGCGGTTCCCCATCGGGCAGTCGATCGGTGAGCCGCTCCTGTTGTCGGGAAGGGCCGCGGGTGCGGAACTGAACGCGCGCGTCGAGGAGCTGCTCGACCAGGTCGAGCTGCCGCGGAGCTTCCGCAACCGCTACCCGCACGAGCTCTCGGGCGGTCAGCGTCAACGCGTCGGCATCGCGCGGGCGCTCGCCCTCCGGCCGTCGCTGCTGGTGGCCGACGAGCCGACCTCGGCACTCGACGTGTCGGTCCAGGCCCGCTTCCTCGATCTGCTCCAGAACCTGCAGAAGCAGTTGCAGTTCGCCTGCCTGTTCATCAGTCACGATCTCGCGGTGGTCGACATGCTCTCCGACCGCATCGCTGTGATGAACAAGGGGCGCCTCGTCGAGGTCGGAACGCCGGACCAGATCCTGCGCAACCCGAAGGATCCGTACACCCAGCGGCTCATCGCCGCCGTGCCGGTTCCCGATCCGCACGAGCAGCGCGAACGTCGGGAGCAGCGCCGGGCGAGCTGATCCCGGCCGGCCCTCGCCTAGGCTCGAACGAGTGACCGGTCGACGCAGTTTCGTGGTGCTGGGGGTCGCCGCCCTCATCTCGGCGGCGCTCGTCGGGTGCACGCCGCAGACCATCCTGGTGGCCGGCAGCGAGGTGCGCGTCGCGGTGTCCGACCCGTTCACCTCGCTCAATCCGGCGACCTCCTACGGGCGCGGCTCGGTCACGAACGGCCAGCTGGCGCAGTTGACGACGACCGGATTCGCCTACCCGGACGACCACTACGGCACGGTCGTCGACGGCTCGTTCGGTTCGGCGACTCTCGTCAGCCGCGATCCGCTCGTCGTCACCTACCGGGTGAACTCGGGCGTGACCTGGTCCGACGGCGCGCCGGTCGACGCCGCCGACCTGCTGCTCGCCTGGGCGGCGAACTCGGGCGCGCTCAATACGCCCGGATTCGACGACTCGAGGTACGTCGACCCGGCCACCGGGCGCTACACACGCTCGTTCCCGAAGAACGTCGTGTTCTTCGACGGGGCGATCGGATCCGGCCTCGAGAAGGCGCGCGCGGCCCCGCTGGTCGGTTCCGACGGGCGCTCGATCACGGTGACGTTCGGCTCCTTCGATCCGGACTGGAAGACCGCGCTCGACCCCGGGGTGCCCGCGCACGTGCTGGGCTCCGAGGCCCTGGGAGTCGCGGCATCCGATCCGAAGGCGGGCAAGAGGGCAGTGCTCGACGCGATCGAGAAGAGGGATGCCACCAGGCTCGGTGCGCTCGCCCGGTTCTGGAACGACGGCTTCAATCTCGACGCCACGCCGAAGGACCGTCGCCTGCTGGTGTCGGACGGGCCGTACACCGTGTCCCGTATCGTCGCGGACCGGGTGACCCTGAGCGCGAATCCGCGCTACGCGGGCGACCGCCGACCCGCCTTCGCGAAGGTCACCGTGCGCGTCTCGACGGATCCGCTCGAGACGGCGAAGCTGCTCGCGTCCCGAGCCGTCGACATCGCCACCGTGCAGCCGAGCGCGGCGACCGTGAGCGCCCTCGGAGCGATCTCGGGCGTCACGGTGACTCCGGGTACCGAAGCGCGCTTCGAGCACCTCGACCTGCAGTTCGCCGACGGCAGGAACGGCACCTTCGGCGACGCGAGGGTGCGCGAGGCCTTTCTCAAGGTCGTTCCGCGCGCGCAGATCCTGCGGCAGCTGGGTTCCTCGGGCGGGGGCCGAGCGACCCTGCTGGACTCGTTCTCCCTGCGTCCCGGCGCGTCCGGCTACGCCGCCTCGGTCGCCCGTAACGGATCGGCCGCCTACCGTTCGACCGACATCGATACGGCGAAGCGGCTGCTGGCCCAGGCGGGGGTGTCGAACCCGCAGGTGTGCGTGCTCTACGACCCGACGAACCCGCGACGCGTCACCGAGTTCCAGCTGATCCAGCGCAGCGCCGCCCGCGCCGGATTCGTCGTGACCGACTGCTCGAGCGGCGACTGGCAGGGGCTGCTGGGCGTCGCCGGCGCGTACGACGCAGCCCTGTTCGCGTGGGACACCACGCGGCTGGGCCCGGCGGCGCAGAGCCTGGTGTTCCGCAGCGGATCGCGCCTGGCCAACTTCAACCGCTACTCCGACCCGAAGGCCGACGCGCTGATCGACCGGGCGGTGGCGACGGATGATCCGGCGACGCAGACCTCGCTGCTGAGCGAACTCGACGCCCGGATCTGGGCGGCCGGCTACGGGGTCCCGTTGTACGCGTATCCGACTCTCACCGCCGTCGACGACCGCGTGACGGGGGTGACACGCTCGCCCTTGGCCGGATCGATCTTCTGGAATGCCTGGACCTGGAAACCCGCTGCAGTGACGACGTCCCACCCCGGCGGCGGAGCCTCTCCCGGGCCCTGATCAGGTGTTCCCGCCCTTGGTCGGCTAGAATGAAGGGTCCGCGGCCCGCTGTCGCGCCGCATCTCATCTTCCCCGGTGCATTTCGGGGCCCTCCTTCCTTTCTCGAGGTATTCCCATGGCCAGCGCCACCCGTTCTGATCTGCGCAACGTCGCGATCGTCGCCCACGTCGACCACGGCAAGACGACCCTGGTCGACGCCATGCTGCGGCAGACCAACTCCTTCGGCGAGCATGCGCACGTCGACGAGCGCGCCATGGACTCCAACGACCTGGAGCGCGAAAAGGGCATCACGATCCTCGCCAAGAACACCGCGGTCACCTACAAGGGCCTGCACGCGACCGAGGGTCCCGTCACGATCAACGTCATCGACACCCCCGGCCACGCCGACTTCGGCGGCGAGGTCGAGCGCGGGCTGAGCATGGTCGACGGCGTCGTGCTGCTGGTCGACGCGAGCGAGGGCCCCCTGCCGCAGACCCGCTTCGTGCTGCGCAAGGCGCTCGAGGCGAAACTGCCGGTCATCCTGCTGGTGAACAAGACCGACCGACCGGATGCCCGCATCGACGAGGTCGTCGAAGAGAGCCATGACCTGCTGCTGGGTCTGGCGAGCGACCTGTCAGACGACGTCCCCGACCTCGACATCGATGCCCTGCTCGACGTGCCCGTCGTCTACGCTTCAGGGCGCAACGGCGCTGCGAGCTGGAACAAGCCCGAGAACGGCACGCTGCCCGACAACGACGACCTCGAGCCGCTGTTCGAGGCGATCCTCAAGCATGTGCCGGCGCCCGAGTACGACGACCAGGCCCCGCTGCAGGCCTGGGTGACCAACCTCGACGCCTCGCCGTTCCTCGGCCGCATCGCGCTGCTCCGCGTCTTCTCCGGGACCCTCAAGAAGGGCCAGACTGTCGCCTGGGTGCGCCACGACGGCTCCCACTCCAACGCCCGCATCACCGAGCTGCTGAAGACCCGCGCACTCGAGCGATACCCGGCGGAAGAGGCTCACGCCGGTGACATCGTCGCCATCGCGGGTTTCGAAGACATCACCATCGGCGAGACGATCGCCGACCCAGACGACGTGCGGCCGCTTCCCGCCATCACGGTCGACGAACCGGCGATCTCGATGACCATCGGCACCAACACCTCGCCGATCGTCGGCAAGGTCAAGGGACACAAGCTCACCGCGCGCATGGTCAAGGACCGTCTCGACCGCGAACTCATCGGAAACGTGTCGCTCAAGGTCGTCGACATCGGTCGCCCGGACCAGTGGGAGGTGCAGGGGCGCGGCGAGCTGGCCCTCGCGATCCTGGTCGAGAACATGCGCCGTGAGGGCTTCGAGCTCACCGTCGGCAAGCCGCAGGTCGTCACCAAGAAGGTCGACGGCAAGACGCACGAGCCGTTCGAACAGTTGACCGTCGACACCCCCGAGGAGTATCTCGGCGCGATCACGCAGCTGCTCGCCGCCCGGAAGGGCCGCATGGAGGGCATGACCAACCACGGCACCGGCTGGGTCCGCATGGAGTTCATCGTCCCCTCGCGCGGCCTGATCGGCTTCCGCACCGAGTTCCTGACCATCACCCGCGGCGCCGGCATCGCCAACGCGATCTCGCACGGCTACGAGCCGTGGGCCGGCGCCATCACGACCCGCGTGAACGGATCGATCGTCGCCGACCGTGCCGGCGTCGCGACACCGTTCGCCATGGTCGCTCTGCAGGAGCGCATGTCGTTCTTCGTCGAACCGACGCAGGAGGTCTACGAGGGCATGGTGGTGGGCGAGAACTCGCGCGCCGACGACATGGACGTCAACATCACCAAGGAGAAGCAGCTCACCAACATGCGGCAGTCGACGGCCGACAACTTCGAGCGGATGACCCCCTCGCGGCGGCTCACGCTCGAGGAGTGCCTCGAGTTCGCCCGTGAGGACGAGTGCGTCGAGGTCACACCGGAGGTCGTGCGCATCCGCAAGGTCGAGCTCGATCAGAGTGCCCGCGCCCGCTCGGCGTCGCGGATGAAGCGGCAAGAGGCCTCCGTCTGACGGCTCTCCTGCGGCTCCGGAGTGCGGAGTCGTCGTTGTCGACGGGGCATCTCGGCAATACACTGTGCGCGTATCGCCACGCCGAGAGATGAGGACCTCATGACCACGTCGCGTACCCGCGCACGCCTGCCCATGATCGCCACGGCGGTGTCCGTCGCCCTCGCGGTTCCCCTCCTGCTCTCGGGCTGCAGCCTGATCCACCTCCCGGGGTCCGGCGGCGGAGGGGTCTCGATCCCCGGAGTGGGCTCCGTGGGCAGTGGCAAGCTGCCGAGCGATTTCCCGTCGGACGTCCCCGTCATCAAGGGAGACATCGTCTCGGGACTCTCGGTCGGCAGCGGCAAGGACAAGGTCTGGAACGTGACGGTGAAGGTCTCGGGCATGAACGCCTTCGACGACATCAAGAAGGCGTTCGGCGACGCCGGCTTCACCGACGGCGGACTGTCCGGCACCACCAGCGACAGCGCGACCGGCACCTTCACCAAGGGCGACTTCAGCGCGCTCGTCGTCGTCTCGAAGGCCGACGAGAAGACCGGCTGGGTGGCGAACTACACCGTCTCGAGCACGACCAAGAGCAGCGGCTAGGCGAACAGGGTCGCCCCGATCGATTGCCCGGCCCGCGCGCCGGGCGGGACCGCGAAGATCGCCGAGCCGACGTGCTTGATGTACTCGTTCATGGCGTCATCGGCGAGGTTGTGCTGCACTCGGATGAACTGCTCGGGTGAGCGCTGGAACGAGATGAAGAACAGCCCGGCATTCAATCGCCCGAGCTCGTCGTTGCCGTCGACGAAGTTGTAGCCCCGCCGCAGCAGCCGGGTTCCCTTGTTGAAGTCGGGGTGGGCGAGCCGGACGTGCGACTGCGCGTCGATCTTCGTGCTGCCGTCGGCCCGCCTGGCGTGGAAGTCGGGTTCGGTGAACTCCGTTCCCCCCGAGAGCGGTGCTCCCTCTCCCTTGTCGCGGCCGATCACGCGCTGCTGCTCCCCGAGTTGGGTGTGATCCCAGTTCTCGATCACCATGCGGATCTTGCGGGCCACCAGGTAGCTGCCGCCGGCGAGCCAGGCGGGCCCGTCGCTCGCCGACACCCACACGTCGTCGTCGACGGCGGCGGTCTCTTCGGCCTTGATGTTGGCGGTGCCGTCTTTGAATCCGAACAGGTTGCGGGGGGTGGTCTGCGCCGTCGAGGTGGACGAGGTGCGCCCGAACCCGAGCTGCGACCAGCGCAGAGCCGCACGACCGAAGGCGATGCGACTCAGATTGCGGATCGCGTGCACCGCAACCTGGGGGTCATCGGCACAGGCTTGAACGCACAGGTCGCCGCCGCTGGCGGCCGCGACGAGCAGATCCCCGCGGAAGTGCGGTAGCTCCCTGAGCAGCGGGGGAGTGCGCGCGGCGATACCGAAGCGGTCGGTGCCGGCGGCATCCCGGAACAGCGTGGGTCCGAACCCGAAGGTGATGGTGAGGCCGCTCGGCGGCAGCCCCAGGGCTTCCCCGGTGTCGTCGGGGGGCGCGAGCAACTCGCCGTCGACAGCACCGTCGCCGATCGTCGAGCCCTGGGTCAGTCGCGCGGCCGCGGCGGTCCAATCGGACAGCAGCGAGATCAGGTCGGCGCGGGTCGCGGTCGACGACATGTCGAACGCCGCGAAGTGCAGCCGATCCTGACTCGGCGTGACGATGCCCGCCTGATGCGCGCCGTGGAATGGATAGCGATTCGACGAACCGGATGCACCGGACAGCGCCGCGGCCGTCGTCAGGGCCCCCGCGCCGCCGCCGAGCGCGAGACCGGCGACGCCCGCGCCGGCGAGACCGAGCAATCCCCGGCGGCTGAGCGCCGCCTTCGTGTCGGATGGGCCCGTGTCGGGGAGCGTCGTGTCGGGGGTGCTCATCCGGCGGCAACTCCGAGCACGGTGTGCGTCAGCCGCGAGAGGGGCTCGGCGAGCGCGTTCACCTGGTCGGAGAGCTCCTTGCGCTGGGCGTCGGTGACCTGGTCGTACGGCGTGAAGCCGGCGTCGATGCTGCCGTAGCGGGCCAGCAGCCCGTCGAGCGCGGCGAACTCCTTCGTGATCGTCGCGACCAGCTTCGTCCCCGCGGAGCCCGACGCGGTGGCCAGGGCCGTGACGTTGCCGAACGCCACCTGGGCGCCCTGCACGTTGGCGGCGAAGTCCGAGAGGTCGGTGTGCGACCACCAGTCCTCCTCGCCCGTGATCTTGCTCGAGGCGACCTCGTCGAGCAGTCCGATCGCTCCGTTGCTGATGTCGGCGAGCGTCACAGAGAAGCTCTTGGCCGAGACCAGCGTCGAGAGCTTCTGCACGTCGCGGATGAGCCCTTGCCCGAAGACGGTGCGCTGCGCCGGGGTGGATGGCGACCAGCCGGTGGCTGCGTCGGCCCCGTCGGCGTTGAGCGCACCCGCCGTCGGCGGCCAGAGGTCCTTCTCGATGCGGTGGAATCCGGTCCACGAGAGGCCGTCGGCGGTGGCGTCGACCTCCCGGTAGTCGATCTTCGGGTCGAGGTCGCCGAACGCCTCCGCGGTCGGCTCGATCCGCTCGTAGTGGGCGCGCGTCGACGCGTAGAGGGCTCGTGCGGCGCTGTCGTCCCCCTTCTCGTACGCGGCGACGAAGGTCGTGACGGCGGGCAGCAGCTCGGCCGTCTGCGAACGGACGTAGGCGACGTAGCCGGTCACGGCCTTCGCCGTGAGCTTCTTGGTGTCGCCCGTGACCGCGACCTTGTCGCCCGTCACCGTGAACTCCGCGAGCCCGACCGGCGCACCCACCTGCTGGAATTTGCACGCCGTGTAGTAGGTGCCGGGCTCGAGCTGAGCGACGAACGAGACCGTCTGGCCGGGCGTCACGTTCTCCTTCTCACCGACGATGCGGAGCTTGTCGTCGGCGAGGATCTCGAACTCGTTGACGTCGGTGCCCGCGTTGGTGAGGGAGAAGGCCACGCTGCCCGAGGTGGCGGTCGCGGCCGAGACCGCGCAGCCCGTGTCGGTCATCTTCACGCTCAGGGCGCGTGCGGATCCCGCGTTGGGCACGCACCCGGCGAGGGCGAGGGTGACGAGGGCGGCGGCAGCGGCGGCTGCGCCGGGGCGCGGGCGAAGGCGGGGGCGGCTGGGCATGGGTCTCCTGGGGAAAGGGGGTGTGACGGCGAGGAGGACTAGGCGCGGGGGACGGCACGCACGGCGTGGGCGTCGTCGGCGACGGCATCGATTCCGTCGGATGTCGTGATCGGGGGCGTCGACGCACCGCGCGGTGAACGTGTGGCGAAGCTGACGCGCAGGAAGAGCGTGAGCACGACCGCGATGTAGAGCAGCCACACGATGACCCGGGCCCAGCTCGGCTCCGGGGTGAAGTTGAACACTCCCGAGAGCACGATGCCGTACCAGCTGGTGCTCGGAATGACCCCCGACAGGTTGTAGGCCACGGCGTCCGCACCCGGGATCCAGCCGGCCTCCTGCAGGTCGCCCACGCCGTAGGCGAGCACCCCGGCGGCGACCACGACGAGGAAGGCGCCGGTCCAGAGGAAGAACTTGCTCAGATTGATGCGCACGAGCCCGCGATAGATCAGGTACGAGACCACCACCGAGAGGGCCAGGCCGATCGCGGCCCCGATCGTGCCGAGCACGGCGCTGCCGCTGGAGGTGATGCTCGCCCAGACGAACAGGGCGGTTTCGACGCCCTCGCGCCCGACGCTCACCACTCCGAGTACGACGATGCCGAGTGCCGACCCGGTGATCGCGGAAGCGAGCCGGGACTGAAGCTCACCCTTGAGGTGCCGGGCGTGGCGCGCCATCCAGAAGATCATCCAGGTGACCAGGCCGACCGCGACGATCGACAGCGAGCCGCCGAGCGCCTCCTGAGCCTGCGAGCTGAGTCCGTACGGGCCGAAGGTCAGCAGCGCCCCGACCCCGAGCGAGATCGCGATCGCGGCCGCGATGCCGATCCAGAGCTTCGGCAGTACGTCGGTGCGGCCGATCTTGCGCAGGTAGGCGACGAGGATGCCGACGACGAGGCCGGCTTCGAGGCCTTCGCGCAGGCCGATCAGTGCGTTCGCGAGCACGGGATGCTTTCTGTGGAGTGGTTCGGGAGGGGTTGGCGCCTTTGGTGAGGCTAGCCTAACTAATCCAACCCTAACCGCGGCGGGCTAGTGTTGTCCACCGGAGGATCCCGCCATGCAGCAGATGTCCAGCCCCGCCGATCCCGAATCACTCGGGTTCGGTGCCACCGCGCTCAGTTGCGTCTTCGCGGGCCTGGCCGGCGTCGTGGTGGGTGTGATCACGACGTTCACCCACGAGCAGCTCGCGCCGTGGGGGCTCGTGGCGGGGCTGGCCATCGTCGCCGCGCTCGTCGGGGGATTCCGGTTGGTGTTCGACAGCCGCGTCGTCGGTGCCGCTGCCGCACTCGGGGTGATCGGCGCGAGCTTCGTGCTCACCCTTCCCGGTGCGGGCGGCGCGGCCCTCGCCCTGAGATCGGCGCTCGACTGGGCGTGGCTCGCGGGACCGGCGATCCTGTCGGCGATCGTGGTGGCTTCACCGCGCCGGCGTTCCCGCGGCCCTCTTCCGAGCGCGGAGTGACGCGCTGAGCTCCACCTAGAATGGGGGAGTGACCTACGTCATCGCTCTCCCCTGCGTCGATGTGAAAGACCGTGCCTGCATCGACGAGTGCCCCGTCGACTGCATCTACGAGGGCGATCGGATGCTCTACATCCACCCCGACGAGTGCGTGGACTGCGGGGCTTGCGAGCCGGTGTGCCCCGTCGAGGCGATCTACTACGAAGACGACCTCCCCGAGAAGTGGGCCGATTACTACAAGGCGAACGTCGAGTTCTTCGCCGAGGTCGGCTCGCCCGGCGGCGCCGCGAAGGTCGGCGTGATCCCGGGCGACCACCCGATCGTCGCGGCACTTCCGCCTCAGGGCGCGTAGCCGACGACGCCGGTCCGACCCCGTGGCCCTCGACCTACCCGACTTCCCCTGGGATTCGCTCGTTCCCTACGCGGAACAGGCGCGCCGGCATCCCGATGGCATCGTCGACCTGTCGGTCGGCTCGCCGGTCGATCCGACCCCGTCGATCGTCCGTGATGCTCTCGTCGCGGCGGCGGATGCCCACTCCTACCCCCTGACCGCCGGGTCGCCCGCCCTGCGCGAGGCGATCGTCGACTGGTACGCGCGCCGTCGGGGCGTGACGCTCGGGGTGGCGAACGTGCTGCCGACGATCGGATCGAAGGAGCTGGTGGCCTGGTTACCGGTGATGCTCGGTCTTCGACCGGGAGACGTCGTCGTGCATCCGTCGGTCGCCTACCCGACCTACGCGGTCGGAGCGGCCCTCGCCGGTGCGACCGCCCTGGCCTCCGATGATCCGGATGACTGGCCCGCCGAGACGAAGCTGATCTGGCTGAACAGCCCCGGCAATCCCGACGGCCATGTCGACGATGTCGAGGTGCTGGCGCGGGCGGTCGCCCGCGCGCGGGGACTCGGCGCCGTGATCGCGAACGACGAGTGCTACGCCGAGCTCGACTGGACGAGCGAGCGTCCGAGTCCCTCGATCCTCGATCCACGGGTGATCGGCGACAGCAGGCGCCTGGTGCTCTCGGTCTACTCGCTCAGCAAGCAGTCGAATCTCGCCGGCTATCGAGCTGGATTCGTCGCCGGCTGCTCCGAGCTCATCGCCGAGCTGCTGACGGTGCGCAAGCACGCGGGCATGATGCCGCCGGCTCCCGTTCAACAGGCGATGATCGCCGCGCTGGGCGACGACACTCACGTCGCGGTGCAGCGCGAACGCTATCGTGCGCGACGCGGATTGCTGCGCTCCGCGTTGGAGGCGGCCGGATTCCGCATCGACGAGAGCGGTGCCGGCCTCTACCTCTGGGCGACCCGCGGAGAGGACGCCTGGGCGACGGTCGCGGCGCTCGCCGGGCTCGGCATCCTGGTCGCGCCCGGTCCGTTCTACGGCGCCGGCGGGGCCGGGCACGTGCGGGTCGCGCTCACGGCGAGCGACGAGCGGATCGCCGCTGCGGCGGCCCGATTGGGCGGACTCTCCAAAAGCTGAGCCCGGCCTTTGGCGGGTGCGGCAGTGGTGTCTCGCACCGAATAGGCTGTATCCGTGAACGACGCGATCGGCGATCCCGAGAAGGTCACGTTCTCCCATAAGGGGACGACGGCCGAGTTTCCCGTGTTGGCCGCAGTCGACGGCAAGGACAGCGTCGACATCGCGAGCTTCACGAAGCAGACGGGTCTGACCACACTCGACCAGGGGTTCGTCAACACCTCGTCGACTCGCAGCGCGATCACCTACATCGACGGCGACGCCGGAATCCTGCGCTATCGCGGGTATCCGATCGAAGATCTGGCCCGCAACTCGACCTATCTCGAGGTGGCCTGGCTGCTGATCTACGGCGAGCTGCCCACGGCGAGCGAACTGGCGGAGTTCGAAGAGAAGATCCGCCGTCACACTCTGCTGCACGAAGACCTGAAGCGCTTCTTCTCGGCACTGCCGCACACGGCGCACCCCATGTCGGTGCTCTCGTCGGCGGTGTCGGCGCTCTCGACCTACTACGAGGACTCGCTCGACCCGCACAACCCCGAGATGGTCGAGATGTCGACCATTCGCCTGTTGGCCAAGCTGCCGGTGATCGCGGCCTACGCGCATAAGAAGGCGCTCGGGCAGGCCTTCCTCTACCCCGACAACTCCCTGAATTTCGTCGACAACTTCCTCAAGCTCAACTTCGGCAATCTCGCCGAGCTCTACGAGGTGAACCCGGTGCTGTCGACGGCGCTCGAGCGCCTGCTGATCCTGCACGAGGATCACGAGCAGAACGCGTCCACCTCGACCGTGCGACTCGTGGGATCGACCGAGGCCAACATGTTCGCCTCGATCTCGGCCGGCATCAACGCCCTGTACGGCCCGTTGCACGGCGGAGCGAACGAGGCAGTGCTCTCGATGCTCGCCAAGATCCGCGACTCGGGCGAGACCGTGCAGCAGTTCGTCGACCGGGTCAAGCGCAAAGAGGACGGCATCCGGCTGATGGGCTTCGGTCACCGGGTGTACAAGAACTTCGACCCCCGAGCGCGTCTGGTCAAAGAGAGCGCCGACGAGGTGCTCGCCGACCTCGGAGTCAAGGACCCCCTGCTCGACATCGCCAAGGAGCTCGAGCAGGTCGCCCTGGCTGACGACTACTTCGTCGAGCGCAAGCTCTACCCCAACGTCGACTTCTACACCGGCGTCATCTACAAGGCGATGGGCTTTCCGCCGCGCATGTTCACGGTGCTCTTCGCGATCGGCCGGCTTCCCGGTTGGATCGCGCACTGGCGCGAGGCGAATGACGATCCGGCGACCAAGATCGGCCGTCCCCAGCAGCTCTACGTGGGGCCGCCGGAGCGCCGCTGGCCCGAGGGGCGCTGACGGGCCTCTTCGCGCGACTCCGTCGGCGGCTGTGGCCGCCTCGTGCCGATGTCGGCACCTTCGTGCACCCCGTCGATCGGCCGATGCCGTCGGCGGATGAGCAGATCGATGACGGCCTGCTCGTCTGCCTGTCGGCGGTGCGACTCGCGGTGACCAACCGGATCATCGTCGACACGGTGCGCGACGGCATGGATCATGACGACGATCGACTCATCGAGTCGGCGCGGGCGGAACTGCTGCGGCTCGCCGCCGAGAAGCGCGACGAGACCCGACGGGTGGTCGAGATGCGCTCAGGGGCGGTGCAGAAGTGGGGTCAGCCGAGTTCGTCGGCCGACTATCGGATGGCGGATGCCGATGCTCTCGCCCGCCGCGCCGAGGTGTCCACGGGCCTGGCCGAGCGTCTGGAGGCGATGGCGGGCGACCCGGTGGCGGTGCGTTCGCTCGCCGACCGCGCCCACCAGGCGGCTCTCGACGAGTTCGCGACCTCGGTCGAGCTGCTGGCGCAGCGGATGGGTGCTCACGACATCCCCGTCACTCAGGACGACCGGCGCATCCGCAACAACCGGCTCGACGAGCTGCGCGACGACCTCAAGGAGCTGCGGCGGCAGCGCGCCGAGCGGTAGGCGGCGGCGCAGGGCGACCGTTCCCCGGATCAGGCGTGCAACTGGGCGTTGAGCACGACGGCTCCGCCGGAGCGCGGGAGGGCCTCGACGGCGCCCGTGAGCGAGTTGCGCCGGAAGAGCAGGCCGGCCACGCCGCTCAGCTCGGCGGCCTTCACATGACGCGGTTCGGCGTCCGGAACCAGCAGGGTCACCTTCGTACCCGCGGTGACGTAGAGCCCCGCCTCGACAACCGAGTCGTCGCCGATCGAGATGCCGACCCCCGAGTTCGCCCCCAGCAGGGCGCGTTCGCCGATCGTCACGCGCTCGGTCCCCCCGCCGGAGAGGGTTCCCATGATCGACGCGCCGCCGCCGACATCGGAGCCGTCGCCGACGACGACGCCCTGCGAGATGCGGCCCTCGACCATGGAGGTGCCGAGCGTTCCGGCGTTGTAGTTGACGAAGCCCTCGTGCATCACGGTCGTGCCGGGGGCGAGGTGCGCTCCGAGCCGCACGCGCGAGGCGTCGGCGATGCGCACCCGCTGCGGGACGACGTAGTCGAGCAGGCGCGGGAACTTGTCGATGCCATGAACCGAGATGCCGGCGCGCTGCAGGGCCGGACGCAGCCGGGCGTAGGCCTCGGGCAGCATCGGCCCCGCCGTCGTCCAGGCGACGATCGGCAGGCAGCCGAAGATGCCCTCGAGGTTGATGCCGTTGGGCCGCACGAGCAGGTGGCTCAGCAGGTGCAGGCGCAGGTACGCGTCGGCCGTGGATGCCGGAGGGGCATCCAGCTCGATCACCGGCGTCACGATGTCGACGGCGACCTCGCGCCGGTCGTCGGCGCCCACCCAGCGCTCGAGCTCGGCGGGGGCGAGGTGCTGGCTATTGGCGGGCGGTGCGCCGAGCTCGGGGGAGGGGAACCAGGTGTCGAGCACGGTTCCGTCGGCGGCGATGGTGGCGAGCCCGTGGCCCCAGGCGGTGGTCATGCACTCAGGGTATCGGCGTGCGCAGACCATAGGCTTGCATGGTGGCCGCTCCGGAACCGACCCTCCCCCTCGAGCTGGGCAGCCTGGAGCTGACCCGGCGTCTCGTCGACATCGAGTCGGTCTCGGGCGGCGAGACCGCGATCGCGGATGCCGTCGAGGCCGCGCTTCGCCCTCTCGCCCATCTCGAGGTGATCCGCGACGGCGATGCGGTCGTCGCCCGAACCCGCCTCGCTCGCGAACGACGCGTCGTGATCGCGGGGCACCTCGACACGGTGCCGGTCAACGGCAACCTGCCGTCACGCCTCGAGGGCGACACGCTCTGGGGGCGCGGCACCGTCGACATGAAGGGCGGATGCGCCGTCATGCTTGCGCTCGCGGCGTCGATCACCGAGCCCGTCGTCGACGTCACGTGGGTGTTCTACGACCACGAGGAGGTCGAGTCCAGCCTCAACGGGCTCGGTCGCCTCGCCCGCAACCGACCGGAGCTGCTCGCGGCCGACTTCGCGATCCTCGGTGAGCCGTCGAACGGCGAGGTCGAGGGCGGATGCAACGGCACGCTCCGCGCCGACATCACGGCGCGCGGCCGGCGCGCCCACTCGGCACGGGCCTGGATGGGCGAGAACGCGATCCACGCGCTCGCGCCCGTGCTGACCAGGCTCGCCGCCCATCAGCCCGAGTCGATCGAGGTCGACGGGCTCGTCTATCGCGAGGGCCTCAACGCGGTCGGCATCTCGGGCGGGGTGGCCGGCAACGTCATCCCCGACGAGGCCGTCGTGCACATCAACTACCGCTTCGCCCCGAGCCGGGATGCCGCCGAGGCCGAGGCGGTGGTGCGCGGTCTCTTCCCCGACTTCCAGGTCGACATCGTCGATCTGGCCGAGGGGGCCCGCCCCGGCCTCGACGCCCCGCTGGCCCGGGCCTTCGTGGCGGCGGTCGGTGGCGAGGCCCGCCCCAAGTACGGGTGGACCGACGTCGCACGCTTCTCGGCGCTCGGCATCCCCGCGGTCAACTACGGCCCCGGCGACCCGTCGCTCGCGCACGCCGACGACGAGCGGGTGCCGGTGGAGCAGATCGAGCGCTGCGAGCGGGGCCTGCGGGCGTGGCTGACCGCCTCGTGAGCGACCCGACGTCCGAGACGGACGTCGGCGCTGGCGTCGCAGCGAAGGCCAGACCCGGCCTTCGCTCACAGCTCCGGTGCGCGTGGTGGGTCCAGGTGATCGTCGTGTTCGCGCTCTCGCGGGTCGTCACGACGGTGATCATGCTGGCGTTCGCCGGCATCCAGGACCGCACCTATTGGACGGGACCGAAGCCCGACTACTTCTCGTTCGCGGCGATCTGGGACTCCGACTGGTACCGGATCGTCTCGATCGTCGGCTACCCGTCGCAGCTGCCGCTGACCTCCGACGGCCATGTCGCTCAGAACGCCTGGGCATTCCTGCCCGGGTATCCGGCCGTCGTGCGGGTGTTCCTGTTCTTCGGCATCCCGTTCCAGTACGCCAGCGTGATCGTGTCCGTGGCGTTCGCCCTCGGCGCAGCCCTGCTGCTGCACCGCCTGCTCTCGCGGGTGCTGCCGAGCGAGACCGCCATGTTCGCGGTGGTGCTGTTCTGCGTCGCCCCGCTGTCGCCGATCCTCCAGGTCGGCTACGCGGAGTCGATGCAGCTGTTCTTCCTCATGCTCGCCCTGCTGTTCCTGCAGGATCGGCGCTACTACCTGCTGATCCCGGTCGTGGGGATCGCGGCCCTCACCCGACCGAGCGGCCTCGCCTTCGCGGCGATGCTGCTGCTGCACGCGATCCATCGCTTCGTGACCCGGCACCGGGATCCCTTCCCGCGGGCGGAGCGGGTCGGCGTGATCGTCGCGGGCCTGTCGAGCGGGCTGTTCGGGGTGCTCTGGCCGATCGTTGCCTGGATCGGCACCGGATCGCCCGCCGCGTACACCGATACCGAACTGGCGTGGCGGGTCGGCTACATCGGTTATACCGAGCTCGTGCCATTCGGAGCCTGGTTCCAAGGAGCGGATTGGTGGCTGCGCTGGATCCAGGTTCCCGGCGCGACGATCCTCGCACCCGTGTTGGTGGTGCTGTTCGTGGGCCTGTTCGTCATCCTGCTGTTCTCGCCACCGGTGCGGCGGCTGGGGGTCGACATCCGGTTCTGGCTGGCCGGGTACGGCATCTACCTGTTCGCCGTCTTCTTCCCGCAGTCCAGCACCTTCCGTCTGCTCATGCCGTTCGCGCCCGCACTCGGAGCCATCGCGATCCCCCGCTCGGTGACGTACCGCATCACGCTGGTGCTGCTGGGCATCGCGGGCCAGGTGGGATGGATGGCGATCTGCTGGTGGGTCAACGGCCTGGACTGGACCCCGCCGTGACCAGTGGGGCGCCGTGGACAGGGCGTGGTCTCTGCAGTCCCGAACAATGCGGGATAATGGTCGAGTATCCATCGAAAGGGGACACCACATGGCAGCCATGAAGCCGAGGACCGGTGACGGACCGATGGAGGCTGTTAAAGAAGGTCGCCTGATCATCGTGCGGGTTCCGCTCGAGGGTGGCGGTCGCCTCGTCGTGTCGGTCAACGACGCCGAGGCCAAGGAGCTGCACGACGCGCTGGCCGGAGTCGTCTCCGCCGCCTAGGGGCGTCCAGCGGCGGTCCGTGATCGCCCTCGGGCGATCAGTCGGCGGTCCGTGATCGCCTTGGGGCGATCAGTCGGCGGTCTTGACGAGCTGCAGCAAGCCGTCGCCCGCCACGCTCAGCGCCGCGACCACCGCAGACGAGTCCTGGATCGCCTTCAGCAGCGTGCGGAAGTCCTCCGCGGTGTGGTCCCGCCGAGCCGGATCCGCAACGCGTCCGCGCCAGAGCGCGTGCGCGACCAGCACGAGCCCGCCCCGGCGCGCGATCCGCAGGGCGTGTTCGACGTAGTCGAGCACGGATCCCTCGTCCGCATCGACGACCACGAGGTCGTATGCCCCGTCGTTCATGCGTGGCAGCACTTCCGACGCGCGTCCTGTGATCAGCCGGATGCGGTTGGCGGGCACCCCCGCCGACGCGAAGGCGGTGCGAGCGGTCTGCTGGTGGTCGAGTTCGATGTCGATCGAGGTGAGCACGGCATCCGGGGCGCCGGTGAGCAGCCAGAGCCCGCTGACGCCCGCGCCCGTTCCGATCTCGAGGATCGAGTGGGCCGAGCTGGCCGCCGCGAGAACGGCGAGTTGCGCGCCGGTGGCGGGGGAGACCGGGTCGATCCCGAGCTCCAGCGAGTGCTGCCGGGCGGTCGCGATCGCCGGGGCCTCGACCACGAAGTCTTCGGCGTACTTCCAGCTCAGTTCCTTGTCGGCCACCGCCCCACTCTAGTTCCGGGCGGGGAGATATCCTGAGCGGGTGTCCTTCGGGTTGACCTTCGACAAGCTGATCATCATCGGGGTGATCGCTGTCTTCCTGATCGGTCCGGATCGACTGCCCGGCTATGCCGCCCAGCTCGCCAAGGTGGTCAGGTCGCTGCGCTCGATGGCCGACGGTGCGAAAGACCGGATGCGCGAAGAGATGGGCCCCGAGTTCGACGAGGTCGACTGGAAGAAGCTCGACCCGCGGCAGTACGACCCGCGGCGCATCATCCGGGAGGCCCTGCTCGAGGATCCCGTTCCCACCCCGCCAGCGGCGGCCACCGCGGTCGGCGAGGCGGTTGACGCCGAGGATGCCGAGAAGCCCCCGTCGGAGCCCGCCGCGGCGCCGCGCTACGTCGAGACGGCCTATGAGATCCGTCAGCGCCGGCTCGGCAAGGGGCGCCCGGCGCCCTACGACGCCGAAGCCACCTGACGGTCGCCCCTGTCAGCCCGGGTGCGCGGCGACGAACTGCTGGGCCTCCGCCCGTAATTCCTCCACCACGAGGCGCACGGACGGTCGCACGGCACGCTCCGGCCGCATGATGGCCCAGATGACCCGCTCCGAGCGCACGCCCGTCAGAGGGCGTGTGACGAGCCCGTTCTCGCGGTCGCGCGTGGTGAAGCGGGGCAGGATCGAGATGCCGTGCCCGGCGGCCACGACCGCCTCGACGATGCTGTTGTCGACGAAGCGCTGCACGACCTCCGCCTCGCGTCCCGTGATGGCTTCGATGCGGCTCAGGATGCGGTCGTAGGGGAAGCCGGCGGGAACGCCGATCCAGCGTTCGCCGATGACGTCCGCGGGCGACAGCTCGGTTCGCGCGGAGAGCGAATGCCCCTCCGGCAGCACGATGTCGAGCGGCTCGCGCATCAGCTCGACGGTGACGAGGTGACGCTCGCGCCAGCTGGGCAGCACTCCGGGGGCGTCGGCCACGACCACGTCGTGATCGGGGGTGAGATCGGCGAAGTCGGGCACCAGCGGGTCCTGGTCGGTGCACACCACGCGGAGCCCGGTGATGCCGCTCATGCGGGTGAGGAATCCCGGCAGCAGCATCTCGCCTCCGGTGGGGAAGAAGGTCAGGCTGACCTCGCCGCGGGGTTGCTCGAGGAACTCCGACCACGCGGCCTCCGCGCGTTCCAGGGCGATCGCGACGTCCTTCGCCGTCTCGGCCAGGGCATGCCCCGCCGTGGTCAGGGCGAGCCCACGTCCGACCCGTTCCGTGAGGGGGACGCCCGCCTCGCGCTCGAGCGTCTTGAGCTGCTGCGAGACGGCGGAGGGGGTCAGATGCAGGGCGTGGGCGACCGCGGTGACACTGCCGCGCTCGGAGAGCTCGCGCAAGAGCTCGAGTCGGCGGACATCCATGTCCACAGGGTAGCTTGTTGAAGCAGAACTACAACGACATTGCAGAATCATTCGATTGTGCTACATGATTGAGTCCGCTCTAATGGGGACATGATCTTCTTGCTCATTCTCGTCGCCGCGGCTGTCGCGGCCATCGCCGGAACCGGCGTCGTCGCGGCTCGCGACGGCTACCACCGCGTTCCCACCCGTCGCGCCTGAGCGCAGCAGTACGGGCTCACCGACCCGCGTAGATCCGATCAGGATCACGCGGGTCGATCCATATCGGGATCTCCCGTCCCGGTCGCCAGCGCCGGGCGGTCGCGGGGCCGAAGAGGTGTTCGTACACGATCTTGCGGCCCGCCCCGGAGCCGTCCGGGTCGTCGGGATCCATCACGATCAGTTCGACCACGATGATCTGCGCACCGTTGAAGCGGCGATCGCTGGTCTCACGGCTGACCACGATCGCGCTCGCCTCGCGCCCGGTCTCGACCAGCGCGATGGCCTCCTCGACCCGCGCCAGGTACTCGCGCTTCTCGGCCGGCGTGCCGGCGCCCTCGAGGCTCGCCCGCGGCGCCAAGGCGGCTCGGCCCGATGCCTCACGACCCTGCATGGCTCCGACGATACCTCGCGAATCGGTGCGTTCAGCGGACATCGAGGGGCAGGCTCCGGCCGGCGAGGCCGCGGGCGCGCGACCCCAGCGTCGCGGCGAGCGACTCGATCGCGCGCGCGGCCGGGTCCGCGGCATCCGTCAGCACGATCGGCGTGCCGACGTCGCCTCCCGCGCGCAGTGCGACGCTGAGCGGGATGCGCGCGAGCACGGGCACCCCGAGCCGCCCCGCCAGCTCGTCGCCGCCGCCGCTGCCGAACAGCTCGAGCACCGACCCATCGGGCTGGGGCAGCCCGGTCATGTTCTCGATCACGCCGATGACCGTCTGCCCGGTCTGCCGGGCCACGAGTCCGCTGCGCTCGGCCACCTCGGCGGCAGCCGGCTGCGGTGTCGTCACGACGAGCACCTCGGCCTGGGGCAGCAGCTGCCCGAGCGAGATCGCGATGTCGCCCGTTCCCGGAGGAAGGTCGACGAGCAGCACGTCGAGGTCGCCGAACCAGACATCGGTGAGGAACTGCTGGATGGTGCGATGCAGCAGCGGCCCGCGCCACGAGACGGCCGCCTGCCCGTCGACGAACATCCCGATCGAGATCACCTTCACGCCGTGCGCGATCGGCGGCAGGATCATCTCGCCGACCTGGGTGGGCTTGGCCCCCGCGATGCCCAGGATGCCCGGAATCGAGAAACCGAAGACATCCGCATCGACAAGCCCCACCTTGAGGCCGCGGGCGGCGAGCGCCACCGCGAGATTCGCCGTGACGGTCGACTTGCCGACGCCCCCCTTGCCGCTCGAGATGGCGTAGACCCGGGTGAGCGAGTCGGGGCCGAACTGCTGCGTGCGCGATCCCCGCAGACGTGTCGTCAGGGCCTCGCGTTCGGAGACCGTCATCACCCCCACGTCGAGATCGACGCGGACGACGCCCTCGACCGCGGATGCGGCCGCGCGTACCTCGCGCTCGATCGTCGCGGCGGCGGGGCATCCGACGATCGTCAGCTTGAGCTCGATCGTCGCGACCCCGTCGGAGACGGTCGCCGAGCGCACCATGTCGAGTTCGGTGATGGGGCGTCGGATCTCGGGGTCCTGCACCCGGGCCAGTGCTGCGAGCAGCGCTGCCGTGCTCACCCCTCGCTCGCCCGCTTCGGCGGCTTCTCGCCGCCCTTCGGCACCCCGTCGAACTCCTCGAGCAGGGCGCGCAGCTCGGCTCGGATGAAGTCCTTGGTCGCCACGTCCTTCATCGCCAGCCGCAGCGCTACGACCTCGCGTGCCAGGTACTCCGTGTCGGCGAGGTTGCGCTCCGCGCGCTGGCGGTCCTGCTCGATCTGCACGCGGTCGCGGTCGTCCTGCCGGTTCTGCGCGAGCAGGATCAGCGGGGCGGCGTAGGAGGCCTGCAGCGACAGGATCAGGGTGAGCAGGGTGAAGTTCTGCCCGCGCGGGTCGAACTGCCACCGCTCCGGGGCGAGCGAGTTGTAGACCAGCCAGACGATGACGATCACCGTGAGCGCGAACAGGAACCAGGTCGTGCCCATGGCGCGCGCGAACGCCTCCGAGAACCGGCCGAAACGATCGCCGCTGCTGAAGCTGGGCACGAAGGTGGTGCGGAGCCCCTTCGGGCTGTCGAGGTGGGACTCGCGACGGGTGCTATTTGCGCGTGCCATGCGATGTCCTCCTCCTGGTGGGGATGGCTGCGGTCGAGGTGCTTACGGGGTGGGGTTCGTCGCCGGAGGAACTTCGCCAGTCGTCGGGCAGCAGATAGTCGAGGACATCGTCAATGGTCACCACCCCGACGAGTCGGTGGTTCTCGTCCACGACGGGCAACGAGACCAGGTTGTAGCTGGCCAGGATGCGCGACACCACGGCCGCGCTGGTGTGCGCCGTCACGGGCTCGAGACTCGGGTCGAGCAGCGTGCCGAGCCGCTCGTTGGGCGGGTAGCGCAGCATCCGCTGGAAGTGCACGACGCCGAGGAAGCGGCCGGTCGGCGGCTCGTACGGCGGCAGGGTGACGCAGACCGCGGCGCCGAGCGCGGGCGCCAGTTCGTGTCGCCGGATGAGGGCGAGCCCCTCGGCCACGGTCGCGTCGGCCGAGACGATGATCGGCTCGGTCGTCATGAGGCCGCCGGCCGTGTCGGGTGCGTAGGAGAGCAGGAAGCGCACGTCGTCGGCCTCCTCGGGCTCCATCAGCTCGAGCAGGGCCTCGCCGCGCTCGGTCGAGAGCTGGGCGATGAGGTCGGCCGCGTCATCCGGTTGCATCTGGTCGAGGACGTCGGCGGCGTGGTCGTCGTCGAGCTGGTTGATGATGTCGACCTGGTCTTCTTCGCTCATCTCCTCGAGCGCGTCGGCGAGGCGGCCGTCGGGCAGCTCCTCGGCGACCTCGAGCCGCCGCTCCTCGGGCAGGTCGAGCAGCGTGCTGGCGAGGTCGGCGGGCAGCAGGTCGGAATAGGTGGCGATGAGCTGCTCGGCCGACTGCGCCTCGCCTCCGGTGTTCTTCTCGCGGATCTGGTCCCAGGCGGCGAAGACCGTCGGGCCCTTGCCGAAGGGCGAGGCTCCTGCGCGCGGGCGACGCAGGAAGAGATCCGAGACGCCCCACTCGCCGGGGCCGGTCTCTTCGATCGCGACGTCCTCGATCGTGGCGTCGCCCGATCCGTCCCTGAGCGCGACCTTGCGGCCGAGCAACTCGGCGATGACCCGCACCTCGCCACCGCGCTGCTCGAAGCGGCGCAGGTTGATCAGGCCGGTCGTGATGATCTGACCGGCGCCGATGCTGGTGACCCGGCCGATCGAGACGAACACCCGGCGCTTGCCCGGGATCTCGACGATGAGGCCGACCACGGTGGGGGAGCCGGTGCTGCGATAGACGACGAGCACGTCGCGCACCTTGCCGACCTTGTCGCCCGCGGGGTCGAAAACGGAGCACCCGGCCAATCGGGCGACGAAGACTCTCGTGGCGCTCACAGGGAAACCCTACCCGCGTGCGACCTGCCGAGCCGCAGGCCCGAAGGCTAGGATGACGCGCGTGAGCTCATCGAACCCCACCCCTCGCCCGGACCTGCAGCGTGTTCCGAAGGGGGATGTGCTCGGCACCTACGACACCTACCTCGAGGCGCAGGCCATCGTCGACCATCTCGCGAAGGCCGACTTCCCCGTTGCGCAGGTCTCGATCGTGGGAAACGACCTCAAATCTGTCGAGCGGGTGACGCGCAAGCTCACCTGGAGCCGCGCCGCCCTCGAGGGCGCCCTCAGCGGCGCCTGGTTCGGGTTGTTCCTCGGACTGCTCTTCAGCTTCATCACGCCGGCGCTGAACACCGGGTTGTTCGTCGCCGCGATCCTGATCGGCGCCGCCTTCGGGCTGTTCTTCCGCCTGGTGACCTACGCGGTCGCCCGGCGCAGCCGCGACTTCGACTCGACGAAGCAGGTGCTCGCGTCGAACTACCAGATCCTGGTCGACCCCTCGCTCACCTCGCGCGCGCAGCAGATCATCGCGACGCCGCCCGCCGCCCCCTGACCCGCGCCGAGCGCCGTCCGCAGACCCGGGTCATGCGCCGGCGAGCCAGGCCTCGACCTCGTCCGCCGTTCGCGGGATGCCGATCGACAGGTTCTCGGCCCCGGTCGCGGTCACCAGGATGTTGTCCTCGATGCGCACGCCGATGCCGCGGTACTCCTCCGGCACGGTCAGATCGTCGGGCTGGAAGTAGAGGCCGGGTTCGATCGTGAACACCATGCCCGGCTCGAGGATGCCCTCCAGGTAGAGCTCGCGCCGCGCCTGGGCGCAGTCGTGCACGTCGAGCCCGAGGTGGTGCGAGGTTCCGTGCACCATGTAGCGGCGGTGGTACTGGGCCTCGGGGTCGAGCGACTCCGCCGCACCGACGGGCAGGAAGCCCCACTCCGCGGTCTTCGCCGCGATGACCTTCATGGCCTCGGCGTGGATCTCGCGGAACCGGATGCCGGGGCGCACGATCGCGAATGCCGCATCGGCCGCCTCCCGCACCGCCTCGTAGACGCGGCGCTGCACTTCGCTGTAGGCGCCGTTGATCGGCAGAGTGCGGGTGATGTCGGCCGTGTAGAGGCTGTCGAGCTCGATGCCGGCATCGAGCAGGATCAGGTCGCCCGGGACGACGGGACCGTCGTTGC
Organism: Lysinimonas soli; assembly: GCF_042655435.1. NCBI lineage: Bacteria > Bacillati > Actinomycetota > Actinomycetes > Micrococcales > Microbacteriaceae > Lysinimonas > Lysinimonas soli. Next base: position 433,316 of record NZ_JBHSMG010000001.1, read on the forward strand.
GGGTCCAGTGCAGGATGCAGGCGTGCGGCCCGCTCGCCGCGATGGTGTCGTAGCCGACCTGGTTGCCCTCGGCGCGCGCCCGGCGGTTGAAGGTCCCCTCGACGAGGCGCTCGCCGCGCGGGTGGGCGATGATCGCCGGGCGGTCGGCGACGACGTCGTCGAAGCCCTGCTTGGTCGCGGCGACCGCGGCGCGCAGCTGCGCGATCTCCCACTCGTCCTTGACGAGGCGCAATTCGCTGAGGTCGCGCAGCAGCACGGCATCGGGATCCGTGTCGATGCTCTCGGCGGCGTCGGCCGGCAGCTCGGCGTTGAGCAGCCGTCGTCCGTCGACCTGGTCGGTGAGCTCGCGATCCGCGTCGCGCACGATGCGGGTCGTGGCGTCGGTGGCCTCGAGTACGTCCTCCAGCGCATCGAGCGGCTTCGTCGGCAGGTCGAGGTCGGCGGCGACGTGCGCGAGGGAGGGGCGTGGGCCGGTCCAGAACTCGCCGATCGCCGCGTTGGCGTAGAACTCGTCGGAGTCGCGTCCCGCCGTGGGCCGGAAGTAGAGGGTCGCCTCGTGTCCGGTCCCGGTCGGCTCGAGTACGAGCACGCTCTCGGGCACGGCATCCGCGCCCCACCCGGTCAGGTGCGCGAAGGCCGAGTGCGCGCGGTACGGGTAGTCGGTGTCGTTGGACCGCACACGGGCGGGTCCCGCCGGGACGATCAGACGCTCGCCGGGATGCATCGCCGAGATCCGCTGGCGGCGTGCGGCTGCGAACGCGGCGGCTTGCCGGGGCGCCGGGGTCGGCTCGACCCGGTCGGCCCACTGCGTCGCGATGTACTCCCGGAACGCGTTCGACACCGGGGTGGTGGAACGGTTCGCATTCGGGTTGGGGCTCGGCGCGGCGGAGGTGGAGGAATCGGCCATGGCATCCATCCTCGCACCCGTGGCAACGCGGCGCGCCGCCCGGTCAGGCGCCGGGACGCAGCTGTGCGACCACGGGGCGATGGTCGCTGCCCGCGCCGTCCTCCGAGCCGACGACCCGGAATCCGACGAAGGTCCAGCCCTCGCTCGCCATGACGTGGTCGATCGCGGCGCCCAGTTGTTCGGGCAGGGAGGTCGGCCAGCTCGCGGCCGCGGCCGAGCGCATCGCCCGTGCGCCGTCGTGGCAGGCGCCGAGGTCTCCAGGGCCGGTCGCGGTCGTCACCGACAGGCCCGCGTAGTGGTCGAGCGTCGAGTTGAAATCGCCCGCCATGATCGTGTCGCCCCCACAGCGTTGCGAGAGCCAGTCGAGCCCCTGCCGCCAGTTGCCCATCTCGCCGGGAACCGGGGAGACCGGATGCGCGGCCACGATCGTCGGCCCGCTGCCGTCGACCGGCACGGCGACGACGCTCGGAAGGGTCGGCGTCGAGCCGTGCGAGTCGTCGCGGCGGTACTCGCCGAGCTTCGTGCTGATCAGCAGCGACGTCGTGCGCGACTTCGAGACGTGGTCGTAGCTCAGCGAGAGCAGTTGCATGGGCGATCCCGCGGACCGCATCAGCCCGCCGACGGCGTCGGCCGTCGCGGCGCTGGTCTCGGGCAGGGCGACGACGTCGGCATGCTGGGCCAGAGCGAGCTTCGCGATCGCCGCGGCTCCCGGCGCATCGCCCAGGGTGTTCCAGCTGAGCACCGTGAGGTCGCCCGGGGCCGTGGTCTGGAATCCCGCCGGAGTGGATCCGCGGGTCGCGAGCACGGCGACGTTGACTCCGGCGAATGCCAGCAGCAGCAGGGCGACGGTCCCGGTCAGGCGGCGGGCACGGCGCGACACCAGTGCGATGAGCAGGAGGGCGACCACGCCGACCCCGGCGACGGCCGCGGCGAGCCCGCGCAGGGCGACCAGCTGCGCGACCCCGGCCTGCCGCTCGAGCCCGAACGGCTGCGGCCATGCCGCGACCAGCAGCGCGGCCGCCACGATCAGCACGGTCGCGGCGGCGAGAAGTCGGCGGGCCATCCCGGGAGCCTAACCGCGGCGGCCGGTCATCTGCCCGGGACCCGGCCTACGATGAGGGGATGTCCGGCCCCATCGACCTGCACGCGCACAGCAGCGTCTCCGACGGCACCGAGACGCCCGCTCAGCTGATCGGGGCGGCGGTGCTCGCGGGTCTGGACGTCATCGCGATCACCGACCACGACTCGACGGCCGGCTGGGTCGAGGCGTTCGACGCCGCCCGGGGAACCGGCATCACGGTGCTGCCCGGGCTCGAGCTCAGCACCCAGCTCCAGTACGCGAGCGTTCACGTGCTCGGCTACCTGGTCGATCCCGGCAACCCGGCCCTCGTGGCCGCGACGGCCGAGATCCGCGAGGAGCGATTGCAGCGCGCCGAGAAGATGGTCGCGCGGATCACGCGCGACTATCCGCGTCTGGGCTGGGAGGACGTGCTCGCCCAGACCACTCCGGGGGCGACGGTCGGGCGCCCGCACATCGCCGATGCGCTCGTGGCGCGCGGGTACGTGACGGATCGCAGTGCGGCCTTCCAGAGCATCCTGCACTGGCGGGGCGGCTACTACCAGCCACACAAGGCCCCCGAGCCGGTCGTCGGCGTGCGCCTCATCGCCGAAGCCGGCGGCGTGCCGGTGATCGCGCATCCGGGCGCCCGCGGCCCCGAGGGGTTGCTCAACGACTCCCGGATGCGCGAGCTGGTCGACGCCGGTCTGTTCGGCCTCGAGGTGCATCACCGCGACAACCGCGAGGGCAGCGCCGAGGCGTGGACGAAGACCGCTGAGAAGTTCGGCCTGGTCGCGACGGGCTCGAGCGACTACCACGGCGAGGGCAAGCCGAACCGGCTCGCCGAGAACACCACGAGCCGGGCGGTCTACGAGCGGATCGTCGCGGCCGGCACCGGCGCCGTGCCCTTCCGCGGCTGACCGCCAGCCGGCGGACTAGGCGACGGGAGGCGTCGGGGTGCTGCCGCCACCGGTACGCCGGCGCGTGCGTCGGCGTCGGGTCGGCGCAGTTCCGTCGTGGGCCCCGCCACCGGCTTCGAGGTGGGCGGGCTTGCCCTCCGTGCGCTGCTGACCGCCCGAGCTGCCGGAACCGCCGCGATTGCGCTGGCGCGGGGGCCGCGATCCACCGTCGGCGGAGCCGCCGTTCGATCCGCCCGTCGAGCCGGCCGTACGGGCGCGCGGTTCGTGCACGATGGTCGAGGCCCGCAGCCGTCCCTTGACATCGGTCGGGATGTCGAGGTCGGTGAACAGGTGCGGCGACGAAGAGTACGTCTCGACCGGCTCCTGCGGCCCGAACTTCAGCCCGCGGTGGATGAGACCCCACTTGTGCAGGTCGTCCCAGTCGACGAAGGTCACGGCGATGCCGGTCTTACCGGCGCGGCCGGTGCGTCCCGCGCGGTGCAGGTAGGCATCCGGGTCGTCGGGCACCGTGTGGTTGATCACGTGCGTGACGTCATTGACGTCGATGCCGCGAGCCGCGACATCCGTGGCGATCAGGATGTCCTTCTTGCCGGCCTTGAACGCCGCCATGGCGCGCTCGCGCTGCTCCTGGTTCAGGTCGCCGTGCACGGCGGCCGCGTTGAAGCCGCGGTCGTTGAGCTCTTCGACGAGCTTCGCGGCGGCGCGCTTGGTGCGCGTGAAGATCACGGTCTTGCCGCGGCCCTCGGCCTGCAGGATGCGGGCGATGACCTCGTCCTTGTCGAGCGAGTGGGCCCGGTAGATGACGTGCTTGATGTTCGCCTGGGTGAGGCCCTCATCCGGATCGGTCGCCCGGATGTGGATCGGCTTGTTCATGAAGCGGCGCGCGAGGGCCACGACGGGCCCGGGCATCGTCGCGGAGAAGAGCATGGTGTGACGCGTGGGATCGGTCTGCGCGAACAGCTTCTCGACGTCGGGCAGGAAGCCCAGGTCGAGCATCTTGTCGGCCTCGTCGAGCACCATGACCTTGACGTTCTTCAGGCTCAGCAGATGCTGGCCGGCCAGGTCGAGCAGGCGGCCGGGCGTGCCGACGACGATCTGCGCGCCGGCCTTGAGCTGCTCCACCTGACCCTCGTAGGCCTTGCCGCCGTAGATGGCGACGATCTTGGTCTCGCGGTTGGCCGCCGCGATCTCGAGGTCTTCCGCCACCTGCACGCACAGCTCGCGGGTCGGCACGACGACGAGCGCCTGCACGCCGGGCTCCGGGTGGAGGCCGAGGGCCTGGATGAGGGGGAGGCCGAAGCCGAAGGTCTTACCCGTTCCGGTCTTCGCCTGGCCGATGATGTCTTGCCCGTCGAGGGCGAGCGGGATGGTCTGGCTCTGGATCGGGAAGGGTTCGATGATGCCCTTCGAGGCGAGCGCGTCGACCATGTCCTGGTCGATATTGAGGTCGGTGAAAGTCACAAATTACCTGTCTGAAGTCGTTAAACGTCCAGTCTACCGGGCCCGGCGGGCCGGGGCTGGGCAGCGGATAGGGTTGAGGCGTGCTGAGCCTGTTCCGTCGTCGGCGCCCACGGGCGGTTGCGCCGCAGCTGACCCCGCGATCGGACGCGATCGCCGTCGCCCGGGTGGAGCTCGCAGAACTGACCCCGCCGACCCCGGTCTACCTCGGTCGGCTGGGCTACCTCACCCTCGTGCTGTTCGAGAACCTGAGCCGCGCCGTGCTGCTGGCGCCGACCACCTCGGCCAAGACGGCGCTCAGCGCCGCGGTCGCCGAGGTGCTCGAGGCGCACGAGGGGGTCGTCACCGAGATGCGCGGGGCGGGCATCGACCCGGTCGCCGCGATGGAGCCGTTCCGCGCCGAACTCGACGACTTCCGCCGTCGCATCCAGGGCGCCGACTGGCCGGAGAGTCTCGTGACCTGTTACCTGACGGGCGGATTCCTCACCGACTTCTTCACCGGCCTCGCGGCGGGGCTGCCCAGCGGTTTGTCGTCGCGGGTCTCGCTGCTGCTCGACATCGACAAGGGTCAGGCCGTCCTGGTCGCACAACTGCGCACCGCGATCGAGGGCAGTTCGCGCCTCGCCTCGCGTCTCGCGATGTGGGGACGCCGCCTGGTCGGCGACACGATGCTCGTGGCCAGGTCGTCGTTGGCCATCGGCGGTCAGCTGCCGGGTGAGGAGCGCATCGAGCCGGTCTTCACCGAACTCATCTCGGCGCACACCCGCCGCATGGACGTGCTGGGTCTGACCGCGTAGTCCGGACGCGGGCGGGCGATGCGCGCCCCGGCAGGCTAGGCGCGGCCGCCCGAAAGGGTGTGCAGTCGGCGCTGGTCGGACAGCCGACGACCGCGCGCGAGCAGCACCGCCGCCAGGATCGCGGCGAGGCCGCCGATCACGAGCGCGGCCACCCAGATCCAGCCGCCGTCGAACTTCCAGCCCGCCCAGACCAGCGCGGCCCAGACCGCCGCCGTCACCGCCGCATCCACCGCCGGCAGCAGCAACAGCCCGTAGGACTGCCGACCGGGCAGCACGTAGCGCGCTGCGAGGCCGATGAAGGCGCCGATCACCGTGACGAAGAGCAGTTCCACGGGAGAAGCTTAACGACCCGGGTGGATCAGGCGACGAATCCGACGCGACGGGACTCCTCGCCGCCCATCTCGAGGTACGAGAACGAGGCGACCGGGATGATGTAGAGCTTGCCCTTGGTGTCGGTCAGGGTGAGGAACTTCGCGTCGGAGTTGAGCGCGGCCGACACGATCTTCTCGACCTCGGCAGGGGTCTGCGACGACTCGATGTTGAGCTCACGGGGGCTGTTGGCGATACCGATGCGAATGTCCACACCCGAAGATTACGGGATGCCGTGAGCCCGTCGTCGCGGGGTTCACCCACAGCAGAACGGACCCCGTCGGCACCGCCCGCTACGGTGGGCGCATGAGCGGGATCCGGTTCGAGCGCACGCCCCCGGCGGGCTCGCATCCGGTGCAGCTCGATCCCGGGCAGCGCGTCGTCGTCGAGCTGCCCGACGGCGTCTGCGCCGCGGTTCTCGGGGCTCCGGGGTCGGGCAAGACGACGACGATCGTCGAGCTGGTGGCACAACGGATCGCGCCGGTCGGCGAGGGCGGACGCGGCTGGTCGCCCGACGACGTGCTCGTGCTCACCTCCTCGCGGGCGGCCGCGACCCGCCTGCGTGATCGGCTCGCGCTGCGCATCGGGGTGCCGAGCAACGGTCCGCTCGCCCGCACGGTGTCGTCGTTCGCCTTCGAACTCGTCGGCGCGGCCGCCAGGGCGGCCGGGGCCGAGCCGCCGCGCCTGGTGACCGCGGCCGAGCAGGATGCCGACATCGCCGCGATCCTCGACGGTCACCTCGAGAGCGGCACAGGTCCGACGTGGCCCGCCCCCCTCGACCCGGCGGTGCGACGCCTGCGCGGGTTCCGCACGGAGCTGCGCGAGTTGATGGCCCGCGCCACCGAATACGACGTGACGCCCGAGCGCTTGCGCGAACTGGGCGTCTCCACCGGGCGTCCCACCTGGGTGGCGAGCGCGGATTTCATCGCCGAGTACCTCGAGATCGTGGCATCCAGCCGTGCCCGGCAGCTCGATCCGGCCGAGCTGGCCCGCTTCGCGGTCGCGGCGATCCGCGACGGCGGGTCGGGGGCGCAGGCCGACGACCGGGTGTCGCGGCTGCGACTCGTCATCGTCGACGACCTGCAGGAGGCGACCGAGTCGACCCTCGCGATGCTGCGCGCGCTCACCGGTCGCGGCGTCGCGGTGATCGCGTTCGGCGATCCGGATGTCGCGGCCAACGCCTTCCGCGGCGGCGAGCCCGACGCTCTCGGCCGCTTGAGCACGGTGCTCGGTGTCGCGGGGCTCGAGAGGATCGTGCTGCACACCGTGCACCGACAGCCCGGTCCGCTGCGCGCGCTGACGAGCGCGGCGACCGAGCGGATCGGAACCGCCGCGGCGGGAACCCAGCGGCGGGCGGACGCGGCGCGGGCGGCATCCTCGTCTCCGATCCCGCTGGCCCGCATCGAGGCCACGAGCCCTGCGCGGGAGTGGGCGGCGATCGCCCGGCTGCTGCGGGAGGAGCACCTGGGGCGGGAGGTGCCGTGGAGTCAGCTGGCGGTCATCGTGCGCAGCAGCGCGCACGCCCCCGGCATCGCCCGCGCGCTCGCGCTCGCCGAGGTCCCCACGCGCACGGCGGGCGGCGGGGTCGCGCTGCGCGACGAGACCGCGGCACGCAGTCTGCTCTCGCTCGTCGAGGTGGGCCTGGGGCGGGTCGAGCTGAACGCCGAACTCGCGGCCGATCTGCTGCTCTCGCCCTTCGGTGGGCTGGATGCCCTGGCGCTGCGCCGGCTCCGTCTCGCCCTGCGCGCCGAGGAGCTGGCGCACGGCGGGTCGCGCACCAGCTCGGAGCTGCTCGTCGAGGCGCTCGCCGCCCCTGGCCGGTTCGTCACGATCGACAGTCGCCCGGGCCGTCAGGCCGAGCGGCTCGCCGACACGTTGGCCGCGCTGCGCGCGAGCGAGGGGTCGATCGAGGATCTGCTCTGGCTCGCCTGGGACCGCAGCGGGCTGGCCAAGCCGTGGCACGATCAGGCGCTCGGCAGCGGGCCGGTCGCGGCCGAGGCGAACCGCAACCTCGACGCCGTCGTCGCGCTCTTCACGGCGGCCAAGCGCTTCGCCGAACGGCGACCGGATTCTCCCGCGGGGGAGTTCTTGGCCGAGGTGATCGACGCCGAGGTGCCCGAAGACGTGCTGACCCCGCGCCGCAATGACGACGCAGTGCTCGTGACGACGCCGTCCGGAGCGGTCGGCCTCGAGTTCCGCACCGTCGTCGTGGCGGCCCTGCAGGACGGGGTCTGGCCGAACCTGCGCGCGCGCGGATCGCTCCTGCAGCCGCAGAAGCTCCTGCGCGCGCTGGGCCACGATCGCGCCGCCGGCGAGGGCACGATCGACGATCGCAAGCTCGTGCTCGACGACGAGCTGCGCATGTTCGCGCTCGCCGTCTCCCGGGCGAGCGAACGGGTCGTACTGGCGGCGGTGGCCAACGACGACGAGGCGCGCAGTGTGTTCTTCGGGCTGCTGCCGCCCGAGACGCCCCTACTGGACTCGTCGACCCGGCCGCCGCTGTCGCTTCGCGGCTTCACCGGGCGGTTGCGTCGCACCCTCGCCGACCCGCGGTCGAACCGGGCGGATGCGGCGGGTGCGGCATCCTCGCTGGCGGCGTTGGCGAGCCTGGGGTTGCCGGGCGCCGATCCGGCCGACTGGCACGGGCTCGAACCGATCTCGTCGACCGGTGCGCTCTACGAGGGCGAGACCATCCCGGTGTCGCCGTCCCGCATCGAGCGGCTCGAGGATTCGCCGCTCGACTGGTTCCTCGAGACCATCGCGGGCAGCGACTCGGGCGTCGTCGCGGGGGTCGGCACGATCCTGCACTGGGCGATGGAGACCACCGACGACCCCGTGGTCGAGAACCTCTGGAGCGCGGTCGAATCGCGCTGGGGGGAGCTCGTGTTCGAGTCGCCGTGGCTGGCCGAACGTCAGCGCAAGCTGGCCCGGGTCTTCACCGAGGCGCTCGCCGACTACCTCGCCGACTTCCGGCGTGAGGGCAAGATCCTCGTCGCGGCGGAGGGCCGGTTCCGCCTCGAGTACGGCGAGATCGAGGGGGCCGAACCGCGGGACGACGGCACGCCCAAGCCCCGCGTGGTCGTGAGCGGGTCCATCGACCGGGTCGAGCGCGCCGCCGACGGGACCGTCGTCATCGTCGACCTCAAGACCGGGCGGCCGATCACCGCGGCGGCGACGATCGCGGCGCACCCGCAGCTCGGGGCGTACCAGCTCGCCTACGCCGAGGGTAAGTTCGACGAGGCGCTCGGCCCGCACGGCGAGCACGCCCCCGGCGGCGCGAAGCTGCTGTACGTGCGCGAGGGCAAGGACGGCAGGCGCTACCGGGACGGGCATCAGCCACCCCTGGATGCCGAGGGGCTCGAGGCGGTGCGGGAGCGCATCCAGCAGGCCGCGGTGCTCATCGCGGCCGCCGAGTTCGAGGGGCGTCTCGAGCTCGAGGCCTTCGGCGGCTTCGGTACGACGCCGCGGCTGCGGCTGCACCGCGTGAAGGCGGTGTCGAGTGACTGAGCAGGAGCAGCCGGTCGCCGACCACGCCGAGGCGGCGCCCGCGCGGTACTCCGCGGTCGACATCGCGCGCGCCCTCGGCCAGCCCGAGCCGACGCCGCAGCAGCAGGCCGTCATCCAGGCGCCCCTCGCGCCCGCACTCGTCGTGGCGGGTGCGGGCAGCGGCAAGACCGAGACGATGGCCAACCGCGTGCTCTGGCTGCTCGCCAACGGGCATGTGCTGCCCAGCGAGGTGCTCGGGCTGACCTTCACACGCAAGGCCGCGGGCGAGCTGGCCGTGCGCATCCGGGAGCGGATCGAGCAGCTCGCGGCGGCCGGCCTGACCGTCGACGACCACGATCCGTTCCAGGCGCCCGTGGTGGCGACCTACAACTCCTTCGCCAACACGATCTTCCGCGACAACGCGATCCTGGTCGGGCGCGAGGGCGACGGGGCGGTGCTGGGCGAGGCGGGGGCCTGGCAGCTGGCGCGGGCCACGGTCATGCGGTCGAGCGACCCGCGGCTGCCCGGCCTCGATCGCAATCTCGATCCGGTGACCACGGCGGTGCTCGGCCTGAGCCGTGCCCTCGCCGAGAACGTGGCCGACCCCGACGAGGTGCGCGACTTCGCGCGCCGGTTCGCCGCCGTCGGCGAGCTGCCCGCCGGCGGGCGGGGTGCCTACGCCGACGTGGATCGCATGGTCGCCGCGGTCGGCGCGCTCGACGTGCTCGTCGACCTGGTCGGCGAGTACGACGCCGCCAAGCTGGCGCGCAGCGCCGTGGAGTACTCCGATCAGGTCGCGCTCGCCCTGCGGATCGTGCGCGCGCAACCGGTCGTCGCCGAGGAGCTCCGGGCGAGATACCGGGTCGTGCTGCTCGACGAGTACCAGGACACCTCGGTGGTGCAGACCTGGTTGCTCGCCGAGCTGTTCGCCGGGCATCCGGTCATGGCGGTCGGCGACCCGAACCAGTCGATCTACGGATGGCGCGGCGCCTCGGCCTCGAACCTCGAGCAGTTCGCGGCGCAGTTCGGGGCGAGCGGGCCGGTGTTCGCGCTGTCGACCAGCTGGCGCAACGGGCGGCGCATCCTCGACGCCGCCAACCAGCTCGTCCGGCCGCTCTCGGCGGCGTCGCGCGTCCCCGTCGAAGAGCTCGTGCCCTCGCCCGTCGCGAGCGCGTTGCCGATCGAGGTGCTCTTCGCCGAAGACCTCGAGAGCGAGGCGGATGCCGTCGCGGCCTGGTTCGCGGCGCGCGTGGGCAGGCCCAAGCGCGACGGCGAGCTCCCCGGCGCCGCGATGCTGTTCCGCGCCCGCAAGACGCAGCCGGTGTTTCTGCGCAAGCTGCGCGAGCACGGCGTGAAGTACCACGTGCTCGGCATCGGCGGACTGCTCGCCGAGCCCGAGATCGCCGACCTGGTGTCGATGCTCTCGGTGCTGGTCGATCCGGGGGCGGGGCTCGAGCTGGTCCGGGTGCTCGCCGGATCGCGCTGGCGCATCGGGGTGCGCGATCTGCACGCGCTGAACCGGCTGGCATCCTGGTTGCGCGATCGCGACCACGCCCAGCAGGTCTTCGCCGACGACGTGCGCGAGCAACTGCGCTCGAGCCTGACCGAGGGGGAGGGCGGCTCGATCGTCGACGCGCTCGACTTCCTCGCCACGGCCCGCGAGGGGCACACGGCGCTCGCGCACTTCTCGGAGCTCGGGCTGGCCCGGCTGCGCGACGCCGGGCAGGTGATCGCGCGGCTGCGATCGCGGGCATCCCTCTCGCTGCCCGATCTGGTCTCGCTGGTCGAGCAGGAGCTGCGGCTCGACATCGAGGTCGTCGCCAACGAGGATCGCCCGCTCGGCGGCGCGCCGATGGAGGCCCTGTTCGACGCGATCGACGGCTATCTGGCCCTCGACGACGTCTCGACGCGGGTGGGGTCGGAGCTCAACGGATTCCTGGCCTGGCTGCGGGCCGCCGAGGAGCGGGAGGACCTCTCGCCGCGCCCCGAGGACCCGGAGCCCGGCACGGTGCAGATCCTGACGATCCACGGTGCCAAGGGCCTCGAGTGGGACCTGGTCGCCGTGCCGCGACTGGTGGCCGAGGAGCTGCCGTCGCGGCCGATCGAGGGAACGAACGGGTGGCTGGCCTTCGGGCAGCTGCCGTGGCCGTTCCGTGGGGACTCGACCGACCTGCCGGAGTACGACTGGATGTCGGCGACCACCCGCAAGGAGCTCGTCGACGAGCGCGGTCGCTTCAAGGCCGCGGTCGGCCGCCGCGCCGAAGACGAGGAACGCCGGCTCGCCTACGTCGCCGTCACCCGCGCGCGCCACGAGCTGCTGCTGAGCGGCGCGTTCTGGGCGACGCAGAAGGAGTACCGCGAGCCGAGCGTCTTCCTGCGCGAGCTCGCGATGGCGGAGGTCATCCCCGAGCTGCCGGCCGCTCCCGAGAACCTCGAGAATCCGCTCGGCGACGATCAGGAGCGCATCGTCTGGCCTCTCGACCCGCTCGGGCGGCGTCGGGCGGCCGTCGAGGCCGCGGCGGAGGCGGTGCGCGCGGCCGAGCCCGCGATCGCGGGACGGTGGGCCGACGAGCTCGAGCTGCTGCTCACCGAGCGCACACGGCGTCTTGCGGGGGCCGGGGCGGTGCCGTTGCCGACGCGAGTGCCCGCGTCGCGGTTCAAGGACTTCGTGAGCGACCCGGGCTCCGTCGCCTCCTCGCTGTTGCGTCCGATGCCCGAGCGCCCCTTCACGGCGACCCGGCTGGGCACGCTGTTCCACTCCTGGGTCGAGAACCGCTACGGTCTCGGCTCGGGGGCGGATGAGCTCGATGCCGGTGCCATCGAGCTCGACGACGGGGGAGACGGGGTCGACGCCGCGGATCTCGCGCGGCTGCAGGCGATCTTCGAGGCCTCGCCGTGGGCGACGCGACGTCCCGTCGAGGTGGAGCGCGAGATCCACCTGCCGTTCGGCGATCGCATCGTGATCTGCAAGATCGACGCGGTCTACCGGACCGAGGGGGACCGCTTCGAGGTGGTCGACTGGAAGACCGGCAAAGCCCCGAAGGATGCCGACGACCTCGAGCGCAAACAGCTGCAACTCGCGCTCTACCGGCTGGCTTATTCGCGGTGGGCCGGCATCGACCCGGCCCGGATCGACGCCGCCTTCTATTTCGTCGCCGACGACCTCGTCATCCGGCCGGCGCACATCGACAGCGAAGACGAGCTGCTCGCCCGCTGGCGCGCCGCCTTCGCCTGACCCGCGCCGCCCGCCGCCGCCCGCCGCCGCCCGCCTCCCGTCAGTCGTCGAAATGCCACTTGGTGCGGGATTTCGGCCAGGTGGCCGCGCCAAGTGGCATTTCGACGGCCGGGGGGCGGGAGCGGGGGCGGGGGACGGGCTATGCGTTCACGCCGAGGGAGGAGCGGGCCACGATGGCCGCGACCAGGGCATCCACCGGTTCGCGCGTCGCGCGAGGGTTGTCGAGCAGGGTGAAGTCGATCTCGCCGAGCATGGGGAGCCCGAAGGTGGTCGTGACCGGCACGAGATCTCCCGGGATGAGGTTCTGCGGAAAGACCGCCACCCCGATCCCGGCCCGCAGCGCCGCCAGCACGCCGTTGATCTCGCGCACGTTGCAGGTGATGCGCCAGGTGCGCCCGGCATCCTCGAGGGCATGGATCGCGGCGGTGCGAGACAGCGACGGCGCCTGGTAGGCGATGAGCGGCACGGGCTGGTCGGCCTCGAGCTGGAGCGACTTGTGGGCGACCCACACCAGCCGCTCGCGGCGCACGACGCGCCCGTCGGGCTGGTCGGGCTCGCGCTTGACGAAGACCAGGTCGAGCTGACCCGCGTTGAGCCGCCGGGTCAGCACGCCGCTCTGGCTGACGGTGAGCTCGAGGTTGATCTGCGGGTACAGCTGCCGGAAGTCGCGCAGGATCTGTGGCAGCTGGGTGAGGGCGAGGTCGTCGGCCGAGCCGAAGCGCAGGCGACCTCGCATCGCCGATCCGGTGAAGTAGGAGGCGGCTTCGTCGTGTGCGGCCAGGATGCTGCGCGCGAAGCCGAGCATGGCATCCCCGTTGTCGGTCAGCGCGACCGCACGGGTGTCGCGCGCGACGAGCTGCCGTCCCGCGGCGATTTCGAGCTTGCGGACCTGCTGGCTGACCGTCGGCTGGCTCAACCGCAGTCGCTCGGCCGCACGCGTGAAGCTGAGCGTCTCGGCGACGGCGACGAAGGTGCGCAGCAGGGTCGGATCGAACACGTCGCCTCTTTCATTCGAGAATGCAATGGGACTTATAGTCAGGATTCCACAATCGAATGGATGCCGCGAGCGTAGCGTTGGGGAACGTGACGAAGACGACCGGAATCGATCCCTCGGCCGTCACCCAACCGATCCCGGTGCTGGCTCAGGCCCCGCGCTGGCGCGACACCTTCATCGCCCTCCGCGCCTACAACTACCGGCTCTACGTCGTGGGCCAGCTGTTCGCCAACATCGGCGGCTGGATGCAGCGGGTCGCGATCGATTGGCTCGTACTGGAGCTGACGGGCAACGTCGCCCTCGTCGGGCTCACCGTCACCCTCCAGTTCGCGCCCACCCTGCTGATCGGCCCATGGGCGGGCGTCATCTCCGACCGTTACCGCCGCCACCGGACCCTGATCATCACACAGACCGTCGGCACGGTCTTCAACGGACTGCTCGCCGTGCTCGTGCTGCTCGGGGCGGCCGAGGCGTGGCAGGTCTTCCTGGTCGCGGCCATCACAGGGTGCTCGATGGCCGTCGACTCGCCGTCGAGGTCGGCCTTCGTGACCGAGATGGTCGGATCGCACCGGCTGCGCAACGCGATCACGCTGAACGCGAGCATCTTCCACCTGGGCGGCCTGCTCGGCCCCGCGATCAGCGGCGTGCTGATCACGCTCGTCGGCTCTGGCTGGTCGATCGCCATCAACTCCGCGACCTCGGCGGTGGCCGTCGTCGCGCTGGTGCTCATGCGCACCCACGAGCTGGGGCGCTCACCGCGCAAGGCCGCCGCGAGCGGTCAGATCCGCGAGGCCCTGCACTACGCCCTCTCGAAACCCACCATCTTCTGGCCGATCGTGTTGATGTTCTTCGTCGCCACCTTCGGCATGAACCTCCCGGTGCTGTTCACGGCCTCGGCGAACACGACCTACGCCACGGGCGCGGCCGGGTACGGCCTCTACAGTTCGCTGGCGGCGACCGGTGCGTTGCTCGGCGCCCTGATCTCGACCCGACGGCGCCACCTCCGACTGCGGTCGATGGTGATCTCGGTCATCGTCTACGGGGTCGTCACCGCGGTCGCGGGGGTCGCGCCGTGGTACTTCGTGTTCCTCGGCGCCCTGGTGGGCATCGGGATCTCGCGGCTGGCGTTCGCGACCACCTCGGAGTCGTTGACGCAGCTGTCGACCAATCTCGGCATCCGGGGTCGGATCATGTCGTTCTACATCATGGTGAACGTGGGCGGCCAGGCGGCCGGCGGCGTCATCATCGGATGGATCGCGCAGAACCTGGGCGCCCAGGCGGCGTTCCTGGTGGCGGGCGGCGTTCCCGCGTTGGCGGGCCTCGTGGTGGCCGTGATCCTCGCGCGTCGCCACCAGCTCACCCTGCAGCTCGACCTGCGCCGTCCCCGGAGGCTCGTACGGATCGTGAAGCGCGCGCCCGCGGCCCCCTGAGCGCTGCTCCCGCCGAGCGCCGTCGATTCTCGCGAGCGCGCCGCGATCCGCGGCGGCGGCGGCGGGAAAGCGCGGCGCTCGGCGAGTTGCACGAGGGCCGAGGGCGACGGCGAGGGCGAGGCGGAGCCGCCCCGCGAGCTACGCGCGCGCCCGCTCGGCCCGGTCGAGCAGGGCTTCGACCTCGTCGACGGCCAGCACCGGCGCGGTACGGGCAGTGAGCGGGCTCATGACGTCGAGGTTCGCGTCGTCGGTGAGGGCCGAGAGCATCTCGACGGCGTCGTCGACGATCTCGGTCGAGCGCACCTCGGTGCCGTGCAGCAGCCAGCGGGCCACCTCGAGTTCCGCCAGCAGGGTCGCGCGCTGGCGCAGGTGACGGTCGATCTGGCCGCGGGCCGCCGAGTAGGCGTCGAACGCGGCATCCGTCGCACCGGGGACCGTCGCACCGAGCAGCCACTGCAGGTCGAGGGCGGGGTCGCCCACCCGCAGACCGTGCCAGCCGAGCACACCGGTGACCTGGTCGGATGCCGCGAGCAGCGAGTCCGATCCGAGCGAGCCGTTGATCACCGTCGGGGTGTACTGCCAGAGTGCGGAGTCCTCGCTCGCGCGCTCCCAACGCTGTTGCAGCGCGATCGGGACGAGCCCGGTGGCGGCGGCGCGATCCATCAGCGTCATCGCGGCGCGCAACCCCTCGACCGCGCTGTGCGCGGGAAGCCCGGCGTCGATCGCGAAGCTCGTGGGCAGGGCGTGGATGGCGGCGATCGCCTCGCCGATCGACGCGGCGAGCTCGGGGGTGATGTGTGCGAGCGAGATCTTGGCGCCGTAGACGAACTCGTAGACCACGGCCCGGGTGCCCGCGACGGGCACCTGCCCCGCGAAGCTCGAGACGGCGAAGGGCAGACGGGTGCGCACGCCGGTGCTCAGCGCGCGGAGCGCCACGAGGTCGGCGGATTGCTCCGCCTCGGCGCTCTCGCTTCGCGGAACCCGCACGATCCAGTGGCGACCGTCGCGCCCGGTGAGCAGGGCGGCATCGAAGTCGCCGTGCCCCATCGAGCCGAAGGCCTGGGCCCCGACGACGTCGAGCTCGGCCACGGCCGAGGTGGCGAGCGCCGCTAGAGTGAGATGGGATCTGGCCATGACGACAGGGTAGGTCGGCGGATGCCCGCCTCGGCCGCACGCCACGCCCTTCTCCATTGCTTCCGGAGGTTGCTCTGAACGACTCCTTCGGTTCCCGGTTGCCGCTGGCGCGGGCATCGATCGACCGCGACCATCTCTCGCGCACCCTCGGGATCGAGGCGCTGCTGGCCGATCCGCTGGCGCGCGTCGTCGTGCTGCACGATCGCCTGGCCCTTCTCGCCGAACCGGGCCGGCTCGCGCTGCTGTCTCCGGGCGAGGTTCCGTCGCACGACCTGGCGCTCTATCTCGGTCGCGCCGTCGCCGACGAGCCGGGACTCGCGGTCGGGGCGCCGGTCGTCGCGCTGCTCGTCGACGACGAGGTGGCGGCGACCCTGTCGGAGGGATCGGCGTCGGCGGCCTGGGGCGATCTGCGCCTGCTCGGCAGCGAGCTCAGCACGCGCGACGCCGGCCTCTTCACCGAGGCGCTGGCGCTGGCGAACTGGCACGCCTCGTACGGATTCTCGCCGCGCACCGGCCGCCCGAGCGCACCGGATGCCGCGGGCTGGACCCGCCGCGACATCGAGTCGGGCGCCGAGCTGTTCCCCCGCACCGACGCGGCGATCATCGTCGGGATCACGGACGACGACGACCGGTTGCTGCTCGGCTCGAATGCGCTGTGGGAGAAGAACCGCTTCTCGCTGCTCGCGGGCTTCGTCGAGCCGGGGGAGTCGCTCGAGGCGGCGGTCATCCGGGAGGTCTACGAGGAGTCGGGGGTGCGGGTCACCGATCCCGTCTACCAGGGCAGCCAGCCCTGGCCGTTCCCCGCGTCGCTCATGGTCGGGTTCCGCGCGAGGGTCGCCGACGGCGCGTCGACGATCGGGCGCCCGGACGGCGAGGAGATCCTCGAGCTGCGCTGGTTCACCCGCGACGAACTCGCCGCCGCGATGGGCGAGATCCGGCTTCCCGGCTCGACGTCGATCGCGCGGGCGATCATCGACGACTGGTACGGCGGGGAGCTGCCCGACCGCGGCCGATGGTGAGCCGACGGTGACCGGATGAGCGGCCTCGACGACGAACTGCTCGCGGGCCTCGACCCCGAGCAGCGCGAGGCGGCGACCCGTCTGCTCGGGCCGGTCTGCATCCTCGCCGGCGCCGGAACCGGCAAGACCCGGGCGCTGACCTACCGGATCGCACACGGGCTGCGCAGCGGAACCTACTCGCCAGGCAGTGTGCTGGCCCTGACCTTCACGACCAAGGCCGCGGGCGAGCTGCGCGAACGGTTGCGCCAGCTCGGGGCGAGTGGGGCGACGACGCGCACCTTCCATTCGGCGGCGCTGCAGCAGCTGACCCAGTTCTGGCCCGATCTCGTCGGCGGCCCGCCGCCCAAGCTGGTCGAGAACAAGGCGCGGCTGATCTCGGAGGCCGGGGATGCCGCCCGCATCCGCCTGGGCGGAGCTGTGCTGCGCGAACTCGCCACCGAGATCGAGTGGCGCAAGACCTCCGAGCTGAGCATCGCCGGCTACGCGGTCGCGGCGCAGCAGCGGGCCATGCCGGCCGGACTCGACGTGGATGCCGTGGTCGACATCCAGACCCGCTACGAGGGCCTGAAGGACGAGCGCCGTCGCCTGGACTTCGAGGATGTGCTGCTCGCCACCGCGGGGATGCTCGACGCCGAACCGCGGGTGCTCGCCCAGGTGCACGCCCAGTTCCGCTTCTTCACCGTGGACGAGTACCAGGACGTCTCCCCGCTGCAGCACCGCCTGCTCGAGCTCTGGCGCGGCGACCGCACCGACGTCTGCGTCGTCGGCGACGCCAGCCAGACGATCTACTCGTTCACGGGCGCGAGCAGCTCGTACCTGCTGCAGTTCGAGCGCGAGTTCCCGCAGGCGAGCGTCGTGCGCCTGGAGCGCAACTACCGTTCGACGCCGGGAGTGCTCACGCTCGCCAACCGCCTGATGCGCGACCGTCCGGGCGCCCTCCAGCTGCGGGCGACGAGTTCGGTCGCCGAACCGGTTCCGGGCGTCGCGGCGTTCGACGACGATGCCGCAGAGGCGAGCGCGGTCGCGGATGCGGTGGTCAAGGAGCTGGCATCCGGCATCCGGCCCGAGCAGATCGCGGTGCTGTTCCGGGTGAACGAGCAGGCCGCCGCCGTCGAGGCGGCGCTGCGGCAGCGCGGGGTCGCCGTGCGTCAGCTCGGGGCGAGCAAGTTCTTCCAGCTCTCGTCGGTGCGGATGGTGACGTCGGCCCTGCGGGTGCAGGCACGCAGCCACCCCGACGAGTCGATGCTCAAGGTCGTCTCGGACCTCGCACGCGAGGCGGGCTGGAGCATCCGCCCCGAGGACTCCTCGCTGCCGCGCGAGAACTGGGACGCACTCGACGCGATCGTGCGGTTCGCCTCATCGCTGCCGACCTCGGTGACCCTGGAGCGCTTCTCCGAAGAGCTGAGCGAGCGCGCCGAGTCGAACAACGAGCTCACGGTCTCGGCCGTGGTGCTGTCGACCCTGCACAGCGCGAAGGGGCTGGAGTGGGACACCGTGTTCCTGATCGGGCTGTGCGAGGGGCTGTTGCCGGTCAGCTACGCCCGGGGCGAGGCCGCCATCGACGAGGAGCGTCGCCTGCTCTATGTCGGCATCACGCGGGCACGGCGGCGGCTGCGGATGTCGTGGTCGCGGACGGGGTCGCGCGGTCAGCAGCGGGAGCCCAGTCGCTTTCTGGCGGAGCTGAACAGCGGCACGCGGGGTGCTGCGACCAGACGCGCGGGCTGATCGCCCCGTCGCGAGCCGAGAGCTGCCAGCTGGTGGCGACGGCGACGGGCCCGGTTTCGAGCCGACGCAGGATACGCCGCGTCGCGAAGGCGGCGGCCTCGACGATCGCGAGCCGTGCGGGCGCCGGGGCGGGACGACCCCAGAGCTGCGTGGCCATGGCGGGCCAAGCCGGGTCGGCATCCGTTCGGGAGAGCTGCATGCAGTAGAGGCAGGGGCCGCTGCCGGGTTCGACGAAAGGGCCGACCGTCACGCCGCGGTCGCCGAGCACGACCGGGACGTGGGGGATGTCGCGGCGCAGCCATTCGCCGTGATCCTGTGCCGACACGAGCCAGCCCGCCACGACGACGGCAAGGTCGGGTTCTGATGCGGCGAGCACTCCCGACTGCGACAGCAGCGTGCGCAGCTCGTCGGCGAGCATGCCGTCGCCCGTGACCAGCACCCGAGCGTGGGGCCCGGCATCGGCGGCGCCGTCGTCGAGCACGGGCGACAGGCGCTCGAGCAGCTCGTCGGCGCGCGACGCCGGGATCCCGGCGCCGCGCGCCATCATCTCGAAACCGCTGGGCGAGATGCCGGCGACGAGGGCGGCGACCAGCCGCTCGGTGTCCTCGTGCACGTCCTCCAGGACGACAAGCGCGTCATCCACCCCGAACTGCAGGCTGCTCGGGCTCCGCCAGACCAGCGGAATCCCGCCCCGTATCTTCAGCACCATCCTCCGAGGATGCCCCGTCGCGACGCGTGTCGTCGTGGTTCGTCCACAGCGCTACGGGCGCCGTGAGGGCGGCGGGGGCTCGGGCGGGCCGCGGCGACGGGCCGCGCGCCGGCGCTACACCTCGTGCGGGCGGTTCTCGCCGTCGTCGTTCAGCAGATCCTCGATGGCCATGTCGACGTCGTCGGGGATCCGCGAATCCTGCCCGAGCCGCGCGATCAGCGCCGTCGGGTCGTCGATGTCCTGGTCCGAGGGGATGAGGTCGGGGTGGGCCCACAGTGCGTCGCGCCCGTCGTTGCCGACCGCATCGGTGACCTTCTGCCACATGGCGGCCGCCTCGCGCAGCCGGCGCGGTCGCAACTCGAGTCCGACGAGGGTGGCGAAGGCCGACTCGGCGGGTCCGCCGGCGGCGCGGCGGCGACGCACCGACTCGGCGATCGCCGCGCTCTTGGGCAGGCGCTTGGTCGCGGCGGCGGTCACGACATCCACCCACCCTTCGACCAGGGCGAGCATCGTCTCCAGGCGGGCCAGGGCGGCCAGCTGCTCGTCGCTCTTCGGCGGGATCAGCGCCCCGCTGGTCATCGCGGCCCGCAGCTCTTCGGGATTCTGCGGGTCGAAGTCGGCGGCGAGCTCCTCGAGCCGCTCGGTGTCGACCCGGATGCCGCGGGCGAAGTCGGTGATCTGCGTCAGCAGGTGCAGCCGCAGCCACTTGGCGTGACGGAACAGCCGCGCGTGCGCGAGTTCGCGCACCGAGAGGTAGAGCCGCACCTCGTCGACGGGGATGTCGAGTCCGGCGCCGAAGGCGTCGACGTTCTGCGGCACGAGCGCCGCCTGCCGGTGGTCGCCGTCGAGCAGCGGGATGCCGACGTCGCCGCCCGAGACGACCTCGCCCGCGAGCTGCCCCACGACCTGCCCGAGCTGCATGGCGAAGAGCGTTCCGCCGATGTTGCGCATGAGCTGGCCCGCGTTGCCGAGCATGCCGCTGAGCTCTTCGGGAGCCTGCTCTTCGAGCACCCCCGTGAGGGCATTGGCGATCGAGTGGGCGACCGGCTCGGCGAGCTGGGTCCACACCGGCATGGTGGCCTCAGCCCATCCGGCACGAGTGAGCAGCACGGGCGCGACGGTGAGCTCAGCGATCGAGGTGACCTCGTCGAGCCACAGCTCGGCCACGTGCAGAGCCTGCTCGAGGGCGGACTGCTCGGCGGGCGTGCTCACGACCGCGGACCGGGCGGCGAGCCCCTTGGCCTGTTCGAGGGCGAGACCCCAGTTGATGCCCTCGCCGCTGTTCTGCAGCGCCTGCTGCAGCTGGCCGATCAGGCGCTGCACCATCTCGGGATCGTCGGGCAGCCCCGCGGCGCTCGCGAGCTTGGCGGGGTCGAGGTCGGTATTGCCGGCGAGGAAATCGCGCAGCATGTCGCGGAAGTCGTCTTCAGACGGCTCGTCCCGCGAATCATCAGCCATGTGTTCTACGGTAGCCCTCGCCCGGCCGGCGAACCGGGGGATTCGCCTAGGCTGGCCCCGCACGGCCTCCGCCCGCAGCGAACAGCCGACGTCATCCGCACGACCTCCATCCGACCCGAAAGCCCCGACTCCGTTGCGCTCACTCTTCTCTGACCGTGGTCGGGTCGCCCGGGCCACCGGCTGGCTGCTGCTCGTCGCCGCGGTGACCGGAACCGTGCTGATCGGCGTCTCCCCGTCGCCCTACGCGGTCGAGCGCCCCGGGCCGGTGTACAACGTGCTGGGCAAGACCCTGGTGAGCGGCAAGAACGTTCCGCTCATCGAGATCCCGGGCAGGACGACCTACCCGGCCGGGGGCATGCTCGACATGCTCACCGTCTACGTCGACGGCTCGCCGCAGCAGCGCGTCAGCTGGATCGAACTCGCCGGTTCGTGGTTCGACGCGAGCCGGGCGGCCGTTCCGCTCGACGAGATCTACCCGCCCGGGCAGACCGACAAGCAGGCGAACGAGGAGAGCGCGCTCGATATGAGCAACTCCCAGCAGAACGCGATCGCCGCCGCCCTGACCGAGCTCAAGGTCGGCTACACCTCCCAGCTGCTCGTGGCGCAGGTCATCAAGGGCACGCCCGCGGCCGGCAGGCTGAAGGCGGGTGACGAGCTCGTGACCGTCGACGGCGAGCCGATCACCGGTCTTGCCGTGCTCCAGTCGGCGATCAGGGCCACGGGAACCTCGGGGTCGGTCTCGCTCGTGATCCGCCGCGCCGGCACGACGAAGACGGTCGAGATCACTCCCGAGATCAATGCCGAAACGGGCAAGCCCGCGATCGGCATCTACACCGGATCGCGTTTCGACTTCCCCTTCGACGTCAAGATCCAGCTGCAGGATGTGGGCGGTCCGAGTGCCGGGATGATGCTGGCCCTGGGCATCTACGACAAGCTCACCCCCGGAAGCCTGACCGGGGGCAAGCACATCGCGGGTACCGGCACGATCGACCCCGACGGCTCGGTCGGCGCGATCGGCGGCATCCGTCAGAAGCTGTACGGCGCACGGGACGACGGGGCGAGCTGGTTCCTGGCCCCGGCTTCGAACTGCGACGAGGTCAGGGGGCACATCCCGAGCGGCATCAGGGTCGTTGCGGTCAAGACGCTCGACGATTCGCTCGCCGCCGTGCGGGCGATCGCCTCGGGATCCGGCACGGGCTCCCTGCCGAGCTGCCCCGCGAAGTAGCGAAGCGTTCTAGCAGGAGGCGACCCTAGGATCGACGGGTGACGTCCTCCACCGCCAGTCGACCCCAACGTCCGCCCCGCAACCGCACACGCGCCGCGTTCGCGATCACCGCCGCGGTGATCGCCGCGCTCGTGATCGCCTTCTTCATCTTCTCGGGGCTGTACGCCGACGTGCTGTGGTACGACCAGATCGGCTACCTCAAGGTGCTCACGACGCAGTGGGCTGCCACGGCCGCCATGTTCGGGGTCGGATTCGTCGCGATGGCCCTTCCCGTCTGGCTCAGCATCTTCATCGCCTTCCGGGCACGCCCGGTGTACGCCAAGCTCAACTCCCAGCTCGACCGCTATCAGCAGGTCATCGAGCCGCTGCGGCGCCTGGCGATGTACGGCATCCCGGTGGTGCTGGGCCTGTTCATGGGCGTCTCGACCGCGACCCGCTGGCCCACCGTGCTGCAGTTCCTGAACCGCACGAGCTTCGGCACGAAGGATCCCCAGTTCCACCTCGACGTGTCGTTCTACGTCTACGAGCTGCCGTTCTACCGCGGGGTGGTGGCGTACGCCTCGGCGGCCGTCATCATCGCGGGGCTCGCGGCGCTCGCCACCAACTACCTCTACGGCGGCATCCGGATCACGGGGCGCGAAGTGCGCATCTCACGCCCCGCGCGCATCCAGCTCGCCCTGACCGCGGCCATCTACCTCGGGCTGCAGGCCGTCAGCATCTGGTTCGACCAGTACTCCACCCTCACCGACAGCACCTCGATCGGAACCTCCGTGAGCATCACGGGCGCCGGGTTCACCGACGTCAACGCCACGATCCCGAGCCGTGTGATCCTGGCCGGCATCGCCGCGTTCGTGGCGCTGCTCGCCGTGGTCACGGCGATCATCGGCCGGTGGCGCCTGCCCCTGATCGGCACGGCGCTGCTGATCGTGTCGAGCATCGTGATCGGCTCGATCTACCCCGCCATCGTGCAGAACTTCCAGGTCAACCCGAGCGCGCAGACCCTCGAATCGAAGTACATCGACCGCAGCATCTCGGCGACCCGCGATGCCTACGGGGTCAACGGCGTCAAGACCGTCCAGTACAACGCGACGACCGACGTGCAGGCGGGGCAGCTGCGGGCGGATGCCGAGACGGCCGCGAGCATCCGCATCCTCGATCCCGCCCTGGTGAGCAAGACCTTCGCGCAGTTGCAGCAGGTGCGGCAGTACTACCAGTTCAGCCCCCACCTGGATGTCGACCGCTACAAGATCAACGGCACGACCCAGGACACGGTCATCGCGGTGCGCGAGCTCGACTCGGCGAACCAGAGCTCCAACAGCTGGTACAACGACACCCTCGTCTACACGCACGGCTTCGGGGTCGTCGCCGCGTACGGCAACCAGCGCACCAGCAACGGCCAGCCCAAGTTCCTCGAGTCCGACATCCCGCCCAAGGGCTCGCTCGGCAGCTACCAGCCCCGCATCTACTTCGGCGAGCAGTCGCCCGGCTACTCGATCGTCGGGGCCCCGAAGGGCTCGAAGAACGTCGAGTTCGACTACCCGTCCGGCGGGGGCACGACCGCGTCCGATGCGAGCACCGACGGCGCGACGACGACCTACAGCGGCAACGGAGGACCGAAGCTCGACAGCTTCCTCAAGAAGCTCGTCTACGCGATCAAGTTCCAGTCGCAGGAGATCGTCTTCTCGAGCGCCGTGACCAACGACTCGCAGATCCTCTACGACCGCGACCCCAAGGCCCGCGTCACGAAGGTCGCGCCCTACCTGACCCTCGACAGCGACCCGTACCCTGCCGTGGTCAACGGGCGCGTGGTGTGGATCGTCGACGGGTACACGACGACCGCGGACTACCCGTACTCGCGGGTGCAGCAGCTGTCGAACACGATCGTCGACACCTACACGCCGCAGCCGGACTACGCGCTCGACGACGTCAACTACATCCGCAACTCGGTCAAGGCCACCGTCGACGCCTACAGCGGCAAGGTGACGCTCTACGCGTGGGACACCACGGACCCGATCCTGAAGACCTGGCAGAAGATCTTCCCCGCGACGATCAAGCCGGCGAGCGCCATGAGCACCGAGCTCACCGCGCACGTGCGGTATCCCGCCGATCTGTTCAAGGTGCAGCGCTCGATCCTGCAGACCTACCACGTGACCGACGCCGCCTCGTTCTACCAGGGCGTCGACGCCTGGAGCGTGCCGAACGATCCGACCCAGCCCAAGTCGACCGCCAAAGCCCAGCCCCCGTACTACTTGACGATGCAGGTGCCGGGCACGAAGAACTCGGCGTTCACGCTGTACTCGACCTACATCCCCAAGTCGTCGTCGTCGTCGAGCCGCAGCGTGCTGACCGGGTACCTGGCCGTGGACTCCGATGCGGGGCCGAACTACGGCAAGATGACGCTGCTCACCCTGCCGAAGCAGGCGACCGTGCCCGGGCCGGGCCAGGTGCAGAACACCTTCGACTCCGATCCGACGGTCTCGACCCAGCTGAACCTTCTCAGACAGGGGCAGACGGATGTCGTCTACGGCAACCTGCTGACCCTCCCGGTCGGCGGGGGGCTGCTCTACGTGCAACCGGTGTACGTGCAGTCGAGCGCGAACGCCGACACCAGCTATCCGCTGCTGCGCAAGGTGCTCGTGGCCTTCGGAGACAAGATCGCTTTCGAGGACACGCTGAACGCGGCGCTCGACTCGCTGTTCGGTGGCAACTCCGGTGCGAGCGCAGGGGACAACGGCGCGGCGGGAACCGGGTCGGGCACCTCGCCCGGCACGGGCACCGGGAGCGGTACGACGACCGGCACCCAGAACGCCGCGCTCAAGAAGGCCCTCAGCGACTACCAGGCCGCCCTCGCCAGGCGTCAGGCCGCCTACGCGACCAACGATCTCGTGGCGGCCGCGCAGGCCGACCAGCAGATGCAGGATGCCATCAAGGCGGCGATCGCAGCGGAGGGCAACTGAGCGACGCAGCCAACCCCCAACGCACGTGATAGGCTCACTTCTTGTGCCGCGGGGTGGAGCAGTTCGGTAGCTCGCTGGGCTCATAACCCAGAGGTCGCAGGTTCAAATCCTGTCCCCGCAACGAAAACGAAGGCCCCGGTCGTGCAGACCGGGGCCTTCACCATGTTGGGGGGACCCATGAGGCTTCCCTTGCGTGAGGATTCCCCGGTAGTTTGAGCTGACCTTTCGTCCGCTCGAGCATGAGAGCACGCCCTGACCACTCCGCCGCCCTCCGACCCTGACGCGCCCGTCGAGCCGGAGACCGTACCGCCTCCGCCGTTCGGACTCGCGCCGTCGACCGTCGATCCGACGCCCCCTGCCGTCTCGACGGAGCCGGCCGTCGCGCCGGCGTCGGCCGCAGCGGCCGAGCAGCACGCGTCATCGTCTCCGCTTCGTCGTCGCCCTCGCGGCCTCGTCCTGGGCCTCGTGCTCGGCGGGGTCGGGGTACTGATCCTGGCCGCGTTCGGGATCGGCTACCTGGCGCTGGCCTCCAACTACGCCCCGAGTGCGAGCGTCAGCCGCTTCCTCGACCTCGTCGTGAAGGGCCAGTCGAAGGCGGCCGTCGCGACGCTCCAGCCGGCGCCGGACGGCAACCGCAGCCTCGTCGCCGACGACGTGTACGCCGCCGCGAAGCATCGCATCATGACGTACCGCATCCTGTCGACCGTGATCAGGGGCTCGCAGGCCATCGTCCAGGTGGAGCTCACGACCGACGCCGGGTCGTGGAAGCAGCCCTTCGAACTGGTCACCGGCCGCAAGGTGCTGCTCTTCGACGTGTGGACGGTCGACGGCACCTCTTTTCCGACCGTCGAACTCGACGACGGGCGACCCGCCGGCGTGACGGTGACCGCGAACGGGGTCCCCCTGAGCTCGAACGGCGAGGACTCGGCGGTCTTCCTCGCGCTGCCCGGCGACTACCGTTTCGCGATCGAGAGCGACACCACGCTCGTGACGGCCGACAGTCATGACGCCCTCGTGTCGAGATTCGACACGAGTAAGAAGGTCGCCCTGCAGGTGCAGCTGACCGCCGACGGCGTCGCGAGCGCGCGGACGGCCGTCGACGACTTCCTCCAGGCCTGCATCGCGCAGCCCGTGCTCGCGCCGACCGGCAACTGCGGGTACTCCGTGATGGACACTCCGGGGGCCACGCTCAGCAACATCAACTGGAGCATCAAGCAGCGACCGATCGTGTCGTTCGATCCCTGGAAGGACGGCGGTTGGACGGTCAAGACCGATACCGCGGGCTCTCTCGAGATGGATGCCGACTTCCGCACATCGCGGGAGTACGGCCAGGCGGTCGCGGTCTTCGACTCCTACGACATCCAGGGCTACGTGGCCCTGGACGGCAAGGGGGGCTTCGTCTTCACGAGCACGTACGAGGGCGACGCCGCGAACCAGCCGAACGCGTAGGCACGAAAGCCGAACAGTAGAGTGGCGGGAACATGGTCCAGGTGAGTGCGTCACGGCCGACCCGCGTTGCGCTCGTCGACGATCACGCGATCGTCGAGGTCGCGTTCCGTGCCGCCTTGGCCGAGGTCCCGTCCGTGCAGTTCCTCGGCATCTCGCCGACCGTCCACGAACTGCTCGTCGAGCATCCCGACGCCGAGTTGGTCGTGCTCGACCTGCGCCTCGCCGACGGGTCGTCGCCGATCAGCAACGTCACGGCCTTGCGGGAGCACGGAATGCGGGTGATCGCCTACACCTCGGGCGAGGACCCCTACTTCGTGCGCCTGGTGGCCCGCACCGAGGTGCTCGGCATCGTGCGCAAGTCGGCGCCCGTCGACGTGCTGCTCGAGACCATCCGCTCGGCCGCCGCCGGTCAGGCCCTCATGTCGACGGAGTGGGCCGCCGCGATCGATGCCGATCCCGAACTCGCCGACGCCGGCCTGAGCGCGCAGGAGGAGGCGGTTCTCGCCATGTTCGCGACCGGCCTGAAGACGCAGGCCGTGGCCTCCGCGCTCGGGATCGCGGTCGGAACCGTCGAGGACTACGTGCGCCGCATCCGTTCGAAGTACGCGCGTGTGGGGCGGGCGGCGCCCACCAAGATCGACCTGTACAAGCGCGCGATCGAAGACGGCTTCCTGCCGATGCCGGGGCGCGAGTGAGTACAGAACGAGCGGTGATCGCGCCCACGGTGGTCTCGGCATCGGCGCCGATCACCCGTGCCATGGCCCGCGGTGTCGGGGTGGGCGGCGTGGTCTTCGCCGCGCTCAACTTCCCGGCCTTCCTCGCGCAGTCCCCGACGATCGACCCCGGATGGGATGTCGGCTTCGCGGGCGCCTACCTGGCCGCGACGATCGTCATCGCCGTCGGCTCATGGCTCGCCGAGGTGCGGACGCTCCAGATCATGGCCGGGGTGCTCGCCGGCATCTACCTCCTCGGGATGCTCACCTTCGTGCTCGCGCTCCCGCGCCAGGGGGTCGGCGACCCCGGCGAGGCACCCTGGTTCATCTCGCTCATGGTGATCGGCGCCTCGGCCGCCGCGGTGTCGTTGCCGACGGTGGCCGCCTGGATCTACCTCGGGCTCAGCGGGGTGCTGATCGCCGTCGACCGCCTGCTCTACTGTGCTCCGGGATCGATCAACGGGACGATCGAGGGCACCCTGTTCGAGTTGTTCTTCTGCGCCTTGTTCGTCGCGCTGGCGATGGCGTCGCGACGCCTGGGCGAGTTGCTCGACCAGGCGGGTCTCGCCGCAGAGATCGAGACGCGGCGCAACGCGACCCAGAGCGCCCGGACCCGTGAGCGGCGCCGCATCGATGCGCTCGTGCACGACAACGTGCTCGCGGTGCTGCTCGCCTCGGCGGTCGGGGGAGACGAACGGGTGGTGGCCGACCAGGCTCGTCGTGCCCTGCGGCAGATCGAGCGGTACGGCTCCGACGGCGACCCCGAGCCGGTGACGGCGGCCCAGCTGGTCTGGGAGCTGCAGTCGATCACGACCGACATCGCACCCGACGCGGAGTTCCGGTTCGAGCTCGACGGGGAGCGTCCGCCGCCGCCCGAGGTCATCGAGGCCGTCAGCGAGTCGACGGCCGAGGCGTTGCGCAACAGCGTGGTGCACGCCGACGCCGTTGACCGCACCGCGGCGCGCGCCGTGCATGTGCGCCTCGACGAGCAGGGCGTCGCCGTGCTCGTGCTCGACGACGGGGTCGGCTTCGACGCGAAGTCCGTGCCGACCTCGCGCCTCGGAATCTCGGTCAGCATCGTGGGGCGCATGCGCGGAATCGCCGGCGGCTACGCCGCGATCGAATCGGAATCCGGTCGCGGTACGACCGTACGGATCGGCTGGATGAGGCCATGACCCGGGACTCACGCCCGCTGCAGCGCGGCACTCCGCTCGACTTCGCCGGGTGGCCGGCCTGGGTCGTGCTCGCCGCCTTCACGGCGGTGAACACGATCATCGCGGTGCTCGCGGGCGGGCCTGCCATGAGAGACGGACACGGTGTCGGGGCGCTGGCGCTCCTGACCGGGGCGGCGGCGCTCACGGTGCTTCCGCGCCGGCATCCGCTCGCCCTGCGGTGGGTGCTGCTGGTCATCGCGCTCGTCGCCGCCTGCACGGTGCTCATGCTCGAGCAGATCCCGGTGAACGGGGCCGACGGGTTCCGCAGTTGGAACTACAACGCGAGCAACTTCGTGTGGTTCGGGGTCGCTCTGCTCGGCCGCATCCGCTGGGCCTGGATCGGGATGGCCGTCGTCTGTGCGATCACCTGGACCTGGAGTCTCGTCGTCACCCACGGCCTATGGAGTGGTCTGTCGCCGACCTACGGCGAGATCGGGGCGCTGCTGGCCGGCACCTTCTTCGCCGTGATCCTGCGCAGGGCGGCCGATGACGTGATGACGCTGCAGGCGGTGCGGCGCCAGCGCGTCGGAGAAGAGCAGCTGCGCGCCGAGAGCGAGCGGGAGCGGGCGACGCAGCTGGCTCTCGTGCGGCGCCGGGTGCTGCCGGTGCTCACAACCATTGCGTCGGGGTCATCGACCTCGGCGCAGCGACAGGAGCACCGCCTGCTCGAGGCGGTGCTGCGCGACGAGATCCGCGGAACCCGGCTCGCCGTCGAACCGCTCGCGGCGGCGGTGCGGGCCGCGCGTGGCCGGGGCACCGACGTGTCCCTGCTCGACGACGCCGAGGAGGCGACCGTGGCGTGGGGCGACCTGGAGTGGGCGGCGGATGTCGTGGCCGGCATCGATGACGACCGCATCACCGTGCGCCTCAGCGGCAACCCCGCCGTCCTCACCGTCGCGACCGGCGACGGTGAGGTGCTGCATCGCGAGGTCGGGAACTCCTAGCTCGGGGACGGGCGCGGCGCGCGCGAGGTCACAGGCCGAGCGTCCGGGCGATCAGCATGAGCTGCACCTCGCTCGTGCCCTCGCCGATCTCGAGGATCTTGCTGTCGCGGTAGTGCCGGGCCACCGGGTAGTCGTTCATGAACCCGTAGCCGCCGTGGATCTGGGTGGCGTCGCGGGCGTTGTCCATGGCGGCCTCGGAGGCGACGAGCTTGGCGATCGAGGCCTGCTTCTTGAACGGCTTGCCCGCGAGCAGCAGGGCCGCGGCGTCGTAGTACGCGGTCCGGGCCACATGGGCGCGCGCCTCCATGCGGGCGATCTTGAAGGCGATGCCCTGGTTGGCGGCGATCGGGCGGCCGAAGGCCTCCCGCTGCGTCGCGTAGGCGACGCTGGCATCCACGCAGCCCTGGGCCGCGCCGACGGCGAGGGCCGCGATCGCGATGCGCCCCTCGTCGAGGATGCGCAGGAAGTTGGCGTAGCCGCGCCCGCGCTCGCCGAGCAGGTTGGCCTCGGGCACGTGCACGTCGGTCAAGGTCAGAGGGTGGGTGTCCGAGGCCTTCCAGCCGACCTTGTCGTAAGCCGGCTCGACCGTCAGGCCCGGGGTCTGCGCGGGTACGACGATCGTCGAGATCTCTTTCCCGCCATCCGGACCGACGCCGGTGACGGCCGTGACCGTGATGAGCGCTGTGATGTCGGTGCCCGAGTTCGTGATGAACTGCTTGCTGCCGTCGATGACCCAGTGGTCGCCGTCGAGGACGGCCCGGGTGCGGGTTCCACCCGCGTCGCTGCCGGCCCCCGGCTCGGTGAGGCCGAAGGCGGCGAGCTGCCGGCCGCTGGTGAGGGCCGGGAGCCATTCCCCCTTCTGCGCGTCGGTTCCGAAGCGGTGGATCGGCATCGCCCCGAGCGAGACGCCGGCCTCGAGGGTGATGGCGACGCTCTGGTCGACCTTGGCGAGCTCCTCGATGGCGAGGCAGAGGGCGAAGTAGTCGCCGCCCATGCCGCCGTACTCCTCGGGGAAGGGGAGCCCGAACAGGCCCATCTCGGCCATGCCTGCGACCACCTCGTAGGGGAAGCTGTGCTGCGCATCGTGCTCCGCCGAGACGGGGGCGACGACGGTTCGCGCGAAGTCGGCGACGGATGCCGCGAGCTGTCGGTAGTCATCCGGAAGATTCCCGGTGGCCAGGTAGTCGGTCATGGCCCCTCGTCGGACGCGTCGTCAGGTACGCATCATGCGCGGCCAGGTTAGCAAGCGATAACCGAAAAGCCCAGGGGGAGGGACTCGGTTCAGCGCGCGGGGACCGTGCCGAGCAGGGTCACGAGCGCGGTCTCGGCCAGCACCCGCCGTACATCCGTCGCCGGGTCGAGTCGCGCGGTGTACGGCGTGGAGTTCAGCACCCCGAAGGCGGCGTGCATCTTGATCTCGAGGTCGGCGGGCGAGAGCTCGGGTCGCAGTCGCGCCACGATCTGCTGCCAGCCCTGGAGGTAGCGGCGCTGGATCTCGCGCACCCGATGATTCGCCTCGGCGGGCAGCTGGGCCAGTTCGCGATCCTGGATGCGGATGACGTCGCGCTCGCTCATCGCGAAGTCGACATGGAACTCGATGAGGTTCGTGAGCGTGGCGAGATCGTCCGCGCCCTGGGCCACCGTCGCCTCGAAGCCGGCCATGAGGCGTTCGCTCGAATCCATCAGGAGCTCGACGAGCATCGCCTCCTTGCTCGCGAAGTGCCGGTAGAGCGCCGGACCGCTCACCCCGACCGCGGCGCCGAGGTCTTCGATCGAGACCGCGCGGTAGCCGCGCTCGGCGAACAGATGCCCCGCGGCCGCGAGGTACTTCTCGCGGCGGTGGGCCTTCTCGGTCGCCCGCCAGGTCTCTGCCACGATCCGATCCTAGGGCGGTGGACATCTCAGTTAGTGCTCAGTAACCTGAGGGAGACCGAACGGACGGACGTGCGATGGACAGGCTGAGCAGCTCCGCTCGGGCCGGCAGCCCGGAGTTCCTCGCGAACGCCGCGGCTCAGCGCGCCGCCGTCGACGA
This sequence comes from Lysinimonas soli, assembly GCF_042655435.1. Lineage (NCBI taxonomy): Bacteria > Bacillati > Actinomycetota > Actinomycetes > Micrococcales > Microbacteriaceae > Lysinimonas > Lysinimonas soli. The sequence continues at coordinate 464,548 of NZ_JBHSMG010000001.1, forward strand.
ACTGCGCGCGCGGCTGGCGACGGCCGCGCTCGGCGGCACCGCGGCATCCCGTGAGCGGCATCTGGGCCGGGGCAAGCTGCTGCCGCGTGAGCGCATCGAGCGGCTGCTCGACCGGGGCAGCCCCTTTCTCGAGATCGCCCCGCTCGCCGCGAACGGGATGTACGACGACGAGGTGCCGGGCGCGGGCGTGATCGCGGGCATCGGGCTCGTGCACGGGCGGCAGGTGATGATCGTCGGCAACGACGCCACGGTCAAGGGCGGCACCTACCTGCCGGTCTCGGTCAAGAAGCACCTGCGGGCCCAGGAGATCGCCGAGCAGAACGAGCTGCCCTGCGTGTACCTGGTCGACTCGGGGGGCGCCTTCCTGCCGATGCAGGACGAGGTCTTCCCCGATCGCGACCACTTCGGCCGGATCTTCTACAACCAGGCCAGGATGTCGGCCCGCGGCATCGCGCAGATCGCCGCGGTTCTCGGCTCCAGCACCGCGGGCGGAGCGTACGTGCCGGCGATGAGCGACGAGACGGTCATCGTGGCGAACCAGGGCACGATCTTCCTGGGGGGACCGCCGCTCGTGAAGGCGGCGACCGGGGAGGTGGTCAGCGCCGAGGAGCTCGGGGGAGGGGTGACCCACACGCGGTACTCCGGGGTCGCCGATCACCTGGCCGACGACGACGCGCACGCCCTGCAGATCGTGCGCGACATCGTGGCGCAGCTTCCCGCGCCGCGCGAGCGAGCCTGGGAGGTCGTCGCGGCGACGGAGCCCGTCGTCGATCCGGCCGAGCTCTACGGCGTCGTGCCGACCGGCCTGCAGACCCCCTACGACGCGCGCGAGATCATCGCGCGGATCGTCGACGGCAGCGAGTTCCACGAGTTCAAGCGCGACTACGGGGCCACCCTGGTGACGGGATTCGCGCGGATCCACGGCCATCCGGTCGGCATCGTCGCCAATAACGGGGTGCTGTTCTCGGAATCCGCGCTCAAGGGCGCGCACTTCATCGAGCTGTGCGACGCGCGCAAGGTCCCGCTGCTGTTCCTGCAGAACGTCACGGGGTTCATGGTCGGTCGCGACTACGAGCGCGGCGGCATCGCCAAGCACGGCGCCAAGATGGTCACCGCCGTCGCCTGCGCCCGGGTCCCCAAGTTGACCGTAGTGGTCGGCGGCTCGTTCGGGGCCGGCAACTACTCGATGAGCGGTCGCGCCTTCTCCCCGCGTTTTCTCTGGATGTGGCCGGCCGGCCGCATCTCGGTGATGGGCGGGCCGCAGGCGGCTTCGGTGCTGTCGACCGTGCGCCGCGAGCAGGTGGAGGCCTCGGGGGCCACCTGGTCGGAGGCCGAAGAGGCGGCGTTCGCGGCGCCGATCCTGGAGCAGTACGAGCGACAGGGCAGCCCGTACTACGCGACGGCGCGGCTCTGGGACGACGGCATCATCGATCCCGCCGACACCCGCCGGGTGGTCGGGATGGCCCTCGAGGTGTGCTCGCGGGCGCCGATGGACGACGTCTCGTACGGCGTCTTCAGGATGTGATCGGCGTGTTCGAGACGGTACTGGTCGCCAACCGGGGCGAGATCGCGTGTCGGGTGATCCGCACCCTGCGCGCGCTCGGCATCCGGTCGATCGCGGTCTTCAGCGACGCGGATGCCGGGGCCCGGCACGTCGGACTGGCCGACGCGGCGGTGCGCATCGGTTCTGCGGACGCGAGCGACAGCTACCTCAACATCGAGCGGATCGTGGCGGCGGCGCTCGCACACGGCGCTCAGGCGATCCATCCGGGCTACGGATTCCTCGCCGAGAATGCGGCGTTCGCACGCGCCTGCGCCGACGCCGGCATCGTGTTCGTCGGACCCGGGGTCGAGGCGATCGAGATCATGGGCGACAAGATCAGGGCCAAGGCTCACGTCGCGTCCCGGGGCGTGCCCGTGGTGCCGGGCCTCGCCGAGCCCGGTCTCGGCGACGACGCGCTCGCCGAGGCGTCTCGCGCGATCGGGTTCCCCGTGCTCATCAAGCCGTCGGCGGGTGGGGGCGGCAAGGGCATGCACCTCGTCCGGGCCGAGGGAGAACTCGTCGCGGCGATCGCCGCGGCGCGGCGCGAGGCGGCGTCGTCGTTCGGCGACGACACGCTCTTCGTGGAGCGCTACGTGACGAGCCCGCGGCACATCGAGGTGCAGGTGCTGGCCGACGACGCCGGCACGACCGTGCACCTGGGCGAGCGGGAGTGCTCGCTGCAGCGTCGCCATCAGAAGGTGGTGGAGGAGGCCCCGTCGATCCTGCTCGACGAGGCGACTCGCGCGCGCATCGGCTCGGCCGCGGTCGAGACGGCGAGGAGCGTCGGCTACCGCGGGGCGGGCACCGTCGAGTTCCTGGTGTCAGCCGACGCGCCCGGCGAGTTCTTCTTCATGGAGATGAACACCCGGCTGCAGGTGGAGCATCCGGTGACCGAGCTCGTGACCGGGCTCGATCTGGTGGAGTGGCAGCTGCGGATCGCCGCGGGAGAGAGCCTCGACTTCGCCCAGAGCGACGTCGTGCTGCACGGCCACGCGGTCGAGGCCCGGGTCTACGCGGAGGATCCCCGTCGCGGCTTCCTCCCCACCGGCGGCACGGTGCTCGCGCTCTCGGAGCCCGTGGCCGAGCACGTGCGGGTGGACTCGGCCCTCCGCCCCGACCTGCACGTCACCCCCGACTACGACCCGATGCTCGCCAAGGTCATCGCCTGGGCGCCCGACCGGCCGACGGCGCTGCGTCGGCTGCGCGCGGCGCTCGGCGAGATGGCGACCCTCGGGGTCGCGAACAATGTGGCGTTCCTGCGGGAGTTGCTGGCGGATCCGGATGTCGTCGCCGGCGAGCTCGACACCGGCCTGATCGAGCGTCGCCTCGAGACGCCCGAGTTCGGCCGCCCCGGGGCCTCCGCTGCTGCCACCTTCGCGGAGGCCGCGCTCATCCTGCACGCCCTCGACGCGGCGGGCGCGGATGCCGGGCCGTGGCGGTACGACGGCTGGCGGCTCGGCGCCGCGTCGCCGGCCCGCTACCACCTGGTGGGCGTGGCCGAGGGGGAGGCGGTCAGTGTGGCGGTCACCGGTGGGGCGACGCACGCGCTCGTGCAGCTCGACGAGGAGGGCCGGATCGGCTCGGTGCAGCTCGACGGCGCGCGCGCCCGGGTGCGGATCGGCGACGCGAGCCGCACCCTGTGGTTCGCCCGCGACGGACTCCGGCTGCACCTCGGCCACGACGGCTCGGCCTGGGCGTTCGACGACCTCGGGGTCGCGCGACGTGCGAGCGGAACGGCGGCCACGAACCCGGAGCTGCGCTCGCCCATGCCCGGTTCGGTCGTCGCCGTCTTCGTCGACGAGGGTGGGCACGTCGACGCGGGCACCCCGGTGCTCGCGATCGAGGCCATGAAGATGGAACATGTGCTGCGGGCTCCGCAGAGCGGCACCGTCGAGTTGCGGGTGGGCCTCGGGGCCCAGGTCACCGGTGACCAGGTGGTGGCCTCGGTCGTGGCCGACGCCGCATCGGGCGACGGTTCGGTCACGGACGATGCGGGCACGGATGAGGGAGAGAGCAGATGACGGAGCGGCGGATCGAGCAGCGCGGCCTGTACTTCGAGGAGCTCGACGAGCAGGCGGTCTACGTGCACAGCCCCGGGCGGACCGTGACCGAGGCCGACAACGTGCTGTTCACGACCCTGACCATGAACACGCAGTCCCTGCACCTCGACGCGGAATGGGCGAAGTCGACCGAGTTCGGCGAGCGGCTGATCAACAGCATGTTCACCCTGTCGACGCTCGTCGGGGCCTCGGTCGCGCAGCTGACCCAGGGCACCATCGTGGCGAACCTGGGCTTCGGCGACGTGCGGTTTCCGCATCCCATGCGCGCGGGCGACACGATGTACTCCGAGACCCGCGTGCTCTCGAAGCGGCTCTCGAAGAGCCGCCCGGGCCAGGGCGTCGTCGAGTTCGAGCACACGGCCCGCAACCAGCACGGCGAGGTCGTCGCGGTCGCGCGCCGCTCGGCGCTCATGCTCTGCCTGCCCGAGCCGCACACCGAGGAGGCCTGAGGTGCTCGCCGGCCCGGCGCTGCTGTTCTGCCCTGCGGATCGGCCGGAGCGGTTCGCGAAGGCGGCCGCGGCGGCCGACGCGGTGATCCTCGACCTGGAGGACGGCGTCGCGCGGGAGGCCAAGGATCGCGCGAGGGCCGCGGTGGTGGCGTCCTCGCTCGATCCGGCCCGCACGATCGTGCGCATCAACCCCTCGTCGAGCGGGCTGTGGGAGAGCGACCTCGCGGCGCTCGCCGAGACGCCCTATCGCACGGTCATGCTGCCCAAGGCCGAGAGCGCCGGCGAGGCGGAACGACTGGCCGGATTCGAGGTGATCGCGCTCTGCGAAAGCCCGCGCGGGGTCAGGAACGCCGACGAGCTGGCGGCATCGCCGAACGTCGTGGCGCTCAGTTGGGGCGCCGAGGACCTCGTCGCCGCGCTCGGCGGGACGTCGAGCCGGTTCGCGAGCGGGGAGTACCGGCAGTACGCGCACTACGCGCGGTCGCGGGTGCTCATCGCCGCCGCGAGCGAGGGCAAGGCGGCGTTCGACACCGTGCACCTGGACATCGCCGATCAGGCCGGGCTGCGGGCCGAGGCCGACGACGCCCGGGCCTCCGGTTTCGCGGGAGCGATGTGCATCCACCCGAGCCAGGTCGAGCTGATCCGGGCCGCGTTCCGCCCGAGCGCCGACGAGGTGGCGTGGGCCCGGGGCGTGCTCTCGGCGGCGGCCGCGGCATCCGGCGGCGTCTTCGTCTTCGAGGGACGGATGGTCGACGAACCGCTGCTGCGGCAGGCGCGGCAACTCATCGCGCGGGCGCACGACTGACCCGGCGACCGGGCGGTCAGGGCCGCCAGGAGTACTCGACCTCGGGCCGGCCGGGAGCGCCGTAGCGCTGCGTCCGCGTGACCATGCCGAGGTCGGCGAGATGCTCGAGGTAGCGCCGCGCGGTCACCCGTGACAGCGCCAGCGGCGCCGCCACCTCGCTGGCCGACACGGGAGCCGTGGCCTGACGGATGCGCGCCGAGACCGCGTCGAGGGTCACCGAGGAGAGCCCCTTGGGCAGCTGCGCCGTCGCGGCCGGGCCGCGGGCCGCGAACAGCTCGTCGGCATCCTGCTGCGTGGCGCTGCGGGTGGCGCTCTCCCACCTGCTGGCGTAGCGGCGGTAGTGGTCGAGCTTCTCGCGGAACACCGCGAACCCGAACGGCTTGATGAGGTACTGGACGGCGCCGAGGCCGAGGGCCGCCTGCAGCGCCTCGGTCTGCCGCACCGCGGTCACCGCGATGAAGTCGATGTCGATCTTCGCGGCCCGCAGTGCCCGCGCGAGGTCGAGGCCGCTGGCGTCGGGAAGGGTGATGTCGAGCAGCAGCAGGTCGACCGGGGTACCGGCGTCGCGCGCGGCGATGATCTGCGCGTGCGCCTCCCGGGCGGTCGAGCAACTGCCCACGAGCTCGAAGCCCTCGAGGCGACCCAGGTAGTTCGCGTGGGCGGCCGCGGTGAGCGGTTCGTCTTCGACCACGAGGACGCGGATCACGGGGTCGCCCCCAGCGGAAGGCGCACGATGACGGTGGTCGGAGTGCCCGGGGCGAAGGCGATCGTGCCGCCGTGCTCCTCGACGATCCGGCGCACCACGCCCAGTCCGAGGCCGTGCGCCCCGCCGTCGTCGGCCTTGCTCGTGACGCCCGGGGCGAAGACGTCGGTCCCCTCGGGGATGCCCGGCCCGGTGTCGGTGATGTCGAGCACGACGTCGGCCGCCTCGCCGCGGATCCGCACGCCGACGCGACGCGGCGCGGGCGAGCGGCGCACGGCATCCAGCGCGTTGTCGACCAGGTTGCCGACGACCGACACCGTCTCGTTCGGGCTGAGCGGCAGGACGACGCCGTCGGCGAGGTCGACGTCGAGGATGACGCCGCGTTCGGTCGCGGTGGCCGCTTTGCCCAGCAGCAGGGCCGCCAGCACCGGGCTGGCATCCCGGCCGTTGACCGCGTCGGCGAGACCTTGGCTCGTGCGCGAGATGTCGTCGATGAGGGCCGAGACCTCCTCGGCGCGGCCCATCTCGATCAGGGAGGCGATGGTGTGCAGCGTGTTCAGGTGCTCGTGCGACTGCGACTGCAGCGCCTCGCTCATGGTCCGGATCGACTCGAGCTCGCCGAGGATCGCCTGAAGCCGGCTCTGGTCGCGCAGGGTCATGACGGCGCTGTGCGCCCCGGCCGGTTCGCGGCCCGTGGTGAGGGCCGGCTCCTGGTTGACGAGCAGCACCCGCCCCTCGGCGACGTGGGTCTCTTCGATGACCCGGCGACCGGAATCGAGCAGTGCCGCGACATCCGGATCGATGTCGAGTTCGCCCGCGGTGCGTGGGGGGAGGGACTCCGGCGCCGGGGGCAGCCCGAGCAGGTCGGCGGCTTCGTCGTTGTACAGCACGACGCGGTGCTGGGGATCGGTCAGCACGACGCCCTCGCGCACCGAGTGCAGCACCGACTCGTAGAACTGGACCATGCGGCTCATCTGCTGCGGCGCCAACCGTCCCGTCATGCGCCATAACGAGCGCCTGGTGAAGGCCGCGGCCGCCGCGCCCAGCAGGACGACGAGGATCGACAGCCCTACCAGGAACGGAACGCGCGGCAGCACCGCCGTCGACACCTTCGCGGTCGTCACCCCGGCAGAGACCATGCCGACGAGCCTGCCGTGGTCGGTGATCGGCACGACCGCACGCACCGAGGGACCGAGGGTGCCGGTGTAGGTCTCGGTGATGCTCCTGCCCTGCTGCGCCGCCGAGATCGTCCCGAGGAAGTGCTGGCCGATCTGGGCGGGGTCGGGATGCGTGAAGCGGATCCCGTTCGGGTCCATGATCGTCACGAAGTCGACGTGCGCCGACTTCATCACGGCCAGGGCGTACGGCTGCAGGGCGGCCGTCGGGTCGCTCGCCTCGATCGCACTCGTGACGGCGGGGTCGGAGGCGATCGTCTGGCTCACCGCGAGGCTCTTGGCCGCGGCGTCATCCGAGACCGACCGCTGGGCGTCGAGGACCAGGATGACGAGCAGCACGGCGCCGATGACGAGGACGGCGAGAACCTGCACGCCGAAGACCCTGCCCGCAACGCTCCACGTGCGCGTGTGCCGCATCGCCCCACCTCCGCGTCAAGTATGAACCGCGGGCAGGAGGGGGCCGGCGACCAATATGAACACAAGCTTCTGGGTCGGGGGCGATCACCTCATGCTGGTCGGAATCACCCGTCACGAGGCCGGAGACATCGACGTTCCGGCCGGATTGGACCTCTCATGGCAACGACGCCCCGGGCCGCACGTCGGCTCGATCGGAATCACATCCTCTACATCGCGGTCATCGTCGCGGTTCTCGCCGGCGCGATCGTCGGCCTGGCTGCGCCGGGCTTCGCCGTCGGGCTCGCGCCGATCGGCACCGGATTCGTGGCCCTGATCAAGATGATGATCGCGCCGGTCATCTTCTGCACGATCGTGATCGGCGTCGGATCGATCGCGAAGGCGGCGACGGTCGGCAAGATCGGCGGTCTCGCGATCGGCTACTTCATGGTCATGTCGACGTTCGCGCTCGGCATCGGCCTGATCGTGGGCAACATCATCCACCCCGGCACGGGGCTGAACATCGCCGGCGCCAGCTACCACAGCACGACCGAGCCGGTCGGCGCCCAGGACTTCATCCTCGGCATCATCCCGGCCACCCTGTTCTCGTCCCTGACGGGCGGCAGCGTGCTGCAGGTGCTGCTGGTGGCACTGCTCACCGGCTTCGCGCTGCAGTCGCTCGGGGCGAAGGGCGTGCCGGTGCTCGACGCGGTCAAGAGCCTGCAGGCGCTCGTGTTCCGCATCCTCTCGATGATTCTCTGGGTCGCCCCGATCGGCGCCTTCGGGGCCATCGCCGGCGTCGTCGGCGCGACCGGGTGGAGCGCGGTCGTGAGCCTCGCGACGCTCATGATCGCCTTCTACCTGACCTGCTTCCTCTTCATCGCCGTGGTGCTCGGACTGCTGCTGAAGGCAGTCACGGGGGTCAACATCTTCCGCCTGATCGGCTACCTCGGCCGCGAGTACCTGCTGATCGTCGGCACCTCCTCGTCGGAGGCGGCGTTGCCGCGGCTCATCGCCAAGATGGAGCACGCCGGGGTGTCGAAGCCGGTCGTGGGCATCACCGTGCCGACGGGCTACTCGTTCAACCTCGACGGAACCGCGATCTACCTGACGATGGCCTCGCTGTTCATCGCCAACGCCATGGGCAAGGCGATGTCGATTCCCGAGCAGATCGGCCTGCTGGCGTTCATGATCATCGCCTCCAAGGGCGCGGCGGGCGTCACCGGCGCGGGTCTCGCGACCCTGGCCGGCGGACTGCAGACCTACCGCCCCGACCTCGTGAACGGCGTCGGCGTCATCGTGGGCATCGACCGCTTCATGTCGGAGGCGCGAGCCGTGACCAACTTCACGGGCAACGCGGTCGCGACCCTGCTGCTCGGTTCGTGGACCCGGCAGCTCGACAAGGGGCGGCTCGTCGAGGTGCTCTCGGGGCGGCTGCCGTTCGACGAGGCCGAGTTCGGCCGACGCGACGATCACGCGACGAACCCGGTCGGCGCCTCCTCGACCCCGCAGGACTCGAATGCAGCGGTTCCCGAGCTGACGTCCAGCCGGTAAGCGCACGCAAGCGCAGCGGGTCCCGGTCGGAGCAGGCCGGGGCCCGCTGGCGTGAAAGGAGACGGGGATCGGCCCGCCCTCCTAGGCTGTCGTCATGGCCGATGCAGCCGAGACCCCGATCGCGATCGCCGTCGCGCAGTTCGCGCCCGGTGACGACCCCGACGCCAACCTCGAGCAGATGGCGCGCCTGGCCGGCGACGCGGCCAACCGGGGCGCCATGATGGTCGTCTTCCCCGAGTACTCGTCGTACTTCAGCCCCACGATGGCGGGAGCCGACGCGGTCGCCCATGCGCAGACGCTGCACGGCCCCTTCGTTCGGGCGCTCGCCGAGCTGGGGGCCGAGTTGGGCATCCATCTCGTCGCGGGAATCGTCGAGCGCGTTCCCGACGACGACCACCGGGTGGCGAACACGCTCGTCGCCCTCAACGACCAGAGCGAGCTGGTCGCCCACTACCGCAAAGTGCACCTCTACGACGCCTTCGGCCAGCGCGAGAGCGACTGGATCGTGCCCGGACCGATCGAGCAGCCGGCCACCTTCGCGTTCGGCGGCTTCACCGTCGGACTGCAGACCTGCTACGACCTGCGATTCCCCGAGGTGACCCGGCGGCTCGTCGATGCCGGAGCCGAGCTGATCCTGTTGCCGAGCGCGTGGGTGCGCGGTCCGCTCAAGGAGGCGCACTGGCGCACCCTCATCACCGCGCGCGCGATCGAGAACACCGTGTACGTCGCGACCGCCGACCAGGCGCCGCCGATCGGCGTGGGCAACAGCATGGTCGTGGATCCGATGGGCGTCGAGGTCGTCACCCTGGGCGAGAACACGGGCGTCGCGGTCGCCTGGATCACTCCCGCCCGCGTCGCCGAGGTGCGCCGCGTCAACCCCTCGCTCGCCTTGCGTCGATTCCGGGTGGAACCGCGGTAGCGCGCCGGCTCGGACGGCGAACCGCCGTGTGGGGTCGACTCAGCGGAGGCCGGACGGGCCGGTCGCGTATTCGATGAAGGCCGCCTTGCCGGGCCCGGTGTCGACCGCATCCGTGTCCACCGAGCGCTCGAGCAGCATGACGAGACCGTTGACCAGCTGATCGAGCTCCTCGTGCGGCGCCGTCAGGGCCGTGCCCGCGGCGACGGTCGTGATGACGGCGGACAGCGATGGCGAGTCGACGTCGTGGCGCACCATCCCCACCTTCTTCATGCGGTCGATGAAGCCGTCGCCGATCCCCAGCCGGGGCATGAAGTCGAAGCCGTACGCGCCGCGCATGATCGAGTTCAGGGCGCTCGGATCCGTCAGGTAGAGGGCTCGGGCGAGCGGTCGCTCGTGCACGGCGCCGATGGTGTGCCGGTAGATGCGCGACAGCTTGCCGCCCTGGGGGTCCCGCTCGATGTGATCGATGACCGCCCGGAAGATCCCGCGGTACTCGCGGTTGACGAGGCCGACGAAGAGCTCGCCGGGCGAGGCGAACAGCTGCAGCAGCTCACCCTCGGTGATCCGGGCGCGGGCCGCGATCTCGCGCATGCTCGCCGACTCGAAGCCGTCATCGAGAACGATCGCGGATGCCGTGTCGAGCACACGGTCGACATCAGAGGGCGAGGCCACGGCGGTCGCTTTCATGGGGCAACGGATGCTGCATCGGGGATCGAATCCCCTCAGCCTACGGGGACGGGACGACCAGTCTGTCCACCCCGGGCGAAGGAACCGGATATCACCCCCGCCTCACCCCGGACGGGTCAGGTGCGACGCAACTGCGCCAGCTGAGCCGACGCCCGATCGAGCACCTCCGCGCGCTTGCAGAACGCGAATCGCACGAGAGATCGGTAGTCGGCGTGACGCTCCGGCCGCACGAATGCGGTGAGGGGGATGCCGGCCACACCCGCGAGCTGGGGCAGCCGGCGGCAGAACTCCACGGCGTCGATGAATCCGAGGGGGGCGGCGTCGGCGATGATGAAGTACGAGCCGTCGGGCCTGCTGACCTCGAAGCCCGCGCGACGCAGACCGGAGCCGAGCAGCTCGCGCTTGACGGCGAGGGCGGCGGCGGCATCCGCGAAGTAGGAGTCGGGCAGGCCGAGCCCGGTCGCGATCGCGGGCTGGAACGGGGCACCGCTGACGTAGCTGAGGAACTGCTTGACCGCGAGGATCGCGTCGAGCAGCTCGGGCGGCGCGATGAGCCAGCCGATCTTCCAGCCGGTCGTGCTGAAGGTCTTGCCGCCACTGGAGATGGTGACGGTGCGTTCGCGCGCTCCGGGCAGGGTCGAGATCGGGATGTGCTCGACGCCGAAGACCAGGTGTTCGTACACCTCGTCGGTGACGATGATCGCGTCGTGCCGGTGGGCGAGTTCCACGATGAGTTCAAGGGCTTCGCGGTCGAGCACCGTGCCGGTCGGGTTGTGGGGGGAGTTGATCAGGATGACGCGGGTGCGATCCGTGACGGCGGCGCGCAGCCGGTCGAGGTCGGGCCGGAACGCAGGGGCCGGCAGCGCGACCGTCACGTGCACACCGCCGGCAAGCGCGATCATCGCCGCGTAGGAGTCGTAGAACGGCTCGAAGGTGACGACCTCGTCGCCCGCATCGACGAGGGCCAGCAGGGTGGCCGCGATCGCCTCGGTGGCTCCGGTCGTGACCAGCACCTCGCGCTCGGGATCGACCCGCAGGCCGTAGAAGCGCTGTTGATGATTCGCGATGGCCTCGAGCAGAACCGGCATGCCGCGTCCGGGTGGGTATTGGTTGAGGCCCTCGTCGATCGCCCGCTTGGCGGCCTCGAGCACGGCACGTGGGCCGTCCTCGTCGGGGTAACCCTGACCCAGATTGATCGCCCCGGTGCGCGCGGCGAGTGCCGACATCTCGGCGAAGATCGTCGGACGCAGCTCGCCGTCGTCGCTCAGCAGCATCGCCCCGCGTGCGGCGCGAACCCAGGATCCCGAGACACTCATCCCCGCCAACCTACCGGTGAGGAACGGGGCCTCCTCCCCACTACGTTCGCGGCGACGTCCACCCACACTGTGGATTCCGGATGCCGCGTGCCGAGCCGGTGCCCTACCGTCGTGGGTATGCGCATCGGGTCGTTGCTCCTCACGCTGGGGGTGCTGCTCGCCCTCGCCGGATGTGCCCCCGCCGCGTCGCCCCCGTCGTCGTCGACTCCGAGCGCGACGCCGGTGTTCGCGTCGGATGCGGAGGCGCTGAAGGCGGCGGAGACGGCGTACGCGGCGTACCTGAAGGTGTCGGATCAGGTTGCGCAGGACGGCTGGAAGGACCCGTCGCGGCTGAAGCCGTTCGCTAGAGGTGAAGCCCTTGCTAGAGACAAGGCAACGGCCAACCAGTTTGCTGCAAAGTCCCTCACCCAAGTTGGTAGCACCAGGTATGACAGCGCAAAGGTCGAAGGTGTGTCAGAGCGCGGTCGCGGCATGGTGGTCGTGACGATGTACCTCTGCGTTGACGTTTCGGGAGTGGACGTCCGTGGCCCAGACGGTACCTCTGTCGTTCCCAAAGATCGTCAAACGCGAGTGCCGCTTGAGGTCGATGTCGACAACTTCGAAGAAACCAAAATGAAAGTGAGTCGAAACGACGCATGGTCGGGTACGGACTTCTGCTGACAATGGTTGTGGGTCTGCTCATCGGTGGACCAATTGCGCATTCCGACGGCTGCAGCTTGGGCGAGATTGCTACAGGAGCTTGTTCGGTCGGTGGTTCCGTCGATGGTGGTTCTGCAGTGCTCGAAGGCACCGAGACCGTGCCCGGCACCCCCGGCTCCGGCGCCGGCTCCGGGGCCAAGGGGTCTGCGCCCGATGCCTGCCCGATCGTCCGGTTGGGCAAGTGCTTCGGCACCGTTCCCAAGCCCTCAGACCCGACTCCGGCGGCGCAGCCCATCACGCTGCGGGACATCGCGAGCTTCCGCCCGGCCGCGGGAGTCCAGCACATGGAGCCGAACGGCTGGGTCGTCGCCGGTCTCGACGCCAACATCTACGCCGTCGTCGGCCAGCGGCTCGTCGATGGAGCCCTGCTCGGACGCCCGGCGACCGTGCGCTTCACGCCTGTGGGCTACCGATGGAACTACGGCGACGGCACCGCGGCGGTGCGGTCCACCCAGGGCGCGACCTGGGCATCCCAGGGGCTGCGCGACTTCGATCCGACGCCCACGAGCCACGTCTACGCCGACGAAGGGGAGTACGTCATCCGACTGAGCATCGACTTCCGCGCCGAGTACCGGTTCGGATCATCCGGATTCGTTCCGATCACCGGCACTGTCACGGTTCCCGCGAACGAGCTGTACGTCACGGTGACGGGTGCGAAGACCGTGCTCGTCGAACACGACTGCTCGGCGAACCCCAGCGGCCCCGGATGTTAGGCCGGCCAGCAGGCGAACAGCAGTAGGCTCCCAGCGCCAGTAAATGCAACGCTCAGCTTCGAGCGGGATGCTGGCTCCGCTGAAAGGAGCATCCCGACAAATGCCCGACTCACCCCAGACTCCGTCCGACTCCGAGGTCCCGAACGAGGCGCCGAAGAGCGAGGGCGAGGCACAGAGCATCGAAGCCCAGAGCACTCCGGCCCCGACGTCGCCCGTGAACGCCTCGCCGACCACGCCGGTCGTCGCCCCTGCCGTCACCGCCGACGCGCCGAGCGCCCCCGCTGCCGACACCGCCGCGTACCCGGCCGGCACCCTCCCCGCCGCCGCACCGGCGGTGACCGCCGCGAAGAGGGGCAACGTCGGGCCCCTGATCGCCGCCCTTGCCGTCGGAGCCGTGCTCGGCGGCGCATCCGGGGCGGGCGTCGCCGCATGGGCCGTCAGCGCCAACAGCGGCACGCACACCACGAGCAGCTCACCGCAGACCATCACGGTCAACAACAAGGACGACGTCACCACCGTCACCGCGGTCGCCGCCAAGGCCAGCCCGTCGGTCGTGACCGTGGACGTGTCCGCCAGCAGCGAGGGTGGCACCGGGTCCGGTGTCGTGCTGAGTGCCGACGGCTACGTGCTCACCAACACGCACGTGGTCACCCTCGACGGCAACTCCGCCAACGGGACCATCGAGGTCACCACCTACGACGGCAAGCTCTACAAGGCGACCGTCGTGGGTACCGACCCGATCGTCGATCTGGCGGTCATCAAGCTCCAGGGTGCCAGCGGCCTGCAGCCGATCGAGTTCGGCGACTCGAGCAAGATCAACGTGGGCGACAAGGCGATCGCGATCGGGGCGCCCCTCGGTCTGTCGAACACCGTCACCGACGGCATCGTGAGCGCGCTCAACCGGTCCATCCAGATCGCCTCATCGGCGGTGCCCAACGGCAGCTCGTCCGACGGTGCGACCCCCGCCCCCAACGACGGAAGCAGCCCGTACAACTTCTGGAACTTCAACCAGAACGGCCAGAGCGGATCGAACTCGACGCAGTCCTCCGAGATCTCGCTGCCCGTCATCCAGACGGATGCCCCGATCAACCCCGGCAACTCCGGCGGCGCCCTGCTGAACAGCTCCGGCAAGCTCATCGGGATCAACGTCGCGATCGCGAGCACGGGAAGCACCTCGACCTCGACCCAGTCGGGGTCGATCGGGGTCGGCTTCGCCATCCCTGCCGAACTGGCCAAGCGCATCTCGAGCGAGATCATCAAGACCGGCCACGGCAGCCATGGACTGCTCGGCGCCTCGGTGCAGACCGCGACGAGCGACAACAGCTCGGTCGTCGGGGCGCTGATCGCCGACGTCAGCGCGGGTGCCGGGGCCGACAAGGCGGGACTCAAGAAGGGTGACATCGTCACCTCGTTCAACGGGGTCCCGATCACCAACAGCACCGACCTGACCGCGCAGGTGCGCTTCCTGGCTCCGGGGAGCACCGCCAAGCTCACGTATCTGCGTGGCTCGAGCTCCAGCACCGTGGACGTCACCCTCGGGACGCTCAAGAGCTAGCAGTCAGCAGGATCGGCCGCGAGGGCCGACATACCGCGGGGAGTTGGCCGAGGCCGGCTCCCCGCGGTGTTCCCGGCCCCGTTTCCCGAGCCTGACCTCCGGCAATTCGGCCGCTGCTAAGCTCGTCGCGCCCACCTTTCGATGGGCGATGCCGGCAGCCGCAGACTCCGGTGGTACCCGCGGGGAGCGTGCAGATGGCGACGACGTCACGCCCTGGTGTGTCGTACGTCATGCCCGTGCTCAACGAGGCCGGCTACGTCGAGTCGGCGATCCGGAGCGTGCTCGAGCAGGACTACCGCGGTCCGGTCGAGATCGTGCTGGCCCTCGGCCCCTCGAGCGACGGCACCCGCGCGATCGTCGAGCGTCTCGCGGCGGCCGACCCCCGCATCCGGCTGGTCGAGAACCCCGGTATGGACATCCCCATCGGCCTCAATCTCGCGATCGCCGCCTGCCGCAACCCCGTGATCATCCGGGTGGATGCGCACACCGAGCTCGCCCCCGGCTACACCGAGCGCGGCGTCGCCGACCTCGAGCGCACCGGAGCCGCCACCGTGGGCGGAATCATGGTCGCGACCGGGGCGCCCGGCTTCCAGGCGGCGGCCGCCCGGGCCTACAACAGCCGGTTCGGCCTCGGTGGCGGCGCCTACCACGGCGACGATGCCAAGGAGGGCCCCGCAGAATCCGCCTATCTCGGGATCATGCATGCGGGGCTGCTGGCCGAGGTCGGCGGCTTCGACGAGACCCTGCGCCGCGGCGAGGACTGGGAGCTGAACTACCGACTTCGTCAGGCCGGCCACATCGTGTGGCTCGACCCGAAGCTGCGCGTCACGTACTGGCCGCGCAGCACCGCGACGAAGCTCGCGCGGCAGTTCTTCGCCACCGGGGTGTGGCGCGGAGAGCTGGTGCGGCGGCTCGGCGCACGCAACCCATTGCGGTTCTTCGCCCCGCCCCTGCTCGTGATCGCGACCGTGCTCTCGGTGATCGCGATCCCGTTGCACGCGACCGGGGTGCTGAGCGGGATCGTCGGATGGATCGCCGCGCTCGTCTACCTCGGCCCGGCGCTCTACCTGGTGCTGCTCGCGGTCGCGGGCGCGACGAGCGAGGGAACGCCGGCCGATCGCATCCGGTTCGCGTCCGTCATCGCGATCATGCATTACAGCTGGGGCAGCGGATTCCTGCTCGGAGTCGTGCGCGGCGCCGGCAACGCGGTCGACACCTCCCGCACCGAGAGCTGAGCGCGCGCGCTGCTCAGCCCAGCCAGCCCTCGTCGAGCAGGTGCCGCACGACCCGTTCGCCGGCGTGGCCGTCGTCGAGCGGAGTGAACCGGGCGCGCCAGGCGGCGCGGCGCTCGGCGAAGGCGGGAGCCGCGGCATCCGCCCCCAGCACGGCGGCGCGCAGCCCGTCGCGATCGTGCACGACGGGTCCGGGTGCCTCCGCCAGCAGATCGAAGTAGAAGCCCCGCAGATCGGTGCTGTAGTGCGCCAGGTCGGGGGTGAAGAAGATCATCGGCTTGTCGGTGCCGACGACGTCGAACATCGCCGAGGAGTAGTCGGTCACGAACACGTCGGCGAGTTGCAGCAGATCCGACATGTCCGGGTAGCTCGTGACGTCGATCAGCTGGGCGCCCTCGAGGTCCTGGCCGTAGCGCAGGGTGCGCGAATGGCCGCGCAGCAGCAGCACGTGGTCGCCCCCCAGCTCGCCGGCGAAACTCGCGAGGTCGACGTAGTCGACCATCTCGGTGCGGTCGTCGCGCCAGGTCGGAGCGTAGAGCACCACGCGCGCCGTGTCGCTCAGGCCGAGTACGGCACGCACGGCGCGGATGCGCTCCGGGTGCGCGAACACGTCGTTGCGGGGATAGCCGTGCTGCCAGATCGGGCCGTCCATCGCGTAGGCCGAGCGGAAGATCTCGGCGCTGTACGGATTCTGGGCGAGCAGGGCATCCCAACGGGCGCTCTCGCGCCGGATCGCGATCCGGGTGCGCAACCCCGGGTTGCGATCGAGGGCGAGGCGTTTGAGCATCGTGCCGTGCCAGGTCTGCAGCACCTTCTGATGCGGCCGAGGACGGTACCGCTTGCGCAGCCAGTCGTTCACGACCAGCGTGCGGGCGGCGGCACGCACCCGCCACCACTCACGGCTGCCCTCGACGATCCGGGTCGCGCCGTCGGGCACGGCGACCGAGGCGTCGACGACGCTCCAGTACCGCCGAGTCTCGGGCCGGATGCCGGCGAGCGCCCGATCGATGCCGAGCGGGTTGTCGGAGGCCGACTGGCCGTAGAAGCTCTCGAAGAAGACCGCGTCGTCGGGGGTCGGTCGCGCGCGGCGGTACTCCCGCTCGAGCCGCTTCTGGGCGACGGGCCCGCGCTCGTCGTCGGCGAGCGGCGGCGACACCCGCAGCAGCAGGCCCCCGGCGGTGGCGAGCAGCTGCGCCCGGAACAGCGGATGCCGCAACTCGCCGGGCAACTCGGCATCGACCTCGACGCGCGCCGTGTCGGGTCTGGCGCCCGGTGCGGGTTCGGCCGCCGCCCCGGTGCCGGGTTCGGCGCCGAGCGCGAGCCGGTAGTCGCCCGACGGGAGGGCGAGTCCGGAAGTCCCCCAGCGGGTCGACAGCAGCCGGAAGGTGGCCGTGACGACCCCGTCGGCCGCGACGATCGCGCCCGGGCGCTGGGTTCGTGCGCCGTCGAGCCGCACGGTCCCGACGACGTGCGCGGCCCGGTCGATGGTGATCGTGAGCGCCGGCCCATCGTCGTCGCCCGTTGCGCCGTCGGTGTCGGCGTCGAACCGGGCGGAGGTCACCCGCGAGCGGACCGTCGCGGGCCACGGAACCTCGGCGACGGTCAGGCCGAGTGAGACCGCGATGCCGCTGCGGCGCAGTATCTCGGCCAGCACGCGTTCGGTGCCGCGCCCGTCGAGCAGGTCGATGTGCTCGTCGCGCAACCAGCGCACGTGCGCCGCGGTCGCGGCGGCCGCCGCGGGATCGCGGTCGAGCCGATCGATCATCGCGAGCACGTGCCGCCAGTCGGCGAGCTGTCGGCCGTCGGTGAAGGCGCGGTACGGCGTGTAGAGCCCGCGGGCTCGGGCGTAGTGCTCGACGTCCGGTGCGAGGAACACGATCGGGCCGCCGAGCAGGCTGTAGTCGTAGGCGATCGAGGAGTAGTCGGTGATCAGCAGGTCGATCGCGGGCAGCGCCGGGGTGATCTCGGGCAGGCGCTCGGGATCGAGCATCCGGATGCGGTCCGAGCGCGCCGGTCCGCTCGCGTAGTCGCCGCGGCCGAGCGGATGGGTGCGCAGCAGCAGCACGCTGTCGGTGCGATCCAGCCAGGCGGCGATCGCCTCCCAGTCCGCCTCCCGGGGCACGCCGGGGTCCGCCGCGCCATCGCGCCAGGTGGGGGCCGAGAGCACGAGACGGGCGGTGGTGGGCAGGGGACCGGCGACGGCGTCGATCAGGGCGCGCGCGGTCGCTCGGCGGGACTCGGCGGACCCGGCCAGCAGCACGTCGTCGCGCGGATCGCCCGTCACCACGACGCGTGACGGTGCGACGCCGAACGCGCTGACGATGCGCGTCGCGACGAGAGCCGAGGCGACGGGGAACAGCGAGATACCGCGCCCGCCGTACCGGTAGGCCCTGGCCATCACCGCGCGCACCAGCCGGTGATCGGGCAGGAACGAGACGCGCAGGGCGGCGGGGGCGTCGAGGTGGAGCTTCTTGAGGGGGATGCCGTGCCACAGCTGCACGACGTATCCACCGCGGGTCGCGTAGCGGTTCACGTCGCCGAACCCATGGGTGACCACGAGCACCTTGGCCCGGAGCGTGAGGCGGAAGCCGCGCCATCCGCGCCGCAGCTCGGCGTCGAGCCCCAGCTCGCGTGCCGTCGCGAGCTCGTCGGCGGTGCCGGCGAGCCAGATCAGGCGCACCTGGCCGGGCAGACGCGAGCGGGCCAGCCGGTAGAGCGGCAGGGCTCCCTCGCCGACGCCGATCCCCGAGCCGAACACCCACAGCCGCGGGGTGCGCGGGACGACGAGCGTCGCGAGGGCTCCGAGCGCGTAGAGCGGGAGGCGCAGCACCTTGCGGGCGTTGCCGGCTCCGAAAGTGAAACTCGCCATGGTCGACCACGATTCTGTCACGCCGCGCCGGGACCGGGGCTGTGCCGGGCACCGGCCGGCGGCCGGGAGCTCGCGGGGTCAGGCGGGCCGGCGGTCGGCGGCGTCCGGGGGAGGGGGATCGATCCGTCGTCGCAGAGCGCGCGGAGCCTTCGGCACCCGCACGACCACACCGAGCGCCTCGGGGAAGAGCTCGGGGGCCGGCCCGAACGCGCCGCGCGCCGAGCGGATGATGCGGCGGCCGAGCAGGTGGTTGCCGGTTCCACCGACGACAGCGCCGATGCCGAAGGGGATCGCGCGCCCGATGATCGAGGTGCCCTGCGTCACCGCGAAGCGCTTGAGGAAGGCGGAGCGAACCCGGTCGGCGACCTGACCGAACGCGGCCCGGGGGAGGCTCTTGGTGATGAACTCGCCCCAGTAGGCGCTTCGCGAACCGCGACCGCCGGCCTCGGCGGCGAACTGCTGCAGCAGCTCCTGACCGCCGGTGCCGAGCATGAGCGCCATGACGAGGGTGCGGGCCCGTTCGGGCTCGACCACCGCGATCCCGTGGATCTCGGTGACCGACTGCGCGAACAGGGCGCTTGCCTCGAGAAATCCCGCCGTCTCGACCCCCGAGAGCATGAGAGAGGTGCCGACGCCGACCGCGGGGATCGCCGCACTCGCGCCGACGAGGGCACCACCGCTGGTCACGGCGGTCAGGAACCGGCGCTCGAGAATCGCGACGACCTGCGCGGGTGAGGCGTCGGGCCGGCTCGACCGGATCGAACGCAGGTGCGCGAGCACGACGGGCCGCTGCACCGACAGCACCTTGTCGATGCCCTGCGCGACGCGCGGGTGCAGCCCGTCGGACGTGGATGTCGCGATCTGCTCGGCCATCTGCCCACCGTATCCGCCTCGGCTGCGCGTGACCCGGTTCCTGCGGCTTGCCCGGTCTTCACCCAGGCGATGCGGTGTGTTCATCTTGCGTGCACGACCGGCTCACGGGCGGGCGGGAGCGTGGTTCGGGTGATCGACCAGCGACGCACCCCGGTGGCCTGGGTCGAGTCCCCCCTCCAGCTGCTGTGCGCCGCGGAGTACGCGGCGGCGCTCGGCCGTCCGATCGCCGTCGCCTTCCGCTTGACCGGATCCCAGATGACCTCGACCGCCCACGAGCTGCTCGAGCGCGGTGCGCTGTTCTCCTCGTGCGCGCCGTACTTCGGCATCCCCTGGTCGCTGCTGTCGAGCCAGCCCGACTGGATCATTGGCGACGGATTCTCGGGCCAGTTCCGTCTGGCCGCTTCGGTGCTGCGCCCCCGTTCGATCGCCCTCGTCGACGACGGCGACATGACCGTGCACCTGGCCGCGGCCCTCCTCGGGCGCACCGAGTACGCACGCCCCGTCCGTCCGGGGCACCGCGAGGGGTCCGTCGCGACCGCCCTCGGAGCGATCACGCGAGCGCGCCTGCTGCGGCTCGCGGGCTCCGAGCGGCTGACGATGTTCAGCGCGTTCGCCCACGACCCCGCCCTGCTCGCGCTGGCCGCCCGCGACGTGCCGGTCGCCGCCAACGACTTCGAGTGGTCGCGGGCCCATGCGCGACCGGCGCGGATGCCGCATCCGCGCGTCGTGCTCGGCACGGCCCGCATCGTCGACGGCCTGCTCGACGAGTCGGACTACCTGCTGTGGCTGCGCACGGTCACCGAGGACGGTCCCATCAGTTATCTCCCGCACCGGCGCGAGGACTCGCGCACGCTGGCCCGCGTCGCCGAGCTGCCGGGCGTCGCCGTGGTCGACAGCGGACTGCCGGCCGAACTCGCCCTGGCGGGAACGAGCGAGCCGCTCGAGATCGTGCTGCTGCGCTCGAGCGCGGCGACGACGCTGCGCACCGTGCTCGCGGGCACGGGAAGCACCGTGCGCCTGCACGCGCCGGATTCGCGCCCCGGGGAGCTCGTGCGATGAGCGCCGGCGAGACGGTGGTCGTGATCCCGGCGCGGGGAGGCTCGAAGGGCGTGCCGCGCAAGAACCTGCGCCGCGTGGGTGGCATCCCGTTGATCGCCCGCGCGATCACGAGCGCCCGTGAGAGCGCGCTCGTCGACCGGGTCGTCGTGTCGACCGACGACCCGCAGATCGCCGCCGTCGCCCGCGAGTGGGAGGCCGAGGTCGTCGAGCGGCCCGCCGGGATCTCGGGTGACACCGCGAGTTCGGAATCGGCTCTGCTGCACGCCCTCGACGCCCTGGCGGCGCGCGGGGTGACCACCGCCGTCCTGGTCCTCGTGCAGGCGACCTCGCCGTTCATCGATCCGGGCGATCTCGACCTCGCGATCGCGCGGGTGGCGCGGGGCGAGGCCGACTCGGTCTTCTCGGCCGTGGAGTCGTGGGGCTTCCTGTGGCAGGCGGGTGGCGACGGCGCTGCCGGTGCCATCGGCGTCAACCACGACCCGCGCGTGCGTCCCCGCCGCCAGGAGCGCGAACCCGAGTACCTCGAGACCGGGGCCTTCTACGTCATGGATGCCGCGGGCTTCCGTCGGGCCCGGCACCGCTTCTTCGGCCGGATCGGGTTCGCCCTCGTGCCCGAGGCCGCCGCCATCGAGATCGACACCGAGGAACAGCTCGCGCTCGCCTCGGCGATCGCGCCGCTGATCGCGGGCCCGAGCACCCTCGACGTCGACGCGGTCGTGACCGACTTCGACGGGGTGCACACCGACGACTCGGTCATCATCGGCCAGAACGGCGACGAGTTCGTGACGGTCAGCAGGTCGGACGGGATGGGCATCGCCCGGCTGCGCGAGGCCGGGATCCCCGTGCTGATCCTCTCGACCGAGACGAACCCCGTGGTCTCGGCCCGGGCGCGCAAGCTCGGCGTCGAGGTGCTGCAGGGCCGCCGCGACAAAGCGGCCGCGCTCGCCGACTGGGCCGCCGAGCGCGGCATCCCGCTCGACCGCATCGCCTACCTCGGCAACGACGTCAACGATCTCGGCTGCTTCGAGCTCGTCGGCTGGCCCGTCGCCGTGCCCGGCGCGCACCCGCGGGTGCTCGCGGCCGCGCGATTCGTGCTCGGAGCACCCGGCGGCGATGGCGCGGTCCGCGAGCTCGCCGAGGCCGTCATCCGCACCACCCAACGAAGGAGCGTCTCATGAGCGTCACGATCGGATCGCACGAGATCGGTCACGGGCTTCCGGCATATGTCATCGCCGAGATCGGGCTCAACCACAACGGGTCCGTCGAGCTGGCCAAGCAGCTCATCGACGTCGCCGCCGACGCGGGCGCTCAGGCGGTGAAGTTCCAGAAGCGCACCCCCGAGATCTCGACTCCCGAGCACATGAAGTCGATGCCGCGCGAGACGCCGTGGGGCGAGATGAGTTACCTCGAGTACCGCTACCGGGTGGAGTTCGACCGCGAGCAGTACATCGAGATCGGCGACCACGCCACCATGCGGGGCCTCGACTGGTTCGCCTCGCCGTGGGACGTGCCGGCCGTCGAGTTCCTCGAAGACCTCAACGTCGTCGCGCACAAGGTCGCCTCGGCGAGCGTCACCGATCTCGAGCTGCTGCGCGCGCTCGCCGAGACGGGCAAGCCCGTCATCCTCTCGACCGGGATGTCGACCCTCGAGCAGATCGACGCGGCGGTCGAGACCCTCGGCACCGATCGCCTCGTGATGCTGCACGCGACCTCGACCTACCCGCTGCCGCCCGGGGAGGCCAACATCCGCATGATCGGGGCGCTCGGTTCGCGCTACCCGGGCGTGCCGGTGGGCTACTCGGGTCATGAGCGCGGGCTGCAGATCTCGCTGGCCGCGGTCGCGCTCGGTGCCGTCGCGGTCGAGCGGCACATCACGCTCGACCGGGCGATGTGGGGTTCGGACCACGCCGCCTCGCTCGAGCCCACCGGTTTCGAGCACCTGGTGCGCGACATCCGGATCATCGAACAGGCCATGGGTGACGGGGTCAAGCGCGTCTTCCCGGGGGAGCTCGCCCCCCAGGCGAAGCTGCGCCGCATCACCGTCTGACCCGGAATCCACCGGACGGGCAGCCATGAGGATCATCGCGATCGCGGACTCCGACTCCTACCTCAAGTGGGCGGCGGCGACCCTCGGCGCGCTGCCGACGGCCGCCGACCGCGAGCTGCTGCTGGTCGAGACGCCCGTGCTGCCGAGCGAGACGCAACGACGTGCCGCCCTGGCCGTGGGGGGCATGGACCCGAGCCGTCTGGTGTGCCTGCCCCTGACGGGGGTGGTCGAGCGGATCCGCCGGGAACGACCGGATGCCGTGCTGGTCGCCGTCCGCGGTCCGGTCGCCGCCGTGCTGATCCGCTTGATCGCCGAGCTGCCCGACCGCCCGGTGATCGTGACCGGCCTGCCCGGGATCTCGATCCCGGCCACCCGCAAGGCGCTCGCCTTCCGGCGGCAGGCCGACCTGTTCCTTCTGCACAGCAGGCGCGAGATCCGCGACTTCACCCGCCTGTCCCGCGTGCACGGCTGGACGCACCGCTTCGCCCTCGCCTCGCTGCCCTTCCTGGAGCGTCGCAGTGGCGAACCCGGCGACGCCCTCGTCTTCGCCGCGCAGGCGATCGTGCCGCGCGAGCGCGAGGACCGGCTCGAGGTGCTCCGGATGCTGCTGGCCGCCGCCCGCGCCGATCCCGCGCGTCCCGTGGTCATCAAGATTCGGGCGCGGGTCGGCGAGCAGCAGACCCACGCGGAGCGCGACAGCTACCCCGAGCTGCTGGACGAGCTCGCCGAGCAGGGGGTCGAGATCCCGGCGAACCTCCGCGTGTCGAGCGAGCCGATGAGCTCCGCCCTCGACCGGGCGCAGGGCCTGCTCACGGTGAGCTCGACCGCGGTGATCGAGGCGATCGCGCGGGGCATCCCGGTCATCGTGCTCGACACCTTCGGGGTCAGCGACGCGCTGATCAACCCGGTCTTCGAGCACAGCGGCCTGTTCGGTGGAGAGGACGACGTCATCGCGCGGCGATTCCGTACCCCGCATCCGGGCTGGCTCGACGACAACTACTCCCACGCCCCGGAGGCCGACGACTGGACCCGTCAGCTCGACGCGCTCGTCGCCGCGCGCGCCCAGGGCGTGCTCCCGGCGCGCGAGCCGGTTCGGGCGAGCGGCGGCGTGCTGCGCCGTGCCTGGGAGCGCAAGCGCGCGTTCGGCGACTCGGACCGCAGCGTCTCGGGCGCGGTCGCCCTCGCGGTCGGGACCCCCGCGCGCGCCACCATGGTCATGGCTCGCAGGCTGGCCCGGCGCTACGAGGGGTAGTCGGCGTTGTAGCGGTCGATGACGTCCTGGATCGGGGCATCGAGCACGAGCGCGCCCTTGTCGAGATAGAGGCCGCGGGTGCAGAACCGCAGCAGGTCGCGCTCGCTGTGCGAGACCAGGAAGAGCGTGCGCCCGCCGGCGAGCAGTTCGTCGATGCGGGTGAAGCACTTCTCGCGGAAGGCCTTGTCGCCGACGGCGAGGACTTCGTCGACCAGCAGGATCGGCTCCTCGAGTCGCGAGATCACCGCGAAGGCGATGCGCACCTTCATCCCGCTCGAGAGGTGCTTGTAGGGGGTGTCGATGAAGTCGCCGATGCCGGCGAACTCGATGATCTCGTCGAAGGTCTCGTCGATCTCGCGGCGCGGCATGCCGTGCAGCCCCGCAGTCAGGTAGACGTTGTCGCGCACCGTCAGATCGTTGACGAATCCGCCCGTGATCTCGATCAACGGGGCGACCCCGCCGTTCACCTCGACCCGGCCGGTGTCGGGAAACATCACCTGCGCGACGAGCTTGAGCAGGGTGGACTTACCCTGCCCGTTGCGTCCGACGACGCCGATCGACTCGCCCGGCTTGACCTCGAAGCTCACGTCGTGCAGGGCCCAGAATTCGCCAGGACGGGCCCGGCGGTCCTTGCCCGCGAACAGGTCCTTGAAGTTGCGGCGCGACTGCCGGTTGCGCTTGAACCGGATGCCGACATCCTGCACCCGCATGCCCCCGACCGCGACCGGGGCCGCGCGCTGCTCGAGCTGATCGTGGGCCATCAGATCTCCTTCAGCACGGTCGCGATGGTGCGCCGGAACACGAGCATGCCGGCCACCATGATGATCGCCGCCAGCAGGGCGCTCATCGCCACCGCGAACCAGTTGAGGTCGCTGGGAAAGAACGCGCTGCGGTAGAGGCCGATGATGCCGGTGAGCGGGTTGAAGGCGCCCCAGAACTCGAGGTGCAGGTGGCGCAGGTCGCTGAGGCCGTACACGATCGGCGACAGGTAGAACAGCAGGCGCAGGATCAGCTTGACCGCCCGCTCCAGGTCGCGGAAGAACACGACGAGGGGCGCGATGATCAGCCCGAGCCCGAAGGTCAGCACGGCCTGGATGACGATCGCCGGGATCCAGAACACGAGCTGCCAGTGGAAGCTCGCCCCCGTGGCGATGGCGAAGACGATGAGCACCGGCAGGCTTGCCACGAACTCGATGCCCTTGGAGAGCACCTGCCGTGCCACCCAGATCGTGCGCGGGATCGTGGTCGAGCGGATCAGCTTGCCCTCGCTGATGAAGGCGCGGGTGCTGTCGGAGATCGCGCCGTTGAACCAGGTCCAGGGCAGCAGGCCCGAGATCAGGAAGACGATGTACGGATCCTGCCCGTTGCGATGGAACACCAGCACGAAGACGAAATAGTAGATACCCGACATCAGCAGCGGGTCGATGATCGACCAGAGATAGCCGAGCACCGAGGTGGAGTAGCGCACCTTGAGGTCGCGCTTGGTGAGCAGCCAGAGCGAGCGGCGATAGCGCTCGAACGGCGACCACCGGGCGCGCGCGGGCGTCGATGTGGTCACGCGCTCACCCTACCCGGGGAGGCTGGACCCTTCCGACTCGCGGGGCGGCAGCGTCCCGAACCGGCGAGGCGGCTTCAGACGAAGAGGTTGGCGCGCTCGAGGTCTTCGGCGAAGTCGATCTCGACCGCGTACAGGTCGGAGATGTCGACCGGATGCACCCGCAGCCGGTCGTGCGCGATCGCGAGCTCGATGCCGCGCTCGAAGTAGTCCTGATCGCCGACCTTCTGCAGGTGGCGCAGCAGGGTCCACTTGTCGGTGCTCGCGATGTAGTTGATTCCGACCGCTTCGCCCATGCCGCCGACGACCGACTTGGAGAGCTCGGAGATGAACCCCTCGGCATCCGTCGTGTACTTGACCTCCTCGTCGGAGACCTTGGCGGTGTTGACGCTCACGAAGCTGCGGTCGGCGGCGACGAAGTCGCCGACCCGCACGAGCACCTCGGGGTCGAACACGACGTCGCCGTTCATCCAGAGCACGCCTCCGGCGCTGGATGCCTGCAGGGCCCGCATGAGGCTCTTCGAGGTGTTCGTCTGGTCGTACTGCTCGTTGTAGACGAAGGACGCGTGGGGGAACGCCTCGATGACGTGCTCGAGCTTGTAGCCGACGACGATCGTGACGGCGGCGTCATTGCCGAACGCGGCGTGGATGTTGTCGAACTGCTGCTGCATGATGGTGCGGCCGTCGCTCAACTCGGTCAGCGGCTTCGGCAGCGAGCGGCCGAGACGGCTGCCCATGCCCGCGGCGAGGATCACGATCTGGGTGGTCGGCTTGGGGGTGCTCACGCGGAAGGTCTCCTCGGTCGTCGGCTGAAGTGGTCGATCGATGAGGGGACGTTCACCTGGAATTCATCGATGATCCTGCTGTGCGACACACCTTTGTGCACGCCCGGAGTCTATCGAGGCACCCTGGGAGCACCCACCTCGCGCCCGATTCCGTTTCCTTTTCGTGATACTCCGTCTCATGAGCGTCGCTCGCTTGTCGTGGTTGATACGGTGTACCGGTGGAAGCCGAGTCCGACCCGACACCGCCGCCACGGTCAGGGCCCGGCGGCAAGTCTGCGGCCGCGCGCCCCGGGGCAGCGCGACGTCCGGCGAGCCCCGCGGCGGCCCCTCTCGGGGTCCCGAGACCGACGACTCCACCGGCAGTGAAGAAGCCCTCTGCCGCCGCAAAGAAGCCCGCCTCCGTGGCGCGTAAGCCGGCTCCGAAAGCCAAGGCGCTGGATGCCGGGGCCCCGTTGGCGATGCTCGAGGCGCCTGCTGAAGCACCTGCCCGGTCGCTTGCCGCGGCGCCTGTGGCGCCGAACTCCACCGTGACTCCCGAGGCCGCGCCCAGGGCCACGCCGGCCCCGCGCGGGCGGCCCGCTGCCCGGGCGATGCGGTCGGGAGCGGCGAAGCGTCCGGCATCCAGCAAGCGCACTCCCGCGGTCCTCCCCGAGACCGCCCTCTCCGTGACGGGCCTCACCAAGACCTTCGGCGACGCGATCGCTGTCGACGGTATCGACCTCACGGTGCCGGCCGGCTCGTTCTTCGGCTTCGTGGGGCCGAACGGTGCGGGCAAGACGACGACGCTGTCGATGGTCACGGGGCTGCTGCGACCCGACTCCGGCGTCATCAAGATCTACGGCGTCGATGTCTGGGCCAACGCGGCCGTCGCCAAGCGGCAGCTCGGAGTGCTGCCCGACCGGCTGCGGCTGTTCGATCGGCTCACCGGGTCGGAGTTCCTGCACCACGCCGGGGCGCTGCGCGGTCTCGACCGGCAGACCATCGTCAACCGGGTGGGCGACCTCGAGGCCGCCTTCGGGATCGAGCATTCGACCAAGCGCCTGGTCTCGGACTACTCCGCCGGTATGGTCAAGAAGATCGGGATCGCGGCGGCCATGATCCACTCGCCGCGGCTGCTCGTGCTCGACGAGCCCTTCGAGTCGGTCGATCCGGTGTCGGCTCAGGTCGTCATCGACATCCTCAAGAAGTTCGCGGCGGCGGGCGGCACGGTCGTGCTCTCGAGCCACAGCATGGACCTCATCGAGCGGGTCTGCGATGCCGTCGCGATCATCGCGGAGGGCCATGTGCTCGCGAGCGGTCCCATGGACGAGGTGCTGGCCGGCCGGTCGCTCGAAGACCGCTTCGTCGAGCTGGCGGGCGGCGCGACAGCGGTGGAGGGCATGGAGTGGTTGCAGAGCTTCTCCGACTGAAGGGTCGGCTGCTGCGGAACGGCTTCCGCCGTCCTCGCGCGCGCATCGTCGGATCGGCGGTTCTGCTGCTCGTCGCGCTCGTCGGCATCGCAGCCCTGTATGTCGTCGCCGGCAGGGTCACGGCGCTCGACGGCGACATCGTGGGGCGCGTGGTCACGGTGGTCGGGGCGGAGGTCACGCTCGGTGCGCTGCTCATCCCGGCGATGTTCTCGCGCAGCCAGCTCATCGAGCCGCGAGCCTTCCTGGGCTACCGATTCCACTCGGGCACGGTCGCGGCGACGATCCTCCTTCTCACGCTCGTCGGTCCTGCGCTGCTGCTGATCCCCGTGGTGCTCCTCCCGGTGGTGGCGTGGCGCGGGTTCCCGGGCATGTCGAGCATCGCCCTCGCGGCGGCACCGCTGCTCCTGATCCAGTCGCTGCTGCTGGTGCGCGTCGGGGTCGCCGTCGGTGCGTGGCTGGCCCCGCATCGGGGCCTCCGCTCCTGGATGCGGTTGTTCGGCATCCTGGTGCTGCTCGGCGGACTGCTGACCCTCGCCGGACTCGTGCTCCCTCGGGCCGTACTGCTGGCGCCGGAGCGCTCGCTCGCGGTCATCTCGCCGTTCGTGCGCTTCCTGAACTCGATTCACCTCGGAGCGATCGCGGACAGTCTGGCCGGGTCGCCGGTTGCGAGCCTGTGGGGTGCGCCTCAACTGGCCTATACGGGCACCGGCAGGCCCGACACGGCGGTGCTGATCGGTGCGGCATCCATCCTGGTGCTCGCGCTGCTGTGGTGGGCCATCGTGGCGGGGTCGTTGCGTCCCACTCGGCGGCTCAGGCTGGATCGGGCCGCGCGGGTGCCGGGCTGGTTCCGACGGATGCCCGCGACGCCGGCCGGGGCGGTTGCGGCGCGCAGCTTCATCTACTGGATCCGCGATCCCCGGTATCGCGCGGTCTTCGGGGTGCTGCCCGTCCTGCCGGCGCTCACGGTGCTGGCGTTCTACATCGGCGGCGTGCCCGAGTCGATCGGGGCGTTCGTCCCTTTGGCGCTCGTGGTGCTCGTGCTGGCCTGGTCGACCATCCACAACGACGTCGCGTACGACTCGACGGCCATCTGGGCGCACCTCGCGGCCCAGACCCGCGGCATCCACGATCGACTCGGGCGCATCTGGCCGGTGCTCGCCGCCGGAGCGGTGCTCATCGCGATCGGGACGCCGATCACCGTCTGGGCGCAGGGCGACCCGGCCTCCCTTCCCGCCGTGCTCGGGATCAACATCGCGCTGCTGCTGGGCGGGCTCGGGGTCGGCAGCGCGCTGTCGTCGCGCTATCCGTATCCGGCGCCGCGGCCGGGGGAAGGCGCATTCAGCTATCCCCAGGCCTCGGGCAGCACGGGGGGCGGAGTGCAGGGGGCGTCGTTCGTGCTCACGATCCTGGTCGCGGCGCCGCCCATCGCGGCCACGACCCTGTGGCTGATGGGGTACCCGGGTCCGCTCACCTGGATCGCCCTCGGATCGGGCGTCGTCGTCGGACTGCTGGTGCTCGTGCTGGGTGTGCGCAGCGGGGCATCGGCATTCGACCGACGCGGCCCGGAACTCCTGGCCTTCACCATGCAAAACTAGGGGAATGAGCCTCACCGAACCGGGAAGCCCCGACACCGCGGGCGGCGGAACCGGCACCGACCTGCTCGACAGGGAACTGCAGGAGCTGCTCGAGAAGGAACTCACCGAGGATGGTGACCACGATCGCTTCTCGCACTACGTGCAGAAGGAGAAGATCCTCGAGTCGGCGGTGACGGGTAAGCCGGTGATCGCGCTCTGCGGCAAGGTCTGGGTGCCGGGTCGCGATCCCGAGAAGTTCCCGGTCTGCCCCGACTGCAAGAAGATCTACGACCGCATGAAGTGACGCCGCACCCCGTCGCCCACCCACTGGCGCTGAGAATCCACGTTCTGTCGTTCTCGCGGCGCCATTCCGGCGCATTCTGGACTCTCGTCGGCGGGCGGGGCGCGGCCGGGGGCGGCGGGGCTTTCCTGCACAAGCCGTCGCCGACGCGACGGGTCCACGGGGTGCGCTGGGCGGCGCACGGCAGGGGGCTGGGCGGGGGAACATGCGGGGATGCGACGACCTGCACCGCTCCCCGGCGACCGCGCCGACCGGCCGTTCGCGGTTCGGGAGGCGCTCGAGGCGGGGGTTCCGGCTCGGCGGTTGCGGGCATCCGACCTTGCCGCGCCCTTTCACGGGACCCGGATCCGGCGCCCTCTCGAGACCGACTTCACCCTCTGGTGCCGTGCCCTCACGACCGTGCTTCGACGCGGCGACGCCTTCACCGGGCCGACCGCGGCGAGGTTGTGGGGCATCCCTCTGCCGATCCGCTTCGTGACCGAGGTTGCGCTCCACGTCGCGCATGCCCCCGGTACCCGCCAACTGCGCCGGAAGGGCGTCGTCGGCGCGGCCCGCGTGATCGGTGCTCGGACTCTCGCGGTCGAGGGGCTCCCGGTCGTCGACCCGGTGTCGTGCTGGATCGACCTCGCGCGATCCCTCTCGGTCGGCGACCTGGTCGCGGCGGCCGACTTCCTCATCACCGGTGAGGGCGGCGTCGGCGCCGTGGCTGATGCGGGCGAGCTGCGCGCGAGGGTCGCTGCGATTCCGCGTGGCCACCGCAACATCCGCGCGCTGCGGGTCGCGGCGAGCGAGATGCGCGCGGGTTCGTGGTCGCGACCGGAGTCGGTGCTGCGGTGGATCCTCGTGCGATCTGGGCTTCCGGAGCCTGAACTGAACCAGGCGATCCGGATCGGTGGCCGGCTGGTGATTCCCGACCTCCATTGGCCGGAGTTCCGGCTGGTGGTCGAGTACGACGGTGCCCATCACGGCGAGGCGGGGCAGTGGGCGCAGGACCTGGCGCGCAGTGAGGTGCTCGCCGACGCACGCATCCGGGTGGTGCATGTGACGGCGCGGCAGCTGTTCGGTGATCCGGCGATGGTGGTGCGTCGGGTCGCGCGGCGACTCGTCGACGCCGGCTGGCGCGCGTCCTATCGCGTCGAGATGCCAGAAAACGTCGTTCTGGAGCCGTGAGAACGACCATTCGGGGATTCTCGGCGGCGGCGGCGGCGGGGGCGGGCGGGCGCGGCGGGCGGGCGCGGCGGGGCGGGGCGGGGCGTCAGAGGTAGCGCGTGGGGATGGCGGGCTCGCCGCGCGAGAGCGACAGCGCCTGGAGCGGCAGCTCGGCCATCGCCGCACGATGGTGATCGCGGGCCGCCGCGACTCCGGACGAGCCGCGATGCGCCTCGACGGGGGCCCCCTCGCGCACGAGGTCGACGAGCAGCGGGCGACCCGCATCCGATCCCAGCGGCGGGTCCTCGACATGGATGTCCTCGGCCACGGCCACGCCGTCCTGCAGGGCGCGCACCGGCTGCTTGCGCCCGCCGACGGTGGCCTTGCCCTCCGAGGTCTTGCCGACGGGCAGCCAGCCGCCCGACTCGTCGAGGTGGGCGACCAGCTTGTAGATCATGCCGGCGGCGGGAGCGCCCGATCCGGTGACGAGGGCGGTGCCGACGCCGTAGGAGTCCACGGGTGCCGAACTCAGCGCCGCGATGGCGTGCTCGTCCAGGTCGTTGGTGACCGTGATCCTGGTCGAGGTCGCCCCCAATGCATCCAGCTGCGCACGCACCTCGCGCACGACGACCGCCAGGTCGCCCGAGTCGATCCGGACCGCACCGAGCGCCGGTCCCGCGACCTTCACCGCCGTCGCGACGCCCTGCTCGATGTCGAAGGTGTCGACCAGCAGCGTCGTTCCCGGACCCAGCGCACCGACCTGGGCGCGAAAGGCGTCTTCTTCGCTGCCGTAGAGCAGGGTGAAGGCGTGCGCCGCGGTCCCCATGGTCGGGATGCCCCAGCTGCGTCCCGCCTCGAGGTTGCTGCTCGCGCTGAACCCGGCGATGTAGGCGGCACGGGCGGCCGCGATCGCGGACCGCTCGCCGGTGCGGCGCGAGCCCATCTCGGCGAGTGGGCGCCCCTCGGCGGCCGAGACCATCCGCGCCGCAGCCGACGCGACCGCCGAGTCGTAGTTGAAGACGCTCAAGGCAAGGGTTTCGAGCACGACCGCCTCGGCGAAGCTGCCCTCGACGACGAGGATCGGCGAGCCGGGGAAGTAGAGCTCGCCCTCCCGGTAGCCGCGGATGGTGCCGGTGAAGCGGAAGCCCTCGAGCCAGTCCAGGGTCGCGTCGTCGACCACCCGCTCGCGCTTCAGCCAGGCCAGCTCGTCGGGGCCGAAGCGGAACCGCTCCAGCAGATCGAGCAGCCGACCGGTACCGGCCACGACGCCGTAGCGGCGCCCGGTCGGCAGGCGGCGGGCGAAGAGCTCGAACACGCTGGGACGCAGGGCGCGTCCGTCGCGCAACGCGGCGTCGATCATCGTGAGCTCGTAGCGGTCGGTGAGCAGCGCGCTCGTCATGGTTCGAGCCTAGGCGTGCGGTGGCCCGCTGCACCCGCCGTGGTCGAGCGTGGTGCCCGCACCCACCACGCGGACCACGTCTGTGGCGCCGAGCCGTGCTCTGGGGGAGTCACTATCCTGAGATGCGTGACCTTGCTGCCGACCGACGCTCCGATCGGGGTGTTCGACAGCGGAGTCGGCGGCCTCACGGTCGCCCGCGCGATCCTCGACCAGCTGCCGCGCGAGTCGATCCTGTACGTCGGCGACACCGCCCACTCGCCGTACGGGCCGAAGCCGATCGCCGAGGTGCGGGCCTACGCCCTCGCCGTGCTCGACGACCTCGTGGCGCAGGGCGTGAAGGCGCTCGTGATCGCGTGCAACACGGCGAGCTCCGCGATGCTGCGCGACGCGCGCGAGCGGTACGAGGCGGCGAGCGGCATCCCGGTGGTCGAGGTCATCCACCCCGCGGTCCGCGCTGCGGTCCGTGCCACGCGCAACGGGCGGGTCGGCGTGATCGGCACGACCGGAACGATCCAGTCGCGGGCCTACGACGACGCGTTCGCCGCCGCATCCGGTCTCGAACTCGTCACGGCGGCCTGCCCGCGCTTCGTCGAGTTCGTCGAGGCCGGCATCACGAGCGGGCCCGAGCTGTTCGCGGTCGCCGACGAGTACCTCACACCGTTGCGGGGAGCCGGGATCGACACCCTCGTGCTCGGGTGCACGCACTATCCGCTCATGTCGGCCGCGATCCAGTACGTCATGGGTCCGGATGTCCGGCTCGTCTCCAGCGCCGACGAGACGGCCGCCGACCTCTACCGCGTTCTCGTCGACCGGGGGCTCGAGCGCACCGCTCCGGACGCCCCGACCCACACCTTCGAGAGCACGGGCGACGACGAGGCGGCCTTCCGCCGGCTCGCATCGCGCTTCCTCGGCCCCGAGGTCACGCGGGTCGAGACCTTCGAGACCGGCACGATCCAGCTTCCGCGCGTCTGACCCGCCCCGTTCGCAGCCCCCACCCCTTTCGAAAGGCTTCCATGACCCGCACCGACGGCCGCCGCGCCGACCAGCTCCGCCCCGTGACGATCGAGCGCGGCTGGAGCACGCAGGCGGAGGGCAGCGCGCTGATCTCGTTCGGCGACACCCGCGTGCTCTGCACCGCGAGCTTCACCAACGGGGTGCCGCGCTGGCTGACCGGCAAGGGCAAGGGCTGGGTGACGGCGGAGTACGCGATGATCCCGCGCTCCACCAACGACCGCATGGACCGCGAGTCGGTCAAGGGCCGCATCGGCGGCCGCACCCACGAGATCTCGCGACTGATCGGGCGCAGCCTGCGCGCGGTCATCGACACCAAGGCCCTCGGCGAGAACACCATCGTGATCGACTGCGACGTGCTGCAGGCGGATGGCGGAACGCGCACCGCCGCGATCACGGGTGCCTATGTCGCGCTCGTCGACGCGATCGAGTGGGGCAGGAGCAAGGGCTTCATCGGCAAGAACGCCAAGGCCCTGATCGACTCGGTGTCGGCGATCAGCGTCGGCATCGTCGACGGCGAGCCGCTGCTCGACCTGGCCTACGTCGAGGACTCACGCGCCGAGACCGACATGAACGTCGTCGTCACCGGCCGCGGCCTGTTCGTGGAGGTGCAGGGAACGGCCGAGGGCGCGCCGTTCGATCGCGCCGAGCTCACGACGCTGCTCGACCTGGCGGTCGGCGGCACGACGACGCTGGCGCGTCTGCAGGCGGAGACCCTGGGGCTGGAGACCGCAGCGGGGACGCAGGCGACGCTGCAGGGAGGCGCCCCGGCGTGACCACCTTCGTGCTCGCGACGCACAACGCGCACAAGGTCGACGAGCTGCGTCGCATCCTCGGCGACCGCCTCGGGCATCACCAGCTGATCGGCTACGACGGCCCCGAGCCGGTGGAGGACGGGGACACCTTCGAGGCGAACGCCCTGATCAAGGCGCGGGCGGCGGCCGTCGTGACGGGGTTGCCCGCGATCGCGGACGACTCGGGGATCGCGGTGGATGCGCTGGGCGGCGCCCCCGGCATCCTCTCGGCCCGCTACGCCGGCACCGGCGACGATCGCGACAACTACCGCATGCTGCTGGCGAAGCTGGAGGGGGTCGACGATCGCGCGGCCCAGTTCGTCTGCGCCGCCGCGCTCGTCGACCTCGCGGCGCTCGATGTCGGCCCGCGACGGGGTGACGGGGTGTTCGAGCACACCGAGCGCGGCATCTGGCCCGGCACGGTGCTGGAGGCCCCGGTCGGGGCGGGCGGCTTCGGCTACGACCCGGTCTTCCGACCCGACGGGCTGGCCGTCAGCTCGGCCGAGCTCAGCGCCGACGAGAAGAACGCGCAGAGCCATCGCGCGCGCGCCTTCGGCCAGCTCATCGTGGTGTTGCGCCGCCGATACGGCTGACGGCCGCTGAGGCCGGGCCCGGCCGAGGGCATCTACCCTGGAGGCATGGCCCACGATCACGCGGAGCACGCCGGCGGCAATCGGCGCCGGCTCGGGGTCGCGCTCGCGATCGTCGCCGTCGTGCTGGTCGTCGAGCTGCTCGGTGCGTGGATCTCGGGTTCCCTCGCGCTGCTCGCCGACGCCGGGCACATGACGAGCGACGCCATCGGACTCGTGGTGGCCTTGGTGGCCAGCTCGATCGCCGCGCGACCGGCCACCGATCGGCACACCTTCGGGTTCCAGCGAGTCGAGGTGCTGGGCGCCCTGGTCAACGGGGTGCTGCTCGCCGTGGTCGCCGCGACCGTGGCCATCGAGGCGATCCGCCGATTCGTCTCGCCCGAATCCGGGCACGTGCAGGCCGTGCCGTTGCTGATCATCGCCGCGATCGGCCTGATCGCCAACATCGTGGCGCTGTTCGTGCTGCGGGGCGGCGATCGCGCCTCGCTGAACCTGCGCGGCGCCTACCTCGAGGTGATGGGCGACCTGCTCGGATCGATTGCCGCGCTCGTGGCCGGCGTCGTCATCCTGACCACGGGATTCGCGCTCGCCGACGCGATCGCCTCGCTCGCCATCGCGGGGCTGATCATTCCGCGGGCCGTCGTGCTGCTGCGTGATGTCGTGCGGGTGCTCACCGAGTCGGCACCGCGCGACACCTCGGTCGCCGAGATCCGGGCCCACCTGCTCGAGACGGAGGGGGTCACGGCGGTGCACGACGTACACGTCTGGACGATCACCTCGGGGGCACCGGTCTTCACGGCGCACGTCGAGGTCGACAGTTCGGTGTTCGAACGTGGCGAGACCGATGCCCTGCTGGATCGCCTCGGCGGATGTCTCGCCGGCCACTTCGACGTCGAACACTCCACATTCCAGCTCGAGCCCGCCGGGCACGCGGAGCACGAGGGGGACTCCCATCGCTGAGCACGCGGCGTCGAAGACCCCGGCTCGCGTCGGACTGCGACCGGAGCGCTCGCGTACCGCTGCCGAGGACTACCTCAAGGCCGTCTACGCGCACAGCGAGTGGCAGGCCGGGGCACTGGGCTCGTCGCAGCTGGCGCAGCGGATGGGCCTCGCGCCGAGCACGGTCACCGAGATGGTGAAGAAGCTCGTCGCCCAGGGGCTCGTCGAGCACGCGCCGTACGGGGCGATCGAGCTCACGGCATCCGGTCGTGCCGAGGCGCTGCGCATGGTGCGTCGCCACCGTCTCGTCGAGACCTGGCTCGTGCAGCAGTTCGGCTACCGCTGGGACGAGGTGCACGATGAGGCCGAGGTGCTCGAGCACGTGCTGAGCGACCGGCTGCTCGACGCGATCGACGCCCAGCTCGGCCGGCCCGTGCGCGATCCGCACGGCGACCCGATCCCGGCCGCCGATCTGACGCTGCCGGCGTTCCACGGCGAGCTGCTGGCCGATCTGGCGGCGGGATCGCGTGGCCGGGTCGTGCGCATCAGCGACCGCGATCCCGAGGTGCTGCGCGTGCTCGCGGCGGCGGGGATCGGGCTGGACTCCGAGGTCGTCGCGGGGCAACTTGATGCCCACACGGCGCGAGCGGTGTGGGTCGCGGGACTTTCGGCCTGACGGCGGTCGCCCGGAACTGGTAGATTTCGGTATACCGAAATCGCCGATCGGAGTCAGATGGCCACCGCACCCGCCGTGCGCGACGCGCCGCCGCGGCGCCCGACCGGGCGTGCAGCCCGGGTGCGGTCCTTCCTGCTGCTGCTCGGACCGGCGATGGTGGCCGGAGTCGCCTACCTCGATCCCGGCAACGTCGCGAGCAACGCGAGCGCGGGGGCGCGGTACGGCTACCTCCTGGTCTGGGTCGTCGTCGTGGCGAACGCGATGGCCTGGCTCATCCAGTACCTCTCGGCCAAGCTCGGGGTCACGACCGGGAGCAGCCTGCCCGGTCTGCTCGGCGAGTCCTTCCGCCACCGGGGTACGCGCTACGCCTTCTGGGCGCAGGCCGAACTCGTCGCCATGGCGACGGACGTCGCCGAGGTACTTGGCGGCGCGATCGCCCTGCAACTGTTGTTCGACGTCCCCCTCGTGCTCGGCGGGATCATCACGGGCACCGTCTCGATGCTGCTGCTGGCGCTCAACAATCGCGGGGGCTCGAAGACGTTCGAGCGGGTCGTCACGGGACTCGTCGTGATCATCGGCGTGGGGTTCTGCGCCGGCATCCTGTTCGCCCCGCTCGACCCGTCCGCCGCCGCGGCAGGACTCCTGCCCCGCTTCACCGACTCGGGCTCGGTGCTGCTGGCCGCCTCGATCCTCGGGGCGACGGTCATGCCGCATGCGATCTATGCGCACTCCGCCCTCACGCGCGACCGCTTCGGGCTGGTGGCCGAGGGACCGGATCGCCGCCGCATCCTGCGCGCCACCCGCGTCGACGTCACGGTCGCCCTCGCCATCGCGGGCACCGTCAACGTCGTGATCCTGCTGCTCGCCGCCTCGACCCTGCCGGGAGTGGCGGGCGCGGGCACGCTGGAGGGTGCGCACGCCGCGATCTCGGCGGCCCTCGGGCCGGTCGTGGCGACCCTGTTCGCGGTGGGGCTGTTGGCCTCCGGCCTCGCGTCCACCTCGGTCGGGGCCTACGCCGGCGCCGAGATCATGCAGGGCCTGCTGCGCGTGCGGGTGCCCCTGCTGGCGCGGCGGCTGGTCACCCTCATCCCGGCGCTCGCCATCCTGGTGATCGGGGTCGACCCGACCCTCGCCCTCGTGCTCAGCCAGGTCGCGCTGTCGTTCGGCATCCCCTTCGCACTCATCCCGCTCATCCGCTTCACCTCGCAGCGGGCCCTGCTGGGCGACGCGGCGAACCGCTGGTGGACCACGGCGCTCGCGCTCGTCGTCGCGACGCTGCTGATCGGCCTCAACGTGACGTTGATCGCGCTGCTGGTCGGCGGGTCGTGACGGCACATCGGGCGGCGCGGGCACGTGTGAGGATGGTCGCGTGACCGACCGCATCCTCACCCGTCCCGGTGCCGACATCGCGTATTCGATCAGTGGGAGTGGCCCGGTCGTGGTGAGCGCGCACGGTCTGACCTCGAGTCGCTCGAACGAAGACCTGCTCGGTCTCTCGCCGGAGCCGCTCGCCGCCCAGCACACGGTGGTGCGCTACGACGCTCGCGGTCATGGTCGGTCGACCGGCAAGCTGTCCGCCGACGACTACCGCTGGTCGCGGCTGGCCGACGACCTGCTCGCGCTCATCGACGAGGTCTCTCCCGATGCCCCGGTGGATGCCATCGGTGCGTCGATGGGCTGCGGCACGGTGCTGCACGCCGTACTCCGTGATCCCGAGCGCTTCCGTCGTCTCGTGCTCGTCATCCCGCCGACCGCCTGGGAGACGCGGTCGGCGCAGGTCGCCGGCTACGAGACGATGGCGAAGGTGATCGAGAACCGGGGGATCGATGCCTTCCTGGAGCTCGCAGCCCGATCCCCGAACCCTCCGGCCGTTCCGGCCGATCTCGTCATCCGCCCCGACATCGACGAGACGCTGCTCCCCGTCGTGCTGCGCGGCGCCGCGCGGAGCGACCTGCCGCCGGCCGACGAGATCGCCGGAATCGCCCAGCCCGTGCTGATCCTGGCCTGGACGGGCGACCCGACGCATCCGCTCTCGACCGCTGAGCGCCTGCTCGCCCTGCTGCCGCACGCGCGGATGCAGGTCGCCCAGAGCCCCGCCGAACTGCGGGAATGGACCCGGATCGAGGAGGAGTTCCTGGCCCCCTGATCGCACGCGGCCGTCGGCCGCCCGGACTCAGGCCTTGTCGTCGAAGATCTTCGGGTCGAGGACGACATCGGACTCGTCGAGCGGTGCCACGCCGGCGGCCCGCGCTCGGCGCGCGGCGATGGTCGAACGGATGGTGTGGTACGCCGTGGGCACGATCGCGATGCACACGGCGCCGAGCAGGATGACGTCGATGTACGAGGTCACGAAGTCGCGCACCGGCGGGATGTAGTTGAGCAGATAGCCCGCGAAGGTGAGCCCAGCACCCCAGATGAGGGCGCCCACCGCGTTGTAGAGCGAGTAGCGGCGGTACGGCATGTGGCCCACGCCGGCGGCGACGGGGGCGAAGGTGCGCACGATGGGCACGAAGCGGGCGGCGATCACGGCCAGGCCGCCGAAGCGGGTGAAGAAGGCGTTGGTGCGTTCGACATTCGCGCGGCTGAAGAAGCCGCTCTCTTTGCGTTCGAAGATGCGCGGACCGGCCTTGTGGCCGATCAGGTAGCCCACCTCGCCCCCGAGGAACGCGGCGCCCGCGATCGCGAGGCACACCCACCAGATGTCGATGTGGATGATCTGCTTGGCTCCCGGGAAGGCGAGCACGCCCGAGATCACGAGCAGCGTGTCGCCGGGAAGCACGAATCCGACGAGCAGGCCGGTCTCGGCGAACACGAAGGCGCACACCACGACGAGCGCCCAGACGCCGAAGCCCTCGATCAGGTTCTTCGGGTCGAGCCAGGGGATGAGGCCAGAGACCGGGTGCAGCAAGGCCGGGTGCAGCAGGGCGGGGATCATGGGGCTCCAGTCGTCGGTCACGCGCGGTGATCGGCGGTCACGTTCGCCTCAGCGTACCCGCTGGCTCTGATGTTGTTCTTAGGAGTCGGCAAGCATCCGATCGCCCTGGTTCGCCTTGCCGGCGCGGTCGAGTCGCCACGCCCTGACCCCGGCCACGATCGAGATCGCGATGACGACGCCGGCGATGATGTAGGCGGCCACCCGCACCTGCGGCTGGGAGGCGGCGAAGTAGCCGATCACGGTGATGCTGACGCCCCAGGCGAGGGCGCCGACCAGGTTCGCGGTCGCGAAACGCGCATACGACATGCGGCTGATGCCCGCGATGGTCGGGATGAACACGCGACCCCAGGGGATGTACCGCCCGATCACGACCGACCACCAGCCGAACAACTCGTAGAATCGCTCGGTGCGCGCCACCGCCGCCCGCACCCACGGGCCGCCTCGCCGTGCGAGCACGGGCTTGCCGAGGCGACGCCCCATCCAGAAGCCGAGCTGATCGCTGGCGAAGGCGGCGACGCCGACGCCGATCGCGAGCACCCAGATCGAGATGTGATTCGAGGCCGTTGCCGCGATGATCCCGGCCGCGAAGAGCAGCGAGTCGCCGGTGAGGAAGGGGATGACGACGCCGACGTAGAGCGCGGTGCCGGCGAAGACGAGGCCCCAGACCACGAGGTAGAACAGCACGGGCCCCGAACTCGCGAGCAGGTCCGAGAGCTGGCCGCCGTTCATCGCTTCACCGTAGCGCGCCTCGCCCCGCGCCACCGAGACGTGCTGCCGAGCCGGGCACGGCCGCCGGGTCACGGCGACCGGCCCGACGGGTCAGCAGCAGGCGGGGCCGCAGACGCAGTCCGACTCGGTGCAGGTGCAGGGGTCGCAACATTCCTGGCTCATCGTGTCTCCTTCTCGTCACTTCTTCATCGACGGTCGTCGATGTTCACATCATGCGGTTAAATATCGATGGATGTCAATATATGTGGCAGAATGTCGTCATGCCCGTCGCCGAACTGCTCCCGATCCGCGATCTCCAGGCCTGCTGCGCGCCCATCGTGCGCGAGGTCATGTCGGAGCGGAACGCCGAATCGCTCGCCCGCTCGATGAAGGCGCTGGCCGATCCGGCGCGACTGCGGCTCATGTCGATGGTCGCGGCGCACGACGGCGGCGAGGCGTGCGTGTGCGACCTCACCGAACCCCTCGGGTTGTCGCAGCCGACCGTGTCGCACCACCTCAAGGTGCTCGTCGACGCCGGGTTCCTCAGCCGCACCAAGCGCGGCACCTGGGCGTACTTCCGGGTCGTGCCCGGTTCGCTGGATGCCCTGTCGTCGTTCCTGACGGCGGCCTGAGATTCGCAGGCCTGACCCTCACGGGGCGAGCGGCTCGATCAGGCTCGGATCCGACGGATCGACCGTGCGGGAGTTGTTGACCCGGCGATCCACCTCGAAGCCCGTGACCGTCGCGGCGACCCCGGTCGAGACGTGCTCGAGCAGGCTCAGCAGCTCCTGCTTCTGCGCGTCGTCGACGAGCTTCTCGGGCGAGAGCCAGCGGTCGTAGGCCCCGGGTTCGAGAAAGGCGGGCATGCGGTCGTGCACCTCGCCCGAGGCGTCCCGCGCCTCCCGGGTCACGATCGCCGCCGACACCTCCCACGCGCCGTCGACCTTGTGGGCGGTCGCGATGCCGGCGGCGGCCAGCATGCGGCCGGGGCCGTGGAGGAAGTGCGGGATCTTGACCTCTTTGCCGTCGAGCTCGACGGTCGTCCACTCGTAGTAGCCCCGCATCGGCACGATGCAGCGCGAGCCGGCGAACGCGCTCTTCCAGAGGCCGTTCGTCGCCAGTGCTTCCATGCGGGCGTTGAACTGCGGCCGTTTGGCATCGGTCAGGAAGGGCGGGTGGAAGTTCCACACCGCCGGCTCGACCGCGCGGCGCACCTCGCCCGTCTCGCGATCGGCGCGCTCGCGGATGATCGGGATGACGTCGGTCGGCGCGATCGAGAACGACGGCTGCCAGTCGCGGAAGTCATTGCCCTGCAGCACGAACTCCTCGATGAGTTCGTTGGTCTTCTCGTCCATCGCGAATCGCCCGCACATGCCTCGATTGTGCACCCGGGGTGCGACGCCGAAGCCGGCCGATCGGAGCCGATGAGGCACCGGAGGGGCATGGGCCGAACATCCGAGAACCCTCCGAATCGACCCAAGAGGGAGCCAATTGTTCACAGGATGCTGGCGCCCACCCCTGGCGCGCGCTTAGCTGGGTGCTGCTCCACCCCCGACTTCGACATGTCGCCCGCTGCCCCCAGCACCGGGTTTCTGGCTGATCGAGGTCGCCATCGTCGCTGATGAACCGGGCCGTCCGGCCTGGAGTCACGCGCCAAAGATGCCGTTGCACCGTCTCGTGCACGGGGATGCCTTGCGGCATTCGCCCTCGCAAAGGAGTACCGCACACCATGGCAACAACCTGGAAGAACAAACCGTATCGAGGGCGCCGACGAGCCGACACGGCTCCGCTGGCGCGCAAGGTCGAGAACTCGGCCGTCGAATCGCCGACCCTGCTGCTGTTCGTCCTGATCGCGGCGATCGGCGTGCTGGCGTACACCGGATTCCTGCTGAACCCCTCGAACCGAGGCGACTGGCTGCCCTACGGCATCGTGATCACGGCCGAGCTGATCCTCGTGACGCAGGCCCTGGTGTCGATGTGGACCATCCTCTCCGGCGGACAGGACCCGCGAACCTTCGCGTTCCACCACTCGCAGGAGCGCCTCTTCGACGCGACGACGATCGAGCGCTCCGAGTTGGCCGAGCGCCCTCATGACTGGCCGATGTATCTCGAGAACCGCCGCATCCGGGTCGACGTCTACATCACCGTGTTCGGCGAGCCGTTGGAGAAGATCGCCAAGACCGCAATGGCAGCCCTGGCGATGCGCGGGCAGCACGTCACCTGGATCCTCGACGACGGCGAGTCGGATGCCGTGCGCGACCTCGCTGCCGACCTCGGCGTCCGCTACGTGCGCCGCCTCACCCACCACGGGGCGAAGGCGGGCAACATCAACCACGCGCTCACCGTGTCCAACGGCGAGTACTTCGTGGTCTTCGACGCGGACTTCGTGCCCGACAAGGACTTCCTCTACGAGACGGTCCCGTTCTTCATCGACGATAAGGTCGCGTTCGTGCAGACGCCGCAGGCCTACGGCAACCTGCACAACCTCATCTCGCGCGGCGCCGGCTTCATGCAGACCGTCTTCTACCGCTTCATCCAGCCGGGCCGCAACCGCTTCAACGCGGCCTTCTCGGTCGGCACGAACGTGATCTTCCGCCGCTCGGCGATCGAGCAGATCGGCGGCATGGTCACCGACTCCAAGTCGGAGGACGTGTGGACCTCGCTGCGACTGCACGAACGCGGCTGGCGGTCGATCTACATCGCCGTCACTCTCGCGGTCGGCGATGCGCCCGAGACGATCGAGGCGTACACCAAGCAGCAGCTGCGCTGGGCGTCGGGCGGGTTCGAGATCCTGATGCAGCGCAATCCCTTCAGCCCGCGCACCAAGCTCACGATCGATCAGCGCATCCAGTACTTCGTCACGGCGACCCACTACCTCGTCGGGATCACCCCGCTGCTGCTGATCATGGTGCCGCCGCTCGAGATCTACTTCGACCTGCGCCCCGTGAACCTCACGGTCACCTGGCTGACCTGGCTGCTGTTCTATGCGGGCTTCTACGGCATCCAGGTGCTGCTGGCCTTCCACACCATGGGGTCGTTCCGGCCGGAGACGCTCATCATGGCGGCGGTCTCGTTCCCGATCTACGTGCGCGCCTTCGTGAACGTGTTCTCGGGCCGGGAGCAGAAATGGTCGGCGACGGGGTCGAAACGCGACTACGTCTCGCCGTTCAACTTCATCATCCCGCAGGTGCTGTTCTTCGTCTTCGTACTGCTGACCTCCCTGGTCGGCATCGTGAAGGACTACAGCCACCAGACGATCACGCTCGCGACCGCCTGGAACGTCACCAACACGATCGTGCTCGGGACGTTCATCGTCGCCGCCTTCCGCGAATCGCATCGTGCGCGCGCCGTCGAGGCGCCGAGGGCGACCTTCTATCCCACCTTCGCCCGACCCGTGTCGGAGCGACCCATCCACTCCATTCCGGCACCGGTGCCGGTGCGCGCCAGGGCGGCCTCCGAAGCGGAGCGCCTCGTGCCGGTGTTCGATCAAGCAGGAAGGACCGTCTCATGACCTGGGCGAACCGTTTACGACTCTTCACAGGGCTCATCGTGGTCATCGCCATCGTGGCGGCGGCGACGCTGGTTCTCAGCGTCCGCGAGACCGAGGTGGCCAGCAGTTCCGCGTCGGTGAAGGCCATCACGTACTCGGTCGGATCCGACTTCGCCGGCACCGTCGTCGAGGAGAAGGCCAAGACGGGCGACACCGTGAAGAAGGGGCAACCCCTGATGACGATCCAGAGCGCCGCGGTCGAGACGGCGTCGGCCACCAAGGCCGGCATCCCCTCGAGCGAGGCGTATTCGGTCGCCGCGGGCGGCATGCTCACCTTGAACGCGACCGGCCCCGGCGTGATCGAGTCGATGGGGGCCCACGTGGGCGGATTCGTCAGCGCCGGCAGCGCGCTCGCCACGATCGACCAGGCGGGGTCGCTGTACGTGCTGGCGAAGTTCCGGATCGACCCGTACGACTTCTCGCGCATCCATAAGGGCGCGCGCGTCGATCTCGTGATGCCCAATCAGCAGCAGCTGAGCGGAATCGTGTCGCAGATCCACGTGACCACGACGACCGGCGGATCGGCGAGCGCGAGCATCGAGGTGACCAGCCCGCATCTCGTGCAGGGTCGGGACAGCGGTCTCGTGACGCCGGGCACCCCGGTCGCGGCGACGCTGCATCTGCGGGATGACGGACCGCTCGGGGGCCTTCGGGTGATGGTCGTCGGCCTGCTGCAGAAGCTGCACCTGTGATCCGCGTCCGCCCCGCGGCCCCTCGGCTCGTCGCGGTCCTTGGCGTGCTGGCGCTGCTGGCCGGGTGCGCGGCCGCCACGACGCCGGGCAC
Source organism: Lysinimonas soli (assembly GCF_042655435.1). Classification (NCBI taxonomy): domain Bacteria; kingdom Bacillati; phylum Actinomycetota; class Actinomycetes; order Micrococcales; family Microbacteriaceae; genus Lysinimonas; species Lysinimonas soli. The sequence goes on from NZ_JBHSMG010000001.1 coordinate 508,609, forward strand.
CACATCCGCCACCGGCGGCTCGCTGGACTCGGCGGTCGGCAGTGTGCCTCACCGTTCGGTCGCACCGATGCCGACCGCACGGCTGGCCGCGCACCTCACGCCCCCGACCAACCGGTGGTTCTCGGGTCTGGTCTTCGGCGCGGCGCCCCAGCCGGTCTTCCCGCTGCCGCTCTCCTTCGCGCTCACCGGCTCCGGTTTCTCCTTCGGCGTGCCCGCGGTCACGACCGAGGCCGACACGATCACGGGCGGCTTCCTGCCCGCGATCAGCGTCGACGATCGATCGGCATCGAGCACGGTCACCGGCTACGACGCGGCATCCGTCACCATCCAGCAGCGCGGCGCGGACGGCCGGCCGATCGGCTCGGTCGTGATCGCCGAGGGATCTCCCGTCGTCAGCTACACCGCCCTGAAGGAGGGGACCGTCTCGCTCGGGACGCGGTTCGAGGGCTCGGGACGCGTGCGCGTGGCCACGGTCGACGGCAGGAACTACGGTCTCGTGACGACCGGGTCGCTGAGCGGCACCGAGCTGCACCTCACGAAAGGGCAGACCGTCGCCCTGTTCGCGGCGCCGGACGGCGTCAGCGCGGCCCAGTTCGGATCGCACGTCTCGATGCTCAGCGGCGTCTCGCTCGACGACAGCGTCGGGTCGAGCACCGTGACCACGACGCTGCACTACCGCTCGGCCGGCGAGACGGTCGTCGCCGCCATGCCGCACCAGACCGCGGGGCTTCGCACGCCGGGCAGTTGCTCGCAGGGCGCGTACCCCTCGGTCTACGGCAGTCTCGCGGTGTGCAGCGGCCCGACGCTCAGTTGGACGTCGCCGAAGACGGATCCCTCGGCCCGCCTCGATGGGGGTGCCCTCTCCGACAAGGACAGCGCCGAGCTCACCGCTCAGCTCGCCACCGACATCCAGGCCACACCGGCGCTTCCCACCGACAGCTACTTCGGCGGCAAGGCCCTGTACCGGCTCGCCAACCTGCTGATGCTCGCGCACCAGCTCGGCGACGGCACGCAGGCCGCGGCCGCGCAGTCGAAGCTCGACGCCGCCCTCGTGAAGTGGACCGACCCGCACGGCTGCAGCACGCGGTCCAGCGAGTGCTTCGTCTACGACCCGACCGTCAAGGGCGTCGTCGGGCTGGGCGCGTCGTTCGGATCCGATCAGTTCAACGACCACGCCTTCCACTACGGATATTTCCTGTACGCGGCGGGAGTCGCGGCGCGCTACGAGCCGTCGCTCACCTCGAAGATCCAGCCCGTGATCGACCTGCTGGCCGCCGACATCGGCACGGCGGGAGGGTCATCCGCGTTCCCGACCCGTCGCGTGTTCGACGCCTACGCGGGTCACTCCTGGGCCTCGGGCTACGCCCCCTTCGCCGATGGGAACAACCAGGAGTCCAGCTCCGAGGCGGTCAACGCCTGGAACGGCCTCGCCCTCTGGGGCGCTGCGACGGGGAACAAGGGCCTCACGAGCGAAGCCACCTGGATGCTGTCGGCCGAGGCCGCATCGGCGAAGGCCTACTGGACGAACTTCCCCACCACGGGGGTGGCCGCCTCGGGCTACCGGCACAGCGTGGTCGGGATCAACTGGGGCGGCAAACGGGACTTCGCGACCTGGTTCAGCGCCGACGCCGGAGCGAAGCTCGGCATCCAGCTCATTCCGATGGGTCCTGTCTCGAGCTACCTCGCCGGCGATCCGAAACGGATCGCGCAGAACGTCGCGGAGGCCGCGCCGGGCGGTGTCGGCGTGCAGTTCGGCGACTACCTGCTCATGTACTCGGCTCTCGAGGGCTCGCAGCAGGCGGCGACCGCCCTGGCCACGGCGCGTTCCCTGCCGTCGACGTCGATCGACGACGCGGACTCGCGCAGCTACCTGCTGGCGTGGATCATGGCGCGGCGCTGATCCGGCGGGCAGGGGAGAGCGCCCCGCCTCATCGGCCCTCGAGGCCGAACTGGCGGTAGATCGGATCGAGCTGGGTTCGCAGGACCCACTGCACGGTGTGCCAATCGTGCGAGGTCCCCGGTGAGACCGCCAGCGAGACCCGCATGCCGGCGGACGCCATCGCCGCGCCGAGGCGACGGGCGATCGGCCCGTAGACGACGTCGAACTCTCCCGTGCCGAGGATCGCGACGGTGCGGCCGTAATGATGCGCCGCCAGGACCTGCAGGGGCAGCGCCGCCCGATACGCGGCGCGGCTGCCTCCGAAGCCACGATCGATCGTCTGGGACTCATCGCCGTTCGACGGGGCGATCTCGCCTGCCACGTCGACGATTCCGCCGAACAGCTCCGGATGGGCCGCACCGAGCTGCAGCGAACAGGTTCCGCCTTCGGAGAAGCCGCCGATCGCCCACGCGTCGGGCGTGACCTGCACCGTGAGGTGCTGCCGGATCCAGCGGGGGAGATCGACGGTCAAGTACGTCGCCGACCGGCCGATGGCCGAGTCGACGCACATCGGGTTCACCTGCGGCGCCGTGAGCTGGTCGGGAGCCACCACGATCGGGGCGACACCGTGGTGCGTGCGGGCGAAGGCGTCGAAGATCTGGGCGACCTTGCCCGACTCGACCACGTTCGCGGGGCCACCCGGTTGACCCGAGAGCAGCACCAGGACCGGCAGGCGCGCCGGGTGAGCGGTCAGAGCCGCCGGCGGGAGGTAGATGTAGGCGGGGCGTGCGGGGAAATGGGACTGCGTGCCCGGGATGCTCACCGACCCGACCAGGCCGTGATCGGGCATCCGGCCGCTCGGCGGTCGTTGCCAGAGCGGATCGGCTCTTCCTTCAGCCCCGATCGCGGTGCTGCCGGGAGCGCCCGACGCCTGGGTCGCCAGTACCCCCGGCGGCAGCGGGGCGGCCACCGGCCGACCGGTGAGTGAGCCAACGGTCGGATACTGCCCGAAGTCGGCGTTGACGCCGAACGCCCCCGCGATCAGCAGTGCCGGGATCGCCAAACCGGCCACGACGCGACGACGGCGTGGCCCCAGGATCATCGCCTCGACCGCCGCGGCCACGCCACCGAAGGCGGCGCCCACCCAGGCTCGTGACACGGGGCTGAGGGAGACGCCGAACAGATCGAGTTGGTCGGTCGCGAGCCAGCAGGTCAGCAGACCGACGGCGACGCCGGCTGCGGTCGCCACCGTGAACGCGATCCACTTGTCCGCTCGGCCCACCACGGCGAAGGCGAGCAGGGCGAGCGCGACCAGATCGACGGTCGCGGGAACCCACCCGGAGTTCAGTGCGAGTCCAGCCAGTGCCGGATCCATCGTGCGGCTTCCTCCGGTGACAGCAGACACCCTGGGGCAGGATCGGCGACCGGGTCGGGAACGACTCGCGGCGGGCGACTCACGCTGATGGGGTGAGGGACGGGCGGTGTGGTTTCGTGAGCGAATCTACCGTTTCGCGGGCCGCGTGTTCGTCATCCGAACCCCGCCGCGGGGGATGTGGCGCGAGTCAGTTCGCCGAGCCCGACGGGTTCGGCTGCGTGCCGCCGTAGGAGGCGGCCCGGCCACCGGTCTCGACCGGGATTCCGTCGACGGCGCCGCCGTACTCGGGACTGTACGTGGGGCTGTTGCGGAAGGTGTCGACGAACTTCTGCAGTCGGGGATCGGACGGACTCGAGACGCGCAGCTGGTGGCCCCACGAGCTGATGACGATGGGGCTCGGCAGGGCACTGGTGGCCCAGGGGGACAGGTCGACGTAGCGGTTGGCGTCGCCCGGGATCCCGATCTCGCTCGACGACTCCGCGATGAGCGTCTGCCGCCCGACGAAGGCGACGAGCTGCGCGACCGAGGCGGCCGGAAGGTCGGGGTCGTAGGTGATCCAGACGGCGCCGTGCTCGAGGTTGTGCACCGCGCGCTCGCTGGGGATGGGCTTCGTGTAGACGCCGGCGTTCATCCAGGTCGGATCGTGCGGTCCTCCCACGGGCGGCACGATCGAATAGTCGACGGGTCCGCTGACGTGGGTGTGTTCGAGAGCCCCCGCATGGGCGGCGCCGTCTCCGGGCCATCCCGTGGTATCCCAGGCGAGGACACCGGAGACTCCCGAGGTGTCGGGCACGGCGGTGGCTGCGGCTTGGGTGGTCGGGCTGCCGGACGATGCTGCCGGGATGATCTGCGCCCCCGCTCCCGCCGACCCTCCTGCCGAGGTCGCGGACGACGCCGGGGCGTTCGTCGGGGCGCGCCCGGTGACCACGATCAGCACCACGACGAGCGACGCGATCGCGACGACCGCCACGGCGACCACGATCGTCAGCGTGCGTCGGCGGCGGCGCCTCGACTGCTGCGCTGCGATGATGGCCTGCTGTCGGCGCTCGGCACTCGCGCGGGCGGATTCTTTGGACACGTCACGAATCTAGGGGCCGATCGCTGGAAACCCGCTCCGCCTCGGGCGAGGCCGGGTCCACCCACGCAGTCCCGGTTCCGTCCGGCGGCGGCGTCGCCCTCTCCTCGCGACGACGCGTGCGCAAGGCGACGACCTCGAAGAGCGCCCCGAACAGGATGACCGCGACGATCGCGATGGCCGCGCCGAGCAGGGGCATCGAGGCGAATGCCTTCCCCGCGATCACCGCGACGATCACGTGATACCCGGTGTAGAAGGTGGATGCCGCGAACGAGATCGGCAGGTACCGGCGGATGGGCAGCCGGCCGGCCGCGGCGGTCATCGTGACGGCGACCCGCGCGAACGGGACGAACTTCGCGACCATCAGGAACACCGTCGGTCGGCGCAGGAGGCCCGCCGCCGCCCACTCGAACGCGCGGCTCACGCGCGGACCGCGCATCCACCGCCATCTCCGGATGCCGATGGTGCGCCCGATGGCGAACGCGATCGCGTCACCGATCATGGTCGCGACGATCGCGACGCCGAGCACGATCCAGACGTTCGGACCGTGGCCCGCCGCGCCGAGCGCGGCGAGCGTCACGACACCGGTCTCACCGGGAACGAACGGGAAGAAGCCGTCGATGATCAGGATTCCGGCCATGACGACATACGCCCACGGCGACGCCGCGAGCGTGGTCAGAGCCACTGTGAACTGATCGATGCACGCCACGGTAGTCGGGGGGAGCCAAGAATGGGCAAAGAGGCGGCGAACGGCCGTGGTCCGCGACCGCCCCACCCGAGCGCCGCCCTTTCTCGCCAGCGCCGCGCCACGGCCGGCGGCGTCCGCGAGAAAGGGCGGCGCACGGGAACACGGGGGCGAGCTTGGTGCGGAAGGTGGGACTCGAACCCACACGCCTTTCGGCACAGGAACCTAAATCCTGCGTGTCTACCGTTTCACCACTCCCGCGAGCGGTGCCAGTCTACGAGCGGGCGACCGCCGTCCGCGTCGGGCGAGTTCCGGTTCGGCAGCCGCGCGAGTGACCCGAGCGGGCGTACTCTCCCGTGCCTGTGGACAGCCGCGGCGCGGTGCTGAGCTCGCCGGGCACACTGTCCGCGTGAGCAGCGCGATCGGCCTCATCACCGAACGGGTGCGCGAGCGCATGCGCCGCGAGGGTGTCGACCTGGCCGCCGACGACGCGCTCGCCGCCCGCTTCGTGCGCGACGAGGTGCAGCGCTACAGCGAGCACGCGCTCGGGGGATCGCATCCGCTGCTGGCCGACGAGGGGGCGGTCGCGCGGCAGGTCGTCGCGACCCTCACGGGGTTCGGTCCGCTGCAGCCGTACCTCGACGATCCGAGCGTCGAGGAGCTCTGGATCAACGGCCCGGATCGCGTCTTCGTCGCCCGCGACGGGGTTTCGGAGCGGGTCGATCTCGCCCTGACCGAGGCGAAGGTGCGCGACCTGGTCGAGCGGATGCTGCACTCGACCGGGCGACGGGTCGACTTGAGTTCGCCGTTCGTCGACGCCTCGCTTCCCGACGGGTCGCGACTGCATGTCGTCATCCCCGACATCACGCGCGCGCATTGGGCGGTGAACGTGCGCAAGTTCCGCCGCGGCATCCGGGATCTGGCCGAACTCGTGCGGCTCGGCTCGCTGACGACGGAGGCGGCCGGGTTCCTGCGACTGTGCGTGCGCAGCGGGCACAACATCCTCGTCTCGGGGGCGACCCAGAGCGGCAAGACCACCATGCTCGGAGCGCTGCTGGCGGCGGCACCGCTCGACGAGAGGATCGTGACGGTCGAGGAGACCTTCGAACTCTCGGTGTCGGCACCGGACTGGGTCGCGATGCAATGCCGCCAGCCGAGCCTCGAGGGAACCGGCGAGATCACGCTGCGCCGGCTCATCAAGGAGGCGCTGCGCATGCGCCCCGACCGGCTCGTGGTCGGCGAGGTGCGCGAGGCGGAGTCCCTCGATCTGCTGATCGCGCTCAACAGCGGGCTGCCGGGCATGTGCTCGCTTCATGCCAATCACGCCCGCGACGCCCTCGCGAAGCTCTCGACCCTTCCCTTGCTGGCCGGGCGCAACATCGACTCGGCCTTCGTGCTTCCGACCGTGGCATCGTCGATCGACCTCGTCGTCCACGCCGAGCTGCAGCGCGGAGGCCGGCGGCGGGTCGTCGAGATCATCGCGCCCACGGGCCGAGTGGTCAGCGGGGCTCCCGAGGCGACCACGCTCTTCGCCCTGCGTGAGAACCGGCTCGCGCCGACCGGGGAGCTGCCGGCCCGCGACGCGAAGTTCCGTCGCGCCGGGATCGATCTCGCGGCGACCCTGCGAGGCATCGCATGACGATCGCCGTCGGCCTGCTTCTCGGCGCGGGGCTCGTTCTCGCGCTGTCGCCGTGGCTGTGGCCCGTCATGAGACGGCACGATCCGCACCGGACCGGTCCGCTGGAAGGAATCCGGACGCGGCTCCGCCAGGCAGGGCTCGGCCGGGTCCCGGTCGGCGTCTTCATCGTGGTGAGCGTCCTGCTCGGCGTGGTCGTGCTGGCCGTCGCGAGCGTCGTCGTCCCCGTGCTCGCCATCGCCGTCGTCGCGGGGATCGTGGCGGCGCTGCTCCCGTTCGCGGCGCTCGGCGGGCGCGCCCGCGCTCGTCAGCGTCTGCTGCGGGCTGCATGGCCCGATCTCGTCGATCACCTGGTCTCGGGGCTGCGTTCCGGCCTACCCCTCGCCGAAAGCGTGGGCGGCCTCGCGATGGTCGGGGCGCCCGAGACGCGGGAGGCGTTCCGGCTCTTCGAGCGTGAGGTGCAGGCGACTGGCGCGGTCTCTCCGGCACTCGACGCGCTCAAGGAGCGCCTGTGCGATCCGGTCGCTGATCGCATCGTCGAGACCCTGCGCATGGCGCGTGAGGTCGGCGGAACCGAGCTGCCGAGCGTGTTGCGCAACCTTGCCGCATCGCTGCGCGCCGACCTCGCGGTGCGGGCCGAAGCGGAGGCCCGGCAGTCGTGGGTGCTCAACGCCGCGCGGCTGGGGGTGGTGGCGCCATGGCTGGTGTTGGTGCTGCTCGCCTCGCGACCGGAGGCGGCATCCGCCTACAACTCCCCGCTCGGGATGCTCGTGCTCGGCATCGGCGTGGTCGTGACGGTGATCGCCTATCGCCTGATGGTCGCCCTGGGGCGGCTGCCCGACGAGCGGCGGTGGTTCGCGTGAGCCCGGTTCTCGCCGTGAGCATTCCGTTCGGCGTCGTGCTCGGCCTCGGGCTCTGGTCGCTCGTGGCCCTGGTTCCCCGCGTCGGGGCGCCCCGGCTCTCGACACGGATCGCTCCCTACCTGTCGGATGTCTCACCCACTGCCCGCGAGCTGGCCGGGCGCCGCCCGGCCGAGCCCGCTTCACTGCTCTCCGCCCTGCTCGAGCCCTTCGTTGCGCGACTGCGACGGCTGCTGACCGCGGTGCTCGGCGGCGATGAGGCGGTCGCCGCGCGTCTGCGGCGGGCCGGTTCGTCGCTCAGCGTCGAACGCTTCCGTTCCCGTCAACTGCTCTGGGCCGCGGGTGGCGCCGTGCTCGGCGTCCTCCTCGCGGCGGTGCTCGCCCGGGTGTCGGTGGCGGGCGCTCCGGTGCTGATCGCGACGGCGCTGGTGGCCGCTGCCCTCGGCCTCCTGGCGCCGGAGCAGCTGCTGGCGCGTGCGGCCCGGTCCCGCCTGCGGCGGCTGGCGGCCGAGCTGCCGACGGTGCTCGAGTTCATGACGCTCGCGCTCTCGGCGGGAGAGGGCATCCTGGATGCCCTGAAGCGCGTCGCCCGCACCGGCAACGGCGAGCTGGCGCGCGAGTTCGGCCGGGTTGTCGCCGAGGTCAACTCCGGTCTGTCTCTCGCCGAGGCGCTGCAGCGCTGCGCGTCGACGATCGGGCTGCCCGCCCTCAGCCGCACGATCGATCAGCTACTCGGTGCGCTGGAACGCGGCACGCCGCTCGTCGGTGTGCTCCGCGCCCAGGCTCAGGACTCCCGCGACGAGTCGAAGCGCCAGCTGCTCGAGGCGGCGGGGCGCAAAGAGGTCGCGATGCTGTTCCCCCTGGTGTTCCTCATCCTCCCGGTCACGATCGTGTTCGCGATCTTCCCCGGGATCCTGGTGCTGCAGCTGGGGTTCTAGCCGCTAGGTTCAGCACATGACGCAACCAACGTCACCTCGGGTTCGGGCGATCGACGTGGTCTGGATTTGGGCAGTGGTTGTTGGCGCCTCCGTGCCCCTCGTGTTCCTGGTCGCTCTGGTAGTGCAGATCATTGTCGTGAATTCTTCCAACCGGTTCGTCGACCTTGTCGGCCTGGCTTTCGCCTACTCGATCGTGGGCGCCGTGGTCACCTGCGCACTCATCGCTGTCGCGGTCGGAAAACGCCCCCGGGTTCGCCAGATCGTGATCCCGTCTGCCGCGATCGGAGTTCTCGCCGGCCTCGCTCCCATCTCCGCCGTCGTATTCCTTCGGCTCTCCCACAAAGCCTGCGCGGTGTGGAACGTGCTCGGTTTGCCCTGGGCCGAGCCTTGGCGGGATCTCGCGCAGTGGAGCGCACTGTTGATCTGGCTGGCGTCGACCGTATCGCTCATCGTCGCCGTTACGACGCCTCGTATTCGCCGTGCCGGCGTCGCGATGTGGATCTGGAGCGCGGCGATCGCCGTGCCGACTCTGTTCCTCAATTTCTTGGTCGTCTACGGAGACCCGGGACCGAGTTGTGTGCCCGTTTAGAGTCGTGGGCCACCGGGCGGGGCAGCATCCAATATCGATGAGTATCCCGCTGGTGATCCTGATCCTCCCGGCCACGATCGTGTTCGCGATCTTCCCTGGGATCCTGGTGTTGCAGCTGGGGTTCTAACAGCCCGCGCGCGTCCCGGGGTTGACGGCGTCGGCGAACGCTGCAAATGTGGACACTGCCCACATTCCGTGCGAGGTAGCCGGGATGAGGCCGAGACGAGGAGTCGACGGTGCCCACGATCACCCCCTTCATCTGGTTCGACGACGACCTGCAAGAAGCGCTCGACTTCTACGTCGGCATCTTCCCCAACGCGAGGATCCTCGACGAGCATCGCACCGAGAACGGCGAGCTCTTCTACGGCACATTCACGCTCGCGGGCCAGACCTTCTACGGGATGAACGGCGGACCGGGGCATCCGCTCACCGACGCGTTCTCGCTCTTCGTGATGTGCGACGACCAGGCCGAGGTCGACCGATACTGGGACGCCCTGACCGCCGACGGCACGCCCGTGGCCTGCGGCTGGCTGACCGACAAGTTCGGCCTGTCGTGGCAGATCGTGCCGCGGCGTCTGATGGAGCTGCAGGCCGACCCCGACCCGGCGCGCGTGAAGCGCACCGTGGACGCGATGATGACCATGGTGAAGCTGGATGTCGCGGCGCTCGAGCGGGCCGCCGACGGCTAGCGGGCGAGGGCCGTTGCCGCGCGCCGGTTTACCGACTCCGAACCGACGGCAGACTGGCTCCGAACACGGTCGGAGCAGCATCGCACCGTGTCCAGGATCATTCGCCCTCTCGTGACAGCCCTCGCGTCGCTCGTGCTGGCGGCCGGCCTCAGCGGATGCGGTGCGCTGCGATCCGATGGCAACCCGACCGAGTCGGCCGCCGCATCCGGGTCGGCCGCGATCCCCGTGGGGAGCTCCTCGCACACCGTCGAGGTCGGCGGCGTCACCCGCAGCTACCTCGTCTACCGCCCCGCCCGACTGGACGCTCCCGCCCCGCTCGTGATGATGCTGCACGGCGGCTTCGGCTCTGCGACCCAGGCCGAGCGGAGTTACGGTTGGGATGCCGAGGCCGACGCCCAGCACTTCGTGGTGGTCTACCCCGACGGGCAGGGCCGCGCCTGGAACGTCGGAGGCGGATGCTGCGGCACTCCCGGCCGCGCCGGCGTCGACGACGTGGCGTTCCTGCAGGCCGTCCTCGCCCAGGTGAAGGCGACGCTGTCGATCGACGCGAGCCGCGTCTTCGCGACCGGGATCTCGAACGGGGGCATGATGGCCTACCGCCTCGCCTGCGACACGGATGCCGTGGCCGCGATCGCACCGGACTCCGCGACGCTCCTCGGGGACTGCCCGTCGCCGCATCCGGTCTCGGTGATCGCGATCCACGGCACGGCCGACCGGAACATCCCGTACGACGGGGGAGAGGGGTCGGGCGTCGCCAGGATCGACGGCCCCTCGATCCCGTCGGTGAACCGGCTCTGGCGCACCGCCGACTCCTGCGACCCGCCGAGCTCGACCGTGTCGGGCGACGTGACGAGCTCGATCGCGGCGTGCCCGGGCTCGCGCGCGGTCGAACTCATCACGATCGCCGGCGCCGGTCACCAGTGGCCGGGCTCCACGCAGGGCAGGCAGGGGGCCGATCCGCCCTATCCGGGACTGGATGCCACCTCGGCGATCTGGACGTTCTTCGCGGCGCACCCCGCGACCTGAGTGCCTGGGACCGGCGCGGTTCACCCGGAACGGCGGGGCCAAGGTCCTGCCGCAGCCGCCCTGCGGCGGGCTAGCGTCGAGGCATGGCTTCGGTGGTCGCGTGCCCGTCCTGTGGCGTGAAGAATCGGGTGCCGCTCTCGGCGGCCGGCAAACCGCGGTGCGCGAAGTGCGGCGCCGATCTGCCGTGGCTCGTGGAGGTCGGCGACGACGAGTTCGGATCGGCCGTCGAACGCAGCACCGTCCCCGTGCTCGTGGACGTCTGGGCTCCGTGGTGCGGACCGTGCCGCATGGTGAGCCCCGTCGTCGAGGGCTTCGCGCGTGAGCGGGCCGGGAGCCTCAAGGTCGCCAAGGTCAACTCCGACACCTCGCCGCAGGTCTCGGCGGCGCACCGGATCCAGAGCATCCCGACGCTGCTGCTCTACGTCGGCGGGCGCGAGGTGGCCCGCAGCATCGGGGCGAAGCCCGCTCCACAACTGCGCCAATGGCTGGATGCGGAGCTGGCCGCCCACCCGCACTGACGTGAGCCTGTGGAGAAGTCCGACCGCAATTTCCCGGGCCGGTTCACACTGTCGGCATGAAGCGGATTCTCGACCGACTGCGCGAGGAGCGCGGCGACGTGCCCGGCTGGGTGCTGATCACCTTGATGACCGCGGGCTTGGTGATCCTCATCTGGGGGCTCGCCGGTCCGGCCCTCAGCGAGATCTTCCAGAGCGCGATCGCGAAGGTCACCGGGCTCTGAGCCGTGCCTGCGTTCGACGGGGCCCTCCGGCGGTCGGCCAGGGGCGCTCGTCGGCGGGCGGCCGGGTGGCGGCACCGGGTCGTCGATGACCGCGGCTCCGCGGTGGCGGAGTTCACGATGGTCGGCGCCCTGCTCACCGTGCTGACCCTCTCGGTGCTGCAGCTCGGGCTCGCGCTGCACATCCGCAACACCGTGCAGGATGCCGCGGCCGAGGGAGCGCGGTTCGCCGCCCTGGCCGACAACACGCCCGCCGACGGGGTGCGCCGCACCTCCGAGCTCATCGCCCTCGCGATCGGCGGCGACTTCGCCCAGGACGTGACCGTGAGCCAGGGCGCCTGGCGGGGGCATCCGGCCGTGACGGTCACCGTGCGCGCCCGGCTGCCGGTGATGGGGCTCATCGGCGTCGACGGAGGACTGGAGGTGGCGGGCCATGCCGCGATCGAGACGCTGGACTGACGGGCCGGGCGTCGCGGTCAGTATCGGTCGCCGCATCCACCCGATCCTCGCTGCGTCGCACTCCGAGCGCGGATCGGCGTCGCTCGAGTTCATCACCGTGGGCGTGCTGCTGCTCGTGCCCACCGTCTATCTCGTGCTGACCCTGTCGGCCCTCGAGAACGCCGCCTTCGGGGTCGAGGGAGCCGCCCGTCAGGCCTCCCGGGTCTACGTGCAATCGGCCGACGGCGACGATGCCGAGGCGTCCGCCCGCGCGGCGATCGCCGTGACCCTGGCCGACTACGGACTCGATGCCGATCACGCGACCGTCGAGGTGAGCTGCCGCCCCGATCCGGCCGACTGCCTCACCCGGCGGGGCTTCGTGACGATCGCCGTCTCGGCGACCGTGCCGCTGCCGCTGGTCCCTCCGGTGCTCACCCTGAATCTGCCCGCCGGTATCCCCGTGCACGCGGTCGCGAGCGAGCAGGTCTCCCGGTTCTGGGGCGCGAAGTGAGGGTGGCGGCTCGCGGGCGGATCGAGCGGCGCCTGGCCGACGACACCGGATCGACCCTGCCGCTCGTCGTCTTCTACGGCTTCCTGGGCCTGGCCCTCGTGCTGATCGTCGCGGCGGCGAGCTCGCTCTACCTGGAGCGCAAGCGCCTGTTCACCCTCGCCGACGGCGCCGCGCTGGTCGGGGCGGAGTCGTTCCAGCTCGACGCCGTGTCGTTCGGCTCGCACGGGCCTCGTCCGGTGCTGCAGCCGGGGGAGGTGCGCGCGGCGGTCGCGAGCTACCTGGCGGGCAACCCGATGGACGAGTTCGACGCCCTCGTGGTCGAGCGGGCGACGACCGTCGACGGCGAGAGCGCGACCGTGACCATCTCGGCGGTCTGGCATCCCCCGGTGGTCACCGTGTTCGTGCCCGAGGGGATGCGCATCGAGGCGACGGCCGTGGCGCGCTCGGTCTTCGGCTGAGCGGGGGATCGCCCGAACGGAGCTATCCTCGGGCCATGGGGGCCGAGGCGATCTACGTGCGGATCGCCATCCGGGCGCCTCTCGAGCGGGTCTGGGAGCTCACCCAGACCCCTGAGCTGCACAGCCGGTGGGACCTCCGGTTCAACTCGATCGTCCCCACCGAGACACTGCCGTCCGGGGGTTACCGCTTCCGGTACGAGCGCACCATGCCGTTGCACACCATCCGCGGCACCGGCACCTCGATCGGCGAGCGACGCAGGCCCGACGGGACTCGCACCTCGGCGCTCCGCTTCGACACCGGCGACCGACTGTCACCATTGGGGAACGGTCGCGGCTACTGGCGCTACGAACCGCACGGCGACGGCACCGTCTTCATCACGGGCTATCAGTACGCGGCGAACTGGGGAGTGCTCGATCGTCTCGGCGTGCGTCGTCTCGTCGGCTGGATGACCGCTTGGAGTTTCGACCGGCTGCGCATCTGGGCCGAGACCGGCGTCGAACCCGAGCGCTGGCCCGTGTGGTCGGCGTTGCGATTCTGGAGCGCGGGGCGGCCGCGCGCGTCCCGGTGCGAGCGCCGCGCGCCCGGACGCGATGCGATGGCCGACGCGCCGGCGACTCTCGATGGTCTCGAGGCCCCGTGACGTCGGTGTTCGAACGCGCGATGGGCGCCGATTTCGCCCGGTTGCACCCGATGCTGCAGCGTCGCTTCGGTGTGGGGCTCGAGGCCGGCTACGCCTGCGTCGGCACGGGAACCATGAAGCGGATCCGGCGCGGGCCGTGGTGGACCGTGCCGTTCCTCCAGATCGGCCGCCTGCGCAACATCCTGGTACCGGACCAGGGCACCGACGTGCCGTTCCGGATCGAGAACTATCCGTATCGGGACGAGCTCGGTCGCGAGACGGTCACCTTCGTGCGCGAATACCGGATCGGCGTCCGCGAACGTCGTTTCGACGCGACCATGATCTTCAGCGAACGACGCGGCGGGATCGTCGACTATCTCGGCACGCACCAGCATCTCGCGGTCGACCTGGCGCTGGCGGTGGACGACGACGGATCGCTGCACCTCAGATCGGATGCGCAGCGCTTCTACGAAGGGCCCCTCGTCGCCTTCCGCTTCCCGATGCTGTTCAGCGGGCGGGCCGAGCTTCATGAGCGGTTCGATGACGCGGTCGGCGTGTACCGAATCCGTCTCGAGGTGCGCAACCGGGTCTTCGGATTCCTGTTCGGCTACGAAGGCGAGTTCCGGTGCGAGTTCCCCGAGGCGCACGACGCACCGGCCCGCCTCAAGCCGGTGCGGACCGAGGCTCGGGAGTAGCGCCCCGCCGCCCCGAATAGCGCGGCACGAACACGCGCAGCACGATCGCGCCCGCGAGGCCGAGCACGCCCAGAGCGCCGGCGGCGAACGGCAGCGAGACGAGCGCCGTGAGTCCCGACACGATGAGGGGCGCGGCCGCGCCACCCGCGTCGTTGGTGAAGCGCCAGGCGCCGAGGAAGGGGGCCGGATGTCGTGGATCGGCCAGGTCGGCCCCCAAGGTCATGAGAATCCCGGCCCCGATCCCGTTGGCGAGCGAGAGGAACATCGCGATCCCGATGAACCACCACACCGGTCCCGGCAGGAAGGCCGTGAACGCGAGCGCGAGATGGCCGATGCCGAGCCCGATCATCGACGGGACGGCCGTCCACAGCCGGCCGAAGCGATCCATGATCCACCCGCCGGCGAAGAACAATGAGAAGTCGACGGCGCCCGCGATGCCGATGATGATCGAGGTCTGCGTCTCGTGCAGGCCGATGCTGACGGCCCAGAGCGGCAACAGCACCTGGCGCGAGGCGCGGAGCGCCGCGACCATCGTCGAGCCGAGGCCGAGGGTGAGCAGCACCTTCCGGTAGGCGCGGATCGTGCGAAACAGCCCGTGCGCCTCGTCGCCGACCTCGCGCTCGCCCGCCGTCTCGTGGCGCCCGGCCGACGCGCGATCGGCGGTGGCACCGAAGGTCTTCTCGGGGTCGGCCAGCACGATCAGCACGACCGCCGCGGCGAGGCAGCAGGCGACGTGGATCCAGAACGCGCTCGCCGCCGAACCCGTGAGCTGGATGATGGCCGCGCCCAGGAACGGGCCGACCAGGTAGCCGAAGCGGAAGGTCCCGCCGAGCGTCGACAGCGCCCGTGCCCGATACCGCTGGGGAACGAAGCTCGTCATGAACGCGTGCCGCGCGAGTGCGAACACCGCCGTCGCGATTCCGACGACGAGGATGCCGAGGGCCAGCACCCACGGGTTCGGCGCGAGCAGGGCGGTGAACAGCCCGAGCACCGAGAGGCCCGAGGCCGCGATCATGGCCGTGCGTTCGCCGATCCGGGCGATGACCGCACCGCTCGGGATGTCGCCGATCAGCTCGCCGACCACGAGCATGCCCGAGACGAACCCCGCGATCGCGAGCGTCGCCCCGACGTTGCCGGCCACGACCGGGATCACCGGGATGACGGCTCCCTCGCCGATCGAGAACAGCACGGTGGGCAGCAGGGCGGCGAGGGCGACGGACCGCCAGCGAAAGGGTGTCTCGGCGGCGGTACTCATGGCTCGTGAAACGTTACCCCGCCCGCTCCGCCGGGCCGTGCTCCGCCGCCGCGCTCGGTCGGCGGTCGTGCCGGCCGCCGGTGACATCTCCGGGGCGCCGGTAGACTCGCTCCCGCCATGATCGATCTCGACCTCAGCGACCAGATCGCGACCCTGCGACAGACCTTCTCCGACATCCGCAGCGTCGTGGGCGTCGACAAGCTCGAGGCCGAGATCGCCGAGCTCAGCGCGCAGGCCGGCGCCCCCGACCTCTGGGACGACCCTGAGGCCGCGCAGAAGGTGACCAGCGCGCTCAGCCACCGGCAGACCGAGCTGGCGAGGATCGAGAGCCTGCAGCGCCGGCTCGACGACCTCGAGGTGCTCATCCAGATGGCCAACGAGGGCGACGACGCCGAGAGCGCCGAAGAGGCCAAGGCCGAGCTCGTCTCACTGCAGAAGAACCTCGGCGAACTCGAGGTCACCACGCTGCTGAACGGCGAGTACGACAACCGGCCGGCGGTCGTGACGATCCGGGCGGGAGCCGGGGGAGTGGATGCCGCCGACTTCGCCGAGATGCTGCTGCGCATGTACCTGCGCTGGGCCGAGAAGCACAAGTACCCCGTCACCGTGATGGACATCAGCTACGCCGAAGAGGCCGGCATCAAGAGCGCGACCTTCGAGGTGGATGCCCCGCACGCGTTCGGCACGCTGAGCGTCGAGGCCGGAACGCACCGCCTGGTGCGCATGTCGCCGTTCGGCGCGGCGGGCAAGCGCCAGACGAGCTTCGCGGCCGTCGAGGTCATCCCGCTGATGGAGGAGACCGAGTCGATCGAGATCCCGGAATCCGACATCCGCGTCGACGTCTTCCGCTCGAGCGGACCGGGCGGGCAATCCGTCAACACGACCGACTCCGCGGTGCGCATCACCCACCTCCCGACCGGAACCGTCGTCTCGATGCAGAACGAGAAGTCGCAGATCCAGAACCGCGCCGCGGCCCTTCGCGTTCTGCAGTCCCGCCTCCTGATCCTGCAGAAGGAGGCGGAGGCCGCCACCAAGAAGGAACTGGCCGGCACCATCACGGCGAGCTGGGGCGACCAGATGCGAAGCTACGTGCTCGCGCCCTACCAGATGGTCAAGGACCTGCGCACCGACTACGAGGTCAACAACCCGACGGCCGTGTTCGACGGCGATCTGGACGGCTTCATCAACGCGGGCATCCGCTGGCGCAAGCGCGACATCGAGGAGTAGGCGGGTGGGGCGTCGTGCCCCCTCATGCGGCGGACGCGCCCGGTCGGCCGTGCTTGCTCCTGTCCGCATTGCCTCCTCATCGTCCGCGTGCCTCTCGCCCACAGGCCGCTCCTCCTCCTCTGCTCTCTTTCTCTCTTCCTCTCCCTCCCGTCCTTCTTCCTCCTCTCCCGTCCTCCCGTCGTCCTCTCCTCCACAAGGCGACTTCCGCGAAGATCTTGTACTAGTACATATCTTCGAAACTTGGGAGAATGGACGCATGTCCGCTCCCGCATTTCATGAGTTCTCGGTGAGTACGGCGCGGGCGCTCTCCGATAGCGATCTGATGCAAGCCCAGCGTGCGGTTGCCGAGGTGCGCCGGCGAGTGGATGCCTCTGCCGCCGTTCTCGCCGCAGAGCTCGCCTACCGATCGCGCCGAGACCTCGGCTATGAGGGCCTCGCCCAGAAGCTCGGAGCGCGCACGCCCGAGAAGCTCGTGCAGCGACTCACCGGATCGACCGCGAGAGAAGCGCACGTCATGGTGCGGGTCGGGGCTCTGATGTCCGAGGAGTCGCCGCTCGGAGCGGTGGGGGTGGCCGTGACCGAGGGCGCCCTCTCGGTTGACGCGGCCGGCGCGATCCAGGCGGGGTTGGGGGCGTTGGACGGGGTTCCGGTCGAGAAGGTCGCCGATGCGGCGCGTGAGCTGCTCGTTCAGACCGAGGTGCTCACTGTCGAGCAGCTGGCGGCGCGAGCGCGCGAGCTCGCCGCAGAACTCGATGAGCACCGTGTCGCCGATCGCGAAGAGCGTCTGCGCGAGCAGCGCTACCTTCGGCTGTCCCGGCAGTCGGATGGCATGACCCGGCTCACCGGCCTTCTCGATCCGGAGTCAGCCGCGACGGTGGCGGCCGCGTTCGACGCCGCAACGTCACCTCGCCGCGGTGGGCCGCGCTTCGTCGACCCGACCGCGGCGGCGCACGCCGAGGAGCTGCTTCGCGATCCCCGAACCACCGAGCAGATCGGTCTCGATGCGATCGTGGAACTGCTCCGGATCGGCGTGGCGGCTGATCCGGCAACCGTGGTCGGCGCTCGACAGCCCGCGGTGCAGGTGCTCATCGCAGAACGTGACCTTCGTCGTCGCTCCGGTGTCGGGGCGATCGAGGGCCAGGCAGCCCTGATCGGCATCGACACGGTCGAGCGGCACGTCTGCGAAGGCGGTGTCGTGCCGGTGCTCTTCGACAGTGACGGCCAGGTCGTGAATGTCGGGCGGGAGCAGCGACGCTTCACACGGCGCCAGCGCATCGGGCTGGCTGCCCGCGACGGGGGATGCCGGTTTCCCGAGTGCGATCGACCACCGGCCTGGTGCGAGGCTCATCACATCGAGGAATGGCACCGAGATCACGGCCGCACCGACATCGCCGACGGCGTGCTCCTGTGTCGCTTTCACCATCTCCTCGTGCACAACAACGGGTGGAAGGTCAACCGCAGCCGTGGGGACTACTCGATCGTGCCGCCGCGGTCGGCGGATCCGAGTCAGAGACCGATTCCGGCGCCGCCGAACAGTGTCGTCGCCCGGCGACTGCTCACCGGCTGACGCTGCTCATCTGCTCAGGCCCAGCTGCTGCCCATCCGCCAAAGGGCGAAAGGGGGCACGAGTGCATCGCGTCTCAGCGGATGGGAAAGAGCTCGAGAGTCGTGCCTCGCGCCAACGGCAGGTTCATCTGAACGGCGTACTCCGGCGGGTACTTCGCCAAGAATGCCGCATCGACCAGCTCATCGACGTCGTGCGAATCCTGCAGCGCCACCGCCACGTCGATCTCGCCCCCCGCGATGTGAGCGCGATGCGTCCGCAGCGCGTCTCGATACCAGACGGCAT
This sequence comes from Lysinimonas soli, assembly GCF_042655435.1. Taxonomy (NCBI): domain Bacteria; kingdom Bacillati; phylum Actinomycetota; class Actinomycetes; order Micrococcales; family Microbacteriaceae; genus Lysinimonas; species Lysinimonas soli. The sequence continues at coordinate 527,150 of NZ_JBHSMG010000001.1, forward strand.
TCGGGCCCTTCCACGAGCGGACGAACACGCGGCCGTCGATCTCGAGCACCCAGACCAACCTGCCGGGGTGTTCCGCGCCGCCGGAGGGAGCCGGTGTGATCAGGATCTCCACGACATCGTGCAGGCGGGTCAACTCGGCGGTGTTCCACTCGGTCATGCGATCAGCGTAGACGGGAGGTCCGGCCGTCCCCCGTGCGGGTTGACGTTTCTGGGAGTCTCGGGGCGGAGAGTGTCGCAACCGGCCTCTCATCGCACGGTGCCTAGCCTGTAACACGATGATTCGCTTCGACCAGGTCAGCAAGATGTACTCCGGGACCAGCCGTCCCGCCCTCAACAGCGTCGACCTCGAAATCCTCAAAGGGGAGTTCGTCTTCCTCGTCGGAGCCTCGGGCTCGGGCAAGTCGAGCTTCCTGCGGTTGGTGCTCAAAGAGGAGCGACCCTCCAAGGGCAAGATCCACGTGCTCGGTCAGGAGCTCAACACGCTCCCGAGCCGCAAGGTCCCGTACTTCCGGCGCAGCCTCGGGGTGGTCTTCCAGGACTTCCGGCTGCTGCCGCAGAAGACCGTGTTCGACAACGTCGCGTTCACGCTCCAGGTGATCGGCAAGAGCAAGGGCTTCATTCAAGAGGCCGTGCCCGACGTGCTCAAGATGGTCGGACTCGGCGGAAAACAGGGTCGGTATCCGCACGAGCTGTCCGGCGGTGAGCAGCAGCGCGTCGCGATCGCCCGGGCCATCGTCAACAAGCCCGCCATCCTGCTGGCCGACGAGCCGACCGGGAACCTCGACCCGGCGACGAGTGCCGGCATCATGAGCCTGTTGTCGACGATCAACGCGAACGGGACCACCGTGATCATGGCGACCCACGACTCCGGCATCGTCGATCAGATGAAGCGTCGCGTGATCGAACTGATCAGCGGCCAGGTCGTCCGCGACGAGCGGGCGGGCGGATACCAGACCCAGGCGATCCCGGTGCAGAAGTTCGACATGACCGGCGGCCTCGGCAGCCGGACGTCTCTGGCGACCGCCCGGCCGCCGGCCCCCGAGACCAAGGTCGAGCCCGCCGCCAGCCCGTTCGAGCCCGCGGCCGGCACCGACTCGATCGAGATTCCGGTGGCTCCGCGGACCGTCGCACCCGCCCCGCGCCTCGCGCCGGAATCCGGCCATCCGACCTCCACCCCCTCGTGGGTTCCCGTGCCCAAGCGCGACACGCCGCCTGCCGCCGCGGCGGCTCCCGCAGTCGCGCCGACACCTGCCGCCCCCGCCGCCGCGCCGGCATCCGTCACCCCCGTCGAGGCCCGCGACGAGCAGCCCGAGACCCCGCCGGCTCTCAACGCCCCACCGCCCGCCCTCAACGAACCGGGACGCCGCGCATGAGACTCGGGCTCATCCTCGGCGAGGTGGGGCAGGGATTCCGCCGCAACCTCTCGATGGTCATCTCGGTGATCCTCGTCACCTTCATCTCCCTGACCTTCTTCGGCGCCGCGATCCTGCTGCAGTTCCAGATCAACCAGATGAAGGGCTACTGGTACGACCGGGCCCAGGTGGCCGTGTACTTCTGCACGGATGTGTCGGTCGAGCCCTCCTGCAACGCGACCGAGGCGAGCGCCGACCAGATCGCGGCGGTCAAGGCGCAGCTCGACGGCACCACGCTCAAGCCGTACATCAAGCACGTCGACTTCGAGAACCACCAGCAGGCGTACGAGAACTTCAAGAAGCAGTTCGCGGGAACCTCCTTCGCCGACCTGGTGACGCCCGAGTATCTGTCGCAGACGTTCCGCGTCAACATGAAGAATCCGGGTCAGGCCGAGATCGTCATCGATCAGGTCAAGGCGATGCCCGGCGTGGAGCAGGTGGAGGACCAGCGCACCCTGCTCGATCCGATCTTCTCGATCATGAACGCGGCGAGCTACACGGCAATCGGGATCGCCGGCCTCATGCTCGTCGCCGCCGTGCTGCTCATCTCGACGACCATCCGGTTGAGCGCCTTCTCGCGACGCCGCGAGCTGGGCATCATGCGACTGGTCGGCGCCTCGAATCGCTTCATCGAGACCCCGTTCATCCTCGAGGGCATGCTGGCCGCTCTGATCGGATCGGTGCTGGCCGCCGGCGCGATCGTCGCCATCGTGCAGTTCTTCGTGCAGGGGTACCTGCAGCAGACGATCGCCAACACGGCGTTCGTCACGCTGACCGACGCGCTCCTCGTCGCGCCGATCCTCGTGGGGGTCGGGATGCTGCTGGCCGCCCTGTCGGCGAGCGTCGCCATCCGGCGGTATCTGAAGGTCTAGCCCGATTCGGATACACTGACAGGCTGCAATCGAGCCAGGAGGTGGGTCACATGCCGAAGAAGGAGCGCGGGAACGCGGTCGTCGCGACGAATCGTCGCGCCCGGCACGACTTCACCATCGAGGACACCTACGAGGCCGGCCTGGTGCTGACCGGCACCGAGGTCAAGTCGCTGCGAGAGGGCCGCGCCTCGCTCGTCGACGGCTATGCCTTCATCGACGGCAACGAGGCCTGGCTGGATTCGGTGCACATCCCCGAGTACACCGAGGGGACCTGGAACAACCACTCCCCGCGCCGCAAGCGCAAGTTGCTGCTGCACAAGGCCCAGATCATCAAGATCAGCCACAAGACCAAAGAGGGCGGCTACACGCTCGTCCCGCTGCAGATCTACTTCGTCGACGGCCGAGCCAAGGTCGAGATCGCCGTGGCGAAGGGCAAGCGGGAGTACGACAAGCGGCAGGCCCTGCGCGAGCGCCAGGACAAGCGCGAGGCCGAGCGGGCGATGAACTCCAAGGGCCACCTGGGGGAGTAGTCAGCGGGCCGCCTTCGCCGGTCCGCGAGCGCTGGCACCAAGGTACAGCCGGGCGACTTCCGGGTCGTCGAGCAGCGCCTCTCCGGTGCCGGTCAATGCGACACGACCGGCTTCGAGAACGGCAGCCTTGTGGGCGACGGCGAGCCCCGACCTGGCGTTCTGCTCGACGAGCAGTACCGTGCGCCCCTCGTCCGCCAACGCTGCGATGCTCGCGAAGACCGAGGTGCGTGATTTGGGGTCGAGGCCGATCGACGGTTCATCGAGCAGGATCAGTGCCGGATCGAGCATCAGCGATCGTGCCAGCTCGACCTGCTTCTGCTCGCCGCCGGAGAGCGATCCTGCCTGCGCGTGCCGTCGGCGTGCCACGATCGGGAAGGTCTCGGCGACCTGCTCCATCCGCGTCCGGATGACGGCCTGATCGCTGAGGATGAAGGCGCCCATGAGCACGTTCTCCCAGACCGACATCGCCGGAAAGAGACTGCGCTCCTGCGGAACATGCACGATTCCGCGATCGAGGCGCTGACGTGAACTGAGGCGGCCGATGTCCTCCCCGGCGAACAGGATCGACCCATCGCGGTGGTGGAGCAATCCGCTGATCGTCTTGAGCACGGTCGACTTGCCCGCGCCGTTGGGTCCGATGAGGCAGACGATCTCGCCTGAGGTCGCCGACAGTGTGACCCCCTTGAGGATCAGGCCGGCTCCGTAGCCGGCGGTGACGTCCTGCAGGCTCAGCAGCGGCTCGCGCGGCGGGGAGTCAGGCGCCAAGGTATGCCTCCAGCACTCGAGGGTCGGACTGCACGTGCTCGGGGGTGCCGAACGCGATCGGGGCCCCCTGGTCGAGCACGATCACGGGATCGCACAATCTCATCACCAGTTGCATGTCGTGCTCGACGACGAGGAAGGTCACGCCGTCGGCGTGCCGTTGACGGATGTGCTGCTCCATCGTGTCGATCATGACGGGGTTCACTCCGGCGGTGGGTTCGTCGAGCAGGACCAGTTTCGGGTCGCTCATCAGCACCGAGGCGAACTCGAGCAGCTTGCGCTGCCCGTACGACAGCTCGCTCGCCTGCAGGTGGGCGAGTGACTCGAGCCGGAACTCCTGGAGCATGGTCGATGCCCGTTCACGGTCACTCTCCGACACTCGTCGGCCGAAGAGCTGCCGCCAGGAGTACCCCGCCGCGACGACCAGGTTTTCTTCGACGCTGAGATCGGGAAAGATCCGGGCCTGCTGGAAGGTACGGGAAAGCCCGCGACGGTACAGCTGGGCCGGCCGCGGCCGGGCGATCGGGTCGCCGCGGAAGCGGATCGCGCCCGAGTCGGCCTTGAGATAGCCGGTGATGATGTTGAACACCGTCGTCTTGCCCGAACCGTTCGGTCCGATCAGAGCCGTGATCGTGCCTGGCTGCACTTCGAAGGAGCAGCGGTCGACGGCCGTCACGCCGCCGAAGGTCTTCGTCAGTTCGTGCACGACCAGGAGTGCCTCGCTCATCGGTTGACCGTCGCCTCTCGAGGTGTCGTCTGTTCGGAGGGTGAGCCGGCGCCGTCGGCGGTCCCGTCGGCGGTCCGCCGGGCTCTGCGGCTGCGCATCCGTTGCGTGATCGTAGGCAGGATCCCGCGGGGCAGGAACAGGATGATGATCAGGAAGACGGCCGCGTAGGCGATCAGGTAGAGCTCGCTCGCCCCGAACGCCTGCGCGAAGTACTCCTGCACCGGGATCAGGATGAAAGCCCCGAGCACCGGACCCCAGAGCGTCGCGCGTCCGCCCAGGAAGGTCATCAGCACCATCCCGATCGTGATCAACGGGTCGATCGCGAACTGCGGGTAGATGAAGCCGACGTAGTACGCCCAGATGCCTCCGGCCATCGCCACCAGGCCGGCACTGACGCCGAACGAGATGAGCTTGACGGCGGTGACGCGAACGCCCACGCCGTGCGCCTTGTCCTCGTCGGCGCGGACGGTGGCGAGCGAGAGGCCGATCTTCGAGTTGCGGAAGTAGAACGACACCCCCATCGCGACGGCTAGCAGGATCAGCATCGCGAAGTAGAACGGCCAGTCGAAGGTGTCGACTCCGAACGGGGGCGGCGCCACGCTCGCGCCCTGCGCGCCGCCGGTCACGCCCTTGAGGTTGAACGCGAGAGTCTGCGCGATGAACAGGATGGTGATGGTGACGATCGCGAAGACATCGGCACGCGTGCGCATCGAGACCCATCCGATCGGGACCGCGACGAGACCGACCGCGAGTCCGATCAGCGGAAGCACCAGGAAGGGGAGGTATCCGCCGTAGACGTCCTTCGAGAACAGGATGCCGATCGCGTACGCCCCGATCCCGAAGAAGGCGACGTGGCCGAGCGAGGGGTATCCGGCGTAGCCTCCGACCAGATTCCACGAACTCGCGAGCCCGGCATACATGATCGTGAAGATCAGGGTGCTCAGAACCCACCCGGGCGCTCCCAGGAGGGGGATCGCGGCCAACAGGAGGAAGAACACACCGGCGCGGAGCAGGCCCGCCCGCGTGATCCCGCCCCTCACAGCGCACCTCGGGTGCGCACGCCGAACAGCCCACGTGGCCGCAGGAGAAGCACCAGCAGCAGCACGATGAAGAAGCTGAAGTCCGACCAGATCGGCGAGGCGAGGGCCGAGACCACCGAGGACGCCACACCCATGACGAGGGCAGCGATGACGGAGCCTCCGATGCTGCCGAGACCGCCGAGCACGACGATCGTGAGAAGGCGGCTGATCAGGTCGTAGTGGCTTCCAGGATTGAATGAGTTCAACATGCCGAACACCGATCCCGCGGCCGCCGCCGTCGCAGTGCCGAGCCCGAATCCGATGGCCGACACCCGCTGGGCATTGACCCCGAGCAGCTGTGCCGACATCGGATTCTGGACCGTGGCCCGCACGGAGCGGCCGAACTTGGTTCGCTGCAGGATCAGGTAGAGCACGCCGAGCATCACGAGCGACAGTGCGAATGCCACGAAGCGCACCAGGCTCACCTGGTAGCCGAGGATCGTCCAACTGGTGTTGGCGTAGCTCGGTTGCACGTTGGTCAGCGTCGCCCCGTATGCGAACGACAGGACACCCTCGATCCCCAGGGCGACTGCGAAGGTGACGAGCAGGGACAGCTGGGCGACGTCGTCGCTGTGCAGGGGCCGAAGGAGGGCCCACTGCACAGCGACGCCGACGAGGAACAGGAGCGGTGTGGTGATCAGCACCGAGAGGAACGGATCGATGCCCAGTTGCGAGAACAGGGTGTAGGTCAGGTACGCCCCGAGGACCACCAGCGCGCCCTGCGCCAGATTCACCACCTTCATGATTCCGAAGATGAGCGTCTGGCCGCTCGCCATGAGGGCGTAGACCCCGCCGGTCAGGACACCGAGGATAATCGCCTGGATCAGCGCGTGCATGCCCGCGCCGCTCAGCCGGCCCAATGCGGCTTGGGAGCGACCGGGGAGGTCGCAGCCGTCGCCGCCGGGAAGACCGTCGTCAGTTTGCCCTTGATCCACTGCACCAACAGGTACGCGCCCTTGGGTGCGCCGTACTGGTCCCAGCTCAGCTTGCCGACCAGCGTCGGCCAGGTGCCGGTGTGCAGCGTCTTGATGATGGTGGCGTTGTCGACCTTGCCCGTCTTCTTCGCGACCTCATCGAGCAGCATGCCGGCGGAGTACGCCTCTGCCGAGGTCGGGTCGATGCTCTGGGCGGTTCCGCCGTACTTCGCCGTGTAGTCGGCGATGAACTTCGCGCTGCCCTCGACGGTGGAGTCGGCGTACCAGTCGGCGCTGGAGAAGACACCCTCGGTGTTGGCGATCCCGACGGCATTCGGGAAGTCGGCCGGCGAGTTCGCCCCGTTCGACTCGAACAGCCACTTCGGGTTGAACTTCAGTTGGATCATGGCCTTGATCTGGGCGAACGCATCGGCCTCCTGGCTGCCCCCGACCACGACATCCGGATCGGTCGCGGCCATGCCCGACATGATCGGAGTCATGTCGGCGGTCTCGGCCGGGTAGGTCTGGTCGTAGACCGTCTTGATCCCTGCGGCTTCGAAGCGCTTCTGGATGTTCTCGGCGATCGGAGCCGCGAAGGGGTCGTCGAGCTTGGCGTACGCGGCCGTCTTGGGGCGCTGGTCCGCCGGCAGCGAGAGGATGTAGTCGGCGAAGACGTTGCCTCCTTCTGTCGTGGGGGCGGGCTGCACGAAGAAGAGGTTGCCGAGCTTCTGCGCGAAGACCGAGGGGCCACCGCCCGCCGGCTCGATGAACGAGTAGCCGTAGCGGTTCACCACGCGAGACGCCGGCACGGTCAGCAGGCTCGAGAACGGGCCGAAGACGATGTCGACCTTCTTCTGGGTGATCAGGTTTGTGTAGTTGGTCACGACCTGGTCGGGGCTCGAGGCGTCGTCGACGATGGTGAGCTGCACCTTGCGTCCGAGCACTCCGCCCGCTTTGTTGGTCACATCGGCCCAGAGCTCGTAGCCGCGTTGGGCGGCCTTCCCCGAGTCGGAGAAGTCACCCGAGAGCGACAGCGAGATCCCGATGGTGAGCGGGCTGCCGTTCGACGGCGTCGTCGACCCTCCGGTCGAACATCCGCTGAGCAGGAGGGCGGCGGCGGCCAGGGCGGCGGCTGCGGCGAGTGCTCTCCTACGTGGCAGCCCGGCGAGATTGTGAAGTTGCATCATTGCTCCTTACAAGGGGAAGTGCGCGGCTGCCCGGAACGCGGAGAAACGGGCGACGGTGCCAACATTTCGATTCGAACCGCAATCGTTTGCACCACGATGGCACCACTCCAGACGGCTGTCAAGCATGCCGAGGTTGCCCGGCGCGGCTCAGCGGACCGGGCCGGTGGAGGCGCGAACGATGAGCTCGACGGGAAGCACGAGCCGCACCGGCGTCGATCCCGAGTCGTCGATCTGGTCGAGCAGAATGCGTGCCGATTCGGATCCGAGCTGGAAGTGAGGCGTGCGGACGGTCGTCATGGCGGGCTGGAAGTCACCCGCGAACGGCATGTCGTTGAAGCCGACGACCGAGACGTCGTCGGGGCAGCGCAGGCCGTGTCGTCGCAGGGAGTGGTAGACCCCGAGCGCGAGCAGGTCGTTGCCGGCAACGATCGCCGTCGGACGGCCGGCGCTCGATGCGAGCACCTCGTCCATCGCCCGCTGGCCCTCATCGACGCTGTAGGCCGAGGTCGGCACGATCGCGCCGTCCAGGCCGAGTTCGCGGCAGCCCGCGGCGAATGCCTCCGCCCGCACCTGACTGGTCGAGAAGGTCGACGGGCCGGCGAGATGCACGAGTCGGCGGTGACCCAGGGCGGCGAGATGCTCCAAAGATTCCCGTATTCCTTGGGCATCGTCGCCGACGACGGCGGGATACGGCACGCCGCGCGAGTCGCGATTCACCATCACCGCGTGGATTCCCCGCTTGTATGCCTCGCCGGCGATCGAGGGGCCGGCATGACCCGTCGCGAAGATGAAGCCGTCGACCTGGCGCTGTACGAGGGAGTCGAAGAGCAGGCGTTCGGTCGCGTCGCTGCCGTCGGTGTTGACGACGACCGGCGAGTAGCCGCGCGGCGCGAGGTAGCTGTCGATCCCGCGGACGATCGGCGGGAAGATCGGATTCGTCAGGTCGGGGATGATGACGCCGATGGTCATCGACGAACTGGTTCTCAGTCCGCGTGCGATCGAGTTGGGCGTGTAACCGAGCTGCTTCGCTGCGGCCCTGACGCGCCCCGCGGTCTCGATGTTGACCTGATCCTGCGTCTTCAGATTGAGCGCGCGAGACACGGTACCCGGGTGCACCCCTGCGAGGGTCGCGACGTCGGCGATCGTCACACGCCTCGACATGGCACAACGATAGCAGTCGCTCTTCGCGGCGATGGTGGATGCGTCAGGTGAGTTGACGGCGGCGCCGCGCAGGTCCCATAATGGCGAAAACCGCAATCGATTGCATTCTGTCGATGCGGAAATCGTCCTAAGGAGAACGCGATGGCGCCCACCGAGAAGCCGACGATCGGATGGATCGGCACCGGCCGAATGGGTGCCGCGCTCGCGACGCGCCTGTTGGACGCGGGGTACGATCTCGCGGTCTACAACCGCACGCGATCGAAGGCCGAGCCGCTCGCGGCGAAGGGCGCCACCCTGGTGGATCGCCCCGTCGACCTCGCGGATCGGGACGTCGTCTTCATCATGGTGTCCGCCTCGCGCGATCTCGAGGCCGTGACCACCGGCGAGGGCGGCGTGCTCACCGATCCCTCCGTCGCACCGCGCATCATCGTCGACTCCTCAACGGTGTCTCCCGAGACATCGGCCGAGATCCGCGCGGCGGCGGCCGCGCGCGGCAGCGAGTTCCTGGCCACGCCGGTCAGCGGCAATCCGAAGGTGATCTCGTCAGGCAAGCTCACCGTCGCGGTATCGGGGCCTCGTGAGGCGTTCGACCGGGTCGAGCCGCTTCTGCGGGCACTCGGGCGCGGCGTCACCTACGTGGGCGATGGCGAACTGGCGCGCCTCGTCAAGATCGCGCACAACGTCTTTCTCGGTGTCGTCATCCAGTCGTTGGTCGAGGTCACGGTGCTCGCCGAGCGCGGCGGCGTGAGCCGGGCGGTGTTCCTCGAGTTCCTCAACGACTCGGTGATGGGTTCGGCATACACCCGGTACAAGTCGCCGGCACTGGTCAACCTCGACTTCCATGCGACCTTCACCAACGTGTTGCTCAACAAGGACATCGAGCTCGGACTCGCGGCCGGCCGGCAACTCGGGGTTCCGATGCCGATCGCGTCGGCGACGGGCATGCTGGTGGCCGAGGCAATCGGGGCCGGATACACCGACGAGGACTTCGCGACGCTCCTGCTCGAGCAGGCCCGCCGATCCGGCTATCAGGTCGTCTCCGAGAACACCCCGGTGGATGACGGGCTCGCTCCGGAGACGCGCTCATGAACTCCGCGGTTCCCCGACCGATCGGCGCCCCAGGGCACATGGGGGTCGACTATGAGGCCCGGGTCGACTTCGATCGGCTTCGCCGCTACCGCGTCGAGCGCGCCAAGGCAGCCCTCGAGGCCAGCGAGTGCGGGGCCTTCCTGCTCTTCGACTTTTACAACATCCGCTACACGACGCAGACCTGGATCGGCGGCGCCCTCGGCGACAAGATGATCCGCTACTGCCTGCTGACCCGCGATCGGGAGCCGATTCTCTGGGACTTCGGCTCGGCCGTACGGCATCACAAGCTCTATTCGAACTGGTTGCCGGAGGAGAACTGGCGTCCGGGCTTCCTGGGCTTCCGCGGGGCGGTCGCTCCCGACGCCGGTCTCATGCGCGACGCCGTGACCGAGATCAAGGCGCTGCTCGTCGAGGCGGGAGTCGCCGATGCCCCGGTCGGCATCGACATCGTCGAACCGCCGTTCCTGTTCGAGTTGCAGCGCCAGGGCCTGACGGTTGCGGATGCGCAGCAGCACATGCTCGACGCCCGCGTGATCAAATCGGCCGACGAGATCATGCTGCTCAACCAGGCGGCCGCCATGGTCGACGGGGTCTACCAGGACATCGTGGACGTGCTGAAGCCCGGGATCCGCGAGAACGAGATCGTGGCGCTCGCCAACAAGCGTCTCTACGAACTGGGATCCGACCAGGTCGAAGCCGTCAATGCGATCTCGGGAGAACGCTGCAACCCGCACCCGCACAACTTCACTGACCGCATCATCCGGCCGGGGGACCAGGCCTTCTTCGACATCATCCACTCCTTCAACGGCTACCGCACCTGCTACTACCGCACCTTCGGGGTCGGCAGCGCGACCCAGATCCAGCGCGATGCTTACATGCAGGCCAGGGAATGGATGGATGGTGCGATCGCAGCCATCAAACCCGGGGTGAGTACCGATGTCGTCGCCAAGACCCTCCCGAAGGCGACGGACTTCGGCTTCGAGAACGAGCTCGCGGCATTCGGTCTGCAGTTCGCGCACGGCCTCGGCCTCGGACTGCACGAGCGGCCGATCATCTCGCGGCTGAACTCGCTGGAGCATCCGGTCGAGCTGAAGGTCGGGATGGTCTTCGCCATGGAGACGTACTTCCCGGCGACCGACGGGGTCTCGGCCGCGCGCATCGAGGAGGAGGTCGTGGTGACCGAGCACGGCACCGAGATCCTGACCAAGTTCCCGGCTCAGGAACTGTTCGTCGCCAACGAATACTGATCCCGGCGTGCGTGGCGGCCACGAGGTATGATGAGAGGCTGCGTCCGGAAGGATGCGGTTTGACAACTCCACAGCGCGTGACAATGGCCCACTGCATCCAGGGACTCGCCCATCGGGCGAGGAACGGGACGCGGTGACACACGGGGATGATCGGTTTCGACATCGCCTGCGAAACTGCGAGAAGCGGGCCGAGGATGCAGGGTTATCTCGTTAACGATCCCCGCAAACAACAGGTGCCAATCTCAAGCGCACCGACGTTGCTCTCGCTGCCTAAGCAGCAGGGCTAAGAACGTCCGTCAGACCGGGTTTGCCTTCGCCCCGGATCCTGGCGTCATCTAGAGGGCTTGCTGTTCGGTTGTGTGTCAGGGCCGAGCGGGACTTGCACTGATACTGGGCTCGTCGACCTGGATGCTCGTGGCAAAGGTCGGAGCCGAGTAGAACGCACTCACGAGCTGCGCCCGGAGAAGGCGCAGGCTCACAGCGATGGACGGGGGTTCAATTCCCCCCATCTCCACCATCGGCCGTTGTCACGCGCTGTGCGAGTTCCCCTGGGGTTCGACCTCAGCTCAGGATGTCCTTCGTCGAGAACCGCCCGTAGGCGAGCGCTCCGAAGACGACGACGTAGCCGAGCTGCAGCAGCGCCGTCTGCCCGTAGGCGTTCCACGAGATCGGATCGCGCAACAGGTCGCCGAAACCCAGCCAGTAGTGGCTGAACAGCCACGGATGCACGGCCGAGAGCTGAGGAAGGGCATCCGCGATCTGCGACGCGGCCGCCAGCACGATCGTGGCCGCCATCGCCCCGACCGGAACCGTGGTCAGCGTCGAGATGAACAGCCCGATCGCGGTCAGGCCGAGCAGCGAGAGGCTCACGTAGCCGACGAGCAGCAGGGCGCGCACGACGAAGCCCCCGGCGTCGATGACATCGCCCGAGAGCAGGGTCACCGGACGGATCGGGAAGAGCAGCGCGCCGATGATCACGCCGGCGAGCACGATCACGAGGGTCGCCGCGATCGCGAAGACGCCGGCGGCCACGTACTTCACGAGCAGCAGCCGGATGCGTCCTGCCGGCGCGATCAGCAGGTAGCGCAGGGTGCCCAGGCTCGCCTCACCGGCGATGGTGTCGCCGGCGACGACGCCGACGGTCAGCGGCAGGAACAGTGGAATCGACACCGTCAGGGCCGTGAACGCCACGAAGAGGCCGTTCTGGGTGATGTCGCCGATGAATGCGGGACCGCGCCCGCTGCTGCCCGCCGAGGTCACGCGCACCGCGACGGCGATCAGCACGGGAACGAGCGCGAGGGCACCGAGCATCGCGATCGTGCGACGACGACGGAAGAGCGTGGCCAGCTCCGAGGCCAGCAGCGCGAAGGGCCGGGCGCGCCCCGGAGCCGCCTCAGCCCGCGACATCGAAGCCCTCTCCGGTCAACGCGACGAAGCGCTCCTCGAGTGTCTCGCCCGCGACCGCGATCCCGCGCACTCGCACCTCTGCGGCGACGAGGGCCGCGGTCACCGATTCCGCAAGCACCCCTTCGACGAGCGCGGCCGTGACGGTCCCCTCGTCACTCGCGGCGGTTCCGGGCTCATCGACGGCGAGCCCGAGTGCCGTCAGTACCCCGGCGGCGGCTACCGGATCCGGGGTGCGCACCGTGATGCGGCGATCGCGGCCGTGACGCAGCTCGTCGAGCGTGCCCTGCGCCACCAGCCGCCCCGCGCTCATCACCGCGACGTGGGAGCAGAGCTGCTCGATCTCGCTCAGGAGGTGGCTCGACACGAACACGGTCGTGCCGTCGTCGGCGAGGGAGCGGATCAGGTGGCGCACCTCCCGCGTGCCCTGCGGGTCGAGCCCGTTGCTCGGTTCGTCGAGGATCAGCAGCTCGCGCGGTCGCAGCAGCGCGTTCGCGATGCCGAGCCGCTGCTTCATGCCGAGCGAGTAGGCGTGCGCCTTCTTCTCGGCGGCATGGCTCAGCCCGACCCGGTCGAGGGCGGCGTCCACCCGGGTCCGGCGGGTGGCGGCGGGCGCGTGACGGTCGGCGGCATCCAGGCGAAGCAGGTTGGCGCGACCGGAGAGGAACGGGTAGATGGCCGGTCCCTCGACCAGGGCGCCGACGCGCGGCAGCACCGAGCGCAGGGCGGCCGGCATCGGCTCGCCGAGCATCCGGACCTCGCCGCTCGTGGCCGCGGCCAGCCCGAGCAGCAGGCGGATCGTCGTCGTCTTGCCCGAGCCGTTGGGTCCGAGGAACCCGAACACCGCGCCGCGGGGCACGGCCAGATCGAGGGAGTCGACCGCGCGTTGACGGCCGAATACCTTCGTCAGGCCCGTGGTCTGGATCGCCGGCTCGGCCCGGTCGCGCCCGATCGCCGGCGGGGCCGCGGTCACCGCGCGGCGGCCTCGAGCGTCGCGATCGGCACGGCGCCGAGCAGCACGCGCCCGTCGGTCATCAGCAGCACCGAGATCAGAGAGGTCTGCAGCGCTCGGCCGCCGGGCACCGCCGTCGTCAGTTCACCGAGCAGCTTGCTCTGGCTGGAGCCCGTGACCTTCGTCGCCGTGTCGGCAGGCAGCTCGACGATCGAATCCCAGCCGGATCCCGTGACGGACGGCTTCACGGCGCCCTTGTCGGGATCGTTCGGCACGGGACCGGGTTTGGCGGGCTTCGTGGGCGTCGTCACCGTGGTGCCGGCGGGCGGGGCGAAGCGGAAGAGCTCGGCGGCGGGCGTCGAGAAGTCGATCGAACGGAATCCGACACTGAACGCGTCGCTCTTCTGGCCGCGGGCGTCGACGACGACCTTGAGCGGCACGCCGGTCTTGCCGTCGACCGACAGGGTCACGCCGGCGACGAGCGTCGTGCCCGACCTGGGCGCGAGCGCGAGCTGGTAGACCGCGCGGCCGGCGACCCGCGCCGTCGAGGTGACGTGCAGGGTCGTGCTCGGCTCGATCGCCTGGATGAACCGATCGGCCAGCTGGGCCGGGCTCAGCGCCTCGGTGCTGGGCGCGGCGCTCGGGGCCGGGGTGGCATCCGAGGGGGACCGCGTGCTGTGAGTCGCGGTCTTGGTTTTCGAGTCGTAGGTCCACAACTGAGAGCCGTTGCGGATGACATCGCGCTCGGCGAGCTGGTCGAGCACCTGCACGCGCTGCTTCTGCGCGCCGTCGACGAAGATCCGAGCCGAGTGGTCGGCGGTCAGGAGGTCGAGCAGCTGAGAGGTGGAATCGGAGCCGGCCCTCGAACCGGACCCCGTGCTCGGCAGCTGGGGCAGCCCGAGGTCGGAACTCTGCTCGACCGTGCCCGAGTACGCCGCATCCTTCGCCCCGGCGATCATGGCGAGCACCTGCTGAGGGGTCTTGTCGGGCAGGGTCGTCGCGGCGTTCGCGACGGCGGGGATCGTGATCGCTCCGGCCACGATGAGCGCGGGCGCGAGCACGGCGGGAAGCCAGCGGACGGATCTCTTCACGGCAGTCACCTCGACGTCGCGCGGATCGGCACCGCGCTGGGCACGAGAGTACGCCCGGATGCCGCGGGCTTGCTGTGGATTCAGACCTCGATCGCGCCGCCGCGCTCGTCGAGGTGCCGACGCAGCGTGAGGGTGGGATCGCTCGCTCGGGCGGCGAGGTAGCCGTCGAAATCCAGTTGAGATCGAAGGCTCTCGCCCGCGCGCATCCGCTCGGCCTGCGCGGTCTCGGTCTCGACGATGCGCGCGGCCGACTCGAGCACCTCCCGGCGCCGGTCGGGCCCCAGGAAGACGACGCCGTCGTCATCCGCGATCACGAGGTCGTCGTCGCTGACCGCGATTCCGTCGAGGAAGGCGCTGCGCATCGGCGACCCCGCGGGCGGGACCCGGCGCGGCCCCGCGGCGTAGGCCCCCGTGCTGTGCAGGGGCAGCCCGATCTCGCGCAGTTGCGCGGTGTCGCGATGGCGGCCCCAGACGACGATCCCCGCGAATCCGGCGCGTGCCGCCTCGAGCACGATGAGATCGCCGAGGCAGGCCTCGTCGTCGCGACCGCCGTTGTCGACGACCAGCACGCTGCCCGCGGGGGCTCCGTCGATCGTCTGCAGCAGGACATCCACGCTGCCGAGATGGGTCACGGCTCTGGCCGATCCGCTGAACGGCGCCCCCGGGATGACCGGGACGATGCCGGCGGGCGCCAGCCGGAGGGGGACGCCGAGGCGGACGCACGCGTCGGCGACGGCGGCACTGGGGAGGAGGGTCATGCCTGAAGTCTCGACCAGGCGGCCGCCGGGGTGAAGTACTGTTCCCGACAAGATCCGGCGGGAATCTCCGTCGGTCAGGCGGCTTGGCTGACGCCTTTCAGGCGTTTGGCCGCCGCGCGTTCCGTGAGCACCTCGAGGTAGTCCCGGACGGGGCGGTCGGCCAGTTGATCGAGCTCGCCGCGGACCGCCGACTCGACCTCCTGCGGATGCACCTCGGGGAACTTGTCCCGCAAGCGGGCGGTGACCTGCCTGAAGATCTCATCCGTGTCGATGTCGGTCGTCATGCATCGAGTTTTGGCGATGCGGCGGTCGCGGTCAATCCCCCCGTTCCGCGGCGAACGGCAACTCGACCTCGACCCGCAGTCCCACCCCGGGCGTGTTGACCAGGTTCACGGTCCCGCCGGCGATCGCGACGATGCCCGAGACGATCGCGAGGCCGAGACCGGCTCCCGAGGGGGACCGCGTGGCGTCTCGGGCGAAGCGATCGAAGGCGTGCGGCAGGAACGCCTCGTCCATCCCACCGGCTTCGTCCTCCACGGCGAGCAGAACGCCGTGGGGCGTCGGTGTCAGAGACATCTGGATGTGGCCGGCCTCAGGGCGTGCGGCCAGCGCGTTGTTGACGAGGTTGTCGCAGATGCGACCGAAGTCGTGGGCCGACACCGCGACGAGACGGTCGTCGCTCGGCCGTCCGGGCGAGGTGTCCACCGAGAAGTCGATGACCACGTCGCCTCGGCCGACCCGGAGGCGGCCCCGGTCGGCGGCATCCGCCAGCTCCGAGGAGAGCTCGTCGACCGTCGCCGAGCCACGTCCCGATTGCGCGTCGATCCGCGAGAGCTCGAGCAGGGAGGTGGCCAGGGCCGACAGCCGCAGCAGGGTCTGCTGGGCAGAGGCGACATCCGCGCGCATCTCGGCGAGAGTCGTCGCCTGAGACTGGGCGAGTTCGAGCTTGGTCTGCAGGATCGCGAGCGGCGTGCGGAACTCGTGACTGGCGTCGGACACGATCTGACGCTCTCGCTCGGTCGACGCGCGCAGCTCTCCGATCAGTTCGTTGAGGGTCCGGGCGAGCTGGGCGATCTCGTCGTCGGCGGGGCCGACCGGCAGCAGCTCGGTTCCCGGCTTGGCGACCAGGGCGCGCGCACTGCGCCGCAGGCGGTCGACCGGGCTGAGGGCCGCCGTTCCGATCAGCCAGGACGCCAGCGCGAACGCCAGGTTGATCCCCGCGATGCAGATCAGCAGCAGCCAGGTCACCTGACTCAGCACCGAGGCCGCGGCCTCGCCGTTGCGGGCGGCGATGACGTGCCACTCGCCGCTGGACGTCTCGACGGAGGTGATCCGCACCAGGTAGGTCACGCCGCCCGCGGTGAAGGTGCGGGTCTCGCCGTTGTGCTCGATCAGTTCGGGGATCATGCGGCGCAGGGCCTTGGGCAGGGTGTCGACCTTGCGCGAGCCGCTCGGATCGACGACCGCGGCGAACAGGTCGGATCCAGGTCGATCGAAGTCCGCGCCCCCTTTGGCCAGGGCCGTCCGGTAGGGCGCTTCGATGCTCTCCAGCACCGCGATCTCCCCATCGTTGACGATGTGGCGCACCTGGTTGTAGATCAGGATGCCCGCGACGACCGAGAACAGCATGGCGATCAGCAGGCTGCCGCCCGTGATCCGCGCGCGGATTCCGATCCGCGACCACCTCATCGTGACGGGTCCGGGTGCGCCCGGCTCACGTCGCCTCGGTGGTGAGCCGGAACCCGACTCCCCGCGAGGTCACGATCCGCACCGAGGTACCGACCGCGTCGAGCTTCTTGCGCAGGTAGCTGACGTATTGGTCGACGATGTTGGTGTCGACGAAGGTTCCCGCCTCCCAGACCGCGTCGAGGATCTCGCGGCGCGACATCACGTGCTCGCGATGCTCCACGAGCAGGCGCAGCAGGTCGAACTCGGTGCGGCTGAGCCGCACCTGGTTCTCGCCGACCGAGATCCGCTGGCCTGCCAGGTCGATCGCCAGGTCGCCGACATCGAGGGAGCTCGGCGAGATCGCGTCCCTGCGGCGCAGGGCGCGAAGGCGCGCGGCCAACTCGACGAAGGCGAACGGCTTCGTGAGATAGTCGTCGGCCCCGGCATCCAGCCCGCGCACGCGGTCGTCGACGGCGTCACGCGCGGTCAGCAGCAGAATGGCGATGCCGCGGGCCTGCTCGCGCAGGCGTCGGCACAGCTCGAAGCCGGACATGCCCGGCATGGTGACGTCGAGCACGGCGATGTCGTAGCGTTCGGCTGCGGCGAGGGTCATCGCCTGGATGCCGTCGGTCGCGACGTCGACCGCGTAGCCCTCGCCGACGAGGCCGCGCGAGAGCAGCGCCGCCATCTCGGGTTCGTCGTCCACCACCAGGACGCGCATGCACGATCCCTTCGATGCACCGACTGTTCGCTTGATCCTAATGCGGACGACATGGTGCGGTTCGCGGGACCCTGAAAGGATTCTCACTTCGGATCCGCCCGTTCGGGGCACTCGCGCATCCCCGCTCGCGAGGATGGGAGCGACCCGAAATGACCCGACGAGCCGAGACATCCCGACGAGAGGGGCCGTGGTGACCGTGCTGGCCGAGGCGACCGTGCTCGATCGCGCGCCGCGCCCCGCGCAGCGCCCCGGGGAGTCGTCGCCGGCGCGGCGGATCCCGCTCGGTGCTGCGGCGGCAGCCCTGGGAGCGGTCGGGACGCTGGTGACGTGGCTCGGATCCTGGAATCCCTCCTACTGGGGCGACGAGGCCGCCACCGTGTTGTCGGCCGAACGTCCGATCGGCACCCTGTTCGCCGAATTGCGCTCGATCGACGCGGTGCACGGCGTGTACTACCTCGTGATGCACTTCTGGATCCAGGCATTCGGCGCCTCGGAGCTGTCGACCCGCCTGCCGAGCGCCCTCGCGGTGGGGGCGATGGTCGCGGGGACGGTCGTGCTGGGCGCGCGTCTCGCCGATCCGCGATTCGGGGTGGTCGCGGGCGTCGTGAGCACGCTGCTGCCGAGGACGACGTTCCTCGCGACGGAGGCGCGTTCCTACGCGATCGGCGCGGCGATCGCGGTCTGGCTGACGGTGTTCTTCGTCGCGCTGTGGCAGCGCCGCGAGACCCGTCTGCGCCCCTGGATCGGTTACGGACTGCTGGTGGCGGCGGCGAGCTACCTGTTCCTGTATCTGTTGTTGCTGCTCGCCGTGCACGGGGCGGTGCTGCTGGCGTCGCCGACCGGTCGTGCGCGGAT
Organism: Lysinimonas soli; assembly: GCF_042655435.1. Taxonomy (NCBI): domain Bacteria; kingdom Bacillati; phylum Actinomycetota; class Actinomycetes; order Micrococcales; family Microbacteriaceae; genus Lysinimonas; species Lysinimonas soli. Next base: position 545,579 of record NZ_JBHSMG010000001.1, read on the forward strand.
GCGGGGCTGGCTGGTGGCGGCCGTCGTCGCGATCGTCGCGGCGTCGCCGATCGTCGCGATCGCCTACGCCGAGCGGCATCAGGTGGCCTTCCTGGCGTCTCCGAGCCATGCCACGGCGGGCAACGTGCTCGTCGCGCAGTGGTTCGGGGGAGCCGGGATCACGGTCGCCGCCTGGGCCCTGATCCTGCTGGGAGCGATCGCCGTCTCGTCGCGAGCGCTGCGGGAGAGCCGATCGGCGTACCTGAACCGAGGCGAGTCCGACCGCGCCGTCGTGCTGCTCGCGGGAGCCTGGACGGTCATCCCGACCGCGCTGCTGCTGGTCGGCAACGCCTGGGTGTCGCCGATGTACAACAGCCGATACCTCGCCTTCTGCACCCCGGCCGTCGCGATGCTCGTCGCGCTCGGGGCGATCGTGCTCGCTCGCCTGCTCACGCCGGCGCTTCGGCGCGTCGCGTCGGGCCTCGTGCGGCGGCGCGAGGGCCGACCGCTCGTCGAGCTCACGACGGTCGCCCTCGCGGTCGTGCTGGTCGCTCTCGCTGCGCTCGCCGTGCCCGGGTATCTCGCGCAGCGCGGACCGTACGCCAAGAGCGGCGGAAGCGATCTGCGGCAGGTGGCCGACTACATCCAGCAGAATGCCCGCCGCGGGGATGCCGTGGTCTTCGACCAGGCCACGAGACAGACCCAGCGCCCCGGGCTTGCCGCCCGGCTGTACCCGGCGCAGTTCGCGGGCCTGCGCAACGTCGAGATCGTCACGCCGTACTACGAGCGGACGCGCATCTGGGATCAGGTCGCCCCGTTGCGAGACGTCATCTCGAGCCTGGATGCCTCGCCCACGGTATGGGCCCTCGAGCTCGCCAAACCGGGGGTCGCCGTGCCGGCGGACATCGACGAGCTGACAGCCCATGGCTATCGAGTGGTCGGCTCCCGGCTCATTCATCGCATCACCGTCTACCGATTGCAGAAGGAGGGTGCATGAGCGAGTCGATCGTCGTCGTGTTGCCGACGTACAACGAGCGCGAGAACCTCGAGGGGATGGTCCGGCGGCTGCGCAGCAGCGTGCCCGAGGCCGATCTGCTCGTCGTCGACGACGGCTCGCCCGACGGGACCGGCGCGCTGGCCGACGAGCTCGCGACATCCGACTCGCGCCTGCACGTGCTGCACCGGCCCGCGAAGCAGGGGCTGGGCGCGGCCTACCTCGCGGGCTTCGGCTGGGCGCTCGAGCACGGCTACGAGGTCGTCGTCGAGTCGGACGTCGACGGCTCGCATCAGCCCGAGGAGCTGACCCGTCTGCTGGCCGCGCTCGTCGACCACGACATGGTGGTCGGGTCGCGCTGGGTGCCGGGCGGCAGCATCGTCAACTGGCCGAGGTCGCGTCGGATCGTCTCGAAGGGCGGCAGCCTCTATGCCCGCGTGCTGCTGCGCCTGAACGAGCGCGACGTCACCGGGGGGTATCGCGCGTTCCGCGCCGATGCGCTGCGCGCGATCGGACTCGGTCGCATCGACAGCCTCGGATACTGCTTCCAGATCGAGATGCTGTGGCGGGCCGAACGAGCGGGTCTGCGCATCGCCGAGGTACCGATCACCTTCGTCGAGCGGGTGAACGGCGTCTCGAAGATGACCGGCAACATCGCGGGTGAGGCCATGCTGCGGGTGACCGTGTGGGGGCTGCGCGAGGTGCTGGATCGAGTGCGTGGGCGCGGGGTCGCGAGCGTGCCGGCGAGCCGACGCGCTCGGGTGACCGCGATGCGCGGGTGACCGCGGGCCGGGAGGCCCGCGCGAGCGTCACCGCGCGGCGCGCATCCGTTCGCGAAGCTCCTCGAGCTGGCCGCGCACGGCATCCGGAACCCGGTCGCCGAAGCTGTCGAAGAACGACTCGGCGTCGTCGGCCTCGGTGAGGTGCGCTTCGGGGTCGATCGCGAACAGCCGCTGCCAGTCGCTCTCGCTGACCCCGGACCCCTCGAGTTCGACGGCGCCCTCGGCGGGCAGCCAGCCGAGCGGGCTGGAAACCGCGGGAGCGAGGCCCTCGACGCGGTCGAGGATCCAGGCGAGCACTCGGCCGTTGTCGCCGAAGCCGGGCCAGAGGTAGCGGCCGTCGTCGTCCTTGCGGAACCAGTTCACCTGGAAGATCCGGGGAACGCCCCCGCTTGCCCGCAACTTCGAGCCGACCTCGAGCCAGTGCGCCCAGTGGTCTGCCATGTTGTAGCCGCAGAACGGGAGCATCGCGAAGGGGTCGCGTCGCAACTCCCCGACAGTGCCCTCGGCGGCCGCCGTGCGCTCGGACGAGATCGTGGCTCCCAAGAAGACGCCATGTTCCCAGTCCCGTGCCTCCGCCACCAGAGGCACGTTGGTGGCCCGGCGGCCGCCGAAGATGATCGCGTCGATGACGACGCCCCGCGGGTCGTCCCAGTCGTCCGAGATGGACGGGCACTGGGCTGCCGCAACGGTGAAGCGTGAGTTCGGGTGGGCGGCGGGGGTGCCGGATGCCGGCGTCCAGTCCTGTCCCGTCCAGTCGACGAGGTGGTCGGGTGCGCGCTGGGTGAGCCCCTCCCACCAGATGTCGCCGTCGTCGCGCAGGGCGACGTTCGTGAAGATCGTGTTGCCCCAGATCGTCTCGACCGCCGTGGCGTTCGTCGAGGCTCCCGTTCCGGGGGCGACGCCGAAGAATCCGGCCTCGGGGTTGATCGCCCGCAGCTTGCCGTCGGGGCCGGGCGCGAGCCAGGCGATGTCGTCGCCGATCGTCTCGACCGTCCAGCCGGGAATGCTCGGGCGCAGCATCGCGAAGTTCGTCTTGCCGCACGCGCTGGGGAAGGCCGCTGCGACGTGGAAGGCACGACCGCGCGGGTTCGTGACCTTCAGCAGCAGCATGTGTTCGGCGAGCCAGCCCTCGTCGCGGGCGATGACCGAGGCGATGCGCAGGGCGAAGGCCTTCTTGGCGAGGATCGCGTTGCCGCCGTAGGCCGATCCGAACGACCAGATCTCGCGGGTCGCCGGGAAGTGGCTGATGTACTTCGTCGAGTTGCAGGGCCAGGCGACGTCGGCCTCGCCGGGCTCCAGGGGTGCGCCGACGGTGTGCGCGGCCGGAACCCACTCGGTGGCGGGCGTGATGTGATCGAGAACGGCGCTGCCCATCCGGGTCATGATGCCCATGCTCACGACCACGTACGGCGAGTCGGTGAGCTGCACCCCGTAGCGGGTCAACGGGCTGCCGAGCGGGCCCATCGAGAACGGGACCACGTACATGGTGCGGCCGCGCATGGCACCGGCGAACAGCTCGGTGAGGGTCTCGCGCATCTCGGTCGGGTCGGCCCAGTTGTTGGTGGGGCCGGCATCCGACTCGTCGTCGCTGCAGATGAAGGTGCGCGCTTCGACCCGCGCGACGTCGTCGGGGTTGCTCCGGGCGAGGAAGCTGTACGGGCGGTGCTCGGGGTTGAGGCGGGTCAGTGTGCCCGCCTCGACCATCTCGTTCAGCAGCGCGTCCTGTTCCTGGCGCGAGCCGTCGATCCAGACCACCCGGTCGGGCGTGGTCAGGGCGGCCATCTGAGCCACCCAATCGACGATGCGGGGGTCCGCGTTGGCCGGAGCGGGATCGAGGGTGTTCGTCGTGGTCGGCGCGGAAGTGCGGATCACAGAGTCCTCGGGGGCGTTCGGGGCGTCCTCGCGCTGTGCGCGAGGGTCGACGGTCAAGGTCATGTTGCCCTCCTTCCGCGATCGATGGCGTCATCGCAGTGTGGTGATCGGCGGTCGAGTGAAATCGGGACCGGTATTCGATAAGAACCTCTTGGCTTCTACTATCCGCCCACTTTCCTGGGCGTTGCACACGAATCTCGACGAAACAACCCAGGAAATTTCCGTATGCTTCATTTTGTGAATGATCTTGCGACCTTGGGACAGCGGATGCGGCACTTCCGCACCGCCGCCGGCCTCACCCTCGACCAGCTCGGCTCCGACGTGGGGATCGCGGCCAGCCAGCTGTCCCTCATGGAGAACGGAAAACGCGAGCCGCGCCTCTCGCTGCTCGGGCTGATCGCGGAACGGCTGTCGATCCCCGTCTCGGAGCTCCTCGACTCCACGGCCCCGAGCGAGCGCGCCGGCCTCGAGATCGAGCTCGACCGGGTGCAGTCCAGCCCGGTCTACGCCGAGTTGGGGCTGCCGGTGCTCCGGGCGAGCAAGGGGATGTCCGACGACACCCTTCGCGCGATCGTCGGCCTGCACCACGAACTGGCGCGCCGGGCCCGCGAGGCCATCGCCACGCCGGAGGAGGCCCGCCGGGCCAACACCGAACTGCGCGCCCTCATGCGCACCCGCGACAACCACCTGCCCGACATCGAAGAGCTCGCGCAGCGCGAGGTCAACGCGGTGGGCCATACGACGGGCGCCCTCACCCATCGCAGCGTCGGACGGATGGCCGAGCGGCTCGGCTTCGAACTGGTCTACGTCGCCGACCTCCCGCACTCGGCCCGCTCGGTGACCGACTTCGAGAACGGACGGATCTACCTGCCGCCGGCATCCATCCCCGGAGGCCACGGCCTGCGTTCGATGGCGCTGCAGGCGATCGCCCACCGGCTGCTGGGCCACACCGCACCGGAGAGCTACGCCGAGTTCCTGCAGCAGCGCTTGCAGATCAACTACTTCGCCGCCGCCGCTCTCATGCCTCGCCAGCAGTCGGTCGAGTTCCTCGAGAAGGCCAAGAGCGATCGCAACATCGCCGTCGAGGACTTCCGCGACGCGTTCGGGGTCACGCACGAGGCCGCGGCCCTGCGCTTCACCAACCTGGCGACCGCCTACCTCGACATCAGTACGCACTTCCTGCGGGTGAGTGGCGACGGCAGCATCGGCAAGGCGTACGAGAACGACGGGCTTCCCCTGCCCGTCGACATCACGGGCTCGATCGAAGGCGAGATCGTCTGCCGCAACTGGAGCGCGCGTCAGGCGTTCGCGCGCACCAACCGGACGACCGAGTTCTACCAGTACACCGACACCCCGCAGGGCACCTTCTTCGAGTCGACCCAGACCGGCACGAGCGCGAGCGACGAGTTCTCGATCACGATCGGGGTGCCATTCGCGCACTCGAAGTGGTTCCGCGGTCGCGAGACGACCCGGCGTGAGACGTCACGGTGCCCGGATGCCAGTTGCTGCCGCCGGCCTCCGACCGAGCTCGCCAGCCACTGGGCCGGTCGCGCCTGGACGAGCGCCAAGGTGCACGCGCACATCTTCTCGCCGCTGCCGTCCGGCACGTTCCCGGGTGTCGACGACCGCGAACTCTACGAGTTCCTCGAGTCGCACGCGTCGAGCTGACGCCCGCGGCATCCGCCCCGCCCGTCGCCGGTCGCCCGCCGCCCGTCGCCCGTCGCCGGTCGCCGGTCGCTTGATGCCAAATGAAGGAGATCACCGGCCGGACGGACGCAGTCCGGCGGAAAGGCGCGGCGGACGCGCCATTCTCCTTCATTTGGCATCATGACGGGCGGGGCGGGGCGGGGCGGATGCCGCGGGGCGGGGAGGGCTAGCGCGCGGCGCCCTTCAGGGTGCCGGTGGTCTTCACGCCGTCGTCGTAGACGGTGCACATGATCTGGCGGTCGCCGCGGGTGTTCCAGCTGGTCTCGGTCGGGAAGTAGTACGAGATCTTGAGGCTGGAGTCGGCGTAGCTGATGCCGATGAAGGCCGCGAAGGCGTCGGCGCAGCCCGTGTCGGCCTGATCCTTCACGGCTGCGTCGCCGGGGAACTTGCCGGCGGCCATCGTGATGCTCTTGTATGCCTCGGAATCATGGGGTTGGCTGCACGGCACGATCGGGGCGGTCGTGACGGTGCCCTGCGCGCTCGCGTCGTTGAGGCAGTCCCCGACCTTGATGCTGAACACGTCGGCGTTGCTGTTCGCCGCCGTCGGCGTTCCGCTCGCGTCACGCTGCGTGGTGCCGGTGAGCTGGTTGACCACACTGCATCCGCACAGCAGCAACGCAGCCGCGGCGATCGTCGTCATCGCGAGGGCGCGGGCCCGGTATCGGGTGATCCTGGTCATGGGGGCCTTTCGGGTCTCGACGCCGTGAGGGCCCCGAGGCTGACGCCAGCCTAGCGAAGCCGGACCGTCGCCGAGCCCGAGGCGCCGGCGTGGATCGCCGCATGAATCAGGCGATCGAGAGCCGTTCCTGGGCGCGTGCGTGCAGGAGACCGTTGGTGACGAGGATGCTGTCGTCGGCCATCGGCGCGGCGCCGTCGACGCTCGAGATGGTCCCCCCTGCCTCACGGATCACCGGCACCAGCGCGGCGATATCCCACGGCTTGAGGTCGAACTCGCTTGCGATGTCGACGGCACCCTCGGCCACGAGCATGTAGGACCACAGGTCGCCGAAGGCGCGCGTGCGGCCGACCTCACGGCTGAGGCCGATCAACTGATCCAGACGACCGGCCTCATCCCAGCCCTTGAGACTGTTGTAGCTGAGCGTCGCGTCGGCGAGCTCGTCGATGCCGCTCACGGCGAGGCGCCGCGGTTCGCCGCCGTCGGGCTGCATCCAGGCGCCGTGACCGGTCGCGCCCCACCAGCGCCGGCCGAGGGCGGGTGCGCTCACCACGCCGAGCTGGGGAACCCCGTCGACGACCAGGGCGAGCAGCAGACCCCAGATCGGGACCCCGCGCACGAAGTTGGAGGTGCCGTCGATGGGGTCGACGATCCACTGCCGGCTCGAGCTCCCCGTCGTGCCGTACTCCTCGCCGAACACCGAGTCGCCGGGGCGGGCCTGCGCCAGGTGGTCGCGGATCATCCGCTCGACGCGGGTGTCGGCATCCGTCACCTGGGTGCGGTCGGGTTTGAGCTGCACGTCGAGGTCCTGGGCGCGGTAGCGATCCATCGCGATGAGGTCGGCCTCGCCGGCGAGCGTGAGGGCGACGGCGAGGTCGTCGGCGAGGGTCGGGGCAGGCGTCGAGGCGTTCACCCGTTCAGGCTAGCGATGCCGGGTGAACGGAAGGGTCAGCCCGTGAGGCTCTCGAGAAGGCGCTGCAGGGAGTCGACCCGATCGGGGCTCAGCCGGCCCTCGGCGACGGCCTCGTTGAGGGCGCAATCCGGGGCGTCGGGCAGGTGGGTGCAGCCGCGGGGACACTCCGCGGCGACCGCGGCGAGGTCGGAGAAGGCGCGCAGGATGTTGTCGGGGTCGACGTGCCCGAGTCCGAAGGAGCGCACGCCGGGGGTGTCGATGATCCATCCGCCGGTGGGCACCCGGAGCGACACGGTCGACGAGGAGGTGTGCCGCCCGCGTCCCGTGACGGCGTTGACCACGCCGACCGCGCGATCCGTTCCGGGCACGAGGGCGTTGACGAGGGTCGACTTGCCGACTCCGGAGTGTCCGACGGCCACGGTCGTGTGCCCCGCCAGCGCCGGGGCGAGTTCCGCCAGCGGGAAGGCGCCCTGCGCGCTGCGGAAGACCGGGATGTCGAGCCCCGCGAAGGCGGCGAGGAACGCATCCGGATTCTGCAGGTCGGTCTTCGTGATGACCATCAGGGGGGCGATCCCGGCGTCGTAGGCGGCGACCAGGTAGCGATCGACCAGGCGGGGTCGCGGCTCGGGGTCGGCCGCCGCGACGACGATCATGAGCTGGTCGGCGTTGGCGACGATGATGCGTTCCACCTCGTCGCTGTCATCGGCGCTACGGCGCAGCAGCGTCAGCCGCGGACGGATCCGCACGATCCGCGCGAGCGACCCCTCGTCGCCGCTCGTGTCTCCCACCAGGTCGACCCGGTCGCCCGTGACGATGGCCTGGTCGCGCAGCTCGCGGGCCCGGGTCGTCGTGATCGCGCGCTCCTCGGGCCCGTCCTCGTCGACGAGCACGGTGTAGCGGCCGCGATCGACCGAGAGCACACGGCCGATGACGGCGTCGTCGTGACCGGGGCGGGTCTTGGTGCGCGGGCGGTTGCCTTTCGGATTGGGCCGGATGCGCACATCCGACTCGTCCCAGTCGCCGAAGTCCTCGTCGAGCTCGCTGTCGTCGCCGTCGAGCCAGCTCACCGGGGGAGCCGCCGGGGGATCGTGGCGATCGTGTCGCTCGCCGCCGAGGTCACAACCCGAGCCAGTCGATCGGAGCGGGGCTCGCCGCCGGTCGCCCATGCAGCATCTGCTCCCACAGCTCGGGGAACTCGGGCAGCGTCTTCGCCGTCGAACCGATGTCGTCGATCTCGACGCCCTCGACGAGCAAGCCGATCAGGGCCCCGCTCGTCGCCATCCTGTGGTCTTCGAAGGCCAGCCAGGGCCCGCCGTGCAGCTCGGCCGGCTCGAACGCGAGACCGTCGTCGAGCTCACGGGCCCGGCCGCCCAGGGCGGTGATGTCGGTGACGAGCGCGGCCAGCCGATCGGTCTCGTGTCCGCGCAGATGCCCGATGCCGCGCAGTCGGCTCGGACCGGATGCCAAGGCCGCGAGCGCCGCGAAGGTCGGCGCCAGCTCGCCCGCCTCGCCGAGGTCGAGGTCGACGCCCGGGAGGGCGGCGCCCCCGCGGATGCCGGGCCCCCCGTCCACCGTGAGTGCGCCACCCGCACGGCTCACCGCGGCGCCGAGGCGGGGCAGCAGCGACTCGAGCTGGGCGCCGACCTGGGTGGTGGCATCCGGCCAGCCCTCGATCGTGACGGTGCCGCCGGCGACGAGCGCGGCGGCGAGGAACGGCGCGGCGTTGGAGAGGTCGGGCTCGATCGTCACCTCGGCAGCCGCGATCGGGCCGGCCGGCACCACCCAGACGCCGGGCTCGGGGCTGGACACCGTGACCCCCCGCGCGGCGAGGGCGGCGATCGTCATCTCGATGTGCGGCAGGCTCGGCAGCCGTTCCCCGGTGTGCCGCAGGGTCAGTCCTCGGCGGAACCGCGGCGCTGCGAGCAGCAATCCCGACACGAACTGGCTCGACGCGGAGGCGTCGATGGCGAGCTCGCCGCCCTCGACCGCGCCCGTGCCGTGGATCGTGAAGGGCATCGTTCCGGAGCCGTCGTCATCCACCTCGATGCCGAGATCGCGCAGTGCTGTGATGGTCGTGCGCATCGGGCGGCGGCGGGCGCTCGGGTCGCCGTCGATCGCGGTCGGACCGAGGGCGAGGGCGGCCACCGGCGGCAGGAAGCGCATCACGGTGCCGGCCAGGCCGGTGTCGATCGACACGCTGCCCAGCAGTTCGCCGCCGGTCGGTTCGGGCGGGGTGATCCGCAGATCCGGACCGAAAGCGCCGTCGCCCGGAACCTCCTCGATGCCCACCCCGAGTGCGCGCAGGGCGTCGATCATGAGCTGCGAGTCGCGGGAGTGCAGGGGCCGACGCAACAGCGACGGCCCATCGGCGAGAGCCGAGAGCACGAGCTCGCGATTGGTCAGGCTCTTCGAGCCGGGAAGCATGATCCTGGCCGAGAGCGCCGAGGTCGCCGTGGGGGCCGACCACCAGACGCGGGCGTCGTCGTTCGCCAGCAGGTTGCCGAACTCGTCGCGGGTGGAATACCTCTGCAGTGCCATCGGTTGTCAAGGATACCGGGCGCCCCACGGGCGGAGCCGGTGACCAGACGTGTGATGAGACGCGCGACGAGAGAACGGGGTGCAGGTGATGCTGTCCGTGCTCGAACGCCCGCGCGACGAGATCGCGCTCGGGTCGCGAGAACTAGACTCGTCGGCGATGGACGACGAGAAGCTCACAGACCGCGAGGGTGAAGCCGAGGCCCGAGAGGTCGAGGTCGCGCTCACTGAGGAGCACGCCGAGATCGAGGCGGAGCTGGACGCGATCGACTCCGAAGACATCCGGCGCGGAGCGAAGCGCTCGTCGCTCCCACCGGAGCAATTGCGCGCCCTGTTCGAGGAGCAGGCGATTCCGTTCATGGACCAGCTCTACGCGGCGGCCATGCGCATGACCCGCAATCCGGCGGATGCCGGCGACCTCGTGCAGGACACCTACGCCAAGGCGTACACGGCATTCGCCCAGTTCCGGCAGGGCACCAACCTCAAGGCGTGGCTGTACCGCATCCTGACCAACACCTTCATCAACGGGTATCGCAAGAACCAGCGCAACCCGTACCAGAACACGATCGACGACCTCGAGGACTGGCAGCTGGGCTCGGCCGAGTCCATCACCCAGGGGCGGTCCACCCGCTCCGCGGAGGCCGAGGCGATCGATCATCTTCCCGACAGCGATGTCAAGGAAGCGCTGCAGTCGATCCCGGAGGACTTCCGGCTCGCCGTCTACCTCGCCGATGTCGAAGGCTTCGCCTACCAGGAGATCGCCGACATCATGAAGACCCCCGTCGGCACCGTGATGAGCCGACTCCACCGCGGGCGCCGCCTTCTGCGCGGGCTGCTCGCCGACTACGCCCGCGAACGGGGCTTCGCCGTCGCGGCACCACCTCCCAGGAGCACGACATGACCGATTGCGGCTGCGACAAAGCCAAGGCGGAACTCGAGGAGTATCTGCACCGCGAACTCAGCGACGAGGCCTTCCGCGATGTGACCGAGCATCTCGAGAACTGCGAAGACTGCACGGGGGAGCACCTCGTGGGCATCACCATGACGGTCAAGATGCAGAAGGCGTGCCGGGAGAAGGCGCCCGAAGAGCTGCGCAACGCGATCCTGTCGCGGCTGACCGAGGTCTAGCCCGCTTCACCCCTAGCCCCGGCTTCACCCGCGGCCCGCCGCGCTGGCGGGCCGCCTTCGGGCGCTACAGCGTCAGCGCCCGCTCGATCAGTTCGGTCTGCTGGGCCGCGCTGCGCTTCGCCGAGCCGGTCGCGGGGGAGGCCGATGCCGCCCGCGAGACGACGCGGATCGTGCGGCCGCGCAGGCGCTTGGTCAGCTCGACGTCGATGAACGGCCACGCCCCCTGGTTCTCGGGCTCGTCCTGCACCCAGACCAGTTCGGCGTTGGGGTAGCGGTCGAGCACCGGCTGCAGTTCGGCGTCGGGCAGGGGGTAGTACTGCTCGAGCGTCACGAGGGCGACGCTGCTCGCGACATCCGGCTTCTTGTCCAGTTCGGCCAGCAGGTCGTAGTGGATCTTGCCCGCGTGCAGCAGCACGCGCTTCACGGCCGCGGTGTCGGCTCCCGCCAGGCGCGGGTCGTCGAGGACGGGCTCGAACTTGCCGTGCGTGAAGGCGGCGACCTCGCTGGATGCTCCGCGCAGGCGCAGCATCGACTTCGGCGTGAAGACGATCAGCGGCCGTCGCGGTCGCGCGTAGGCCTGACGGCGCAGCAGGTGGAAGTACGACGCCGGCGTCGAGGGGCGCGCGAGGGTCATGTTGTTCTCGGCCGCCAGTTGCAGGTAGCGCTCGATGCGGGCCGAGGAGTGGTCGGGGCCCTGCCCCTCGTAGCCGTGCGGGAGCAGCAGCACGACGCCCGAGCGCTGGCCCCACTTCTGCTCGGCGCTCGAGATGAACTCGTCGATGACGGTCTGGGCGCCGTTGGCGAAGTCGCCGAACTGGGCTTCCCAGACGACCAGGGCGTCGGGACGTTCGACCGAGTAGCCGTACTCGAAGGCGAGGGCGGCGTACTCGCTGAGCAGCGAGTCGTAGATCGCGAAGCGCGCCTGGGTGTCGGAGAGGTTGGCCAGCGGCAGCCACTCCTGACCGTTCTGGCGGTCGTGGAACACCGAGTGGCGCGAGACGAAGGTGCCGCGGCGGGCGTCCTGGCCGGCCAGACGCACCGGGGTGCCCTCCAGCAGGAGGGAGCCGAGGGCGATGAGTTCGCCGAAGCCCCAGTCGATCGACCCCTGACGGCTCATCTCGTAGCGCTTCTTGAGCAGCTGCTGCAGCTTGGGGTGCACGCTGAACCCGGCGGGCGGATTGTCGTGGGCGTCGCCGATGAGCTGCACGACGCTCTCGGCGATCGCCGTGGACTCGGGCTCGACCGTCGAGTCGTCCTGCTGCGCCACCGGCCGTTCGATGTCGCTCGTCGGGTGCTGGTCGCCCGTGATGATCGGGATCGTTCCGGTCTTGGCGGCGTGCGTCTCGGCGAAGGCGCGCTCGAGACGGTCCTGGAAGTCGCGGTGGGCGGCCTCGTACTCCTCGTTCGTGATGTCGCCGCGACCCACGAGCGCCTCGGTGTAGAGGGTGCGGACCGAGCGCTTCGCCTCGATCAGGTTGTACATGAGCGGCTGGGTCATCGACGGGTCGTCGCCCTCGTTGTGCCCGCGGCGGCGGTAGCAGACCAGGTCGATGACGACATCGCGCTTGAACTGCTGGCGGTAGGCGAAGGCGTGCTCCGCGACCCGGACGACCGCCTCGGGGTCGTCGCCGTTGACGTGGAAGACCGGAGCCTGGATCGTCTTGGCGACATCCGTCGAATAGATCGAGCTGCGGCCCTCCGAGGGCGGCGTCGTGAAGCCGACCTGGTTGTTGATGACGACGTGGATGGTGCCGCCGGTGCGATAGGCGCGCAGCATCGACATCTGCAGTCCCTCGACCACGACGCCCTGGCCGGCCATCGAGGCGTCGCCGTGGACGAGGATCGGCAGGGTGGAGAACTGCCCATCGCCCTTGCGGTCCTGTTTGGCGCGCACGACCCCCTCGAGCACGCCGTTGACGGCCTCGAGGTGGGACGGGTTCGCGGCCAGGTAGACCGGCATCTCCTTGCCGGACGCGGCCACGAAGGTGCCCTCGGTTCCGAGGTGGTACTTCACGTCGCCCGAGCCGTGGACCGTCTTCGGGTCCTGCGTGCCCTCGAACTCGCGGAAGATCTGACCGTAGGTCTTGCCCGCGATGTTGGTGAGCACGTTGAGGCGACCGCGGTGGGCCATGCCGATCGCGACCTCGTCCAGCCCGGCCTCGGTGGCGCCTTGCAGGATCTCGTCGAGCAGCGGGATCGTCGATTCGCCGCCCTCGAGGCTGAAGCGCTTCTGGCCGACGTACTTGGTCTGCAAGAAGGTCTCGAACGCCTCCGCCTCGTTGAGCTTGCTGAGGATGCGCAGCTGCTCGTCGTGCGTGGGCTTCTGGTACGGCCGTTCCAGCCGCTCCTGGAACCAGGCGCGCTGCGCCGGGTCCTGGATGTGCATGTACTCGACGCCGATCGTGCGGCAGTACGAGTCGCGCAGCACCCCGAGGATCTCGCGCAGCAGGGCCGCCCGCCGGCCGCCGAAGCCGCCCGTGACGAACTCGCGATCGAGGTCCCAGAAGGTCAGGCCGTGGTTGGTGATCTCGAGGTCGGGATGCGTGCGCTGGCGGTACTCGAGCGGGTCGATGTCGGCCATCAGGTGCCCGCGCACCCGGTAGGAGTTGATCAGCTCCTGCACCCGGGCGGTCTTGCTGACGTGCTCGGCGAGGTCGACGTTGATGTCCTCGGCCCAGTGGATCGGGTCGTAGGGGATGCGCAGCGCCGAGAAGATGTCCTCGTAGAAGTCGTGCTCGCCGATCAGCAGCTCGTGGATCGTCTTGAGGAACTCGCCGGACCCGGCGCCCTGGATGACGCGGTGGTCGTAGGTGCTGGTGAGCGTGATGGTCTTGCCGATGCCGAACTCGGCCAGGGTCTTCTCGGAGGAGCCCTGGAAGGCGGCGGGGTACTCGAGCGCCCCGGCGCCGACGATGCAGCCCTGGCCCTGCATGAGACGCGGCACGGAGTGCTCGGTGCCGATGCCTCCGGGGTTGGTGAGCGAGATCGTGGTGCCGGCGAAGTCGGCGGCCGTGAGCTTGTTGGTGCGGGCGCGGGCCACGACGTCCTCGTAGGCCGAGAGGAACTCGGCGAAGGTCATGGTGTCGGCGCGCTTGATGCCCGGCACGAGCAGCGAGCGCGTTCCGTCGGGCTTGGGCAGGTCGATCGCGATTCCGAGGTTGACGTGCGCCGGTGCGACGACCGAGGGCTTGCCGTCGACCTCGGTGTAGTAGACGTTCTGGCTCGGGAACGTCTTGAGGGTCTGCACGATCGCCCATCCGATGAGGTGGGTGAACGAGACCTTGCCGCCGCGCGCGCGCCGCAGGTGGTTGTTGATGACGATGCGGTTGTCGATCATGAGCTTCGCCGGGATCGTGCGCACGCTCGTCGCGGTCGGCACGGTCAGGCTCTGGTCCATGTTGGCGGCGAGCGTCTTGCTCATGCCGCGCAGGGGGGTCACGACGTCCTCCGACGGCGCGGGGGTCTGCGCGTCGTCGACGACGGGGATGCTCGAGGTGCGCGGGGCCTCGGCCGGGATGGGCTGGGGCTTCGCGGGCGCGGAGGTGGTGCGCGCGACGGGAGTCGCGCCGGTGGTCGGGGCCGGCTCGGCCGGGGCGGGAGCGGGGGCCGGGGCGGCTTCGGCGGCTGGTGCGGCTTCCGCCGCCGGGGCCTCCGGGGCGGGCGCCTCGGGCGCGGCCGGGGCTTCGGCCTCCGCGATCACCGGGATCGAGGTCGTGGGGGTGGGTTCGGCGACCGGGTGGTAGCTCTCCAGCACGGGCCACCAGCTCTTGTCGACCGAGTCCTTGTCGACCAGATAGCGCTCGTACAGCTCGTCGACAAGCCATTCGTTTGCTCCGAACTCACCCGAGTTCGGGTCGTCGGATGCGGTTCCGGTGATCGGGGTCGACACGGCTGACCGCCCACTTTCAGATCTCGTTCGTTTGCGTTGGCGGAGCGACCTGCCGGTGGTCGCACCACGTTCCAGCTTAATCACTCCTGAGCGAGAAAGCCGTCCCCGGAGCGGGGGTCGCCGCCGGAAATATCGCCCTTCTTGCCCGTACCGTTGACTCATGCGCTTCCTCGGTTCGGTTCCCGCTCACGATCTGACCTATTCGGACGTCTTCCTGGTGCCCAGTCGATCGGCGGTGACCAGCCGACTCGACGTCGATCTGGCCCCGGGCGACGGCAGCGGCGCGACGATCCCGATCGTGTCGGCCAACATGAACTCGGTGACCGGACCGAGACTCGCGGCGACGCTGGCGCGCCGCGGCGGACTCGGCGTGCTGCCGCAGGACCTGCCCCTGCAGGAGCTGGCCGCGGCGATCCGGTGGGTCAAGGAGCAGCCCGTCGCCTGGGACACCCCGCTCGTGATGAGCCCGGACCAGACGGTCGCGGACGCGCTCCGGCAACTGCCGCCGGCCGAAGGGCACGGGGTCGTGCTGCGCACGGCCGACGGCACCGAGGTCGGGGCGATTCCGGCGACCCGGTTGGGCACGGCGCTCGCGGACGCCCGCCTCGGCGACCTGCTTCACGGATCGATCACGGCGCTCGACGCCGACGATCTCGCCGGCCCTCGTGCGGCATTCGACCTCATGGTCGCCGCCGAGCTCGAGTTCGCCCTCGTGCAGCGTCACGGTCACGTGATCGGCACGCTGTCCCGCACGAGCGCCCTGCGCGGCACGCTGTACCGCCCTGCGCTCGACGGCGATGGCCGGCTGCGCGTCGCGGCGGCGGTCGGCATCAACGGCGACGTCGCGTCGAAGGCGCGGGCGCTCGCGGCCGAGGGCGTCGACGTGCTGGTGCTCGACACGGCGCACGGACACCAGGAGGGCATGCTGCGCGCTCTCGCGACGGTCAAGGGGCTCGGCCTGGGCATCCCGGTCGTCGCGGGCAACATCGTCACGGCCGACGGCGTGCGCGATCTCGTGGATGCCGGAGCCGACATCCTCAAGGTCGGCGTCGGGCCGGGCGCCATGTGCACGACGCGCATGATGACGGCGGTCGGCCGGCCGCAGTTCTCGGCGGTGCTCGAGACGGCGGATGCGGCGCGCGAGCTCGGTGCCCACGTCTGGGCGGACGGCGGGGTGCGCTACCCGCGCGACGTGGCGTTGGCGCTCGCGGCGGGCGCGGCATCCGTGATGATCGGCTCGTGGTTCGCCGGGACGATCGAGGCGCCGGGTCGGCTGGAGTCGGATGCCGACGGCCGGCTCTACAAGCAGAGCTGGGGCATGGCATCGACGAAGGCCGTACACGAGCGCTTCGGTCGCCTGGACCCCTACGAGCTGGCCCGCAAGGAGCTCTTCGCCGAGGGCATCTCGAGCTCGAAGATCTACCTCGACCCGGCGCGTCCCTCGCTCGAGGATCTGCTCGACATGATCACCTCGGGGGTCCGCAGCTCGTTCACCTACGCCGGGGCGGGCACGCTCGACGCCTTCCACGAGCGGGCGGCCGTCGGGTTCCAGAGCGCGGCCGGATACGAGGAGGGCAAGGCCCTGCCCGTGAGCTGGTAGCCGGCGCGCAGACGCGCCCGCACCCCGTCCCCCTCGAAACGCCCCGAATCGACCCCTCGATCGCCGCCGAGGGTCGATTCGGGGAGAAACGATGGCTGAGGGGGCGAGACCGAACTCGCAGGAGCGCGATGCCGGCGCTCGATATACTCGGGCGAATCATGGATGACCCTCCGTCTGGCCGATCGCGATTCGTGGTGCTGTGAGCTACGAGGGCATCCTCCTGATCATCGGGGTCGTTCTGACGATCGGCACCGGGTTCTTCGTCGCCAGCGAGTTCACGCTGGTCAACCTCGATCGCGCCGAGCTGGAAGCGCGTCAGTCGCGGGGCGAGACCATGCTCGGCCCCGTCATCCGGGGCTTGAAGCGCACCTCCACGCATCTCTCGAGCGCGCAGCTGGGCATCACCCTCACCACGCTGCTGACCGGATTCACCCTCGAACCCGCATTCAGTTCGCTGCTGCGGCCCGTGCTCACGGCGATCCGGCTGCCGAATGAGGCGATCGACCCCATCGCGACCATCGTGGCGATCGTCATCGCCACCCTGCTGTCGATGATCATCGGCGAGCTGGTGCCCAAGAACCTGGCGCTCGCGATCCCGCGACAGGTGGCGAAGATCGTCGTGCCGTTCCAGCTCGGGTTCACGGCCGTGTTCAAGCCGTTCGTGCGCCTGCTCAACGGCACCGCCAACCTGTTGCTGCGCGGCGTGGGCATCGAGCCCAAGGAGGAGCTCAGCTCGGCGCGCACCGCGGAGGAGCTGCGCAGCCTGCTGCGCCGCTCCGCGAGCGAAGGGGGGCTCGATCGCGACACCGCGACCCTGCTGGCCCGTACCCTCGTGTTCTCGGATCACACCGCAGCCGACGTCATGACCCCCCGCCCGCGCGTGGCCAGCATCGACCGTTCGGCGACCGCCGACGCGGTCGTGAAACTGGCCCGTAGCACCGGGTTCTCGCGCTTCCCCGTCATCGACGACGACATCGACGACGTCGTCGGCCTCGTGCACATCAAGCAGGCGGTGGCCGTGCCGCGGGAACGTCGCCCCGAGGTGCCGGTGTCGGCGCTGCAGTCCGATGCCCTGCGGGTTCCCGAGACGATGAAGCTCGACACCCTGCTCGGCGAGCTGCGCGGCCGCGGCTACCAGATGGCCGTCGTCGTCGACGAATACGGCGGAACCGCCGGGGTGGCGACCCTCGAAGACCTCGTCGAGGAGCTCGTCGGCGAGGTCGCCGACGAGCACGACCGCTCACGCGCCGACGTCGTCCGCAGTCGCGACTGGCTGACCTTCCCCGGCGCACTGCGGCCGGACGAACTCATCGAGCGGGCCGGCGTCGTGGTGCCGGAGGACGGGCCCTACGAGACGGTGGCCGGATATCTCATGAGCGAGCTCGGACGCCTCGCCCGAGTCGGCGACCTCGTCGAGATCGAGGCGGGAACCTTCCGCGTCGAACGCATGGACGGCCGTCGCATCGACCGCGTGCGCTTCACCCCGCGTCACGACGATCAGGGCGAGCCGCGCTCCGGATCCCCGAGGCAGGGGGGCGCCGGATGACCGGGTCCGACTGGTGGGGGATCGCCTGGCTCGCGATCCTGCTCGTCGTCAACGCCTTCTTCGTCGCGGCCGAGTTCGGCATCATCGCGGCCCGGCGCTCGCAGATCGAGCCCCGCGCCGAGGCGGGTTCGCGCGCCGCCCGAACCGCCCTGTGGGCCATGGAGCACACGACGCTCATGCTCGCGACGACGCAGCTGGGCATCACGATCGCCTCCTTGCTGATCCTCAACGTCTCCGAGCCCGCCCTGCATCGGCTGCTCGAGATCCCCCTGCACCTGACCGGATGGGGCGACGGCGTCACGAGCACGATCGCGTTCGTGATCACGCTGGTGTTCGTGTCGTTCCTGCACGTCGTCTTCGGCGAGATGGTGCCCAAGAACATCTCGTTCTCGATCCCGGACCGCGCCGTGCTGCTGCTCGCCACCCCGCTCGTCGGCATCGCCGCGGTCTTCCGGCCGGTGATCGTGGCCCTCAACGCGACCGCCAACGGCATCGTGAGGCTCTTCGGGGTGCAGCCGCGGAGCGAGGCCAACACGGCGTTCAGCGTCGATGAGGTCGCGACGATCGTGGCGACCTCGACGCGTGAGGGCGTGCTGACCGACTCGACCGGAACGCTCAGCAACGCCTTCGAGTTCACGACCAAGACCGTCAAGGACATCACGGTGCCGATGCCGAAGCTCATCACGCTGCCCGAGGACGCCACCCCCGAAGACGTCGAGCGCGCTGTCGCGCAGCACGGTTTCAGTCGTTATGTGCTCGTCGACGAGGACGGGGAACCGAGCGGCTACCTGCACCTCAAGGACGTCATCGACCTGGATGACGAGGACGAGTTCGCCGAACCGGTGCCGCCCAAGCGCATCCGGCAGCTGATCTCGGTCTTCCACGACGCAGAGCTCGAGGACGCGTTGGCCACGATGCGGCGCTCCGGCTCGCACCTGGGCCGCGCATTCGATGAGAACGGGGCGACCCGGGGCGTGCTGTTCCTCGAGGACATCATCGAGGAGCTGGTCGGCGAGGTGCAGGACGCGACGAGGCGCCGGTGAGCGCCGCGCGCTACCTCGCCGCCTCGATCCCCTTGCGCGTGGCGAGTTCCGGGTCGAGCGTCGTGCTGCCGATCCTCGCGGTGCAGCGCCTGCACGACGTCGCGATCGGCGGCGGGCTGGTGGCCGCCTCGCTCGCGCCCAGCGTGATCGCCGCGCCGCTGGTCGGGGTCGCCCTCGACCGCACGCGGCATCCGCGGCGGCTGGTGGCGGCATCCGGTCTGGTCACGGCGGCGGCCTTCGCGCTGAGCGCCTTCCTCGGGACCGTGCCCCTCTGGGCGGTCGTCGCGGCCCTCGTGATCTCGGGAGCGGCGTCGCCGTTCTTCCTCGGCGGGCTGTCGAGCTTCGTGACGGACGGATTCGCCGACGAACGCCGCGCCTACGCCGCCGATGCCCTGTCGTACAACGTCGGGGGAGTGGCCGGCCCCGGGTTGGCCGCGATCGTGGTGAGCGTGGGGGCCGCCGGGGCGGGCGCTTTCATCCTGGCGGGGGCGTCGCTGCTCGGGGCGATCGCGGTGTCGGGTCTTCCGATGGCACCCCGCGCCCGACCCGAGCACGGCGCGCTGGCCGCGATCGGCGCGGGCACGCTGCATCTGCTGACCCATCGTCCGCTCGCTGCGGTCACCCTGTCGGGCACCGTCGCGCAGTTCGGAGCCGGGGCGCTGCCGATCTGCGCCGTCGCGCTCGAGTTGCAGCGTGCGGACACCCCGGAACGCGGCGCGTGGATCGTCACGGCGTTCGCGATCGGCTCGCTGCTCGGCTCACTCATCGCCACGGGACGTCCGCCGCGACGCTGGCGCACCGAGACCGTGATGCTCGTCGGGTTCGCCGGAACCGGGCTGCTCACGATCGTCGCCGCGCTCGATCTGGGACTGCCGTGGACGATCGCCGCGATCTCGCTCTCGGGGATCTGCACCGGCCCGAGCACGGCCGCCATGCTGCTGCTGCGCAAGCAGCAGAGTCCCGCGAGCGTGCGGTCGCAGATCTTCACCGTGGGCTCCGGCCTGCGGACGACGGCGGCCGCGGTCGGTGCGGCGGTCGCCGGTCTGCTCGCCGGCTGGGATGCCGGAACCCTGATCATCGTGATCGGCGTCATCTGGGTGGCGTCGGCCCTGATCATGCTCGGCTATCCGCGGGGCGCCGATCCGGTCGACGACGACGCCGACCGCGGCCGCTCGGCGGTCGGACGCGCCTCCTGAGGGGCCGCTCGGCCGGCGCGGTGCGTCGGACCTCGCTGCGAGCTCAGGACCATCTCGCCCGGAGGTACTGCGGCGGCCAGTAGCCGAGCTCGACACCGAGTTCATGGGCGGCGCGCAGCGCGAAGTGCGGGTCGCGCATCATCTCCCGCCCGAGCATGACGGCGTCGGCCTGGCCGCTCTCGACGATCGCGGCGGCCTGGGCGACCTCGGTGATCAGGCCGACGGCGCTGACCGCGACATCCGCGCTCGAGCGCACCTGCGCGGCGAAGGGGACCTGATAGCCGGGTCCGAGGGGGATGCGCACCCCCGACACCAGCCCGCCGGAAGAGATGTCGAAGAAGTCCGCTCCGGCGTCGCGCGCCCACCCGGCGACGATCGCGGTCTGCTCCGCGTCCCAGCCGCCGTCGGCATAGTCCGATGCCGAGAAGCGCACCAGGATCGGAACGGCGTCGCCGAGCTCGGCGCGCACCGCGCGCACGATCTCGAGCAGCAGACGCGCGCGATTCTCGAGAGACCCGCCGTAGGCGTCGTCGCGCCGGTTCGACAGGGGCGACAGGAATTGGTGCAGCAGGTAGCCGTGGGCGCCGTGCAACTCGACCAGGTCGAAGCCGGCCTCGATGGCGCGGCGTGCGCCCGCGACGAAGGCGTCGACGATTCCGGGGAGCTCGTCGAGGGTCAGGGCGCGCGGCGCGGAGTAGCCCTCGAAGGCGATCGGCGAGGCCGAGACGGTCTGCCAGCCTCCGCCGGCGTCATCCGAGTCCAGCGGGATGCTGCCGCGGGTGTCGAAGCCCCACTCCGGGTAGACCGAGGCCTTGCGTCCGGCGTGGGCGAGCTGCAGCCCGGCCGTCGCGCCCTGCGTGTGGAGGAAGTCGACGATGCGCCGCCAGCCCTCCACCTGCGCGTCGTTCCAGATGCCGGTGTCGTGCGGCGAGATGCGGCCCTCGGGCACGACCGCCGTCGCCTCGGCGAGCACCAGTCCGGCGCCGCCGATCGCGAACGAGCCGAGGTGGGCGAGGTGCCAGTCGGTCGGCACGCCGTCGCGGCGGATCACCGAGTACTGGCACAGGGGCGGCACCCAGATGCGGTTGCGCACCGTGACCTCGCGCAGGGTGATCGGGTCGAAGAGCGTCGTCATGCGCTCTGCTGCTCGTCCGCGCCGGCCTCTGCCCGGCCGGCGAGCTCGTGCAGGAAGGCGCGCAGGCCGGCGACGCCCGTGAAGTGGTGGCCCGTCACGCCCAGGGCGACCGCGGCATCCACGTTGACCGCCTTGTTGTCGACGAAGACCATCTGTGCGAGCTCGATGCCGAGCCGCTCGGCGACGACCCGGTAGATCTCGGGATCCGGCTTGATCAGGCCGAGTTCGGCGCTGACGAACATCGCCTCGAAGTAGCGGGCCATGGGCGAATGCCGGAAGGGATCCGAGAAGTCGAAACCCGCGTTCGAGAGCAGGGCCACCCGGGTGCCGCCCGCGTGCAGCGCGGCCAGCAGTTCGATCGTGCCCGGCTCGACGCTGATCCAGCTGCGCAGGTCGGCCGCCCACAGCAGCTGCAGCTGGGCCGGGCTCCACTCGACTCCGGCGTCGTGGGCGACGCGGGTCCAGTACTCGTGCGGCAGCGCGATCCCCTGGTCGAGGTCGTCGCGGTGGCGGTCGTAGAGGCGCCAGAACAGCTCGGGCTCGAGCCCCGACAGGGCGACCAGCGCGGCTCGATCCGCCTCGCTCTGCGACACCGAGATCACCTCGCCGTAGTCGAACACGATGACGCGGTCGGGGATCCGGATGTTCACCACACCAAACTATCGTGGGCACATGGATGCTCTCTTCGGCCCCGATGACGCGGCACGCTGGATCGCGGTGCCCCGCGAGGGCGACGACAAGTACTCGCGCGGGGTGGTCGGCTTCGTCACGGGCTCGGCCACGTATCCGGGTGCCGCCGTGCTCGGAGTCGAGGCCGCCGCACGCACCGGCGTCGGCATGATCCGCTATCTCGGCGCGGGCCGGCCGACCCGCATGGTGCTGCAGCGTCGCCCCGAGGCGGTCACGGTGGAGGGCCGGGTGCAGGCCTGGGTGCTCGGCTCCGGTCAGGACCCGGAGACGCTCGACGACGCCGCCCGCGCCATGCTCGAACTCGCCCTGGGCCAGGACGTGCCGACCGTGCTCGACGGGGGAGCGCTCGATCGCCGTGCCGATGCCGCGGGCCTCGTGCTGCTGACGCCCCACGCGGGCGAACTCGGACGGCTCATCGGCGTCGACGTGGCCGCGATCGTCGCCGACCCGGCGGCGGCGGCGCGACGGGCGGCGGCCGAGCAGAACGCGACGGTCCTGCTCAAGGGGCACACGACGCACGTGGCCTCGCCCGACGGCGAACTGCTGCGGGTGCGATCGGCACCCAGTTGGCTGGCGACCGCGGGGGCGGGAGACGCCCTCGCCGGCGTGGTCGGCGCCTTGCTGGCGACGCACGCGGAGCTGCTGGCCGCCGACCCCGCGGCGATCGCAGCCCTGGCGGCGACCGCGGCGGTGCTGCACGGGCTCGCGGCCGAGCGGGCGAGCGCCGGCGGACCGCTCACGATCCTCGACCTGGCCGAGGCGTTGCCGCGGGTCATCGCCGAGCTGCTGATCGGCGCCTGATCGGCCGTTGATCGGTGGCTCACCCGGCTCGGCACCCGGGCGACCGGTCGGCGGGAGAACGACGGATACCCTGACTGTATGACGGAACCCGCCCGGCTCCCGCGCGGGGTGCGCCATACGCTGTCGTCGTTCGTCCGGCATCCGGTGACGCTCTGGGGCGCGTTCGTCGTCGTGCACTTCTGGCTCGGATTCCTGGGCCTCTACGGTCCCGGCCTGCCGCTCGGCGATGTCACCCTCGTCTACCGGTTCTGGGTCGAGCACGGTCTCAGCTCGGGCCAATGGGTCGGCCTGCAGACCTCGTGGGTCTATCCGATCGTGGCGCTCGTGCCGATGGTCGTCTCGTACGTCTTCGGGCCCGACTTCTTCGCGAGCACCTGGCTGAGCCTGGTGATGATCGTGGATGCCGCCGGCTTCGCGGTCGTCATGGGGTTCGGCCGGGACCGCCGCATCACCCATGTCGCCTGGTGGTGGCTCGGACTGCTGTTCTTGCTCGGACCGGTGGCTCTCGGACGGGTCGACTCGATCACGGTTCCGATCGCGATCGTCGGCATGCTCTCACTCGCGGTCGCACCACGGCTGGCGGGCGTGCTGTTGGCCGTGGCGGCCTGGATCAAGGTCTGGCCGGCCGCTCTCATCGCCGCGGCCGTGATCGCGGTACGGACGCGGCGCGCGGTGCTGCTGGCCGCCGTCGCGACCTCGGCCGTCGTCTTCGTGATCACCCTGCTGCTCGGCGGCGGAGCGAATGCGTTCAGCTTCATCACCGAGCAGACCGGTCGGGGGCTGCAGATCGAGTCGGGTCTCGGCACCTTCTGGATGTGGGACGCCTTCACGCATCGGCCGGGCGCCAGCACGATCTACTACGACACCGCGATCCTGACCTACCAGCTGCACGGGCAGGGGGTGGCCGTCGCCGCCGCGATCGCGACCCCGCTGCTCGCTGTCGCGGTCGCCGCTCTCATGGTGCTGGCGATCGTCATCGCGCGGCGCGGCGCGACCGCGGCCGAGCTGCTGCCTCCCTTGGCCATGGCGATCACGACCGCGCTCATCCTGTTCAACAAGGTCGGGTCGCCGCAGTTCGTCACCTGGCTCGCCGTGCCGATCGTGTTCGGGCTCGCGACGGCGGCCACCGGCCGGGGAGCGTCGTTCCGGTTCCCCGCGATCGTCGCCCTGGTCGTTGCGGCCCTCACCCAGCTGATGTACCCGTACTTCTACGATCAGCTGCTCTCGCTGAACGCCACGATGCTGCTCGTGCTGACCGTTCGCAACCTGCTGTACGTCGTGCTGCTCGGCTGGGCCGTTGCCCGGCTCATCGGGCTGCTGACCCCGGAGATCGACCGCGAGCTCCCCGAGGAGTCCGATTGGCTGCCCCGGGTGTGGCCTTTCTCTCCCGAGGCCTCGTCGCAACTGCCGGCGCCCACCGGGGCCGGCGATCGCGACCGACCCGGCGCTCCGGGCTAGGCTTGAAGCGCTCGACGGCGAGGTCCCGACGCTCGACCGAACGGCTCACGATGCCCCAGCTGCTGCTCCCCCTCCCCGCATGACCGGCCTTTCTCCGGCCCGGACGCGGCTCGCCCTCCTCGCCCTCGCGCTCGGCGGATTCGGCATCGGCGCGACCGAATTCGTCGCCTCGGGGCTGCTCCCGCAGATCGCGAGCGACCTGCTGCCGTCCCTCGACGCCTCGTCGCCGCAGAAGGCCATCGCCCAGGCCGGGATCATGATCTCGGCCTATGCCGCCGGTGTCGTGGTGGGGGCGCCGACGATCGCGGTGTTCGCCGCCCGGCTGCCGCGCAAGGGCCTGCTCATCGCGCTCGTCGCGGCGTTCACGCTGGGTTCGCTCGCCTCGGCGCTCGCGCCCACCTT
Source organism: Lysinimonas soli (assembly GCF_042655435.1). Taxonomy (NCBI): domain Bacteria; kingdom Bacillati; phylum Actinomycetota; class Actinomycetes; order Micrococcales; family Microbacteriaceae; genus Lysinimonas; species Lysinimonas soli. The sequence continues at coordinate 569,925 of NZ_JBHSMG010000001.1, forward strand.
CCCTCTCGTGGTCGCGGCGCGCTTCGTCGCGGCCCTCCCGCACGGCGCGTACTTCGGGATCGCCGCGCTCGTCGCGGCGTCGCTGATGGGGCCGGGCAAGCGGGGGCGGGGGGTGGCCTTCGTGCTCTCGGGTCTGACCATCGCGAACGTCATCGGTGTACCCGCGATCACCCTGCTCGGACAGCAGGCCGGCTGGCGCGTCGCCTACGTCGCCGTCGCCGGCATCTTCGCCCTCGCGATGGTGGCGATCTGGCTGGCCGTGCCGCGGCAACCCGGCGACCCGGCGGCGACCGCCGCCCGCGAACTCGGCGGATTCCGGCACGCGACCGTCTGGTTCGCCCTGCTCACCGGTGCGGTGGGCTTCGGCGGCTTCTTCGCGGTGCAGAGCTACATCGCCCCGCTCGCGACCCACGTCGCCGGTCTCGCCTCGGGGTTCGTGCCGGTCGTGCTCATCGTCGCCGGACTGGGGATGACGCTCGGCAACCTGGTCGGCGGCCATCTCGCCGACCGCGGGGCGACGCGCACCGTCTTCTTCTGCTTCGGCGCCTTCGCGGTGGCGTTCACCGTGCTCGGACTGACCGCGCGCTGGCCCGTCGGGCTTTACCTCGGGGTCTTCCTGGTGGCCACAACCGCCTCGGCGCTCTCGCCCGCGATCCAGACCCGCCTGATGGACGTCGCCGGCGAGAGTCAGACCCTGGCGGCGGCGGCCAACCACTCGGCGCTCAACATCGGCAACAGCCTGGGGGCGTTCCTCGGCGGCGCGGTCATCTCGGCGGGCTTCGGTTACCTGGCGCCCACCTGGGTCGGCCTCGCGCTGTGTGTCCCGGGAGTCGCGCTCGCCCTCGTGGGCACGCTGCTGAGCCGACGGCAGCACGCGGTCACGAGTCGCGGCGGCCGCGAGCCCATCGCCCCGCTGTCGGGGGTCTGAGCGGCCGGCGCCTAGAAGCTCGTGCCGTCGGCGACATCCTGGATCAGGATACCGTCCTGGATCGCCCGGCGACGCAGCGCGACCTTGGTGCCGACGTCGATGCCCGCCACCCGGTACTTCTCACGGATCCGCTTGAGGTAGCTCTTGGCGGTCTCCTCCGAGATGCCGAGCTGGTAGGCGACCGACTTCACGGGCTCGCCGCCGCCGTAGAGCGCCATCACCCGGCGCTCCTGTGCGCTGAGCTTGGGCGCCCCGCCGATGTCCGCGGCGTTCAGGGCGAGGTCGAGCTCGGCCGAGACGAAGCTCTCGCCCTTGTAGGCGGCCCGGATGGCCTCGACGATCATGCTGGCATCCTCGCTCTTCACGAGGTAGCCGAGCGCGCCGGAGGCGAGCGCCTCGCGCACGACGTTGGGCTCGGAGTACGTGCTCATCAGCACGACCTTCACCCCGGTGGTCTTGAGGGTCGAGATCTTGAGCGCGACCGGGATGTTGTCTTTGAGGTCGAGGTCGAGCAGCACCACGTCGACGGGGAACTCCGGATGCGTCAGCAGCTCGGGCCAGGTCGTCACGGCGGCGACCATCGAGATGTCATCGGCCGCATTGCGGATCCACTCGGTGAGCGCTCCGAGCAGCATCCTGTGGTCATCGACGAGCGCGAGACGAATGGGCGCCATGGTCGCTCTCCTTTCGTTGGTGGTGCGGAGGGGCATGTTCATACGTCGGCCGGATTGTCGACGAGGCATTCGATGTCGACGCGCAGGCTGGAGTCCTGGGTCTGGTCAGAGTAGTGCCCGACCCGGCCCAGGGCGTCCCAGATCGACGGGTCGACACGATTCCGGGCGACCCCGGTCGTCGTGATCGTGATCGGGATGAGGATCTTGCGCTCGGGAACCGCCTCGGTGCCCGGCTCGACCGGGCCGAGCTGCACCGTGACGGTGCGGCTCGCGTTCGAGGTCACGGTGTCGCCGACCAGCAGCCACGCCGCGGCCAGCAGGCCGTCGCGCTGCACCGGGTCGAGCAGTCCGGCGAGACTCGACTTGTCGATCAGGGTGACCGCCTTGCCGAGCATCTCCGACTCGCTGACCGCGTGGTAGAGCCAGGTCTCGCGCCGGCCCTCGATGAGATGCAACCGGAGCTCGGTGGCGAGGGACGCCGCGATCGAGGCCATCTTCGGGGCGAGGGGGAGCGGCGTCTTCTTCTTCGCGATCGACTCGAGCAGCTCCTCGGCCGCCAGGTCGAGGCGGGCGAGTTCCTCCGAGGCGAGCATGCCGACGGCGTACCGCGGTGCCGACACGGTGGACTGCACGAGCACGCGATCGAGCTCGACCTGCACCATCCGGCGGAAGCTCTCGACGATGACCACGCCGATGACGGCGGGGAGCACCGCGGCGGCGATCGCCGTGATCTGAGGGGCGATCCAGTCGCTCGTCAGCTGGTCGCTGGGCGGGGTGTCGAGGAACATCAGCACGGCGAGCCCGAGGCCCAGCACGCCGGCCGCGGTCAGCAGCTCGACCGAACCACGCAGGGTCACGACGACGAGCAGGGTCATCCCGGCGGCGAGGGCCGCCGTGGCGTTGCGGCCGATGTCGTGCAGATTCCAGATGGCGATCACGTCGAGCGCGACCGCGACGAGCAGTCCGGTCAGGAAGAGGCCGAACATCCAGTCGGGAAGACGGTCGCCGATCATCCGCGAGGTCAGGATCGCGCCGACGATGACCGCGCCGAGCACGATCCACGCGGCGAGGGCGGCGAGCGGCTGAGGGTAGACGTTCCACAGGGCGACGAACCAGCTCAAGCCGTACACGGCGCGAAGGCCCACCAGGATGGCGGCGCCGAGCGCCAGGAACGCGGTGCCGAGGCTCGCCCGGTGCGCCGAGGCGCGGCCGAGCCGACGCGCGGTCTTGCCCATCGCCCGGCGCGCGTTGCCGACGACGACGCCGAGGGTGTTCTCTTCGGGAGCCGAGAAGGTCACCGGGGGACCTCCAGCACGACCGTGGTGCCCGCGCCGGGCGCGGAGAAGAGACGGGCGTTGCCGCCCACCTCGCGAAGCCGGGCGACGACGGATTCGGTGAAGCCGAGCTTCGCCTCGTCGATGTCGCTGATGTTGAAGCCGACTCCCGCGTCGGTCACCAGCGCTCGCACGATCTTCTCGTCGTCGGTGATCGTGACGTGCGCCTGGGTGACCCCGGAGTGCCGACGGACGTTCTCGAGGCACTCCGCCAGCGCGAGCAGGAAGGCGTCGAGCACCTCGCTCGGCAGCAGCACCTGGCCGGTGCCGTGCCAGCTGACCTCGAGCCCGATGCGGCCGAAGCGCTGCTTGACCGACTCCAGGGTCGTGCCGAGCACGGGCTCGTCGATGACCTGCACCGGCGAGGTGGCGGTGCCGACCCCGTCGCCGCTCGGGTTCGGGTTGACGCCGAGCCGCAGCTGTCGGAGCAGGCGGGCATCGTCGCCGGCCTGCTGGCGCAGCGCCTCCGGCGTCACGCCCACCCCGGAGTGGGCCAGCAGCGTCAGCGTCGCCAGCACGGTGTCGTGAAGCAGCCGGGCCCCCTGCCGGCGCTGGGCCTCGAGCTCGCTGGCCTGGCGTTCTGCGCGGTGGGCGCGTCCGATGCTCGCGATGCGCTTCGAGACCTGGGGCACGCCCGCGCTGATCCAGATGGCGATCAGGGTCGGAAGCACCCAGCCGAGCACGTAGACGCCCGCGGTGCGCAGCGGGGCCTGCAGATCGCTCGTCAGCAGCAGCAGGACCGCCCCGATCACGAGGAAGACGACGACGAGCGTCGCGATCCGCGGTCCGTTCGAGGTCAGCACGACGGCGGCGGCCGCCAGCGAGGCGGCGGTGAGTTCGAGCAGGGCCGCGAGCCCGGCCTGGGACGGCCGGCTTCCGATGGTCGTCGAGACGACGAGGATGCCGAGGCCCGCGATCAGCGACAGCCCGATCCAGACCGGCGAGCGGCTGAGGCCCATGCGGAACTGGGCGACGCCGAGGACCACGAACAGCGGGAGCGAGATCAGCAGCGCGGTGAGGCTCACGGCCCCGGGCAGCACGAAGCACAGCAACGACACGACGGTGAAACTGAGCCCGTAGACCCGCGCCGTGCGCTGCAGGAGGCGGTCGCGCTCCTTGGTGATCAGGTCCATCTGGGTGTTCTCTCTGCTGAGGTTCGCCTCATCCGGGGCAATGCTGTCACAGGGCGGCACTCGAAGTGGGGGTGCCACGCTGCGCGGGACCGGGGCACATTTCCCCCGGGACAGATCCTGCCGCGACCGCGGTGCCGTCGTTCATTCCGCCAGCAGACGCCGCAGTTCGGCTCCGACGAGCGCATCCTCGATGAGGAAGGCGTCGTGACCGTACGGCGAGGAGAGCACGATCGGCACCTCTCCGTCGATGTTGCCGCTCAGGTGCGCGGCGATGATCTGCTGCCCCGGCACCGGGAACAGGCGGTCGGAGTCGATTCCGAGCACGAGCGCGCGCGCCGTGGCCCGCGACAGCGCGGCCGCGACCCCGCCGCGGTCCCGGCCGATGTCGTGCGAGTTCATCGCGTCGACCAGGACGAGGTAGCTGTTCGCGTCGAATCGCCGCGTGAACTTGTTGCCGTGGAACCCCAGGTAGCTCTCCACGGCGAAGACGCCGCCGCCGCCCAGAGGGCTCAACCCGGACTGCCAGCTGCGCTCGAAGCGGTCGTTGAGCTCGGTGGGGGAGCGATAGTTGAGCAGCGCCATCCGGCGCGCGAGGGCGAGCCCGCGGTGTGGGCCGTGCCCGTCGGCCGCGTCGTAATACTCGCCTCCGGCGAAGGCCGGGTCGCTGCGGATCGCCTCGCTCTGCACGGAATTCAGGGCGATCTGGTCGGCGCTCGAGATCGGCGGCGCCGCGAGAATGGCGACGCGCTCGACTCGATCCGGATGCCCGACCGCCCACTCGAGCGCCTGCATCCCGCCCATCGAGCCGCCGATGACGGCAGCCCAGCGGGTGACGCCGATCGCCTCCGAGAACAGCCGCTGCGCTTCGACCTGGTCGCGGATCGTGAGGTAGGGGAAGCGCGGCCCCCACTCGGCGCCATCGGGCGCGAGCGAGGCGGGCCCGGTCGATCCCTGGCAGCCGCCGATCATGTTCGGCGCGACCACGAACCACTCTGCGGGGTCGAGCACCTTGCCGTCGCCGACCAGTCCCGACCACCAGCCGGCCGTGGGATGTCCGGGTCCCGCGGGTCCGGTCAGATGGCTGTCCCCGGTCAGCGCGTGCAGCACCAGCACGGCGTTGCTGGCGTCGGCGTTGAGCTCGCCCCAGGTCTCGTAGGCGATCGTGACCGACGGCAGCGGGCCGCCGCGCTCGAGGCCGACGTCGCCGATCGCGACGAATCGCCGATTGCCGGGGTCGTCGCCCGGGCGCCATGCTCCCGATGCCGGTGGCTCCGCCGACAGGGCCCGACGATTGGACTCCGTGACGAATGCCGACGGCACCGCGTCCTCCGGTGTCTGCCAGTCCATGTCAGAGGCCATTCTGGTGCACGTGCGAGCCGTGTGACGCGCGAGCGGTCGCGAAGACGCAAGAACGGTGCCGGCGCCATCTCTGGCACCGGCACCGTTGGGTCAGGTCACGCGGTCTGGGATGCCGCAGAGACCTTGCGCGCCGCCGCGAAGCCGGCTTCGAGGTCGGCCTTGAGGTCGATGATGTTCTCGAGCCCGACCGAGAGTCGCACCAGGCCGGGGGTGACGCCGGTGGTCAGCTGCTGCTCGGGGGTGAGCTGGCTGTGGGTCGTCGAGGCCGGGTGGATGATCAAGCTGCGCACGTCGCCGATGTTGGCCAGGTGGCTGAACAGGGTGACGTTCTCGACGAGGGCCTTGCCGGCATCCACACCGCCCTTGAGCTCGAAGCTCACGACCGCGCCGACGCCCTTCGGGGCGTACTTGTTGGCGGCCGCGTACCAGGGGCTGGACGGCAGTCCGGAGTAGTTGACCGAGGCCACGTCGGGGTGGCTCTCGAGCCACTCGGCAATGGCCTGCGTGTTCTCGACGTGACGCTCGATGCGCAGGCTGAGTGTCTCGATGCCCTGGATGAGCGAGAACGAGCTGTCGGGCGACAGGGCAGCTCCCGTGTCGCGCAGCAGCTGCACGCGGGCCTTGATGACGTAGGCGATCGCGTCGCCGAGCACCGTGGTGTAGCTGGCGCCGTGGTACGACGGGTCGGGCTCGGTGAGGCCGGGGAACTTGTCGACGTTCTTCGACCAGGCGAACTTGCCGCCGTCGACGATCACACCGGCGATGACCGTGCCGTGGCCGCCGAGGAACTTCGTGGCGGAGTGCACGACGATGTCGGCGCCGAACTCGAAGGGACGGATCAGGTAGGGCGTCGCGATCGTGTTGTCGACGATGAGCGGCAGATCGTTGTCGTGCGCGACCTTGGAGACGCCCTCGATGTCGAGGATGTTGATCTTCGGGTTGCCGATGGTCTCGGCGAAGAACAGCTTGGTGTTCGGGCGCACCGCGGCCTGCCACTCGGCGAGGTCGTCCTGGTTCTCGACGAAGGTGACCTCGATGCCGAGCTTGGCCAGCGTGTACTTGAACAGGTTGTACGTGCCGCCGTAGATCGAGCTCGACGAGATGATGTGGTCGCCGGCCCCCGCGATGTTCAGCACTGCGTAGGTGATGGCCGAGGAGCCCGAGGCGACCGCGAGGGCCGCGGTGCCGCCCTCGAGCGCCGCGACGCGCTGTTCGAGCACGTCGGTCGTCGGGTTCATCAGGCGGGTGTAGATGTTGCCGAACTCGGCGAGGGCGAACAGGCTCGCGGCGTGCGCCGTGCTGTCGAAGACGTACGAGGTGGTCTTGTAGATGGGCGTCGCGCGCGCGTGGGTGACGGGGTCGGGAGCGGCGCCGGCGTGGATCTGCAGCGTCTCGAACTGGTAGTCGGACATGGGAACTCCTTCATGGGTGGGGCGAAATCCGGGGGCGGCGTAGGGTTCCGCCGCTCGCGTCGACCCTAGGCGGGCCTGCTGAGGGTGGCAACAGTCCCCGCAACGCGGCGTAACAGGGCACGGCAGACGCGTTGACGCGCGCGACTAGTCGTGCAAGAGTAGTTGCGTGTCCTCCATCCGGCTCTACATCCTCGGCGCGCTCGCCGACGAGGGCGACATGCACGGTCACCAGCTGCGCCAGCTCGCCGAGAAGGAGCACATCGACGAGTGGACCGACATCTCGGTGGGCGCCCTGTACGGCGCGATCAAGCGGTTGCACGCCGAGGGTCTCATCGACGAGCTACGGGTCGAACGGGAGGGCGCGTATCCGGAGCGTCAGGTCTGGACGATCACGACGGCCGGCCGGATCGCCCTCGCGAAGCTGCGGGAGGACGGCCTGACCCGCATCGTCATCCGGGCCGACCCGTTCGACCTCGCCGTGAGCCGCCTCGACCTCGACCGACTCGACGAGGTGCCCGCCATGCTGCAGAACCGGCTGGCCCAGTTGAGGGTCCTGCTCGCCCAGGACGAAGTCAAGCTCGACCTGATCTCGCGCTACCTCACCCCGCTCGAGCTGATGGTCATGTCGCACAAGACCGACCGGCTGCGGGCCGACATCGCCTGGCACGAGAAGCTGCTCTCGCGCCTTCCCGAACTCCTCGACGAGGAACGCACCCGAAAGGCCGCATCATCATGACCTCCGCCACCTCATCCGCGACCGCGCCGCTCGTGACGCGCAGGACCTGGATGGCCTTCGCCGTGCTCATCCTGGGCATCGCCATGGCCCTGCTCGACACGACGATCGTCAACGTCGCCCTGCCCACGATCCGCACCAGCCTGCACGCCGACGAGGCGACCCTGTCGTGGATCATCTCCGGCTACGCCCTGGCCTACGGCCTCGCCCTGATCCCGGCCGGCCGGATCGGCGACCGGATCGGCCACAAGTGGGTCTTCATCGTCGGCCTGGCCGGGTTCACGCTGGCCAGCCTCGCGGCCGGCATCTCGAACGACACCGCGACCCTGATCGTGGCGCGCGTCGTGCAGGGCCTGTTCGGCGGCATCTTCTTCCCCCCGGTCACCGCCCTGATCCAGCTGATGTTCCCGCCGCGGGCCCGCGGCAAGGCGTTCGCCGTGTTCGGCGCGTCGATCGGCTTCTCGACGGCGCTCGGCCCGCTCGTGGGCGGCCTGCTCATCCAGTGGCTCGGCGAGACCGACGGCTGGCGTTCGATCTTCTTCGTCAACCTGCCCTTCGGCGTGATCGCCGTCGTCGCCGCGTTCCTGCTGCTGCCCTCCGAGGTCGCCGGTCGCGGGCGCAGCGGCGTCGACCTCGTCGGATTCGTGCTGCTGTCGGGCGCGCTCGTCGCGATCCTGGTGCCGCTCATCCAGGGCCAGCAGGACGGCTGGCCGTTGTGGACGTACCTGTCCATCGCCGGCGGCATCGTGCTGCTCGTCGTGTTCGCGTTCTGGGAGCTGGGGGTGGCGCGTCGGGGCAAGGAGCCGCTCGTGCCGCCGAGGCTGTTCGCGCATCCCTCGTTCACCGGCGGCGTCATCCTCGCCCTGGTCTACTTCGCGGCGTTCACGAGCATCTTCTTCTCGATCTCGATCTTCTGGCAGACCGGATTGGGGCACACGGCGCTCGAGTCGGGTCTGGTGTCGATCCCGTTCGCGATCGGCAGCATCGTCGGCGCGTCGCAGAGCAACCGCCTCGCCGAGCGGCTGGGGCGCACCGTGCTCGTCATCGGAACGGCGCTGGTCGCGCTCGGGCTCATCGGGGTGTGGCTCATGCTCCAGCTGATGGCGCCGCAGGACCTCACGAACTGGGAACTGCTCGGTCCGCTCGCGGTCGCCGGATTCGGATCCGGCCTGTTCATCGCGCCGAACTCGCAGTTCATCGTGGCGACGGTCGACCGCGCCGAGGCGGGGGCGGCATCCGGCGTCATCGGCACGATGCAGCGGGTCGGCTCGGCGATCGGGATCGCCGTGATCGGCTCGGTGCTGTTCGGCAGTCTTCCGTCGAGCTTCGCGCCCACCGCAGCGCAGTCCGCGGCGGCGGCCGAGGCCCACGGCGCCGAGGGGTCGGCGGCGGTCAAGGCGGCCATCCAGAGGATCGTCGATCACAACCTGGCGGTGGGTTTCGGCCACGGGGCGACCCTCGCCCTGGCCGTGAGCGCCGTGTTCGCGATCGTCGCGTTCGGCCTGGTGTTCGTGCTGCCGAGACGGATCTCGCGAGGATACGAGATCCCGGCGGATGCGGGGCAGCCGCGCGGTTAGCCTGGAGGCATGGTGAAACGCGTTGTCGTCACGGGGGCCAGCTCGGGTATCGGCGAGGCGACGGCACGGCGGTTCGCCGCGCGCGGTTGGGAGGTCGTGGGCGTCGCCCGTCGCGCCGACCGGCTCGCCGCGCTCGCCGACGGGACCGGCATCCGCACGATCGCGGCCGACCTCACCCGGCAGTCCGACGTGGAGCGGGTGCGCGACGAGCTCGCCGCGCTCGGACCGCTGCACGGGCTCGTCAACAACGCGGGCGGCGCCTTCGGCCTCGCCAGCGTCGAGGCGTCCGACATCGAGGACTGGCGCGCGATGTTCGAGATCAACGTGCTCGGCACCAAGCGGATGATCTCGGCGCTGCTGCCCCTGCTGCGAGACGGGGCGCGGGATGAGGGCGTCGCCGACATCATGACCGTCACCTCGATCGCCGGCCACGTCGCCTACGAGGGCGGCGGAGGTTACAACGCCGCCAAGTTCGCCGAGCATGCGATGGTCGCGGTGCTCCGGCTCGAACTCGCGGGCGAACCGATCCGCGTGCTCGAGATCGCGCCCGGGATGGTCAAGACCGACGAGTTCGCGTTGACCCGCTTCAAGGGCGATCGGGCGCGCGCCGACGCGGTGTACGAGAACGTCGTCGCCCCGCTCGTGGCCGACGACGTCGCCGAGGCGATCGTGCACACCATGGAGCTGCCGGCGCACGTCAACCTCGACCTGATCACGATCAAGCCGGTCGCCCAGGCGGCCCCGCACAAGGTGATCCGCGGCGAGCTGACGCCGCGGGACTGATGCGCGGCTGATTCCGGCTAGTCGACGGGCCTACCGTCGAGCCCCTCCGCCGGGAGCGACTGCACCTCGACATCCGAGAAGGCGAGCTTCGGAACGAGGAACAGCAGGACCGCCGCCACGAGCGCGCCGACGCCGCAGATCGTCCAGACCGCGATGTAGGCCGCGAGGCCCGCACCGCTCGTGCTCGCGGTCGAGGTCAGGCCCACGTGCAGGATCACGCCGAACACGGCCGACGCGAACGCGCCGCCCACTGTCTTGGTCGTGTTGGTGAGCCCCGTGGCGATTCCGGACTGGCCGACGGGGGCCGCCGCCGCGGCCGCGGACGGGAGCGCGGCGACCAGGGCGCCCGACCCGATCCCGGCGATGACCATGTTCGCGACGACCTGCCAGACCTGCTCGTGCAGCGGGATGAAGAGCAGGTAGCCGCCGGCGACGAAGAAGGCGGCGACGATGAGAGCGACCCGCGGTGTGGTGCGGCGGGCCAGCACCGGGAACAGCAGCGCCCCGACGATCAACGAGACCAGGTAGGCCCCGATCAGGTACGAGATCACGTCCGGATCGAGCTTCAGACCGTATCCCAGCTTCGCGGGGTCGGCCGCGGCGAAGGTCGACAGCGGGATCTGGGCTCCGAGCACGCTGATGCCGAACAGCCCCGCGGTCAGCTGAACCGGCCACATGCGCGACTGGCCAAGCACGCGCAGATCGATCGCCGGATCCGGATGCCGTCGCTCGAGTCGCGCGAACGGCACGAAGATCAGCAGCCCGATCGCGATCGGTACCCAGACCGTCCAGCTGGCGGGCCCGTTGAGCCGCAGGAAGGTGAGACCGCCTGTGATGAACAGCAGGGCGAGGGTGAGCAGCACGAAACCGCGGCCGTCGAGCCGGCGACCGGGGAGCGGGGTCGACTCGGGCACGCCGAAGAGGATCGCGAAGAACACCAGCGTGACGCAGATCGCGGGAACCGCGAGGGTGATCGGGAAGTTCTCGCCGGTGGCCTTGAACACCCGGCTGCCGGCCAGCGCGCCGATGATGGCGCCGGCCTCGAGCGCCACGACCAGGAATCCGGCCGCGCGGCGGGTCATCGAGGCCCCGGTCCCCGAGCGGCGCCCGCGATCGAAGATCAGGGCGACCTCGAGGGGCAGCCAGACCACGTAGAAGCCCTGGAGTGCGAACGCGACCAGGTAGCCCGCGAAGCCGCCGGACGCCGCCATGCCCCAGCTGGCCAGGGCCGTGACGGCCGTCGAGACCAGCAGGATGCGCTTGTGGCCGAACATGTCGCCGAGCTTGGCCAGCACGGGCACGACGAGGGCCGAGAGCAGCAGCTGGGCGGCCTCCGTCCAGTTGTAGTCCGCGGTATCGACGCCGAGGTGGGCGGCGATCTTGCTCGCGAGCGGCACGTAGTAGCCCTGCAGGATGCCGCTCGTCAGCTCGACGAGGAACAGGAATCCGACGAGCGAGAAGGTGACGGTCCGCAGGGAGCCGCCGCCGCTCGTGGCCGCGCGATCTGAGCTCATCCTCGGATGCTAGTGATACCGGGGCGTGCGCGGCGGTTCGACTGGCGGCGGCCGGCTGCCGTCGGTCGGCTAGCGTTGACGCGTGAGCGACGAGCGCGAAGTCCTGAGTTACGAGCTGTTCGGGCTGGCGGCCCGCGAGTTGGCCACGGCCATCGCCGACGACGGGTTCCGCCCGGATGCGATCGTCGGAATCGCGCGCGGCGGCCTGACCCTCGCGGGGGCGCTCGGCTACGCGCTCGACGTCAAGATGCTCGGCAGCCTCAACGTGGAGTTCTACACGGGTGTCGGCGCGACTCTGGACGCCCCGGTCGTGCTGCCGCCCACCCTCGACCAGGAGTCGCTGCGCGGCAAGAGCATCCTGCTCGTCGACGACGTCGCCGACTCGGGACGCACCCTCAAGCTCGTCGTCGAGCTGCTGCGCGCGGGCGGCGGCGAGGTGCGCACGGTGTGCCTGTACAGCAAGCCGAGCACGGTCGAGGAGCCGTACTACGTCTGGAAGAAGACCGATCTCTGGATCATGTTCCCGTGGAGCTCGGAGGGTCCGGTCGCGTATCCGGACGGCGTGACCGCGGGGGCCGTCGGGCACTGAACGGCCGGCGCGGATGACACAACGCAAGCCCCTGTCGGAACTCGTCGATCCGGGCTGGGCCGAGGCGCTGCAGCCGGTCGCCGCGCGGATCGAGGCGATGGGGGACTTCCTGCGCGCCGAGGTCGCTGCCGGGCGGCCGTACCTGCCGCCCGGTCCCCGGGTGCTCCGCGCCTTCGAAGCCCCGATGTCGAGCGTCAAGGTGCTCATCGTCGGACAGGATCCCTACCCGACGCCGGGGCACGCGGTCGGCCTGGCGTTCTCGGTCGAACCCACGGTGCGCCCCGTGCCGCGCAGCCTGCAGAACATCTACCAGGAGCTGCATTCCGACCTCGGGATCGCCGTCCCGTCGAACGGCGACCTCACGCCGTGGTCGCGGCAGGGGGTCATGCTGCTGAACCGGGTGCTGACGGTGCGCGCCGGGGCCGCGGGCTCGCACCGCGGCAAGGGCTGGGAGGCGGTGACCGAGCACGCGATCCGGGCCCTGGTCGCGCGCGGTGGCCCGCTCGTGGCGATCCTGTGGGGCCGGGACGCGGGCACCCTCCGCCCGCTGCTGGGGGCGACCCCGATCATCGCCTCCGCGCACCCGAGCCCGCTCTCGGCGAGCAGCGGCTTCTTCGGCTCCCGCCCGTTCAGCCGGGCCAACGAGCTGCTCGTCGCGGCCGGGGCCTCGCCGGTCGACTGGAGGCTCGGGGATGCCCCCGCCGCAGCTCCGATCGCGCCGGGACCGGATGCCGCGTCGCCGGTCCGCTCGTAGAATCGGCGCATGGCCGAGAAGCGGGGGGACTGATGCTCGAAGAGGAATACAACCCGCCCCGCAAGCTGCCCGCGCACCTGCGTCCCCCGGCGCCCGAGGAGCCGCCGTTCGCCTTCGAGCTGCGTCCGGCGACGGAGCGCGACATCCCCGACATGCTCGCCATCTACAACCACTACGTGCTCAACAGCACCGTGACGTTCGACGAGGATCCCCTCACCCTCAAGGAGATGCGCGGCAAGTTCCGTGACGTGGCCCGGCTGAAGTACCCGTGGCTCGTCGCGGTCTCTCCGAGCGGCCAGGTGCTCGGCTACAGCTACGTGACCCCGTGGAAGCAGAAGGCCGCCTACCGCTACACGGTCGAGAACTCGATCTACCTCGGCGCGGCCGCGACGGGAAAGGGCATCGGCAAAGCCCTGATGACCCGGATGCTCGACGACGCCAAGGCCGCGGGGGTCAAGGAGGTCATCGCGGTCATCGCCGACAAGGGGGCCGAGGCCTCGATCGCGATGCACACGGCCTTCGGCTTCAAAGAGATCGGGCACATGGGCAAGGTGGGGTTCAAGTTCGGCCGCTGGCTCGGCACCGTGCTGATGCAGAAGAGCCTCAAGGGCGGGCCGAAGCGTGGCTGAGACGCCGGTGCTGCAGTTGCGCCTCGTGGTCGAGACGGGCGACCACGAGGCCGCGCTCGCGTTCTACCGCGACGCGCTCGGCCTGACCGAGCTCGAGGCCTACGAGGGCGACGACGGAGCACGCGTGTCGATCCTCAGCATTCCGACGGCGACCCTCGAGCTCTCGAACGTCGCCCAGGTGCGCATGATCGACGAGGTCGAGGTCGGCCGGGCGGTCGCGCATCCGTTCCCGCTCACGATCCGGGTGGCCTTCGAGGTCGCGGATGCCGCGGCGACGACCGATCGCCTTGTCGCGGCCGGCGCCGAGCCCGTCGCCCCGCCGACGCCCACGCCCTGGCGCTCGGTGAACGCGCGGCTCGAGGGCCCCGACGGGCTGCAGCTGACCGTCTTCCAGGAGCTCGGCCCCGCCGGCTGAGGCTCAGAGCACCGCGAGGAGGGTCGCGGTGAGCCGCGCCGCGAAGAACAGCAGCACGCGGCGCGGGATGAAGCGCGTGCTGAACGCGGCCGCGCGGTTGGCCAGGCCCGGCATGACCTCGGGGGGAGTGCGCCGCCGATCGAGCGCCCGCAGCCCGGCGTCGGCGATCCGCGCCGGATCCCAGTAGGGGGTCGGCGCCGGGATGCGTCGGCCCCGGTCGAAGAACTCCGACGCGACCGCGCCGGGGGCCACGGCGAACACCGTCACCCCGTGCGGTCGTGCCTCGAACCAGAGCGCCTCGGTGAAGAGCTTCACGAACGACTTGGATGCTGCATAGACCGCCATGCCCGGCACCGGCTGGTAGGCGGCGGTGCTGGCGATGTTGAGGATCGCCCCCGAGCCGCGCGCGATCATCGGGGCGACGAAGGTGCGCGAGAGCTCGACGACGGCGGCGACATCCACCGCGACCTCCTCGGCCAGGCGGGCGGGGTCGGTGTCGGCGACCCGACCCTGCACGCCGAATCCGGCGTTGTTCACCAGCAGGTCGGGCACGCGACCGTCGAGTCGCGAGTCGAGCACGGCGAGCAGGGCGGCTCCGGCGCCGGGCCGCGACAGGTCGAGCGGCGCGACCGTGCAACGGATGCCGTGCGGCTGCTCGAGCTCGCGCGCGAGCGCGAGCAGTCGATCCTCGCGCCGGGCGACGAGCACGAGGTCGGATCCCCGGGCGGCGAGGGCGCGTGCGAAGGCGGCGCCGATCCCCGAGCTGGCTCCCGTCACGATCGACAGGGCGGGCTGGTAGCGGGGGCGGCGGGCCATGGGGGGATGCTATCCACTCCGGCGGCGGGCGCGCCTAGGCTCGCATGGTGTTCGAACTCCACGATCTGACGGCTCTCGAGCAGCTCGACCGGTTGCGACGCGGCGAGATCTCGCCCCGCGAGCTGGTCGACCACTACCTGGAGCGCATCGAGCGCCTCGACGGCGGGCTCGGGGCCTTCGTGACCGTCACGGCCGAGTCGGCGCGCGCCCGGGCCGACGCGCTCGCGGCGCCCGACTCGGGCGTCTCGCCGGCGCTCGCGCTGTGGGGGCTGCCCTCGGCCGACAAGGATCTCGTCGACCGCGCCGGGGTGCCGACCGGCTACGGCTCACGGGCGTTCGCCGACTTCGTGCCCGAGATGTCCGACGAGCTGGTCGACGCGCTCGATGCCGCGGGGGCGATCAGCCTGGGCAAGACGGCGACCCCGGAGTTCGGCATGCCGAGCTACACCGAGCCGCTGGCCGGGCGCCCCGCGCGGAATCCCTACGACACCGGGCTCGGAGCCGGGGGCTCGAGCGGGGGAGCGGCGGTCGCCGTGGCATCCGGCCTGCTGCCGGTGGCCCCCGGATCGGATGGCGGCGGCTCGGTGCGCATTCCGGCCGCCGCGACCGGACTGGTGGGGCTCAAGCCGTCCCGCGGCCGGATCCCCGCGAGTCCGGGGTTCACCAATCTCGCGGGTCTCGCGGTCGCCGGGCCGCTCGCCCGGACGGTCGCGGATGCCGCCCTGCTGCTCGACGCGATGATCGGCGACGCCCGCCTCGACTACGCGACCGCGGCGCCGAGCTGGGACGGCGGCGCGTACCTCAACGCGGCCGTGCGGGGCGAGGGACGCTTCCAGCTCGGGATGACGACCAGCTCGCCGTGGGAGACCGCCTACGAGATCCGGGTATCGCCCGAGGCGCTCGCCGCGCTGGTGATCGCCCGCGATCAGCTCGCCGCGATCGGGCACGGCCTGGAGGAGTTCGCCCTCGAGCCGGAGGAGGGCTACGCCTCGGCCTTCACCACGATCTGGCAGGGCGGTGCCGCCGCCATCCCGATCGAGGGTGCGCAGCTCGAGCAGGTGGAGCCCCTGACGAGCTGGCTCGTGCAGACCGGGCGGCGGCTCGGCGCCCGCGAACTCGGCAGCGCGCTGAGCTGGCTGACCCGCTACGAGCGACGGGTCATCCGCCAGCTGGGTCGCTACGACGCGGTGCTCACCCCGGCCCTTGCGATGACGCCACGGCCGCTCGGCTGGTACGACGCCGAGGATGCCATGCACAACTTCGCCCAGCAGGTGCAGTACACCCCGTTCACCAGCTTCGTGAACGTCGCGGGGCTGCCGGCCATCGCGCTCCCCGTGCACGTCACCGAGACGGGCCTGCCGATGGGCGTGCAGCTCATCGGGCGACCGGGACGGGAGGACGTGCTGCTCGCCCTCGGCGCCCAGCTCGAGCGCCGGCTGGGCTGGGACCGGCGGCATCCGCCCCAGTGGAGGGCGTGACCGGGGCGTCAAGGCCGGAGCGGCGCCGCCTCAGCGCTGCCGCGTCAGGCGGTGCCGCGTCCGTCGGTCTCGAGCAGGCGCAGCCACACCTCGTTGAGGGTCGGATAGGCGGGCACCGCGTGCCACAGCCGCTTGAGCGGCACCTCGCCGACGATCGCGATCGTGGCGGCCTGCAGCATCTCGCTGACGTTCCGGCCGACGAAGGTCACGCCGATCAGCACCTCGCGCGAGGCGTCGATCACGGCGCGAGCGTGCCCCTCGTAGTGATCGGCGAGCGCGCTCGCCCCCGCGACCCAGCCGAGCTCGTAGTCGACGACCCTGATGTCGTAGCCGGCCCGGCGGGCTGCCGCCTCCGTCAGGCCGACGGACGCCACCTCGGGGTCGGTGAAGGTCACCTGGGGAACCGCCTCGGCATCCGCGGTGGCGACGTGCCGGCCCCAGGGTGCGTCGTCGACGGGCCGTCCGAGCGCCCTGGCCGCGATCACGTCGCCGGCGGCCCTGGCCTGGTACTTGCCCTGGTGGGTCAGCAGCGCGCGGTGATTGACGTCCCCGGTCGCGTACAGCCAGTCGAAGCCCTCGACCCGCAGGGTGTCGTCGACCGTGAGCCAGTCGCCGGGGGTCAGTCCGATGGCCTCGAGACCGAGGTCGCCGGTGCGCGGGGTGCGGCCGATCGCGACGAGCAGCTCGTCGGCCGTGACGGTCGAGCCGCCCGTCGAGTCGTCCTTCAGCTCGACGACCACCCCGTGCTCGCCCCGCTGCACGGCCGCCGCCTCGGCGCCGATCCGCACGTCGACGCCGAGCCGCCGCAGCGATGCGGTCACGGCCTCCCCGGCGACCGGCTCGAGGTTGCTCAGCAGGGGACCGCGCGAGAGCAGGGTCACGGCGCATCCCAGGGAGGCGTATGCCGTGGCCATCTCGCAGCCGACCACCCCGCCGCCCAGGATCGCGAGACTCGCGGGAATCGACTTCACGCTCGTCGCGTCCCGGCTGGTCCACGGTGCCGCCTCGCGCAGGCCGGGCACATCGGGCAGCAGGGCCGCGCTGCCCGTGCTGACCGTGACCGCGTGGGTCGCGCGCAGCTCGGTGACCGTTCCGTCGGCCGCCGTCACGGCGAGCGCCTTCGGGCCCGTGAAGCGGGCATGCCCGCGGATCAGCTCGATTCCGGCTCCGTCGACCCATGCCACCTGGGAGGCGTCATCCCAGTCGTGCACGATGGCGTCCCGCCGCCGCAGCACTCCGAGGGGGTCGATGGGGCCCGTGATCGCCTGCGCGGCCCCGTCGACGTCGGCTGCGTCCCGCACCGCGGCCCCCGCTCGCAGCAGGGCCTTGGACGGCATGCAGGCCCAGTAGGAGCATTCGCCCCCGACCAGCTCGGCTTCGACCAGGGCGACGGTGAGTCCGCCCTGCACGGCCCGGTCGGCGACGTTCTCGCCCACCGCTCCGGCCCCGATGACGATGAGATCGAATTCGCGTGCGCTCATCCCGCCATTCAACCGCGTGGATGCCGTTCGCGGGAGCCGAGCTCGCGCTCCGCGCGGCTAGGAGGCGAGCGCTCCGATGATCCTCAGGATGGTCGGGGCGTCATCGACGGTCTCGGCGGGCGACGCCGGCGCGTAGGCGGCGATCGTCGCCCCGGCCAGCACGAAGGGCCCGCGCAACGCCTTGACGGCGGCGACGAGGCTCGACGCGGCCAGCCCGAAGGGCTCGGGGTCGAGCAGACCCGCGATCTCGCCCGGGTCGAGCACGTCGAGATCGATGTGCAGATACACCGACTGCGCCCCCGTCTCGGCGACGGCCGCGACCAGCGCCGTGGCATCCGCCAGCTCGTCGACCGAGAACGAGCGGATGCCGGCCTCGACGGCGAAGGCCTCCTCGCCCGGGTCCCAGGAGCGCGCGCCGACCAGGAGCACCCGGCCGGCGGGCACGATGCCGTCGTCGACGATCGACCGGAGCACCATTCCGGCGTAGGCGCCGGAGGGCGAGCTCTCGACGTCGTTGAGGTCGGGGTGCGCGTCGAACCAGATCACCGCGAGGTCGCCGTGCTTCTCGGCGGCGTGCATCACCGCGGCCGCGGACACGCCGCAGTCGCCGCCGACCACGATCGGGGTGTCGGTGACCTCGTCGAGCACGTCGCGCATCCGCTCACGCACCAGCTGCAAGGAGCTGAATCGCGCGACGCCGGTGCTCTGCTCGTCGCCGGCCTCAAGCGGAACGGCGACCTCGCGGGTCGCCGCAGATGGGAGGTCGCCGCGGATCGCCGCAGCCCCGTCGGCCTGCCGCATCGCTCGGGACGAGGGGGAGCCCTGCCACTGGGGGACGACGACGAAGGTGGCGGTCACGGTGTCACTCTAGGGCGAGGGCCGGCCGGCCGGCCAGGGGAGCCGGGTCAGCTCGCGATCGGACGCTCGGCGTTCGCGGTCGCGGCGGCCAGTTCGGCCTGCGTGAGCACCGCGCCGTAGCCCGGCGTTCCCGCCTCGATGCGCCAGCTCTCCGAGAGCGGGCCGAGATCGACGACGTCGAAGCCGATCCCGTCGATGAAGTCGGCCACGAGGGCGCGGGCCTCCTCGTCGTCTCCCGCGATCGCGAGGGCCCGACGGCCCGGCGTGCCGCTCGGGGTCGCGTCGGAGGTGATCTCGGCGGCGCGGATGTGGTTGAACGCCTTCACGACCTGGGAGCCCGGCAGGTGGCGCTGCAGCAGGCCCGAGACGGTGATGCGGCCCGCATCCAGCTCGGCGACCTGGCCGTCGCGCTGCGGGTAGTAGTTGTTCGTGTCGAGCACGATCTTGCCGTCGAGGGGCGCGACGGGTACGTCGTCGATCGCCTTCACGGGGACCGACACCACCACGAAGTCGCCGGCCGCTGCGGCCTCGACCGGGCTCGCCGCGCGCGCGTGCGGACCCAGCTCGGCGATCAGCTCGCTCAGCGTCTCGGCGCCGCGCGAGTTGCTCATCACGACCTCGTGACCGGTGGCGATGGCTGCGCGAGCCACCTGGGAGCCGATGTTGCCCGAACCGATGAATCCGATTGTCGTCATTGCTCCATGCAATCAGAGTCGCCGCGGGTGTGCTGGCGCCGTACCGAAGCCGGCGGCGCGCGCCTAGCCGGTGACCGCCTTCGGCGAGCTGCCGGCCTTGAGGGCGGCGAGCCGGGTGTCGACCTCGGCCTGCGTCTCCAGGTCGTCGAGGCTCTCGAACTGCGAGTCGAGACTCGAGGCGTCGAGCTCCTGCTGACCGGCGACCTTGGCCTCCTCGCGACGAACCTTGTCTTCGAATCGACCGAGCTCGCTCGTCGGGTCGAGCACGTTGATGCTCTTGAGGGCGTCGTGCACCTGCACCTGGGCCTCGGCCGTCTTCGCGCGAGCGACGAGCTGGTCGCGCTTGGCGATCAGCTGGTCGAGCTTGTCGTGCATCTGCTGAACGCCGGTCTTGAGCTTCTCGACGACGGCGTTCTGCGACGCGATGGTCGGCTCGGCGGCGGTGGCCTCGTTCTCGGACGCGATCTGCTTGCCGAGGGCGATCTTGGCGAGGTTGTCGAACTTGTCGGCGTCGGCGGCGTTGCCGGCGGCGCGCAGCTCGTCGGCCTTGGCGCTCGCGGCCCGGGCCTTGAGACCCCAGTCCTGGGCGGCGGCGACATCGGCGGCGTGGTCCTGCTCCATGAGGCGCAGGTTGCCGATCGTGGTGGCGACGGCGCTCTCGGCTTCGGCGATGCTGCTCGTGTAGTCACGCACGAGCTGGTCGAGCATGAGCTGCGGGTCCTCCGCCTGATCGATCAGGGCGTTGATGTTCGCCCGCACGAGGGTCGAGATGCGTCCGAGGATGGATTGCTTGTCGGCCATGGTGGTGCCTTCCTGTCGATGAGACGAGTCTTCCCGTTCTCGGCCGCCGCGTCGAGTCCGGGGATCGCGGGGGGATCAGTGCAGTGTCGCCGTGGCTTCCTGTCCCGTGACCAGCACGGAGCCCGAGCCGTCCGACGGCGTGAAGTCGATCGCGGCCGAGACCCGGTAGTCGCCCGGGCCGGCCGGCGGCAGCCCCGTGCGGAAGCCGGGATCCTCGTCGTCGATCGTGCTGCAGACCCGGGGCTCGAAGCTCGCCGAGTAGCGCATCGACGCACCGGGCTCGAGATCGACCGTCACGGCGATCATCGGCACCGGCCCATTGCTGTGCCAGAGCACGACGTCGTCGCGCACGAGGGTGATCGCCGGACTGGCCAGGGTCGACCCGACCAGGTGCTGCGTTCCGGTGTTGGTGAGGGTGACGGTGACCGGGATGTCGCGGCTCGTCGCACTCGCCTCCACGGCGTGCACGGTGAGACTCAGCCCGTTCGGCGCGGGCGCGACCTCGGCCGGCGCCGCCCCGCACAGGTTGACTTTGTCGGCGGGGGCGCGGTCGATCGTCACCCCGCCGCCCGCGGCGATCTCGGGCGCCGTCGCGCCCGGCGTGCCGCCCCCCCGGGCGCCCTCCGAGACCGAGGATCCGGCGGACCCCGCGCTCAGCACCGGGTGCTGCCCGGCGGCGAGTCCGATCGTGACGGGGACGACGATCCCGGCAACGGCGAGCACCGACCCCGCGGCGACCGCGGCCAGCCGCGGGCGACGACGGGCGCGCGAGCGCCGCAGCACCGCGTCGAGGTCGATGGCGCGGCCCGGGTGGTCGTCCTCGCGGAATCGCTCGCGCAGCTCGGCGTCAGTGGGCATCGAGGTCTCCTTCGACGAGGTCGGAGCGGCGAGCCGGGCGCGCAGCCGGGCGGGCAGCCGGGCCGGCGGGGCCGAGCCGCTCGGCCGCCGTCCCGTCGTCGGCCAGGGCGATGGCCATCCTGGCCAGCCCGTCGCTCAGGTAGCGCTTGACGGCTCCCGGGCTGATGCCCAGGGTCGCCGCGATGTCGTCGACCTTGAGATCGTCGTAGTACCGCAGCACGAGGCAGGCCCGCTCCCGCGGCGTGAGCTTGCGCAGCTCATCGTGCAGGTCGAGCCGGGCGTCCGTGGCGAGCGCGTCGGAGGGGCGCTCGTCGGGCACGTACTCGAGCGGGGCGACCCGCCGCCAGCGGGTGCGGCGGCGCGCGCCATCCAGGTGCGTCGTGAGGATCGCCCGGCGCACGTAAGCCTCGGCGCTGTCGATGCCGAAGCCGTTGCGCACGCGGCCGAAGGTCTTGACCAGCGCCTCCTGCACGAGGTCGGCGGCGTCGTCGCGATCGCCGCAGAGCAGCGTCGCGTACCGGATCATGGCGTCGCCGCGGCGCGCGACGAGATCCGTCAGCACCCGCTCCCATGGTCCTTCGCGCGTCACTTCGCACCCTCCTGTCACCTACTGAGACGACGAACTCGTCGAAAAGGTTGGGGTGACTCTCGTCGGAGTATCGCTCGCCGCTGCTGGCGCGCCACACTGTCATCATGACGAGGACGCCACCGCGGTGGGTACGGATCGTGGCACCGGTGATCCTGCTCGGGGTCTGGTTGGGCGTCTCGGCGCTCGGCGGACCGACCTTCGGCACCATCAGCACGGTCGTGAACAACGATCAGGCCAGCTACCTGCCCGCCAGCGCGGAGTCGACCGTCGTGCAGGCCGAGCTGAAGAGGTTCTTCCCGTCCGACACCGTGCCGGCGATCGTCGTCTACGCCCGGACGAGCGGCCTGACCGGGGACGACCGGACCGCCGTCGCGGAGCGGGTCGACGCCATCTCGGCGATCGCCGGTGTCGGCACCGTGGTCGGACCCATCCCCTCAACCGACGGGCAGGCGCTCGAGGTCGTCGTCCCGGTGGAGTCGAACGCCGTCGCGAAGACCGTGATCGCGGCGGTGCGCTCGGCGGCGGTCGACGGGATCCCGTCGGGCCTGACCTCGTACGTCACGGGCCCGGCCGCGCTCGGCGTCGACTTCGGCGCCGCGTTCGGGGGAATCGACGGGATCCTGCTGCTCGTAGCGCTGCTGGCCGTCTTCGTCATCCTGCTCGTGGTGTACCGCTCGCTGCTGCTGCCGATCCTGGTGCTGCTGACCTCGACCTTCGCGCTGACCGGCAGCATCCTGATCGTCTACCTGCTGGCGAAGGCCGGCTGGATCACCGTCACGGGGCAGAGCCAGGGCATCCTGTCGATCCTGGCCCTCGGTGCGGCGACCGACTACTCGCTGCTGCTCGTGGCCCGCTTCCGGGAGGCGCTGATCAGCCATCGGACCGCGTGGCCGGCCATGCGGGTCGCCTTGCGGGCGGCGGTCGAGCCGATCGCGGCCTCGGCGGCCACCGTGATCCTCGGGGTGCTGTGTCTGCTGCTCTCGGGGCTCAACTCCAACCGCGGACTCGGACCGGTCGCGGCCATCGCGATCCTCTTCGCCCTGCTCGCCGCGCTGACCGCCCTGCCCGCGCTGCTGCTGCTCTGCGGGCGGGCGGCGTTCTGGCCGTTCCGGCCGAAGTACGTCGAGCCCGTCGAGGGCGTGCCGGCCGTGCAGAAGACCGGTCGGCTGTGGGGCGCCGTCGGGGGCCTCGTGTCGCGGCGCCCGCGGGCGGTGTGGATCACCTCGGTCGTGCTGCTCGGCGCGGCGTCGCTCGGCCTGCTGCAGTTGCAGGCCAACGGGGTGCCGCAGACCGATCTGCTGCTCACGCAGGCCGACTCGGTCGACGGCCAGAAGCTGCTGGCGGAGCATTTCGAGGCGGGATCGGGCAGCCCCGTCTACATCGTGACGCGCGAGGCCGAGGCGGATCGCGTGGTCGCCCTCGCCGCCGCGACCGACGGCATCGCGGATGCGGCGGTCTACACGGGCGCGTCCGGCGCCCCGGGCGGTCCGGCGGCTCCCGCGAAGGTCGTCGACGGCAGGGTGCTCGTCGAGGCCACCCTCTCGGTGCAGGCGGATTCCGCCGCCGCCGAGAAGGCCGTGACCGGGTTGCGCGACGCGCTGCCGGCGATCGATCCGCAGGCGAAGGTCGGCGGGGTGACGGCGCTCGCGCTCGACACCGACATCACCGCGACCGCCGACCTGCGCGTCATCATCCCGGCGGTGCTGCTCGTGGTGCTGCTGGTGCTCATGCTGCTGCTGCGATCGATCCTGGCGCCCGTGCTGCTGATCGGGACCGTCGTGCTGTCGTACGCGGCGACCCTCGGCGTCTCGGCGCTGGTGTTCAACCACCTGTTCCGCTTTCCGGGGGCGGATCCCTCGGTGCCGCTGTTCGGTTTCGTCTTCCTGGTCGCGCTCGGGGTGGACTACAACATCTTCCTGATGACCCGGGTGCGCGAGGAGTCCCTGCACATCGGCACCCGCCCGGGCATCGTGCGCGGCGTGCAGGCCACCGGCGGCGTGATCACGGCGGCGGGGATCGTGCTGGCGGCGACCTTCTCGGCGCTGCAGGTGATCCCGATCCTGTTCCTCGTGCAGATCTCGTTCATCGTCGCGTTCGGCGTACTGCTCGACACGATCCTGGTGCGCTCGCTGCTGGTGCCCGCACTCTCGTACGACATCGGACGCCGCATCTGGTGGCCCTCGAAGCTCGGCCGAGCCGAGACGACGCCGCGATCGCCGAAATGAAAGTGCCCCCGACACGATTCGAACGTGCGACTTCTTCCTCCGGAGGGAAGCGCTCTATCCACTGAGCTACGGGGGCGCGATGCGTCATCAGATTAGCAGCATGGCTCGCGCGCTCCCCGACCCGTGACATGCTCGGCGAGTGACCCTGCGCCGCGACCTCCGCTCGAGCATGACCCTCGAGGTCAGCGACCCGACGGCGTTCGTGCTGGCGATCTCGTCGGCCCGTGGCGTGCCGCTCGCCTGGGAGGCGCTGACGATCAGCGTCGACGGGGATCCGGTCGCGGTGCGCGAGCTGGACGAGGAGCCGCTCACGCGGCTGCAGCTGTTCGAGACGACGCCGGGCACCGTGCGGATCGACTACGCCGCCGAGGTGACCGGTCGCGCGCCCGCGGCCGCGGTGCATCCGATCGACGAGATCGTCTACCTGCGGCCCAGCCGCTACGTGCAGTCCGACACCCTGCAGCCGTTCGCGCGCGACACCTTCCCCGGTCTCGGCGGGGCGCGGCTCGTCCGCGAGGTATCGAGCTGGGTCGCGGACCGTCTCGCCTATGTGCCGGCGGCGACCTCGCCCACGGGCGGCGCCGTCGAGACGCTCGAATCGGGGGAGGGGGTGTGCCGGGACTACGCCCACCTCACCGCCGCCCTGCTGCGCGCGCTCGATGTGCCGGCCCGCCTGGTCTCGGTGTACGCGCCGGGCCTGGATCCGATGGACTTCCACGCCGTCGTCGAGGCCCTCGTCGAGGGGCGGTGGGTCGTCGTCGACTCGACCCGGCTGGCTCCGCGCGCCGCGATGGTGCGGCTGGCGACGGGTCGGGATGCAACCGACACCGCGTTCCTGACCAACACGCTCTCCGACATCCGGCTGCTGACCCTGCAGGTGCAGGCCGAGGCGAGCGAGGCGTTCAGCGACGATCCCGACGAGCTCGTGGAGCTCGGCTAGCCCGACGCCGCCGGGCCGACCGCCCGGGCCGCGCGGGTGCTATTTCAGGGCGCTCAGCGCGGCGTCGATGAGATCGGTGGCGTCACCCGGTTCGAGGAACGCCGCCGAGGTCGCCACCAGCCGGTAGTCGCCCTGGAAGACGATCGCGGTGCCGACGCCGTTCTTGACCGAGAAGTACGCCTCGTCGCCGTAGGTCGGCACCATGGTGCTCGACGTGACGGCGTCGTTCTTCAGCGCCTCGATCGAGGCGGCGTCGAGGTGCGCGACCGAGAAGTCGATCGTGTCGCCGCTGGTCTGGTTGCTCCAGCGGCAGGCCAGGCCGTGCTCCGACTTCGCGGTCGCGGCCGCCGAGCCGGCGGTCGGCGTCCAGCTGTCGAGCAGTCCGTAGTTGGGATTGAAGGCGTACATCGCGTCGGCCGAGATGAGCTGACCGCATCCGATCGTGATCGGAATCGCGCTGGGCGTGGGCGTCGGGCTGGCCGACGGGCGCGTGCTCGCCGTGACGCTGGGCGACGCGCTGGTCGCCGACCCGGTCGGCGACGGGGACGGGGTGGCGACGCACCCGGCCAGCCCGGCCGTGACGGCGACGGCGACGGCGAACGGCACAGCGGAACGGCGCAGGAGACGGGGCATGCTCCATTGTCTCCCGAGGTCGTCGCCCGGTCGCCCGACACACGCCGGGATAGGATCGCTCCTTGTGAATCCCGCCGAATTGACCGCAACGCTGCTCGACGTCGTCCGCGCGACGGTGGGCGACCGAGCGGGCGAGGTCGAGGTCGAGGACGTCACGCTCGAGCGCCCCCGCAACCGCGATCACGGCGACTGGGCCTCCAACGTCGCGCTCAAGCTCGGCAAGCGCCTCGGGTTGAATCCGCGGGAGTTCTCGGCATCGCTCGCGGCCGCGCTCGTCCAGGTCGACGGCATCGCGAAGGCCGAGGTCGCGGGCCCCGGCTTCCTCAACATCACCCTGGACGCCGCCGCCGCCGGTCTGCTGGCGCAGCGCATCGTCGAGCAGGGGGTCGACTACGGCCGCGGCGTGCTGTACGACGGCGTGCCGATCAACCTCGAGTTCGTCTCGGCGAACCCGACCGGGCCGATCCACATCGGCGGCACCCGTTGGGCCGCGGTGGGCGACAGCCTCGCCCGCCTCTTCCAGGCGCAGGGCGGGCTCGTCACGCGCGAGTACTACTTCAACGACCACGGCGCGCAGATCGACCGCTTCGCGCGCAGCCTCGTCGCGGGCTATCGCGGCGAACCGGCGCCCGATGACGGCTACGGCGGGCAGTACATCCTCGACATCGCGGCCCGCGTCGTCGAGATCTATCCGGGCGACCTCGACAGCCTGCCACCGGACGTGCAGCAGGAGGAGTTCCGCAAGCTCGGGGTCGAGCTGATGTTCGGCGACATCAAGGCGAGCCTGCACGACTTCGGCGTCGACTTCGACGTCTACTTCCACGAGAACGAGCTGCACGACT
Organism: Lysinimonas soli; assembly: GCF_042655435.1. Classification (NCBI taxonomy): domain Bacteria; kingdom Bacillati; phylum Actinomycetota; class Actinomycetes; order Micrococcales; family Microbacteriaceae; genus Lysinimonas; species Lysinimonas soli. Next base: position 595,975 of record NZ_JBHSMG010000001.1, read on the forward strand.
CGGGCGCCGTGGAGCGGGCTGTCGCACGCCTGCGCGAGCTCGGTCACATCTACGAGGCCGACGGAGCGACCTGGCTGCGCACGAGCGAGTTCGGCGACGACAAGGATCGCGTCGTCATCAAGAGCGACGGCGAAGGCGCCTACATCTCGGGCGATCTCGCCTACTACCTCAACAAGCGCGAGCGCGGCTTCGAGCGCAACCTGATCCTGCTCGGGGCCGACCATCACGGCTACGTGAAGCGGCTGATGGGGATGACCGCCGCCTTCGGCGACATCCCGTACGTCAACCTCGAGATCCTGATCGGCCAGCTCGTCAACCTCATCAAGGACGGCGAACCGGTGCGGATGTCGAAGCGCGCCGGCACGGTCGTCACGATGGAGGATCTCGTCGACGTCGTCGGCGTCGACGCGGCCCGCTACGCGCTGGTGCGCAGCTCGATGGACTCGCAGCTCGACATCGACCTCGACCTGCTCACCAAGAAGACCAACGACAACCCCGTCTTCTACGTGCAGTACGCCCACGCCCGCACCCAGGCGGTCGCGCGCAACGCCGACCAGGCCGGGGTGACGCGGGGTCGTTTCGACCCTGCGCTGCTCGACCACGAGACCGAGAGCATCCTGCTCGGGGTGCTCGCGGAGTTCCCGCGGGTCACCCTCCAGGCGGCGGAGCTGCGCGAGCCGCACCGCGTCGCGCGCTACCTGGAGCAGCTGGCCGGGGCGTACCACCGCTGGTACGACGCCTGCCGCATCATCCCGCTCGGCGACGAGCCGGTCGGCGTCATCCACGAGACCCGCCGCTGGGTCAACGACGCGACCGGGCAGGTGCTGCGCACCGGGCTCGGCCTGCTCGGCGTGAGCGCCCCGGAACGGATGTAGCCGTGAGCACCGGGGCCGCGATGCCCGCCGCACCGGGGACGGGGACGGGACGGGCCCGCCGCCGGAGGGGCCTCATCGCGCTCGCCGTCGTGCTCGTCGTGCTGGCGCTCGGCACGGTCGTCGCGGATGCCGCGGCCCGGGCCTACGCCGAGAGCCAGATCAGGCAGAAGCTGGTCTCGGCGCTCGGGGTCGCGCCCGGCACTCCCGTCTCGGTCGACATCGGCGGAGGCTCGGTGCTGCTGCAGGCCCTCGGCGGTCGCTTCGACTCGCTCGACGTGGCGATCCCGAAGCTGAGCTACGGCGAGCTGGTGGGCGCGGCGACCGTGCATGCGACCTCGGTGCCCCTCGACGGCAGCGCCCCGCTCGGCACGCTCGCGGTCGGCTACAGCGTCGACGAGAAGAACATGACCGCCCTCGCCTCGCGGCTGAGCGGCCTGCCCCTCGACACGATCACCCTCGAGTCGGGGCGGATCGTCGCGACGGCGACGGTCCGGGTGCTCGGGTTCGGCATCCCGATCGGTCTGGGCCTGACACCGTCGGTGTCGAACGGGCAGATGGTCTTCACGCCCAGCAGCATCCAGGTCTCGGGTCAGACCTTCACGGCGCAGCAGCTGCGCACGACGCCCGGGTTCTCGCAGGTGGCCCGCGCCCTCCTGACCCAGCGGTCGTTCTGTCTCGCACAGTACCTGCCGAAGGCCCTCACCGTGACCTCGGTGACGGTCGCCGACCACCGGCTCACCTTGAGCGCCTCCGGCGACGGGGCCGTGCTCGGCGGAACCGATCTCACGACGAAGGGCGGCTGTTCGTGACCGGCCAGCACGGGGCCCATCCGAGCGACGGCGCCACGAGCGTCGAGCGGCGCGACCCTCGGGACGGTCCGCTGCCCTTCCAGCCGATCCGCGGCTCGGTCTACTCGGCCGAGGAGCTGTTCGCGGGCTTCTCGCCCGGCCGGGTCGACAGCTACGCCGAGACGATGGACTTCCAGTCGTACCGCTGGTTCGTCAGGACGGGGCGCAGCACCCCGGTCGACCCGTACGCCGCCATGATGCGCGCGCTGCACGACTCGTCGGTGACGCTCGACGTCGGCGGGGTGATCGCCGACCGCCGGGTGGTCGGCATCATGGGCGGGCACGAACTGCCGCGCGACTCCGCCGCCTACCGCCGGATCGCCGAGCTCGGTCGCGAGCTCGCCCGGCGCCGGCTGCTGGTGTGCACCGGGGGCGGACCGGGCGCCATGGAAGCCGGACATCTGGGGGCGGCGCTCTCGGCGCAGTCGGACGACCAGCTCACCGACACGATCGCCGCGCTCGCCGCGATGCCGAGCATGCCCGAGCTCACGCGCATCGTGGGCCACGGCGGGATCGCCGACGGGCGGCTCGTCCGCACGGCGCACGACTGGTTCGCGCCGGCCTGGGAGCTGAGCCGCGCGATCGTCGATCCGGTCGAGTCGATCTCGATCCCGACCTGGCACTACGGTCACGAGCCGACGACGCCGTTCGCGACGCACATCGCCAAGCTGTTCCAGAACAGCATCCGCGAAGACGGCCTGCTGACGATCGCGCGTCAGGGCGTGATCTTCACACAGGGCTCGGCGGGCACGCTGCACGAGGTGTTCCAGGATGCCGAGCAGAACTACTACGCGACCGGCGACGCCGAGTTCAGCCCCATGGTCTTCCTCGACACCGACTACTGGACGAACCGCTTGCCCGTACGCCAGCTCATGGACGCGCTGTTCGCGATGGCCGATCCGGTGGTGCGCGCCCGCTTCGACGAGCTCGTGCTGGTGACCGACGACATCCACGAGGCGGTGCGCCACGTGGACGCCGTCCCGCCGCCCGTCCCGCGTCTGCCCACCGACCGCGCCTCCTGACCCCGCCCCGCCGCGCCTCCCGCTCCGGGCCGGTAGAGTGGGAGGCGGCTTCAGGGACCAAGCCGGGTTCGCTCGCCTCACTCTTCGTTCCGACGACCCCGTGTCGACGACCACCGTGAGGTCCTGTGACCGTGAACCCTCTCGCGCCCGGCTGGCTGGCCCACCCGGATGACGCGAACGCGCTCGCGGACGCCGTCTGGCCGCGTCACTCGGAGCGGACCGCCGAGGGCGTCGTCGCGCTCGCCGGAGCCGCGGCGACCGAGCTGGCCCGCGAGTTCGGCACGCCGCTCTACGTCGTCGACGAGGCGGATGCGCGCGAGCGTGCGGCCGAGGTGAAGGCCGCCTTCGATCGGGCCTTCGAGGGCGTCGGATCGCGTGCCCACGTCTACTACGCCGGCAAGGCGTTCCTGAGTATCGCGGTCGCCCGCTGGGTCACGGCAGCCGGGCTCAACATCGACGTCTGCAGCGGGGGAGAGCTCGCCGTCGCCCTGGCGGCCGGCGTCGATCCTGCCCGCCTGGGATTCCACGGCAACAACAAGAGCCTCGCCGAGATCGACCGCGGTGTCGAGGTCGGGGTGGGCGCGATCGTTCTCGACAGCGTCGTCGAGATCGAGCGTGTCGCCCGGGCGGCCGAGCGCCACGACCGGGTGCAGGCGGTGCGGCTGCGCATCAACAGCGGCGTGCACGCATCGACCCACGAGTTCCTCGCGACGGCCCACGAAGACCAGAAGTTCGGCGTGCCGCTGGCCGAGGTGCCCGAGATCGTCGCGCTCATCCGCTCTCATCCGAGCCTGCGCTTCCTGGGGCTGCATTCGCACATCGGCTCGCAGATCTTCGAGTCCGACGGCTTCGCCGAAGCGGCCCGGCGTCTGCTCGCGGTGCACGCCGAGCTGCTCGCCGGCGGCGAGGTGCCCGAGCTCAACCTGGGCGGCGGCTTCGGCATCGCCTACACGGGCGCCGACGAGGTGACTCCGATCGCGACGATCGCGTGGGAGCTCGCGCGGGTCGTGGCCGAGGAGTGCGCGAGCCTCGGCATCCCGGTGCCCGAGGTCGCGGTGGAGCCGGGCCGGGTGATCATCGGCCCGTCGACCGTCACGCTGTACGAGGTCGGCACCGTCAAGGACGTGACCGTGTCGGTGGCCGGCAGCGCGGCGACCGCGGTGCGCAAGTACGTGAGCGTCGACGGCGGCATGAGCGACAACATCCGCGCCGCCCTCTACCAGGCCGACTACTCGGTGCGGATCGTCAACCGGGTCTCGGATGCCGCCCCCGCCTTGGTGCGGATCGCCGGCAAGCACTGCGAGAGCGGCGACATCGTCGTGCGCGCCGACTATCTCCCCGGCGACGTGGAGCCCGGCGACCTCGTCGCGGTGCCCGCCACCGGCGCGTACTGCTGGTCGCTCGCCAACAACTACAACCACCTCGGACGCCCCGCGGTCGTCGCGGTGCGCGACGGCATCGCCCGGGTCATCGTGCGCCGCGAGACCGAGGACGACCTGCTGGCGCGCGACATGGGCGCGCTGGAGCTAGGAGCGAAGGTCATTTCTGACCTTCGCCGCGACGCCAGCGCCGACGACCGTCCCGGTCATCGGAACGGAGACAAATGATCGAGTACCGCAACCTCCGCATCGCCCTGCTCGGCGCCGGCGCCGTCGGCGCCCAGGTCGCCGCGCTGCTGCTCGAGCACGGTGACGAGCTCGCCAGCCGGGTCGGCGCGGGACTCGAACTGGTCGGCGTCGCGGTGCGCGACCTGGACGCGCCGCGCTCGACCGAGATCCCGCGCGAACTGCTGACGACCGACGCGCGCTCGCTCATCCTCGGTGCCGACATCGTCATCGAGCTGATGGGGGGCATCGAGCCGGCGCGCGAGTACCTGATGCTCGCGCTCAACTCGGGCGCCGACGTCATCACCGCCAACAAGGCGCTGCTCGCGACCCACGGTCCGGAGTTGTTCGAAGAGGCCGAGCAGGTGGGCGCGCAGCTCTACTACGAGGCGGCGGTGGGCGGGGCGATCCCGATCATCCGGCCGTTGCGCGACAGCCTGGCGGGCGACCGGGTGCACCGCATCCTGGGCATCGTCAACGGCACGACGAACTTCATCCTCGACCGGATGGACCGCGAAGGCGACTCGCTCGAGGAGGCCCTCGCGGCGGCCACCGAGCTCGGCTACGCCGAGGCCGACCCGACCGCCGACATCGAGGGCTTCGACGCGGCGCAGAAGGCCGCGATCCTGGCGAGCCTGGCGTTCCACACCACGGTGCCGCTCGACATGGTGCACCGCGAGGGGATCACGGCGATCACGCATGAGCAGGTCAGGTCGGCGCGCGAGGCCGGCTTCGTGGTCAAGCTGCTCGCCGTGTGCGAGCGGGTCACCGATCCCGAGACCGGCGTCGAAGGGGTGAGTGCGCGCGTGCACCCCGCGCTCGTGCCGCAGTCGCACCCGCTCGCGGCCGTGCACGGCGCCAACAACGCCGTGTTCCTCGAGGCCGAGGCCGCCGGCAGCCTGATGTTCTACGGGGCCGGCGCCGGTGGCATCCAGACCGCGTCGGCGGTGCTCGGCGATGTCGTCTCGGCGGCGCGGCGGCACGTGATCGGCGGGCCGGGAGTGGCCGAGTCGACCAACGCCGATCTGCCGATCCTGCCGATGTCGAGCGTGGTCACCCGCTACCAGATCACCCTGCAGGTGGCCGACCGCCCCGGCGTGCTCGCCAAGATCGCGACCCTGTTCAGCGATCACGGCGTCTCGGTCGAGGCCGTGCAGCAGTCCGTGCGCCCGGATGCCGCCCACGGTTCGGCCGCGTACCCCGGTCACAGCATCCCGGAGCCCACCGCTACCCTGGTCATCGGCACTCATGAAGCCACGGAAGGGTCGCTCGCCGACACCGTGGTCGCCCTCGGCGCGAGCGATGCGGTCGTCGAGGTGACGAGCGTGCTGCGCGTCGAAGGCACCGTCTAGGTAGGGATTCAGATGACACACGGTCAACGCACACAGTGGCGCGGCGTTCTGCGCGAATACGCCGACCGGCTCGACGTGACCGACGCGACCCCGATCGTCACGCTCGGCGAGGGCGGCACGCCGCTGCTCCCCGCCGATGCGCTCTCGGCGCGCACCGGGGCGAAGGTCTGGGTCAAGTTCGAGGGGATGAACCCCACGGGTTCCTTCAAGGACCGCGGCATGACCATGGCGGTCTCGAAGGCCATCGAGCACGGCGCCAAGGCCGTCATCTGCGCCTCGACCGGCAACACCTCGGCCTCGGCCGCCGCCTACGCGGCGCACGCCGGGATCACCGCGGCGGTGCTGGTTCCCGAAGGCAAGATCGCGATGGGCAAGCTCGCCCAGGCGATCGCGCACAACGCGCAGCTGCTTCAGGTGCAGGGCAACTTCGACGACTGCCTCGACATCGCGCGCGAGCTCGCGGCGCAGTACCCGGTGCACCTGGTCAACTCGGTCAACAACGACCGCATCGAGGGCCAGAAGACCGCGGCGTTCGAGGTCGTCGAGGTGCTCGGCGACGCCCCGGACTTCCACTTCATCCCGGTCGGCAACGCCGGCAACTACACGGCGTACGCCCGTGGGTACGCCGAAGACGCCGCCCGCGGGGTCACGACGCGGCGCCCGCGCATGTTCGGCTTCCAGGCCGAGGGCAGCGCGCCGATCGTGCGCGGCGAGGTCGTCAAGAACCCCGACACCATCGCGAGCGCCATCCGCATCGGCAATCCCGCCTCCTGGGAGCTCGCCCTCGCCGCCCGCGAGGAGACGAACGGCTACTTCGGAGCGATCTCGGATGCCGACATCCTGGCCGCGCACCGCATCCTGTCGGCCGAGGTCGGCATCTTCGTCGAGCCTGCCTCGGCGATCAGCGTCGCCGGTCTGCTGGAGCGCAGTGCCGCCGGCGAGATCCCCCGGGGCTCGACGGTCGTGCTGACCGTCACCGGGCACGGCCTCAAGGACCCGCAGTGGGCCCTCCGCACGGCGGACGGCGGCGAGGTCAGCCCGATCGTCGTCCCGATCGACGCGGCCGCGATCGCCGACGTGCTCGGCCTCACGGCCTCGCCCGCCCCGGCCGGCGCATGAGTTCCGGCGCCGCCGCGCTGCGCGGGCGCTCGGTGCAGGTCAAGGTCCCCGCGACGACGGCCAACCTCGGTCCCGGATTCGACACCCTCGGGCTCGCCCTCTCGGTGTACGACGAGCTCACGGTGACCGTGCGCGATGCCCCGGGTGCGACCGTCACGGTCGAGGGCGTCGGTGCCGGCGAGGTGCCGACCGACGAGACCAACCTCGTGGTGCGCTCGATCGCGTACGCCTTCGAGCAGTACGGGCAGCCGCTGCCGGGGCTCGAGGTGCACGCGCACAACTCGATCCCGCACGGGCGGGGCATGGGGTCGTCGGGCGCCGCCATCGTGTCCGGCATCATGGCCGCGAAGGGTCTGCTCGAGGGGATCGTCGAGATCGACTCGCAGGGCCTGCTTGCGCTCGCCACGGCGCTCGAGGGGCATCCCGACAACGTGGCGCCCGCCCTGTTCGGTGGCCTGACGATCGCCTGGGTCACTCCCGAGGGGCCCCGGTACAAGAAGCTCATCGTGCACCGCGGGGTCTCGCCGCTCGTGGCGGTTCCCGCCACCACCATGTCGACCGCGCTGGCCCGCAGCCTGCAGCCCGAGTCGGTGCCCCATGAGGACGCCATCTTCAACGTCTCGCGCTCGGCCCTGCTGATCGCGGCCCTCATCCAGAGCCCGGAGCTGCTGCTCGCCGCCACCGAGGACAAGCTGCACCAGAGCTACCGGGCCGGCGCCATGCCCGAGACCGATGCCCTGATCCGGATGCTGCGCGCGCACGGCCTCGCCGCCGTCGTCTCGGGTGCCGGGCCGTCGCTGCTCGTGCTCGGAAGCGACCCCGCGCAGCGCCTGCGCGCCGCCGAGCTGATCGCGGAGCACGCCACCTCGCCGTGGGAGTGCCTGCTGCTCGCCGTCGACTTCAAGGGTGCTACAGTGATGGTGCATTCGAACGACGCTGTGGCTTGACCCGGCGCGCGAGTGCACATCCCACCGGCACTCGCCCCGCGGTTTCCGCCTGTCACTCGACAACGCATCCGACACCGCACCCGGGTGAGCGTCGATCCCCGGGAAGTTCTGTACCCGGGTCGAACCGAAGGAACCCCCAGCCGTGACTGATGTCGATGCACCCGTGAGCGCGGGTGCCCGTGCCGATCTGAGCCGTCTCAAGCTCGCCGAGCTTCAGGCTCTTGCCGCCGAGCGCGGCATCCCCGGCGCGTCCAAGCTTCGAAAAGGAGAACTCGTGGACACACTTTCCGCCGATTCGGGTGCGCCCGAGACGGGAACCCCCGAGGTCAGCGCCGACGAGTACGTCGCGCCCGCGCCCGTCGCGGCACCGCAGACGCCGTCCGACGACACCGTGCCGGTGCGTCGTTCGCGTCGCGTGACCGCATCGACCGCGGATGCCGCGGCCCTCGCCGCGAGGCCCGCCGTCGAGCACGTGGCCGAGCACGTGGCCGCGGCGCAGGTCGACACCGTGACGGTCGAGCCGACCTCCGAGCCCGAGATCGCCGGGCCGGTCATCGCCGAGCCGGTCGAACACGTGGCCGAGCACGTCGCGGCGGCCGATGTCGCCGCCGACCTCGACAAGCTGCTCCCGGAGGTCACCTCCGGTGCCGCCGAGGGCGACGAGGGCGCGGGCGGCCGCGGTCGCGGCCGCAACCGCAACCGCAACGGCGGCGCACAGGGCGGCCAGAACGCCGGCCAGCAGGGTGGTGAGCGCGGCCAGCAGGGCGCCGAACGCCAGCAGAACCAGCGCCAGGGTGCCCAGAACCAGGGCGCGCAGAACCAGGGCGGCCAGCAGGGTGGCGGCCAGCAGGGCGGCGGCCAGAACCAGGGCGGCCAGCAGGGTCCCCAGGGCCAGGGCGGCCAGAACGACCTCGACGCCGAGGGTCGCGGACGCAACCGCTACCGCGACCGCAAGCGCGGCCGTGGCGGGCAGAACGACGAGTTCGAGCCCGAGATCAGCGACGACGACGTGCTCATCCCGGTGGCCGGAATCCTCGACGTGCTCGACAACTACGCCTTCGTGCGCACGAGCGGCTACCTGCCCGGCGCCAACGACGTCTACGTCTCGCTCGGCCAGGTCAAGAAGTACAACCTGCGCAAGGGCGACGCCGTGGTCGGCGCCATCCGTCAGCCCCGCGAGGGCGACCAGCAGGGCGGCCGGCAGAAGTACAACGCGATCGTCAAGGTCGACTCCATCAACGGCCAGTCGGTCGAGGATGCCGCCAACCGCGTCGAGTTCGGCAAGCTCACCCCGATCTACCCGAACGAGCGCCTGCGTCTCGAGACGGAGCCGGCCAAGCTGTCGACCCGCATCATCGATCTGATCGCCCCGATCGGCAAGGGGCAGCGGGGCCTCATCGTCGCGCCTCCCAAGGCGGGCAAGACCCTCATCCTGCAGGCGATCGCGAAGGCGATCTCGGTCAACAACCCCGAGGTCCACATCATGGTCGTGCTCGTCGACGAGCGTCCCGAAGAGGTCACCGACATGCAGCGCTCGGTGAAGGGTGAGGTCATCGCCTCGACCTTCGACCGGCCGGCCGAGGACCACACCACGGTCGCCGAGCTCGCGATCGAGCGCGCCAAGCGCCTGGTCGAGCTCGGCAACGACGTCGTCGTGCTGCTCGACTCGATCACCCGCCTGGGCCGCGCGTACAACCTGGCGTCTCCGGCATCCGGTCGCATCCTGTCCGGTGGCGTCGACGCGAGCGCGCTCTACCCGCCCAAGCGCTTCTTCGGCGCGGCGCGCAACATCGAGGGCGGCGGCTCGCTGACGATCCTCGCCACGGCGCTCGTCGAGACCGGCTCCAAGATGGACGAGGTCATCTTCGAGGAGTTCAAGGGCACCGGCAACATGGAGCTGCGGCTCTCGCGCCAGCTCGCCGACAAGCGCATCTTCCCGGCCGTCGACATCTACGCGTCGAGCACCCGCCGCGAAGAGGAGCTGCTCAGCCCCGAAGAGGTCAAGATCACCTGGCGTCTGCGCCGGGCCCTCGCCGGTCTCGAACTGCAGCAGCAGCTCGAGGTCGTGCTGAGCAAGCTCAAAGAGACGCAGTCGAACGTCGAGTTCCTCGTGCAGATCCAGAACAGCCTGCCTGCGGCCGGCAACGGCACCGGGTCGCACGGCCACAAGGAGTAGCGGGTGTTCGAATCGGTCGCCACGCTGCTGGCCGAGCACGAACAGCTGCAGCAACAACTCGCCGACCCGGGTCTTCACGCCGATCCGGCGCGCGCCAAGAAGGTCAACCGCCGCTACGCCGAGCTGAGCAAGATCCTCAAGGCGAACGACGACTGGCTGCAGGCGCAGGACGACCTGACGGCGGCGCGCGAGCTCGCCAAGGAGGACGAGGCGTTCGCCGCCGAGGTTCCCGAGCTCGAGACCGGGCTCGTCGACGCCCAGGAGCGGCTGCGCCGGCTGCTGATCCCGCGCGATCCGGATGACGGCCGCGACGTGATCATGGAGATCAAGGGCGGCGCCGGCGGGGCCGAGTCGGCCCTGTTCGCCGCCGATCTGCTGCGCATGTACCTGCACTACGCCGAGTCCAAGGGTTGGAAGACCGAGATCCTCGAGTCCGACCCCACCGACCTCGGCGGCTACACGAACGTGCAGCTGGCCATCAAGTCGAACGCCACCGACCCCGCGGAGGGGGTGTGGGCGCACCTCAAGTACGAGGGCGGCGTGCATCGCGTGCAGCGGGTGCCGGCGACCGAGTCGCAGGGCCGCATCCAGACCTCGACGGCCGGCGTGCTGGTCTTCCCCGAGGTGGACGAGCCGGAAGAGGTCGACATCAGCCCGAACGATCTGCGCATCGACGTGTTCCGTTCGTCCGGGCCCGGGGGCCAGTCGGTCAACACGACCGACTCGGCCGTGCGGATCACGCACCTGCCGACCGGCATCGTCGTCTCGATGCAGAACGAGAAGTCGCAGATCCAGAACCGCGAGGCCGGGATGCGTGTGCTGCGGGCTCGCATCCTCGCGCGTCAGCAGGAGGAGCTCGACGCCGCGTCGAGCGCGGCCCGCAAGTCGCAGATCCGCACCATGGATCGCTCGGAGCGCATCCGTACCTACAACTTCCCCGAGAACCGGATCGCCGATCACCGCACCGGGTACAAGGCGTACAACCTCGACCAGGTCATGAACGGGGCCCTCGAGCCCGTCATCGAGTCATGCATCCGCTTCGACGAAGAAGCGCAGCTCGCCGAGCTCGGAGCCGAGTAGCGTCGTCGCCCCCGACCTCGCCAGCGCCATGAGCAGCACCGTCTCGGTCATCCTCGATCACGCCGTCGGCGTGCTCGCCGCGGCGGGCGTGCCGACCCCCCAGGTCGACGCCGAACTGCTGCTCGGCCACGTCCTCGGGCTGAACCGCGGTCAGGTGCAGTCCCGGGCGATCACGGATGCCGCCCTCGACGCCGAGCAGTACCTGGCCGTCATCGAGGCGATCGAGCGCCGCGCCGCGCGTGAGCCGCTGCAGCACATCACGGGCCGGGCACCGTTCCGCGCTCTCGAACTCGCGGTCGGCCCGGGCGTGTTCGTGCCGCGTCCCGAGACCGAGTCGGTGGCACAGTTCGCGATCGACGCCCTGCTGCAGGTGCCGAGCGCCTCTCCTCGCGCGATCGATCTCGGAACCGGTTCCGGCGCGATCGCGATCGCGATCGCGACGGAGGTGCCGCACGCCGAGGTCTTCGCCGTCGAGAACTCCCCCCAAGCCTTCATCTGGACCCGGCGGAACGCGCGCGAACTCGCGGGCGACAACCTGCGGCTGATCTTCGCCGACCTGGCCGACACCCCGGCCGAACTCGACGGGGAGGCCCTCGACGGCACGATCGACGTCGTCGTCTCGAACCCGCCGTACATCCCGCTGGGAGCGATCCCGCGCGATCCGGAGGTGCGCAGGCACGACCCGGAGGCCGCGCTCTACGGCGGCGTCGACGGGCTCGACATCGTGCGTGCGATCTCGGTGCGCGCGGCCCGGCTGCTGCGGCCCGGGGGAGTGCTGATCCTCGAGCACGGGGAGCTGCAGGGTGACGAGGTGCGCGCCCTGCTCGCGGCCGACGGCTGGCGGGCGACGGCGACGCATCCCGACCTCCTCGGCCGCGATCGCACCACGACCGCCCTCCGCTGACCCGGCCCCGCCGCCCCGCCCGGCCCCGGCGCGCGTCAGGCGGGGGCGGCGACCGCGGCGAAGGCCTCGATCGCGGCGAGCAGCGCGGCCGCGTCGACGAAGCGGTGCGCGTGGATCCCGACCGAGCGGGCGCCCTCGACGTTCACCTCGAGGTCGTCGGCGAAGAAGACCAGCTCGGCCGGCACCTCGTAGTGCGCCAACAGGTTCGAGAACACGCGCGGATCGGGTTTGCGCGCCCCGAAGAAGCTCGAGGTGTGCAGTTCGTCGCCGAACAGGGGGACCAGTTCGGGAGCGAGCGTGGTGAGGTTCCGCTCGACGAGCGGTCCGTTGTTGGTCAGCAGGGCGACCGCACCGAGCTCGCCCGCCCGCCGCACGGCGTCGAGCGAATCGGGCCACGGGGTCATCGCCGATCGACGGTTGGCGATCCAGGCTTCGACGGGGATGTCGGTCCCGAGCGCCCGCGTGAACGCCGCGTGATACGCCTCCGCGTCGGCGAAGCGCCCGGCCTCGGCGGCCCATTCGCCCTCGTCGTGCCACCAGCGACGGCGCAGCTCGGCGAACTCGAGGCCGGTCATCGCGCTCAGGCCGGCCATCCGGACCCGCCAGTCGTAGTCGAAGAGCACGTCATCCATGTCGAAGACGAAGAGGGGGGTCCGGGTCATGATGCCTCCAGTCTCCCGTACGCGGAGGGGCGGCGCCGTCCCGGCGGATACGATTGAGCCCGTTATGCCTCCCGTCTTCGACACCGCCGTTCCGGCCGAGCTGCTCGCCGGCATGCGCCTGGCCCGCGGCGCGATCGGCACGGGCGAGCTCGTCGTGATCCCGACCGACACCGTCTACGGGGTCGCGGCCGACGCGTTCTCGCCGGTCGCGGTGGCCCGGCTGCTCGACGCGAAGGGGCGCGACCGCACCGCGCCGCCACCCGTGCTGGTCCCGGGCATCCCCACCCTCGACGCCCTCGCCGAGTCGGTTCCGGACGAGGTGCGGGCGCTCGTGGCCGAGTTCTGGCCCGGAGGGCTCACCGTCATCCTGCGGGCGCGTCCGACCCTCGACTGGGACCTCGGCGAGACCCGCGGCACCGTCGCCCTGCGCATGCCGAGCGACACGATCGCCCTCGAGCTGCTCTCCGAAACCGGTCCGCTCGCCGTGTCGAGCGCCAATCGAACGGGCGAGCCCGCCGCGACGACGATCGCCGAGGCGGAGCGGATGCTCGGCGACGCCGTCGCCGTCTACCTCGACGGGGGGACGGTCGGTTCCGCGTACCCGGCAGCCGACCCGCGCTCCGGATCGACGATCGTCGACGCGACCGCGCTGGAGCACCCGGAGGGCAAGCTGCGCATCGTGCGCCACGGTGTGATCCCGGATTCCGAGATCGTCCGCATCGTGGGGCCGGAACGATGCGCATAGTCTTCTACGTGATCTCGGCCGGAGTCTCGGCCGTCGTCACCTTCGGCCTGGCGATGCTGATCTGGAAGCTCAGCACGAGGTTCCGGCTCTACCCCAAGATCCGGGCGCGCGACGTGCATACCCGGCCGACTCCGCGCCTGGGCGGCATCGCGATGTTCGTCGGCGTCGTCGCCGCCTTCGCGGTCGGCTCGCAACTGCCGCAGCTGTCGATCGTCTTCTCGGAGCCCGGCAAGATCCTCGCCGTGCTGGGCGCTGCGGCGATCATCGTGGGCATCGGCGTCGCCGACGACATCTGGGACCTCGACTGGCTCACCAAGCTCGCGGGGCAGATCATCGCGGCGGCCCTGCTGGCCTGGCAGGGCATCCAGATCGTGGCCCTGCCGTTCTTCCAGAACACCGCCGTGCTGCTCTCGCCCTACATGTTCCTGGCGATCACGGTCTTCCTCGTCGTGCTCGTGATGAACGCCCTGAACTTCATCGATGGTCTCGACGGACTCGTGGCGGGCGTCGCGATCATCGCGAACAGCGTGTTCTTCGTGTACTCGTACATCGTCACCTACCAGCCCACCGCTCAGAGCGCCTACTTCAACCTCCCGCAGTTCATCTCGGCGGTGCTGATCGGCGCCTGCGTGGGCTTCCTGCCGTTGAACTGGCATCCGGCCAAGCTCTTCATGGGGGATGCCGGCGCCCTCTTGGTGGGTCTGCTGATGGCCACGACGACGATCGGCTTCACCGGCAACATCGATCTCGGCACTCTGAGCGGCAACCGGCAGTTCCTGCCCGCGTTCATCCCGGTGCTGCTGCCGTTCGCCGTACTGCTGGTACCCCTGCTCGACTTCGGCCTCGCCGTGTTCCGCCGGCTGCGCGCCGGCAAGTCGCCCTTCAGCGCCGATCGCAAGCATCTGCACCACCGCCTGCTCGACATGGGGCACTCGCATCTGCACGCCGTCCTGATCTTCTACGGATGGACGGCCGTCGCCTCGGTCGGGCTGCTGCTGTTCCTGTTCACGCCGTCGTGGGTCGCGATCCTGGTCACCGCGACCGGTCTCGTCGTCTGCACGATCGTGACCCTGGCCCCGCTCAGCCGACGCAAGGCCGTGGAGGCCGCGGTGCAGAGCGCGGCTCCCGAGGTGGCATCCGAGGCGCAGCTCGCCCGGTACGACCCGCTCGACGCCGCCGCGGACTCGGACGACGTCGAAGGACCGACGGATGCCGAGGCCGATGCGGCCCTCGGCCGCCTCAACGAGAAGGAGTCCCGCCCGTGACTGTGACCCCGGTGCTCACCAGAGCCCTGCGCTACGGAGGCATCTTCGCGGTCGCGGTCGCCGTCGTGGCCGGGGTCGTCGGGCTCCTCGTCGCGGGCGTGCCCGGCCTGGTCGGAGGCCTGCTCGGCGCGGCCCTCTCGGCTGTGTTCCTCGGGCTCACTGCGATCAGCATGCTGATCGCGGGACGGGTGGCGAAGGGCGACTCGACCAGCCCGATCTTCTTCGGCATCGTCGTCGGGGTGTGGCTGCTCAAGCTCATCGTCTTCGTCGTGGTCGAGATCCTGCTGCGTGGGCAACCCTGGTTCAACCCGTACGTGTTCTTCGCCGCGATCGTGGTGGTCGTGATCGGTTCGCTGGTGCTCGACGGTGTCGCGATGTACCGGGCCCGGGTGCCCTACGTGAGCGACATCTCGTTGCCGGGCGATCCGGAGCCGAAGCGGCGTCCCTGACCGTCTCGGGGCGCCCCGACGCGGTGCGCCGCCCTCATTTCCTTTGATAGTGTTGAACCCATAACTCCCCCCAATCGCCGCGCTTCCGGCGCCCGATGCTGGAGAAGGTCCTGATAACCTCCGCCGTTTCCTCACTTCTGCCGTTCATCGTCAAAGCCGACGATTCGGGCGGTGGTTTCGAAGGTCCCTCGATCAACGATTTCTTCCCGCCTGCGGTGCTCTTCGCGGGTACCCCGTTCGAGTTGAACCGGGTGCTGCTGATCAGGCTCCTGGCCGTCGCGGTCCTGCTTGTCGTCCTCTGGCTCGGCACCCGCAACTGGCGGGTCGTCCCGACCCGTGGCCAGGTGGCCATGGAGTTCGCGATCAACTTCGTGCGTCAGGGCATCGTCATCGACACGCTCGGCGAGAAGGCCGGCAAGCGCTTCATGCCGCTGATCATGACGATCTTCTTCCTGACCCTCGCCTTGAACCTCACCGGCACGATCCCCGGGCTCCAGATCGCGAGCACCGGCCTGATCGGCCAGGCGATCATCATGGCGGTCATCTCCTACGTGACCTTCATCTACGCGGGAGTGCGCGAGCACAAGCTCCGCTTCTTCCGGAACGCGCTGTGGATTCCCGGCGTCCCGATCGCGATCAAGCCGGTCATCGCGCTCCTCGAGCTGCTGTCGACCTTCATCATCCGGCCCATCACGCTGACCCTCCGACTGACCATGAACATGGTCGCAGGGCACATGCTCCTGACGCTGTGCTTCCTCGCGACCAACTTCTTCTTCTTCACCGTGCTCGCCGGCGGCAATGCGCTCGGCCTGCTCGGCGTCGGAAGCCTGCTGTTCGGCGTCGTCTTCACGGTGCTGGAGATGTTCATCGCCGGCTTGCAGGCCTACGTCTTCGCGATCCTCACCGCCATCTACGTCCAGATGGCGCTGTCGGACGAGCACTGAGCTCGTCAGACGAACCCACCACCCTCGAAAGGAAAACCCCAGTGAACGTTGTTGGAGCGCTCGCGCCCCTCGCCTTCGGTCTCGCCGTCATCGGCTCCGGTATCGGCGTCGGCATCATCGTCGGCAAGACCATCGAGTCGGTGGCCCGTCAGCCCGAACTGCAGGGCCGCCTGCAGACCCTCATGTGGATCGGTATCGCGCTGACCGAAGCACTCTGCTTCATCGCCATCGGCGTCGCGTTCATCCCGTTCCCCAAGCCGTGATCCGACTCTCACCCGAGGAAGGAGTCTGAATGCTCCCCGCAGCAGCACAGACGGGCGGCAGCATCCTCATTCCGGCGATCCCCGACCTGGTCTGGGGCACGATCGCGTTCGTCATCGTTCTGATCGTGATCGCCTGGAAGGTCCTGCCGAACGTCAACAAGGCGCTCGACGCCCGCGCCGATGCGATCGAGGGCGGGCTCAAGCGCGCCGAAGAAGCGCAGGCGGGCGCGCAGGAGGCTCGTGAGAAGTACACGGCTCAGCTCGCCGAAGCGCGCGCCGAGGCGGCACGCATCCGCGAGCAGGCCCGCGACGACGCCAAGCAGATCCGGGCGGAGCTCGTCGAGCAGGCGCAGGCCGATGCGGCCCGCGTCGTCGCCAACGCACAGACCCAGATCGAGGCAGAGCGCGCCGCGGCACTGTCGTCGCTGCGCGTCGAGGTCGGCTCGCTGGCCCTCGGGCTCGCGTCGACCGTGATCGGCGAGAGCCTGAGCGACGACAAGCGCTCGGCATCGATCGTCGACCGCTTCCTCGCCGACCTCGAGACCGCGGATGCCGCGGCCGCTCAGGCCCGGCCGACGGGAGCGCGTCCGTAATGGGTTCCGCATCCCGGCAGTCGCTCGCCGCCGCCGTCAGCCAGCTGGCCGCGACGACGGGCGTCACGATCACCACGGGCGAGCAGTTGCTGGCCGCGGCCAGGGCGTTCGACGAGTCGGCGCAGCTGCGCGCGATCCTCGGCGACCCCTCGGTGGCACCCGCTGACAAGTCCGCGCTCGTGGCCCGCATCATGCCGGGTCTCGAGAAGCCGGCGGCCGCCGTGCTCGACACGATCGTGGCATCGAGCTGGTCCAATGGCGGCGAGCTCGTCGACGGGATCGAACAGGTCGGCATCCGCGCCATCGCGCGCGGCGAAGGCCACTCCGCGACGATCGAGTCGCAGTTGTTCTCGTTCGCCCGCGTCGTGGCGAGCGACCCCGAGCTCGAGCTGACGCTCGGCAACAAGCTCGCGGCGGCGCAGGGCAAAGCCGAGGTGGTCGATCGACTGATCGGCACCAAGGCGGTCAGGGCCACTGTCGTCATCGTCGATCACCTGGTGCGCAGCCCGCGCGGCCGGCGCATCGGCGAGATGCTCGCCGCAGCGGCCGACGTCGTCGCCGCGGCAGGTGAGCGCCGGGTGGCGACCGTGACCTCCGCGGTGCCGCTGAGTGCGGCCCAGCAGACCCGCCTGGCGGCCGCACTCGCCCGGCAGTACGGCAGCGACATCCAGCTCAACCTGGTGGTCGACCCGACCGTGGTCGGCGGCGCGCGCGTTCAGCTCGGCGGCGACGTCATCGACGGCACCATCTCGGCGCGACTCGCAGAACTCAAGCTCCAGCTCGCCGGCTGACCCGGCATCCACTCACGACACAGACTCTCTCGACCCAGAGACCACCCCAGAAAAGGGAAGCCCCCATGGCAGACATCACCATCAGCCCGGACGAGATCCGCGACGCCCTTCAGAGCTTCGTCGACTCGTACCAGCCCGCCGCGGCGAGTGCGACCGAGGTCGGGACCGTCATCGACGCGGCTGACGGCATCGCGCACGTCGAGGGCCTGCCGAACGTCATGGCCAACGAGCTCATCCGGTTCGCGGACGGCACCCTGGGCCTCGCGCTCAACCTCGACGAGAACGAGATCGGTGTCATCGTGCTGGGCGAGTTCTCGGGCATCGTCGAGGGCATGGAGGTCACCCGCACGGGTGAGGTGCTCTCGGTGCCCGTCGGCGACGGCTACCTGGGTCGGGTCGTCGACCCGCTCGGCGTGCCCATCGACGGCCTCGGGCCGATCGCGTCCGAGGGTCGTCGCGCGCTCGAACTGCAGGCTCCCGGCGTCATGCAGCGCAAGAGCGTGCACGAGCCGATGCAGACCGGCATCAAGGCCATCGACGCGATGATCCCGATCGGACGCGGTCAGCGTCAGCTCATCATCGGCGACCGTCAGACCGGCAAGACCGCGATCGCGATCGACACGATCATCAACCAGAAGGCCAACTGGGCCTCGGGCGACGTGAACAAGCAGGTGCGCTGCATCTACGTCGCGATCGGTCAGAAGGGTTCGACGATCGCGGCTGTGAAGGGCGCCCTCGAAGACGCAGGAGCCCTCGAGTACACGACGATCGTCGCGGCCCCGGCTTCCGACGCGGCCGGCTTCAAGTACCTCGCCCCCTACACCGGCTCGGCCATCGGCCAGCACTGGATGTACGGCGGCAAGCACGTGCTGATCATCTTCGACGACCTGTCGAAGCAGGCCGAGGCCTACCGCGCCGTGTCGCTGCTGCTGCGTCGCCCGCCGGGACGCGAGGCCTACCCGGGTGACGTGTTCTACCTGCACTCCCGCCTGCTCGAGCGTTGCGCCAAGCTCTCCGACGAGCTCGGCGCCGGCTCGATGACCGGGCTGCCGATCATCGAGACCAAGGCCAACGACGTCTCGGCCTACATCCCGACCAACGTGATCTCGATCACCGACGGCCAGATCTTCCTGCAGTCCGACCTCTTCAACGCGAACCAGCGTCCCGCGGTCGACGTCGGCATCTCGGTCTCCCGCGTCGGTGGTGACGCGCAGGTGAAGAGCATCAAGAAGGTGTCGGGCACGCTGAAGCTCGAGC
This sequence comes from Lysinimonas soli, assembly GCF_042655435.1. Classification (NCBI taxonomy): domain Bacteria; kingdom Bacillati; phylum Actinomycetota; class Actinomycetes; order Micrococcales; family Microbacteriaceae; genus Lysinimonas; species Lysinimonas soli. Next base: position 614,871 of record NZ_JBHSMG010000001.1, read on the forward strand.
TGGCCCAGTACCGCGCGCTCGAGGCCTTCGCCCTGTTCGCCTCCGATCTGGATGCCACCAGCCGCCGCCAGCTCGCCCGTGGCGCCCGCCTGACCGAGCTGCTGCGCCAGCCGCAGTACTCGCCGTACCCGGTCGAGGAGCAGGTCGTCTCGATCTGGGCAGGAACCAACGGCAAGCTCGACGAGGTCCCCGTGACCGACGTGCTCCGCTTCGAGCGCGAACTGCTCGACTACCTCGGCCGCAACACGACGGTGCTGACGACCCTGCGCGACACGAACGTGCTCGACGACGACACCGCCGCCGAGCTCGAGAAGGCCGTCGCGGCGTTCAGCGCCGAGTTCCAGACCGGCGACGGTCGGGCTCTCATCGAGGCGGGCAAGGAGACGTTCGAGGCCACCGAGGTCGAAGACGTCAACCAAGAGAAGATCGTCAAGAGCCGCCGCTAGGCGTCGCCCTCCACGACTCGCACACCAGAAGACGTAAGGACACAACGACATGGGCGCCCAACTTCGGGTCTACCGGCAGAAGATCCGCTCTGCCCAGACGACCAAGAAGATCACCCGTGCCATGGAGCTGATCGCGGCATCGCGCATCCAGAAGGCCCTGGTGCGAGTGCAGGCCTCCGCCCCGTACGCGCGCGCGGTCACGCGCGCCGTCTCGGCGGTCGCCACCTACTCGAACGTGAACCACGTTCTGACGACCGAGCCCGAGAAGATCGAGCGTTCGGCGGTCGTGATCTTCGCCTCGGACCGCGGCCTGGCCGGTGCCTTCAACGCCAACGTGCTGAAGGAGGCCGAGGAGCTGACGACGCTGTTGCGCAGTCAGGGCAAAGAGGTCGTCTACTACCTCGTCGGCCGCCGTGCCGTCGGCTACTTCGCGTTCCGTCGCCGTGCGTCCGAGCGCGACTGGATCGGCGACACCGACAGCCCGACGTTCGCCACGGCGCAGGAGATCGGCGACGAGGTGGTGCGCAAGTTCATCCAGCCGACCTCGGAGGGCGGCGTCGACGAGATCCACATCGTCTACAACCGCTTCGTGAGCATGCTCGTGCAGACCCCCGAGGTCGTCCGCCTGCTTCCCCTCGAGGTCGTCGAAGGCGTCGAGGAGCCCGACCCGAATCACCTGCTGCCGCTGTACGAGTTCGAGCCCGACTCGAGCGTCGTGCTCGACGCCCTGTTGCCCGTCTACATCCAGAGCCGCATCTTCAATGCGCTCCTGCAGTCGGCGGTCAGCAAGCACGCGGCGACCCAGAAGGCCATGAAGTCGGCGAGTGACAACGCCGACACCCTGATCCGTGACTACACGCGCCTGGCCAACAACGCGCGCCAGTCCGAGATCACCCAGCAGATTTCCGAGATCGTGGGCGGCGCAGACGCCCTCAGCTCGGCCAAGTAGACCTCGACTCGACAGAAAAGGGATCCCATGACCACGACAAGCCCCGCCAAGAAGCCCGCGGCGAAGAAGCCGGCCGCCCGGAGCTCCGCGGCGTCCTCGTCGAACGCCGCCGCGAAGTCCGCGTCGGCCGCAGCCGTCGGGCGCATCGCCCGGGTCACCGGCCCCGTCGTCGACATCGAGTTCCCGCATGACGGGATCCCGGCGATGTACAGCGCGCTGCAGACCGACATCACCCTCGAGGGCACCACGACGACCATCACGCTCGAGGTCGCCCAGCACCTCGGCGACGACGTCGTGCGCGCGATCGCCCTGAAGCCGACCGACGGCCTGGTGCGCGGCGGCGAGGTGCGCGACACCGGTGCGCCGATCTCGGTGCCGGTCGGCGACGTCACCAAGGGCCACGTCTGGAACGTGACCGGTGACCTGCTCAACCCGGTCGAGGGCGAGAAGCTCGAGATCACCGAGCGCTGGCCCATCCACCGCAAGCCCCCGGCCTTCGACCAGCTCGAGTCGAAGACGCAGCTCTTCGAGACCGGCATCAAGGTCATCGACCTGCTGACCCCCTACGTGCAGGGCGGCAAGATCGGCCTGTTCGGAGGTGCGGGCGTCGGCAAGACCGTGCTCATCCAGGAGATGATCCAGCGCGTCGCCCAGAACCACGGTGGTGTCTCGGTGTTCGCCGGCGTCGGCGAGCGCACCCGTGAGGGCAACGACCTCATCCACGAGATGGAGGAGGCGGGCGTGTTCGACAAGACCGCCCTCGTCTTCGGCCAGATGGACGAGCCGCCGGGAACGCGTCTGCGCGTGGCCCTCTCGGCCCTCACGATGGCGGAGTACTTCCGCGACGTGCAGAACCAGGACGTGCTGCTGTTCATCGACAACATCTTCCGGTTCACCCAGGCCGGCTCCGAGGTGTCGACCCTGCTCGGCCGCATGCCGTCCGCGGTGGGCTACCAGCCCAACCTCGCGGATGAGATGGGCGTGCTCCAGGAGCGCATCACCTCGACGCGCGGACACTCGATCACCTCGCTGCAGGCGATCTACGTGCCCGCCGACGACTACACCGACCCGGCTCCGGCGACGACCTTCGCCCACCTCGACGCGACCACCGAGCTCAGCCGCGAGATCGCCTCGCGCGGTCTGTACCCGGCGGTCGACCCGCTGACCTCGACGAGCCGCATCCTCGACCCCCGCTACCTGGGTGAGGACCACTACCGCGTCGCGACGACGGTCAAGCAGATCCTCCAGAAGAACAAGGAGCTGCAGGAGATCATCGCGATCCTCGGTGTCGACGAGCTCTCGGAAGAGGACAAGATCACCGTGTCGCGGGCGCGCCGCATCCAGCAGTTCCTCTCGCAGAACACCTACATGGCGAAGAAGTTCACCGGTGTCGAGGGCTCGACGGTTCCGCTCAAGGACACCATCGAGTCGTTCGACGCGATCGCCAAGGGCGAGTTCGACGACGTGGCCGAGCAGGCGTTCTTCAACGTCGGCGCGATCAGCGACGTCGAAGAGAAGTGGGCCCAGTTGCAGAAGGAGAACGGCTGAGATGCCGCTCTCGGTGAGCATCGTCTCGGCTGACGCCGAGCTCTGGGCGGGTGAGGCCCGGCAGGTGGTGGCGCGCACCCAGATCGGCCAGATCGGCATCCTCGCCGGTCACCAGCCGGTTCTGGGCATCCTTGCCGAAGGCGAGGTCCGCGTGACGACTCTCGACGGCGACGTCATCACTGCCAAGGCGGATGACGGCTTCCTCTCGGTGCAGAACGACGTCGTCACCGTGGTCGCCAGCGCCGCAGAACTGGTCTGATCGCCGGGCGGGATCCTCATGTTGATCGTCACCGCGGGGCTTCCGGGGGCAGGTAAGAGCACCATCGCCGAGGTCGTCGGCAATCGGATCGGCGCTCCGGTCGTCTCGGTCGATCCGATCGAGTCGGCGATCCTGCGGGCGGGAATCGACTCGGACCAGCCCACCGGCCTCGCGGCCTACCTCGTGGCCGAGACGATCGCCGAGGCGGTGCTGTCGGGGGGCGGATCGGTCATCGTCGATGCCGTCAATGCGGTCGAACCGGCACGCGAACAGTGGGTCAAGCTGGCCGCGCGGCAGCAGACGCCCATCAAGTTCTTGGAAGTGATCTGCTCGGACGCCGAGCTGCATCGCGAGCGCCTCGCGTCGCGCGGACGCCGGCTGGCGCACATCGCCGAGCCCACCTGGCACGCGGTCGAGCAGAGTCTCGACGAGTGGGAGCCCTGGACGGGCCCGACCGGTGCCGTGCCGCGGATCACGCTCGACTCGGTGCAGGCGCTCGGCGTCAACGTCGACCAGGCTCTCGCATTCCTGCAGAACTGAGCCGGACCATCGCGATGCCGACCCGAGCCGCGGCGCGGGCTCGCGCATGCTGATCCTGCTGCCGCCCTCCGAGACGAAGCGGGCGGGCGGCGATGCCGCGCGTGCACTCGACCTCGCCGAGCTGAGCTTCGCGACCCTGACCCCGGCGCGGCGGCGCGCGCTCCAGACGCTGGCCCGGTTGTCGCGTCGTCGCGACGCCGCGGAGGCGCTGCGCCTCGGGCCGACACAGGCTCACGAGATCGAGCGCAACCGGGTCGTCGAGTCCGCGCCGACGATGCCGGCGCTCGACCGCTTCGAGGGGGTGCTGTACGAGGGCCTTGACGCGGCATCCCTCCCGGATGCCGCCCGCCGCTTCGCCCGCCGCCGGCTCGCGATCGCCTCGGCTCTGTTCGGCCTGCTCGGGCCGGACGATCCGATCCCCGCCTACCGCTTGTCTCCGGGCTCTCGGCTGCCCGGCACGACCCTCGCCGCGCTGTGGCGGAAGCCGGTATCGGCCGTTCTCGCCGAGCACGACGGGCTCGTACTCGACCTGCGGTCGGAGGCGTACACGGCGCTCGGCCCGGCACCGGCTGGGGACGCGACGCGCTACCTTCGGGTCGTCTCCGAGGGGGAGGACGGCCGCCGCCGGGCGCTCAACCACTTCAACAAGAAGGGCAAAGGCGAGTTCACCCGCGCCCTGCTGCTGGCCGGGATCGACCATCCGGACGCCGAGTCGCTGATCTCCTGGGCGGTGAGCATCGGCATCAGGCTCGAGCCGGGTGCGCCCGCGGCGGCGGGGCGGCCCGCGGAGCTCACCCTCGTCGTGTGAGTGCGGTCAGCCGGACGACGCGCGGAAGCACCCCGCCACGTGGTCGTCGACCATGCCCGACGACTGCATGAGCGCGTAGATCGTCGTCGGGCCGACGAAGCGATAGCCCAGCCGCTTGAGCGCCGTGCTCGCCGCCGTCGACTCGGCCGTCACCGCGAGCAGCTCGGACAGGGCGGCCGGGGCGTGGTCGCGTCGCGGCGGGGCGAAGCCCCAGAGCAGCTCGTCGAGCGCGCCCGGTCGGTCGCGCACCAGCTGTTGCGTCACCCGGGCGTTCGAGATCGTCGAGTCGACCTTGAGACGGTTGCGGATGATGCCCGGATCGGCCATGAGGCGCTCGACGTCGCCCGCGTCGAAGGCGGCGACGGCGTCGATGTCGAAGCCGGCGAAGGCGGTGCGGAAGGTGGGTCGACGACGCAGGATCGTGATCCACGACAGGCCCGCCTGAAAGCCCTCGAGACTGAGCTTCTCGAACAGGGGCTGGTCGCCGTGCAGCGGGGTGCCCCACTCCTCGTCGTGGTAGCGCTGGTACTCGGCATCGCTCCCGGCCCAGGCGCAGCGGGGTACACCGTCGTCGCCGACGATGACGGCGGGACGGCTCATGCGGCGGGGATGTCGAGTTCGAGCGTCACATCGACCGTCGCCGCGTCGGGTGCCTTGTGCGCGATGCCTTCGTGTCGGAGCAGCCACGACTTCGTGGGGATCCCCTCGCCGCCGCTGTAGCCCGTGATGCGCCCGTCGCTGCCCAGCACGCGGTGGCACGGCACGATGATCGGAATCGGATTCGACCCGACGGCGCCCCCGACGGCACGACCCGCCGTCTCACGGCCCGTGGCGCGGCCGAGCTCGCCGTAGGACACGACCTCGCCGAAGTCGAGCTCGACGAGCTGCTCCCACACGGACAGCTGGAACGCCGTGCCCGCGAGCGAGAGCGGGAGGTCGAAGTCCTTCCTGTGTCCCGCGAAGTACTGCTCGAGCTGCTCGACGGCTCGATCGAGCACGGGGTCGCTCTGTTCCGGCACCCCGTCCCAGGGGAGCCGGCCCTCGTGCTCGATGGACAGCGAGACGATCGCCTCGCCGTTGCCCACGACCTCGATGCGCCCGATGGGGCTCGCGAGACGACGCAGATGAGTGGGGGTGTCGATGGCGGTCATGGTTCGAGGGTAACCGCCGCCACCGACACATCCTGGCGGAAATCAGACACGGCGCAGAACCTCCGCGCGAAGCGACGGGGGAGGACGGGAGCCTACGCTGGAACCATGGAAACCCGTCAGCTCGGACCCTCGCCCCTGACCGTTTCGGTGGTCGGACTCGGCTGCAACAACTTCGGTCGGCCCATGACGGCGAGCGAGTCGAAGGAGGGCACGCGGGCGGTCGTCGACGCGGCGATCGAGGCGGGCGTGACGTTCTTCGACACCGCCGACATCTACGGGGCCGAGTACGGGCTCAGCGAGACCCGGCTCGGCGAGGTGCTCGGCCGCAACCGCGACCGGATCGTGCTGGCGACGAAGTTCGGGCACACCCAGGTGCCGAGCCCGATCCCCGGCCGTAAGGGGTCGCGGGCCTACATCCGGACCGCCGTCGAGGGGTCGCTGACCCGGCTCAAGACCGACCACATCGACCTGTACCAGCAGCACACGCCGGATCCGTCCGTTCCCATCGACGAGACGCTGGGTGCGCTCGACGAACTGGTGCGCGAGGGCAAGGTCGTCGCGATCGGCAACTCGAACTTCGACGCCGCGCAGCTGGCCGAGGCGGATGCCGCCGCCGAGCGCCTGGGCACTGCCCGGTTCGTCTCGGCGCAGAACGAGTACAACCTGCTCGCCCGCGGCGTCGAGGAGGACGTGCTGCCGGCGGTCCGGTCGGCCGGGCTCGGCTTCCTCCCGTTCTTCCCCCTGGCGGTCGGCCTCTTCACCGGCAAGTTCACCCGCACCGAGCGGCCCGCTGACACTCGGATCATGCGGTCGCGGCCGCAGGTGGTCGAGGACGCGCCCTGGGACGCGATGGAAGCCTATGCCGCGTTCTGCCGCGACCACGGCATCTCGATGCTCGAGGCGACGTTCGGCTGGTTGCTCTCCCGTGCCGGGCTGACGAGCGTGATCGCCGGAGCCACGACGGCTCAGCAGGTGACGCAGAACGCCTCGGCGGGCAACGGCTGGCGGCCGACGCCCGCCGAGGCGGAGGTCATCGAGGGATTCTTCCCTCGGAGCTGACTACTTCTGCAGCGTGAGCTCGAGGTCGAGCGAGATCGTCACATCGTCGCCGAGCGTGAATCCACCCGCCTCGAGAGCGGCGTTCCAGCTCACGCCGAAGTCCTGGCGGTTGATGGTCGTGGATGCCGTGGCGCCGGCCTTCGTGTTGCCGTAGTCGTCGGTGATGATGCCGCCGAACTCGCCTCGGAGAGTCACCGGCTGGGTGACGCCGCGCAGCGTCAGGTCACCGGTGAGGGTGAAGTCGTCGCCATCGGTGACGAGCCCGGTCGAGGTGAAGGTCATCGTCGGGTGCTGCTCGACGAGGAAGAAATCGCTCGAGCGAAGGTGCCCGTCGCGCTGCTCCTGCTTGGTGTTGACGGAGGCGACGTCGATCGTGGCCGTGACGCTGATCTCCGCCGGGTTCTCGGGGGTGACGACGGTGACGTCGAAGGTCTCGAAGGTGCCGCGCACCTTGCTGATCTTGAGGTGACGCACCGAGAAGGCGAGCTCGGAATGCGAGGGGTCGAGCTTCCAGGTGCCGACGAGGTAATCAGGACGGGTCGAGAGGTTTGTTGTCATGTCACCAATCAAGCACATCCGGACGCCCGCCATTCCCGATTTCGGTGAGATGTCACCAAAAATTCGGCGGATTGTCGGTGACGGTGCGCGACGACCGGTCGGGGTCCCGTGTTCGCGGTCAGTGGCCGACGAGCGGACCCATCACCCGCGCCGCGATCGAGGGCCTGCCCGTGACCCGCTCCTCGGCGTCGGCGGCCGACATCGCCAGCATCCCCGCGTTCGAGCCCAGGAAGCGCAGCGGCTCCGGCTCCCAGTCGGGGGAGCGGTGGTTCACCCAGGGCAGCCGGGTCAGCTCCGTGTCGGCACCCGTGAGGAGATCGGCGAGCGTCCGGCCGGCGAGATTGGTGGTGCTGAGGCCGTCGCCGACGTAGCCGCCGGCGGTGGCGATCCGGGTGGACGGGTCGTAGCTCGCGCTCGCGTGCCAGTCGCGCGGCACTCCGAGCGGGCCTCCCCAACGGTGGGTGATCTCGGCCTCGGCGACCGCGGGGAAGAGCTCGATCAGGGCGCGCCGCAGGTGCTCGAACACCCGGGGGTCCCGGTCGTAGCCCGGCCGGATCGCGCTGCCCCAGTGATAGCGCGCCCCCCGCCCGCCGAAGGCGAAGCGGTTGTCGGCCGTGCGTTGTCCGTAGATCAGCAGGTGCCGGAAGTCGGTGAAGGTCTGCCCGTGTGCGAGCCCGACCTCATTCCAGAACGAGTCGGGCAGCGGTTCGGTCGCGATCATGAGCGAGTAGAGGGGGAGCACGCGCCGGTGGGTGGCGCGGAAGGTGGCGCCGTATCCCTCGGTCGCGATCACGACGCGGTCGGCCGTGACCGTGCCGTGCGAGGTGGTCACCCGGCCGGGACCCCATTCGAGCACCTCGGTCTGCTCGGCGATCGTCGCGCCCGCGCGCTCGACGGCGGTCGCGAGGCCGCGCACGAGCTTGGCCGGATGCACGCGGGCGCAGGCGGGATCGAAGACGGCGCCGAGCGCGCCGGCGGCCCGCGCGCGATGCGCCCCCCAGAGCTCGATCCGGTCCACGCCGAAGCCACCCGCCTCGGCGAGTTCGGCGCGCGCGGCCGCGAGTTGCACGGCCGAACGGGCGTAGGCGACGGTCCCGCCCTTCACGTAGTCCGCGTCGACTCCGGCCTCGGATGCCGCTCGCCCGACCTCGTCGACCGTCTCGATCATCGCGCGCCGCATCGCGAGGGCGGCATCCCGCCCGTGTGCCCGCTCGAGCGAGGCGGTGGATCGCGGGAACAGCGCACTGCACCAGCCGCCGTTGCGCCCCGAGGCTCCGAAGCCGGCGATCTGCTTCTCGAGCACGACGACCCGGAGCCGCGGCTCGTGCCGCAGGAGGTACCAGGCGGTCCACAGCCCGGTCAGGCCGCCGCCGACGATGGCGACATCGGCATCCGCGTCGCCGGGGAGGGGTGCGCGCGGGGCGAGCGCGCCGTCCCCGAGCGAGTCGTGCCAGAACGACAGCGCGCGGTAGTCCGGCAGCCCCTCCGGCCGTCCACCCGTCGCCGCTTCAGGAGACACGCCGGTGCCTGTCTGCCGTGCCGGGTCCTGGCTCGGTGTGTCGGCTCCGGCATCCTGATCCGCGGACATCGGGCCGGGCTCCGGGACGGACATCGAGCCGGACACCGCCCGGCTCAGAGCCGGGACCAGGCCTCGGTCAGCACTCCGCGCAGGATGCTCTCGATCTCGTCGAACTCCTTCGGCCCGATCGTGAGCGGCGGGGCGAGCTGCACGACGGGGTCGCCGCGGTCATCGGCCCGGCAGTACAGCCCGGCGTCGAACAGCCCCTTCGACAGGAAGCCGCGCAGCAGGCGCTCCGACTCCGCGTCGTCGAAGGTCTCGCGGGTGGCCTTGTCTTTCACCAGCTCGATGCCGAAGAAGTAGCCGTCGCCGCGCACGTCGCCCACGATCGGCAGGTCGAGCAGCTTCTCGAGCGTCGCCCGGAAGATCGGCGAGTTCTCGCGCACCCGCTCGTTGAGCCTCTCCTCCTCGAAGATGTCGAGGTTCGCGAGCGCGACCGCCGCCGAGACCGGATGCCCGCCGAAGGTGTAGCCATGGTAGAAGCTCGTCGTGCCGTGCCGGAACGGCTCGTAGATGCGGTCGCTGATGATCGTGGCGCCGATCGGCGAGTAGCCGGACGTCATCCCCTTCGCGCAGGTGATCATGTCGGGCTGGAATCCGTAGGTGGTCGAGGCGAACCAGTTGCCGATGCGCCCGAAGCCCGTGATGACCTCGTCGGCGACGAGCAGCACGTCGTACTGGTCGCAGATCTCGCGTACCCGCTGGAAGTAGCCGGGCGGGGGAGGGAAGCACCCGCCGGAGTTCTGCACGGGCTCGAGGAAGACCGCGGCGACGGTCTCGGGGCCCTCGAACTGGATCATCTCCTCGATGCGGTTCGCGGCCCACAGCCCGAACTGCTCGAGGGAGCCGTCGAAGCCCATCTCCTTGGCGCGGTAGTAGTTGGTGTTCGGCACCCGGAATCCGCCGGGGGTGACGGGCTCGAACATCTCCTTCATGCCCGGGATGCCGGTGATCGCGAGCGCGCCCTGCGGCGTGCCGTGGTACGCGACCGCCCGCGAGATCACCTTGTGCTTGGTCGGGCGGCCCTGCAGCTTCCAGTAGTACTTGGCGAGCTTGAAGGCGGTCTCGACGGCTTCGCCGCCGCCGGTGGAGAAGAAGACCCGGTTGAGGTCGCCGGGCGCGTAGTGCGCGAGCCGGTCGGCCAGCTCGATGGCGTTCGGATGCGCGTACGACCAGATCGGGAAGAAGGCCAGCTCCTCGGCCTGCTTGGCCGCCACCTGCGCGAGCCGCTTGCGGCCGTGACCGGCGTTGACCACGAACAGGCCGGACAGCCCGTCGAAGTACTTGCGACCGGTCGAGTCCCAGATGTGGTGACCCTTGCCCTTGACGATGATCGGCGCGCCGTGCTCCTCGAGCACGGACTGACGTGAGAAGTGCATCCAGAGGTGGTCTTTGGCCTTCTGCTCCAGATCGGAGTGGTCGAAGGTGGTGACGGTCTGTTCTGTGGTTGTCATGATTCCCTACCTGGTTCCCCAGTTGTAGAACTGCTTGTGCAGTCGGAGGTAGACGAAGGTCTCGGTGGACTGCACGCCCTCGATCCCGCGGATGCGCTGGTTGAGCAGCTCGATCAGGTCGTCGTCGTTCTCGCAGACGACCTCGGCGAGGATGTCGAAGCTCCCCGCCGTGAGCACGACGTAGTCGACCGCGGGGATCTCGCCGAGCAGTCGCGCGACGCGCGTGGTGTCGCCCGTGACGCGGATGCCGATCATCGCCTGGCGGTAGAACCCCAGCTGCATGGGGTCGGTGACGGCGACGACCTGCATGACGCCCGACTCCTGCAGCTTCTGCACGCGCTGGCGCACCGCGGCCTCGCTGAGGCCGACCGCCTTGCCGATCTCGGCGTACGAGCGGCGACCATCGGTCTGCAGCTGCTCGATGATCGCCTTCGAGACGTCATCGAGAACGAGGGGCTTCGCACGGGCCGACATGTCTCGATTCTGTCAGTCGAGTGCGGGTCTTACAAGCGAATCCGTATCCCTGAGTGCCAGAAAGTGATGGAATCGGTCGAAATCGGCCTGGTTCGATCGGGCCTCGCCACCGTATCCTGGTGGCATGGCTGAACGAGTGCTGCGCAATTTCATCAACGGCGACTACGTGGAGGCGAAGGGCGACCACTCCTTCGAGGTCATCGACCCGGCGACCGAGAAGGGCTACGCGGTCTCGCCGGTCTCGGGCACCGCCGACATCGACGCCGCCTACACGGCGGCCGCCGACGCGTTCGAGCAGTGGGGCGAGACGACTCCGGCCGAACGCCAGCTGGCACTGTTCCGGATCGCCGATGCGATGGAGCAGCGCGCGGAGGAGTTCGCCGATCTGGAGTCTCAGGACACGGGCAAGCCCCGGGCGAGCCTCGTGACGGACGAGATCATGCTCTCGGTCGACCAGATCCGGTTCTTCGCCGGCGCGGCCCGCCTGCTCGAGGGCAAGAGCGCCGGCGAGTACATGGCGGATCACACGAGCATGATCCGGCGTGAGCCGATCGGCGTGGTCGGCCAGGTCACCCCCTGGAACTACCCGCTCAACATGGCCGTCTGGAAGTTCGCCCCGGCGATCGCGGCCGGCAACACCACGGTGCTGAAACCCTCGGACACCACGCCGTCGTCGACGCTGCTGCTCGCCGAGGTCGCCGCCGAGTTCCTGCCCAAGGGCGTGCTCAACGTCATCACGGGCGACCGCACGACCGGCGCCGGAATGGTCGATCACAAGACGCCGCAGATGGTGTCGATCACCGGCTCGGTGCGCGCGGGCATGGAGGTCGCGAAGGCGGCATCCGCCGATCTGAAGCGCGTGCATCTTGAGCTCGGCGGCAAGGCCCCCGTGATCGTGTTCGACGACGCGGACATCGAGAAGGCGGTGGAGGGCATCGCGATCGCCGGCTACTTCAACGCGGGACAGGACTGCACGGCCGCGACGCGCATCCTGGTGCAGCAGGGCGTCCACGACGCCTTCATGGCGGCGATGACCGCGTACGTGAAGGCCAACGTGACGACGGGCGACCCGCACGACGCGAACACCTTCTACGGACCGGTCAACAACGCCGGCCAGCTCGAGCGGGTGATGGGCGTCATCCAGGGTCTTCCGTCGAACGCCCGCATCGAGACCGGCGGCGTGCGCAAGGCGGGCGCGGGGTACTTCATCGAGCCCACGATCGTCTCCGGTCTGAAGCAGACGGATGACGCCATCCAGACCGAGATCTTCGGTCCGGTCGTGACCGTGCAGAGCTTCACCGACGAGTCGCAGGCGCTCGCCTGGGCGAACGGCGTGCAGTACGGCCTCTCCTCGAGCGTGTGGACGAAGGATCACGGCCGCGCGATGCGCTTCGCCAAGCACCTCGACTTCGGCTGCGTGTGGATCAACACCCACATCCCGCTCGTCGCCGAGATGCCGCACGGCGGGTTCAAGCACTCCGGCTACGGCAAGGACCTCTCGATGTACGGCTTCGAGGACTACACCCGCGTGAAGCACGTCATGAGCTACATCGGAGGCTGAGGTGCAGCGGGCCGGGGGCCGCGAGGGAGGACAATGTCCTTCATGACCCGAGATCTCGACGACACCGTCGCCCGCCCGCCGCGCGCGCACACCCGGGTCGTCGAGCTCGTGCCCGACCTGGAGGACACCGTCGAGGTGCGTCCGGGCGGTGCGGGGCGCGCCCGCCCCACGGCGCCTGCCGCGGCGATCGAGCGGCCGGTGCCGTTGGTCGAACCGCCCGGCGCGACGCCGGGCTCGGCGGCGGGCGCCGTCGCCGGCAACGTCTGGGCCGAGCCGGTCCCGCCGCCGCCGAGTCCGTTCCGGTTGCGCCTGGGCGACGGTACCGTGGTGCCGATCGATCACCCCGTCTACCTGGGTCGCCGGCCGAGCGTTCCCCGCATCCATCCCGGTGGCGCACCCGTGCTCATCACCCTGCAGTCCCCGGCACGCGAGGTCTCGTCGACCCACCTCGAGCTGACGGCGATCGGCGGCGTGGTCGTCGCGAGCGACATGCGCTCGACCAACGGATCGATCCTGCGCATCCCGGGAACCCGGGTGCGCACCCTCATCGCGGGCGAGTCGGCCGTCGTGACCCCGGGAACGAGGATCGAGCTCGGCGACGGCAACGTCGTGGAGCTGCTCGCGCCCGATCCGGACCCGGCCCCCCGCGTCGTCTCGGCGGTCGGCGCATGACCCGCTTCGGTGACGACGGCGTGGAAGTGCACGTGCCGGTCGCCGGACACGACCGGGATCTCGTGCTGAGCTGGGCGGCCCGCACCGAGGTCGGGCACCGTCGCGCGGCCAACGAGGACAGCGTGCTCGCGGGGCTCCCCATCTTCGCGGTGGCCGACGGGATGGGCGGCCACGCCGCCGGCGATCGCGCGAGCGCGGCGATCGCCCAGCGGCTCGCGCGCGAACCGGGTCCGTATGCCGAACTCGCCGCGCTCGAGCAGGCGTTCATCGACGCCGGGGCCGAGATCGACGCGCTCGCCGAGGGCATCCCGATCGGGGTCGGCACCACGATCACCGGCGCCGCCCTGGTGTTCGACGCTCCCGATCCCTCCTTCCTGGTGTTCAACATCGGCGACAGCCGGGTCTACCGCTACGAGCGCAACGAGCTCAGTCAGGTCACGATCGACCACTCGGTCGTGCAGGAACTCGTCGACGCCGGCCTGATCGCCGCGGAGGATGCCGAGAACCACCCCGAGAGCAACGTCATCACCCGCGCCCTCGGCTTTCACGACGAGCCGCTGCCCGACATCTGGCGGGTTCCCGTGCGCGCGGGGATGCGGCTGCTGGTCTGCTCGGACGGCCTGACCAAGGAGCTCGGCGACGACCGCATCCGCCTCCACCTGGCCGCGGGCATGCCGGCGGGCGAGACGGCGAGCGCCCTGATGGATGCCGCGCTCGCCGCGGGCGGGCGCGACAACGTCACCCTCATCGTGATCGACGTGATCGACGCACCCACCCCCCTCCCGGCCGCGCGGAGCATCGACTCCGAGACCCAACCCCTGGGTGCCGCGGCGTCCGACACGGGCGGCTCGCGGGGCGGCCCCCCTTCGGGGGGCATGCCGGGGTAGGGCCCCGCACCTCTGCCTAGAATGGAAGGTCCTACCGAGCTGAGGGGGTAGTGTGGCCCGGCGTTTGCCCTCGCAACCCCCTGTGCTGCCGGGGTTCTCGTACGTCCACGTGCTCGGCTCGGGCGGGTTCGCCGACGTGTTCCTCTACGAGCAGAACATGCCGCGCCGGCAGGTCGCGGTCAAGGTCATGCTCAGCGAGGTGGTCAACGAGCAGGTGCGCCAGATGTTCCAGGCCGAGGCGAATCTGATGGCCCAGCTGAGTGCGCATCCGGCGATCCTCACCGTCTATCAGGCGAGCGTGTCGGCCGACGGCCGGCCCTATCTCGTGATGGAGCTGTGCTCGGCGTCGCTCAGTGAACGCTATCGCCGCGAGCGGATCCCGGTGCCGGAGGTGCTGCGCATCGCGGTGAAGATCGGCAGCGCGATCGAGACGGCGCACCGGGCCGGTGTGCTGCACCGCGACATCAAGCCGTCGAACATCCTGCTCACCGCCTACGGGCATCCGGTGCTCTCGGACTTCGGCATCGCGTCGACCCTGGCGACCGCGCGCGAGGAGGACTCCGTCGGGCTGTCGATCCCGTGGTCGGCGCCCGAGGTGCTGCTCGACGAGGTCCCCGGCAGCATCGCCTCGGAGGTCTGGGCGTTCGCGGCGACCGTCTACTCGCTGCTGGCCGGCCGTTCGCCGTTCGAGGTGCCGGGCGGATCGAACTCCTCGAGCGATCTGATGTCGCGCATCGCGCGGGCCAAGCCGCAGCCGATCGGGCGCGCCGACGTCCCCGCGAGCCTCGAGGCGCTGCTGCGCCGGGCGATGTCGCGCCGCCCCGAGTTGCGCCCCGGAAGCGTGCTCGAGTTCATCCGCGAACTGCAGCTCATCGAGACCGAGCTCGGCGTCGCCCAGACCGCGATCGAGGTCGCGATGGACGACTGGGCGCTCGGCACGGTCGCCGACATGGAGGAGCGCACCCGCTTGCGCCCGCTCGCCGGCGGAGCGAAGGCCCCGGTCGGTCGCCGGCGTCGGCGGGTCACCGAGCAGGGCGTCGGCACTCCCTACGCGGGTGTCGGCACGCTGCGCGAGGCCAGCGCACCCGGTGCCCCGGCATCGCACAGCCGTGGCACACGCCCCCCGCGCGTGCCGCAGGCGCTCACCTGGGTCATCGTCGTCGCCTCCGTGCTGGTGGTCGCACTCGGTACGACGGCGCTCGTCGTGCTGCTGCGAGCGGGGAGCGCGTCCGGCGGGATTCCGACCGTCACCGACATCTCGGCCAGCCTCTCCGGCACCTCGGTGCATTTCAGCTGGACGGATCCCGGCCTCGCCGTCAACGACCGGTACCAGATCCAGGTGGTCGGCGGCACCTCGAGCATCCAGTCGAGCCCCAAGTTCGTCGTGGACGCCGCCCCCGGCGACACGGTGTGCATCACGGTCGCGGTCAACCGCGACGGCAAGACGGGCAGTCCCAGCTCCGAGAAGTGCGTCGACGTGACGAGTGGGTGACCGGACGTGATCGGACAGTGGATGGCGGCGCACCGCTCGCTCGTCGCCACGGCGACCAGCGGCACCGTGATCGCGGCCGTCGTGGCGACCCTGGCCGTCGTCTCGACCGGATTCACGGCCCAGAAGGTCGATCTCGGCGACGGCAGCGTCTGGGTGGGCAACAACTCCTCGCAGGTGATCGGGCGCGCGAATCCGCAGGTGCTCGAGCTGAACACCGTCGTGCGCAGCACGGGTGCCGAGCTGTCGGTCGTGCAGTCCACTGCGGAGGTTCTGCTCGTCGACCACACGGATGCGACGGTCTCGATCGTGAACCCGGCCACCTCGACGACGGGCGAGAGCATCGCCCTGCCGCCCCAGCAGCCGGAGGTGTTCCTCGCCGGTGACCGCGCGGTGATCTACGCGGCGGGAACGGGCGAGCTGTGGCTCGTCCCCCTCGCCCAGCTGCAGAGCTTCGATGCCACGACCCCGTCGACCCTGAGCCTGGGGGAGGGCACCGTCGTGCGGGTGTCTCCCGAGGGGACGCTCGTCGCCTACTCGCCGGGGCTCGGCGAGGTCTACCGCCTCGATGCCAGCAGCTCCGACCAGGTCGAGCAGCGCTGGAAGGTCGACCTGGGCGCCGCATCCGATCAGGTGCAGATCACGGCGGTCGGCTCGCAATGGGCGGTGCTGGACGTCACCACGCGCAAGCTGGCCACCGACGGCCACATCTCCGACCTCTCCGGCGTGATCGCATCCGGAGCGAGCCCCGTGCTCCAGCAGGCCGGCCCCGCCTCCTCGCGCGTGCTGCTCTCGACCAGGTCGGGGCTGTACGGCATCCCGTTCGACGGCGGTCAAGCCGAGCGGCTGGTGGACGGGCGCTCGGGCTCGGCGGCCGCGCCCGTGGTGTTGGGCAGTTGCCAGTACGCGGCCTGGACGTCGGGGACGGCCTGGCGGCACTGCGCGGGGGAGGCGTCGACCGGCACCGTGCTGAGGCTCGACTCGATGCCGGGCGGCGCGCAACTGACCTTCGCGGCGAACGGGCGACAGCTCGTGCTCAACGACGCGCGCAGCGGCGCCACCTGGGCCGTGCAGCAGCGCGGTGAGTTGATCGACAACTGGGACCAGCTGATCCCGAAGGACGACTCGCAGCAGGCCCAGCAGAACAACCAGGACGTGCCGCCCACCGTCGATCCCCAGCAGAAGCCGCCCGTGGCCGTCGACGACCAGCTGGGAGCGCGTCCGGGCAAGGCGACGATGCTGCCCGTGCTGCTGAACGACTACGACCCGAACGGTGACGTGCTCGTGATCACGCAAGTCGACACGATCGACGAGACGATCGGGCACATCGACATCGTGGCCCGCAACCAGGAGCTCCAGATCACGCTGGGGCCGACGGCGTCCGGGGTGATCAGCTTCGGCTACACGATCAGCGACGGGCGCGGTGGCACCGCGAGCGCGACCGTACACCTCACGGTGCGCACCCCCGACGAGAACTCCGCGCCGCAGCAGGTCAGGGTGACGAAGACGACCGTCGCCGGGGGCGGCCGGGTCTCGACGCAGGTCATCGGCGACTGGATCGACCCCGACGGCGACCCGTTCTTCCTGAGCTCGGCGACGACGTCCGGGACCGACCACCTGAGCTACCAGCCGGACGGGGTCGTGGTCTTCTCGGACTCCGGTGACGGGGGGCTGCAGAAGTCGGTCACCCTCACCATGAGCGACGGCCGCGCCGAGGGCAACGGCAGCCTCGCCGTCACCGTGAAGCCGCAGGGCCAGGTGCCGATCGTGATCGAACCGTGGGTCGCCCTTGCCACCGCGGGCGAGACGATCACGATCAGCCCGATGTCGCACGTGCGCGGCGGCAACGGCCCGCTGCGCCTGAATGCCGTTCCTGCGAAGGCCGGCACCACGATCGTGCCCAGCTTCGACGCGGGAACCTTCACCTTCACGAGCGAGGTGGTGGGAACCCACTACGTCGACATCACGATCACCGACGGCCAGCAGACGCAGACCGGGCTGGTGCGCGTGGACGTCTCGGCGCCGCCCAGCGCCGGCACCCGGCCCATCACGGTGCCGCAGACCATCTTCGTGTCGACGCTCGGCAGCAACACGATCGATCCGACCCAGACCGACATCGACCCGGCGGGCGGGGTGCTCGTCGTCACGGGACTGCTCGATGTGCCGCCGAACTCGGGCGTCGAGGCCGAGATCCTCGATCAGCACCAGGTGCGGGTCACGCTGAGCAAACCGTTGCAGGGTGCCAACGTGGTGTTCAACTACCGCATCAGCAACGGCCTGGCCGACGCGGTCGGCACGATCACGGTCGTCGAGATCCCTCGGCCGGCCCAGTTGCAGCCCCCGGTCGCGACCGACGACTCGGTGACGGTCCGGGTCGGCGACGCGATCGACATCCCCGTGCTCGCGAACGATCAGCAGCCGGACGGGCAGCCGATCCAGCTGCTGCCCCGCCTCGCCCAGCCCCTTCCGAGCGGTGCGGGACTGCTGTTCGTCTCGGGCGACCGGCTGAGCTACCTGGCACCGTCGACCGCCGGCAACTACTCGGCGGTCTACTCGATCGCGGGGCCGGACGGGCAGACCGCCCAGGCCCGCGTGAGCATCTCGGTGCGCGAGGTCGACCCGGCCACCAACAATCCGCCGGTTCCCCAGCAGGTCACGGCGCGCGTGCTCGCGGGCGAGACGGTCAGCATCCCGATCCCCTTGGCCGGCATCGACCCGGATGGCGACTCCGTGCAGCTGATCGGCGTCGGCAGCAACCCCGAGAAGGGCTCGGTGCTCTCGGTCGCGAACGGATCGATCGTGTACCAGGCCGGCGACTACTCCTCGGGCACCGACAGCTTCAGCTACACGGTCGTCGACGGACTCGGCGCGCGAGCGACCGGGACGGTCCGGGTGGGGATCAGTGCACGCCTCGGGGGCGCCCGCAACCCCGTGGCGAACGCCGACTCGGTCGAGGTGCGGCCGGGCCGCACCGTCTCGGTGCAGGTGCTTGCCAACGACTCCGACCCGGATGGTTCGCCGCTCACGGTGACCGCGGTCGCCCCGAACACCCCCGGCACCAAGGCCACGATCGTCGACAAGACCATCGTCGACATCACCCCGCCGAAGAGTCCGGGCACCTACTCGGTGATCTACACGATCCAGAACGAGTACGGCGGCACGAGCTCGAACTTCGTCACCGTGAAGGTCGACCCCAACGCGCCGCTCGCGTACCCGGTGGTGAACGACACCACGTTGTCGGTGACCGACGTCATCGGGCGGGATTCGGTGGATGTCGCGGTGCTCGACAACGTCTTCTTCGCCGACGGCAGTGTGAACTCCCTGGGCGTCGCCCTCCTGCAGGGCTACAGCGGCTCGGCACAGGTGCTCGCCGACAAGAAGATCCGCGTGCAGATCGGCAACAAGAGCCAGATCATCCCGTTCTCGGTGTCGCATCCCGACGACGACTCGGTCAAGTCGTACGGGTTCATCCGAGTGCCCGGCTACGACGACGCCCTTCCGCAGGTGAACCTCAAGGCGCCGCAGCTCAGGGTCAAGAGCGAGCAGCCGCTCACGATCGATCTGAACCAGTACGTCGTGGCTCTCGGCGGCTCGCGCGTGCACCTCACCGACACGGCCTCGGTCAAGGCAACCCACGCCAACGGCGATCCGCTCGTGGTCGACGACCACACGCTCAAGTACACCTCGGCGGATCGCTACTTCGGGCCCGCGTCGATCACCTTCGAGGTCACCGACGCCGGTTCGGCCGGCGATCCCAGCGCCCACACCGCGATCCTGACGCTGGCCATCGACGTGCAGCCGCGCGACAACCAGCCGCCCTCGTTCATCGGCGGCGTCGTCGACTTCGAACCGGGGCAGCAGAAGGAGCTCGATCTCGTCCGGCTCACGAACTACCCGTATCCGGACGTCAACGAGCTGAGCTACACCGTGCTCGCCCCCGATCCGCCCGGCTTCAGCTACACGCTCAACGGACAGCGCCTCGAGCTGACGGCCTCCGACGGCGCGCAGAAGGGCAGCACGACCTCGATCTCGATCGGCGTGCGCGATGCCGTCAACAACGGACTCGCGGGCACCATCCAGTTGCAGGTCGTGCCCTCGACCCGGCCCCTGGCCAAGCCGGTGCCCGACACCGCGGTCGCGCGCCGCGGGCAGACCACCACGGTCGACGTGCTGAGCAACGACCAGGCCAACAACCCGTTCCCCGGAACGCCGCTGCGCGTCATCGACATCCGGGGCATCGATGGCGCCTCGCTGCCCGACGGCGTGACCGTCGCACCGAGTGCCGACAAGTCGCAGGTCTCGGTGACGGTCAACGGCACGGCCGCGCCGGCCGATGTGAACATCCAGTACGAGGTCGCCGACGCGACAGGTGATCCGGATCGTTACGTCTGGGGCAACGCGACGGTCTCGATCCAGGACGTGCCCGACCCCGTGACGAACTTCCGCGTCACCGAGTTCGGCGATCGCTATCTCAAGCTCTCGTGGGTGCCCGGCCAGTTCAACAACTCGCCGATCACCGAGTACGACGTGACGATGACCACGGCCTCGAGCGGCGCCGTGCTCTCGACCACGGCGTGCACGACGACCGTCGGATGTCAGATCACCACCCCCGGCAACGGCCCGTCGAACGCGGTGCGGTTCTCGGTCGTCGCCGTCAACGCGATCGGACCGTCCAGCGCGCAGACCGCCGGGCCGATCTGGTCGGATGTCATCCCACCGCCGCCCGCGGGCCTCACCTCCCGGCCGCTCGACCACGGCCTTCGCGTCGGGTGGAAGAAGCCGGCCGACACCGGGGGCGGAAGCCCCATCGAGCAGTACGTGGTCGTCGTCGGCGGCATCACGCAGTTCGTCTCCGTGAGCAGTTCCGATCCGGTCGGCACCCAGTACTGGATCAACACCACCTCGGGGTCGATCGCCAACGGGGCCGCGGTCGGATTCTCGGTGAGCGCGCGCAACAGCGCACCGAACTCCCTCGCGACCTGGAACGAGTCCGACGGGACCGGAGTCCCGGCCGGGGTCCCCATCGTGGCGGGCAGCCCGAGCGCGACCGGATCGACGACCGACGGGACGACCGCGAGCGTGTCGTGGCCGGGGGCCTTCAGCGACAACGGCGCCGGCATCACGGACTACTACGTGGCGCTCTACACCGGATCGGCTCCGAGCTGCACGGTGACCGGCGTCGAGAGCGGCTCGCCGGTGCTGTCGGCACCGAGCGGTCCCGGGGTCCAGCACCTCGGCGGCGGGGCGAGCAGCACGAGCTACTCGGGGCTGTCGGCGAACCAGACCTACTCGATCACCGTGTACGCCTACAACGGCCAGGGCTGCACGGCGTCGCCCTCGGTGCAGGTCACTCCCAGGGCCGCGCCGGGCACGGTCACCGGGATCACCGCATCCGGGCCGGCATCGAGCGGGACCGGCACCTGGGACTACAGCATCGCCGGCCTGGCGATCGGCTCCGGCTCGACGGCCTACTCGGGCTACCAGTACCGATACGTCTCCGGCGCCGAGGGGTCGGAGCACGGCTACGTGACGACCGGAAGCGCCCTGCTGACCACCGACGGCTCCCAGTACGGCAACGCGGTGAGCGTCGAGGTCAAGGCCTGCAACGCCTACCCCGGTGGTGTCGTGCTGTGCAGCGCCGACTGGTCGGCGCCCTTCTCCTTGGGCACGCCCGTCGACAACAGTGTTCCCGGCGGGTTGACGGCCACCTCGACCGGCCCCCTCGGGGGCGACTGGACCTGGGGGTCGTCGCCGAGCGGGTCGTACGACTCCCTGCAGTACTCCTGCGACGGCGGCGCCACCTGGACCGATCTGGCCTTCGGCGCAGGCGGAAGCTGCCACACGCTCGGGGTGCCGCAGCCCGCCGATCTGCAGATCCGCATCCAGGCTGACGGGGTGAGCGGCGGCTTTGTGCGAAGTTACTCATGGACGGACTTCAACTGATGACCCGACCGCAGACCCGAAACGAGAGGATCACCCGGCGATGACCATGACCCCGGAACAGGCGTACGCCTTCCAGGAGACCTTCGGCCGCTTGGTCGCCAACGTCGAGCAGGTGCTGCTGGGGAAGACGTTCGTCGTGCGCCTGGGCTTCGTCGCCCTGTTCAGCGAGGGCCACCTGCTGCTCGAGGACTTCCCCGGTACGGGCAAGACCTCGCTCGCGCGCGCGATCGGCCAGAGCGTGTCGGGAACGAGCAACCGCATCCAGTTCACCCCCGATCTGCTCCCCGGAGACATCACGGGGGTGAGCGTCTACGACCAGCGCACGGGGCGGTTCGACTTCCACTCCGGTCCGGTGTTCGCCAACATCGTGCTGGCCGACGAGATCAACCGGGCCAGCCCCAAGACGCAGGCCGCTCTGCTCGAGGTCATGGAGGAGGGGCAGGTCACGGTCGACGGCGAGACGCACCCGGTGGACGCCCCGTTCATGGTCATCGCGACCCAGAACCCCATCGAGCAGGCCGGCACCTACCGGTTGCCCGAGGCCCAGCTCGACCGCTTCCTGCTCAAGGCCTCGATCGGGTACCCCGATCACGCCTCGACGCTGCGGATCCTCGAGGGCGCGGGCGTCAAGGCGCACGACACGACGGTGCCCTCCATCGTGACCGCGGATGCCGTGCTCGAGATGGCCCAGCTGGCCCGCACGGTGCACGTCGACCCGAGTGTCAACGACTACGTCTCGCGTCTCGTGGAGTCCACCCGCAGCGCCAGCGAGGTGCGTCTCGGAGTGAGCGTGCGCGGCGCGCTCGCACTCGTGCGCGCGGCGAAGACCCTGGCGGCGGCGAGCGGACGGCACTACGTCGTCCCGGATGACGTGAAGTCGCTCGCCGAGCCCGTGCTCTCGCATCGCCTGGTGCTCGATCCGGAGTCGGAGTTCGACGGGGTCACCGCCTCCAGCGTGATCGCCCAGTTGCTGCTTGAGACCGCACCGCCGAGTGATCGGCAAGCCGTGTGAGCACCCCCCAGTCCGAGCCGATCGGGCCGAGCAACACCCGCAGCCGGCTCGTGGGCACCCGCGAGGGCGTGCTCGCGGATGCCGTCGTCAACGTCGTCCGCGCCGCCGACGCGCTCCGAACGGCGGCGGCTCGGCTCGGTGCCCGGATCGCCTCCGTGATCACCCCGCTCGGCTGGGTCATGCTCGGGGTGATCCCGCTCGCGTTCGCGGCCGGGTACGTTCTGGGCTGGATGGAACTCGCCGCGGTCGCGTGGGCCGGACTCGTGCTCGCCCTGATCGCCGTGCTCTACCTGGTGGGTCGCTCGCCGTTCCACGTCGGCCTGGGACTGGAGCACCGTCGGGTGGTCGTCGGCGAGCCGGCGGGCGGGGTGGTCACCGTCGACAACCCGGGCCGTCGGCGCACGCTCGGCGTCAAGGTCGAGATCCCGGTCGGCGAGGGACTCGCGGAGCTCGCGATGCCGAGCCTTCGCCGCGACGCCCGGTTCCGTCAGCAGTTCGCCATTCCGACCCGCCGCCGCGGCGTCATCACGATCGGACCGGTCCGCACCGTGCGGGCCGACCCGATCGGGCTGGTGCGGCGCGAGCTGATCTGGACCGACACCGTCGAACTGGTCGTTCATCCTCGGACCATCGGGGTCCCCTCCACCAGCACCGGCCTGATCAGGGACCTGGAGGGGGCTGCCACCCGCGACCTCACCTCGAGCGATGTCGCTTTCCACGCGCTGCGCGAGTACCAGGCCGGCGACGAACGCCGGTACATCCACTGGAAGTCGACGGCGAAGACCGGAACCTACATGGTCCGTCAGTTCGAGCAGACCCGGCGCAGCCATCTGGTCGTCGCGCTGAGCCTCGCGGCACGGGACTACGCCAGCGACGAGCAGTTCGAACTGGCCGTCAGCGCCGCCGGCAGTCTGGGCGTGCGCGCCATCCACGACGGCCGCACCGTGTCCGTCGTGGTGAGCGCCGTGACCGCCGAGTTCGCCAAGCGCACCAACTACGCCGTGCGCTCGCTGGCCACCCACCTCCCGGCGCGCCTGCTCGACGATCTCGCCGTCGTCGAGTCGGCGGCATCGGCACTGCGCATCCGTGACGTCGCCCGGGTCGCGGCCGACGAGGTCGTCGGTATCTCGGTCGCCTTCCTGATCTGCGGTTCGACGCCGACCGCCGCCGAGCTGCGGGCGGCATCCGCCTCGTTCCCGTCCGACGTCGGCGTAGTGGCGATCGTCTGCAACCCGGATGCCCTTCCCGGCTTCCGACGGGTGGCCGGTCTCAGCGTGCTGACGATCGGATACCTCGACGACCTCCGCATCGCTCTCGCCCGCTCGGCGGCCGTGGCATGAGCACGCGTCCCCGTCGCCCTCGGCGCCCGACCCTCGGATTCCTGCTGATCGCGGTCCTGCTGTGCTGGGCGGCGATCGGCCTCGCCGCGGCATCGCTCTGGCCGATCTACCAGACCGAGCGCTTCGTCGTGCTCGTCGCCGTCGCCGCGGTGCTCGGAACCCTCATCGCGGTGCTCGGCGCCTGGTTCCGCTGGCCGTCCTGGGCCCTGCTGCTCGCCGGATTCGCGGCCTTCCTCGCCGTCGGGGTGCCCCTGGCCGTGCCCGATCAGGCCGTCTCGGGCCTGCTTCCCAGCCCCGCCGGCCTGCTCGAACTGCTCTCGGGGATCGCGCTCGGCTGGAAGCAGCTGGTCACCATCAGCCTCCCGGTCGGCGCGTACCAGGCCCTGCTCGTCCCGGCGCTTCTGCTCGTGCTCTCGGTGACGATCGTGAGCGTGAGCGTCTCGCTGCGGGCGACATGGGGCGAGCTCGGGGTCATCGCGCCGGTCGTGCTCTTCCTGGTCGGAATCGCCTTCGGCCCCGACCGCGCCAGCACCCCGATCTGGCTCGTGCTCGCGTTGCTCGCGGTGATCCTGGTCACGCTGAGTTGGCGCCGGTGGCGCCGCCGTCGGGCCTCGATCCGGGCGCTCGCGCGCGCCACGCCGGATGCCGAGGGCCGGCCCCTCGCGACGGCGGCCGACGGCGGGCTCGGGGTTCGCGGCATCCTGGCGGGCGCGGTCATCCTGGCGATCGCCGGTGCGGCCTCGATCGCCGCCTCGAGCGCCCTGCCGCCCACGGGCGACCGCAACGTGCTGCGCACGGCGGTCGTGCAGCCGTTCGACCCCCGCGACTACTCGAGCCCGCTATCGGGGTTCCGGCGCTACCTGCGCGACGACAAGGCGGACCAGGTGCAGTTCACGGTCGGCGGCCTGCCCGCCGGGGCCCGCATCCGCGTCGCCACGCTCGACAGCTACGACGGCGTGGTGTACGCCGTCGGCAGTTCGACCGTCGACAGCGCCTCGGGCACCTTCGTGCGCATCCCTTCCTCGGTCGATCAGTCATCCGTCTCCGGCAAGCAGGTGAAGCTCGGCGTGACGATCGAAGGGTATTCGGGCGTCTGGCTGCCGACGGTCGGCCGATTCGAGTCGGTCGCCTTCGACCCTGCGGACGCGGCCCGGCTGAGCGACGGGTTCTACTACAACAACGCGAGCGGTACCGCCGCGGTGCTCGGCGGCGTGCGCTCGGGGGAGAGCTACACCCTGCGCGCCGTCGTGCCGAACCAGCCGTCGACCGCGGAGCTGGCGAAGCTCACGCCCGGCGCGGCCGTCGTCCCGCGGATCGGCGTGCTGCCGGACGACCTCACGCAGCACCTCGACAGCTACACGGCGGGCAAGACCTCGTCGGGAGCGCGGTTGGTGGCGATGCTCGACGGGCTCAAGAAAGAGGGCTACATCAGCCACGGCCTCGACCCGGCACAGCCTGTCAGCAGATCGGGTCATGCCGCCGACCGCATCAGCGAGTTGTTCACCGACCCCCGCATGATCGGCGACGCCGAGCAGTACTCGGTGGCGGCCGCCCTGATGGCGCGTCAGCTGGGATTCCCGGCCCGAGTCGTGTTCGGCTTCGCCCCCCGGGTGTCCGGATCGACGACCCGGGTGACGGGCGCCGACGTCTCGGCGTGGATCGAGGTCGACACGGCCGAATACGGCTGGGTGACGATCGACCCGTCGCCCGCAGTGCGTCCGATCCCCGCGGAGCAGCCGCAGGATCCGACCAAGATCGCCCGCCCGCAGTCGGTCGTGCCGCCGCCCACCGACAAGGGCGACACCAACGTGAACCAGACGGCGCCCGAGAGCAGTCAGAGCCAGCCGGACGCCCTCGATCCGGTGCTCGCGGTCGTTCTGCAGGTGCTGCGGGTCGCGGGCGCCGTTGCGCTGGTCGTCGTGGTGTTCGCGGCGCCGTTCCTCGTGATCATCGCCGCCAAAGCGCGCCGACGCCGGCTCAGGCGGGCGTCGCCATCGCCCCTTCAGCGAATCCGCGGCGGCTGGGAGGAATTCGAGGATGCCGTGCTCGACCACGGCCTGCAGCCGCCCCCCGCGGCCACCCGCTCCGAGGTGGCTGGCGTCGTCGGCACGCTGCCCTCCCGCGTGCTCGCCGCGGTCGCCGACCGCGCGGTCTTCGCCCCCGACGACACGGACCCGGCGGACGCCGACCGGGTCTGGGATGCCGTCGGCGAACTGCGCGTGGCGCTCGGCGCGGGCCTGAACCGTCGTCAGCGGCTGCTGGCGCTCGTCTCGGTCCGCTCGCTCGGTGGCTATAGTGTTCGAGGTCTGTTCCGGCGCACCGCACGCAAGGAGGGCCGCCCATGATCTGCCGCTACTGTGGCACGGCCCTGCCCCAGGGGGCCATGTTCTGCGGCGAGTGCGGGCGGGCGGTCCACCCCGACGAGTCGCGGAGTGCTCCCGCGCCCACCTCAGGGCTGTCGATCGCAGATCTCGCGTTCAGCTCGCCCGGGGAGACCTCGCCCGCGGGCGATCCCGATGCCCGTGAACTCCCCGACGGGACGCCGGCTCATCCGGCGATCTCCGCGACCGCATGCGCGCAGTGCGGTGAGCCCATGGACGACGGCGATGTCTTCTGCGGAGAATGCGGCTTCGTCGCGCAGTCCGCGACATCCGTGCCTCCGGCGGAGGATCCGGAGTTCGAGGTCGACTCCGGCTCCCCGCCCGCTCCCGTCCTCGACCGGGACGGCACGACCGAGGTCGAACCCCTGAGCGCCGAGTTCGAGGAGTTCGACGCCGTGGCGCCCGCGCCCGACGCCGCGCCCGCGCCCGACGCCGTCGTGGCCCCCGCCCCGCACGGCGGACCCGTGCGGGCGAGGGCGATCCCCGATCCGTTCCCCTGGGGAGCCGCACGAACGGTTCCCGAAGACCACGAGGCGACCCGCCTGGTCGCCGGCGGCGGATCCGGCGCGCGCTTCGTGCTGCAGTTCAGCACGGGCGAGAGCGTGACGGTGACGGGATCCGGACTGATCGGGCGCAACCCATCCATGCAGCCGGGGGAATACGTCGACCAGCTGGTGCCGATCTTCGACGCGGGCAAGTCCGTCTCGAAGACCCATCTGGAGTTCGGACAGGAGGGCGGGCGGTTCTGGGTCAGCGACCGGTACTCGACGAACGGCTCGGTCGTCCGCCAGCCCGATGCCGCGCCGCGCCGATGCGACCCGGGCCGGCGCTACTTCGTGGGGCGGGGCACCCGAGTGGACGTCGGCGAGCAGTTCTTCGTCGTCAGCTGAGCCCCCGCGCTTCCTCCCCGCGCTGCTCGCGCGCCGGTTCTGCGCCGATCGCCGTCCGGCCGCCCGCTCGGCCCGTGCGGGACGTGGACTGGGCGGGTGATCCCGACCACCGCGCCCCGCCGTCTCACACTCCCCGCCTTCGCCCCGCCGCCGTCCCGCACCGGCTTCCCGCTGATGGCAACCCTGGCCCCGGTGGCGATGTCGCTCGCGATCTGGGCGGTGACCCGGTCCCCGTACTCGCTGCTCTTCGCCGCGCTGGGCCCGGTCGTCGCGCTCGGCGGTCTGCTCGACGGGCGGCGGCAGCGGCGACGTGCCGAGCGGCGGCAGACGGCGAAGGCGCTCGCGTCGATCGAACGCCTCTCACAGCGGGTGGCCGACACGCAGCGGGCCGAACGAGCGCGACTGGCCGCGCTGGCGCCCGCGCCGGCGGTGCTGGGCGATCCTGCGCTCGCGATGAAGCGGTGGACGCGCGAATCGGAGGACGCGGCGGACCGGGACGATCAGCTGCCGCTGCCCGTGCTGCTGGGTCGGGCGACCCTGCCCGCCGTGGTCGACCTCGAAGGGGAGCCCGAGGAGGATGAGCCGCCCCCGCCGCTCGCGCGGGCGCTCGAGCGCCTTCGCGCCGACGCCGAGGGCTTAGCTGGTGCTCCGTGGGTGGTCGACGCCCGTGACGGGGTCGCGGTGCTCGGACCGGAACGGCTGGCGCGGGCCGTGGCCCGCTCGCTCGCGCTGCAGCTCGCCGCCGGGCGGTCTCCCGCGACCACCCGCATCACGGCGCCGCGCGACGAACCGTGGACCGCGGGCCTTCCGCACGCCGTGACCTTCCACGACGAACGGTCCTACCGCTTCGAATGCGACGGCAACGAGGTCGCGGCCGTCGGCTGGGCGGACGACCCCAGGGAGCTGCCCGTGGCCGGTCGACTCGCCGTGCAGCTCGACCTGAGCGGGGAGCGGTTGCCGGTCGCTCTTCATGGAGCGACCGGGGAGCCGCAGTACGAGGCCCTCGGCGGCGCGCGCGCCGCCGAGCTGGCCGCCGCGGTGGATGCCATGGCCCGGGCGCGCGGGCTCGATGCCGCCGCGCGGTCCCTGCCCGAACTCGTCCTCCTGGCCGAGCTGCCGGAGCAGTCGTACGGCGAGCCCGACGGGAGCACCCTGCGCGCCGCCCTCGGGCGTGACGCCGACGGGGCCGTCGAGCTCGACCTGGTGCGCGACGGCCCGCACGCCATCGTCGCGGGAACGACCGGGACCGGCAAGAGCGAGCTGCTCGTGAGCTGGGTACTGGCGATGGCGGGACGGTATCCGGTCGAGGCCGTGACGTTTCTGCTCGTCGACTTCAAGGGTGGGGCGGCGTTCGCTCCGCTGGCTGGGCTTCCGCACGTCGTCGGTACCGTGAGCGACCTGGATGCCCGCAGAAGCCGCCGCGCGATCGAGAGCCTGCGGGCGGAGCTGCTGCGACGCGAGCGGCTGCTGGCCGAGCACGGGGCCCGAGCGATCGACGACCTCGATCCGGGGGTGCTCGCGCGTCTGGTGATCGTCGTCGACGAGTTCGCGGCCGTGGTCTCGGGGCAGCCCGAGTTGCACGAGGTCTTCGCCGACCTGGCCGGCCGCGGCCGCTCGCTCGGCCTGCACCTGATCCTGTGCACCCAGCGACCGTCGGGGGTCGTGCGCGACGCGGTGCTCGCGAACGTGACCCTGCGCCTGTCCCTTCGGGTGACCGATCGCGGTGACAGCCTCGCAATGCTCGGCAGCGACGCGGCTGCGCGCCTTCCCCCTGAACCGCGCGGGCGAGCGCTCATCGCCGACGGCTCGGGGCCGACCCGCGAGCTCCAGCTGGCCCTGGCCGACCGTGCGGATGCGGAGCGGGTGTGCGCCGCGTGGGCGGGTGCCGGGCGGGCGACCCGGGCCGCCGCGGTCTGGTGCGAGCCCCTGCCGACCCGGCTGCCGCTCGACTCGCTCCGGCCCGACGGGGCGGCCGAGGGCGACGACCCGGGCATCCCGTTCGGGCGCATCGATCTTCCCGCCGAGCAGCGGCAGCCGATCGCGCGCTACGACCCGGATCGCGACGGGCACCTCCTCGTGCTGGGCGCCGCGGGCAGCGGCAAGACGAGCCTCCTTGCCACGCTCGCGGCCGGATCGAACTGCAGGGTGCTTCCCGCCGATCCGGCCGACGCATGGGGCGCACTCGGCGAGATGCTTGGACCGCCGGCGACGGAGCCCGCGCCGAACGCGCGCACCCTCGTGCTCATCGACGACCTCGACGCGTTGATCGACCGGCTCGACCCCGAGCTGCGGCACGACTTCGTCGACATGATCGGCAGGATCGCACGGGAGGCCCGCACGGTCGCATTCGCCGCCACGGCCCAGCGGCTCTCCGGCGGCGTGCAGCGGCTCGCCGGTCTGTTCGACGAGCGCATCCTGCTGCGGCAGTCGAACCGCGATGAGCACGTTCTGGCAGGCGGCGACGGCCACTCCTTCGACCCCCGGATGCCACCCGGCGCCGGGCGGTGGCGCGGGGCCGACATCCAGGTGGCCATCGGGGCGGCCGCGCTGCCCGCGCCGTCGGGCCCGCGGATCCCGATCGTGCGCGCGTCGGCGGCGCCGCTGGCCGTCGTCGCGGCGCGTCCGCGGGAGGTGGGGCGGCGGCTGGAGTCGGCCGGCATCCGCGTCGTCAGGATCGGGGACGACCCGGCGCCCGACGAGAGCGAGCTGCGGGTCTCGCGAGGCGGCGGCGCGCTCGTGCTGCTCGGCGACCCGGATGCCTGGCAGGCCGAATGGGCGCTGCTGGGTCTGGTGCGCCGCGAGCTGCCCGTGCTGCTACTGGGCTGCACCGCGGCCGAGTTGCGGGCCGTCACGCGGGTGCGCGATGTTCCGCCTCCGCTGGGCAACGGTCTCGACGAGGGCTGGCTCGTCGACGGTGGATCGGTGCGGCGCGCTCGGGTCGAGCCGTGAGCGCACCCGGGGCGAACGGTCTCGAGCCGTGGTCGCGATCAGCCGAGGGCGGCGGCGACCGTTCCGGCCGCAAGCCCCTGCGCCGCGGCGACCGCGGCATTGACGACGGCGCCGCCGTGCACGTTGAGGCCGAGCGAGAGCGCGGGGTCGGCGCGCAGCGCGTCCCTCCAGCCGAGATTCGCGATCGAGCGGACGTACGGCAGTGTCGCGTTGGTCAGAGCGTAGGTCGAGGTGTGCGCCACCGCCCCCGGCATGTTCGCGACGCAGTAGAACAGCGAGCCGTGCACCGAATAGGTCGGGTCGGCGTGCGTCGTCGCGTGGCTGTCCTCGAAGCAGCCCCCCTGGTCGATCGCGATGTCGACGAGCACACTGCCCGGCTTCATGCGGGCCACGAGGGCGTTGGTCACGAGCTTCGGCGCCTTGGCACCCGGCACGAGCACCGAGCCGATCACGAGATCCGCGTCGAGCACGGCCTTCTCGATCTCGAAGCTGTTCGAGGCGATCGTCTGGATGCGACCGGCGTAGTCGGCATCCAGCTCGCGCAGCCGCTGGATGTTGGTGTCGAGCACGGTGACCCGCGCCCCCAGGCCGACGCTGACGCTGATCGCGTTGGTGCCGGCCACCCCGCCGCCGAGCACGACGACGTGGGCAGGATGCGTGCCGGGCACCCCCGGCACGAGCAGCCCCGGCCCGCCGTTCGGGCGCAGCATGACGTTCGCCCCGACGATCGGCGCGAGCCGGCCGGCCACCTCGCTCATCGGAGCCAGCAGAGGCAGGGCCCGATTCGGCAGCTGCACGGTCTCGTAGGCGATCGCGGTGATCCCGCTCGACACCAGGTGACGCGTGAGGGCCGCCTCGGCGGCCAGATGCAGGTAGGTGAACAGAACGAGATCGTCGCGAAAGTAGCCGTACTCGCTCTCGATCGGCTCCTTGACCTTGAGCAGCAGCTCGGCCGTGCTCCACACCTCGTCGGCGGTGTCGACGATCGTCGCCCCGGCGGCGCGGTAATCCTCGTCGCTGATCGACGAGCCAAGGCCCGCACCCGACTGCACCGTCACCTCGTGGCCGTGCGCCGACAGATCGTGCACTCCAGCCGGGGTGATCGCCACTCGGAACTCGTTGTTCTTGATCTCGCTGGGGACGCCGACCTTCATGGGGCCAGCGTAGCCCGGCAAGACCATGGATTCCGCACCGATTTTCGGCAATATGCGCTGATTTCGTGAAATCTATGTTTCGAAATGGGCCATTTGCCCCTCCAACGTTTCGTTCGGCGACGGCGTGTGCCAGGATCGACCAACGGCGGCGACGCCGGTCCGCCTGCGCTGAAGGAGTCCTCCATGCCCCGGTCCCTGCCAGAAGATCCGCTGATCCGCTCGCTCGTCGTTCAGGCGAGGAACGCGCAGCTGACCCGACGCGGCGTGCTCGCGGGAGCCACCGGCGGGGCCGCCGCTCTCGCCCTCGCAGCGTGCGCCCCGACCGGCTCGTCGAAGCCGGCGCCGGCGTCCGACATCTCGTCGAGCGACAAGCGCATGGTCTGGGCGAACTGGCCGCTGTACATGGACACCGTCGACGGCACGGGCGCCCACCCCACGCTCGACGCCTTCACCAAGGCGACCGGCATCAAGGTCGACTACCGGGAGGACGTCGACGACAACAACACCTACTACGCGAAGGTCAAGGACCAGCTCGCGCTCGGCAAGGACATCGGCGCCGACACCGTCTGCCTCACCGACTGGATGGTGAGCCGCTGGATCCGGCTTGGCTACACCCAGAAGCTCGACCACTCCAAGATCCCGAACATCAAGAACCTCAACCCCAACCTGTTGAACATCGACTACGACAAGGGCCGCAACTACTCCCTGCCGTGGCAGGGCGGATTCGCCGGCATCTGCTGGAACAAGGACAAGTTCCCCAAGGGGTTCACGAGCGTCAGCGAGATGTTCAAGGAGCCCGCGCTCAAGGGACGCATCGAGGTGCTCAGCGAGATGCGCGACACGATCGGGCTCATCATGCTCGAGCAGAACGTCGACATCTCGGCTCCGATCCAGAACTACCAGTTCCAGAACGGCCTCGACGAGCTGCAGAAGTACATCAGCGACGGGATCATCCGCAGCGTCAAGGGCAACTCCTACACCGAGGACCTGGTCAGCGGCGACGCGCTCGCCGCGATCTGCTGGTCGGGAGACATCACGGCGACCAACGCCTCGAACGGCGACCACTGGGAGTTCGCGATCCCGGACGCCGGGGGCACGCTCTGGAACGACAACTACCTGATCCCGATCGGCGCCCGTCACAAGGCCAACGCCGAGGCGGTCATGAACTGGTACTACGACCCCAA
Organism: Lysinimonas soli; assembly: GCF_042655435.1. NCBI lineage: Bacteria > Bacillati > Actinomycetota > Actinomycetes > Micrococcales > Microbacteriaceae > Lysinimonas > Lysinimonas soli. The sequence goes on from NZ_JBHSMG010000001.1 coordinate 647,158, forward strand.
GATCGCGGCGGAGGTGGCGGCCTACGTCAACTACATCACGCCCGTGGTCGGCGCCAAGGAGGAGGCCGCCAAGATCGATCCGGCGCTCGCCGAGAACAACCTGATCTTCCCCGACGAGGCCACCCTCAAGAAGGCGCACGTCTTCCACACCCTGACGCCGGCGCAGGAGCAGTCGTTCACGTCCGGGTTCCAGAAAGTGCTGCTGGGCGCTTGATGGCCGTCACGCCCGAGGACTCGGGAGCCGATCTCGAGCTGGTGGGGATCACCAAGCGGTTCCCGGGTTTCACCGCGATCGAGAACCTCAACCTCACGATTCCGGCCGGCTCGTTCTTCGCACTGCTCGGGCCGTCCGGCTGCGGCAAGACCACGACCCTGCGGCTCGTCGCGGGGCTCGAGACGCCGACGGCCGGTCGCATCCTGATCGGCGGCAAGGACGTGACCGACACCAAGCCGCACCAGCGCCCGGTCAACACGGTGTTCCAGAGCTACGCGCTGTTCCCGCACATGACGGTGCTTCGCAACGTCGCCTTCGGGCTCTACCGCCGGGGGATCGCCAACCCCTTGGGGCTCGCGCACGAGGCTCTGCGGCTCGTCGAACTCGATCACCTGGCCGGTCGCCGCCCCGCGCAGCTGTCGGGCGGACAGCAGCAGCGCGTCGCGCTGGCCCGCGCGATCGTGAACAAGCCGGCCCTGCTGCTGCTCGATGAGCCACTCGGCGCGCTCGACCTCAAGCTGCGGCGTCAGATGCAGCTGGAGCTGAAGACGATCCAGGACGAGGTCGGCCTGACCTTCCTGCACGTCACCCACGACCAGGAGGAGGCCATGACGATGGCCGACACGGTCGCGGTGATGAACAAGGGCCGCATCGAGCAGATGGGCGCCCCCGAGGAGCTCTACGAGCTGCCGAGGACCGCCTTCGTGGCCAACTTCCTCGGGCAGTCGAACCTGTTCACGGGCCCGGTCGTGGCCTCCGGCGCCGACTCCATCGTGGTCGATGTCGCCGGCGCGAAGATCGAGGTTCCGCGCGAGCGTGCGCAGCGGCACACCGGCGTCGTCACGATCGGGGTCAGGCCCGAGAAGCTGTCGCTGCTCGTCGAGGAACCGGCCGCGGCATCCGGCGTCAACGTGCTCGGCCCCGGTGTCGTGACCGACGTGTCGTTCAGCGGCGTGAGCACCCAGTACCTCGTCGAGATGCCGGGGATCGGCACCGTGACGGTCTTCGCCCAGAACATGGTCTTCGGCCCCGTCGTGAACCGCGGCGCGGAGGTCTGGGTCAGCTGGACGGTCGACCACGGTTTCGGGCTGGCCGACGACGAGGAGCCCGAGCCGCGCTTCGCCCCGGACGACGACACGCGCTCGATCGCCGTGAAGCGACGCGAGGCGCTCGAGGCCGAGCTGGACGAGGCATGATGTCGCGCGATCCGGAGGGCGGCGACTGATGGCCTTCGGCGCGTTCTCGAACGTCGAAACCGCGGTCGCCGAACCGCCTCGTCGGCGCAGTCGCGCGGCGCTCTGGCTACTACTGCCCGGGGTGGTCTACCTCGGGGCGACCTACCTGGCGCCGCTCGTGTCGCTCGTGATCACGAGCCTCAAGACGCCCGACCTGGTCAACGTCGACATCGGGCGCTACCTCTACGCCTTCGACATCGGCAACTACGCCAACGTGCTCGGCGAGTACTGGCCGATCATCCTGCGCTCCTTCGGCTACTCGGCGCTCGCGACCGTCTTCGCCCTTCTGATCAGCTACCCGCTGGCGTACTTCATCGGCGTCGGGCTGCGCCGGTATCCGCTGTGGCAGGCCCTCGCGCTCATCCTCGTGATCGCGCCGTTCTTCATGAGCTTCCTGTTGCGCACCCTGGCCTGGAAGGCGATCTTCGCCGACGAGGGCCCGGTCGTGGGATTCCTGCAGACGCTCCACGTGCTGCCGGCCAACGCGCACCTGAACGGGACGGCGTTCATGGTGATCTTCGGACTCACCTACAACTTCATCCCGTTCATGGCGTTGCCCATCTACGCCTCGCTCGAACGGCTCGACCTGCGCTATCTCGAGGCGGGGGCGGATCTGTACGCCAACCCGGCGACGACCTTCCTGCGGATCACGGTGCCGCTGTCGCTGCCCGGGGTCGTCTCGGGCACGCTGCTGACCTTCATCCCCGCCACCGGCGACTACGTCAACGCGAGCCCCCAGTTCCTCGGCAGCACGCAGACCACGATGGTCGGCAACGTGATCTCGGACACCTACTTCAACCTGTCCGACTATCCGTCGTCGGCCGCGCTGTCGATCATCCTGATGGTGCTCATCCTGATCCCGGTGGCGATCTACCTCTCGCTGACGAAGACGGAGGAGCTGCTGTGAGCCTCCAAGAGGCCGACGTTCTCGGCGAGGTCGAGGCGACCCCGCGCCCGCCGAGGGCACCCCGTGCCCGGCGCGGCAACTGGGGCGTCGGGGTCTACTCGATCGCGATCCTGGGCATCCTGCTCATCCCGATCGTCTACACGATCGTGTTCTCGTTCAACATCCCGGCACGCACCAACGTCAGTTGGCGGGGGTTCTCGCTCGAGAACTGGCTCAACATCTGCAACGACCCGCGGGTCTGCGCGGCGTTCGGCAGCAGCATGCTGGTCGGCACGGTCGCGACGGTCGCGGCCTCCGCGCTCGGAACGGCGATCGCCATCGCGCTTGTCCGCTTCCGCTTCCGGTTCCGGACCGGACTGACGATCCTGTTGTTCCTGCCGATGGCCACCCCCGAGGTCGTGCTCGGTTCGGGCCTGGGATCGCAGTTCCTCAACATCGGCGTCGACAAGGGCATGACGACGACGATCATCGCCCACATCATGTTCTGCATCAGCTTCGTGGTGATCACCGTGCGCGCGCGGGTGGCCAGCCTCGACCCGGCCATCGAGGAGGCGGGCCGCGATCTCTACGCCACCCCGGCGCAGGTCTGGTGGCGGATCACCTTCCCGTTGCTGCTGCCCGGCATCGTCGCCGCCGCTCTGCTGTCGTTCGCGCTCAGTTTCGACGACTTCATCATCACCGCCTTCGTCTCGGGCAACTTCGAGACCCTGCCCAAGTACATCTACACCGCGGCGGTGCGTGCGATCCCGGCTCAGGCGAACGTGTTCGCCTCGATCATCTTCCTGCTCGCGATCGTCGTCGTCGTCGGCACCCAGCTGACCGCGGCGGTTCGACGCCGCAAGCTCGCGCGCGAAGGCTGAGCGCCGTGGCGTACGAGGATCGCGCGCGGCTGGCCGCGTTGTGGGATGCCGAGGTCGAGCTCTTCCGCGCCATGCGCCCCGAGTCCGAGCGGGCGTGGCGCGACGCGCTCGAGCACATGCCCGACGGCGTGCCCATGCTCTGGATGGCGAAGTGGCCGGGGCCGTGGCCGGTGTTCGTCGAGCGTGCGGCCGGGGCGCACTTCCGGTGCGTCGACGGGCTCGATCACGTGGACCTCTGCCTCGGCGACACGGGGGCGATGGTCGGGCACGCACCCGCGGCATCCGTCGCCGCGATCTCGGCGCAGTTGGCCCGTGGCGCGACCCACATGCTCCCGACCCGGGATGCGGCGCTCGCCGCCGGGCTGCTCGCGGAGCGCTTCGGCCTGCCCAGTTGGCAGTTCACCCTCTCGGCCACGGATGCCAACCGCCACGTGCTGCGCTACGCCCGGCAGGCGACCGGTCGCCACAAGGTGCTCGTGATCGACCGCTGCTACCACGGCACCGTCGACGAGGCGTACGCCGAACTCGATGCCTCCGGGCGGGTCGTGTCGCGGCGGGGCAACATCGGGGCGCCGGTGCCGCTCGACGAGACGACCGTCGTCGTGCCCTTCAACGACGTGCCCGCGCTCGACGCGGCGCTCGCCTCGCGCGAGGTGGCGGCGGTGCTCATCGAGCCCGCCATGACCAACATCGGCATCGTGCTGCCGGATGCAGGCTGGCACGACGCCGTGCGCGCGGCCTGCGACCGCACCGGCACGCTGCTCGTGATCGACGAGACGCACACCCTGTGTGCCGGTCCGGGCGGCATGACGGCGCGCGACGGGCTGAGGCCCGATGTCGTGGTCGTCGGCAAGACGATCGGCGGCGGCATCCCCGCCGGGGCCTGGGGGATGCGGCCTGAGCTGGTCGAGCGGGTGCGCGCCAGCCTGGACTGGGACGGTGAGGGCCTCGAAGACATCGACGTCGGGGGAGTGGGTGGAACCCTCGCCGGCAACGCGGTCTCGATGGCGGGGATCCGCGCGACGCTCTCCGAGGTGCTGACGCCCGAGGTCTACCCCGGGATGATCGCTCGGGCGCAGGAGTGGACGGCCGGCGTGCAGGCGGCGATCGACGAGTTCCACGCGCCCTGGCAGGTCACCCGGCTCGGGGCGCGGGCCGAGTACAGCTTCCGCGCGACGCCGCCGCGCGACGGCGCCGAGGCCGCGGCCGCCGACGACTTCGCCCTGCAGCAGTACCTGCACCTGCACGCGCTGAACCGCGGCATCCTGATGACGCCGTTCCACAACATGGCCCTCATGTCGCCCGCCACGAGCTCGCAGGACGTCGAGCAGCACACCGTCGCGTTCCGCGAGGCGGTCGCGTCGCTCTACGCGTAGGACGCGCCGGGCCTACAGGCTCGCGAGCGCGGCGTCGAGCACCGTCACGGCATCCGCCAGCTGCGCGTCGCTGATCGCGAGGCTCGGCAGGAAGCGGATGACGTTGCCGTAGGTGCCCGCGGTCAGCAGCAGCACACCCTGCTGCGCAGCGAACGCGGCGATCCGGCCCGGAACCTCGGCCAGCGGTGCCTGCGTCGCCGGGTCGGTGAACTCGATCGCGAGCATCGCGCCGATTCCCCGCACCTCGGCGATGATCGGGTACGCCTTCTGCAGCTCGAGCAGGGCCGACTTGAGGCTGCGCTCGATGCGGGTCGCCTCGGCCAGCAGTCCGTCGTGCTCGATGCGATCGAAGACCGCGATCGCCGCGGCGCAGGCGACCGGGTTGCCCCCGAAGGTGCCGCCGAGGCCGCCGGGCTGGGAAGCGTCCATGATCTCGGCGCGGCCCGTGACCCCCGCCAGCGGCAGTCCGCCCGCGATGCCCTTGGCGCTCAGCACGAGATCGGGCACGAGCCCGAAATGCTCGCTCGCGAAGTAGCGGCCGGTGCGCGCCATCCCGCTCTGGATCTCGTCGGCGATGAAGACGATGCCGTTCGCGGTGCACCACTCCTGCAGCGCGGGCAGATACCCCTCGGCGGGTACGACGAAGCCGCCCTCGCCCTGGATCGGCTCGACCACGAGGCAGGCAAGGTCGGACGCGCCGACCGTCTTCTCGAGGTACCCGATCGTGCGCGCGGCGGCCTGCGCCCCGGTGAGCCCGTCGTGCAGCGGGTACGAGTTCGGAGCCCGGTACACGTCGCCCGCGAACGGTCCGAAGCCGAGCGAGTAGGGCATGGCCTTGAAGTTCATCGCCATCGTGAGGTTGGTGCGGCCGTGGTAGGCGTGCTCGAGCACGGCGACCCCGTTGCGCCCCGTGTACTTGCGGGCGATCTTGACCCCGTTCTCGACCGCCTCGGCGCCCGAGTTGACGAGCACGCTCTTCTTGGCGAAGTCTCCGGGGGTGTGCTCGGCGAGCAGCTCGGCCACCCGCACGTACTCCTCGTAGGGCGTGATGGTGAAGAGCGTGTGCACGACGTCGCCGAGCTGCTCACGGGCGGCGGCGACGACGGCGTCGTCGGTGTGCCCGATCGTCGTGACGCCGATGCCGGCCCCGAGATCGAGGAAGGCGTTGTCGTCGACGTCGACCAGGATCGCGCCGTGCGCCCGGGTGATGTACACCGGGAGCGCGCTCGAGACGCCGGCGCTCACGACGGCCTGGCGACGCGCCTGCAGGGCGATCGACTTGGGCCCCGGAATGGCCGTGACGACCCGACGCTCGGTGGGAACGGGGGATAGCGTGGTGTCGGGCAGAACATCCGTCATGCTCGCGAGTCTAGCCGTGGGGCGCTGAGCGTGCGATGTGCGGAATCGCGCGAATCAGGTGATCAGATGAAGGGATTCCGATGAACCTCGATCATTCCTTCGCGGTATCCGTCGAATGGCAGGGCAATCGCGGCACCGGCACCTCGGGCTACAAGGACTTCTCCCGCGATCACGTCGTGCGCGTCGACGCCGTGCCGGGCAAGCACGAGATCGAGGGTTCGGCGGCCCGCCCCTTCCATGGCGACGCCGAGCGCTGGAACCCCGAGGAGCAGCTCATCGCCGCCCTCGCACAGTGCCACATGCTCAGCTATCTGCACGTCGCGACCCGGGCGGGCGTCGTCGTCGAGTCCTACACGGATGCCGCGACCGGCACCCTGCACGTCGAGGCCGACGACAGCGGGGCGCTCGTCGAGGTCGTGCTGCACCCGGTCGTGGCGATCTCGGCCGGAGACCCGGCGGTCGCCCAGGCGCTCCACGCGGAGGCGAACCGGCTGTGCTTCATCGCGAACTCGGTGAACTTCCCCGTGCGCCACGAGCCGCGGCTCCTGCTGCTCGATGACGAGCTGTGACGCTTCGCGAGCGTCGCGACGACGACAGGGGTTCCGCTTCCAGCGAATCCGGCCGCGGGACGAGTGACCGCGCCGACGCCCGCGACTAGCTTGGCCCCATGTTGCTGAGGCATGCCGTGGGCGCCGCGCTGCGCCGCATCCGACTGGAGGACGACCGCACGCTACGGGAGGTGGCCGGGGCCGCCAACATCTCGATGCCGTATCTCTCCGAGATCGAGCGGGGCCGCAAGGAGCCGTCGAGCGAGATCCTGGCGGGCATCTGCGCGGCACTCGGCCTCACCCTCGTCGACCTCCTGGGCGAGGCGGCCGACGAGCTGCGGGTGGATCGCACCCCGAATCTCGCCTCGATCGCCTCGTCGCATCCGGCGTCGCATTCGGGCTACCCGGTCGCGCCTCCTGTCCGCCCCGACGGTGCCGTCTTGGCCGCCGCATGACGACGGCCCGCAATCCGATCGCCGGGCTGCTCGGATTGCGACCGGCTGCCGAGTCGGGCTTCTTCCGGCGATGGGTCTCGTTGGGGCTCGTCCGCTTCTTCGGCGTCGCGCTCGAGCTCCTCGCGATCCCGCGCTCATGAGCGTTCCGGCGCTCGCCCGGGCGGCGGGCCGAGGGGCGGGCGGCTAGAGCTTGGCGAGGGCCTCTTCGAGCACGCTCGCGGCGTCGTCGATCAGCGCCTCGCTGATCACGACGCTCGGCATGATGCGCAGCACCGAGTCCCAGCTGCCGGCGTCGAGCGGGATCACCCCGTTGCTCGTCGCGTGCTTCAGCACGGCGGTGAGCGCCTCGGGGTTCGGGTCCTTCGTTCCGGGCCGCACCAGCTCCACGCCGAACATGGCGCCCTTGCCGCGCACCTCTCCGACCACCGGGAAGCGCTCCGCCCAGTCGCCGATCCGCGCCCGCAGGGCGGCCTCGACCCGCTGCGCCTCGGCGAGCAGGCCGTCGCGCTCGATCAGCTCGAAGACCGCGAGGGCCGCCGCGGTCGAGACCGGGTTGCCGCCGAAGGTGCCGCCGATGCCGCCGGGCTGCACGGCATCCATGATCTCGGCCCGGCCGGTGACGGCGGCCAGCGGAAGGCCGCCCGCGATGCCCTTGGCGCTCGTGATCAGGTCGGGCACGACGCCGTGGTGCTCGATCGAGTACCAGGTGCCCGTGCGCCCGATGCCGGCCTGGATCTCGTCGGCCACGAAGACGATGCCGTTCTTCTCGCAGAAGGCCTTGATCGCGGCGAAGTACCCCGGAGCCGGGATGATGATGCCGCCGTCGCCCTGGATCGGCTCGGCGAAGAAGGCGGCGACCTCGCTCGCGCCGATGTGGGTGACGATGTAGTCGATCGTCTTCGCGGCGGCCTCCTCGCCGCTCAGTCCGTCACGGTACGGATAACTGATCGGCACCGAGTACAGCTCGCCCGGGAACGGGCCCATCCCCGCCCGCTCCGGCCAGGGACGGTAGGTCATCGCCATCGTCAGGTTCGTGCGGCCGTGGAAGGCGTGGTCGAGGCTGACGATCGCGCGCCGGCCCGTGTACTTGCGGGCGATCTTGACCGCGTTCTCGACGGCCTCCGCGCCCGAGTTCACCAGGATGGAGTGCTTCTCGAAGTCGCCGGGCGTGATCTCGGCGAGCTTCTCGGCGACCCGCACGTAGTTCTCGTAGGGGGTCACGGTGAACAGGGTGTGGGTCAGCTTGGCGACCTGCGCGCTGACGGCGGCCGCGACATCCGGATGCGCGTGCCCGATCGTCGTGACGCCGATGCCGCAGCCGAGATCGATCAGCTGGTTGCCGTCGACGTCGACCAGCACGGCCCCGGCGCCGTGGTCCATGTAGATGTTGGCGAGCGTGCCGGCCCCGCGCGACACGCTCTTGACGCGCCGTTCCTGCAGGGCGAGGGACTTCGGTCCGGGCAGTTCGGTCACGAGCTTGCGCTCCTGCGGCACGCTGAATTCCATGCGGCCAGCCTAAAGGTCGGCGTTCGCCGGGCAGCGCGCGCCCACACCTCGCCCCAAGCTCGGGTGGGGGAGGATGGTCGCGTCCCCACCGCATCCCGAGGAGTCAGCCGTGCCCCGAATCCCGACCATCCGCCTGGCCGTCGCCGTGACCGCCGTCGCGCTGGGCGTCTCGCTCGCGGGGTGCACCTCGTCCGCCGGCTCGTCGAGCACGCCGAGTGCGTCGGCGTCGAGCGTCAGCGCGGCATGCGTCTCGAGCGGATCGGCCTCCGACTCGGTCAAGGTCAGCGGCGCCTTCGACACCGCCCCCACCGTCTCGTTCGCGGCTCCACTCAAGGTCAGCACGACCCAGCGCACCGTCGTGATCGACGGCAAGGGGGCCAAGGCCAAGCCGGGCAGCCTCGTCGACGTCAGCTTCACGCTCTACAACGGCACCGACGGCAAGACCGTGACCTCGACGGGGTACGGCGCCGGTCGTGCGAGCGCGATCACCGTCGACGCGAGCCAGGTCATCAGCGGGCTGGTCAAGACCCTCAACTGCGCCCAGGCCGGAACCCGGGTCGTCGGAGTGCTCCCCGCCTCCGAGGCCTTCGGCAGCGCCGGCTCGTCGAGCCTCGGAATCGCTCCCAACCAGGTCATCGTGATCGTCGCGGATGTCGTGAGCCTCGTTCCGACGAAGGCGTCCGGTCAGAAGCAGCCCGCCGTCGACGGCCTGCCGACGGTCAAGCTCGCGAGCGACGGCAAGCCGACCCTCGTCGTGCCGAAGGGGTACGCGCCGCCCGCCACGACGACGATCGCGACTCTGATCAAGGGAAAGGGCGCGGTCGTCGGCGCGACCGACACCGTCGTCATCCAGTACCAGGGCACCAACCTGAAGACCGGCAAGATCTTCGATCAGACCTGGGGTCGCAGCCCGTATTCCGGCGCCGTCAACGGCTTCGTGCCCGGGTTCACCAAGGCGATCGTGGGTCAGACCGTCGGCTCGCAGGTGCTGGTGCTGATCGCCCCGGCCGACGGCTACGGACCCCAGGGCGGCAACTCGGGCGCCGGGATCGGGAAGGACGACACGATCGCGTTCGTCGTCGACGTGCTCTCGACCGAGACGCCCGCGGCGGGCTAGCCCGGGCGGGGCGGCGCTACCCTGAGGGCATGCGACGCGTCATCGTTCTGGGTTCGACGGGATCGATCGGGGTGCAGGCCCTCGAGGTGATCGCGGCGAACCCGGACCGTTTCGAGCTCGTCGGGCTCGCGGCGGGCAGCAACCGCATGAAGCTCGCCGAACAGGTGATCGCGACGGGGGTGACCCGCACGGCGCTCGGCGTCGAGCAGGCGGTCGCCCTCGTGCGCGAGACCGAGGCGGATGTGGTGCTCAACGGCATCACGGGCTCCGTCGGCCTCGCCCCGACGCTCGCCGCGCTCGAGAGCGGAGCCACGCTCGCCCTCGCGAACAAGGAGAGCCTCATCGTGGGCGGCGAGCTCGTCACGGCGGCGGCGCGACCCGGGCAGATCGTGCCGGTCGACTCGGAGCATTCTGCGATCGCGCAGGCCCTGCGGGCGGGAGATCGCGGGGAGGTGCGGCGGCTCGTGCTCACGGCATCCGGTGGTCCGTTCCGCGGGCGAAGCCGCGACGAGCTGGCCGAGGTCACCCCCGAGGAGGCGCTCGCGCATCCGACCTGGAACATGGGCCCCGTCGTGACGACGAACTCGGCGACCCTGGTGAACAAGGGTCTCGAGGTCATCGAGGCGCACCTGCTGTTCGACGTGCCGTACGACCGGATCGAGGTGGTCGTGCATCCCCAATCGGTCGTGCACTCGATGGTGGAGTTCGTCGACGGATCGACGATCGCCCAGGCCTCGCCACCCGACATGCGCCTGCCGATCTCACTCGCACTGGACTGGCCGCATCGCGTGCCGGACGTCGGAGAGCCGATCGACTGGAGCCGCGCCCAGAGCTGGGACTTCGAACCGCTCGACGACGACGCGTTCCCGGCCGTTCGGCTCGCCAAGCGCGTGGGCGAGGCCGGCGGCACCTACCCGGCCGTGTTCAACGCGGCGAACGAGCAGGCGGTGCAGGCGTTCCACGCCAAGCGGATTCCGTACCTGAGCATCCTGGCCGTCATCGAGCGCGTGGTCGACGAGCACGAGCCCGCCGCCGGCGCGCTCACCCTCGAGGGCGTGCTCGACGCGGAGCGCTGGGCGCGGGATGCCGCGGACCGCGCGCTGGCGGGGTCGCTCGCCGAATAGCGCCGCAACGGGGGCCGGGTTGCGGCTCGTCGTCGCGCCCGCCTAGTGCTTCGGGCCCTTGCCGTGCCGTGGACCCTGCGGCGGCGTGGGCGTCGGTGTGGGCGTGGGCGTCGGGGTCGGGCTCGGCGAGGCCGCGGACTCGGCCGACTGCAGGTCGGCCCGCACCGCCGCGACGGCCGCGAGGATCGAGCTCAGCCGATCCGAGCTCAGCCGGCCGCGGTCCGCCGCCTGCTGGGCCGTGGCGGCGACGCGGTCGAGTTCGGCGGAGGCGGCCGCCCAGTCGCCGTTCGCGGAGGCCTGGCTGACCGCCAGCACCTCGGACTGGAGCTCGCTCGCGGTCGACGGGTCGTAGGAGGCGCTGCTGCATGCCGAGAGTGCGCCGACGATCGACAGAGCGACGAGGGCGGCGATCAGACGACGTGACCGAGCGGCGCTGCGGGATACGGCGGTGCGGGGCACGGTGCCACGGGTCACGGTGCCACGCTCCGCTGCAGCTCGGCGAGGTGGTCGCCGAGGCTCCCCGTGACCGTCGGATACGGGGTGCCTCCCCCGCTCGGCGCCACCGACGATGCTCCCGGAAGAGAGGACAGGGCCGAGATGCCGACGATCAGCGCGATCGTCGCCACCGCGGCGACGACGCCGAGAGTCAGCCGGCGTCGCGCAACGGCCGACATCGGGGCGCGAGTCGGCGGGGTCGGTCGGTCCGGACGCGAGGGTCGCGGCGTCGGCGATCGGAGCGGCTCGCGTCGGCTCGCCGACGGCATCAGCTCGGTCACCACGTCGGGCGCGGCGGGGGCAGCGCTCGCCGGGGAGGCGGCGGGCAGCAGCAGGGTCTTGGCGAGCTCGTCCTCGGCGGTCGGCGGCGGCACCGCCGCACCCGCGGTCGGCCGGGGGAGGGCGGCGAGCGTGTGGAACGCCTCGGCGGCCGTGAGCCGGTCGGCGGGGCTCTGTTCGGTCATCCCGGACAGCAGGGCCTGCCAGTCGCGCGAGAGATCCTGCGGGACGTCCGGTCGACGGGTCAACCTCGCCACCGCCGATTCGACGGCGCTCCCGGGGAACGGGGCGATCCCGCTCGCGCTCTCGATGAGCACCAGACCCAGGGAGTAGACGTCCGAGGCGGGGCCGGCCTCGTGCCCGCCGGCCTGCTCGGGGCTCAGGTAGGCGGCGGTGCCGATCACCGAGCCGACCGCCGTCATCCGGCTGCCGTCGACGAGCCTCGCGATTCCGAAGTCGCCGAGCTTGGCGAACGGCGCCGAGAGCGACCGTTCGCGCGGCAGCAGGATGTTGGCGGGTTTCACGTCGCGGTGCACGACCCCGCGCTCGTGCATGAAGGCGAGGGCATCGGCGACCGAGACGGCCAGCGAGTGGAGCTGATCGCCCGGCAGCGCCCCCGCCCGCAGCCGGGCCTGCAGGTCGCTGCCGTCGACGAACTCGGTGGTCAGATAGGCCGGGTCGACATCGAGCCGCGCGTCGAACAGGGTGACGAGAGTCGGATGCCCGAGCGCCGCGAGCACGCTGACCTCGCCCCGGCGGCGACTCTCGTCGTTGACGTCGACCATGGCGGGCCGGAACAGCTTGAGCGCCACCTCGCGCCCGAGCTGCTCGTCGTGGGCGCGATAGACGACCGACATCCCGCCCTCGCCGAGGCGGCTCATCACGCGATAGCGACCGTCGATGAGCGTTCCCGGTTCGATGCCCATGATGTCCACCCTGCGATCCTGCCCTCTTTCCGGCGCCGTGCTCGACCCGGTTGCCAGCTTCCTCCCAGCCTCCCGGCGCGTGTGCGGTCGGTGCGCACCTCACCGTCGGCCCTCTCCAAGGGTGGCTGCCGTAACCTGTGCGGGTGGAAACCGTGTTGCTCTACATCCTCGGCGTCGTGATCGTCGTCGTCGGCATCGCGGTGTCGATCGGGCTGCACGAGGTCGGCCACCTGGTGCCGGCGAAGAAGTTCGGCGTCAAGGTCGGGCAGTACATGATCGGCTTCGGCCCGACCCTGTGGTCGAAGAAGTTCGGCGAGACCGAGTACGGCGTCAAGGCCATCCCGCTCGGCGGCTACATCTCGATGGCGGGGATGTTCCCGCCCGGCAAGGTGAAGGACGCCGCCAAGCCCAGCATGGACAGCACCGGATTCTTCAGCGTGCTCGTGCAGGACGCGCGCGACGACAGCGCCGAGACCGTCGATGCCGACGGTGAGGACCGCGTCTTCTACAAGCTTCCGGCGTGGAAGCGCATCATCATCATGCTCGGCGGCCCGACCATGAACCTGCTCATCGCGGTGCTGCTCTACGGGGTCGTGCTGTGCGGCTTCGGCGTGCCGGTCGCGAGCACGACCATCGGCAGCGTCTCGCAGTGCATCTCGACCTCGTCGACCCAGACCAGCTGCACCTCGTCCGACCCGGCGGCCCCCGCGGCGGCGGCAGGCGTGAAGCCGGGCGACACCTTCGTGAGCATCGACGGCACGAAGATCACGAGCTGGAACCAGGCGACCTCGATCATCCGCAAGTCCGCGGGCGACACCCTGACGGTCGTCGTGCGACGCGACGGCAAGAACGTGACCCTCTCGCTCACGCCGAAGCTCACCACGCGGCCGGTCACCGATGCCGCGGGCGCCGTCGTCGTGGACTCCTCGGGCAAGACCGTCACCGAGAAGGTCGGCTTCGTCGGAATCGGCTACGCCACCGTGGTGCAGCAGCAGCCGGTCACCGCGGTGTTGCCGGCCGTCGGATCGAACATCTCGCAGGTCGCGAAGATCATCGTCACGCTGCCGCAGCGCCTCGTGCAGGTCGCGCAGGCCGCGTTCGGCGGGCAGAAGCGCGACCCCAACGGACCGATCAGCGTCGTCGGGGTCGGGCGTCTCGCGGGTGAGATCACGAGCATCAATTCGATCCCGATCGCGGATCGCATCTCGAGCCTGGTGAGCATCCTCGCCTCGCTCAATGTCGCCCTGTTCGTATTCAATCTCATCCCACTGCTGCCCCTCGACGGCGGTCATGTGCTCGGCGCGGTCTGGGAGGCGGTGCGGCGTCGGTTCGCCAAGTGGTTCAAGCGACCGGATCCCGGCCCGGTCGACATGGCGAAGCTCATTCCGCTGACCCTGGTCATCGTCACGATCCTGGGCGCCTCCAGCGCCCTGCTGATCTACGCCGACATCGTCAATCCGGTCACCTTCCAGTAGCCGCTCGGTCGACGCCGATCATCTCCTGAGCCGGGTCATCCCGACCGGCCGGCGAGCTGTTCCCGAACCTCGCGCAGCCGGGCGCGGAGCGCCTCGAGGTACGCCGTGATGAGCGGCTGGCGGAACGCCTCGGGGCGCCCGACCAACCAGTAGGGCAGTGTGCGACCGACCTGCCCGGGCAGCACCCGGACCAGATCCGGATGCCGGTCGGCCAAGAAGCAGGGCAGGAGGCCGAACCCCGCCCCCGCCCGTGTCGCCTCGACGTGGACGTAGACGTTGGTGCTGGTGACGGCGTCGAACATCTCGGGAACGGCCTGACGTGCGTCATCGAGAGCGTCGACGTGCAGCATCGACTCGATGAAGTACACGAGCGGGGCGCCGGCGAGCTCGGCGCGCGATGCCGGGGCGCCGTGCGCGGCGAGGAAGTCACGGCTCGCGTACAGCCCCAAGACGTACTCGGCGAGGTGCATCGCCTCGGCCTGACGCACCTGCGGGCGCCCGACGATCACCTCGAGGTCGGCGCCCGCCCGCTGCTGAGACGCCTGACGTGTGGTCGCCACGACCTCGAGGGACACTCCGGGATGCTCCCGCCGCAGGGCTGCCATCGCGGGCGCCGCCACGAAGCCGCTGAATCCGTCGGTGGCGGAGAGGCGGATCACTCCCGTCAGCCGCGACCCCGACGGGGAGTCACCCGCGGCGGCCACCGCCCGTTCGACGTCCTCCGCGGCGTCCGCCGCACGGCGGCCGAGCGGCGTCAGGGTCCAGCCGGCCGATGACCGCTCGAGCACCCGGCCGCCCAGCGCGGCTTCGAGCGCCGTGATGCGGCGGGCCACCGTGGTGTGGTTGAGCCCGAGTGCGGCTCCGGCAGCGGTGAAGCGCCCGGCGCGGGCGACGGCAAGGAGGACGAGCAGATCGTCGGCGCTCGGGGCCTCGGCGCGAAAGGGAGCATCCACCTGTGCAGTATTGCGCAGTCGAAGCGCATGACGTGGGCATGGCTCTGCAGTAGCGTGCAGTTCGACGTGGCGAGGAGGCGGCGATGGAACGCGGGGTCCAGACCCAGGGAGCAGGCGATGCGCTGGCGGGACGCCGCGCCGTCGTGACCGGCGCCGGCAGCGGGATCGGGGCGGCGTGCGCCTGGGCGCTGGCCGAGCGGGGGGCCCGCGTCGTCGTGGCAGACCGGGATGCCGACGCGGCGCGGGCGGTGGCCGACACGATCGGCGGCGAGGTCTGGTGCGTCGACCTGAGCGACCTCGACGCGCTCGCCGATGCCGCGGTGTCGGCGGACATCCTGGTGAACAACGCCGGGATCCAGACGGTCAGCCCGATCGAGGAGTTCGACCCGGGGCGCTTCCGGCTGATGATCGACCTGATGCTGGTCGCGCCGTTCCTGCTGGCACGTGCCGTGCTGCCGGGCATGTACCAGCGGGGCTGGGGCAGGATCGTCAACATCAGCTCGGTGCACGGACTGCGCGCCAGCCCGTACAAGTCCGCGTATGTGAGCGCCAAGCACGGCCTCGAAGGGCTGTCGAAGACGATCGCCCTGGAAGGGGCGGAGCGCGGAGTGACCAGCAACTGCGTGAACCCCGGCTATGTGCGCACGCCGCTCGTCGAGAAGCAGATCGCCGACCAGGCGCGGGTGCACGGCATCCCCGAGTCGGAGGTGGTGGAGAAGGTCCTGCTGACCGAGAGCGCGATCAAGCGCCTGCTCGAACCGGAGGAGGTCGCCGAACTGGTCGCGTTCCTCTGCGGGTCAAGCGCGGGGATGATCACGGGGGCCTCGTACCTGATGGACGGCGGATGGAGCGCACGATGAGCGACTCGGGGCTTGAACAGAACCTGGTGCGGGTGCCGGTCGACGGCGGTGAACTGGCGGTCGGGATCCTGGGCCCGTCCGATCCCTCGACGCCCACCCTCCTGGCGGCGCACGGCATCACGGCCCACCACCGCTCCTGGCTCGCGGTGGCCGAGCAACTGCCGGGGGTGCGGATCGTGGCGCCCGATCTGCGCGGCCGCGGCCGGAGCAACGCCCTGCCCGGCCCGTTCGGGATGCGCAGGCACGCCGACGACCTGGAGCGCGTGCTCGACCACCTCGGCATCGATCGCGCCCTCGGCGTCGGGCACTCGATGGGGGCCTTCGTCGTGACGACCCTCGCCGCTCGGGCGCCCGCGCGGGTGCCGGCTCTGGTGCTCGTGGACGGCGGGCTGCCGCTCCAGCCTCCCGACGGGATCGACCCCGAGGCGGTGCTCCCCGTGAGCCTGCTCGGCCCGGCCGCCGAGCGGCTCACGATGACCTTCGACAGCCGCGAGGAGTACCGGGCGTTCTGGGCGCAGCATCCCGCGTTCCCGGCGCCGCTCACCCCTGAGCTGCTCGACTACATCGACTACGACCTCGACGGCGAGCCGCCCGCACATCCCTCGGCGTCCGTTGAGGCCGTCGCCGCCGATCAGCCCGAGGTCTTCGGACCCCGCTGGTACCGGGACGCCCTCCGGGCGCTCCGCGTCCCCGTCACCGTGCTGCGCGCCCCGCTCGGCCTTCTCGCCGAGCCGCCCGGCCTGTATCCGCCCGGCGCGCTGGAGCAGGCGCGCGAGCTCGTACCGCAGCTGCGCATCGTCGAGGTCGACGATGTCAATCACTACACGATCCTGATGAGCCGGCACGGCGCGGAGGCGGTCGCCGCCGAGGTCCGTGCCGCGCTCGCCGAACTCCGTTGATGCCGTACACCCCTCTCGAGACGAAGGAGTCCCCGTGCCCAACCCCCTCTTCGACGGAGTCGTCGCGCATCGCGTGACGACCCCGCGCCTGACCGCCAACGTGCTCGAACGGCCCGCCGCCGACGGATCGACGACGGGAATACCCGTGGTCTTCATCCACGGCAATGTGTCCTCGTCGCTGTTCCATCAGCCGACGATGCTCGCGCTGCCGGCCGAGGTGCGCGCCCTGGCGATCGACCTGCGGGGCTTCGGCGACAGCGAGACCCTGCCCGTGGACGCCACCCGGGGCGTGCGCGACTTCTCGGACGACGTGGCGTCGGTGCTGCACGCTCTCGGAGTGGAGCGCGCTCACCTGGTGGGCTGGAGCATGGGCGGGGGCGTCGTGATGCAGCTCATGCTCGATCACCCGGAACTCATCGAGACCGTCACCCTGGAGGCGCCGGTCTCGCCCTATGGTTTCGGCGGCACGGCGGGTGCCGACGGGCACCGTCTCGACGAGGTCGGAGCGGGAACCGGAGGCGGCGCGGCGAACCCCGACTTCGTCGCGCGCATCGACGCCGGCGACACGAGCGACGAGAGCCCCACCTCGCCGCGCACGGTCTACCGCACCGCGTACGTGAAGGATCCGAGCCGCGACACCCACGAAGACATCTGGGTCGAGTCGATGCTCACCACCAAGACCGGCGTCGACAACTATCCGGGCGACTCGGTTCCCACGGACGCGTGGCCAGGGTTCGCCGCCGGTCGACGCGGGGTGCTCAACACCCTCGCCCCGACGAACTTCGACACCTCGGCGATCGCCGGGCTCGCGATCAAGCCGGCCGTGCTCTGGGTGCACGGCGTCGACGACGCGATCGTCAGCGACGGCTCGTTCTTCGACATCAACATGCTGGGCAAGATCGGGGCGATCCCCGGCTGGCCCGGCGACGAGATCGCGCCCCCTCAGCCGATGGTGACCCAGACGCGGGCGGTGCTGGAGCGCTACCGCGCCGCCGGCGGCGCCGTCACGGAGCTCGCGCTCGAGGACTGCGGTCACGCCCCCCATCTCGACCAGGCCGCCGCCTTCGACGCCGCCCTCGCGGCGCACATCGGCGCGGCCTGAGTCCGGCCGAGGACGCCGTGCGTGCCCGGGCGCGGCGGAGTGCTGCCGCGTAGGCTGATGGCCATGCCTGCTCTGAACATCGGGATGCCCAAGCCCCCTCCCGAGACTTTGGCCCCGCGACGCAAGTCCCGCCAGATCAAGGTGGGCAAGGTGCTGGTCGGCGGCGACGCCCCGGTCAGCGTGCAGTCGATGTGCACGACGCCGACCACGAACATCAACGCGACGCTGCAGCAGATCGCCGAGCTCACGGCATCCGGCTGCGACATCGTGCGGGTGGCAGTGCCGAGCCAGGACGACGCGGACGTGCTGCACATCATCGCGGGCAAGAGCCAGATCCCGGTCATCGCCGACATCCACTTCCAGCCGAAGTACGTGTTCCAGGCCATCGATGCCGGCTGCGCCGCCGTGCGGGTGAACCCGGGCAACATCCGCAAGTTCGACGACCAGGTCGGAAAGATCGCCGAGGCCGCCAAGGCGGCGGGCGTCAGCATCCGCATCGGGGTCAACGCCGGCTCGCTCGAACCGACGATCCTGCAGAAGTACGGCAAGGCGACCGCGGAGGCCCTCGTCGAGAGCGCCGTGTGGGAGGCGAGCCTGTTCGAGGAGCACGACTTCCACGACTTCAAGATCTCGGTCAAGCACAACGATCCGATCGTGATGGTCAAGGCCTATCGGCAGCTCGCGGCGCTCGGCGACTGGCCGCTGCACCTCGGGGTCACCGAGGCCGGCCCCGAGTTCCAGGGCACGATCAAGAGCGCGACCGCCTTCGGCATCCTGCTCAGCGAGGGCATCGGCGACACCATCCGGGTCTCGCTCTCGGCCCCGCCCGCCCAGGAGGTCAAGGTGGGTCTGCAGATCCTGCAGTCGCTCAACCTGCGCGAGCGCAAGCTCGAGATCGTCAGCTGCCCGAGCTGCGGGCGCGCCCAGGTCGACGTCTACACGCTCGCCAACGACGTCACGGCCGGGCTCGAGGGCATGACGGTCCCGCTCCGGGTCGCCGTCATGGGCTGCGTCGTGAACGGACCGGGGGAGGCCCGCGAGGCCGACCTGGGGGTGGCATCCGGCAATGGCAAGGGCCAGATCTTCGTCAAGGGCGAGGTCATCAAGACGGTGCCCGAGAGCGAGATCGTCGCCACCCTCATCGAGGAGGCCAACCGGCTCGCGGCCGAGATGCCGGCCGGCGCCGTGGGTGCCCCCGAGGTCGTCACCGCGTAGATCCGCGGCGTACTGCAGCCGTCGCGACGTGTCGTCGTCCCCCGAAAGGGGCGCCAAGACCCCGCGTCCGGGGGCTCACCCGCCGTTCACCCGGCTATTAGCGTCGGGAGTGCCGACCCCCACGTCGGCGTTCAGGCGCTGATCTCAGCGCGACGAGTCGAACGCGGTTCGCCTCGTCGGACCGGCGCCATGGACGAGCCCACGGATCGATCCTGCCCTCCACGATCGCATCCGTGGGCTCTCTCTCGAGGCAGGTCGCCGCCGTGCGCCTCGGTAGGCTGGAGGTCGTGCCCACCCGTCTCAGTCAGCTCTTCGTCCGCACGCTGCGCGAGGATCCGTCCGACGCGGAGGTGACCAGCCACCGGCTGCTCGTCCGCGCCGGATACATCCGCCGTCAGGCCCCCGGGATCTTCGCCTGGCTGCCGCTGGGTCTCAAGGTGCGTCGCAAGGTCGAGGCGATCATCCGCGAGGAGATGGCGGCGGCGGGCGCGCAGGAAGTGCACTTCCCCGCTCTGCTGCCCCGCGAACCGTACGAGGTCACCGGACGCTGGGACGAGTACGGCGACGGCATCTTCCGACTGCAGGACCGCAAGGGCGCCGACTACCTGCTCGCCCCCACCCACGAGGAGGTCTTCACTCTGCTGGTGAAGGACCTCTACAACTCGTACAAAGACCTGCCCCTGGCGATCTACCAGATCCAGGACAAGTACCGCGACGAGGCCCGCCCGCGCGCCGGGCTGCTGCGCGGCCGCGAGTTCTCGATGAAGGACGCCTACAGCTTCGACTACACGGATGCCGGACTCGACCTCAGCTATCAGGCGCAGCGCGACGCCTACGAGCGCATCTTCACCCGCCTCGGGCTGGAGTACGTCATCGTGCAGGCGGATGCCGGCGCGATGGGCGGATCGCGCTCCGAGGAGTTCCTGCACCCCACGCCCGTCGGCGAAGACACCTTCGTGCGCTCGGCCGGCGGCTACGCCGCCAACGTGGAGGCCTTCACGACCCTCGCCCCGCCGAGCCGCGGCTACGAGAAGCTCACGCCCGCCGAGGTGCTCGACACCCCGGGGACGCCGACGATCGCGACCCTCGTCGAGGTCGCCAACGAGAAGCACCCCCGGCCGGACGGCCGGGCCTGGACGGCCGCTGACACGCTCAAGAACGTCGTGCTGGCCCTGACTCACCTCGACGGCAGCCGCGAGGTCGTCGTCGTCGGGGTTCCGGGCGACCGCGAGGTCGACATGAAGCGCGCCGAGGTGGCCTTCGCCCCGGCCGAGGTCGAGACGGCGGGCGACCTCGACTTCGAGCGCACTCCGCTCCTGGTCAAGGGCTACATCGGGCCCTGGTCGCCCACCGGCGCGATCCTGGGCGAGGAGTCGGCCACCGGCATCCGGTATCTCGTCGACCCCCGCGTCGTCGACGGCTCGGGCTGGATCACGGGCGCCAACATCGAGGGCAAGCACGTCTTCGGGCTGGTCGCCGGCCGCGACTTCGGCAACGACGGGACGGCCGAGGTGGCCGAGGTCAAGGCGGGCGATCCGGCCCCGGACGGCTCCGGTCCCGTGGAGCTGGCCCGTGGCATGGAGATCGGCCACGTCTTCCAGCTCGGCCGCAAGTACGCCGAGGCGCTCGGACTGCAGGTGCTCGACGAGAACGGAAAGCTCGTCACGGTCACGATGGGCTCGTACGGCATCGGCGTGACGCGCCTGATCGCGGCCATCGCCGAGGAGTACTCCGACTACAAGGGCCTGCTCTGGCCCCGGGAGGTCGCGCCGTTCGACGTGCACGTCATCGCGACGGGACGGGAGGCGGTCGTCTACGACGTCGCCGAGACCGTCGTGGCGCAGCTGGAGGCCGCGGGCAAGGACGTGCTCTACGACGATCGGCCGAAGGTTTCACCCGGCGTGAAGTTCGGCGATGCGGAGCTGCTGGGGGTGCCGACGATCGTGATCGTGGGTCGCGGCGCTGCAGACGGTATCCTAGAGCTCTGGGACCGGCGCTCCGGCGAGCGCAGCGAGGTCCCGGCAACAGATCTGATCTCCCGCCTCGGCTGACGCCGGACGGATCCCATCGCCCTGTCAGAGGGCGCACCCTCGCAGAGAGCAGGACGCAACGTGGAGTTGTCCGTCGGCAAGACCCTCGTCTACCCCCATCACGGAGCCGTGACGATCACCGCGCTCTCCAAGCGCACCGTGGCCGGCGTCGAGAAGGAGTTCATGACGCTCAACGTCCACACGAGCGAGCTGACGATCATGCTCCCGACCGACAACGTCGAGCTCGTGGGTGTTCGCGACGTGATCGACGGCGACGGGGTGAAGGCCGTGCACCAGGTGCTGCGCGATCCCTTCGTCGAAGAGCCCGGCAACTGGTCGCGTCGCTACAAGGCCAACCAGGAGAAGATGGCGAGCGGCAGCGTGTACCGCGTCAGCGAGGTCGTGCGCGACCTGTGGCGCCGTGACCAGGACCACGGCGTCTCGGCCGGCGAGAAGCGGATGCTGGCCAAGGCGCGGCAGATCCTGATCTCGGAGCTCGCTCTCGCCCAGAAGCTCAGCGAGGAGGACGCGTCGAGCGCCCTCGACGTCGTGCTGGCGAGCGCCGTCCCCTCGGAGAGCCCCGCCGCCTAACGGATTCCGGGCGAGGGCCGCGCGTCCCCTCCGCCCTCAACCCTCCGAGAGTGGTGCGCAATGGCTCTTCCCGCGGCCGGGAGCAGCCATTGCGCACCACTCGTGGGTGGGGAGGCGCGGTGGGCGTGAGCGACCCACTGGCGGGTGGGGATGCTCCGCCCGCGCCGCCCACGGGCTCGGCCGCGGACGGCTCAGAGGGCCGGATGTCGCGCATCCGTTTCACGGAGCCAGCGCGGTCGACCCCGACCTCGGAGGACTGCGCGTGCCGCACCGGCCGGGCTAAGCTGGGCGGATGTCCGGCATCGACCGGACGTCCTATCTCAATATCGGAGGCCTGACGTGGACATCGACCTCACCATGCTGCGGCTCATGGAGCGTGAGCGCGAGATCCCCTTCGAGGAGCTCGTCGGCATCATCGAGCAGGCCATCCTGACGGCCTATCTCAAGCGCACCGACAAGACGCCGGATTCCGGTGCCCGAGTCGAACTCGATCGCAAGACCGGGCACGTGACCGTCTACGTGCCCGAGTTCGACGAGGAGGGCGAGAAGATCGGCGAAGCCGTCGACAGCCCCGACGACTTCGGGCGCATCTCGGCGTTCGCCGCCAAGCAGGTCATCAACCAGCGCCTGCGCGACATCGGCGACGACAAGGTGCTCGGCGAGTTCCGCGGTCGCGAGGGCGACATCGTCGCGGGCATCATCCAGCAGGGACCGAATCCCCGGATGGTGCACATCGACCTCGGCAGCGTCGAGGCGATCCTGCCTCCCGAGGAGCAGGTGCCGGGCGAGGACTACTCGCACGGCACGCGCATCCGCGTCTACGTCACGAGCGTGTCGAAGGGGCTCAAGGGTCCCTCGATCACGGTCAGCCGCACGCATCCGGGCCTGGTCCGCAAGCTGTTCGCGCTCGAG
Organism: Lysinimonas soli; assembly: GCF_042655435.1. NCBI lineage: Bacteria > Bacillati > Actinomycetota > Actinomycetes > Micrococcales > Microbacteriaceae > Lysinimonas > Lysinimonas soli. Next base: position 669,596 of record NZ_JBHSMG010000001.1, read on the forward strand.
GTGCCCGAGATCGCCAGCGGCCTGGTCGAGATCGCCTCCCTCGCGCGGGAGGCCGGGCACCGCACGAAGATCGCGGTGCGCGCGACGCAGCCCGGCATCAACGCCAAGGGCGCCTGCATCGGCGAGCTCGGTCAGCGCGTGCGCGCCGTCACCGCCGAGCTGCACGACGAGAAGATCGACATCGTCGACTGGTCGGCCGACCTCGCCACCTTCGTGGCGAGCGCGCTGTCCCCGGCGAAGGTCACGAGCGCGTTCGTCGTCGACGAGTCCCTCAAGGCCGTTCGCGCGCTCGTGCCCGACTACCAGCTCTCGCTGGCGATCGGCAAAGAGGGCCAGAATGCGCGGCTCGCCGCCAAGCTGACCGGCGCACGCATCGACATCCAGCCCGATTCGGTGATGGAACAGTAGCGAGCCGAGCGCGGTCGCTTGGGCAGGTCGTACTGCCCGGGCACGAAGGGGGTACCATGGAACCCGTCAGAACCTGCCTGGGTTGTCGGCAGCGTGGTTCCCGTTCCTCACTCGTGAGGGTCGTCGCGCGCGACGGACGAGTCGTGGTGGATGCCGCGGCTCGGCATCCGGGCAGGGGCGCGTGGATTCATCCCACCGTCGAGTGCCTGACCTCCGCACTGAACCGCAAAGCCTTCGGCCGAGCGCTGCGTGGAGACCGGACGCTCGACACCGCCGACCTTCTGGCATTCAGAACAGTCCTCGAAGAACAGGCTGAACGGCACATGGACAACTAATGAGCGGCTCGAAATGAGTTCCGTCTTCAACTAACGTCCGCCCTGCCTGGGCGGACCCCAGACAGGAGAATTTGTGGCCAACCCACGCGTGCACGAGATCGCGAACGAACTCGGCATCGACAGCAAGATCGCCCTTGAGAAGCTCAAGGGCATGGGCGAGTTCGTCAAGAGCGCGTCCTCCAGCATCGCGCCGCCCGTCGCGCGCCGCCTGAAGGCAGCGCTCGAGGCGGACGGTTTCACCGCGCCCGCGGGCGGCTCCGCTCCGGCCGCGAGCGCCACCGCAACGGCCCCGCGCCCCGCGGCGGCTCGTCCGGCACCGGCGAACCCCGCGCCCGCTCCGGCGCCCGCCGCCGCGCCCGCCCCCGCCGCGGCGGCCCCCGCCAGTGCGCCCGCGGCGTCGGCTCCCGCCGCACCCGCTCCGTCGGCGAGCACGGCGCCCGCCGCAGCTCCCGCGCCGGCCGCCCCCGGCGCCGCCGCATCCGCGCCCGCCGCTCCGTCGGCGACCCCCGGCCCGGGCGTGCCCCGCCCCGGCAACAACCCGTATGCCAGCGCACAGGGGATGGCCCGTCCCGGAGCCCCCCGTCCCGGCAACAACCCGTTCGCGGGATCGCAGGGCATGCCGCGTCCCGGTGGAGCCGGTGGCGCCATCCCGCGTCCCGCCGCTCCCCGTCCCGGTGCGCCGCGCCCCGGCGCCCCGCGTCCCGGCGGCCCCGGCACCGGTCGTCCCGGTGCCCCCTTCCAGCAGCGTCCCGGCGGTCCGGGTCGTCCCGGCGGTGCCGGCGGCTTCCAGCGCCCCGGCGGTGCGCCCGGTGGCGCCCCGGCGGGCGGATTCGCCGGTCGTCCCGGCGGAGGCGGCGGCCGTGGCCGCGGTCCCGGCGGCGGCACGGCAGGAGCGTTCGGACGCGGTGGCGGCAAGAGCCGCGCCCGCAAGTCGAAGCGGACGAAGCGTGCCGAGTTCGAGATGCGGGATGCGCCGTCGCTCGGCGGCGTCGCGATCCCGCGTGGAGACGGCAACACCGTCATCCGGATGCGCCGCGGTGCCTCCATCAGCGATCTGGCCGACAAGCTCGAGGCCGTCACCAAGTACTCGGTGCAGCCGGGAGCCCTCGTCACGGCGCTGTTCCACCTCGGTGAGATGGCGACCGCGACCGAGTCGCTCGACGACGCCACCTTCGGCATCCTCGGCGACGAACTGGGCTACAAGATCCAGATCGTCAGCCCGGAGGACGAAGACAAGGAGCTGCTCGAAGGCTTCGACATCGACCTCGAGCAGGAGCTCGAGGACGAGGACGACGAAGACCTCGAGATCCGTCCGCCGGTCGTGACCGTCATGGGCCACGTCGACCACGGTAAGACCAAGCTGCTCGACGCGATCCGCGAGGCCAACGTCGTCGCGGGCGAGGCGGGCGGCATCACGCAGCACATCGGTGCGTACCAGGTCTGGACCGAGCACGACGGCCACGAGCGCGCCATCACCTTCATCGACACCCCGGGCCACGAGGCGTTCACCGCCATGCGCGCCCGTGGTGCGCAGGTGACCGACATCGCGATCCTCGTGGTGGCCGCCGACGACGGGATCATGCCCCAGACGGTGGAGGCGCTCAACCACGCCCAGGCCGCCGGTGTGCCGATCGTCGTCGCCGTCAACAAGGTCGACAAGGAGGGGGCGAACCCGGCCAAGGTGCGCCAGCAGCTCACCGAGTTCGGCCTCGTCGCCGAGGAGTTCGGTGGCGACACCATGTTCGTCGACGTCAGCGCCCTGCAGAAGAAGGGCATCGCCGAGCTGCTCGACGCCGTGCTCCTCACCGCGGATGCCGGCCTCGACCTGCGCGCGAACCCCAACAAGGACGCGCGCGGCGTGGCGATCGAAGCCAAGCTCGACAAGGGCCGCGGTGCGGTCGCGACGGTGCTCATCCAGTCCGGAACCCTCCGCGTCGGCGATCCGATCGTGGCGGGAACGGCGTACGGCCGCGTGCGTGCCATGCACGACGAGAACGGCGACATCGTCGAAGAGGCCTACCCCTCGCGTCCGGTGTCGGTGCAGGGCCTGTCGAGCGTGCCGCGCGCGGGCGACACCTTCCTGGTGACCGAGGACGACCGCACGGCCCGGCAGATCGCCGAGAAGCGCGAAGCCGTCGAGCGCAACGCCCAGCTGGCCAAGGCCCGCAAGCGCATCTCGCTCGAGGACTTCACCCGCTCGCTCGCCGAGGGCAAGGTCGACTCGCTCAACCTCATCATCAAGGGTGACGTCTCCGGTGCCGTCGAGGCACTCGAGGAGTCGCTGCTCAAGATCGAGGTCGACGAGAGCGTTCAGCTGCGCATCCTGCACCGCGGTGTGGGTGCGATCACCGAGTCGGACATCGACCTGGCGACGATCGACAACGCGATCGTCATCGGGTTCAACGTGCGGCCCGACGTCAAGGCGCGCGAGCGGGCAGCTCGCGAAGGCATCGACGTGCGCTTCTACTCCGTCATCTACGCCGCGCTCGAAGACATCGAGAACTCGCTCAAGGGCATGCTCAAGCCCGAGTTCGAAGAGGTGCAGTCGGGTGTGGCCGAGATCCGCGAGATCTTCCGCTCGTCGAAGGCCGGCAACATCGCCGGTGTCATCGTGCGCAGCGGAACGATCACGCGCAACGCCAAGGCGCGGGTCATCCGCGACGGAGTCGTGGTGGGGGACAACCTGCAGATCGACTCGCTGCGTCGCTTCAAGGACGACGTCACCGAGGTGCGGACGGACTTCGAGGCCGGTATCGGACTCGGCAAGTTCAACGACATCCAGATCGGCGACGAGATCGAGACGATCGAACTCAAGGAGAAGGTCCGCGCGTAGCGTGGGGACGCTGGGGACGGGCGGCTTCGCTGCCGAGCCGTCTCCGGCGCCCACCGCGAGCGGCGGTCGCTGCCAGGCCCACCAACGGCTCGGCAGCGAAGCCGCCCGTCACCGGCTGAGTCGGGCGTTTCACCAACGAACAACGAGAGGATTTCGACGGCGATTCTCTTCTCGAGTCATTGGCCGGGCCTGGCGACCGCGCGGCGCAGCCGTGCGGGGGAGATGACTCGAGAAGAGAATCGCCGTCGAGAATCCGAGCACGAGGAGTAGATCAGCATGGCGGGATCGGACAGACCGGCGAAGATGGGCGACCGGATTCGCGAGGTGATCGCGAAGCGGCTCGAGAAGGGGCTGCGCGATCCGCGGATGGGATTCGTGACCATCACCGACGTGCGCGTCACCGGCGATCTGCAGCATGCGAGCGTGTTCTACACGGTCTACGGCACCGACCAGGAGCGCGCCGACACCGCGGCGGCCCTCAAGGCGGCGACCGGGCTGCTGCGCACCGAGGTGGGCAAGAACATCACGACGCGGCTCACCCCGACGCTGGAGTTCATTCCGGATGCGATCCCCGAGAACGCCGCGATCATCGACTCGCTGCTGCGGGAGGCCCAGACCCGCGACCAGGAGGCGGCGGCGCTCGCCTCGCACGCCAACTACGCGGGTGACGCGGATCCGTACGTCAAGCCGCGCGAGATCGCCGAAGAGGACGCCGACGACGAGCTCTAGCCGAGCATCCCGGTCGTGGGGCCGCTGATTCCGGTGGGCGGCTAGCCTCGCGCGCGTCGCGTGAGCGCGCGCAGGCCGAACGCCACCCCGACCAGGCCGATCGCGGCGAAGACGATCCACAGCGCCGCGCGGCCGTCGTGATCGCTGAGCGAGAGCGCGGTCACGCCGCCGCCGCCGAGGGCCAGCACGCCGCCGGCGAGCATCACCATCCAGATGAAGGCCCGATCCGGGGCGGTCGAGCGCGGGGGACGGCGGGAGTCGGTCACGGCTTCAGTATTCGCACCCGAGCAGAGCGTCGGCTGTGCGGCGCGGAACTCATTTGAGAAGACGGCTCAGAACGCGGTCGGCGAGCGGCTTGCCGCCGGTCTGGCAGCTCGGGCAGTACTGGAAGGTCGAATCGGCGTAGATCACCTGTCGGATCGTGTCGCCGCAGACCGGGCAGGGTTGGCCCGTGCGGCCGTGCACCTGCAGGTGGGTCTTCTTCTCCGACTTGAGCTCCGAGGCCGCGACCCCGTCGGCGCGTTCGACCGCGGCGCGGAGGGTGGACTGGATGGCGGCGTACAGGCGAGCAGCGTCATCCGGCGCCATGTCGGCCGGTTTGAACGGCGACATCTTCGCGGCGTGCAGGATCTCGTCGGAGTAGGCGTTGCCGATGCCGGCGATCGTCGACTGATCGCGCAGCACGCCCTTGATCCGCGCGCGTCCGGCTCGGGCGAGGATGCCGGCGAGGACCTCTGGGGTGAACTCCGGCGCCAGCGGGTCGGGCCCCAGCCGGGCGACGCCCGGCACCTCGCGGGGGTCGCGTACGAGCGAGATCGACAGGCTCTTCTTGGTGCCCGCCTCGGTGATGTCGAGTCCGGATCCGTCGTCGAGCACGAGCCGGGCCGCGAGCGGGCTCTTGCCGGGACCGCGCGGCATCGGCGCCGGGGCGGTCGCGCGCCAGCGCAGCCAGCCCGCGCGTGCCAGGTGGATCAGCAGATGCAGCCGTTGCCCGCCGGTGGCGTCGACCGCGAGGTCGAGGAACTTGCCGTGCCGGACGACCTCGGCGATCGTGCCGCCGTGCAGGGCGGTGAGCGGTGGGTCGAAGGTCTTCAGCGCCGCGAAGGCCAGGATGTCGAGGCGGTCGAGCACGCGACCTCCCAGGCGCGCGCCCAGGTCGGTGACGAGCGCCTGGACCTCGGGGAGTTCCGGCACGGCACCAGTCTTGCGCAGACGGGCGGCAACGTTCAGGCGAGGGGGTCCGTGGGCCGGGCCGACTCCGGTTCGGCGCCCGGTTCGAAACTCGAGGCGGGAGGCTCGCCGGCACCCCCGACCCCGTTCGCCGTCGTGGGAAGGGTGCGCATCATCCAGAGGGCGGAGAACACCACGGGCATCGCTCCCAGGAGGTTGCCGACGACCCCGACCCAGACGGTCGGCACGACCCCGATCCAGACCGACAGGAGACCGGAGGCGAATCCGCCGAGCGGCATCACGCCCCAGACGATGAAGCGGATCGACGCGTTCATGCGTCCCAGCAGCTCCGGGGGGCAGATCCGCTGCCGAAAGCTCACCTGCGCGATGTTGTACACGAGCACGGCCGCGCTGAAGAAGAACTCGCTGCCGATCAGCACGGGGATGGCCGCGGGCGTCCAGACGGTGCTCAGGGGCAGCACGAGCATCGCGACTCCGCCCAGCAGGGCGGCGGCCGGGATGGCGTGACCTTCGCCGATCCGGCGGGAGATGCGGCTCGACATGGCAGCGCCGAGCAGCCCCCCAACGGCGCCCGCGGACCCGATCAGACCGTAGACCGCGGGACTGAGGTGCAGTTCGCGGAGGACGAGCACCGGCATCATCGTCAACGCGATCGTCCCGAACAGGTTGCTCAGCGCGGTGCAGAGCACGATACGCACCAGCAGCGGCTGGCGGAACACCCAGACCAGGCCCTCGCGGATCTCGATCGCGAGTGGTCGGCGCTCGGCGGCCGGCTTGGGGGTCTCGGTGTCGGCGATGGTGGTGAGCGCGAAGAAGGAGGCCAGGTAGGTGACGGCCGTGACGGCGAGCAGCAGGGGCGCGGCCAGGATCGTGAGCAGCCCACCGGCCGCAGCGGGTCCGGCGATCCGCGCGATCTGCGCGGTGGTCTCCAGCTTGCCGTTGGCCTCGGCGATCTGTTCCCTTCTCACCAGGGTGGGGATGAAGCTCTGGTAGCCCACATCGAAGAACACCGAGCAGATGCCGACGGCGGTGCCGATCACGAGCAGCTGCCAGAACGCGAGCACCTGCGTGAACCACAGCACGGGCACGAGGGCGAGCAGCACCGCGCGGACGAGGTCGGCCCGGAGCATGACGCGTCGTTTGATCCAGCGGTCGATCCAGGCTCCCGCGGGAAGACCGATCACCAGGAAGGCGAGGGTCTCCGCCGTGTTGAGCAGGCCGACCTCGAACGAACTCGCCCCCAGCACGCTGACGGCGATCACGGGGATGGCGAGATTGCCGAACTGCTCTCCGAACTGGCTCGCGGTCTCGCCCGCCCACAGTCGGAGGAATCCGGGATGCCGCCACAGGGTCGGGCTGCTCATGCGACCGGCTCGAACAGGAGGGTGGCGCTGTCGAGATCGGCCGTGACGAGGCGCACGCGCACCGCCGCGCCGTTCGCCGTGTGACCGGTGCACTCCGCCGTGACGGCGGGGTCGGCCAGCTGCACGACGCTGCCGGTCTTGTTCTGGGCGATGATCACACCGTCGAAGATCTCGCCTACCCGTGGGGCGAGCACGGCCGTCTCGACGGCGTCGAGGGCGCGCCGGTCGAGCTGCCCGGCGAGGTTGCTGCTGTGCGACATCTCGGCGGGCAGCTGCGGCAGCGCGGATCTCGCCCAGTCCGGCACCGGCGCGCCCGAACTGAGCGCCTCGCACACCACGAGACCGAAGCGGTCGACGAGGCGGCGCAGCGGAGCCGTGACGTGCGCGTACGGGGCGCCCACCGCCGACTGCATCGAGTCGGCCGGAACGGTGCCGTCGAAGGGCGTGTAGCCGGCGCCGCGGAACAGCGAGCCGGCCGCGTGCAGGATCGCCAGATGATGGGGGTTCGTGCCGTCGAGCCCGGCCAGGTACTCGCCGTACGGCTGATCCGCCGGCCACGGCGCACCGAGCGCCCGGGTCTGATGGCGGAATCGGTCGACCGACTCCGGGTCGGCGGGCGGCATGGTGCGCAGGATCCCGACCTTGCCCTCGAGCATGATCGTCGCGGCGGCCATGCCGGTGAGCAGCGACAGCTGGGCGTTCCAGTTCTCGACCGGGAGCTGCGCGCGCCGGATCGCGAGGTAGCGGCCGTTCTGCTTGTCGATGTCGACCTCGGGCAGGTTCAGGCTCGCCCCGCCGCGTGCGCGTTCGAGCGCGAGCCGGGCCAGGCCGATCTCCCTCAGCAGGGTCAGGGTCCCGTCGGCGCTCCCGCCGTCGATCGCGGCCTGCACGCCGCCGTAGTCGAGGCGCCGGCGGCTGCGGACGCGAGCCGTGGTCAGGCTCGACGAGGTCACCGCGGCGTTCGCGTCGAGGCCGAACTCCCAGACGAACGCCCCGCGGAGCTGATCGGGCAGCAACGACGCCGCCCCCTCGCTGAGCACGGTGGGGTGCAACGGGATGCGCCCGTCGGGCGCGTACATCGTCTGCCCGCGCTTGTGCGCCTCGGCGTCGATCAGGTGGCCGGGAGCCACGAAGGCGGGCACATCGGCGATCGCGTACCAGAACCGGTAGCCCGCGCCCTCGCGGACCAGCTGGAAGGCCTGATCCAGGTCGGCCGATCCGATCGGGTCGAGTGTCACGAGCTCGAGATCGGTGGCGTCGCGATCCGGCAGCGGTGCCGACCCGGCCGCGGCGGCGGCCTCCGCGAGCACGGCGGACGGGAAGTCCCGCTCGAGCTTGAGTTCGCCCGGCAGCGCGGCCAGCAGGCGCGCGAGCTCGTTGTCGGTGGCCAGCGGGGTCAGGCGCAGCGCCGTCGTGTGCACCGATCGAGCCTACGTCCGGGCTCGCCGGATCAGTGCAGCGGCAGGGTGAAGCCGGATGCCGCGTCGCCGTGGACCAGGCCGTCACGCAGCAGGCCGGTCATGGCCCGCTCGAGTTGGACGGCATCCGGCCAGAGACCCGACAGGGCGTCGATGGGAACGGCGACCTCGGATGCCCGCAGCTCGCGCAGGATCAGCCCCCGCACCTGGCGGTCGGAGCCCTCGTACCTCTTCTGCCGGACCGCGGCCGGCCCGTCGTAGGCGGGGTATCCCGTCACCCGCCAGGCGCAGAGCCGCGCGAGCGGGCAGACGTCGCAGCGGGGTGCGCGGGCGGTGCAGACGGTCTGGCCGAGCTCCATGATCCCGGCGTTGGTGAGCCGTGCGCGCGTCGGCGCGACGGGGAGGATCGCCTGCATCGCCTCGAGGTCGCGGCGGGTCGACGGCGGCCCCGCCTCGGCCTGCCCACCGATCGCCCGGGCCAGCACCCGTCGCGCGTTGGTGTCGACCACGGGGGTGCGCACCCCGTAGGCGAAGGCGGCGACCGCCCTCGCGGTGTACGGCCCGACGCCGGGCAGCTCGAGCAGCTCGTCCACCTCGCTCGGAACCCGGTTGCCGTGCCGCTCGGCGATCGCGACCGCGGCGCCGTGCAGGGCGAGAGCCCGGCGGGGGTAGCCGAGGCGGTCCCAGGCGCGCACGGCCTCACCCGGTGGCACGGCCGCGAGGTCGGCAGCGGACGGCCAGCGCTGCAGCCACTCGGCGAGGCGCGGGATCACGCGCGCCACCGGGGTCTGCTGCAGCATGAACTCGCTCATCAGGATGCCCCAGGCGGGATAGTCCGGATGCCGCCACGGCAGTTCCCGGTGCCCCGCGGCGTACCAGTCGGCGATCGTCTCGCCGACCGCGGTCTCCCGGCTCCCCACCACCCGTCAACCCTATGCGCCGACACTAGGCTGGGCGGCATGGCCAGGTGGGCACCCGAGCGGCGCGACACGATGCGGGCGCTCGCCGACGAACTGCTGCAGCACTACTCCCGCGGCCGTGTCGTGGTCGGTGTCGACGGCACCTCGGGTGCCGACGCCGGCGCGTTCGCCGATGACCTCGCGACCGAGCTTCGGCGTGCCGGTCACGAGGTCTTCCGGGCGTCGATGGACGACTTCCAGCGCCCGCGCGCGGTGCGCGACGCCCGCGGCGCGGACTCCGCCGAGGGTCTCTACCGCGACGGCTACGACGACGCCGGATTCCGACGCGTGCTGCTCGGTCCGTTCCGGCTCGCGGGCTCGACCGGTTTCTCGACGGCGCTGTTCGATCGGGAGCGCGACGTGCCCTTCGAATCGGCCTGGGAGACCGGGCCGGCCGACGCGATCCTCGTGGTGGACGGGCCGTACCTGCTCCGGCCCGAGCTGAGGGGCATCTGGAACTTCTCGGTCTGGCTCGAGGCGCCGGGTCGAGCGGCCGCCGAGCCGGGCGCTGCCTCGCCGACGTCCGAGACGCGCTCGCCGCGCGAGCTCGGCGCGGAGCAGCTCTACCTGCGCGATGCCGCCCCGCGCACCGCGGCATCCGCGATCGTCGACGCCTCCGACGTGGACCACCCGCGTCGTGTCTTCGCCGACAGCTGCTGAGCGACAGCGACGGTCGCGGAGCTACAGGAGCTACAGGAGCTACAGGGGATCCAACTCGAGCCACTCGGCGGCGAGGTAGTCGTCGGGCGGCACCGCGCGCACCCGCGAGCCGAGCAGGAGGTACGGGCCGCGGAACGGGAACTCCGACGCGATGGCCGCCTCGTGAAGCAGTCGCAACCATCGCCGGTCGCGCGAGGTCACCTCATCCGGTCCCGGACGCTCGAAGGTCAGCACCAGAGTCGACCCCTCGAAATCGAGGGCGAGGCAGCGCAGGAAGTCGCTCACGCCCAGCACGTCCTCGGGATCCGGTTCCGGAGGCACGTCGGTCGGCACGAGGATCGGCAAGGGGCGGAGCTCGTGATCGAGCAGCATCACCCACACCTGCCGGCGCAGGCCGTTCTCGAGCATCCGCTGCAGGTGGGGGATCAGCTCGGCGTCGCTCGGCAGCGGGACGTTCCGGATGTCGTGATCGTTCGGTGCCCCACCTGGCGGTCGTCGATTCCGCGGTCGTGTCATGCCCCGATCCTCGCCGTCCGGGCGAACGGGATCGCCGCATCGGCCCGGGTGGTGGAGAACCGAGGAGCGACGGCACCGGCTGCGGACTGGACGTCGTCCCGCTGGCGCCACCGCGCGGCTACAGCGGCAGCCGCCGCACCGTCTCCGCGGCCGTCAGGAAGACCCCGCTGCGCTCCACCTCGTACACGAGTGCCACGATGGCCGCGTTGACGGGGGCGGCGATCCCGTGCTCGGCGGCGGCGGCCACGACCGCACCGTTGAGGAAGTCGATCTCGGTCAGCTGACCCCGCCGGATGCTCTGCAGCGTCGACCCCGGATTCGGAACCTCGCCCATCCGCCGTGCCAGCAAGCGCGGAAGCGCCGATCCGAGCGCGAGCGGAAGCATCCCGACCGCGCCGAGCACCCGCCCGCTCACCCCCTGCACGGTCGCGAAGTGCACACCGATGCGCCGCGCGATCCGCACGGTCTCGCGCATGCTGGCCGTCATCGCCCGGCGCAGCCCGGGATCGGCGACGACCTCCTGCACGCTCAACCCGGTGATCGCGGGCAGCGCGTTGACGTGGTTGATGAGCAGCTTGGTCCACTGCGCGCCCTCGATGTCGTCGGTGACCTCGATCGGCAGGGCCGCCCGCAGCGTCGCGGCGACGCTCGTGAGCACCGTCGCCGCCGTGCCCGGGGCGGCGCCGACGATGAGCGGAAGCGGCGCCGTCACCGTGACCCGGCCGGGTTGGAGGTACGAGGCGGCGAAGAGGGCGAGGCCGCCGAGCAAGGGGGACTCCGGCAGCACGGAACGGGCGAGCTTCAGCCCGCCGAGCCCGTTCTGGGCGATGAGCATGGGCGCCGTGCCGAGGGCGGCGCGGTTGGCGCTCAGGGCGGCCGCGGCATCCTGCGCCTTGGTGGCGAGGATGACGAGCTCGGCTTCGCGTCCCGGCGGCGCGATCGGCAGGGTCTCGGCGGCGCGCACCCGCGCGACGTGCTCGCCGAAGCCGCCGTCGAGCCGCAGCCCGTCGGCCCGGATCGCCGCGAGGTTCTCGCCCCGCGCCGTCACCTCGACCTCGTGCCCGGCGCGATCGAGCAGGGCGGCCAGGGTCCCCCCGACCGCCCCCGCTCCGATCACCGCGATGCGCATGCAACGAGCCTAGGCGCGCGTCGCCGGACGGGATTCAGGATGCCGGGGCCGGCCCCGCCCTCGGGCGTCCTGATCCCGGGACACGGGCGGCACGTCATCCTGAATCCCGAACCCGTGGCGGAGGTAGTGCCGTGCGGCGCCGGCTCAGACGCCGACCGGCTCGACCGCGCCGGAACCCGGCTCGACCGCGGCGGGAGCCGGCTCGGATGCCCGGGTCGGGGCCGCCGCGGCGCGTCCGGCGGGCAGGAACAGCGCCACGATCGCGGTCGCCAGCAGCACGGCGCCTCCCACGAACACGGCGGGGATCGCGGCATCCACGTACCCGGTGGGGGTGAGCTGCCCGCCCGCGCCCGTGAAGACGGCGGTGAGCACCGCGATGCCCAGCGCGACGCCGATCTCGCGCAGGGTCGAGTTGGTGCCGCTGGCCTTCGCGGTGTCGTGCGGGGCGATGTGGGCCAGCACGGCGGTCGACGAGGGGGCGAAGACGAGCCCCATGCCGATGCCGGCCGCGATGAAGGCGGGCAGCAGCGTCGTGTACGGCACGTGGGCGCTCATGGTCGCCGCGACCCAGAACAATCCGAAGGCCTGGAAGAGCAGACCGGCGACGATCAGAGTGCGCGTTCCGATCCGGCCGGCGACGACGCCCGACAGCGGCGCCACGATCATCGGTGCCATGGTCCACGGGGTCGTCATGAGTGCCGCCTCGAGGGGGGTGTGGCCCTGCACGATCTGCAGGAACTGGATCAGGATGAAGACGGCGCCGAACATGCCGAAGCTGAAGCCGAATCCGACCAGGTTGGCCACCGCGAAGCTCCGATCACGGAACAGCCGCAACGGCAGCAGGGGCGAGGGGTGGCGCAGCTCCCAGACGACGAAGCCCGCGAGCAGCACTGCGCCGGCCGCGAGAGCGCCGATGACCTCGGCGCTGTCCCAGCCGACCGGGTTGCCGCGCACGATTCCGAAGACGATGCCGAGCACGCCGAGTCCCGCGAGCAGCACTCCCACGACGTCGGCGCGCACTCGCGCCCCGAAGGCGTTCGGCAGCACGGCGAGCAGGAGCGGGATCGCGACGAGGCCGACGGGCACGTTGATCCAGAAGATCCCCTGCCAGTTCCAGCCCTCGACGACCGCGCCGCCGATCAGGGGACCCGCCGCGACGCCGAGTCCGGCGATCCCGCCCCAGACGCCGATCGCGAGCGGACGGCGTCGCGGCTCGACCGATCCGGCGAGCAGCGAGAGCGACAGCGGCATGATGCCCGCACCGCCGAGCCCCTGGATCGCGCGGGCGACGATGAGCTGGGCGGGATCGGTGCTCAGCGCAGCCGCGGCCGAGGCGACGGTGAAGACGCCGATGCCGACGGCGAAGACGGTGCGTCGGCCGAATCGATCGCCGAGGGCGACCGCGAAGAGGATCAGGCTCGCGAAGACCAGCGTGTAGGCGTTGATGAACCACTGCAGTTGCTCGACCGAGGCGCCGAGGTCCTCGTGGAGAACGGGGAGGGCGTTGGTCATGACGAGGTTGTCGAGGGTCGCCATGAACATCGGGATGCCGGTGGCGAGCAGGACGAGCGCGAAGGGGACGCGCCGCGCGGTGGGGATGAGGGACATCACGGCTCCTGAGATGGCGAGGATAAGAAGTAATCGAATGATTACATCTGGAGAGTAGTAATCGATTGATACCATGTCAAGCATGACGATCCAGCCCCCGGAGACCGCGACCCGGATGCGTTCCGACGAGCGCCGCGAGCTCATCCTCGCGGCCGCCACCTCGGTCTTCGGCGAGCGCGGCTACGTCGGCACGACGACCGACGCGATCGCCCGGGCGGCGGGCGTCAGCCAGCCCTACGTCGTGCGGATGTTCGGCACCAAGGAGGCCCTGTTCCTCGAGGTGCTGCAGCGTGCCCTCGACCGCCTGCTGGCGACGTTCCGCGCGGCGATCGCCGACCCGACGCCGGTCGCCGGCCCCGACGACACCCTGGGCCACCGCATCGGGATGTCCTACGCGGAGCTGCTGCTCGACCGCGGGCTGCTGCTCAGCCTCATGCACTCCTTCCTGCTGGGCGCCGACCCCGTGATCGGGGCCGCGGCCCGGGCGGGGTTCCTGAGCGTGTACCGGCTGCTGCGCGAGGAGGCGGGCTTCTCGGCCGAGGAGACCGACCAGTTCCTGGCCCACGGCATGATGATGAACACGATGGTCGGATTGCGCATGGCGGACGAGTACGCCGACGGCGACCCCTGCGCGAAGGATCTGCTGGAGACCGCGATGCCCCAGAAGCTCGAACTGTTGCTGCGCACGACCGCCGAGAACACGCCCGCGTGAGCGAGGCGGTCGCGCCGGCCGGCGGCATCCTGCTCGTCGACAAGCCCGCGGGCATGACGAGCCACGACGTCGTCGCGCGCGCGCGTCGGGCCCTGGGCACCCGCAAGATCGGGCACGCCGGCACCCTCGATCCGATGGCCACCGGTCTGCTCGTGCTCGGGGTCGGCAGTTCGACCCGGCTGCTGAGCTACCTGGTGGGGCTCGGCAAGCAGTACACCGCGACCATCCGGCTCGGACAGGCCTCCACGACGGACGACGCCGAGGGCGAGCTCGCCGACCCCGTCGACGCGAGCGGTGTGACGCGGGTGGCCCTCGAGGCCGCGCTGGAGCGCCTGCGCGGCCCGATCGAGCAGGTGCCGTCGACGTTCAGCGCGATCAAGGTCGACGGCCGGCGCTCCTACGATCGGGCGCGCTCGGGTGAGGAGGTCGTGCTCGCGGCGCGCGCGGTGACGATCTCGCGCTTCGAGGTGCTGGATGAACGGCGCGTTCCGTCCGGCGCGGATTCCGAGTTCCACGATCTCGATGTGGTGATCGACTGCTCGTCCGGCACCTACGTGCGCGCGCTCGCCCGCGACCTCGGATCGGCCCTCGGGGTCGGGGGGCACCTGACCCGGCTGCGCCGCACTTCGGTCGGCCCGTTCCTGGTGGCGGATGCCGCGGCCCTCGACGGGCTGGGCCCCGACGACCTGCGCCCGCCGGCCGCGATCGCGCGCGAGCTGTTCCCCGCTGTGACCGTGGACCGGGAGCAGCTCGTCGCCCTCAGCCAGGGCAAACGGGTCGCCGTCTCGGCACCCGACGGCGAGGTGCTGGCCACGATCGCGCCCTCCGGCGCGCTCGCGGGCCTGGTGAGCGTGCACAATGGCGTAGCTCGGGTTCTCATCAACTTCCCGACGGAGGAGGCGCTCGCGTGATCTACGGGTTCACGATCGCGCAGGTGATCGTCGCCTGCGCCGCGGGAGTGCTCGCGGTCGTGCTCGGCCTGATCGGCCGCAGGCCGAACGACGTGACACTCGGCGCGCTGGTACTCATCGAGCTGCTGCTGGTCGCGCAGTTGGTGTCAGCGCTCGTCGCGCCCGGCGTCGGCAACCGTCCGACCGGCAGCGTCGCCGAGTTCTACGTCTATCTGGTGACCGCCCTGCTCATCCCTCCGCTCGCGGTGTTCTGGGGTCTCGTCGAGCGCACCCGGTGGAGCACCGTGGTGCTGGGCGTCGGAGCGTTCGCGATCGCGGTCATGGTGTTCCGGATGCAGCAGATCTGGACCGCGCACTGATCCGATCCGCGCGCCGCGGCCCCGGGCACGAGGTCGCACGCCTCGGATAGTCTGGACCGCGATGTCCCGCTCCGATCCTCCGCAGGCCGAGTCCCCCGTGGGCCCGGATGCCGCGCGCTCCGGCGGCGGCGTGGGCCGGGTTCTCGTCGCGGTGTACGCCGTCCTGGCGATCGCGGCGACCGGGCGATCGGTCTTCCAGATCATCGATCGCTTCTCAGAGGCGCCGCTGGCCTTCATCCTCTCGGCGGCGGCCGGGGCGATCTACCTCGTCGCGACCGTCGCGCTCGCCGCGCGGCTGCGTCGGCTGGCCCTCGTGACGATCAGCATCGAGCTGGCCGGCGTGCTGATCGTCGGCACGCTCAGCCTGCTCGCCCCCGGCATCCTCGGGCTGCACTCCCTCGATCCGTTCGGGCGCACCGCGACGGTCTGGAGCGCTTACGGCGCCGGGTACCTCCTGGTTCCGCTCGTGCTGCCGGTGCTCGGACTGCTGTACCTGCGACGCCGGCCGGCCGCGGCCGCCGTCAGAGCCTGACCGTGCGGTTCTTCGACGGCCTCGCCGCCGTGCCTCCGGGATTCGGACCCTCGGCCGTGACGGTCGGGAAGTTCGACGGGCTGCACCTCGGGCATCGTGACGTGCTGCGCCAGCTGCGCGAGCTCGCCGACCAGCGCGGACTGACCGTCACGGTGCTGACCTTCGACCGCAATCCGCTCAGCCTGCTCGCGCCCGAGGCGTGCCCCGAACCGCTCGTGAGCAACGCGCAGAAGCACGAGCTGCTCGCTGCGGCCGGGGTGGACGCCACGCTGATGCTGCGCTTCGACGCCGAGTTCGCGGCGTTGCCGCCCGAGCGCTTCGTCGACGACATCCTGGTGTCGGCGCTGCACGCGAAGCTCGTGCTGTGCGGCGAGGACTTCCGGTTCGGCGCGCGCGGCTCGGGCGACGTCGCCCTGCTGCGCCGCCTCGGGGCCGCGCACGGCTTCGAGGTGGCGATCCTCGACGACGTGCAGCTCGACGACGGGGGAGCGTCACGTCGCGCCTCCTCGACCTGGGTGCGCGAGCTGCTGTCGGCGGGGCGGGTGCGCGAGGCCGCGGCCCTGCTGGGACGGCTGCCGAGCATCCGCTCCCGGGTGGTGCACGGCGAGCAGCGCGGACGCGAGCTCGGCTACCCGACCGCGAATCTCGACGCGAACCTCGAGGGCTTCCTGCCGTTGGACGGCGTCTACGCCACCTGGGTCGTCGTCGATGGCGAGCGCTACGGCGCCGCGACCTCGATCGGCAACAATCCGACCTTCGAGGGCGTGCCGGCGCATCAGGTCGAGACCCATCTCTTCGACCAGCGCCTCGATCTGTACGACAAGCCGATCGAGGTGCAGTTCGTGGAGTACCTGCGGCCGATGAACCGCTTCGAGTCGGTCGACGCGCTGGTCACCCAGTTGCACCGTGACGACGAGCGCATCCGCGAGATCCTCGCGGTCGAGCCCGCGTGAGCGACGCCCGTCCGGGAGCCCGCTGGCGCGGGCGCCTGCTCGCGCTGGCCGGCGTGCTGCTCGTCGCCCTGAGCCTGCGCACGGCCGTCGCCGCGATCTCGCCGATCCTCGATCACATCTCACGCGACATCCCGCTCTCGGCCGTCGTCATCGGCGTGCTCGGCGCGGTTCCCCCCATCGCCTTCGCCGTGAGCGGGCTGTTCGCGCCGGCCATCTCGCGGCGGGTCGGGCTCGACCGCACGCTGCTGCTGGCGATCGGCGTCATGGTGCTCGGTCACCTCGGCCGCGCGCTCGCCCCCTCGGCCCCGGTGCTGCTACTGGCCACGGTCGCGACCCTGCTCGGGGTGGGCGTCGCCAACGTGCTCATGCCGCCGCTCGTGAAGCGCTACTTCCCCGACCGGATCGGGCTCGTCAGCGCCCTGTACATCACGGTGATGTCGGTCGGTTCGGCGATTCCACCCCTCATCGCCGTGCCGGTCGCCGACTCGGCGGGCTGGCGCGTCTCGCTCGCGATCTGGTTCGCGGTCGCCCTCACGGCGGCCGTGCCGTGGATCGGGATGCTGCGGCGCGAACGTCGGGCCCGCCTCGACGACGCGCCCTCGGCATCCGGGCGTGACGACGCCGAGCCGAAGCTCGCCGGACGGATGGCGCACTCGGCCATCGCGTGGGTGCTGGCCGGCGCCTTCGGGGCCGCGGCGTTCGTCGCCTACGCCTCGTTCGCGTGGCTGCCGACGATCCTCGCCGACACGGCGGGCACCAGCCGGGCCCAGGCCGGATCGCTACTGGCCCTGTGGTCGTTCATGGGACTTCCGAGCGGCGTGCTCGCGCCGATCCTCGCCGCGCGATTGCGTCGGGTCACCCCCCTGCTCGTGGCGGGTCTGGTCTTCGTCGTCGGCGGATACGGGGGACTGCTGCTCGCCCCCGCCGCAGCCCCGGTGCTGTGGACGCTCCTCGCGGGCCTCGGCCCCTTGTTCTTCCCCCTCGTACTCGCCCTCATCAACCTGCGCAGCCGGACCCACGCGGGCGCTGTGGGCCTCAGCGGCTTCGTGCAGGGCATCGGCTATGCGATCGGCGCGCTCGGGCCGATCGTCGTCGGCCTGCTCCGGGATGCGACCGGCTCGTGGTTCGTCCCTCTGCTGGTGATGTTGCTCGTCGGGGTGCTGCTTCCGCTTCCGGGCGTGTTCGTGCTGCGGCGGACGCGTTTCGTCGAGGACGAGCTGGCCGCGCGGGCGGAGCGCCGCGGCATCCGGGAGGGCTAGGCGCTCGGCACCAGCTCGGAGCGGTGCACGAGGGCCGCGGCGCCGAGCAGTGGCCCGTCGCCGGACAGCCCCGACGGGACGACGCGCACGGCCCGGATGTAGTCGAACTCGACGCGCTCGGCGATCGGCTCGCGGATGAAGTCGAACAGCTCGGGCGTGACGTGCGAGAAACCGCCCCCGATGGCGACGATCTCGAGATCGACGAGCGAGGTCGCCGAGGCGATCGCGCGACCGATCGCCAGGCCCGATCGCCGGACCGCGAGGATCGCGGCCTCCTCGCCCGCTGCGTAGGCGGCCGCGAGCTCCTCACCGGTCGTGCCGCGGAATCCGCGGGTGCGTGCCCAAGCGACGGTGTGCGGTCCCGAGGCGATCGCCTCGAGGCAGCCGTGACCGCCGCACGGGCAGGGGTCGTCGAAGCCGGCGACTTCGACGTGGCCGATGTGTCCGGCATTGCCGCTCGCGCCCGCGACCGTGCGACCGCCGAGGATGAGACCGCCGCCGACGCCCGTCGAGACGATCATCCCCATCACGTTGTCGACCCCGCGCGCCGCTCCGCGCCAGTGTTCGGCCAGCGTGATGCACAGGCCGTCCATCCGCAGCGTCACCGGCACGTCGGGCACGATCGACTCGAGCTGGGCGCGCAGCGGGTACCCCCGCCAGACCGCCAGGTTGAGCGGCGAGACGGTGCCCTCGCGCACGCCGATGGGGCCGGCGGCGCCGATCCCGACGCCGAGCAGCTCGGCATCGGGGGGAAGGGCGGCGAGCGCGTCGCGCGCCGCGGCATCCACCGAGGCGGCGAGCTCGTCCGAGCTGCGGCTCGGGCCCGTCGGCTGCCGGAAGCGGGTGCCGGGCAGGATCTCGCCGTCGGCGGTCACCAGGCCCGACTCGACCTTCGTTCCGCCGAGGTCGAGGGCGAGGGCGACGGCGCTCACGAGCCGGCCGTCCCGGCCGGGAGGGACCCCGCCGTCGAGCCGGCCGTCCCGGAGCAGCCGGCGGCGGCCAGAACGACCGCGGCCGTGATGTCGACGATCCGGTGCATGCGAGACCGGTCGGGGCGGGCCGTTGTCATACCCGTCAGCGTAGCGACGCCGCGGCAACCCGCCGGTCGCGGTGGCGGGTCCTAGGCTGGCGCCGTGGAATCGACGGTGCGGATTCAGCGGGTCATCGACCTGCCGCGCGTCATCGTGTGGGACGCGCTGATCGATCCCGTGCTCGTCGAGGGGTGGCTGCACCCGGTACTGCGCCTCGTCGGCGGGGAGCCGGAGGTGAGCGTGCGCGAACGCGTCGATCCCGCGCCGGCGGAGGTCGCGCGGCTGCACGTGCACGGCGAGGAGTTCGGCGAGCTGCGGATCTCGCTCGTCGAGATCCCGGGCGGAACCCGTGGCGCATCGACCGGGGTCACGGTCGAGCTGCTCGGAATCGCCGATGTCCGCTTCCGCGGGCCGCTGGTCACGGGGTGGCAGACCCGGCTCGACCAGCTGGAAGACCTGCTGCGCGGGCATCCGGTCTCGTGGACCGAGCTCGAACGACCGGCGAACCCGGCCCGGCGTTCGGGCGCGAACTAGACTCGTCGGATGGATGCGACCAAGCAGGGCGCGGCGCTGGCGCCCGCCGAACGGGCGGTCCGGCTGCTCGGCGGCGACCTCACCGAACGCAGCCTGCGCCTGCACCTCGAGGGCCTCAGCGGCGTCGACGCGGTCGGTCTCGAGCAGCGCGCGGCGGGCCTCGGGACACGCTCGATCAAGACCAGCTCGAAGGCCTGGGCGCTCGACAAGATCATCGAGCTGATCGATCTGACCACGCTCGAAGGCGCCGACACGCCCGGCAAGGTGCGGTCCCTGGTCGCCAAGGCGCTCACCCCCGACCCGTCGGATCTCAGCACACCCCGCGTCGCGGCGGTGTGCGTGTACGGCGATATGGTCCCGGATGCCGTCGCCGCCCTCGGCGCCGCGCACGGCGATCCGGACCTCGGCCAGGTCTCGGTCGCCGCCGTCGCCACCGCCTTCCCCAGCGGACGCGCCTCGCTGCGCGTCAAGCTCGCGGACACGGCCGATGCGGTCGCGAACGGCGCGGACGAGATCGACATGGTCATCGACCGCGGGGCCTTCCTCTCCGGGCGGTACGGCAAGGTCTTCGAAGAGATCGTCGCGGTCAAGCAGGCCTGCCGTCGCGACGACGGCTCGTTCGCGCACCTCAAGGTCATCCTCGAGACGGGCGAGCTGACCACCTACGACAACGTGCGGCGCGCCAGCTGGCTGGCGATCCTCGCGGGGGGCGACTTCATCAAGACCTCCACCGGCAAGGTGTCGCCCGCCGCGACCCTGCCCGTCACCCTGCTCATGCTCGAGGTCGTGCGCGACTGGCACCGCCTGACCGGCGAGCGCATCGGGGTGAAGCCGGCCGGCGGCATCCGCACCTCGAAAGACGCGATCAAGTACCTCGTGACCGTCGCCGAGACAGCGGGGGAGCAGTGGCTGCAGCCCCACCTGTTCCGCTTCGGCGCCTCGAGCCTGCTCAACGACGTGCTGCTGCAGCGGCAGAAGCTCACCTCCGGCCGGTACAGCGGCCCCGACTACGTCACGATCGACTGAAGGCTCCCGACATGAACGACATCGTTCCCGCCTCGACTGCCCCCGGCTTTCTCGACTACGCGCCGGCGCCCGAGTCGACGAGCATCCTGCACCTGCAGAAGAGCTACGGGCTGTTCATCGACGGCGCCTTCGTGAAGGGGCACGGCACCCCGTTCGCCTCGATCTCGCCGGCGACCGAACAGCACATCGCCGACATCGCCACGGCCACGCCGAAAGACGTCGACCTCGCCGTCGCGGCTGCTCGCCGCGCCTACGAGCGCACCTGGTCGAAGCTGAGCGGGGCGGATCGCGGCAAGTACCTGTTCCGCATCGCCCGGCTCGTGCAGGAGCGCGCTCGCGAGCTCGCGGTCGCCGAGAGCCTCGACAACGGCAAGCCGATCAAAGAGAGCCGCGACGTCGACGTCCCCCTCGTGGCCGCCTGGTTCTTCTACTACGCAGGCTGGGCCGACAAGCTCGACTACGCCGGGCTCGGCGCCAACCCGCGGGCCCTCGGCGTGGCCGCGCAGATCATCCCGTGGAACTTCCCGCTGCTCATGCTGGCCTGGAAGATCGCTCCGGCGCTCGCCGCCGGCAACACGGTCGTGCTCAAGCCCGCCGAGACCACCTCGCTGACGGCGCTGTTGTTCGCCGAGATCGTGCAGCAGGCCGAGCTTCCGGATGGCGTGGTCAACATCGTCACCGGCGCGGGCGAGACGGGCGCGACGCTGGTGCGGCATCCGGACGTCCACAAGGTCGCCTTCACGGGGTCGACCGCCGTGGGGCGCGAGATCGCGAAGGCGGTCGCGGGCACGGGCAAGAAGGTCACGCTCGAACTCGGCGGCAAGGCGGCCAACATCGTCTTCGACGACGCGCCGATCGATCAGGCCATCGAGGGCATCGTCAACGGGATCTTCTTCAACCAGGGTCACGTCTGCTGTGCCGGATCGCGGCTGCTCGTGCAGGAGAGCATCCACGAGGAGGTCGTCGAGCGGCTCAAGCAGCGGCTCGCGACGCTGCGCCTGGGGGATCCGCTCGACAAGAACACCGATATCGGGGCGATCAACTCCCGCGAGCAGCTCGAGCGCATCCGGATGCTCAGCGACGCCGGCGAGGCCGAGGGCGCCGATCGGTGGAGCGCGCCGTGCGTGCTGCCCGAGAACGGCTTCTGGTTCGCGCCGACCATCTTCGACAACGTCTCGACCTCGTCGCGGATCGCGCGGGAGGAGATCTTCGGCCCCGTGCTGTCGGTGCTGACCTTCCGCACGCCCGCCGAGGCGATCGCCAAGGCCAACAACACCCCGTACGGGCTGTCGGCCGGCATCTGGAGCGACAAGGGCAGCAAGATCCTCGCGGTGGCCGACAAGCTGCGCGCCGGAGTGATCTGGGCCAACACCTTCAACCGCTTCGATCCGGCGTCTCCGTTCGGCGGCTACAAGGAATCCGGCTACGGCCGTGAGGGTGGCAGGCAGGGGCTCGCCGCCTACCTGGCGAGCGCCGCATCGAGTGCGAAGGCGGTGTCGAAGTGAGTCGGCTCACGGTGCCCAAGACCTACAAGCTCTACATCGGCGGGGCCTTCCCGCGCAGCGAGAGCGGGCGCAGCTACGAGGTCACGACGGCGAAAGGCGCCTTCCTGGCCAACGCGGCGCAGGCCAGCCGCAAGGATGCCCGCGATGCCGTGGTCGCGGCCCGCGCCGCCCAGCCCGGCTGGGCCGGTGCGACGGCCTACAACCGCGCGCAGGTGCTGTACCGGATCGCGGAACTGCTCGAGGGCCGGCACGCGCAGTTCGTCGACGAGCTGCGCGCCGCGGAGGGCCTCTCGGCCGCGGCGGCCGCCCGGCAGGTGGACGAGGCGATCGACACCTGGGTCTGGTACGCGGGCTGGGCCGACAAGTACGTGCAGGTGGCCGGATCGGGCAACCCCGTCGCGGGTCCCTTCTTCAACCTCTCGGTACCCGAGCCGACCGGCGTCGTGGCGATCGTCGCCCCGCAGGGCGCGTCGAGCCTGCTCGGGCTGGTGAGCGTCGTCGCCCCCGCGCTGGTGGCGGGCAATGCGGTGGTCGTGGTCGCGGATCAGGCGCATCCGCTCAGCGCGATCAGCCTCTCCGAGGTGCTGGCCACGAGCGACGTGCCCGGAGGCGTGGTCAACGTGCTCACCGGTTCGCCCGCCGAGATCGTGCCCTGGCTCGCCTCCCACGCCGACGTCAACGCCCTCGACCTCGCCGGCGCCGGGGAGCTCGACTGGGTCGATCTCGCGATCGCGGCGGCCGACACCCTCAAGCGGGTGCTCGACCCGGAACCGGGCGTGCCCGCGCGCAGCCTCGACCGCATCCTGGCCTTCACCGAGACCAAGACGGTCTGGCACACGAAGGCGTTGATCTAGCCCCGCCTCGGCCCGGACACCTCGGCCCCGGCCATCCGGGCGCGGACACCTCCGCCCCGGCCACCTCCGCCCCGGCCACCCGGCCCCCACGTCCCGCCCGTCCGCACCTGCGTCCCACCGGTCTGACGATCAGGACTGCCGGCGCGACACGCCGACGGCGCAACCTGATCGGCGGACCGACACGGCGCGTCATCCTGATCCGCAACCGTGCCTGATCCGCGACCGTGCCTGATCCGCAACCGTGCCTGATCCGCAACCGTGCCTGATCCGCGACCGAGCCTGATCCGCAACCGTCGGGCCGCGTCCCGGATCGTGCATCTCGAGCCGCACCCGGCTCCCGTCCGCCGTACCGCGGCCGCCCCGGCCCTGGCCGCCAGCGCCCCGCCGCGCGGCTCAGAGCACCGCGAGCAGCCGCCGGTAGAACGCGATCCCGCGCAGGAACGTCGACACCCGGATGCTCTCGTCGATCGCATGCAGCGTCGCGCGCTCCGAGGCCCGCAGATCGAACGGCAGGAAGCGGTAGACCCCGTCGCTGATCCGGGTGAAGTGCCGGCTGTCGCTCGCCTGGAGCATCACGTAGGGGGTGACGATCGTGCCCGGGAAGGTGTCGGCGATCGCCTCCGAGAGCAGCTGCCAGGCGGGGCCCTCGCTCGGCGAGACGGCGGAGGGCTCCGAGCCGTAGACGACGCGCACCGCGACCGCCGGGTCGTTCACGGCGTCCCGGATGTCATCGGCCGCCTGCGCGACGCTCGATCCGACCGCGATGCGCACATTCACCATCGCGGTCGCCCGCTCGGCGATGACGTTGTCGCCGGCGCTGCCGCTCAACCGGGTGACGGCCCGCGTCGTGCGCACCATCGCCTCGGTCTCCGGCCCGAGTCGCGCGAACACCGCCGTCAGCAGCGGCCGGAACACGCCGGCCCTCCGGAAGAAGAACCCGAGCGGCTGCCGGGCGTGCGCTCCGAGCGTACGGACCATCGCCATCGTCGGCGCGGGGATCGCGGCCCGAGCCGGATGCCGCTCGAGTCGCAGGATCGCCCGCGCGAGCCGCGAGGTCGCCCCGTCGCGCACGGGGGTCGCCGCATGACCTCCCGGTCGCTCGACGACGAGCTCGATGCCGGCGATGCCCTTCTCGCTGACCCCGACGACCGCGATGGGCCCGTCGACGCCGGGGAAGACCCCCTCGACGACGGCGCCGCCCTCGTCGAGCACGAGGGCCGGGCGCACGCCGCGCGACGCGAGCAGCTCGACGACCGCGGCCGCGCCGTCTCCCGCGGTCTCCTCGTTGTGGCCGAAACTCAGGTAGACGTCGCCGGCGGGACGGTACCCGTCGGCGAGCGCCTCCTCGACGGCCTCCAGGATGACGACCAGCGCCCCCTTGTCGTCGATCGCCCCGCGGCCCCAGACCCGTTGCTCGTCCGCACCATCCGCGCCGTCCGCGTCGCCCACGAGCTCGGCCCCGAACGCCGGATGCCGCCAGCCCGGCTCATCCGCCGGCACGACGTCGTAGTGCGCCATCAGCACGCTCGGCGCGCGCTCGCCGCGCCCCGACCACCGGAACAGCTGGGTGCCGCCGGCGACGGTCTCGAGCTCGAGGCGGGAATGTGCGAGCGGATACGACTCGGCCAGCAGCGCGCGGAATCGCTCGAAGGCGCTCTCGTCGGCCACCTCGGGTGCCGACCGGGACACCGTCGGGATCCGCAGAAGCCCCTGCAACCGCTCGACCGCGGTCTCGGGATGCGCCATGGCTCGATGCTACGCGTGCCGCGATTAGGCTGAGGGCGATGAGCAGATCGCGGGGATCCACACCCGGTGGCCGGTCGGGCAAGCAGGTCCGGCCCGCAGACCGCGACCGCTACGGCGCGCCGAAGGTCCGGCGTACGGCGTTGGCGCCGGGTCTGATCGCGGTGATGGCCTTGCTCATCGGGTTCGCCCTGATCGGCAGCGGCGGATTCGTCGTCATCGAGTTCATCGTCGCGATCCTGGCGCTCATCGTCGCCTGGTTCGCCTTCCAGGCCGGGCAGTGGTGGTGGATCCCGCTGCTGCTCGCGATCGCCGTCGCCTGGAATCCGGTGGTCCCGTTCGACTTCCACGGAGCGCTCTGGTTCGGCGCGCAGTACGTGGCGATCCTCGTGTTCGTGCTCGTGGCCGTGTTCGTCAGAGTGCCGGTCGCCGACGAGCAGAAGCCCGGACGCGTCGGCTGACAGGACGAGGGCGCGTCGGCCGACAACGCGAGTAAGTAAGCTAGACTCGAAGTGCGCCTCTCCCACCGGCCAAGCCGGGATCTGGGAACAGTTCCAAGCACCACACCATCAGGGGCAGCAGTTCACCCGGGAAATCCCTTCCCACCGCTCTCGGCGAACCCGGTTCGCCTGGAGCACCAGACACAGCAGGCGGGGGCCAGCCTCCGCCCGAGGAGCACAATGGCCACATCCGGCCGCAATTCCGGCAGCGGTTCCGGCAACACGAAGTCGGGCAACTCCAGGTCCGGCGCGAGCCGTCAGGGTGCCCGTCGCGGCGCCTCGCCGCAGCGCCGTCGCCAGCATCAGGACGAGGCCGGCGTCATCCCCGTGCTCGCCCGCACGGTGCGTGCGATCGAGAACTCGGCCGAACGCGGCAAGGTCAACCCGTCCAACCGCACCCGATTCCGCGTCGTCGCGGTGCTGGTGCGCGAGGAACGCGCCCGCATCAAGGGCGACACGGCGCTCAGCGACGCCGAACGCACCAAGGAGCTGACCCGTCTCGACGGGATCGCGACGATCATGGCCAAGACGGCGGCGCGCGACACCAGCCTGATCCAGCTGCTCACCGATTCAGCCCCGCTCAGCACCGCCGCGCAGGAGATGCGCCGCTCGATGCTCATGGAGGCCGGAAGCGAGATGAGCCCCGACGACCTCATCGTGGTCACCGAGGCGCCCGTCAAGCCGGCCGATGAGGAGCGCCACGTCATCCCGCAGTCGGTCAAGCAGTACCAGATGTCGAATCCGTTCCTGGCGCCCGACTTCAGCGCGGTCGGTCCGGCGCCCGTGGCCCGCAGCAACCGTCTGGCCAACTGGGAGCTCATCGAGCCCTTGTTCCGTTCCTTCGAGGTCGGCGTCGGCGGCGCCGCGAGCATGGAATTGCCCGACGCGAAGTCGCTCGCGACCCCCGGCGGAACCGAGCTCATGCCGCACCAGGCGCGCTTCATCGAGAGCGCCCGGGCCGGCCACCGCAGCTATCTTCTCGCCGACGAGCCGGGCCTCGGCAAGACCGCCCAGGCCCTGCTGGCGGCCAACGCCACCAACTCGTACCCGCTGGTCGTCGTCGTGCCGAACGTCGTCAAGGTCAACTGGGCGCGCGAGGTCGAGAAGTGGACCCCGCAGCGGGTGTCGACGGTCGTGCACGGCGACGGCGCCGACATCGACGCCTTCGCGGATGTCGTGATCGTCAACTACGAGGTGCTCGACCGGCACGTCGCGTGGCTTTCGCGTCGCGGGTTCAAGGGGATGGTCGTCGATGAGGCGCACTTCATCAAGAACAAGGATTCGCAGCGCTCGAAGAACGTGCTTGCCCTGTCGCGCAGCATCCGGGCCGTGTCGCCGCGTGCCCTGTTCATCGCCCTGACCGGAACGCCGCTCATCAACCAGATCGAGGACTTCCGGATGATCTGGCAGTACCTCGGCTGGATCGACGACAAGAAGCCGCTGGCCGAGCTGATGGCACGACTCGAGGAGACCGAGCTGACCCCCGGTGACCCCGGCTTCTTCGCGGCCGCCCGCAACGCGGTCGTCGACATGGGCATCGTGCGCCGCAAGAAGGTGGATGTCGCCGCCGACATCCCCGCTCGTCGCATCGCCGACATCCCGGTCGAGCTCGACGGCGAGGCCGGTCGCTCGATCCGCGAGGCCGAGGCGGCACTGGTCGCTCGGCTCGTGGAGCGCTACCGCCGTGTGCTCGCCACACGCCCGGAGTCGGATCCGGCCGACCTCATCCGTCTCGTGGCCGCGGCCGAGCTCGAGGAGACCCGCCAGGCCGGGGGAGACGGCTCAGGAGACAACGTCTTCACGATGGTGCGCAGGATCGGCCAGGCCAAGGCCACGCCGGCCGCCGACTACACGGTCAACCTCGCGCGCAACGTGGGCAAGGTCGTCTTCTTCGCCAAGCACATCGACGTGATGGACACCGCCGAGAAGCACTTCGCCGCCGCGGGGCTCAAGACCGTCTCGCTGCGCGGGGATCAGACCTCGAAGGCCCGGCAGGCGGCGATCGACGCGTTCACCAACGATCCGGATGTCGCGGTCGCGGTCTGCTCGCTGACCGCCGCGGGCGTCGGGGTCAACCTGCAGGTCGCGTCGAACGTCGTGCTCGCGGAGCTGAGCTGGACCAACGCCGAGCAGACCCAGGCGATCGACCGCGTGCACCGCATCGGTCAGGAGCTGCCGGTCACGGCGTGGCGCATCATCGCGGCGGGGACCCTCGACGGCCGCATCTCGCAGCTCATCGACGCGAAGGCGGGCCTTGCAGCCCGCGCGCTCGACGGCGAGGCCGCGCTCGAGGCGGCGGAGGGCTCGGTGCAGCTCGAGGCGCTCGTCGCGGTGCTCACCGACGCGGTCGAGCAGCTCTAGCGCCGTGCCGTGGTGGAGGACGACGTGACGGCACGGTGAACGGTGCGCGAACTCTCAACTATCTAGCGAAACTTGACGGGTTGCCGGGCGCGCGCCGCTGAGTAATGTTGGGGTCGCTGGAAGGGTGATCCGCAAGGTGAAGTCGGAAGGCAACAGAAAGACCCTCGGGTCTCGACGAACCGCTCGTGCCGTCCCTTCGGGTGTCGGTGTCGGGTGGAACGCGGAACCGGGGGTCTTTCGTTTGCCCGGTCGCCGCGCGACCCTCGTGCTCCCGAGCGGTGTCCTGCCACCCGCGGAGGCCGGCTGCGGACGCGAACCTCTTCGAGCGATCTGTACCCCGATCTGTCCTCTTTAGCACGGACACCCCCACTGGGGACAGCGGGGACTGTGCCCCGACCCCTATCGTCAGAGGTGCACTAGTTGGGGGACTAGCGGCGGCGGTGGTCCTGTCGGATCGCGTTTCGGAATACGGGGGTAGACCGAAATCGCGGACGGACCGCCGCCGCCAGTATTTTTTAACTCAGGCCCCCATCCGATCGGATGAGCGCCTCGCGCCCCGGTCGGGCCGAGGGCCGGCGATCCCAACCGGTCGGCTCTCGTGTGAGCGCCGCCCATCCATCGGTCGCGTCGTTCAGGCGCGTGCGAGCCGGTGATAGCCGCGCGACGGATGCCACGACTCCACGACCAGGAGGGATGCCGCCTCGTCGACCGTGGTCAGCACGGCCTCGCGGACGTCGAGCTCGAAGCTGAATCCCGGGATCGTCAGCGCCGGATCGTCGAACTCGATCAGCACGCCCGACAGCTTGGCGTCGCCGCCGCCGAGCGAGCCCGGGGGGGCTCGAGCGTGGGGGAGTGGACGGCGACCCGCGGGTCCCGTCGCACGTCGGCCAGCTTGCGGGACTCGGGCATCATGCCGAGGGTCACGCGGACCCCGAGGGGACCGTCGGCGAAGCGCAGCTCGCTGCCGCTGATCCGCGGTGAGCCGTCGGAACGGATCGTGGCGAGCGTCTTGTTGGTGCCCGCGTCGAACGCGCCACGCACGCGCTCGGCGAAGTCGGGAGCGTCGGCGACGATCTCGGACCAGCTGCTCATGACTCCACGGTGACAGCGACGACCGACACCCGGCACCGGACACCCGGCACCCGGCTCACGCATGCTCAGCCCCTGCTGCTGTTCTCGGTGCGTCCGCGGACGATCCCGATGAAGGCCTGCACCTCGGGGGTCGTCCGATCGATCGGCCAGACCAGGCTGATCGTCGTCGGGGCGGTGTCGCGTAGTGGCCGGGCGATCACGTCACGGCGGCTGAGGGCGCGCGCGACCGACTGCGGCATGCGGGCCACGCCCACCCCTGCGGCGACCAGCTCGACGGCGGCGGCATCCTGCCCCTCGAGCACGTTCTCGCCGGCCAACTCCTCGGGCCCCACGCTCTCGCCGGTCCCGAGCGCCGAGAACAGGTGGTCGCGCGCCGCCACCACGACGGGCGCCTCCTCGTAGAGCCGGATGGCACTGAACTCGTCGTCCGCCGGCACGTCGCGCAGGAACGCCGCGCCTGCGCTGCCGTCGCGCAGTGCGGCGAGCGCCTCGGCCGTCGTCGCGGGTCGCAGCTCGAGGCGCTGGCGTCGCATCCGCTCGTTCCAGACGCGGGCCCACTTGCCGGGCGTCACCCCGGCGACGAAGAGCACGGTGAACGGCGGGAGGGGTGCGGGCACGGTGTCAGCGTACGGCCGCGGCGGCCGCCACGGGCTTCGGGCCGCGGTCAGGCTAGCCTTGGGGCCATGGCCGCGAAACCCCAGAAGGCTCAGTCCATGAAACCGGCGACCGCCGCCAAGAAGCTCGAGGTGCTGCTCACGGCGACCCCGGAGGCCTTCCGCGACCACGACATCACCCGGGATGAGTTGGCCGCACTGCAGGCGGACCCGCCGGAGTGGCTCGTCACCCTGCGGCGCGAGGGCCCGCATCCGCGCCCCGTGGTCGCGCAGCGCCTCGGCGTGTCGAACTCCGGCCTCGCCCGTGGCGGCGTCGACGAGCCGCTCACGACCGCCCAGATCGGCGCCCTGCTCGACGCGATGCCCGAGTGGCTGACGATCGAGCGCGAGCGGCAGCGGGCGGTGCGGGCCGAGGAGACGCGCATCCGCCGGGAGCGGGCCGGGCAGCAGTAACCCCGGCGCGACTCACGGGGTGCGTGCGCGACTCACGGGGTGCGTGCGCGACTCAGTGGGTGCGTGCGTGCAGCGCGGCGTTGACGCGCGCGGTGAGCTCGGCGTCCACCGGGCGCTCGCGACCGTCGATCGCGCGGACCGGCGCGGCGTGCCGTCCGCTCGAGACCAGCCACACGGCATCCGCCTCCTCGAGGTCCTGGGGCGTCAGCAGGGCGTACTCGGTGGCGTAGCCGACCGACTCGGCCCAGGCGAACATGTCGACCTGCGTGGTGCCCGCCAGAATGCCGAGGTCGGTGCGCGGGGTGCGCAACGTCTGGCCGCGTCGCAGGACCAGGTTCGAGACGGCGCCCTCGAGCAGGAACCCGTCCGTGCTGACGAACAGGGCGTCGTCGGCCCCGCGCCGGGCCGCCTCGCGGAAGACGCCCCGGTTGATCGCGTAACTGAGGGTCTTGGCTCCGGTCAGCAGCCATGGCGCGGTCTGTGCGATGTCGTGGCGGTAGCCGCGGTCCAGCAGCACGATCCGGATGCCGTCGCGCCGGGCTGCGCCGTGATCGGGGGCGACAGCGCCGAGCACCCACCCGGTGGGGACGAGGGCCCGCGGATCGAGCGAGCCCGAACCGCCCTCCACGCCGCGTGACATCACGATCTTGACGAATCCCTCGTCGACCGGGGCGCCGTCGGCGTCGACGACCAGAGCGGCCACCGCGCGGATCGCCGCCCGCCAGGCCTCGGGGTCGGGGGCGGGAAGGTCGAGCATCGCCGCCGAGTGGGCGAAACGGGCCAGGTGCGGCTCGAGAGCCTGCAGGTGGCCGTTGGCCAGCGAGATGGTCTCGAACACCCCGTCCCCGCGCGTCGCGGCGAGGTCGAGCACGCTGAGGTGCGGCTGGGTGACGTCGGCGAGGTGGTGACCGACGGCGCGCCCGGCGGCGTCGAAGTCGAGCAGGGCGAGGGCCGGCTCGGTCACGACGACCACCGCAGGCGGTCCAGGCGGGCCAGCATGCCGTCGATGGTGCCTCGAAGGCCGGGGTAGGCGTCGGCGATCTCGCCGAGCATCCGGCGATCGCGGGCGTAGTCGGTGCCCGGGCGGCGCCCGCCCTCCGCGTCGAAGAGGTCGGCGCGCAGCAGGAGCACGACGAGCTCGTCGATCGTGGGCAGTTCGTCCATGAACGCCCACGGGTCCTCGCCGCCGTGGAGGCGCTCAGTGACGACGGAGCCCAGCTCGTCCTGGGCTTCGGCGCGCAGCACCTCCAGGCTCGCGCGGCGCAGGGTATCGGCGTTCGACGTCACGATTTCGAGCCTACGCCAGCCCGGGCGCCTCCCTTCGTGGGGCCAGCGCGCCTCCTTTTGGGGGAGGGCGCCCGGGACCGTGCCGTCCGCGGCACGGCACAATGGATGGGTGCCGCCCAGTCCGCTCGCCTCGAGCCCCTACGGGGTGCTCGGCGTCGACGTCGACGCGAGCCAGCACGAGTTGCGCCGCGCCTATCGGCGACGGCTGCGCGAGACGCATCCCGACACCGGCGGCGCCGCCGAGGAGTTCGACCGCGTGCAGCGCGCCTGGGAGCAGGTCGGGACCCCCGAGGCGAGGCGAGCCTACGACGACGGCACCCAGAAGATCTGGAACGTCGACACCCCGGCGCGCACCTGGGCTCCGCCGGCTCCGAGCACGCGGGCCTCGTCCTCCCGCCCGCAGGCGCGCACCTACGGGCATCCCGGTGGGTGGTATCGGGAGCAGTACCTCGAACTGCTGCACGAGTGGGTCGGACGCGGTGTCGCGATCCCCGATCCGTACGACCTGAGCCTGGTCCGCTCGGCGCCGCGCGAGATCCAGCGACTGCTCGCGTCGGCGGTCGCCGAGGAGGATACGGCCGTCGTGCTCGCGAGCCTCGGCATCGGATTCACCGTCTGGAACGACGTGCGCACCGATCCCGTGCGTCGGGGCGTGCAGCAACCGAACGGCCTGACGGCGAGCCCGCAGGGGGCGGCGGGGAAGATCGACCACATCGTGCTCGGGCCGACCGGGCTGTGGGGCATGCTCAGCGAGGACTGGGGCGACTCGGTCATGGCCCGGCGCGGCGACGTGGTCGGTCCCGGTATCCACGCCGACGAGCACCCGATGCACGAACTCGCGTCGCGCGCGCGGTCGTTCTCGAGGCTGGCGAAGGTGAAGTTCTCGGCGCTCGCGATCGTGGTTCCCGATGACACGACTCCCGAGGGGGTCATCGCCCTTGGCGCTGTCCGCGGTGCCCAGACCCTGCTCGTGCAGCGCAGCAGACTGGCCAATCTGGTACGTATCGGCGTTCCGGGGGTGGGGGTCGGGGGGACCGATCTGTTCGAGGTGCGCACGCGGGTTCAGGCGGCGGCGCGCTTCGTGTGAGGGTACAAAGTCGGTCGTTTCCGGCGCGGATCGCCCCGGAAACTCGGTCATCATTCCGGCACGAAGGCAGATCCTGTCGGTAGGATGGGGGACATCCGGGGGGATACTCACCACGTCCTCTCGGCGGCGAAGGCAGGACGCCCCATGAGATGCACCAGAGTCGGCGCACGGCGCGGGCACGGGCGCGCCGAGCCTGCCTTGCTCAGCGCGCGAGGTGGATCATGACCGCCGCCGCCCGACTCGCCTACCGCCTCCGTCGCCCCCTGCTCGCGGCGCTCACCGACGCGTCGATCGAACGCCACGGGGTTCTGCCGCACCCGCCCGCGTCGTCGCACGTGCACGCCATGGGGTCGAATCCGTACCGCATTCTGCTGCTCGGCACGGCGGCCGCCTCGAGCATCGGGGTCGCCTCGCATGAGGTCGGGCTCGGAGGCCAGCTGGCGCGGCGCATGGCGGCGATCACGGGCCATGGTGTCGACCTCGACGTGCGAGCGCGTCAGACCTTGTCGGTGACCGAGGCCACGGCTCTGCTCCGCGGGCTCGACCTCTACCGCTACGACGCGGTCATCCTGATGCTCGGAGCCCGCGAGGCATCCGGATGGCAGCCACGTTCGCTCTGGAGCCGCGAGCTGGGCGAGCTGCTCGCCACGGTGTCACGCTCGGCGTCCTGCGCGACGCAGACCTTCGTGGTCCCGATCGTGAACCTGCCCGATTTCATCGACTACCCCGGCGTCCTCGCGCGTCGGGTGACGCACCAGGTGGGTCAGCTCAATGCGGTGAGCGAGCAGATCTGCCTCTCGCGCGCACGAACCACCTTTGTCCCGTTCTCCCCACCCCCCGCGCCCGGCGGGTTCACGACGACCCCGATCACCATGTTCGAGAGGTGGGCCGATGGGCTCGCGCCCGCCATCGCGGCCGGCCTGATGCTCGCGGGCGAGCGGCCGCATCCGGCGAACGGCGTCGACGAACAGGATCGGCAGCGGGCTCTCGACGAGCTCGGAATCGTGGGAAGCCCTGCGGACGATCGTTACGAGCGGATCGTCAGGATGGCCCGCTCCGCGTTCGGCGTCAGAGGCGCGGCGATCAACTTCATCGACCACGGCCGGCAGTGGACGAAGGCGGCGGTGCCGATGCGCTTCGACGACATCGACCGTATGAACGCCTTCTGCAACTCGACGATCGAGCGCGCCGAGCTTCTCGTCGTCGAAGACGCGACGACGGACCCCGAGTTCGCCGAGCTGCCCTGGGTGACCGGACCGGCGCAGTTGCGGTTCTATGCCGGCTACCCGCTCGAGGCTCCGGACGGGCACCGAGTGGGGGCCATCTGCATCGTCGACCCCAACCCGCGGGCGTTCTCGAAGACCGACGCCTCGATCCTGCGGGAGTTGGCGCTCCGGGCCCAGGAGCTGCTCTGGGAGGGGGCGCGGGTCTCGGCCGGCGAGGGCAAGGGGCAGTCGCGCTGACCGGGATACGCTGAACCGATGACCGGTTCTCCCCGCAGCGCCGACTTCACGACCGCCCCCGCGGATCCGACCTCCCGGGCCCGGCTCGCCGAGCGCGGCCTGCGCTACGCCCTGGTCGACACCGACGACCCGACCGCCTTCGCGGACTGGCTGCGGGCCGATGACCGCGGATTTCACCTCGCCACTCGCGACGACGAGAAGTACGAACGCGGCCGCGCCGGCATCGGCTATCGCCGCACGACCGGCGTCTACGACGACGGGCTGAGCGTCGACCCGCAGATCCCGGTGGCGACGGTCGGCTCCTGGCGCGGCGAGCTCACCGTGCCGGGCAGCACCGTCGAGCACCCGAGCACCCTCGCCGCCTGGGCGATCAGCTCGGTCACGGTGGCGTCGACGCATCGGCGCCGTGGAATCGCGCGCAATCTGCTCGAGGGGGAGCTGCGCACCGCCGCATCGCTGGGCGTGCCGATGGCGATGCTGACGGTGAGCGAGTCGACGATCTACGGCCGGTTCGGCTTCGCTCCGGCGGCCTTCGCCACGAATTGGACGATCGACACACGCCGTGCGAAGTGGAACGGCCCCGCGGTGCCCGGTGCGGTGGAGTTCGTGGGCATCGAGCGCTTCCGGCTCGAGGCGGCCGAGCTGCACGAGCGGGTCCGGTTGACGACTCCCGGCGACATCGACCTGTGGGGGCACCACTGGGACCAGCAGGTGGGCGCCACCGACCCCGATGAGGCGCGCACCAAGCAGTTGCGCGCGGTGCGCTACCGGGATGCCGAGGGGGTCACCCGGGGTCTCGCGCTCTATCGCGTCACGGGCGGCGAGCCCGACTTCAGCCAGCACGTCGTCGAGGTCGACCGGCTGATCAGCGAGACGCCGGATGCCGCATCCGCCCTCTGGCGGTACCTCCTGGAACTCGACCTGGTCACCGAGGTGCGGGCACAGCTTCGTCCCGTCGACGAGGTGCTCCGCTGGCAGATCGCCGACTATCGCGCCGCCAAGGTCGAGACCTGGGAGCATCAGTACCTGCGGGTGCTCGACGTGCCGACGGCCTTCGCGGCACGCAGCTACGCGGCGCCGGGTCGCCTCGCGCTCGAGGTGACCGATCCGCTCGGATTCGCCGCGGGATCCTGGTTGCTCACGGTGTCCGACGACGGTGCCGGAGCGGTGACGACGGCGTCCGCGGTCGACGGCGTGCCGGCCTTGCGTTTGACGGTGAATGAGCTGGCCGCCCTGTACCTGGGCGGGGTCGCCGCGACGACGCTGGTGGATGCCGGACGGGTCGTCGAGGGGACCGTCGGCGCGGCCTCGGCGGCCGATCGGATGCTGCGCACGGCGCGTGCGCCGTGGCTGAGCGTCTGGTACTGAGGCGGCGTGAGTCCCGTTCCGGGCCTACTCTGAACTAATGGCGACAGCAGAGTGCATCCACGGGTTCGAACCGGGCTTCTGCGATCAGTGCTTCCCGCGAGAGCAGGCGGCACCCGTGCGCACGACCCGCGTCGCCAATGCGAAGCTCAGCGCGACGCCGGGAAGCCGCACGCCTCCCTCGTCGCCGCGGAACCGGACGATCGCCCCCTCGGTGCTGCTGGGGGCGCAACGCATCTACCACGTGACCCACGTGCGCAACCTCGAGATGGTGGCGATCGACGGCGCCCTGCGCAGCGACGCGGTGCCCGAGGTGGACGTCAGCTCGGCCACGACGCGCGAACTGCGGCAGACCGTCGAGCTCACCTCCGCCGACGGCAGCACCTCGACCGTTGCCGATCACGTGCCGTTCTACCTCAGCCCGCACGCCAACCGCTGGTTCGAGCTGCGCACCGGTGCGGCGGGCAGCCACTGGTCCGCCGCGGCGCGGGCCTCGTCACCGCTGGAGTACGTGATCCTGGTGAGCGAAGCCGCCGCGGTGGGGCCCGGCATCGTGCTCGCCGACGGGGACGCCGCGGCGCCCGCGACCCGCTTCGCCGCGGGACTCGAGGCCGGAACGGTGCAGCTGCGCCGGATGCGTGCGGTCGACGACGAGTACCGGGATGCCGAGGTGCTCGCGTCGAGCCCCTTCCCGTTCGAGTCGATCAGCCTCATCGGTGTGGCCAACGAGCCGATGCGTGATCGGGTGAAGGCCGTGCTCGCGGAAGCCGGCGGGCACGCACCGCGTGTCGCGGTGTATCCGCCCTGGTTCTCGGGGGAGTGAGCGGCAGGGGCTGAACCGACGGGACCAACGACCCGTCCTCGTCCCGACCCGGCGGCGTAGCCTCGCAGCCGAGCCGACGGCCCCCGCTGCCCCGCGGCTCCCCAGGGATCCGGTGGCGGGGGAACGAGGACATCATGGCCAGCTACGACGTCGCGGGACGCTCGGCGATCGTCACCGGGGGCGCCTCCGGAATCGGCCGCGCCACCGCAGAGCTGCTGGGCGCCAACGGGGCCGCCGTCGTGGTCGTCGACCTGACGAAGGAGCCGGTGGATGCCGTGGTGGCCGGGATCACGGCCGCGGGCGGAACCGCGATCGGCCTGGTCGGCGACGTGACCGATCCCCGGCTCGCCGTCGCGGCGGTCGACGAGGCGAACGCCCTCGCCCCGCTGCGCATCGCGGTCAACAACGCCGGGATCGGCGGCGAGGCGGCCCTCATCGGCGACTACACGCTCGAGGGCTGGCGTCACGTGATCGAGGTCAACCTCAACGCCGTGATGTACGGCCTGAAGGCGCAGCTCCCCGCGATGGCAGAGAACGGGGGCGGCTCGATCATCAACATGGCATCGATCCTCGGATCGGTCGGATTCGCGATGTCGAGCGCCTATGTCACGGCCAAACACGGCCTGCTCGGGCTGACCCAGAACGCCGCGCTCGAGTACGCCGCCCACAAGGTGCGGGTCACCGCCGTCGGACCGGGATTCATCAACACCCCGCTCGTCGCGGGTGCGCTCGACGCCGACACGCGGGCCTTCCTCGCCGCGAAGCACGCGCTGGGCCGCTTCGGCAGCCCGGATGAGGTGGCGGCGCTCGTCGCCTTCCTCGCCAGCGATGCCGCGAGCTTCATCACGGGCAGCTACCACCTCGTCGACGGCGGTTACACGGCGCAGTGACCCCCGGGGCGCCGGGGTGGTCATCGGCCGCCCCGGATGCGAGGATTCACACAGCGTCCCGATCGAAGGAGATCGAATGTTCCGCAGCCCGTATCCCGACGAGGTCATCCCGAACGTCAGCGTCTACGACTTCCTGTTCCGGGATCTCAGCGCCGACGACGCGGCCCGAGTCGCCCTCATCGACGGGCCGACGGGAGATGAGACCAGCTACGGTGCCCTCAAGGCGCAGATCGACCTGCTCGCCGGAGCGCTCGCGGCGCGCGGGATCGGGATCGGCGATGTCGTCGCCCTGCACTCGCCCAACGTGCCGGCGTTCGCGACCGTCTTCCACGGCATCCTGCGCTCCGGGGCGACCGCGACGACGGTCAACGCGCTGTACACGGTCGAGGAGATGGCCCGGCAGCTGCAGGACTCCCGCGCCACGATGCTCTTCACGGTCAGCCCGCTGATCACGGTCGCGAGCGAATCGGCGGCCTTCGCCGGCATCCCCGACGAGCGCATCATCGTGCTCGACGGCCTCGACGGCTACACGGGACTGCGCGATCTGCTCGCCGAGGGCGCGCCGGCGCCCGAGGTGTCGTTCGATCCGGCGACCCACGTCGCCGTGATTCCGTACAGCTCGGGCACGACCGGATTCGCGAAAGGCGTGCAACTGAGCCACACCAACCTGGTCGCCAATGTGGCGCAGTGCGCGCCGGTGCTCGATGTCAGCGACGAGGACCGCATCCTCGCGTTCCTGCCGTTCTTCCACATCTACGGCATGACGATCCTGCTCAACCTTGCCCTCTCGCGGCACGCGGCGCTCATCACCCTGCCGCGCTTCGACCTCGCGCAATTCCTGCAGGTGATTCAGGACCAGAAGGTCAGCTTCGTGTTCATCGCCCCGCCGGTCGCGGTCGCGCTCGCGAAGCATCCGCTCGTCGACCAGTTCGACCTCTCGAGCGTGCGGGGCATGATGAGCGGGGCGGCCCCGATGGACGAGTCGCTCGCCAATGCGGTCACGGCCCGGCTCGGCGTGCACATGCAGCAGGGCTACGGCATGAGCGAGCTGAGCCCCGTCTCGCACGTCATCCCGCCGGATCGCGACGACCTCTCGCGCGGCACGATCGGGTTCCCGATCGCCAACATCGAGTGCAAGATCGTCGACGTCGAGACCGGCGCCGAGCTCGACATGCCCGCCGAGGGCTCCAGCCGGCCGGGCGAACTCTGGGTTCGCGGGCCGAACGTCATGCTCGGCTACCTCGGACAGGAGCAGGCCACGCACGAGACGGTCGACGACGACGGCTTCCTGCACACGGGCGACATCGCGCAGGTCAACCACGACGGCTCGTTCCAGATCGTGGATCGTCTCAAGGAGCTGATCAAGTACAAGGGGTACCAGGTCGCCCCCGCCGAGCTCGAGGCGCTGCTGCTGACGCATCCGGAGATCGCCGATGCCGCGGTCGTCGCCCAGCCGGACCCCGCCGCAGGCGAGATCCCGAAGGCCTTCGTC
Organism: Lysinimonas soli; assembly: GCF_042655435.1. Taxonomy (NCBI): domain Bacteria; kingdom Bacillati; phylum Actinomycetota; class Actinomycetes; order Micrococcales; family Microbacteriaceae; genus Lysinimonas; species Lysinimonas soli. Next base: position 707,592 of record NZ_JBHSMG010000001.1, read on the forward strand.
GTGCGGCGGGAGGGGTCGGCGCTCACCGAGGGTGACGTGATGACCTTCGTCGCCGAACACGTGGCGCCGCACAAGAAGGTGCGCGCGGTGGCCTTCATCGACGCGGTGCCGAAGTCGTCGGCCGGCAAGATCCTGCGCAAGGACCTCAGGGGCCGGTAAGGGGCTCTCCGGTCACGTCGCGGGCCGTCGGGTCTTCCAGCGCCAGACCGCCGAGCGGTTCGCCGGCCCAGCTGGTGACGATCCACCCGCGCGCCGGCGCACCCTCGAGCGCGACGACGCCGGTGTTCTCGAGGTGATTCCGTCCCGGGAACTCCGGAGGGATGTTGCTGGCCCGTGCCGCCGTCCAGACCCGGATCGCGGCGCCGTGGCTGAACGCGGCCACGGTCGCGTCCTCGGCCTGCTCGCCGGCGATCCGGGCGATGTCGGCGTCGAAGCGGCCGTAGAAGTCGTGACCGTCACCCGCGCCCGGCATGCGCGCGTCGAGCTCGCCCGAGCCCCAGGCCCAGACGACCTCGAGATAGCGCCGCACGGCGGCCTCGTCCGTGCGGCCCTCCAGCTCGCCCGCCTCGATCTCGTGGATGCCCGGCAGCACGACACGATGCATCTCGCCGCGCACCCGGGCGAGCGGCGCCGCGGTCTGCTGTGTGCGGACCAGCACCGAGGTGTAGATGCCGTCGATGTCCTCGTCGGCCAGCGCGCTCGGGATCGCGGCGGCCTGGGTGCGTCCCAGCTCGGTCAGCGACGGGCCGGGCGCGGCCGTGTCGAGGGAACCCCGGACGTTCGCGGGGGTCTGGCCGTGGCGGATCAGGAGCAGTCGCATCCCTGCAAGCCTAGGCATGCGCGCCGACGGAGCGACTCAGCTGGTCGTGCCCCCCGCGCTCGACACCCGGAAGGTCATGTTGCCCACCCAGTCGACAACGGTGACCTCGACGAGCGCGGACTGACCGCTGGTGGCGGCGACCGTGGAGGTCGCGGTGCAGGTGAAGACCGTGCCCGAGGCGAAGTTGGGCACGCTCGGGCAGTCCACCTTCACCGGCACCTTCTTGGCGGCGAACTGCTGCGCGATGACCGACTCGACGTGCGCGACGCGCTCCGGCGTCGCGGCGATCAACATCGTGAACGCGCTGACGGCGAAGATCGCGCTCGACAGCACGGCCGACACGAACCACAGCCCGACGGCGACCCCGCCGCCCTTGCCCTGCGAGCTCAGGCGGGAGGCGCGCACGGCGAGGTAGACGATCGGCGACAGCAGGATCCAGAACGGGGAGGCGAGGTCGAAGTACCCTCGTTTGGCGAGGGCGTTCCGGTCGAACTGCGCGGCCCCGATGCTGACGAACCAGACCGCGACGATGACGCCGGCCAGGATGAGATTCGGGCCGATGCCGATGCCTGTACTCGAGAGTTGGAACTGCAGGGCGTAGCCGGCCGCGATGAGCACGGGACCGAGCAGGATCATCCACAGCGCGGCGGTGTAGGTCGATCCGCTCGGACCGATCGGAGCCGAGCCGTACGAGCGCAGGCCCGGTCGTGCCGTGCTGGCCGCATTGAAGGGATCGCGGGAGCTGAACGGGATGATCGGCACCGGTTCGAGGTGCACGGCGTTCGGATCGAAGGGGACGTAGGCCCCCGGGTTCGGCTGGTACTGCGGGGCCGGCTGGTACTGCGGTGCCGGCTGGTACTGCGGCGCCGGCTCGTGCTGCTGCGCAGACCAGGATGCCGGCGACTGCGATGCCGGCGACTGCGGTTCCGAGGGAGGTGCCGACAGCTGCACGGGCTGCGGGATGGCCCGGGCGACGAGCGGCTCGTAGCCCGCCGTGCTCTGCGCGAAGGGTTGGAAATCCGGTGCGGCGGCGATGGGCGGGGCGACGCTGGGTGCCGCGGCGACGGGCGGGGCGACGGGCGGGGCGGGAACCGGAATCGGGGCGACGGGAACGGCCGGCGCCGACGCGGCGGGCTCGGCGGTCGGGACGAGCCCCGGGAACGACTCGCCACTGGGTTGCGGCACGACGGGCTGGGCGACGAGGTGCTGGGCGGCGACCGGCTGCGGCACCACGGGCGGCGGCGGAGGCACGGGCTGGGCGACGAACGCTGGGGCGACCACGGGCTGGACGACCACGGGCTGCGGAGCGACCGGCTCGGGAGCTTCCTCCGGGGCGGCGGGCGTCGCGGGGATCGCGCTCGGACCGGAGAGCGGGAAGAGCTGCTCGATCGGGGCCGCGAGGGGCGCCTCGACGGTCGAGGGCGGCACCGTGACCGGTGTGACCTGCTCCGGCCGCGCGGCGCCGGGAAGGGGGAAGGCATCCGCGGAGACGGGGATCGGAGGCTCCGAGGAGCCGGATTCGAGGGCGAGCTGCACAGGGACGCCGCTCAACGCGATCTCGGGCGTGATGTCGGCGAAACCGGACCACTCGGGAACGTAGGCCTGCTGCCCGGCGTTCTCGGCCATCCGGAACACCGAGTTCGGGGGAATGTACGGTTCGTCGACCGCGACCGTCGGCATCACCGCGATCGGGGTAGGCTCGGCGAACGCGGCGGCGACGGGTTCGACTCGGGCGACCGGCGCCGGCATGGTCTGCTGACTCCAGTTGGCGCCGTCCCACCAGCGCAATTGCGCAGCATCCATCGGGTCCGCGTACCAGCCCCCGGCCGGCGTCAGCGAAGCATTGGACACGTTTCCCCCCTCGAACGTTCCTGGCCCCACAGTAGGGGCGCGCGACGCCGCGGCGGAGGCCCCCGTTCGGGGTCACGCGTCACCCTGGTGCCGAGCGGGAGGATCGCCCGCGATCAGGCGTACGAGAGCGACTCGACCGTGCGCTCGTGCGCGCGTTCCGCGTGGGTCGCGGTCGGCGACGCGGCGTGCTCGGCGAGCCGGATCCGCGGACGGAAGCGCGGCGCCGACGGCGCCTGCCGAGGCACGGGGTGGTCACCCGCGGCGTGGCGGCCGATCGGGAGCGTCGCGGGCTCGGCGGCCACCGGCCGTGCCGGCGCCGACACGTGCTCGGTCCACTTCGTCCCATCCCACCAACGCACTTGGCCGGGCGACTGCGGGTCCGGGTACCAAGCGGCGGCAGGAGCCTCATTCGGGTGTGACATGTCGGATCTCCCCCTCCGTGGGTGCGCGGATCGGGTACCCGCGCGCTCCGACTTCACCCTAGCCAGGCGCCGAATCGCGAGTGAGCCCCCACTTCGGGGTAATCCTCACTCCATCTCGGTGCCGTCGCCCACCAGTCCGTGTTCCACGAGTGCGTCCGGCCGGGCCGGTGACGGGGGCGCGTCGGAAGTGCCCGGCGGCAGGACGTCGAAGTCCACGGTGACGTGGGTGTCCGCCGAGATCACGGCCTGGGCTTCGAGGGGATGGCCCTGCTGCTGCGGCGCCTCCGCCGCATGCCGCGGAGCTCCGGAATCGGCGGCTGCCGTCCTGGTCGCGTCCGCCTCGGCCGCATCGGCATCCGCTGCTGCTTCGTCGTCGACGTGTCGTCCCATCCGCCCACGGTAGTGCGCGCTCCCGCGGGGCCGCCACCCGCCCACAGCCCGCTCGTAGGCAGCACCCAGGCTCGGATGCCGCGGCGACTCAGGCGATCAGAGCGCCAGGGAGTAGGTGAACGAGCCGTCGGGCCCGTCGATGCTCACCCAGATCAGGTGGTGCACGCCCGTGGCCTGGGTCGAATCGCAGGTGTACAGCGTGCCCGGGGTCGTCGCGTCGACGAACGGCGGGCAGTTGACCGACACCGCCTTGCCGTGCGAGATGTAGTCGTTGCTGATGGTGCTCTGGATCTTCAGGGCGTTGCTGAGGGGCCTCAGCTGGCCGAGCGACGCGGCCAGGGGCAGGCTGCCGAAGCTGACGAGCGCCACGATGAGGAACATCGCGATCGGGCCCGTGCCGGGCACCTTGACGCGCCGCGCGATGAGGTATCCGATCGAGCCGAGCAGCGCCCAGGCGGCGCTCGGCGCATCGTAGCCACGCGACTGGAGGGCCCGGCGGTCGCCGACCGCCCACAACAGGCCGAGCAGCACGGGTACGGCGATCGCGGCCGCGAACACTAGCGGCATCGGAGAGATGTAGAAGTACACGTAGGCCGCGACGATGCCGAGTGCGAAGGCGAGCACGGGGGTCAGGGCGATCAGCCAGGCCGAACCGGTTGCCGTGCGGCCCGTGGTCCGTCGGCCCGCGTCGGCCCGCTGCGCGCGGGCGCGGTCGACGGGGTCGGCCTGCGCTTGCGCCGTGCGGTCGAACGCTGCGGTGCTCGCGATGATCTCGTTCTCGGCGGTGCCCATCCCGAACTCGCGCTCGAGCCGGCGAGCGGCGGCGATGCGCTCCTCGGCCGTCTCTTCGGTGGAGGAGTGGATCGACGCGCCCGAGGTGCCGGCGCCCGCGGCGGAGCCGCCCGTGGCCGAGATGGCCGGCTGCGTGGTGGGCTTGTCGCGCACGTGCTCGGTCCAACCGAGGCCGTTCCACCAGCGCACCTGCTCCGACGCCGCCGGGTCCTGATACCAGCCCGCCGGGACGACGCGCGTTGCTTGGTCGGTCACACGCATCCCTCCTGAGCGTTTGACGGGTGGAGCTGGGGCAGTGCGGTTGATGGTGCCTCTGTCAGTGTAGGAGCGGCCTCGCGGCGGTTCCTGACCCCGTTCGGGGTATGTCGCATGGCGGCGTCGCCCCGGGTGCGCCGCCGACTCAGCCCTGGGCCGAGAAGACTCCCCAGTCGTCGACGCGCCAATCGATCCATCCATTGGAGCGCTGCAGGCTGACGGTCACGTCGTAGGTGCCGCCGCCGGGCTTGTGGGCCTGGCAGACGAAGGACTGCTGGGGGATCAGGGGTGGCGTCGTCGGGCACGTCACCGTGAGCCGCGTGCCGAGCGACGACGCATCCTGCATGATGGAGGCCTCTGCCTGGTGGGCGAACGACGCCGGGGCGAGCTGGATGATCAACCCGGGCACCGCCACATTGGCCAACAGCGTCCCCACGCCGAGCACCAGGAAGGTGAGCAGCGGGCCGAAACCGGTGCCGGCTTCGCGGACCGTGCTGGTGAGGCGCGCGATCAGGTAGACCAGCACCGTGAGCACCGACCAGATCCAATGCGCCGGCTCCACGATGCCCGCGCGTTTGAGGGCGCGGTAGTCGAGGATCGAGAACACGATCCCGGCCACGTACGGCACGCCGAACATCAGCACGATCACGACCGGGGTCGGAGTCTGGGCGACCCCCGACAGCAGCAGCAGCAGACCGACGACGAGCGTGTAGAGCGGGATCAGGGTGAGCAGCCAGGCGGGACCGGTGCTCGTCGGCACATCGGTGATGACCCGGGTGCGGGCGAACTCGCCCTGCCACGGTTCGGCGGGGTGACCCGCACCGCGGCGATCGTCGAAACGGGTGTCGGCGAACGACTGATCCGCGGGCCCGCTCTGACGCGGATCGCCCTGACGGACGTCGGTCTGCTGAGGATCGGCACCCCAGCCATGCTCCGCCGGATTGACGGGAACGAAGGAGGTCGCCGACTCGCTGACGTGGGCGAACGCGGAACGCGGAACCGACGCCTCGCCGAGAAGATCGTCGAAACGGGTGTCGAGTTCGTAGGGGGCGCTGGTCGGCGCGTCCTCGAGCTGCCCGCTCGAGGCCAACTGGATGCCGGCCGCCGGGTCTTCGACCGGGATCCGGTCGCGCTCGGGAGCCTCGAGCGACCGCAGGGGGTCGGCGAATGCCGCAGCGGGAGCCGTCGGATCGCGGTCCGCGTCGCCGACCTCGCTGAGCCGCTCGCGCTCGCGGCGCTCGCGACGGCTCAGCTCGCGGTCGGCCTCATCGGCGAAGGGGAGGTCGTCGGCCGGATCGTCGTCGGCGTACGCCAGCTTCGAGGTGACCGTCTCGGTGGCCATCATCGGCTGGCGGGCGTCCGAGATGTGCTCCGTCCAGGCGTGGTTGTCCCACCAGCGCAACTGCGGAAGACCGAGCGGATCGGGGTACCAACCGGCAGGAACGCGAACGTCGTCGTCTGGCACGCCGCGCTCCTTTTGCTTCCGTCCCGGGTCGGATCCCGCTGTTTCCACCTGAATGTTACGGGCAAAGCGGGGCCGTGGGATACTACCCGGTCTCACCCCAACAAGGGGACAAGCCCCGGGAGTCGGGGTACAAACCCGGGGGTCGGTGTCCTCCATCGGGAGGACGAGCGCGCTCGGTTCCGGCTCCGAGGCGCGGACCACGGCCAGGCCGGTAAGGCAGACTCGACGCGTGCCCTCCGAGCTGCAGTTCCACCCCGGGGAGGCCTTCGACCCCGACGCCTTCCTGGGCGACTTCGACGGCTGGGTGCGCGAGCAGGGCATCCGGCTCTATCCGGCCCAGGAGGAAGCGGTGCTCGAGCTCGTCCTCGGGCGACACCTGGTGCTCTCGACCCCGACGGGAACCGGCAAGTCGCTCGTGGCGCTCGCGGCGCACGCGATCGCCCTCGCGCAGGGCAAGCGCAGCTGGTACACGGCGCCGATCAAAGCGCTCGTCAGCGAGAAGTTCTTCCAGCTGGTCGAGACGTTCGGTGCGGCGAACGTCGGCATGGTCACCGGCGACTCGAGCGTCAACCCGGATGCGCCGATCATCTGCTGCACGGCCGAGATCCTGGCGAACCTCGCGCTGCGGCAGGGGGCTGACGCGGCCGTGGACGTGGTGTGCATGGACGAGTTCCACTACTACGCCGACCCCGATCGTGGCTGGGCGTGGCAGGTGCCCCTCCTGCTGCTCGTGCGCACCCAGTTCCTGCTCATGTCGGCGACCCTCGGCGACGTCACCGAGCTCACGGCCGACCTCGAGCGCCGCACGGGTCGCGAGGTGGCGCAGGTCATGGGGGCAGAGCGCCCGGTTCCGCTCGACTACCGCTACGTCATGACCCCCGTGCACGAGACGGTCGAACAGCTGCTCGCCGACGGTCTCGCGCCGATCTACATCGTGCACTTCTCCCAGGCCGCCGCGGTCGAACGCGCGCAGGCGCTCTCGAGCGCGAAGGTCGCCAGCCGGGAGCAGCGAGACGCGATCGCGGAGGAGATCGGCGGATTCCGCTTCTCGGCTGGCTTCGGCGCCACGCTGTCGCGACTCATCCGGGCCGGGATCGGCGTACACCACGCGGGGATGCTGCCCAAGTACCGGCGGCTGGTCGAGCAGCTCGCGCAACGCGGACTGCTCCGGGTGATCTGCGGCACCGACACGCTCGGGGTCGGCATCAACGTGCCGATCCGCACGGTGCTGTTCACCGGGCTCACCAAGTTCGACGGCACGAAGATGCGCCAGCTCACCGCGCGCGAGTTCCATCAGATCGCCGGCCGGGCCGGACGCGCCGGGTACGACACGGCAGGCGAGGTCGTCGCCGAGGCGCCCGAGCACGAGATCGAGAACGCCCGCTCCACGGCGAAGGCCGAGGCGACGGCCGCCGCCGGGGGCAAGAAGAAGTCGGTGACGAAGAAGCGCGCCCCCGACGGCTTCGTCAGCTGGGGTCCACTGAGCTTCGAGCGGATGATCGCCGCGGCCCCCGAGACCCTGTCCAGTTCGATGCAGCTCACCGCCGCGATGCTCATCAACGTGATCGGACGCCCCGGCTCGGATGTGCCGGCCCGGGAACCCGGAAGCGCCTTCGAGAACGTGCGATCGCTCGTCTTCGACAACCACGAGGCACTCCCGCGGCAGCGGGCCCTTGCCCGACGGGCGATCGGGATCTACCGCACCCTGCGGGCGGCGGGAGTCGTGGAACAGCGCGGGGGAGGGTTCGACGGCAGTGCGTCGATCCGGCTCACGGTGCAGCTGCAGCCCAACTTCGCGCTCAACCAGCCGCTGTCGCCGTTCGCGCTCGCGGCCTTCGAGCTGCTCGACCCCGCGGCATCCGGCTATGCCCTCGACATGATCAGCGTGCTCGAGGCGACCCTCGACGACCCGCGACCGATCCTGTCGCAGCAGCAGTTCAAGGCCCGTGGCGAGGCCGTCGCCGCGATGAAGCAGGAGGGCATCGAGTACGAGCAGCGCATGGAGCTGCTCGAGGAGGTGACCTGGCCCAAGCCCCTCGACGAGCTGCTCGAGCACGCCTTCGAGACCTTCGCGTCGAGCCAGCCCTGGGTGCGCGACTTCGCGTTGTCGTCCAAGTCGGTCGTGCGCGACCTGTACGAACGCGCCATGACCTTCGGCGAGTTCGTCGCGTTCTACCAGCTCGGCCGCAGCGAGGGACTCGTGCTGCGCTACCTCTCGGACGCCTTCCGTGCGGCCCGGCAGACGATCCCCGACGACGCGAAGACCGAGGAGCTGCGCGACCTGATCGAGTGGCTCGGCGAGCTCGTGCGTCAGGTCGACTCGAGCCTGCTCGACGAGTGGGAGGCCCTGACCTCGGGGGTTCCCCACCCCGAGCTGTCGATCTCGGGACGCCCCGATGCGCCCGTGCTGCCGCCGGCGCCGCCGAGCGTGCTCACCAACCGGCGCGCCTTCCTCGTGCTCGTGCGCAACGAGCTGTGGCGACGGGTTCAGCTCGCCGCGCTCCAGCGCGACGACGAGCTCGAGGCCCTCGACCCCGACGCCGACTGGCCCACCGCGCTCGACGCGTACTTCGCCGAGCACGACGAAATCGGCACGGGACCGGATGCGCGCAGCTCGGCGCGGATCCTCATCGAGGAGGGCGCCGAGCGCTGGACGGTGCGCCAGATCATCGAGGATCCGGCAGGCGACCACGACTGGGGCATCCGTGCCGAGGTCGACCTCGCGGCCTCGGCCGAACAGGGGATCGCCGTCGTGCGGGTGCTCGGTCTCGATCGGCTCTGAGCCGTCGGCCGGCGCGGTCAGTGCCGGGCAGCGGGTCCCGGAGGCAGCACGGTCGCGACGGCCCGGCCATGGCGCCCGCTCGTGCGGCGGCGGTGGCGGCCGGATTCGCGCGAGACCGGTTCCGGACGCACGGGCTCGCCCGGCCGGTGCTCGCATCCGGTTCCCGTGCAGTGCTGTCCGCTCGCGCCGAGAGCGGTGTGGTCGGAGTGCGGTTTCACGCGGTCGGAGCCGTCGGCGTCAGAAGGCGTCGTCGCCAGCGAGGGCGCGGGTGCGGCGGCGGGCCAGCACGGCCTGCTCGATGTCGGCGTCGTGGCGGGAGGTGCGTCCGGCCTGGATCGCCTCGACGATCCACTGCACGGTCGGCAGGATGCTGACGAGCATGGCCAGGAACCCCAGCGCCGCGAAGCTGATCGCGACCGGCGGCACGTCGTGATCGGAGCACGCAGAGTTCGCCCCGACGCAGCCGTTGGCCCCGGCGATCGACACGTCGACGATCCCGAAGCTCACGGCCGCGACGACGATCGCGCCGAGTGCGACCACACCCAGCACGCGACGCGAGTGCACGATTCTGATCCCCCTGAGAAGCAGCCGAGACCTCGGCTGTGTCAGGTCAGCGTACGAGCGGCGCCGACACCGTCGCGACGCCCAGCTCGGGGGGTATTCGCGCCCGGGGCCCCGGCACGGGCGTGTCGCGCGTACCATCGTTGCGGCGCCCATGAGGCCCGCACGCAGATCGACGATCAAGGAGGATCACGATGCCCGACACGATCGGACTCGACATCTCAGCAACGCTCACGAACCCCGAACAACTGATCATCGGAGACGAGAACGTGACCACGACGGGGCCGGACGACACGCCCGAATACCTCACCGGCGACGGACCGACGCGCACCGAGAGCGACTCGCTGGGGTCGATGCAGATCCCGGCCGGCGCCTACTGGGGCATCCACACGGCGCGGGCCCTGGTGAACTTCCCGATCTCTCGGCGGGCGATCAGCAACTACCCCGATCTGGTGCGGGCGCTGGCCCGCGTGAAGCAGGCATCCGCTCGGGCCAACAAGGAGATCGGCGTGCTCGATCCCGCGAAGGCCGACGTCATCGACGCCGTGTGCGAGCGGATCGTGGCGGGAGAGCTGCACGACCAGTTCGTGGTGGGCGTGATCCAGGGCGGGGCCGGCACGAGCACGAACATGAACACGAACGAGGTGATCGCGAACGCGAGCCTGGAGGCGATGGGGCTGGCGTTCGGCGACTACGCGAGGCTGCATCCGATCGACGACGTCAACCGCAGTCAGTCCACCAACGACGTGTATCCCACGGCGATCAAGCTCGCGATGGTGTTCGGCGTGCAGCGCCTGCTCGAGGAGCACGCCAAGCTGACCAGGAGCTTCGCCGCCAAGGGCGTGGAGTTCGCGCACGTGCTCAAGGTGGGGCGCACCCAGCTGCAGGACGCGGTGCCGATGACCCTCGGCCAGGAGTTCACGGGATTCGCGCACACCCTGCAGGAGGACTACGACCGCCTCAGCGAGGTCGTGCACTGGCTCAACGAGATCAACATGGGGGCGACGGCGATCGGCACCGGCATCACCGCCGACCCGCGCTACGCCGAGGCGGTGCGTCGTCAGCTCGAGGAGCTCACCGGGATCCCGCAGGAGACGGCGCCCGACCTGATCGAGGCGACGGCCGACGCGGGCATCTTCATGACCCTGAGCGGCACGCTGAAGCGCGCCGCGGTCAAGCTGTCGAAGATCTGCAACGACCTGCGCCTGATCTCCTCGGGTCCGCAGGCCGGCTTCGGCGAGATCAACCTGCCGCCGCGTCAGGCGGGGTCGAGCATCATGCCGGGCAAGGTGAATCCGGTGATCCCCGAGGTGGTGAACCAGGTCGCCTTCAGCGTCATCGGCGCGGATGCCACCGTCACCGCCGCCGCGGAGGCCGGCCAGCTGCAGCTGAACGCCTTCGAGCCCGTGATCGCGCACAGCATCCTGCAGTCGCTCGCCTGGATGACGAATGCCTGCCGCACGCTGCGACTCAACTGCGTCGACGGGATCACGGCCAACACCGCCCGCCTGACCATGCAGGTCGAGTCGAGCGTGGGGGTCGTCACGGCGCTCACCCCGTACATCGGCTACGCCGCCTCGGCGGCCCTCGCGCACACCGCCCTGACCACGAGCGCCTCGATCGCCGAACTGGTGGTCAGCGCCGGCCTCATGACCGAGGAGGAGGTCGCGCGGGTGCTGTCGCCCGAACGGCTGAGCGGCGTCTCGCCGGTCACCGGGGTGATCGTGCTGCCGGGAGGCCCGGCGGCCGTGCCACCGGCCCCGCCCGAGGGGTGACCCCGGGGGCGGGCCGGGCGCGGGCCGCTACTGGCCCGGCGCCTCGCGAACGACCTCCGACGGGTCCTTGTCGGGGCGCCAGCCCCGCCACGACGGCGCCCGCAGTCGACCGTCGGCCGTGAGCTCGGCGAACTCGACCTCGCCGACCAGGCTCGGCGTCACCCAGTGCGCGTCGCGCGCGTCGGCGCTCGGCACGTCGAGCAGGGGCGGGGTGGCGCGGGTCATCCCGTCGAGGCGGGCGCGGATCTCGGCGAGCTGCCGGTCGGTGAAGCCCGTGCCGACCCGTCCGACGTAGCGCAGGCCGTCGGCATCCGGGATCCCCAGCAGCAGTGAGCCGATGCTGTCGGCGCGGCTGCCGTTTCCGGGGCGCCAGCCACCCACGACGACCTCCTGCGTCAGCGTGTGCTTGAGCTTGATCCAGTCGCGCGATCGCTTGCCCGCGCGGTACGGGCTGTCGCGGCGCTTGGCGATCACGCCCTCCAGGCCGAGCTTCTCGCTGGTGGCCAGGGCCGCCGCGAGGTCGTCGCCGGCGTCCGGCGGCACGGTGACGGCCCCGCGGTCCGTCACGAGCTCGGCCAGAAGCCCTCGGCGCGTCGCATAGGGGTCGTCGAGGTGCGAGATGCCCCCTGCTGACAACACGTCGAACACGAAGTAGTGCACCGGTGTCGCGAGCCGCCCCCGCTCGACGTCGCGCGGACTCGTCAGGCCCATCCGCTTCTGCAGGGTGCCGAAGCTCGGGCGACCCGCGCCGTCGAGGGCGACGATCTCGCCGTCGAGCACCGCGTCCCCGCGCACCGCCGCCGCGAGTTCGGCGAGTTCCGGGTAGCTCCCGGTCAGGTCGAGTCCGTTGCGGGAACGCAGGGTCACCTCGTCGCCGCGGATCGTCGCGATCGCCCGGATGCCGTCCCACTTCATCTCGTAGCTCCAGTCGGGCCCGCCCGCGAAGCGATCCACTCCGGTCGTCGCCCCGAGGGTCGCCAGCATCGGGTGCAGCGCCGTGCTGGGCACCCGGGATCCGACGATGGTCTTCGTCGGTGCACCGAGCCCCTTGCGCCCGCTCGACACGGTGCGGTGGCCGTGCCACTTCTCGCCCGTGACCCGGTTGACCGGGCCGCCCTCGGCGTCCCAGTCGACGGGATCTTGGCTCTTCATGAGGTGAAGCATCCAGTTCTTCGGGTTGTCGCCCTGCTTGGTCTGGATGAGCGCGAGCCGGTGCGAGCCGTGCTTCTCACCGTGGATCGTGAGGATCACCTCGCCGTCGCCCGGATCGTCGCGCCACTTCTCGAGCTCGTAGCGGCCGCGGTCCCAGATCGCGACCTCGCCCGCGCCGTATTCCCCTTTCGGAATGCTTCCCTCGAAGGTGCCGTAGTCGAAGGGGTGGTCCTCGACGTGCACGGCCAGGTGGTTCTGCGAGGGGTCGGTCGGCACGCCCTTGGGAACGGCCCAGCTCACCAGCACCCCGTCGCGTTCGAGGCGGAAGTCGTAGTGCAGCGAGCTGGCGTGGTGCTCCTGGATGACGAAGTGCGGGTTCTGCGGGTCGGGCTTCCAACTCGGATCGCTGCCGGGCACGTCGCCGAACGGCTCCGGCGTCTTGGACCTGTTCCGCATCCGCCGGTACTCGGCGAGCTCCTCGCCGCCGCGCTCATGCCCGCTGTCGAAATCACCGGATCGGCCCGCCGAGACATCGGCGAGCGGATCTCCTTTCGCCGCGAGCCGCTTCAGCACCTCGCCGAACTCGAGCTGCGCCAATCCCGGGGCGGCGAGCTCGCGCCACGTGCGTGGTGCCGCGACCGTGGGACGGGCCCGTCCGCGCAGCGAATACGGCACGACCGTCGTCTTGGAACCGTTGTTCTGGCTCCAGTCCAGCAGCACCTTGCCGCCCCGCACCGCCTTCTTCATGTCGCTCACGACCAGCTCGGGATGATCGGCCTCGAGCGCACGCGCCAGTTCGTGCGCGACGGCCGACACCTCGTCGCTCGACTGCGTCCCGTCGAGGGCGGCGTAGAGGTGGATGCCCTTGCTCCCGCTGGTCACCGGCATCGGGTCCAGCCCCATGCCCTGCAGGATCTGACGCACGAGTCTGGCGACCTCGGCGCACTCGGCCAGTCCGGCGCCCTCGCCCGGATCGAGGTCGAGCACCATGCGGTCCGGGTTCTTGCGGGCGCCGTTGCGACCGAAGCGCCACTGCGGCACGTGGATCTCGAGAGCCGCCTGCTGCGCGATCCAGACCAGGGTGGCGAGGTCGTTGACGAGCGGGTACTCGTTGACGTGATCGGAATGCTGGATCGGCCGGCGCAGGATCCAGTCCGGGGCGGAACTCGGCAGGTTCTTCTCGAAGAACACCTGGCCGGGCTTCTCGGCGGTGCCGACCCCCGAGACCCAGCGCTTGCGGGTCGCCGGGCGGTCGCGGGCGTGCGTGATGAGGGCGTCGGCCACCCGGCTGTAGTACTCGATGACCTCGGCCTTGGTCGTGCCGGTCTCGGGATAGAGCACCTTGTCGAGGTTGGTCAGCCGCAGCCGGTGGCCGCCGACCTCGACGTAGCTGTCCGGGCCGTCGCCGGCCGACCCTCCGGATGACCGTGCCATAGGGTCACGCTAACCAAGGGGGTGTACATCGTCCACATCTGCAGAGGAAAATGCCAGGATGCGGTCCATCTGGAAAGGCTCCCTCAGTTTCGGGCTCGTCAACGTGCCCGTGAAGCTCTACGCCGCGACCGAGGACCACGACGTGCCCCTGCATCAGGTGCACGACGCGGACGGCGGCCGCATCCGGTACCAGCGCCGTTGCGAGATCGACGGCGAGATCGTCGACTACGAGCACATCGCGAAGGCGTACGTCGACGGCGACGAGACGGTGATCCTCACCGACCAGGACCTGGCGTCGCTTCCGGCTGAGCGCAGCAAGGACATCGACGTGGTCGAGTTCGTGCCGAGCGACCAGGTCGACCCGATCATGTTCGAGAAGAGCTACTTCCTCGCGCCCGACTCCAAATCGACGAAGGCCTACGTGCTGCTGCTGCGCACCCTGCAAGAGACGGATCGCACGGCGATCGTGCAGTTCGCCCTGCGGCAGAAGACCCGCCTCGCCGCCCTGCGGGTCCACGACGACGTGCTCATGCTGCAGACCCTGCTGTGGGACGACGAGGTGCGCGAGGCCCGATTCCCCGAGCTCGACGAGGTCCCCAAGATCACGGATGCCGAACTGAAGATGTCGAAGCAGCTGGTCGAGAGCTTCGCCAGCGACTTCACTCCCGAGAAGTTCACCGACGAGTACCAGGCGCAGCTGCGCACCCTCATCGAGGCCAAGCTCGAGCAGGGGGACGCGCTCGACACCGAGGCGACCTTCGGGCGTGCCGAGGGCCAGGGCGGGGGAGAGGTGCTCGACCTCATGGAGGCCCTGCGGCGCAGCGTCGAGAACAAGCGCTCGGCCGCCGCGCCGAAGGCGGCCGCGAGCAAGAAGCCGGCCGCGAAGAAGAAGTCGGCCTAGCTCGGGGTGCCCGGCCCCTCGCCGGGGCGTTCGCCGGGCCGGGCGAACATCGGCAGCACAAGCCACGCCGCGAGCGACAGCACCGCGGTGGCGACGCCCGCGGCGATCCCGGCCGTCCGCCCGACGACGACGTCGAAGATCAGCAGCGCGGTTCCGCTCAGGGTGATCGCGACGACGACCAGGGCGACGCGCAGCAGCACGTTCGCGACGCCGACCAGGAAGCGCTTCTCGTGCCGATGGAAGAGCGCGCGATGCATCGCCACCGGGGTCAGGGCGAGCACGGTCGCGACGCTCGAGAACGACACGAGGGTGAGGTAGACGGCGAGCTGGGCCGGATCGAGCTGGGTGAACCGCGGCTGGAACGCGATGGCGAGCAGGAATCCGGTGAAGATCTGGGTGCCGGTCTGCAGCACGCGCAGCTCCTGCAACAGCTCCGTCCAGTTGCGGTCGAGGCGCTGCAGCTCGGTCTCGTGGCGGCCGTCGCCGGGCGGGGACTCCTGCTCGGGCAACGACTCGGCGCGACTCATGCCCCGATCGTACGGTCCGGAGGCGGCGCGCGCGCGGCGGCCTGCGTGGGCGGCTGCGCGGGTCATAGGCTTGGCCGGTGACGGTTCGCGAGCCGGAGAGTCTTGACGAGGCGCCCCTCGACGATGCGGCACGCCTGGATGCGGCCCTTCCGCACGACATCGACTGGACGAAGCCGGCGCCGGGCTCGATCGCCTCGCGCTTCGCGGCCCCGAGCGGAGAGATCGCCGTCGTGTCGGTGGGGAACCCGCTGCATCCCCGCGTCGTGCTCGTGCCGGGGGTGTCGGGCTCGAAGGAGGACTTCGTGCTCGTGATGCCGGTGCTCGCGGCATCCGGCTACTACGTGCAGAGCCTCGATCTCGCCGGTAACTACGAGTCGGCCTCCGCCGGCCCCGCCGCCGACCAGCACTACAGCTACGAGCTGTTCACCGCCGACCTGGTCGCCTTTCTCGAGGCCGGATCGCCCGCCCACCTGCTCGGCTACTCCTTCGCCGGCACGATCGCCCAGCTGACGCTCGTGCAGCGCCCGGAGCTCGTGCGCAGCCTCGCCCTGCTCGCGACCCCGCCCGAGCCGGGCAACGGCTTCCGCGGAGTCAAGATCCTCGGCCCCTTCACGTGGATGGCGACCGGCCGGGTCGGCGCGGCCCTGATGACCTGGGGCATCGTGACGAACAAGAACCGGGTTCCTCCTTCGCGTCTCGAGTTCGTGCGGATGCGCTTCGAGTACACGACCCGGCGCAGCATGGAGGACATCATCCGGCTCATGAAGCGCGCGCCCGAACTGCGCCCGCAGTTGCGCGCCGCGCCGATCCCGAAGCTCGTCGCCGTGGGCTCCCGCGACCTCTGGCCGTTGTCCTTGCACGCCGACTTCGCCGAGCGGATCCGCGCGGAGCTCGCGGTGTACGACACCGGGCACAGTCCGTGCGAGACCACCCCGCATCAGCTCGCCCGCGACCTGCTGCGGCTGTACTCCAAGGTCGACGGACCGCGCGGCTGACCGCCGGCGCGGCGGGTGCCGCTAGGTGTAGTTCCCCGTGAGGTTGTGAACGCGGGAGGCTGGTGTTGATCCGCCGATGCCGGTGTGGGGTCGGTGGTGATTGTAGTGATGCAGCCAGGCGGGGTAGTCGGCTGCGCGGGCTTCGTCGGTTGAGTAGGCGGCGGCGTAGGCCCATTCGGTGGCGAGGGTGCGGTTGAAGCGTTCGACTTTTCCGTTGGTTTGGGGTCGGTAGGGGCGTGTCCAGACGTGTTTGATCGGGCCGAGCGCGTTGGCGAAGTCGCGAGATCGGTAGCAGGCTCCGTTGTCGGTCATCACCGCGGTGACCTGGATGCCGGCGTCGGTGAAGAACTTGTTGGCGCGGAGCCAGAACCCTGCGGCGGTGCCTTTGCGTTCGTCGGACAGGATCTCGGAGTAGGCGAGTCGGGAGTGGTCGTCGACGGCGTGGTGCAGGAACGAGTAGCCGCGGCCGGCCTTCTTGTTGTTGTGGTTGCCGATCGTGCGACCGTGGATGCGGTGGCCGCCGCCGTCAGGGATGCGGCCGAGTTTCTTGATGTCGACGTGGACCAGCTCACCCGGTCTGGACTTCTCATAACGGACCGGACGGGGTCGTCTGACCGGCAGCCCGGTGGCCTGGTCGAGGTGCTGCAGCAACGGCATCGAATACCGCCCCAAGACCCGACCGACCGTGGATCGGGGAACCCCGAGGTGATAGCCGATGCGGTGCGGACCCCACCGCTTCACGAATCGCAAAGCGATGATCCGCCGCTCCAGCTGCCGCGAGCTCCGCTGCGGTGACCGGTGAGGCCGTGAGGACCGGTCCTGCATCGACTGGCCAGCGCGGAACCGAGCCGCCCATTTCGACGCCGTCGCAGGCGAGCACTGGAACCGTTCCGCAGCCCTACGAGCCGACCAACCCTGATCAACGATCAGTCTCGCAAGACGAAGCCGCCCCTCCGGGGCGAAGGGCGCATTAACGTGAGTCACGAAGACCTCCGGTTGACGAAGTGAGTGTGGTAACCCACATCGTTCCGGAGGTCTTCGCTAACTCAAACGATCACAACGTCCCGAGGAACTACAGCTAGGCGGCGTGCCCGGGACGGGAGCCCTCGCCCGTCTCGTGCTCCTCCCAGCGGCGCCGTGCCGCGCGCCGGTTCCAGGGGCTGTCGTCCGGCCAGTGATTGCGCAGGGTGGGAAGCACCCAGGAGAGCCGGCGGCGGAATCCGCTGAAGGTCGCGAAGGGGCGCGCCGAGATCTGCACGACGAAGTCGGGGTCGTAGCGCACGGTCATCCAGGGCTTGATGTGCAGGCTCAGATCGAGGTCGTCGTGGATCGTGCGCTGGCTCCGATGCACCTCGGCGCGCAGCTGCCGCCACACCTCGCTGCGCATCACGAAGTTTGACCCGAAGATCGGCGGATGCCCGAGATAGCCGGTCATCGACCAGTACATGCCCCCGAGGTACCAGGCCTTGCCGATGCGGTGCACCAGTTCGCTCGCCCCGTAGAACTCGCCGGTTCCGGTCAGCACCGAGAGCTCGTCGTCGTGGGCGAAGATCGCGATCGCGCGGGCGAGCCAGTCCGGCGGGCAGATCGAGTCGGCATCCACCCGGGCGATCAGCTCGCCCCGCGCGGCGTCGTAGCCCGCCGAGGCGGCACGCGGGATGCCAGCGATCGGCTCCTCGATGACGCGTGCCCCGGCCTCGCGGGCGACCGCGGCGGTCGCGTCCGTGCTGCCGTTGTCGACGACCACGATCTCGACCTCGAGGTCATCCGGAAGCCCGGTCTGCCGTCCGAGGGCGTCGAGACAGCGCGCCAGCATCGGGGCATCGTCCCGTGCCGGAATCACCACCGAGACGATCATCTGCCCACTCCAGAACGCGCGCCTCATGCGGTCGCGCAGTTGCGAGGTTACTCCGGGCCCGGCCGCCGCGGCGAACGTGCCGGGCGGTGCCTCCAGAGTTGCAGGCTCGCGTAGCTGCGCCACGGCGTCCAGGCGGCGGCGCGCTCGGCGAGGGCGCGCGCCGACCCCGGCAGGCCGAGCGCCTCGGCGCTCTGCCTGATCACCAGATCGCTCGCGAGAAAGACGTCCGGGTTGCCGAGCACGCGCAGCGCGAGGTAGTCGGCGGTCCACGGTCCGACGCCCGGCAGCGCGAGCAGCGCGGCGCGCAGCTCGGCGGCGGGCGTCTCGACATCGAGGCGCAGGGCGCCGTCGGCCAGGGCATCCGCGACCCGCAGGATCGTCGCGATCCGGTTCGCCGGTCCGCGCAGCACCTCCGCGCCGTGCTCGGCGATCGCGGCGGCCGTCGGGAACGACCGCGCTCCCGCCGGCCCCGCGCCCAGGGCCTCGACGAGCCGGCCGACCACCGTGCGCGCGGCAGCGACCGAGATCTGCTGCCCGATGAGGGTGCGGAACAGCGTCTCCGCCCCGTCGGCGCTGCCGGGAATCCGGATGCCGGGCGTCGCGGTCACGAGCGGCGCGAGCGCGGCATCCGCGGCGATGGCCTCGTCGATGGCCACGGAGTCGGCGTCGAGATCGAACATCCGCCGTACCCGCGCCGAGAGAGCGGGCACGTCGGAGAGGCGAGCCAGCCGCGCCGTGACGATCAGGCCCGCGCGGTCGGGATTGAGGCGCACCGTGACCTCGGCCCGCCCGCCCGGCAGCTCGAGGCCGCGCGAGAAGCTGTCGGCGTCGCCCCGTTCGAGGCCCACGACGGCGTGGTCGGCGAAGAAGCGCATCAGGCCGGCGCCGTCGAAGGGCGCGCGCGCCGGCAGATGCAGCACGAGCGGGGTCGCCGGGTCCGCGGCGATCGCGTCGCCCGCACGGCCGCGTCGCGCGATCGCCCGGAGTTGACTCGGCGTCGCCCGGTAGACCTCGGCGATCGTGTCGTTGAACTGCCGCAGGCTGCCGAAGCCGGCGGCGAAGGCGATGTCGGAGATCGGCAGCTCGGTCGCGGCGAGCAGGGAGCGGGCGGTCTGGGCGCGGTTCGCGCGGGCCAGCGCGAGCGGGCCGGCTCCCAGTTCGGCGCGCAGCACCCGCGTGACGTGGCGCGGCGTGTAGCCGAGCCGACGGGCGAGACCCTCGACGCCCTCCCGTTCGACGACGCCGTCGTGCACGAGCCGCATCGCGCGCGAGGCCAGGTCGTCGTGCAGATTCCAGTCCGGCGAGCCGGGCACGGCATCCGGTTGGCAGCGTTTGCAGGCGCGCAGCCCGGCCTCGTGCGCGGCCGCGGCCGTGCGGTAGAAGCTCACGTTGCCCGGCTTGGGCGTCATGGCGGGGCAGCTCGGCCGGCAGTAGATGCCCGTGCTGTGCACCCCCGCGATGAACTGCCCGTCGAATCGGGCGTCGCGCGAGGCGAGCGCGCCGTAGCGCTGGGCGAACTGCGGATCGTCGGGCATGGACCCACCCTCGCACGCGCCCACGACCTTGGCCAGCGGAAATCGGACACCACACGGGAGCACTCTCCGACGGCGGGGACGTCATCGGATAGCCTCGCCGGATGAGCATGGAGGCCGCCGACGGGCACGGGGCCGTCCTTCGCGCGCTGCGGTCCGAGCTCGGCGCCATCGTCCGCACCGACGCTGAGGCGCTCGACGGGGCGCGCGTCGACAAGTCCGGCCGACGCGCTCCCGGGCGGCCGCTCGCCGTCGTCGAGGCCACGACGGTCGAGCAGGTGCAGGCGACGATGCGGATCGCCACGGAGCACCGCATCCCCGTCGTCCCGCGCGGGGCCGGGACCGGGCTCGCGGGCGCGGCCATCGGCGGCGAGGGCGAGATCGTGCTGTCGACCCGCCGTATGGACCGGATCCTCGAGATCTCGGTCGACGACGAGATCGCGGTCGTCGAGCCCGGCGTGCTCAACGGCGAGCTGGATGCCGTGCTCGCCGAACGCGGGCTCTGGTGGCCGCCCGATCCGGCCAGCAAGGCCATCTCGACGATCGGCGGCAACATCGCCACGAACGCGGGCGGCCTGCTGTGCGCGAAGTACGGGGTGACCCGCGAGGCCGTGCTCGGGCTCACGGTCGTGCTCGCCGACGGCCGGCTGCTTCGGCTCGGGCGCCGCACCATCAAGGGCGTGACGGGATACGACCTGACCGCCCTGCTGATCGGATCGGAGGGCACCCTCGGGGTCATCGTCGAGGCGACGCTGCGGTTGCGCCCGCTGCCGAGCGGCACCGTCGCCACAATCAGCGCCTCGTTCGCGAGCGTCGAGCTGGCGGCCCGCGCCGCCGCGGCGATCGTCTCGAGCGGGGTCCGGCCGGCGGTCATGGAGCTGCTCGACGCCCACGCCCTCGAGGCGATCGGTGAGCACCTCGGCCTCGATCTGGGCGGTCGCGGCGCGCAACTGCTGGTGCAGACGGATGGTGCCGCAGCGGAGTCCGAGGCCGACGCCGCCGTCTCGGTCATCGCCGAGCTCGGCGGCGACTCCGAACTCTCCAACGACCCGGACGAGGGCGAGCGGCTGTTCGCGATCCGCCGGGCGTTCCATCCCGCCATGGAGGCGCGCGGAACGGTGCTCATCGAGGACGTGGCGGTGCCGCGCAGCGCCTTGGCCGCGATGTTCGACGCGATCGCCCGCATCGAGTCGAAGTACGGGATCTCGATCCCGACCGTGGCCCACGCGGGCGACGGGAACCTGCATCCGAACTTCATCATCGGGCCCCCGACCGCCGGACCGCGCGCGCTCGCCGACGAGCCCGTCGTCGTGCCCGATCACATCTGGGCGGCCGCCGACGAGCTCTTCGTGGAGTGCCTGCGCCTCGGCGGCACCCTGACCGGGGAGCACGGGGTGGGCGTGCTCAAGAAGCGGTGGCTGCGCGCCGAGCTCGGCGACGACTCCTATGCGCTGCAGCGGCAGCTCAAATCGGTGTTCGACCCGCTCGGCCTGCTGAATCCGGGCAAGGTGTTCTGAGCGCTCGAACGCTCGAGCGACCGCGGCTGAGGGTTCGCTGACAGGCGGCTCGACGGAATAGTCATGCATCCGCATCGGTTGTATCGGTCAAGGTGACTACTCAGATGACTACTGCGACGACCACTTCCTCTTCGAGCAACGCGTCCGCCAACGGCAGGCGCGCCGCCGGTGCGCCCCTGACCCGGGTGCCCGCGCTGCCGCGCGACACGCGGACCGGCCGCCCTCTCGTTCCGCGGCCGACCGTGGGCCGATTGCGCCTGCGCCCGACCCGGCGTGGCCGCGGGTTCATCGTCGGGACGGTGGATGCCGCCGGTCCCGACACCAACGGATTCGCCCCGCGAGACCGCGTCGCCTGGCGCGACTCGGGCGAGGAGCTCGAAGAGCTGCTGTTGATCGATCAGGACGACGTGCTCGGCGTCCCCTCCTGGATCAGCGACGAGCAGCTCGTCAGCTACCTCGGCCCCGGCCTGATCGCTCGCGCCCTGGTGCGCACGCGCCCCTTCGCCCGTGGCGACCAGGTGCGCGTCGTCTCGACCGACCCCGTGGTCGCCGAGTTGACGGCGGCCTGGGCCCGCTCGCTGGGCGCGCGGATCGTCGATCCCGCGGTCGAGTCGGCACGGGTGTCGATCCACGACGAGCCGAAGATCCGTCGCACCGTCCTGGGAAGCCACGGCAAGCTGGCACAGGCCGCGGTCGAGGTGTTCCAGGCGATCCGCGCCGGAGTGTTCGACAGCGTGCCCGTGATCGCGGGCGTCGCCCCGAGCATCGCGGCGTAACGAGAGGTGCGCACCGCGCGGTCCGCGGCGTGGTGCGCGCGTCTAGGCTGTGGGCCATGGGATTCCTGGCGCCGCTCGACGACGACGACCTGACTCCGGATGCGGCCGAGGCCGCCCGGCGGTTCCTCGCCGCCCACCCCGGCCCGCTCTCGCCGCTCGACCGCACCCTGCTGGGCTCCGCGGCGGCCTTCGACGCCTACCAGGGCTGGTTCACGCTGCGTGACGAGCTGGTGCCGTACCTCGGGGAGCGCGCCGTGACCCTGTTCAGCTTCGCCATCAGCGACGGCTACCCGGCGCCGTATCCCGCCGGGTTCTTCCGGCGCGAACTGGAGCTCAACGGCGACGACCCGGTCGACCCTCAGGTCACCGAGGCCGAGCGGTTGCTGATCGATTGGGGTCGCGGCCTCGGGGCGGGTGCGGCATCCGTCGCCCCCGGGCTCGCGGCACGCGTCGAGCAGACGTTCCAACCCAAGCTGCGGCTGCTGCTGACGGCCTTCGCAGGGCTCACCGTCGCGGTCTGCGTGTTCACCGTCGCGGGCGGCGTCGAACTCGAGCAGTAGGCGGTACGGCGCCACCCCGGCGCATCGCCCTCGACGCACCACCCTCGACGAAGAGATCGCCCCCGACGGCAGATACAGTCGCTGGTATGGACATCGCGGCCCTGCTCACGAGCGCCCTCTTCGTCGGCGGGGTCGTTCTCGCCCTGCAGATCGCGGATGCCGTCGGCGCGGTGCTCGACGCCCGTCGCCAGCGCCCCGGCCACGACGGCGAGCCGAGCGATCCGGACACCCTGACCCGGCGCCGCGTGCGCGAACTCTCGTGGACCGTCGTCGTCACAGCCGCGCTCGCCGTGCTCGTGGCCTTCGGCGTGGACTCGGCGGCCCGCCTGGTCTGGGACAGGGATCGCCCCGTGGTCGGCGCCCTCATCCTGCTGGGGCTCACCCTGCTGACCTTCGCGATCGGCATCGCGGCGATCGTCGCCGTGGTGCGCCGGGAGCGCCCGACCTACGCCCGGATCCGTCGCGACCTTCGCGACCGTGCCTCGATCACGCTCGATCGCGACGAACTCGCGGAGTTCGACGAGCGCGTCGAGCGCGCCGATCGGCTGCGCGTGCGCCGTTCTCAGGGGGCCAACGTGCTGCGGGCGTTCGGTGTCGCGATCCTGCTGGCGCTCGTGGTGCTCGCCGCCTATCTCTTCCCCGTGGGTGTCACCCTCGGCTTCGTCGCCGCCGCGCTGCTCGGGGTGGCGGCCTTCGTGGTCGCGCTGCGGTCGCACGCCGTTGCCGCGGCCGCCCTGGATGCGGTGCTCGAGGCGCAGCGGGCCGAGGTCATGGCGCTGCTGGAACGGGCCAGGATCCCGGCTCGCGGGCGGGTTCCGGGGCTGGGTAACCGGGTCGCCCGCGCCCTCGCCATCCTGCGCGAGCAGCAGAAGTAGTCAGGTCACTCGATATCGTGTGAGCCATGACGGCTCCGGATCCCGCTGACCTGCCCGCCGACTCGACGCCGGCGACGCTGGCCCCGGAGGCGCCCGCCGAGGTGCAGGCGAGCACGCGGCACCCGGCCCACCCCGCGCTGGGTCGCCCCGCGCCGCACCGCTCGGGGTTGCTGGCAGCGGGGATCGTGGGATACCTGATCGTCGGTGCCGCCGTCCTTCTGGTCGTGGTGTACTTCCTCTCCTTCCTCGGTCCCGGCCTGACCGTCGTGGGTGCGGTCCTCGCGCTCGTGCCGCTCGCGATCGTGCTGCTCGGCATCCGCTGGATCGATCGCTGGGAGCCGGAGCCCTTCGGCATCCTGCTGTTCGCGTTCCTCTGGGGCGCGGGTGTCTCGATCGTGCTGGCGCTGACCGTCGATGTCGGCGTGCAGCTCGCGCTCTCGGCGCGCGGCGGGCCGACCGACACCAGCCAACTGCTGCAGTCGGTCGTACAGGCGCCCATCGTCGAGGAGTCGGCGAAGGGCCTCGGCGTGCTGCTGATCTTCCTCGTCGCGCGGCGGTACTTCGACGGACCGGTCGACGGGGTCGTGTACGCGGCCACCGTCGCGGCGGGGTTCGCGTTCAGCGAGAACATCCAGTACTTCGGCGAGCAGATCTCGAGCGAGGGCGGATTCGACGGCTCGGTGGCGCAGATCTTCTTCATCCGCGGTCTGCTGTCGCCCTTCGCGCATGTGATGTTCACCGCGATGACGGGGTTGTTCATCGGCATGGCGGCCCGCCGGGGCGGCCGACTGGCCGGGGTCGGACTGTTCTTCGTCGGGCTGGTGCCTGCGATCCTGCTCCACGCGTTCTGGAACGGCTCCCTGGCCTTCGTCTCCGACTTCCTCGGGTACTACCTGCTCGTGCAGATGCCGCTGTTCGCGATCGGGCTCGTCGCGGTCGTGCTGCTGCGGCGGCGCGAGGTGCGGCTGACCCAGCTGAGGCTCGGCGAGTATGCGGCCGCCGGGTGGTTCAACGCCGGCGAGCTGCAGTCGCTCGCGACTCCCGTGGGGCGACGCCGTTCGATGAGCTGGGCGAAGTCGAATGGCGTGGGCAGGCTCATGCGGTCGTACATCCGGGATGCCACCCGCCTCGCCTTCACCCGCAACCGGATCGTCACCCAGCGTGACCACGTGGCGGCTCAGGCCGAGGAGGCCGCACTGCTCGCCCGGGTCAGCGCCGAGCGCGGCGCACTCGCCGCCGCCGTGAGCCGGGTTCCCGCGGGCTGAGGGCGACGAACTGCCCCTTAGACGGACGGCCCCTTAGACGAACTGCCCCTTAACAGACTCATCGCCCAGTGGCGGGTGCTAAGACTCCGGCTCTTCTGGGCGATGAGTTGTTCTTCACCCAGAGTGCACCCGTCTCGGCGGCAGGTCAACCCCCGGCCACGGTACGCCCCGGCGGAATACGATGCCGACATGAACCTCGTGGTGCGCTTCTCCCGTTTCGGCGGCCCGGAGGTGCTCGAACTCCTGGACGAGCCGATCGTCGAACCAGGGCCGGGCCAGGTGCGTGTGGCCCTGCGTGCCGCGGGCCTCAACCCCGCGGATGCGAAGCGCCGGGAGGGCGGCCCGCAGTATCCGGTCGCGCTGCCGACCGGGATCGGGCGGGAGCTCGCGGGCGTCGTCGAGGCCGTCGGGCCGACCGCAGTGGATGCCGTCGCGCAGCCGGGAAGGCCGCTCGCCGTCGGCGACGAGGTCTTCGGTACGGTTCCCGATGGCGCCTTCGCGCAGCATCTGGTCGCCGATGCCGGCTACTTCGCACCGAAGCCGTCCGCGTTGCCGTGGCCGGTCGCCGGGGGGCTCGCTCTGGTCGGCCAGACCGCCTGGGATGCTCTCGCCTCGCAACAGCTGACAGCCGGCGACACGATCGTGGTGAGCGCGGCCGCCGGGGGAGTCGGCGGCGTGCTCGCGCAGTTGGCGATCCTGCGCGGCGTGCGCGTGATCGGCAGCGCCTCGCCCGCGAACCACGCCTGGCTGCGCTCCCGGGGAGTCGAGCCGGTCGCCTACGGTCCGGATCTCGTGGCCGAGGTGCGCGCGCTCGCGCCGGACGGCGTCACCGCGGCCTTCGACCTGCACGGCGAGGACGCGGTGCGGCAGTTCCTCGAGCTCGGCATCCCGCCGCACCGCATCAACACCAACGCCACCGACCCGAGTCGCTTCGGCATCCGCCGCGTCGGTCGTGGAGCGACGAACCTCGCGACGCTGACCGCCCTCGCCGAACTGGTCGTCGCCGGCGATGTCGAGCTGCCGATCGAGGCGGAGTTCCCGTTCGACCGCGTCGCCGAGGCCTTCGCCCGGCTGGAGCTCGGGCACCTGCGCGGCAAGATCGTGATCGTCTCGGATGCCCCGCCGGTGCCGGCGATGGCGGCCGACGAGTCCCGAGCGACGCTGCCCGGTTCGGTGTAGCCCCGCCGATCTCAGCGAGCCCCGGGCTTTCTCGGCGCCGACCCGCAGCACGTTCATAGGATGCGCCGAGCATCCGGGTCT
Source organism: Lysinimonas soli (assembly GCF_042655435.1). Taxonomy (NCBI): domain Bacteria; kingdom Bacillati; phylum Actinomycetota; class Actinomycetes; order Micrococcales; family Microbacteriaceae; genus Lysinimonas; species Lysinimonas soli. The sequence continues at coordinate 733,357 of NZ_JBHSMG010000001.1, forward strand.
GGACTGTGGACATGGATGAGAACGACGCGCAGGGCCCCGAGAACGCCGAGCCGAAGGCCGGCCCCACCAGCACTCCCGCCGAAGCCATGGCAGACACATCGAGTCTCGCGCCGCGGCGGCGGCGTCGCGCGGCCCTGATCGGCGGCGCGACGGCGGTCGCCCTCGCGATCGGCGCCGGGGGCTTCGGTATCGGGACCGTGATCGCCGAGGCGAGGAACGGTTCCACCTCGGCCTCGGAGCAGAGCGGCTCCGGCGCACGGGGCGGGCAGTTCGGCGGCGCGGACGGGAGCGGCCAGGGCAGCAGCGGTCAGGGCGGCAGCGGCAGATATCCGAGTCCCCGCCTGGGCGGCACGGCGGCGCTGAACGCCACCGCCGCGACCAGCGCCCAGAAGGTGGGGGTCGTGACGATCGTCTCGACGCTGAACTACGACAGCCGCTCGCAGGCGGCCGGGACCGGCATCATCCTGAACTCGACGGGTGAGATCCTGACCAACAACCACGTCATCGAGGGCTCGACCGCGACGACCGTCACGGTCGAGTCGACGGGCACGAGCTACACGGCCAAGGTCGTCGGAACCGACGCGACCGACGACATCGCCGTGCTGCAGCTGGTCGACAGCTCGGGCGACGACGTGACGGGGCTCAGCAAGGCCAAGATCGATTCCCAGTCCCTCTCGGTCGGCGCGGCGGTCACCTCGATCGGCAACGCCGAGGGCACCGGCAACCTGGTGGCGGCATCCGGCACCGTGACCGCCCTCGAGCAGAGCATCCAGGTCGCCGACGACACGACGGGAGCGACCGAGAGCCTCTCCGGTCTCATCCAGACGAATGCGGATGTCGTGTCCGGCGACTCGGGCGGCCCGCTGATCGACTCGCAGGGCGAGGTCGCGGGCGTCGTGACGGCGGCATCCAGCGGTTCGCGCACGGTCGCCGGGTACGCCATCCCGATCGACGACGCCCTCTCGATCGCCAAGCGGATCATGGCGGGCGAGGCCAGCTCGACCGTCACGATCGGGCTGCCGGCCTTCCTCGGGGTCGAGCTGGCGACAGCGCAGACGGGTGCCGGGGTGCTGATCAGCGGCGTCGTGAGCGGCAGCGCGGCAGCGGGGTCCGCGCTGACCTCCGGCGACACCATCACGGCGCTCAACGGCAGCGCCGTCACGACCACCGACTCGCTGAGCGCGCTCGTGAAGAGCCACACACCGGGTGACACGGTCACGGTCACCTACACCGACGCGTCGGGGGCGTCGCACCAGGTGGCGGTGACCCTCGCGGGGGGTCCGGCCGCGTAGCGCCGCCCCCGTCAAACCCCCGGTCCGCAGGTGCAAGTGCGGACCGGGGGTTTCGCGTGCCGGCACCTGGTCCCGCCCGCGGGCACTTGTTGACCCGCGCGGTACTCGGCGTCGGGGCACGACGTGTCAGGGTGTCGCGGACGGGGTGTCGGGGAAGGGGTGTCGGGGACAGGGCGCCGGGACGTCAGGGGGGTCAGTGCATCAGGCCGCAGACGCTCGCGGCCGTCCGGCGCGGGTCGGCGGGTCGGCACAGCGGGTCGGCGACAGCGGGCGGCGACAGCGGGCGGCGACAGCGGGCGGCGACAGCGGATCAGATGCGCCCCGTCGACATCAGGACGACCGCGAATGCGGCGAGGATCGTCGCGGCAGCGCCGATGACGCTGGTGATGATCGCGAGAACGAGATCGCGGCGTTCGAAGCGGGAGTTGTAAGCGGACATCCGAGCCCCCTTTGCTCAGCCCGACCCTAGTTCGGGGGATAGACAGGAGCAACCGCCTCACCGGAACCGCTCAGGAGGCGTACAGGAAAGTCGCCACCAGGGCAGGCCTTCACGCGGCCCGCATCGTGACGCGCATCGTGACGCGCATCGTGAGGCGTCGGGTGACGGGCGTCGCGTCCGCGCCCCCTCGACGCTGGGCAAACTCCCACCCCGGCCCGAGCCGAATGTCCCTAGTATGGGGGACATGTCGGTCGCCCCCCACGCCGGCACGGTCATCCCCCTGACTGCTGTCGATACCCGTGTCTCCTGTCAGCTGTGCGGCTCCCGCGTCGCCCTGAGCGCTTCGTTCTGCCCGCACTGCGGTGTCGCGACCGCGATCCCCACCGATCGCAAGGGTCGACCCGTCGACCGTGCCGCGACCCGCAGCCTCCAACTCGCCGCGCTCGTCATCGTCGCGAACATCGTCGTCGGCGCGCTGGCGCTCGGCATCGTCGTCGTGAGCTCGGATGCCAAGAACCTCATCACGGCGGCGCTCGGCCTCGAGCTGTTGCATTTCGTCGTGGTCGGCGGGCTGGTGGCTGCCACGATCTCGTACGGCGTGCGCGGCATCCGGGAGACGAAGGACGGACGGCTCGGCCGCCGCAACTGGGCGGTGCTCAGCGTCGTCGTGGCGTCGCTGGTCGGGCTCGTGCTGGCGGTCTCGTTGTCGGCGACCCTCGCGATGTTCCTCGCGCGCTGAGCGCTCAGCCCTTGACGCAGGGGCCCGAGCTGATCGCGGCGCTGAGTCCCGGCGCCTGACGGACCAGGGGGCTCAGCAGGGTGTCGGTCATGGCGTAGCCGAGGGTGGCATCCGTCGAACTCTTCGCGAAGACGATGCCGGCGATCCGGCCGTTCTCGGCAAGCAGCGGACCACCCGAGTTGCCGGGTTCGATCTGCGCGGCGAGGGTGTACAGCTCGCGCACCGATCGCCCGGAGCTGTAGATGTTCTCGACGTTCTCGTTCGAGCGGGCCAGCACCTGGGCGGCGCCGCTGGTGAACGGTCCGCCGTAGGGGTAGCCGTCGACGACGCCCTTGTCTCCTGCGGCCAAGGGATCGCTCAGTGTGAGGGCCGGTTCGCCGAGTCCCGACACGGCGATCACCGCCAGGTCGTTGTTCGGATCGAAGTAGACGATGCGGCCGTCGAGGGTCTGGCCGTTCGAGGCCTGGACGACGGGCTGCTGCACCCCGGCGACGACGTGGGCGTTGGTCACGATGCGGTTGGGCGCGATCACGAATCCCGAGCCCGACTGGTTCTGGCCGCAGGCGTAGGCGGTGCCGTTGATCCGCACCACCGACTGCGATGCCGAGGCGAGCGCAGCCGTGTCCGTCTTGACCTGGGGGATTCCCGGCGACTTGGTGATGCCCGAGAACCCGCCCGAGATCACCGGCAGGCCCTGAGCGAGCACGGTGGATCGCAGGCGCGCGAGCGCGGCGGTGACCGGCTCGGGGGTGATCGTGTCGATCGTCTGCAGCACCCACGAGCCGCTCACGGCACGCGTCAGCACGGGAACGCCGAGGGAGGCGACGCTGCCGGCGATCAGGGCGGTGATCAGGGCGCCGACCACGAGGTTCGCGAAGGCTCCACCGACCCGATCGAGCGGGCGCAGCGCTGTGCGATCGATGCGGCCCCGGATCAGGCGGCCGATTCCCGCACCCGCCATGCTGCCCAGGATGATCAGGGCGACGGCGACCGAGACCACCAGGAAGGTGCGCCAGAACGGATCGGGCACGATCGTCCCGACCACGGGGATCGCGAAGAATGCGGCGACCGCGCCGACGACGAGACCGAGGATGGCACTGAGACTGCGGATGAAGCCGCTGCGCCAGCCTTCGCCCAGGTAGACGAGCAGGACGAGGACCAGCAGGACGTCCAGCAGTCGAGCAGGCAGCATTCGAACAGTCTGACGGATGATCTCGGGGAAACCGCTTCGAGACCCACCGGCGGGGGAGTCCGAGGCGGCGGTCCTCGTGGGGGAGAGGCTCAGGCGCCATTGGGCGTTCTCACCGGGGGTGGGGGCAGGCTTGAGGGATGTTCCGTCACCATCCCCTGCTCACCGTCATGACGGGGCTGTACCTGGCCGCCGTCGGATGGCTGACGCTCGGACCGCAGCCGCGCGCCCTGGAACGGGCCAGCGGACTCTGGCAGCTTCTCGCCTGGCTGCACCGTCATCCGAGCCTGGAGTGGATCCGTTTCTCGACTCTCGAGTTCTCGGCGAACGTGCTGATGTTCGTGCCGATCGGCGTGTTCCTGCTGCTCCTGCTGGGGCGTCGACGCTGGTGGTTGGCGGTGCTGCTGGGGGTGTTGCTGAGCTGCGGAATCGAGTTCACGCAGCTGTTCCTGCCCGGTCGAGTGAGCGATGTGCGTGACCTCGAATCCAACTCGATCGGTGCCTTCGCGGGCGTCGTCATCGCGCTCGTGCTCACCTGGCCGGCCGCGGTGCGTCGCCGCGCGCAGGCTCGCGTGGATGCGCAGGCTCGCGCGGATGCGCACCCGGTCGCCCGAGCCGGTACCGCTGTTCCTACGCGGTCAGCCTCAACCTCGACTTGGTAAGCGGTCTCCACCTCTGCTGCCGATCCACCCAGGGCGGGCTGAGCAGTTCGGGCAGGCCGCCGTTCATGCGCAACCGGTGCTCGCTCGAGTGCAGCAGATGGTGATGGAACGAGCAGAGCAGCGCCCCGTTAGGCGTGGCACTGTGGAGCTCATCGCTAAGCTTCAGCCATGGCCGGTGTCAAGGTGCCCGCCGCGACTGCGACTGCCGCGATCGCGACCCTCGTCGAAGGCACCGAGTATTTGGTTCGGTTCATTGGCCTGGTCGTGGCCTTTTCCGCGAGCGGGCGTCAGGCCGCTTTGCCTTTCTTGATTCCAGTCGTCGCGATCCCCCTCGCGATGTTCGTGCTGACGGCATTTCTCCTGAGACGCGGAACTCGGTGGGCAACGATCCCCGTAACGATTCTCAGCCTTTGGACCGGCACAAACGTTTTCTTTTACTATCACGACGCCTTGGCCTGGTTCGCCTTGGTCGTATCGACTGTCGCCATAGTCGCCTGCTGGCTTCCGTCAGCTCGGCAGTTCGCGCGCGAAGCAACGTTCCGTCGAAGCTCGTCAGCGGAGGTCCCAGCACCGAGGCCGACCGGGCGTACTAGCGACTAGCCCCGTTTGGCTTTCGCCTATGGCAGCCGCATTCGCCGGAGAATGACGGACCCAACGAGAAGTCCTGCTCCGAACACGAACCATGTCACCGTCGCAGGAGCGCGACCGGAGAGCACGTCGAGTAGCCCGACGAGCACGCAGAGCACGCCGCCGACCAGCAGCACGATCCAGTTGAACCGTCTTGTCCTCATCGGCCCATTATGACGCCGACAATGATGGGGCGTATTTGGAACTAGCGCCGTTGTCGACATCGGTCGGGCCGCCCTGTTCCCATTCCACAACGTGGTGGGCATGGCACCATGACGGCGGTGCCGTGCAGCCGGGCCAGATGCATCCGCCGTCTCGAACCGCCAAGGCGCGGCGCTGCGCGGGCGTGAAATAGCGTTCCCGGCGACCCAGCCAGAGGATCTCGCCCTTCGGCCCCTCGACCTGAACCCGGATGCCGCCATCGCAGACCAGCTCGCGCGCGGTCTCCGCCGAGATGGGCGAGGCGATGTCGTCGATCCAGGCGACTCCGGTGCCCTTCGCGAGGTCGTCGGCGCGGATCACCGCGGTCACCGTCGCGACGCCGTGCAACGAACCGACCACGGCGTTGTCGGCGCGGATGCCGGCCGTCAGCAGCCCGAAGACGACATCGAATGCGCGCTGCTCGCGGGTGCGGGGATCCGTGGGCACGTCGGCGTCGGCCCCCGCCTCGGAGATCGCGTCGGCCATCGCCTCGGAGTCGAGGAACCGCGGCTGCCGCGTCGGTGACGTGCGCTCGGCCAGGGCAGCGCGCAGGATCGCGGCGTGGGCCGGGTCGGCGAGACCGTGGAACGCCGTGAGCCCCGCCACCTCGCGGCCGAGCACGAATCGACGCCGCTCGCGGAGTTCCCGCTCGTGCGGTACGGCGCCGTCGGGATCGAGCACCGCGCACAGCACTCGCGCCTGGATGCCGACGACATCGGCCGTGCCGGTCTCGGCCTCGCCGACCAGGTGCTGCTCGGCCGCGCGCAACTGCTCGGGTGCGGCCGTGCGTGCTGCCTCGCCGAGATGACGGACGATGACGGCCGCGGCATCCAGCCCGATCCGGCCCGAATGCACGGCGGCCCCGACGAGCTCGAACTCGGCGGGAAGCAGTTCGCCGCCGAGGGCGACCCGCGGAGCCAGTGCGCGCCCCAGCCGGATGCGACGACTCGCCTCGCTCTGGGAGGTGCGGGTGATGAGCTCGACCAGGGTCGTGCCATTGGGGCGACCGAGACGTCTGCTGAGGCTCGCGTCGCCGAGTTCGCGCCGCGAACGCGCGTCGACCTCGGCCGCGGCCTGCACGCGGAGGGCGTCGACGAGTCGGCCCACCCGTTCCACATCGTCGAGGTGACGGCACAGCTCATCGTCGGACCAACTCGTGATCTCGGTCGGCGCACCGTCGTGGAGTGCATGCAGGATGCGCTCGAGGAGGTCGCTGATCGGGGTCACCAAGCCAGTCTGACAAGCAAGGGTGGAGAAGTAAATATGCTGATCAGAAGTGGTTTATAACTCGTCGACTTTGCGCCTGTGGAGGAGAGGACGGACCCCGCCCCGGGCCCGCGTCTCCCTACGCCGTGGGCGGAGTCGTCGGCGGAGCGGGCGGCGCGGGCGGCGTCGAAGCGGGCGGAGCCGCCTCTCCCGCGGCACCGGCCACCGGAGCCACCGGCACGCTCCTGTCGCACAGGTGCACGATGAGCACGATCACGCCGGCGATCGGGAGCAGCACCCAGAACAGCTCGGTCCACTTGCGTCCGGCATCCCGGAGCCGCCGCACGGTGACGGCAAGGCTCGGCAGCAGCACGGCGATGCTCCAGAACCCCGAGAGGCTGAACGAGCCGACGCCGTAGTCGTATCCATTGGTGCCCATTCCGTAGTCCCCGAACCGCATGATCCCCAGGGGGATGCTGAGCGCGTTGAGGGCGGAACTGACGAGGGTGCTGAACAGCACCCACCACCAGAACTCGGGACGCGTAGCCCGGCCGGTGAACTCGGCGTACTTGCGGAAGACGGTTTTGATCGATTCGAAGAAGGTCATGTCGGTCATCTTTCAGCTGGTCGGTGGTGTCGAGGGTCGAGGGTCGAGGGTCGGCAGGCTCAAGGGGTCGGCAGGGTCGCTAGAGCGGATATCGGTCGGGCTCCGGCGCCCGGGCGAATCGTCGCCCCGTGATGCTCGTGGGCGTGATGCGCACGTAGCGGTACTTGATGGTCGGAATCCAGGGCACGAGGGGCAGGGCGTCGGCCCGGTCGATGTCGTCCTGGCGATCGAGCTGTTCGGCGGTGCCCTTGACCACGACGCTCCAGGCGCCGTGCTCGGTCCATCCGTCGATCTCGAAAGCGACCGAGCTGCGCACCGTCAGCTCGATGAGCTTGGTGCCCGGCGCGGTCCGGAAGACCAGGGTCGACTCGTCGACGACGTAGTTGACCGGGAAGATGTCCAACTCACCGGCGGCGCTCACGGCCAGCCGGCCGAGCGTCGTCACCCGCAGCAGATCCCACGCCTCGTCCTCGGGCAGTTCGATGACGGGGGTGCCATCCATGTCCATTCCCTCCCGGATGCCGGTACGGCCTCCACTCCACCGCACCTCGGCACGCCCCGGCAGGGTCGAAGGGCCCGCGAGGCTGCTCTCTCCGGGAGGACTCATGGAGGACTCATGGCAGGGGCGCCCCCGGACGGCTCACATCCCGGCCGGGCGCCTCACACTCCGGCCGGCCTCACGGCAGGTACCGCTGCACGAACTCGAGCGCGGTATCCGCCACCTCGCGCCACCCCGAGTCGATCACCAGGGAGTGGCCGCGGCCGGGGATGATCGCCAGCTCGGTGTCGTTCGGGTTCTTCTTCTGGATCTTGTACTCGTTCTCGACGACCGATGGCGGAACGGTGTGGTCTTCGCCTCCGGCGATCAGCAGCAGCGGTCCGCGTTCGTGGTTCTCGGTGTCGACCTTCGTCTCGGCGAAGGGGTTGAAGTTGGCGGTCGCGGCCTGGAAGATCGGCACGCCTGAGGCGGGCACGTGGAACTTCTCGTAGAGCGCTTTGCCTTCGTCCTCGGGCAGCGCATTCGACCAGCCGTAGGCGAACTGCTCGTACGTGAGGGTGACGCCGTGCTTGGTGTGGTTGAACTTGAGCAGCGCGGGCGCGCCCGACTTGAGGGCGGAGACCGGCAGCGCCGTCACCCCCTGGAACTGCGCCGGATCGATCCCGACCGTGACCGCGTTGAGTCCGTCGCCCGCGAGCTTCTGGGCGATCAGCCCGCCGAAGCTGTGCCCGATGACGACGGGCGACTGGGTGAGCCGGCCGATCGCCTCGGCGTAGTGGTCGGTGACCTGCTTGACCATCTTGCCGGCGAAGGCATCGGGGTTGGCTTTCGCCTCCTCGACGGTCGCGGGGTCGTCGGGCCAGCTCGGAGCGAGGGTCGTGTACCCCTCGCCCTCGAAGAGCTCGCGCCAGGGCTGCCAGCTGCTCGACAACAGCCAGAGCCCGTGAATGAACACGACGGGCGTGAGCCCCGAGGCGTTCGCCCGTGCGACCTCGCTCAGTTCGGTCTCGGTCAGAGTCATGCTTCTCCTCGTTTCATCGTCTGCGGTGGATGCCGTGGAGGTGCTCGGCGGCACGAGCGCGCTTCCGAGTTCAGGATGCCCCCATCGGCCCGTGAGGGATAGTCCGGCTTTCAGTCGATGCGCACGGTCTTGATGCGAGCGGTGTGCCCGCGCACGACCCGGACCCGCGATGGGGCCCGCCCGAAGTGAGCCGCCAGGGCCCGCTCGACGGCCTCGTTGGCCTTGCCCTCGATCGCGCGCTCGCGCACGAACACCGTCAGCACCCCGTCGTCGCCCGGCTCGACGAGCGGCCCCTTGCGGCTGCCGGGCTTGACCCGCACCCGGACCTCGCGGGTGGCATCGCCGTGATCGGACATGTACTCAGGGTGGCATCCCGGCCCCTGCCGAAGAAACGGACTTACAATCGGTAAGTGACTTCACTCCCCGCGCAGGACGGATTCGAGCAGATCGACGATGAGGTCTGCCGCGGATTCCAGCGGCATCTCGAGGTGGTCGGCCGTCGGTGGAACTCGGCGATTCTGCTGGCCGGCGCCCGAGGGGCGACCCGCTTCACCGAGTACCGCGCGATGATCGCCGGCATCTCCGACCGACTGCTGACGCAGCGCCTCACCGAACTGCAGGCCGAGGGCCTGGTCGAACGCACCGTACTGCCGACGACTCCTGTGCTGGTGCAATATCGGCTCACTCCGATGGGCCGTGACCTGATGCGCCTGCTTCAGCCCCTGGTCGCATTCGACCGGCAGCACCGCTTACATTCAGTAAGCGACTAATCAGGCGCTTGGCGATCTGACATCCATCGCCGATGCTGGGACCATGCCCGACTATGGCCACGATCTGAGATTCGGCACCTTCATCACCCCGGGCAACAACCCGCCCGACGCGCCGGTGGCGCTGGCCCAGCTGAGCGAGCAGCTCGGCTTCGATCTGGTCACCTTCCAGGACCACCCGTACCAGCCGGCGTTCCTCGACACCTGGACCCTCCTGAGCTGGGTCGCCGCCGAGACCAGCACGATCCACGTGAGCGGCAACGTGCTCAACGCCCAGCTGCGACGGCCAGCCGTGCTCGCGCGCGCCGCCGCCAGCCTCGACCTGCTCAGCGGCGGGCGATTCGACCTCGGGCTCGGCGCGGGCGGCTTCGCGGATGCCGTCGCCTCGATGGGGCAGCCCAAGCTCACGCCCGGTCAGGCCCTCGAGGCGCTCGAGGAGTCGATCACGATCATCCGCGGCATCTGGGATGCCGACGACCGCAGCGTGTTCCGCGTCGACGGGCAGTATCACCGCGTCGACGGGGCGAAGCGAGGCCCGGCGCCGGCGCATGACATCCCGATCTGGATCGGGGCCCTGAAACCCCGGATGCTGCGCCTCGTCGGACGCGCCGCCGACGGCTGGCTGCCGTCATACGCCTACCTTCAGCCCGGTGAGCTGCAGGCGGGAAACGCGGCGATCGACGCGGCGGCGACGAAGGCCGGACGCGACCCGCGCGAGATCCGCCGCCTGCTCAACATCGGCGGTGCGTTCGCCACGGAGAGGCGCGGCTTCTTGCAGGGACCTCCGTCGTCATGGGTGGAGGACCTCCTTCCGCTGGTGGTCGACGATGGCGAGAGCACGTTCATCCTGGCCAGCGACGACCCGGGCGTGCTGCAGAACTTCGCTCTCGAGGTGATTCCGCTGCTCCGCGACGCTGTGGAGGAGGCGCGCGCCGCCGCCGAGACCGCCGGCACCGACATCGCCGGAACCGGCGCGGGCGGCGCCCCCCGCATCCGCAGCGCCGCCGCCCGCGCCAAGCGCCGCGACGGCATCGAGTACGACGCGCTGCCGCTGAACCTCCAAGAGGCCGCGATCGAGCCCGGCGACGCGAGGTACTCGCGGGTGCGCAACACCTACATGCGCGGCGGCAGCCCGGGCCTGGTGCTCCAACTCGGCAGCGCCGGCCAGCTCGCCGAAGCGCTGGCCTTCGCCCGAACGCAGCAGGCGCAGAACGGCGTGCCGCTCGGCCTGCGCAGCGGCGGCCACGGCATCAGCGGCCGGTCGACGAACGACGGCGGCATCATCCTCGACGTGTCGAAGCTGAACGGCATCGAGATCCTCGACGAGACGACCCGCCGGGTGCGGGTGGGCGCCGGCGCCAGATGGGTGGATGTCGCGGCCGCCCTGGCACCGCACGGCTGGGCGCTGACGAGCGGAGACTACGGGGGAGTGGGCGTCGGTGGCCTGGCGACCGCCGGCGGAATCGGCTGGTTCTCGCGCGGCCAGGGCCTGACGATCGACCACCTGCGGCGCGTGGAACTCGTCACGGTCGACGGGCGCGAGGTCGCGGCATCCGCGGAGGAGAACCCGGAGCTGTTCTGGGGCATGCGCGGCGCCGGCGCGAACTTCGGCGTCGCGACCGCCTTCGAGTTCGAGGTGCACGACGGCGGCGACGTGGGGTTTGCGCAGCTCGCCTTCGACGCGAGCGGCGGCGCAGGTGGCACCGCCGGCTTCCTCGAGCGCTTCGGCGCGGTGATCGAGGCCGCGCCGCGCGATCTGGTGGCGACCGTCTTCCTGGGCGGGCGGCGATCCGGTCAACCGCAGGTCGCGCAGGTGATGGCGGTGGTGCATTCCGACGATCCGGATGTCGTGATCGACCGCCTGCAACCCCTCGCCGAGATCGCGCCCCTGGTGCAGCAGTCGGTGCAGCTCATGCCCTACGCGCAGGTGATGGCGAACGCGCAGCCCGGCGACCAGCACGGACAGGGCGAGCCGTTCTCGCGCTCCGGCCTCGTCGATCACCTCTCGGCCGACGTCGGCGCCCTCTCGGCCGAGCTGCTCGACCGCGGCCTGTCGTACTTCTTCACCATCCGCTCGGTCGGCGGCGCCGTCGCCGACGTGCCGCAGGATGCCACGGCCTACTCGACCCGCTCCGCCAACTTCAACGTGGTCGCGTTGGGCTCTGAGCGCTCCGGCCTGAACGAGTACTGGGACGAGCGGATGAAGCCGCTCATGGACGGCCTCTACCTCTCGTTCGAGACCTCGCTGTCACCGGACCGCTTCGCGGACACGTGGAAGCCGGACGCGCTGGCGCGGCTGCGCGCCCTCAAGAAGGTGTGGGACCCGAAGGGGGTGCTGCGCGACAACTTCGGGCTGGTGTGAGCCGAGCCGATCAGCCGGGGTCCGCCGTCAACGGGTTCGATCGCGTGCTGATCACCCGGCGTGCGACCAGCCCGACCGCGGCGACGGCAACCGCAAGGCCCACGGTCGGCAGCCACAGCTCGGGCAGGACGAGCGCGCTGCGGAACACCCCCGCCGCCTGGTCCAGCATGTCAGCGGGATGGTGCGCGAGCACTCGCGATCCCAGCGCGTTGTTGACCGCGATGACGGCGGTCATCCCGACCCAGAGCAGCAGCAGGCTCGCGATCGCCGCGATCACTCGGCCGACGCTCCTGACGCCGCACCAGGCGATCGCGATCCCGATCAGCACTGCGGGGACGTAGCGCGTCGCTTGCGAGAGCAGAGACGTCAGGGGTGACGCCGTATAGACGGCGCCGGTGGGAAAGAACAGCCCGGTCAGCCACGAGCTGAAGGCGACCGCAGCGACGCTCAGGCCGATCAGTGCACCGGGTCTCGGGGCGCGAGCGATCAGGGCGACCAGAGCGACGCCCAAGACGATCGAGATGACGGCTCCGCCGACGACCACGACCAGGTACAGCGTCGACTGCGATCCACCGCGCAGCCCGTGCGACACGGTCGCCGCAGTCTGAATCAGTGCGATCAGCTGAACAAGCAGCACGCCGCCCATCAGCGCCAGCAAGGCGATTCCGGGATGCTGCGCCGGCACCGCGCGTCCCGCGATCCCCGCGGTGGCGGCCCCGATCAGCAGAAGGGCGATGAGCAGGATGAGCGTGTACTGGCTGAACGGAAGCAGCACGATCGGCATCTCGGCCGGCAGCGCGCCTGTCGCCCACAGGTTCTGCAGCGGCAGCCGCATCCCGGTGACCAGCCAGGGCAGCAAGCCGACGATCGCCGAGACGACTCCGATCGGGAGAAAGACGAGCGAGGGGAGCGGCCTTCGTTCGAGCATGTGTCACATCCTATGCGCGCTCGCCGACGCAAATGCATGTCGTGTAATCTAATGACACGACATATAGATTGGATGCTATGCCTGCCGCCATCACGAAGGTCTCGATGCTCAGCACCGGCAACGTCGCGATCCGCCCGCAGCACGTGCGCGGCAACGGCACCCCCATGCTCTGGTGGCTGCTGACCAGCCGCCGCTGGACCGCCCCGCGCCCGATCGACGTCTACGTGATCGAGCACCGCGACGGGCTGGTGCTCTTCGACACCGGGCAAGACCGTGCCTCGGTCACCGACCCGCACTTCTTTCCGCGCGGCATCGTCGGCTTCTTCTACCGCCGGCTGGCCCGCTTCGCGATCGGCGCCGGCGACACCCTCACGGCGCAGCTCGCGGCGCTCGGCTATCGGGCATCCGACGTGACGACCGCCGTGCTGTCGCACCTGCACCAGGACCACATCGGCGGCATCGCCGAGCTGCCCAACGCCGAGATCGTGGTCAGCGCAATCGACTGGGCCGAGATCGATCGACCCGGCGCCCTGCTCGAGGGAGTGATGGCCGACCACGTGCGGGTGCCGGGCGTGCGGTATCGGCCGGTCGACATCCCTCCCGTGACCGACGCCGCGATGGATGCCGCGATCGCCCCGTTCACGCACGCCCTCGATCTGCGCGGCGACGGCAGCCTGCTACTGCTGCCGACGCCCGGCCACTCACCAGGATCGATGTCGCTGCTGGTGCGTGCCGAGGGTCTGGCGCCCCTCCTGCTCGTCGGCGACCTCACCTACGACGTCAGCCTGCTGGCCGGCGAGCACGTGCCCGGAGTCAGCGAGAAGAAGGGGCTGCTCGCGTCGACCCGGGCGGTGCTGGGGCTGCGGGAGCGGCATCCGGATCTCGTCGTGCTCGCGGCGCACGACCCCGCCGCGTCCGGACTGCTCGCCGCCGCCGTCGCGTCTGCGAGCGCCCGGTGAGACCCGCCGAGCAGCTGCGCTGGCTCATCCTCGCCGCACAGCGCGAAGGCAACCGGATGCTCGCGGCCGCTCTGCGCTCGCTCGGCCTCACGCCGGCGCAGTCCGAGGTGCTGCGCCTGCTCGGCGACTACGCGCCCCTGACCCTCACCGGCCTGGGCGAGCTGCTGGTCTGCGAGAGCGGCACGAACCCGAGCCGCCTGGTCGACCGCGTCGTCGAGCTCGGCCTGGTCACGCGCGCGACCCCGGATGCCGGCGACCGCCGCCAGGTCATCCTGCAGCTGACCCCGAAGGGCCGTGAGCTCGAGAGCGCGGTGCGGGGGATCGAGGAGGTGATGTATGCCGAGCTGGACGGCATCGGGACGGATGCGGAGCTCGCGACCGTGATCGCGGTGCTCGAGCGCGTGGTCGCGGGGCGTCCGTCGGGGGATGCGATTGCGGCGCGGGTTGCGCGGGAGACCGCCGAGGACGGCTAAGCACAATGCGTGAACTGGCCGGCGGTCGTGCACAGCGGCCAGTAGAGCTTCGGCAAGTCAGTTCGGCGACATGGGTAACTGCCACTATCTTTTTCGGGACGAGGGGAACGTGTGACCGATTTGGGTGCCGAGGTCGTAGGTCAACAGAACTCCTACCTGGATTGGCTGGGGACTCGCTCGATGAGCACGTGGGGATCCAATCGAGACAGTCCTGAGCTGCCCTTCCAGGGTTGGCGCAGGTTCAAGGAGGCCTTCGCGCCGGAATTGGTTGCCCGGGCGATAGAGGAGTGCGAGCTTACAGTTCAAGCGGTTGTGGACCCCTTTTGCGGTTCTGGGACGACTGCCCTCACTGCGCAGTTCCTAGGGGCCCATCCAGTGTCGGTCGAAATCAATCCGTATTTGGCTGACTTGGCTGAGGCGAAGCTCGCGACGTACGACTTGGCTGCCGTCGAAGCGGACTTTAGGGAGGCGATTCGCGAGAGTGTGACCGCCGAAATCGAACGGGAGGCGGCCCGTCTTCCACCGACCTTCCGCGAGCCTGGCAAGAAGGGTCGATGGATTTTCAAGGCTGAAACGGCGGACCAGATCCTTGGTCTCAGAGTTGCGATAGAGCGCCTGGAGGAACCGTCTCATCGGCGGCTTTTCAAAGCTCTACTGGGTGGCGTTCTCGTCGACGTGAGCAACACCCGGATCAGCGGCAAGGGACGGCGCTACCGTCAAAATTGGGCTCATCGCCAGGCGTCCCCCGCTGAACTTCTGGCGGCGTTCGAAAGCAGAACCAGCCTGGCCCTCAGGGACCTTCGTCAGTTTGGACAGCGCCCGGGACGCTCCTACCAGTTAGTCCGGGATGACAGTCGGGCCGTCACCTACGAGCCGGACACTTTCGAACTGAGCGTGTTTTCGCCGCCGTATCCAAATTCCTTCGACTACACCGACGTATACAACATCGAGCTCTGGATGCTCGGCTATCTGGAGTCATTCGAGGACAACGGTCGTCTGCGACGATCCACCCTGTCGTCTCATGTGCAAGTCGGGCGAGCATTCGCCGCAGCTCCGGTGGGGTCAGATCATCTCTTGGAGACGCTCTCTGCCTTGAACGATCGGCGCGACGCCCTCTGGGATCCTCGTATCGCTGACATGGTCGGGGCCTATTTTTCGGACCTGCTTAGCGTGACCGACAACGTCGCCAAAGCCATGAAGCGGCGCGGGGAGATTTGGATGATCGTCGGCGACAGCAGATATGCCGGCGTTGACGTGCCAGTGGCCACGATCATGGCTGAATTGGCGCCAGCTATCGGGCTTTCGGTGCTCCGAATGGAGGCTTCCAGATCCATGCGCGCCTCACCCCAGCAAGGTGGCGCGGAGATCCTCCCGGAAACGCTGCTTGTGTTAAAACGGGACTAGGCCGCGGCCTGTCGAAGTTCCTTGGCCGATCTATAGAGCCGCCATCGCGCGAGAGCGACCTTGTTGCTCTTAGCCTTGGACGCGATCGCCGCGAAGCAATCCGCCTCCACTGTTCGCAGGTCGAAGCAACACAATGCCGCCCAATCAAAGTTGTCATCCTCTCGATAGTTGAGGACCTGGACATAGCCGTCGTGGACTGCTGCAAGGTTCACCTTTTCGGAAACGGCGGCCCCCGTGCGGTTTCGTGACTTCAATACCTTCAACTCGATGACACCGAGGTTCTTATTTCTGCCATCCGAGTCGTTGTAGAAGCTGATCGAAAGATCACAGCGACCGCTAGAAAGGGGTCGTTCGTGTTCGACTTTGCAAACGGGGAAATCAAACATTAGCGCCATCCGAAGCGCCAGCTGAATGACAGCTTCCGCATTGTCCGCGACCCAGCCGCTTGCGGGTTTCGCCCATGTGCTCGAGCGATTGACCTGGAGATGGGGGCTTGCCAAACTCAGACGGGTAGCGCGATCTATCGTTGCTTTCACTGCGGGCCAGTCGGCCGTGGCCTCTCCGAGGTTGCGAATCAGTACGTTGGTCAGATCGCCAAACCCCTTCGGGTAGTAGCGAAGCTCGATGCCATTTACGCGTGGATCGACGACGACCGTTGGGACGGTCCCGAACCCCAAGCTGACAACGAGCTCAACTAGCTCGTTGTCAACCGCGTCGTGGGTTCGGAAGAACGCCGCGTTCAACGACTCGTTCGCGATCCAAATCCGCCCGGCGAGGGGTTCCCGGCATTGGTCCAGGAAGGGCACTCGGGTCAAGTCGCTGGTCGCGGTTGAGTCAAGAGCAGTGGGCTGAAGCAAGAACACCGCAGGAATCGCGGGGTCGGTCGTTGAACTAGGCATCTGGCTTCTCTTGTGGGCCAGCTTCGCCGTCGTAGCAAAGAACCGAAGCTCGGGATCGACGCCAGAGTCGACCCCAACCCCGTGGTTCAGTTGAGCGGTCGAGGCAAGCAGTTCGTCGGAGAAGGCGTCCATCTACGCGCCCCGTGAGAGTCGGTGCATGTGGCGAACATAGAGTTGGATTTCCTCAGCTTTCGAGGGTCGAGCTTGACTTAGGTCACCGAACCGACGCGCGGCCCGCGCAGATCGATTCCCTTCACCCACCAACAGCAGCGAGCCGAAACTGAGGGTCGAGTCGTCGAAGGACGCGTCCCTATCAAAAGTTGGGTTGACGTCGTCGATGTCCAGAGATGAGGTGGCAAGCGCAATTTCCAGTATGAGTTCATATGAATCACGTTCGTCCGGAAAATCGAGGCAGGCCTCGAGAACCGGCCCACCCCGCTGCGGGTCGAAGCGGAAGGTAGCGTCGATTCTCCAGTGACCGTCATCGTTAGCCGAATATCCAATGTCTCGCACATTGGCGAGACCCCGGCCTACGAGTCGATCAAGATCTCGCTGAAGTTGCGGGTAATAGGGCCCGCCATGACTCTTGAGGAGATCTGGAGTCAGCGCTGGCAGGTCCCAGACAGGAGCCAACGCGTTCGAGAAGTAGGCGATGGAATGAAACAGTCGCGTGGAGACCTGACCGATTCCGGCCCTGTCGCATGCTCCGAGGATCAGGAGCGCACGTATCTGGCCGGTCAAGCCTTCTTCATGTTCACGCATCGCGGAGCAACCTTCTGACCGCGGCCTGATATTGCTTTCTATATCGATTAATAGCCGTCGTCGCACGGGCAACATCGAAGAGGTCCACCACGGCGACTCTGACTCGGGCTTTCTTCAGCAGTTCGATCAACCGCGGAATCAAGCTGCTGCCTGTCACGTTCGAGGCGATGACGAGGCCAATGCCCTTGCCTCGCACGAATGCCGCCAAAGCGTCTGCGGCGCGGTCAGCGAATACCGAGTCCAAAGAGGACTCCGGGGTGTCGACAAGAACCATGCCTCCGGACCCCTCGCTGGCGACGTCAATTAGTGCCATCCGAAACGCCAAGTCTATGAACTCCTTCTGGCTCTCAGAAACGTCTTCATCCCCGTTTCGAAGCGAAACGCTTCCACCATCGTTTCGAGCCATCTGTAGTTCAAAGGCTGGGAACATGGCGAAGTACGAGCTCTGTCCGATTCTTTCCTGCCGAGGAGACCAAGTCATCTCGCTCTGCTCCAACAGAAACGCCTTCGCGTACTTCTCGAAGCGTCGCTTGATCTCGTCTGCATTCGTCGCGATTCTTGCCGATTGCTTTTGGACATAGTTCTCAAAACGTCGTGCGTGGTCGCCCAACTCCACCGCGAGCCGTTCGAGCGTTAGTTGCATTCCCGAGAGCTCGGCGAGCATCCGGGCGTAGGCGGCATCGTCTTGAGGGAGTTTGGAACGAATCGCAGCGATGCGAGTCGTTCGAATCGCCCGCAAGAGTTCCAGCTCAGAAGCCAAAACCCTCTTGGCATCGAGTTCGGCTTGCAATACAACGACCTGACTATTCAACGACCTTGTAGATTCGCGTGCGCTCAATCGATCGTTTACGAGCCGGGCAAGACGTTCTTCGGATATATTGACCGTCCCGCCGCCCGACCCGTCCAAGGGAGATGCGCAGATTGGACACCGGCTTGTCGCCAGCCGTACGTCAATCTGACTCTGCAACCCCACATCGTGCGCGCCGCAGACCAGGCACTCATCCTCGGAGAGGAGTTGAGTCCAGACATAAAGCGCCGACTCAGACGCTGACGGAAAGTGTTGCGCAAGCCTTGCGAGTTTCGCGTGCTCGTATTCTTTGCCCAGTTCGTCTTCCGACAACTCGGCCCTTAAGGCTTCGAGACGACGTTTCGAGAGTTCTTCTTCGATTTCTCTGATCGAGTCGAGTAGTGTCGCGCCTTCCCTTGCGGCCTGCTCGTCTTCCTCCGAGAGTGTCGTGTACTCGGCGAGAAGCTCCTTGTGCTTGGCGGTCGACGGCGAGGCAAGAATCGAAATCTCTTGTGCACGGCGGCCTACTGCGTTTCGCCAGTTTCGGTGCTCGCTGTCAGCCCTCAATGCAAGTCGTTCGAGCCGCGTCCATTCAGCGGCCTCATCGAGGGGAAGAAACAACGACCGAAGCAACTGGCGCTGCGCGGATCGGTCCCAAAACAAGACTTGTCGATCATCGCGATAGAACGTCACGTACCGAAGGCAAAGGATCCAGTCCGAGAACGAAGACAGGTTGACTGAGACGGAAACCACCCTCTGAAATTCTGTTTCGCTGTTCTCTAGGGCAGTTCCGTCAAGACTCAACGAGACAAGCCGCAGGTCACTGAGTCGCCGGCAGATAGAAACCAGGTGGGACCCTAGCCGCACCTCGACTGTTGCCTCGGCTGTCGCAGCGCCGTCCGTTACGCGCGCGGCAAATTCTCGTCGATATCTCGGACCAAGGTTTTTGGTAGTCGATGTTCGCAAATCCGAGTTCGCCATCACCACTCGCCCCGGGGATGTCGAAGGGCCCGGTGAGCATCCGGAAAAGTATGGCTAGCAGTGTCGACTTGCCAAGGCCGTTTGCCCCGACGTACAGAGTTAGACCTGACGTTACGAACTCGTGGCCGAAGTCGCGACCCCCATCCGCCCCGGGGTAGAGATCGTATCCATCGATCTGCAGCGACTTGAAGACGGGGAAGTTGATCACTGGATCGCTGATCCTTAGTTCGGGAATTTGAAGAATGCTATCGGTGGGCGCGATAAGGTCAACGCTTCTCGAGCCTCTGCTACCATCTCAAGGTTGCCGTTATATCGGCCGCGGAGAAAGAGAGCCGCTCCATTCGGGAGCCGGCGCCGCGCAACAAGCAGAGAGGGGATCCCATCTATGGCACTCGAACAAGACGTCAAGAAGGCGATCATCGACGAGTACGCAACCCACCCCGGTGACACGGGTTCCCCTGAAGTGCAGGTCGCAATGCTGACCCGCCGCATCAAGGACCTCACCGAGCACCTCAAGGAGCACAAGCACGACCACCACTCACGTCGTGGTCTGCTGTTGCTCGTGGGACAGCGTCGTCGACTGCTCGGATACCTCCAGGACATCGATATCGCGCGTTACCGCAGCCTGATCGAACGCCTGGGACTCCGTCGCTAGTCGATTTCAGGGCTGAGATGCTCTGAGTCCCGCTGACAACGCGAACTCTTGCGAACGGGCCGTCATCCTTCGGGATGGCGGCCCGTTTCGATTGCGGGTCACCGCCACCGGAGCAAGCGCGACCGCTAGGCCGCCCGCATATGCTTGATCCCGTGCACATCTCCGGTTCGTACGCGATGCCCTCGGGGCGTCAGGAGGTCGTCGGCGGCTCGTCCGCCGGCGCGAGATAGTCCTCGTCTCGCTTCTTTCGTACGAATTGATCCACCCATGGCCTCGTCGCCGTGGGCTGCAGAGGAGAAAACGCATGCTCTCGCTGAACGAGAAAGACATCCGCGCGTCGTTCGTCAACGCGTCGCGCAAAGAAATCACCGACCTGAGTCTGCCCGCCGAGTTCGCCGAACTGGACTGGCAGAAGCTGGACTATCTCGGATGGCGCGACCGCAAGATCGCCCGCCGTGCCTACGTGGTCGTCCCGGTCGACGGGCAGCCGGTGGGCATCCTGTTGCGCCAGGCCGAAGCCGGGATGCGCTCGCGCGCCCAGTGCTCGTGGTGCCAAGACGTGCACCTGCCGAACGACGTCGCCTTCTACGGCGCGAAGCGTGCCGGTGCGGCCGGCCGGAACGGCAACACGGTGGGCACGCTGATCTGCGCCGACTTCGAGTGTTCGGCCAACGTGCGCAAGACGCCGCCGATGGCGTACATCGGGTTCGACGTCGAGGGGGCTCGCGCCGACAGGATCGCGAGCCTTCAGGAGCGGGCCGCTGCTTTCGCCGCCGTGGTGCGGCACGTGAGCTAAGCCGGCCCCTTGCGAACGGGCCGTCATCCTTCGGGGTGGCGGCCCGTTTCGGTTCGTAGGGTGCTCTGGCCTACTCTCCGAGTATGCGCGTGAGTGACGACCGATGATCGTCGTCATCCCGATCTGCGTGTTCGCGATCGTCTGGGGCCTGATCGTGATCATCTTCAACGATCGCCTGGCCGGTTGGTCGGTCCGGCATCCAAGTAGGTACAACTGGAATCAGATGCCCATCACCCCGCTCACCGTCCGCCTGCTGGGAGTAGGGTTCGTCGGCATTGGCGTTGTCGCGCTCGTCGTTGCCGTCATCGGTGCACCCGGAAGATAGTCCGATACGAGGTCTCGAGGCAGCATCGCTGAACTCTGGCTTCAGCAGCCGGGCAAACCTGCACTGAGTCCCGCTGGCAACGCCAGCTCTTGTCTTCGGTCGGGCATCAGGCCCGGTCGAGCGACACGATCGCGATGACCGCGACGGATGCCGCGTGCGCCGCGTCAGCGTCGGTCATCCGGCCGGCGCGCACCTGGGCGGCGGCCTCGTGCAGGATCGCCATGACGCATGCGGTCAGCCATTCGGCCGTGACGTCGGGCCGCATCCGGCCCTCGCTCTGGCCGCGTTCGATGAGCTGCTGCACCCGGGTCAGCGGCTTGCCGTGGTGCTCGCGGATCTGGTCGTTCGACAGCGCGGTCTCGGCGACACCGAGCAGCACGTGGAAGTTGTGCACGATGCGCCACGAACGGTCGACGAGTCGCTTGAGCGCCTCGACGGGGTCGCCGCTCAGGTCGGCGGTGGCGAGCTCGGCCTCGGAGCGCTCGATCGTGCGGATCATCGCGGCCTCGATCAGCTCATCGCGTGACGAGAAGTGGCCGTACAGGGTGACCCGGCCGAGGCCCGCCCGCGCGGCGATGTCGGTCATGCTCGTCCGCGGATCGTCGGCCAGGCCCTCGAGCGCGGCGTCAAGGATCGCGTCGCGGTTGCGCGCCGCATCCCCGCGGATGCCCCGGTCGATCGACATGGCTTGACTCTATCTCAAACAGTGCTGTATGAGTTAACCCAAACACCCCTGTTTGAGTTAGGAGCTCGCGATGTCGCATCCCGTTCCCGCTTCACCGACCGTCTCGGCGGCCACCCCACGGTCGGCGTGGTGGTCACTCGCCGTGCTCGCCGTCGCCCAGCTGATGCTTGTGCTCGACGTCACCGTCGTGAACGTCGCCCTGCCCCGGCTGAGCGCCGACCTCGGCCTGAGCGCCGACCTGGCGGGCTGGGCGATCGCCGCCTACGCGGTACCGTTCGGCGGATTGCTGCTGCTCGGCGGCCGACTCGCCGACGCGGTCGGTGCCCGGCGGATGCTGCTGATCGGCCTGGGTGTCTTCATCGTGGGCTCGCTGGCCGCCGGACTCTCGACCGGCGTCGCCGCCTACCTGGGCGCTCGCGCCCTGCAGGGAGCCGGCGGTGCTCTGCTCTCGCCCGCGGCCCTCTCGTCGTTGCTGCGCCGCTTCGAGGGCACGGCACGTCGCCGGGCCCTCGCGATCTGGGGCGCCGTCGGGGGCGGCGGCGCTGCGCTCGGCCTGCTCGTCGGGGGCCTGCTCACGGGCGGACCCGGGTGGCGCTGGATCTTCTTCATCAACGTGCCGATCGGCATCGTGGTGGCGATCCTGATCCCGAGGCTGCTCGCTGCGGTTCCGCCGGTGCGGGGCCGGCGCATCGGGGTCGTGCCGGCACTCCTCGCCACGGTCGGCCTGGCCGCCCTCATCGGGGCGGCATCGGTCGCGAGCCTGCAGGGCGGTCTCGTGTCGCTCGGGCTCGCCGTCGTCGGGGTGATCATGCTCGGCCTGTTCGTGATCGTCGAGCGGCGCTCGCCGCAACCGCTGATCCGCCCCGGGCTGCTGGTCCAGCGGGCGATGGCGACGGGATCGTTGCTCATGCTGGTGACCACCGGCCTGCTGGTCGGCAGCCTGCTGCTGCTCTCGTTCTTCGTGCAGGACGGCCTCGGCTGGTCGGCGACCGCCACCGGGCTCGCGTTCCTGCCCATCGCGGTCGCGCTGGTCGTGGGCGCCCAGGGTGGCGGCCACCTGCTCGGCCAGTTCGGCAGTCGCCGGCTCGCCCCCATCGCCGCAGTCATCTCGGCGGTCGGGCTGGGTCTTGCGGTCTGGGCGGTCGCATCCGAGCAGCCGGTCGGCGCCATCGCCGCGATCACCCTGGCGTCGATCGGATTCGGCATCAATCTGGTCACCGGGTCGACGACCGCGCTCGGCCAAGTCGACGACGAGGAATCGGGATCGGCGTCCGGTGCCGTGAACGCGGCGCACGAGGTGGGGTCGGCATCCGGAGCGGCGGTCTTCTCCATGCTCGGCGTGGCCCTCTCGACGGCGTCGGCCCTGGGCTGGGCGGCGGCGGTCGCGGTTGTGCTCGCGGCGCTCGCCGTGCTCGTGCTGCCGAACTTCGTTCCGGCGCCGGGGGAGGCCTGGGGCGGGCACTAGCCGCGGCCGGGGTGGGCGCGCGCCTACGCGGTGAACGTCGTGCCCACCACCTGCAGCAGCCGCAGCTTCTCGGCGGCGTCGGACCCCGCGCGCGGTGTCAGCACGAGCAGCGCCTGCGCCTGGTTCTCGGTGAAGAGCGGCTGGCAGTCCACCTCGATCTCGCCGAGCTCCGGATGCACGAGCGTCTTGTGATCGTCGAAGCGGCGCGCAACGAGGTGCTCGGCCCAGATCTCGGCGAACTCCGGACTGCGACGCAGCAGTTCGGCGACGATCGCCGTGGCTGTCGGATCGGCGCCGCCGGCGGAGAGCGCGGCGCGCAGTCCGGCCGCCTGTACCCGGCTCTGGTGGGCGTGGTCGCGTTCGGGGTAGCGGGCGCGAGCCGCGGCATCCGTGAACCAGCGGTAGTAGGTGCTGCGGGCGAGCCCGGTGTAGTTCGTCTCGTCGCCGATCAGGGCGGTGGCCATGGCGTTCTGGGCGAGGGTGAAGCCGAGGTCGGAGACGACGAGCGCCGGGGTGTCGTCGAGCCGGTCGAGCACGCGCAGCAGGGCCGGCGCCACGTGGTCGGAACGGTTCACGTGCGCGGGGGCGTGGTGGCCCGCGAGGCGGAAGAGGTGGTCGCGCTCGTCGAGGGTCAGCCGCAGCGCGCGGGCGATCGCGGTCAGCATCTGCTCGCTCGGCTGCGGACCGCGCTGCTGCTCGAGCCGGGCGTAGTAGTCGGTCGACATCCCGGCCAGCGAGGCGACCTCTTCGCGGCGCAGCCCGGGCGCACGGCGACGCTGTCCGGGGTTCATCCCGACGTCGGAGGGCTGCATCGACTCGCGGCGCGTCCGCAGGAAGTCGGCGAGTTCGGCGCGGTTCATTCCCCCATCCTCCCGCGGCGTCGGATGCGGAGCCAGGGATCGCCGATCCCTGGACAAGCGCTCTCTGCCGCCGCGGGCCGCCGGCGCGCAGAGTCGAACACATGAAGACCACCGGAAACACCCTGTTCATCCCCGGCGCCACCTCGGGCATCGGCCTCGGGCTCGCACTGCGATTCCAGGCGCTCGGCAACACCGTCATCATCGGCGGCCGCCGCACCGAGCTGCTCGAGCGGCTGGTCGCCGAGCATCCGGGACTGGATGCCGTCGAGATCGACACGAGCGACGCCGCCTCGATCGCGCGCGCCTTCGACACCGTGACGAGCCGGCATCCGGACCTCAACGTGCTCATCGCCATGGCGGGCATCATGCAGCCGGAGGATCTGCACGACCCGGGCTTCCTGGCGACCGCCGAGCGCACGATCACGACCAACCTGCTCGGCCCGCTGCGGCTGCTCGCCGCGTTCATCCCCTTCCTGTCGCGGGCGAAGGACCCCGTCGTCATGACGGTCTCGTCGGGCCTCGCCTTCGTGCCGCTGCCGAGCACGCCGAGCTACAACGCGACCAAGGCCGCCATCCACTCCTTCACCGAGAGCCTGCGCGTGCAGCTGGCCGACACCCCGATTCAGGTGCTCGAGCTCGTACCGCCGGCCGTGCGGACCGACCTCATGCCCGGCCAGGCGGAGTCGCCGCACGCGGTCCCGCTCGAGGACTTCCTCGACGAGGTGATGAGCATCATCGAGACGCAACCGGATGCCGACGAGATCCTGGTGAAGGCCGTCGGGTTCCTGCGCTTCGCCGAAGCGAACGGGAGCTACCCCCAGGTACTCGCGAACCTCAGCGGACGGGCGTTGTAGCGCGGGCGCTCCCCGGGGCCGTGCACGGAGGGACTTTCGCCCCCTGTGCACGGCCGCGCGGGCGTCGATGATCGCGGCTATGAACGGTCACCGCATCGCCCGCGTCTTCCTGCTGATCGCGCTCGGCTTCGTCGGCGTGACCGCGGTCGCCGGTGGCGCCGCGCTCGTGCTCGGCTCGGCGATCCCCGGCTTCGCGGCGGGCATCGCGATACCGTTGTCGTACCTGGATGGCTCGCCGTTCGACTCCTATGTGGGCCCGGGCGTCATCCTCGCCGTCGTGCTGGGCGGGGTGCACGTGCTCGCCTTCGTCTTGCTGTTGCGCCGGCATCCCTACGCGCTGTTCGCCGCCGCGGTGGCGGCTTTCGACACGCTGATCTGGATCTTCGTCGAGCTGGTGTTCATCCCGTTCAGCCTGCTGCAACTGATCTACTTCGCCGTGGGCCTGGCCGAGGCCGGCCTGATCATGCTCGGCCTCGGGTTGCTGAGCCCGTCGAGGAACGCGATCCCGAGCGACGATCGTTCCTGACGCGGGTGCCGGAGTCGCAGGAGGACCTTCGGCACTGTGGCCGATGCGCCGCGCGGGGGATGCTCAGTCATGTGGAGGTCGACAGCCCGGGGACGGGGCTGGTCCTTCACGCATCGGCCACGAACGGATGTCGATGCTCTTGCAAGTCCTCAAGGGGGAGATTTCTCATGCACAAGCCCACAGCTCGTACTCGGCGACTCGCGACGCTGATCGTCGGACCGACCGCCATCCTGGTTGCAGGCCTTCTGGTCTGGAACGGATCGAACGCCGCATTCACGGCGACCACCCGCAACACCGGTAACAACTGGGAGACCGGATCGGTGCTGCTCTCCGACGACGACCTCGGTGCCGCGGCGTTCCGCGTGTCGGGGGTCGTTCCCGGACAGACCGGATCGAGGTGCATCGTCGTCACCTCCGAGTCCACGGTTCCCGGTGAGGTGCGGATGTACGTCGACACCATCGGGGCGCAGGGCCTCGAGAACAACATCACGATCTCCATGGAGAGCGGATCCGGGGGCAGCTTCGCGAATTGCACCGGATTCGTTCCCGACGCTCCTCCCGTCGGGCCTGCACTGTCGCTCGCCGCCGCCGCCGCGTCGAGCAACAGCTACGCGACGGGCATCCTGCCCTGGGCCACCACCGGAACTCCGGGGGAAACCAAGACGTATCGTGCGACCTGGACCTTCGACGTCACCGGCTTGACCCAGACGCAGATCGACGCTCTGCAGGGCAAGTCGGCCAGCGCCGATGTCGTCTGGGAGCTGCAATCCACCCTGTAGCGCCGTAACGGCACGAGGGGGCAGGGCGATGACCGGGGAACCGATTCAGGAACCCCAGAGCCGGCGCGCGGTCGCGGCGGCCTGGGGGCTCCTCGTGCTGCGCCTTCTCGCACGCGGGTACCTGGTCTTCCTGGTCGCACTCGCGGCCTGCGCCGTCGGCCCGATGGCCTTCGGTCTCACCGGGACGGTGGTGCAGAGCGGATCGATGATGCCGCACATCGGGGTCGGCGATGTCGTTCTCTCGCGGCCGCTGCCGGCGGATGCCGCAACACCGCTCGGACGGGTCGTGACCTTCCCGGCTCCATCGGGATCGGCGGCCCCCGGAATCCGCCTGCACCGCATCGTCGGCGTCAATCCCGACGGCACGTTGATCACCGCGGGAGACGCCAACCGGGATGCCGACAGCGCTCCGCTTCCTCGCGCCGACATCATCGCGGTGGGCTGCCTGCTCGTTCCCTGGGTCGGTCTGCCCGCCTATTGGCTGCAGCACGGCCTCGCACTTCCGTTCGCGGCATGGCTCGCCGTCACCCTGCTCGCCCTGATCATCGAGTTCCTCGCATCGCGGGACGAGACCAAGGAACGACGGGAACGTCGATCGCGGCATGCGCGGCCGCCGCGCCGAGGCATCCCGGCACTGGTCGGCAGCATCGGGGTGGAGAGTGCCCTGTCGGTGCTGTCGCTGGTTCTTTGCGCTGCGATGGTGGCCATCGCCCCGATCACGCCGTCCGCGAGTTCGGCATTCACCGGTACGACCATCAACGCGGCGAACAACTGGGTCGCCGCCATCTTCGCGACCGCGGTCAAACTCCATTTCACGACGAATCCGTCGAATTCGACGGGCGGTGTCGCGTTCGCCGTTCAGCCCGCCGTGGCGATCCAGACTTCGAGCGGTGGCTCGACGACGAGCACCGCTCCGGTGACGCTGTCGATCAGCACGCCTCAAGGCGCCACGCTCCGCTGCACCGCCAACCCGGTGGCCGCCGTCGCCGGAACAGCCCGCTTCACGGGCTGCGCAGTCGACAAGGCGGGGACCTACACCCTGAGTGCGACCTCGCCGGGCCTGTCCTCGGCCATCAGCACGAACTTCACCGTCGCAGTCGGTCCGGCGAACAAGCTCGTGTTCTCGGTGTCGCCCACCGCCACCCAGGCGAACACCACGTTCGTGACCACCCCGGTGGTGACCGTGACCGACGCGGGCGGCAACACCGTCGCGAGCACCGCATCCATCAGCGTGTCGCTGACCACAGCTCAAGGGGCGACACTGACCTGCGGAACCAACCCGAAGAACGCGACCGCCGGTCAGGTGAGCTTCCCGGGATGCCGCATCAACAGGACGGGCACCTACACGCTCACCGCCAGTTCCAGCGGGCTGCTCGCGGGAGTCAGCAGTGGCTTCACGATCACCGGGCCGGTGCTGCCGCTGCTCAGCTGCTCCGACCAGACGTGGATCGCCACCTTCAGCTGGTCGCCGACCCCCTATGCGCCCACCGTGTACCGGCTCTATGTCAACGGGATCCAGGTGCCGGCCACCGGTGCCGATGGCTGGAACTCCTACGTGCAGCTCACGTCGAGCAACGTGCCCGTCTCGATCTTCCCGGCCGGCACCGCGACCCTCGAGGTGCGCAAGGTGGTGAGCGGGGGAGAAGTCGTCATCGGGGACGGCACCGTCCACCTCGGGACCGCGGCGATGCGTACCTACACCTGCGACTGATGGCTCGAGGCGGCTCGAGTCTCATCGTCTCCTGAACGCGGGACTTTCGACCCTGTCAGACCGGTCTGTCGACGGTCACACTGGGGTCAGCCGATCGAAAGCCACCGGGGGTACGTGGCATCGACGGCTCCGAGACCGGGGGGCTCGGAAGAGGAACACAGAACCGCCGCGGCGTGAGTGCTGCGGCGGTTTTGGTGCGTTACCGGGCCGGCACGTTCCCGGTGACGTCGGCGATCGCCGACGGGGACGTCAGGGCGGCGACCAACCCGGGGAATCGTGCGTTCAGCTCGGGCACTCGCAGCCGCACCTGGCAGCTGCGACCGGCGTAGAGCGTCTCGGTGAACCCCGCCTCCCGCAATGTCTTGAGGTGGTGCGACACTGTCGACTTGTGGAGGTCGAGCCCGAAGAAGTCGTCGGTGATCGAGTGGAACTCGCCGTCGGCGAGCGCCACGACGATGCGCACGCGGTTCTGGTCCGACAGGGCCCGCATGAGCTCGGCGAGGCGCAGCTCCGCGGCGGGGGGCATGGGCAACGTGTCGTCGGGCATTTCCCGCCTCCGTTGGTTAGTTTGACGGTCATCAAACAATGGGCTAGCGTCACCGTATGACGGATATCGAACAATCGTATGCCCCGATGCGCCAGGTGCTGATGAAGCTGGGCATCCTGGCGTTCGGATTGTTCATCGTGGGAACGAATGCCTTCGTCATCGCCGGACTGCTTCCTCAGATCGCCCGCGCACTGCGTGTGACCCCCGAGGTCGTCAGCTACTCGATCACCTTCTACGCGCTCGTGGTCGCCATCGTGGCGCCGACGATCTCGATCCTGCTGTCGCGCGTGTCGCGCACGATCCTCATGGCGAGCGGGCTGGGGCTCATCGCGGTGGGCACGGCATTGGCCGCGGCATCCACCGGTATCGAGGCGTTCACGATCGGCCGGATGATCGCCGGCATCGGGGGAGCGGCTCTGGTGCCCACCGCGACGGCGGCGGCGACCGCCCTCGTGCCTCCCGCTCGGCGGGGAACCGCGATCGCGTTCGTGAGCGCGGGCTTCACCCTCTCGACCGCGATCGGCGCGCCCCTCGGCACGGCGATCGGTGCCTCCGGAGGGTGGGAACTGCCGCTCTGGGCGCTCGCCGGCCTCTCGGCGCTGCTGGTGCCCGCGGTGCTGCTGGGGGTGCGCGACATCCCGCTCTCGGTTCCGGCCAGCCTGGGTCGACGGCTCGCCTCCCTGCGCGACGGCCGGCTGACGCTGACCCTGTTCGCGGGTCTCTTCATCTTCGCGGCGTTCAACAGCGTCTACATCTTCAGCTCCTCGGTGACCGGCACGGCGACCGACGGAGACGGCACCCTGCTCGCCGCGCTGCTGTTCGGCTACGGGTTGGCCGGCATCGTGGGCAACGTGTTCGCCGGACCGCTCACCGACCGGCTGGGTGCGCGCGTCTTCGGCACGATCGCCCTCGCGGTCCAGGTCGCTCTTCTGGCGCTTCTGCCCCTGCTCGACGGCAGCTTCCTCTGGACCATGGTGCTGTTCGTCGTCTGGGGGCTCACGGCTTTCGCCTCCGCCGTCCCCCTGCAGCACCGCCTGGTCGACATCGATCCCGCCAAGGCCGGGATCGCTCTCTCGTGGTGGGCCAGTGCGACCTACCTCGGGGTCGCCGTCGCGCCCCTGCTGGGAGCGAGCGCTCTCGCGATCGGCGTGCCGTTCGTTCCGGTCATCGGAGCCGTTCTCGCGGTCGTTTCGCTCGGGCTGTTCCAGTTCGGGTACCGAGCGCGGCGGGCGAGCCGGCCCGAGTCGGCCCCGGCCGCTGTCGACGGCGCGGTTACCCTGGAGGCATGACGCCGCAGGAGCTCGAGACGCTCGCCCTGCTTCGGCGCGCGCGCGACCACATCGATCGCGCCTACGCCGAACCGCTCGACGTCCCGACGATGGCGCAGACGGCGCTGATGTCGCCGGCGCACTTCTCGCGGCGGTTCCGCGCCGCCTACGGCGAGACCCCGTACGGCTACCTCATGACCCGGCGGATCGAACGGGCCATGACCCTGCTGCGCGGCGGGATGAGCGTGACGGATGCCTGCATGGCGGTCGGCTGTACCTCGCTCGGTTCGTTCAGCACGCGCTTCACCGAGCTCGTGGGCGAGACGCCGAGCGCGTACCGGGCTCGGGATCACGACGCACTGGAGGCGATGCCGCTGTGCATCGCGAAGGTGCTGGGGCGCCCGCAGCCGCGATCGAGCAGGATCAGAGAAGTCGCCGCGGCATCCGCTGTCTAGCCTGATCGCATGACGATCTCGCTTCAGTACACCCACATCACCGTCAACGACGTCGACGAGTCGGTCGCCTTCTATCGCGATGCGCTCGGGCTCGACGTGCTCAACGATGTCGCATCGGGTGGGCACCGCTGGCTGACCCTCGGATCGCCGGCGCAGCCGGGCCTCGGAATCGTGCTGAGCGATCCGCACGCCGGACGCTCCCAGGCCGATGGCGACGCCCTGCAGGAGTTGCTCACGAAGGGCGTGCTGCCCAACATCGTGTTCGCCGCCGACGACGTCGATGCGGCGTTCGAACGCGTGCGGGCTTCGGGTGCCGAGGTGCTGCAGGAGCCGGTCGCCCAGCCCTGGGGCCCCAAGGACTGCGCGTTCCGCGACCCCTCGGGCAACACCGTGCGGATCTCCCAGGCGGCATGACGCGTGCTGCTGGGCTGAGCTAGCCTCGAGTCATGCGTGGCGGTTGGGTGTGGACGATTGTCGGAGTCATCGTCGCGGTCGTGATCGCGTGGTTCCTGGTCGGGGCTCTGCTTCAGCTGGCCTGGCTGATCGTCCGGATCGGGATCGTGCTGGTCGTCGCGGTGATCGTGTTCTTCGCCCTGCGCGCCGTGTTCGCGCGGCCCCGCGCCTGAGGCCGCCCGTCTCAGCTGGTCGAACCGGGGGTGCGCAGGGCGGCCAGCTGCTGGGCTTCCGCGCTCACGAAGTCGCGGAATCGGGATTCCGTGATGGCGGCGTCCTCCACGTCGAGATAGGTGCGCACGACGAGATTGCCGCGCTGGAGATCGATCGTGTAGTACCGCCCGCCGGCCCAGCTCTCGTCCCAGCCGATCGCCGCCACGCTGGCGGGGAGCCTCTCGAGCTGCGGCGCCGGCGTGACGGCCGTGGTCACCCGATCCGCTCCGGTGCCGGAGCGATAGGAGTCGCAGGCGTCCACGTGGTGGGCGAGCTGCGCCAGGTAGGCGACCGCCTGGTCGGAGTTCTGGAACATCCGGATGGACTG
Source organism: Lysinimonas soli (assembly GCF_042655435.1). Taxonomy (NCBI): domain Bacteria; kingdom Bacillati; phylum Actinomycetota; class Actinomycetes; order Micrococcales; family Microbacteriaceae; genus Lysinimonas; species Lysinimonas soli. Next base: position 764,081 of record NZ_JBHSMG010000001.1, read on the forward strand.
CCCGAGGGTGTCGACCTTGTCCGAGTCGGTGTAGGTGCCGGTGTAGTCGATCGTGCTCACGTCGTCTCGTGGCCTCGCGCCGAGTGTCTCGGCGACGGGCGACTGGAAGTAGGTGAAGAAGCACGTCGCGGGGGTACCCTGCTGCTTCGTCCAGTTGTCGAGCGTCGAGTCGTATTCGCCGCCCGCGTCGCTCGAGGCGTAGTCGCCGTAGGCGTCGGTCTGATCGGTCAGTCCGAGCTTGCGGGTCGCGCTCGGCGGGGGCACGGTCGCGGTCGCGATGAAGTCGGCGAAGCAATCGGCGGCGCAGTTCAGGGGATCGCGCGCGAGAGGCGACTGCGGTGCCCCCGCGACAGGCGGCCCATCGCCGGCGTTCCGGAAGTTGGATGTCGCGTGCCCCAGGTGCTGGACGATCGACACGGCACCCCAGACCCCGCCGGCCACCAGCAGAAGCGACAGCACCACGATGCCGCTGACGATGCCCAGGGTTCGGCGGGGATGCGGAGCGCGTGCCGGCGGGGCGGCGAATCCGACGGGTGGCCCGCCGAGCGGGTACCCGGGCGGGTCCCCGGGCAGCGGCAGCCCGCGCGGCGGCGCGAGCACGGGGGGACCGGCGGGCGGGCTCAGGGGCGGCGGAACGGGCGGGCCGGCGGGCGGCGTACCGCCGGCCGACGGCGGCACGAACGGCGGAACCTGGTCCTCCACGGGCGCTCCTTCTCGGCGGGATCAGGTCACACTACCGGGAAGGATGCTCCGGATCCTCCTTGTTCGCGAAGTTTGCTCGCACCTCTTCACGCAGCGCGGCGACCTGGTCGGCGAGGTCCTGCAGATCGCTGCGGGTCTCCTGCTGTTCGTCGCGATCGGAGGCCGCGACGCGTTCGACGATCCACGAGGCGAGGGTCGCCGTGATCACGCCGATGAGGGCGATTCCGCCGATCATCACGCCGATCGCGACGAGCCGTCCGACGATCGTCACGGGCACGTAGTCGCCGTATCCGACGGTCGACATCGTGACGCAGGCCCACCAGATCGCGGCCGCGAAGTTCGTGATGGTGCCCTCGCTGCGCTCGGCATCGAGTTCGGCCAGGGCGGCGACGTAGATCAGGAGCAGCGAGGCGCCCGCCGCGTAGATGACGATCCGACCGCGGAAGAAGCGGTTGGTGGTGCGATGCAGCACCGCGAGCAGGGTCACGAGCCGCAGCAGGCGCAGCGGGCGCAGGGCAGGCAGCGCGACGACCGCGAGATCGAAGAGGTGGGTGCGGAACCATCGCCAGCGCCGTTCGGCCAGCACCAGCTGCACCAGGTAGTCGAGCACGAAGACCGCCCAGGTGACGTTGATGACCGTCTCGGCGATGACCGCGTGCGGCCCTTCGAGGTCGGCGATCACCTCCCACGAGTACGCGATCAGGAAGACGACCGCCACCGCGGCGAGGGGCCACTCGGTCTGCTTCCTCCAGCGGGCGAGCTTCATGCTGCGATCCTAGGGAGTCGTTCAGCCCGGGAAGTCGGCCGAGCGCCCGAACTCGACGTGCAGCTGAGTCTGGCCCAGGGCCGAGAACAGGTAGAAGTCGCGCAGGTTCTGCCATCCGGTGGTCCAACGCAGTCGACTCGCCACCTGCCAGATCGTCGCGTCCGGCTCGTCGCGCAGCACCGCCGCGGCCGCGCGCGATCGCGAGAGATGGTGCTCCGCGAGCACGGCGGTGCGCTCGGCCAGCCCGCGGAAGCGATATTGGTGCCCGGGAGCCACCTCGAGCTCGTCGTAGGCCTCGAGCGTGCGCAGCGAGGCCAGGTAGTCGGCGATCGGGTTCGTCTCGCCTGCATCGCCGAGCCCGAGGCCCGAGAAGATCCGGGGCAGCACGGTGTCGCCCGTGAAGACGAGGCCGGCCTCCGCGTCGACGAGGCTCGCCGAGCCCGCGGTATGGCCCGGCGTGGCGAGCGCCTCGATCGACCGGCCCGGCACGTCGATCAGTTCGCGCGGCTCGTACGCCCGGTCGACCGCCGGTGCCGCCTCGGCGACGAGGCCCGGACCGAGGGCGACGCGCAGCTCCGGCCAGCGGTCTTCGGGCACGCCCCAGGAGCCGAACCGGGCGTCGGTGGTGTCGATGCCGTGCGCCGCCAGCGCCGAGAGGGCGAGCTGCTCGCGCCGCAGCATCCCGAGACGGGCCCCGGATGCCGCGCGCAGGCGCTCGGCCATGCCCAGATGGTCGGGATGCAGGTGCGTCACGAAAACGGAGGCCACGTCGTCGATCGACAGCCCGAAGCGCGCGAGCCCCGCCACGAGCAGCTGCCAGTTGCGCTCGGTGTCGTAGCCGGTGTCGATCAGGTGCACCGAACCGTCGGAACCCTGCACCGCGTAACTCAACGAGAAGGGATTGCCCGGCTGACTCATCGGCAGGGGGATCGACCAGATGCCGTCGCGGATCTCGTCGGGCTCGGGCATCCGCCCCGCCATCGCGTCGTCGAACTGGGCCGGGTTGGTGGGCTGCACGGGCTCCATTCTCCGCGCGTTAGGGTCAGGACATGGACACTCTGCGACTCGGCAACAGCGGCCTCGAGGTTTCGAGGATCATCCTCGGCTGCATGAGCTACGGCGACCCGGCCCGGGGCAACCATGCCTGGAGCATGGGGCTCGACGAGAGCCGGCCGTTCTTCCGTCAGGCGATCGAGGCGGGCATCACGACCTTCGACACCGCGAACGTCTACTCGCTGGGCTCGAGCGAAGAGATCACGGGTGAGCTGCTGCGCGAGTTCGCGCGACGCGACGAGGTCGTCATCGCGACGAAGGTGCACGGCCGGATGTTCCCCGGGCCGAAGGGCGCCGGGCTGAGCCGCGCGGCGATCCTGACGGCGATCGACGACAGCCTGCGCCGGCTGGGCACCGACTACGTCGACCTCTACCAGATCCACCGCTGGGATCCGGAGGTGCCCATCGAAGAGACGATGCAGGCGCTCGACGATGTGGTGCGGGCCGGCAAGGCGCGCTACATCGGGGCCTCCTCGATGTGGGCGTGGCAGTTCGCCCAGGCCCAGTACACGGCCGACCTCGGCGGGTGGACCCGCTTCGTCTCGATGCAGGACCAGTACAACCTGCTGCAGCGCGAGGAGGAGCGGGAGATGCATCCCTTCTGCGTCGATCAGGGCGTCGGTGTCATCCCCTGGAGCCCGCTCGCGCGCGGCCGGCTGACCCGCCCGTGGGGTACCGAGACGAGTCGCACCGGGACCGACTCGTTCGGGGCGACCCTGTACGGGCAGCCCTCCGACGAGGCGATCGTGGATGCCGTCGCCGCCGTGGCCGCCGAGCGCGAGGTGCCGCCGGCCCAGGTCGCCCTGGCCTGGCTGCTGCTGCAGCCCGCGGTCACGGCCCCCATCGTCGGCGCCACCAAGCCGCAGCACCTGGTCGACGCCGTCGCGGCGGTCGATCTGCAGCTGAGCACGAGCGAGTTGGCGAGGCTCGAAGAGCACTACGCCCCCCGCTCACCCAACGGATTCTGAAGGAGCCCCCGATGGCACTGTTCGCGAGTCGGCGCGGAACCGACGAGTCACTGCCCCGCGACGATCGCGGCGTAGGGCATTTCAACGACTACAGCTACGGATTGGTCGCCCGCAACAAGCGGATCACGATCGTGCTCGCCGACAGCGATCCCCATCAGGAGGAGCTGCGCGCGATCCTGGATGCCGGTGACGAGCATCCCGAGACGGCGATCTCGCCGCGCACCCGGGAGCAGGAACGGGTGGATGCCCCGATCGTGGTCCGGCTCTTCACGGGGCGGCGGGTGAGCGGTCCGGTGGGCAGCGTGCCGCGCGGGCTCGAGTCGGTCGTCGACGACACCCTGCGTCGTCTCGACGACACGGTCGGCAAGGCGCGCATCCCGGCGCGCATCGTCACCAAGGGCGGAAAGCTGCGGGTCGAGCTGCTGATGGGGCTCGTGCGCTAGTCGGATCGCGGCGGAACGCCTCGCGGCGCCGCTAGTGGTGCGCGTTGGTGAGTACGGTCACCACGAGCAGGATGCGCGTGATCAGCACGAGGGCGCTCAGCACGATCGCGATCACGCCGAGGGTGCGGCCGCGGTTCCGCGCCACTGCGACGATGCCGAGAATGAGCGCGATCACGGCCAGCAGGGTGTCGAACGGCACCCCGATTACGACGGCGATGAACACCGAGCCGTAATCGCCGAACCCGGTGTTGCGTCCCGACACGAGTCCGAGCAGGTCGGACGTCACCGTGAACAACGAGGCGATGCCGATCAGGACCACGACGAGATCGCCGACGAAGCCCAGCAGGCCGAGCACGAAGGCGGTGACCCCGACGGCCCGGCGCGGCTTCAGCGGGGCAGGGGCGACGGACGGGGTGTTGGTCGATTCGGACATGCCTGAACCGTAGCGAGCACCGAGTGCCCCGCGACAGGACCTTAGGCCTGAGGGCTCTCGGGTGCCGCGGCGTCGGACCCGGCAGCTGCCGACTGCTGCGCCGCGATCTCGGCGCGGATCGCATCCATGTCGAGCGCTCGTACCTGCTCGATGAGGCTGTCGAGGGCGGGGCGGGGGAGTGCCCCGGCCTGCGAGAAGACGCCGATGCCGTCGCGGAACGCCATTAGGGTCGGGATCGCCTGGATGCCCATCGCTCCCGCGAGCCCCTCATTCGCCTCGGTGTCGACCTTGCCGAACACGATGTCGTCGTTGGCCTCGGAACTCGCGTCGTACACCGGTGCGAAGGCCTTGCACGGTCCGCACCAGTCCGCCCAGAAGTCGACGAGCACGATGCCCCCGTCGAGGACTGTGCTTTCGAAGGTCTGCTCGGTGAGTTCGACGGTTGCCATGCATCCACCCTAAGTCGGGCGCCGCGGAGCCCGCTGGCGCGCCCCGCCGACGGCCGATGCCGCGGCGGACTCGTCAGTCGAGCTCCGACTCGCGCAGCAGCATGTCGAGCACGTCGAAGAAGCTCTGCCAGCCCGCCTTGGCCTGAGCGAGTTGCTCGGGCGGCAGGGCCCCTCCGCCCTGCTGCATGGTCATGCGCGTGCGGCCGTCGAGGTCGTCGAACTGCACCGTGAGGTAGCCCCACCCGTCGTCCGGCGACCCGTCGGTGAAGGCGATCACGAGGCGGGAGGGCCGCTCGACCTCGACGAACTCGCCGATCCAGTCGATCTCGCGACGCTCGGGGCCGACGAACATCGTGGCCTTCCAGATGCCGCCGGGGCGCGCATCCAACTGCACGCCGTCCAGCGGGATGTCGCCGTTCTCGCCGCCGAACCAGACCGCGAACCGGCGCGGCGTCGTCCACGCGTCGAACACCTGCTCGACGGGAGCATCGAACTCGCGCACGATCGTGATGCCGTCGGTGGGGATGGGATCGGGATGCGTCGCCATCCGGCCATTCAAGCAGGGAATACCGGCGGTGGGGATGTGGTTGGATGGCATATCGATGCAAACGCATAAATAGAAGGAGCGTCACGATGACCGCCATGCAGTTCGGGATCTTCACGGTGAGCGACATCACGCAGGACCCGACAACCGGCCGCACTCCCAGCGAGGCGGAGCGTATCCAGGACGTGCTGACGATCGCGCAGCACGCCGAGGAGGTCGGGCTCGACGTCTTCGCACTGGGGGAGCACCACAACCCGCCGTTCTTCTCGTCCTCACCCACCACGACGCTCGCCTACCTGGCGGCGAAGACGACGACGCTGCAGCTCACCACGAGCACGACCCTCATCACCACCAACGACCCGGTCAAGATCGCCGAGGACTTCGCGATGCTCCAGCACCTCGCGGGCGGGCGCGTCGACCTCATGCTCGGGCGCGGCAACACCGGCCCGGTGTACCCGTGGTTCGGGCAGGACATCCGGCAAGGCATCCCGCTGGCGATCGAGAACTACGCGCTGCTGCACCGTCTGTGGCGGGAGGACGTCGTCGACTGGCAGGGCAAGTTCCGCACGCCGTTGCAGGGCTTCACCTCGACGCCGCGCCCGCTCGACGGGGTCGCGCCGTTCGTCTGGCACGGCAGCATCCGCAGCCCCGAGATCGCCGAGCAAGCCGCGTACTACGGTGACGGCTTCTTCGCGAACAACATCTTCTGGCCGGCCGAGCACTACCAGAAGCTGATCGGCTACTACCGGCAGCGCTTCGAGCACTACGGTCACGGCACCGCGCAACAGGCGATCGTCGGCCTCGGCGGGCAGGCGTTCATGCGCGCGAACTCGCAGGATGCCGTGGCGGAGTTCCGGCCGTACTTCGACAACGCCCCGGTCTACGGTCACGGCCCCTCGCTCGAGGACTTCAGCTCGATGACGCCGCTGACCGTCGGCAGCCCGCAGCAGGTCATCGACCGCTACGCGGGAATGCGGGACCTGTTCGGCGACTACCAGCGTCAGCTGTTCCTGATGGACCACGCGGGCCTGCCCCTGAAGACCGTGCTCGAGCAGCTCGACCTGCTCGGCGGCGAGGTCGTGCCGGTGCTGCGCCGGGAGCTCGCCGTGAACCGCCCGGCCGAGGTGCCCGACGCCCCCACGCACGCCTCGCTGCTCGCCGCCTCGCTGGCCGACGCCGTCGAGACCGACCTCACGGAGGTGAAGTGATGACCGAATCCCGGAAGATCGTCGTGATCTCGGCGGGCCTCAGCCAGCCCTCGTCCACGCGTCTGCTCGCCGACCGCCTGGCTCAGGCGACGGTGAAGCGGCTCGCCGACGACGGTGTCGCGGCCGAGGTGCAGGTGATCGAGCTGCGCGATCTGGCGCAGGACATCACCAACAACCTGCTCACCGGCTTCGCGGCGCCCAAGCTGGCGGCGGCGATCGAGCAGCTGACGGCATCCGATGGGGCGATCTTCGTCACCCCGATCTTCACCACCAGTTACAGCGGCCTGTTCAAGTCGTTCATCGACGTGCTCGACCCGGATGCGCTCAGCGGCCTGCCCGTGCTGCTCGGCGCGACCGGGGGCACCGAGCGGCACTCGCTGGCCCTGGAGTACGCCATGCGCCCGCTGTTCAGCTACCTGCACGCGGTCGTCGCGCCCACCACGGTGTACGCGGCGTCCAGCGACTGGGGGAGCACCGGGGATGCGTCCACCGGCGGGTTGCCCGAGCGGATCGACCGGGCGGCCGGTGAACTCGCCGCGCTGGTGCGCGAGCATGACCGATCGACGCGGGTGCGCGATCCCTTCGCCCTGCCGACCGGGTTCAGTCCCGTGGGCGGGTTCGGGGCCCAGTAACCGGGCCTAGCAAGCCGGGCCCCGCAGCCGGGGGCCCGGCCGGCCCGGCTCAGCTCTGCCGGCGCTCGCCGAACCGCTCCTCGAGCAGGGCGACGAGCGCCTCGGTCGCCGCGGACGGGTGCGGGCGGGTCACCAGGCGCAGCTGCCAGTCGACCCGCTCGCGCAGCGGGCGCACCACGGCGCCGGGGGCCGGGATGACCGTGAGCTCGGGCAGCGCTCCCACGCCGAGGCCGGCCGCCACGAAGCGCGGGATCTCGCCCAGGTCCGAGAGCTCGGTCGCCACGCGCCGGCTCAGGCCGCGCTGCGCGAGGGCGGCATCGAGCGTCGCGCGGTTGCCGAATCCCTCGCGGGCGTCGACGAAGCGCTCCGCCACCAACTCCGCGAGCGGCACCGAGGCCCGTTCGGCCAGGGGATGCCCGTCCGGCAGGATCGCGACGAACCGTGACGAGGCCAGGCGGTGCTCGCGCAGGCCGGCGGGGGCCTCGGGCAGGCCGAAGAGGGCGGCATCCAGTCGTCCGCTGCGCACGTCGTCGGCCAGTCCCGCCGATCCGGTGGGGGACGGCCCCAGCTGCAGGTCGACGCGCGGGTGTCGCCGGTGGAACTCGCCCAGGACGCCCGGCAGATCGATCGTCGATAGGTTCGTGAAGATGCCCACGCGCAGCCGGCCGCGGAGTCCGGCCGAGGTGTCGGCGAGGTCGGCGACCCGCTGGAGGGCTTCGAGCGCGGCACGGGCCGCGGGCACGAGTTCCTCGCCGAGAGGGGTGAGGGCGACCCCGTGCGGTCCTCGGTCGAAGAGGGTCGTGCCGAGTTCGCGTTCGAGCGAGCGGATGCCGGCGGACACCGTCGACTGCACGGCGTAGACGCTCTGCGCGGCCCGGGTGAAGTTGAGCTCGTCGGCGACGGCGAGGAAGTACTCGAGTTGTCGGCCGTCCATACGGCAATCGTACTATTCGATCGTCATGATCAAGCACGTTCGTTGGACTCGATGAGTCGGACGAGGGAGAGTTGGAGTCATGACCAGCACCGCAGACCTCGTCGTTCCGACCTCCCTTCCCGCGCACCGTCCCGCTCGCCGCGGCCACCTCGGTGGGCGTGCCGGCTTCTGGGTCATCGCGCTGGCGTTCCTCGCCGCGATGGCGTTCTCGACCGTCCCCACTCCGCTTTACGCGCTGTACGCGGCGCGCGACGGCTTCGCGACCTGGGTCGTCACGGTGATCTTCGCGGCCTACGCGCTCGGGGTGCTGCTCAGCCTCTTCCTGATCGGGCACATCAGCGACTGGGCAGGCCGTCGCCGCATGATCCTGGTGGCCATCGCCATCGAACTGCTGGCCGGCGTGCTGTTCCTGGTGTGGAACGACGTGGCCGGGCTGATCGTGGCGCGCTTCATCACCGGGATCGGCGTCGGCACCCTGACCGCCAGCGCGACGGCGCACCTCAGCGAGCTCGCGCCGCACGCCACCCGTCGCGCCGGGATCGTGTCGACGGTCGTGAACACGGGCGGTCTCGCCCTGGGCCCGCTGGTGGCCGGCGTCCTGGCGCAGTTCGCCCCGAGCCCGCTCGTGGTGCCGTACGCCGTCTTCCTTCTGGTGCTGGCCCTCGCCGTCGTCGCGGTCTCGCTCGTGCCCGAGACCGTGGAGCGCCGTGAGGAGCGGCCGGCGTATCGCCCGCAGCGGCTCGCCGTGCCCGGTGCCGACCGGGCGCGCTTCTTCGCCGCGGGGGTCGCCGCCTTCGCCGGCTTCGCCGTGCTCGGCCTCTACAGCGCCCTCGCGCCGACCGTGCTCGCCGTGAGCATGCACGAGACGTCCCGCCTGCTGGCCGGGGTGGCCTCCTTCCTGTCCTTCGCGGCATCGGCCGTGATCCAGGTGGTCGCGATCCGCGTCCCGGCACGGGTGCAGCTCGTGCTCGGCATCGTGCTCGCGGTCGCCGGACTCGCGTTCCTGTCGGTCTCGGCCCTGCTGGCGCTGCTGCCCCTGTTCCTGCTCGCCGCGGTCGTGGGCGGCGCCGGTGTCGGGCTGCTGTTCCGCGCGGCGATCGGCGTCGCGGCGGCGCTCGCGGCGCCCGATCGGCGCGGCGAGGTGCTGGCCGCGGTGTTCCTGTTCGCCTACGCGGGCCTCGCCGTGCCCGTGCTGCTGATCGGCGCCGCGCTCATGCTGGCGCCCCTTGTGCCCATCCTCGTGGTGTTCGCCGTGGTCGTAGCCGCCCTCGTGATCGTCGCGGGGCGGCGGATGCTGCGGCACTGAGCGCCTCGCACGCGGGAGCATCCGGGTGGGCCGTGAGCGCGAAGCCGGGCTGAGCCCACCCAGCCGGCCGGGCGATCCGGGCGTATCGTCGGACCATGGAGCGCCGGCGCTCGATCGGGATCGCCGCGGTCGTCGTGGCGGCGATCGTGGCTCTGCTGCTGACCGGATGCGCGACGACGCCGCGCGCGAGCTCCCGCCCCCTGCTGCTGCCGAGCGCGCTCGACACGGTCGTCTGGCGCGGCTGCATCGACGGGCTCGACGTCACCGGTCTGAACGTCTCGATCGGGGGCATCAGCGGCGAGATCCTGGTCGATGTCGGCCCGGGCGACATCTTCGACAGCTGGTACGTGCATGCCACCTCCCGCGCCGTCACCCTGGTCACGCCCCACGCCACCGCCCCGGCGGTCTCGGGCGATTCGGCCGGCCCGGCCTCGATGAGGCTCCTGGGCGCGGCCGAACGCGCCGCTCGATCCGTGCAGCGCTGCGCCTCGGCCTACCGTTTCGTCGACGCGAACGATCTGCCCCTGTCGCGCGGCGGGCTGCTGCAGCTGTATCGCTACGACGTCGCCGTGCTCTGGCCGTGCCTGCGCGCTCACGGCGTGATCGTCGCGGATCAGCCGAGCCGGGAGCTGTACCTGACGCCGGTGACCGCCGCGGCGATCGATCCCTACGGGAGCGCGAGTTGGACCCCGGGCAACGTCGAGACCGCGATCCGGGCCGCCCGGGAATGCCCCGATGTGCCGGCCTATCTGGTGAACCGATGAGGGGCCCCGGCGGGAGAGCCGCCCCTGCCGCGCTCGTGGTCGCCTCCCTCGCTCTGCTGTCCGGATGCGTCGCCACCGTCGGCCGCGGCGATGCGGGACCGCATCGGCTGCCGCTCGGAATCCCCGAACCGGCGGTGGCGCGCTGCGAGCAGGGCGCGGGCCTCGGCGAATCGACTCCCACCGTGGTGTGGCGGGACACCGTCGGCCTGCACGTGCGCCTCGGCGTCGGCTCTGCCCGATCGCCGAAGACCTCGGCGGTCGCCTCGACGACCGAGCAGGCCCTCGTCTCGTGCCTGATGGTCGCGACGGGAACGGTCGAACCGTATCCCGCGGATTCGGCGGGCCGGCTCCTGCTGTGGAAGTACTCGGTGGGCGTGCTCTGGCCGTGCCTGGCCCAGCACGGCGTCGACGCCGGATCCGTGCCCGATCGCGCGGCGTTCCTCGCGGGGGACCGGTTGCAGATCGACCCCTACGATCGCGTCGCGTCCCACCTTTCACGCTCCGCCCTGCAGGCGTTGAAGAAGGACTGCCCGGCGGTGCCCGACTACCTGCGTTCGGCGACCGGGCCGGGGCCAACGGCATCCGGGTGAACGCAAGGCAACCGGAGCGCGGCGTGCCGGCGGCAGATCGAACATCCGGTCGACGTCACGTGAATCCTCGGTGCATCCGGGCGCGCGCGGCGCCGTCGCCGCATCCGGTCGACGATCCTGGTCGCGTGAGAGTCGCACTGATCGCCGAATCGTCGCTCATCCACATGAACGGCGTCACCCATTCGCTCCTCCAGGTGCTGCGCCACCTGAGGGCGAACGGACACGAGACGCTCGTCATCGCCCCGCGTGCCGGCGACGACGATCCCGGCTCGGAACAGTTGCACGGCGCCGAGCTGTCGCTGCTGCGGTCCGTTCCCCTGCCCTCCTATCCCGAGGTGCGTCTCGTCTTCGCCCGGGCGCGTGCGCTCTCGGCGATCCTGCGCGAGTTCACGCCGGATGTCGTGCACCTGGCCTCGCCGTTCGTGCTCGGCTGGCAGGGCCTGCGGGCGGCCGAGCTGCTCGGCATCCCCACGGTGGCGATCTACCAGACCGACATCCCGGGCTATGCCCAGCGGTACGGGATGCCGGTGGCGACCCAAGCGCTCGCCCAGCACGTCGCCCGCATCCATCGCCGCGCGACCCTGACCCTCGCGCCCTCGTCGTCGGCCATCGCCGAGCTGAGCGACGCCGGCGTCGACCGGTTGCGGCACTGGGCCCGCGGCGTCGATGCCGAGCGCTTCCACCCCGGTCGCCGCGACGAGGCCCTGCGCCGCCGACTCGCCCCCGACGGTGAGGTCATCATCGGCTACGTCGGCCGTCTCGCCCCCGAGAAGCAGGTCGAAGACCTGCGCGCGATCGCCGCCCTGCCCGGGACGCGCCTGGTCATCGTGGGGGACGGTCCCAGCCGGCCCGCGCTGGAGCGCCTACTGCCGGGGGCGGCGTTCCTCGGGTTCCTCGGCGGCGACGGGCTCGCCGAGGCGGTCGCGAGCTTCGACCTGTTCGTGCATCCGGGCGAGAACGAGACCTTCTGCCAGACCGTGCAAGAGGCGCTCGCGAGCGGGGTGCCGACCGTCGCCGTCGGCCGCGGCGGACCGCTCGACCTCGTGCAGAACAGTCGCACCGGCTGGCTCTACCGCCCCGGCGACCTCGACGATCTGCGGGCCCGGGTGCTCGACCTGGTGGGCGACGCGGGCAAGCGCCGGGCGTTCTCGATCGCCGCCCGCGAATCCGTGGCGAATCGCAGCTGGGCCCGGCTGGGGGACGAGCTGATCGGGCACTACCGCGACGCGATCCGGATGCGGCGGGCCGGCGTCGATCGTCGCGACACCGCGCCCGCCCAGGTCGCCGATCGCCCGCTGCGCCCCAGGCTCGTCCCCAACGCGGCGCCCGGTGCGGTGGCCGGCTGGACCAGGTACGTGGCCGTCGGCGACTCGATCACCGAGGGCCTCGGCGACAGCTCCCGGCAGGCGCCCGGCCAGTTCCGCGGCTGGGCCGACCGGCTCGCGATGCTGCTCGCGCATCAGGAGGGGCGCACCTCCCCGCTGCTGTCGGCGAACCTGGCCGTGCGCAGCCGCACCGTCTCCGATGTGCTGAACCGGCAGATCCCGCGCGCCCTCGAGCTCAAGGCCGACCTGGTCTCGGTGCTCGTCGGCGGCAACGACCTGGCGCGCCACGGCGCCGATCCGCAGGCGCTCGCGGCCTCCCTCGCGACAGGCATCGCGCGGGTGCGCGAGAGCGGCGCCGAGGTGCTGCTGGTGACCCCGTTCATCCCGCCGTGGCCCATGCTGCGGCTGCTGCACGAGCGCACCGCGGCGATGTCGCGCGCCCTGCGGCAGGTGGCCGTCGACACCGACTCGCGACTGCTCGACCTGTCGATCGACCCCGACCGACTCGACGAGCGGATGTGGGCCGACGATCGCGTGCACCTCAGCTCGCACGGACATCGACTGCTGTCGTACCGGGCGGCCGAGACCCTCGGGGTCCCCGGCGTCGCCGAGCTGGGCGCGCTGGACCGCGCGCTGCATCACGACGAGGCCGACGAACCCGGATGCCGCATCTCGACCCCGGCCTGGGTCTGGCTGCACGTGCGACCGTGGGCCGGTCGTCGGCTGCGGGGTCGCACCGCCGGCGACGGGCTCGAGCCGAAGCGCCCCCTGCTGCTGCCGGTGCTCCCGGTCGACCCGAGCGGGCATCCGGCCCCGGCCGAGCCGTGATGCACCGCTCGGGGCGCCAGCTGGGCGTGGCGCGTCCGACTGCGCGACACGCCGTGCTGGTACCATGAGGCAACCGCCATTCGGCGGCCGCGCGCTCGCGACCATCGTGAGTGTGCAACATCCGGAGCAGGCCGGCACGAAGCTGGTCACCGGTGGTGGTCCTCCGAACCGATCCGAACGCACGAAACGGGTCGGGGTCGGCGCACTTCTACTGTTGGCCAGAGCAACGAACCGGCGCCCGCGCACCGTGGAAGTTCACGAAGCTGCGCCGTCGTTCTTCCTGCCCGCTCCTGCTCCTTCGTATGTCGGCGACCCGTATGGTCGCCAGCCAACAAAAGGAGAGACACCTCGTGGAGGGTCCCGAAATCAAGTTCGCCGAAGCCGTCTTGGACAACGGCAAGTTCGGCACGCGCACCGTCCGGTTCGAAACCGGTCGGCTCGCCCAGCAGGCTCAGGGCGCGGTCGCCGCGTACCTCGATGAAGACACCATGCTTCTCAGCGCCACCAGCGCGGGCAAGCACCCGCGTGACGGCTTCGACTTCTTCCCCCTGACGGTGGATGTCGAAGAGCGTTCCTACGCCGCGGGCAAGATCCCCGGCTCGTTCTTCCGTCGCGAGGGCCGCCCCTCGACCGAGGCGATCCTGGTCTGCCGTCTGATCGACCGCCCGCTGCGCCCGACCTTCGTCGAGGGTCTGCGCAACGAGGTCCAGATCGTCATCACGGTGCTGAGCATCGCGCCCGACGAGTTCTACGACGCGCTCGCGATCAACGCGGCCAGCCTGTCGACCCAGATCTCCGGTCTGCCGTTCTACGGTCCGGTCGGCGGCATCCGCCTCGCCCTCATGCCCGGCAACGGCAACGGGCCCGACCAGTGGATCGCGTTCCCGAAGTTCAGCCAGCTCGCGGAGGCCGTGTTCGACCTCACGGTCGCCGGCCGCATCGTGACCGACAAGGACGGCAATGAGGATGTCGCGATCATGATGGTCGAGGCCGAAGCGACCGAGGGCAGCTGGGAGCTGATCCGCAGCGGCGCCACCAAGCCCGACGAGACCGTCGTGGCCCAGGGTCTCGAGGCGTCCAAGCCGTTCCTGAAGCAGCTCATCAAGGCGCAGCAGTCGATCGCCGACCAGGCCGCCAAGGCCATCCAGGAGTTCCCGCTGTTCCCGCCGTACCAGCAGGCGACCTACGACGCCGTCGCCGGTCTCGCCTACGACGAGCTCAAGGGCGTGTACCAGATCGCCGACAAGCAGGAGCGTCAGAACGCCGACGACCTGCTCAAGGACCGCGTCAAGGGCCACATCGCCGCCGAGGTCGAGGCCGAGCGCCTTCCCGCCTCCGCGAACGCCGAGGTCAGCGCCGCCTACAAGTCGGTCTCGAAGAAGGTCATGCGCAGTCGCGTGCTGACCGAGGGCATCCGCATCGACGGCCGCGGCCTGACCGACATCCGGGCGCTCGACGCCGAGGTGCAGGTCATCCCGCGCGTTCACGGTTCGGCGATCTTCCAGCGCGGCGAGACCCAGATCCTGGGTGTCACCACGCTGAACATGCTCAAGATGGAGCAGCAGATCGACTCCCTCGCCCCGGTGAAGAAGAAGCGCTACCTGCACCACTACAACTTCCCGCCGTACTCGACCGGTGAGACCGGCCGCGTCGGCTCGCCGAAGCGTCGCGAGATCGGGCACGGCTTCCTCGCCGAGCGCGCCCTCGTGCCGGTGCTGCCGAGCCGCGAGGAGTTCCCGTACGCGATCCGTCAGGTGTCCGAGGCTCTCGGCTCCAACGGCTCGACGTCGATGGGCTCGGTCTGCGCGTCCACCCTCTCGCTGCTGAACGCCGGTGTGCCGTTGCGCGCGCCGGTCGCCGGCATCGCGATGGGCCTCATCTCGGACGAGGTGGATGGTGAGACCCGCTACGCGGCCCTCACCGACATCCTCGGTGCCGAGGACGCGCTCGGCGACATGGACTTCAAGGTCGCCGGAACCTCCGAGTTCGTCACCGCGATCCAGCTCGACACCAAGCTGGCGGGTCTGCCGTCCTCGGTGCTCGACGGCGCCCTGAAGCAGGCCAAGGAGGCCCGCACGGCGATCCTCGCGGTCATCAACCAGGCGATCGACGGACCGGACGAGATGGCGCCGACGGCGCCGCGCGTCATCAGCGTGCAGATCCCGACCGACAAGATCGGCGAGCTGATCGGCCCGAAGGGCAAGACGATCAACGCGATCCAGGACGAGACCGGCGCCGACATCTCAATCGAGGAGGACGGCACCGTCTACATCGGTGCGGTCGACGGCCCCTCGGCCGAAGCAGCCCGCGCGCAGGTGCTGGCGATCGGCAACCCGCTGAACCCGGAGGTGGGCGAGCGGTTCCTCGGAACCGTCGTCAAGCTGGCCGCGTTCGGCGCGTTCGTCTCGCTCATGCCCGGCAAGGACGGCCTGCTGCACATCAGCGAGGTCCGCAAGCTCGCCGGTGGGCGCCGCGTCGAGAACGTCGAAGACGTGCTCGCGGTCGGGCAGAAGGTCCAGGTCGAGATCACCAAGATCGACGACCGTGGAAAGCTCTCGCTCGCCCCGGTGGTCGACGAGTCGGAGGCCGCTGACGCCGAAGGCCGTCCGGCCGACGACAGCCACGTCGACACCTCGTCCGAGGGCGAGTCGGTCGACGCGTAGCCGCGCACCGCTGGTTCGACGAGCCCCATTCCGCTTCGGCGGGGTGGGGCTCGTTCGCGTCGTGGCGCGGAATCGCGCCGCGGGTCGTGTGCCGCGGCGGCCGAGTTGTTGGGCGAAGGGCCGGCCCCGCGAGACCGCGGGGCCGGGACCCTTCTCGTGCCGTCCGTTGGGCGGCGGTGTGATGGTGGCGCCGTACGCTGTGGACGACCCCGCCCGGATGCCCGAGGCATCCGCACGGACCCCACGCTAAGCCCCGGAGGGTGGCGACGCCAGACTCCACCACCGCGTGTTCGCTGTGTGTTCAACAGGTGATTGCCGAGGCCGGCCGGCACCCGCGTTCGGCTCGATCGTCACGATTCATAACGATCCGGCGATGCTGCCGGACCGGCGCGAAGCCGAGCGTTACTCTCGCAGGAAGAACGCGCCAGACCCCCGCCGGCTCGTTGGGTCAGCGTTCGATTCCAGGAGGCGGAGATGTCAGAGGCAGCAGGCGAGGCGGAGCGATCCGGCCCGTCGAGCGCCGTGCGCACCGGGCCGGTTCACACCGGTCGGCTTCGCACGGATGCTGCCCGGCACAGCGCCGTTCCCACGACCGCCGAGACGGCCGCGATCGTCGGCAGCGCCGCCGCCCCGCGCCGACGGGTCGGCCTCTCGGAGCTGAGGGTGTTCCCGCTCGCGATCAGCGGCAAGGTCTTCGGGTGGCGAACGGATCCGGTGACCACCGAGTCGATCCTGGACGTCTACGCGGCCCACGGGGGCAACTTCGTCGACACGGCCGACTCGTACGCCAGCGGGCGGAGCGAGTTCATGATCGGCAACTGGATGCGGGCGCGTCGCAATCGCGACGAGATCATCGTCGCGACCAAGGTCGGCAAGAGTGCGGAGTATCCGGGCGTGACGGCCCCGGCCATCACGGCCGCGGTCGAGGCCTCCCTGCGCCGGCTGCGCACGGACCGTCTCGATCTGCTCTACCTGCACATCGACGACCCCGAGGTGGCCTTCGAAGAAACGCTGCTCGCGGTCGACGAGCTGATCCGGGCCGGCAAGGTGCGCTACTTCGGGGGATCGGATCACACCGGCAACCGCCTGTTCGAGGCCCGGATCGCCTCGGCCCAGCTCGGCGTCGCGCCGATGGTCGCCCTGCAGAACCGTTACAACCTGATGGACCGCCGCGGCTACGAGGGTGAACTCGAGCACATCGCCGACCGGATCGGTCTCGGGGTGATGCCGCGTTTCGCGCTGGCGAACGGATTCCTGACCGGGCGCTACCGCGGCAAGGCCGATCTCGTACACGCTCAGCGCGCGGCGGATGTCGCCGGCTACCTGACGCGCCGAGGATTCAAGGTGCTCGCCGCTCTCGACCGGATCGCGGCCGCCCACGATGCCGCGGTGCCGACGATCGCCCTCGCCTGGCTGCTGAGCAAGCCGAACGTCGTCGCTCCCGTGGCCTCGGCGAGCAGCCCCGACCAGGTGTTCGATCTGGTCGCAGCCGCCGAAGTGCGTCTCACCCGCCACGAGCTCACCCTGCTCGACCGCGTGAGCGAATCGCGTCGCTGACGCGCGGTCCACTCCGCGGGCGCCGCCGCTAGTTGACGCCGGGGATGACCAGCCAGTGCTGGGCGAGCACGATCCAGATGGCGATGATCACGATCGCCGCGACGGTGATGGTGACGCCCGACCGACGGGTCGATCCGCGCAGCACGAGCTGCAGAACGAGCACGACCAGGGTCACGACGGCGAGCACGAGCGGGCCGAACGGGATCGCGGTGACGAAGAAGGCGAGCAGGAACAGCGCGGCGACGATGATCTGGATGACGGCGAGGATCGCCGTGCCACGTCCGCGAACCCGGATGATGCCGTCGATGAGCGCGAGCGCCCCACCGGCCAATGCGATGAGGAGGAGCCAGGAGAGCGTGATCATGAGGGTGATCCTTTCAGGTGGCTGAGGCGCGAGGCCCAAGGCGTCGCCCGGAGCGGCGCCGAACGTCACCCTCCCACAGATCGGGCTCCGGCGGGAACCGGATTCAGCGGTGCGCGTCGGCGAGGGCGCGATCGAAGGCGCGCGCGAGCGCCGCGCTCGCTGCGACCGGATCGCCCGCATAGCCGCCGGCCATCGCCCCGTCGCGCGCCAGCATCAGATCGTCGGCGGCGTCGCCGGCGAGCGGGTGGCCGACGGCGCGGAGCAACTGCTCGAGCACGGCGACGTACCAATCGCGGTGGGCGACCACGGCCCGGCGCACGGGGTGATCGGGGTCGAAGAATTCGGATGCGGCGTTGATGAACGGGCAGCCCCGGAAGTCCGGGGAGGAGATCGCGGTCGTGATCCCGGCCTGCACCGCCCGCAGCACCTCCTCGGGATCGTCGTGGCGCTCGACGAGATCGGCGAGTTCGTCGACAGCCACACGGTGGCGGTGATCGACGTAGTCGACGATCAGCCGGTCCTTCGATCCGTAGTGCTTGTAGAAGGTCGCCTTCGTGACGCTCGAGGCGCTGATCAGGCGGTCGACTCCGACCGCGCGGATCCCTTCGTCGTAGAAGAGCAGATCGGCGGTCTCGAGAATCCGCAGCTTCGCGGGGGCGAGGGCGCGCGGCGGTGCCGGTCGATCGATCTCGATCATGGTGGTCATCGTGTCCTCGGGGTGGGGGGTGAGGGGATGTGCGCCGTGACCGCCTGGGGGGAGACGGTCACGGCAGCACGGGCGCGAGTTCGGGCAACTCGCGAACAGCGACGCCGACCGAGATCGGCGCCGCAGGACGCGGGGGGACGTCCTGCTCTGGGATGCTGCTCCGGTCTAGGGTCCGAATCGCCATCCCGCAGAGCGAGCGTAGCACAAGAGGACAGACAGACTTGTCTGTTTGTCGGCATGGCTGTCCCCCAATTTGAGTGACAGGGATCGGACGGCCCGGCGCGAGGAGGATGACGTAGGCTCGATGAGATGAACGGCGCGGTGAATCTCCCGCTCGACTTGGGCGAGCTTCGTGTCACCGCATCCGGGGGCTCCCTTCTGCGCCGCAGCGTTCTGCCGAGCGGCGTCAGGATCCTGAGCGAGCAGGTGCCGGGATCGCAGAGCGCGACGGTCGGCTTCTGGGTCGCGGTCGGCTCGCGGGACGAGCAGCCCGAGACCTACGGCTCGACGCACTTCCTGGAGCATCTGCTGTTCAAGGGGACGCCCGAGCGCACTGCGCTCGACATCGCGGTCTCGTTCGACGCCGTCGGCGGCGAGCACAACGCGATGACGGCGAAGGAGTACACCTGCTACTACGCCAAGGTGCGCGACATCGATCTGCCGATGGCCGTCGCGGTGCTCGCCGACATGTTCACGTCCTCCGTGCTCGAGTCGACCGAGTTCGAGAGCGAGCGAGGGGTCATCCTCGAAGAGCTCGCCATGGCCGATGACGACCCCTCGGACGTCGTGAGCGAGCGCCTCTTCGAAGCCGTCTTCGGAGCGCACCCGCTGGCCCGTCCGATCGGCGGCAGTCCCGCCTCGATCGGCGCCGTCGGGCGCGACGCCGTCTGGGAGCACTACCGCGCGAACTACCGGCCCCAGGACCTGGTGGTGACCGTTGCGGGCGCCGTCGACCACGACGAACTCGTCGCCGGGATCACCGCGGCGCTCGGCACCGCGGGCTGGGATCTCTCGATCGCGGGGGCCCCCGTCGAACGCCGGCACGCGGCATCCGCGTTGATCGAGCGGGGGAGCGCTCGCACGATCGTCGACCGGCCGACCGAGCAGGCGAACCTGCTCCTCGGCGTGCAGGGGCTGGCCGCCTCCGACGAGCGCAGACCCGTCATCACGATCCTCAACTCCGTGCTCGGTGGAGGGATGTCGTCGCGACTCTTCCAGGAGGTGCGCGAGAAGCGCGGTCTGGCGTACTCCGTGTACTCCTTCGCCGCCGGATACTCCGACACGGGCATCATGGGGCTGTACGCCGGATGCTCGCCGAAGCGGGCCGCGGATGTGGCCGAACTCATGCTCGGCGAGTTCCGCCGCCTGGCCGCCGACGGTATCACCGACGAGGAACTCGACCGTGCCCGCGGTCAACTCGGGGGCAGCTCCGCCCTCGCGCTCGAGGACTCGGATGCCCGCATGACCCGGCTCGGTCGCAGCGAGCTCACCTTCGGAGAGTTCTCCGATCTCGACGAGACCCTCCGCCGTCTGGCGGCCGTCACGACGACCCAGGTGCAGGAGCTCGCCGCCGAGCTGGTGGCCCGTCCGCTCTCGGTGGCGGCTGTCGGCTCCCTCGACGAATCCATCTTCGACGGGCTCGACGACGAGCCCGCCGCGGCCTGAACCCCGAAACCACTGAAGGTCTCCGCATGTCGCGTTACCTCTACCTCGTGCGTCACGGTGAGCAGCAGGACGCCCAGTACGGGCTGCCGGACGGCCCTCTGAGCCCCCGCGGCGTGCGGCAGGCGAAGGCGATCGCGGAGCGGCTCGGCGGCGTGCCGTTCACGGGCGCCTGGACCTCTCCGCTGCAGCGCGCCCAGGAGACCGCCCGCATCATGACGGATCGGCTGCCGGCACTCGAACCGGAGCCCTCGGCCCTGCTGATGGACTGCGTCCCCTCCGGTCCCGGCGTCGACATGCCGCATGCGTTCGAGCCGTTCTTCGGCGGGGTCACCGAAGAGGAGATCGAAGCGGGACGCGCCCAGATGGCCGATGCGATCGCCGAGTGGATGACGCCCTCACGTGAGGACCGTCACGACCTGCTGATCACCCACAACTTCGTCATCGGGTGGTTCGTGCGCGAGACCTTCGGTTCGTCGGACTGGCGCTGGCTGGGAGTCAGCCAAGCCAACTGCGGTCTGACCATCATCCGGGTGCGGTCGGCGAAGCCCCCCGTGCTCGTGACGCACAACGATCTGGGGCACCTGCCCCCCGAGCTGCGCACGGGACTGCCGGTCGAGCAGCCGTACTGAGCGCTGGAGCTGGGAGCGGAGGCCATTTCTGGCCTCCGCCGCGACGCCAGCTCCGATGCCCGTCTCGGGCGTCGGCCGTCACAGCACTTGATCGTCATCGGTGTCGAAGCCCAGGCGCTTGGCGAACCAGTTCGTCGCGTTCGGGTTGTCGTTGTACGGCGGCACGTCGGCGTAACCGCTGGAGCGGTACAGGCCCTGGGCCGCCTCGAGGCTCGCGTTCGTGTCGAGCACGATCTCGCGGGCGCCGAGGCCGACGGCGCGCGCCTCCAGCTCGGCGAGCAGTTCGCGACCCCAGCCCCGGCCGCGAGCGCGGTCGCGCAGGTAGAGGTGCTTGATCTCGGCGCGATGGGGATCCAGCAGCCGCACCCCTCCGCATCCGACCGGCCCGTATTCGTCGTCGACGACGAGGAAGACGCCGGCGGGCGGCGTGAACTGCGCCGGATCCGGGAACACCGTGCGATACGCGCCCAGACCCTCGGGAAAGTCCGCGGTCCGCATCGAGAAGTAGTCGGTCAGCAGCTCGTGCGCGTCGTCGTCGGCGGGGGAGGCGGGGCGGTACACCGGCATGGATTCAGGCTAGCTCCCGGCCCGCGCGCGCGTGACTACGCTGGAGGGATGGTGACTTCGTCCGGGCCGTCGTGGGTGTCCTCCTCGATCACCTCGGTGGCGATCGTCGGCGCGAGTGGACGGATGGGGCGGCTCGCCACGCGCCTCATCGACGACAGCGACGACCTGCGGGTGCACATCGGGATCGGCTCGTCCGACCCGATCGAGCTGATCGAGGGCGCCGACCTCGTGCTCGACCTCACGGTTCCGGCCGTGTCGCAGGAGGTCGTCGGCGCGGCCCTGGACCGCGGCATCCCGGTGCTCGTCGGAACCTCGGGGTGGACGGCCGAGCGGATCGCCGTGCTGGCGCGCCGCATGGTCGGGCTGCCCGAGCTCGGCGTCATCATCGTGCCGAACTTCTCGCTCGGCTCGGTGCTCGCGACCCTCGCGTCGACCATGCTGGCGCCCTACTTCGACTCGATCGAGATCGTCGAGGCTCATCACGAGGGCAAGGTCGACTCGCCCTCGGGCACCGCGATCCGGACCGCCGAGCTGATCGGCGCCGCCCGGGCCGACGCCGGCCCCGTCGCCGCCCCGCACGCCGACCAGCGGGCCCGCGGGCAGCAGGTGGCGAGCGTCCCGATCCACAGCCTGCGGATGAGCGGGCTGCTGGCGCAGCAGGACGTGATCTTCGGAGGCGTGGGGGAGACGGTGCGGATCAGCCACGAGACCTTCAGCGACGACTCCTACGCCGCCGGGTTGCTGCTCGGGCTGCGGGCCGCGCCGGGCGCCCGCGGGGTCGTCGTCGGCCTGGACAAGCTCCTGGAGCTGAACCGCTCGTGAGGGTGCGCATCGCCGTCATCGTGATGGCAGGTCTGCTCGCGCTGTACCTCCTGTTCGCGGTGCGTTACGGCCTCATCCTCATCGGGGCCGGCGAGCCGCTCGCGGTCGCGATCGGCGTCGCCCTGCTGATCCTGCCGCTCGTCGGCGCGTGGGCGATGGTCAGCGAGATCCTCTTCGCGGTGCGCGCCGAACGGCTGGCCCGCCGGCTCGAGGCGGAGGGCGGCTTGCCGAGCGAGGAGGTCCCGGTCAGCCCGAGCGGGCGGGTCGACCGCGCCGCCGCCGACGCCCTGTTCCCGCAGTACCAGGCGGCCGTCGACGCCGACCCCGAGAACTGGCGCGCCTGGTATCGGCTTGCGCTCGCCTACGACGCCAGCGGCGAC
This sequence comes from Lysinimonas soli, assembly GCF_042655435.1. NCBI lineage: Bacteria > Bacillati > Actinomycetota > Actinomycetes > Micrococcales > Microbacteriaceae > Lysinimonas > Lysinimonas soli. The sequence continues at coordinate 786,379 of NZ_JBHSMG010000001.1, forward strand.
CGCCGGCGGGCGCGCTGGGCGACCCGCACCGCGATCAGGCTGGCGTGAAGACGGCGTCGATCGCGTCCTCGACGCGTCGATGCCGCCACTCGAATCCGTCGTCGCGCAGCTTGACGGGCTCGACCTTGGCGCTGTCCAGCAGCAGGCGCTCGCCGGCCTCGCCGAGCAGCTTCACGGCCGCCTCGGGCACGCGGAGCAGGTAGGGCCGCCGCATCCGGCGCGCGAAGCCGCGCGTGATCCGATCGCTCGTCGCAAGCGTCGGCCCGGTCAGATTCACCGGTCCGCTGAGCTTCGAGCGCAGCAGGTGCCGGATCGCGGCAGCCTCGTCGTGCAGGCTGATCCACGGCCAGTACTGGCCCCCGGTCGCGAACCGCGAACCCAGCCCGGCCGCCGTGAGCATGCGTACGGGAGCGAGCCCGCCACCGCGCGCCACCACGACGGCGGAGCGCAGGTGCACGACCCGGGTCTTCGCCGGCGCGAGCCGGGCCGCGGCCTCCCAATCGGTCACCAGCTCGGGGAAGAACCCTTCGCCGGCGCTCGACGCCTCGGTGAGGCGCTCGCCGGGACGGTCGCCGTAGAAGCCGACGGCGGATCCGCTCAGGAACACGGCGGGCGGGGTCGACACCTGGTTCATCGCCTCGGCCAGCGCCTGGGTGGGCTGCACCCGGGAGTCGCGCAGCACGCGACGGTACGCCGGCGTCCAGGGGATGCGCGCGACGGTCGCCCCCGACAGATTGACCACCGCATCGACCTCGCCGAGGATGCGGAAGTCCATCGTGCGGGCGCTCGGCGCCCAGTTGATCTCGTCGTCGGCGATCGGCCTGCGGCGCACGAGCTTGAGCACCTCGTGGCCGTCGTCGCGCAGCTGGCGGGTGAGTTCGGTGCCGATGAGTCCGGACGCGCCGGAGATGAGGACGCGCAGCGCCCCGCGAGTGGCCACCGTCAGGCCAGGTTCGCCTCGAGGGTGATCTTGACGCCCGCGAGGGCTTTGGAGACCGGGCAGTTCTCCTTGGCGCCCTCGGCGAACGCCTGGAACTCATCCTCGGTGATGCCGGGGATCTTCGCGCTGACCAGCAGATGACTGCCCGTGATGCCGTCGCCGGGCTGGAACGTGACGGCGGCGGTGACCTGCAGGCTCTCGGGGGCATGGCCCGCCTTGCCGAGTTCGTTCGAGAGGGCCATCGAGTAGCACGCGGAGTGGGCCGCGCCGAGCAGTTCCTCGGGGTTGGTCAGGCCGGCGACGCCTTCCGAGCGCGCCTGCCACGACACGGGGAACTCCGCCGCGTCGCTCGAGTCGAGGGATGTCGTTCCGGATCCGGTGACGAGATCGCCGAACCACAGGGTCGTTGCTTCGCTGGTGAGGGCCATGGCCCAACTCTATGTCGGGCTAGGCGGCTGTGGCGGAACCGTGTCGGCCGACGATGCCGAGACGCACGAGCAGCAGGTAGATCTGGCATCCGAGGCAGTAGCCGAACACCGAGTTCAGGAACGCCGCGATGAAGGCCGCCGCCGCCGCGACCGGGACCGCCGCGGGCACGCCGAGCAGCTCCAGCAGCACACCGACGAGCGCGATCACGAACCCGACACCCTGTGCGAAGGTCGGCGGCGCCGGATTCTCCAGCTCGTTCGGCGGGGCCAGGCGCGGTCGGATCAGGGCCTTGAACAGCAGGCCGTACGGATGCCGCGCGATGCCCGCGAAGGCACCCCAGGCGAACAGGGCCGTGATCGCGACGAACAGCAGAAGGGCCGCGAGACCCGTTCCCAGAAGCGACAGGGCGATCACGATGAGCAGCAGCACGGCCGTGATGCCGGCGCCGAATCGGGGACCCCGCGGATCGATGGCCGCCTTGGCGCTCATGCGGCCAGCACCGGGCCCGCCAGAACGCGGTCGAGTTCGGCGACGAGCAGCTCGCGCCGCACCGCTCCGCCGATACGGGCGCGGACCGCACCGGTGCCGTCGAGGATGAGCGTCGTCGGGGTCTGCATCACCCGGAAGCGGGCGGCCAGCTCCGGACGCTCCGCGACATCGAGATCGATGTGAGCCACGGAGTCGGTGGCGCGTGCGATGTCGCCCAGCACCCGCGCGGTGGCGACGCACGGGGTGCAGACCTCGCTCGAGAACTGCAGCAGGGTCGCGCGGCCGCCGAGCGCGACGCCGCGGATGTCGACGGCCCCGTCGATGCCCGGGGAACGGTGGTTCGCGATCCGCACGCGTCCGCTCAGAGAGCGCTGCAGCACCCCGATGACCGTGGCCGCGAGCACGAGGCTCGCCAGCACGATGACGACGGTTCCGATCTGCATGACGTCACGATAGCCAGGCCTCAGCGCGTCGCGGCCGAGTGTGACGGACTATGACTATCGTGAAGGCCGTGCCTTCCGCCGATGCCTCCGCCGACGCCCTTGCTCCCGAGATCACGTTCCGGTCGGACATGACCGTCGAGCTGGTGCGGTCGAGCGCCAACGACTCCGACGTGCTGTTCGCGGCTCGCGTGTCGACGCAGGGCGAGCAGACCCTGCAGAAGGCCGCCGCGGGCACCGAGGCCTCCGATCGCGACCGTGGCCTGATCAACTTCCTGATGCGCGATCGCCACGGCTCGCCGTTCGAGCACAACTCGATGACCTTCTACGTGCAGGCCCCGATCTTCGTGTTCCGCGAGTTCATGCGTCACCGGATCGCCTCGTACAACGAAGAGAGCGGCCGGTACCGCGAGCTCAACGCCGTGTTCTACGTGCCCGGTCCCGAGCGCCGCCTCATCCAGCAGGGCAAGCCGGGCGCCTACGAGTTCGTCGAGGGCACTCCCGAGCAGACCGAGCTCGCGGTGACGGAGGGGCGCCGGATCGCGACCGCCGCGTACGAGTCCTACCAGCGGATGCTGGACGCCGGCATCGCCCGTGAGGTCGCCCGCACGGTGCTCCCGCTGTCGCTGTACTCGTCGATGTACGTGACGATGAACGCCCGTTCCCTGATGAACTTCCTGTCCCTGCGCACCAAGCGCGACGACGCACACTTCCCGTCGTTCCCCCAGCGCGAGATCGAGATGGTCGCCGAGCTGATGGAGACGGCATGGGCCGAGCTCATGCCCCTGACCTACGCCGCCTTCGAGGCGAACGGCCGCGTCGCGCCATAACGCGTGGCGGCGAGCGGAAAGCTCCCAGCGGCCGGGGGAGAGCGCGGCCCCCGTCGGGCCGGTAGCCTGGAGCGCGTGTCGACGCCAGAGAATCCCTTCGGACAGGTGCTCGTCGCGCTCGTGACCCCGTTCACGGCCGACGGCGAAGTGCATTGGGGTGACGTCGAGAAGCACATCGACGACGTCATCACCGCCGGGGCCGACGGCATCGTCGTCACCGGGACCACGGGCGAGACCAGCACCCTCACCGACCCCGAGAAGATCAAGCTCGTCGAGGTCGCCAAGTCGGTCGCCAACGGCCGCGCCAAGGTCATCACGGGCGGCGGATCCAACGAGACGGCGCACGCCATCGAGCTGTACAAGCACAGCGAGAAGGCCGGTGCCGACGGCGTCATGATCGTGACGCCCTACTACAACAAGCCCACCCAGGCGGGTGTGCTCACCCACTTCCGGATGATCGCCGATGCGACGAACCTGCCGGTGATCCTCTACGACATCCCCGGGCGTACCGGCATCGAGATCGCCTACGAGACGATCCTCCGCGCCGCCAAGCACCCCAACATCCGGGCGGTCAAGGATGCCAAGGGCAACCTCAGCGAGGTCAGCCGGGTGCTCAACAACACCGACCTGATCTACTTCGCGGGCGACGACGCCATGACGCTGCCGACCCTCGCGATCGGCGGCACCGGCGTCATCGGCGTCACGGCCAACATCGCGGCCGCGCCCTATCGCGCGATCATCGACGCGGTCAATCGCAACGACCTCGCCACGGCGACGGCCGAGCACAAGGCGCTCGAACCGCTCGTCCGCGCCGTCATGACGCACGTGCCCGGCACCGTGGCCGCGAAGTACATCCTGCACGGCCTCGGGCGCATCTCGAGCCCGCGCGTGCGCCTCCCGCTGGTCGGCCCGGAAGAGTCCGAGGCCGCCCTCATCGAAGACGAGCTCGCGCTCGTCGGCGACATTCCCGGAGTCGACTTCTCCAACTTCCGTCCCGACCGCAATGCCGCCGCCGGCGGAGCGTTGCCGAAGGTCGCGGGCACCACGCGCTGAATCGGCGCAGCAAGGACCACATGCCAGGCACCGACGTCTTCGATCCGCCAGCCCTTTCGTCGGGGGCACTCCGCGTGACCCCCCTCGGCGGGCTCGCCGAGATCGGCCGCAACATGACCGTCTACGAGTTCGACGGGCAGCTTCTCATCGTCGACGCCGGCGTGCTCTTCCCCGAGGAGCACCAGCCGGGCGTCGACCTGATCCTCCCCGACTTCACGCCGATCCGCGATCGGCTCGGCGACATCCTCGGCGTGGTGCTCACGCACGGTCACGAGGACCACATCGGGGCGGTCCCGTACCTGCTCAAGCTGCGCCAGGACATCCCGCTGATCGGATCGCAGCTGACCCTCGCCCTCGTCGAGGCGAAGCTCAAGGAGCATCGGATCACGCCGTACTCGCTCACGGTGAAAGAGGGGCAGGTCGAGAAGCTCGGCTCGTTCGAGCTGGAGTTCATCGCGGTCAACCACTCGATCCCCGACGCGCTCGCCGTCGCCATCCGCACCCCCGCCGGGCTCGTGCTGCACACCGGCGACTTCAAGATGGACCAGCTCCCGCTCGACGGGCGCATCACCGATCTGCGCGCCTTCGCGCGGCTCGGCGAGGAGGGCGTCGATCTCTTCCTGCCGGATTCGACCAACGCCGACGTGCCGGGGTTCACGGCGCTCGAGCGCGACATCGGTCCGGTGATCGAGAGCGTGATCGCCAAGGCGAAGCGCCGCGTCATCGTCGCGAGCTTCTCGAGCCACGTGCACCGCGTGCAGCAGGTGCTGGATGCCGCCGCCGCCAACGGCCGCCAGGTCGCCCTGGTCGGGCGCTCGATGGTGCGCAACATGGGGATCGCGGCCGAGCTCGGCTACCTGAGGGTTCCCGACGGCGTGCTCATCGAGCTCAAGAAGGCGCTCGAGCTGCCCGACGACCGGATCGTGTACATGAGCACCGGATCCCAGGGCGAGCCGATGGCGGTGCTCGCGCGCATGGCCAACCAGGAGCACCAGATCGAGGTCGCCGAGGGCGACACGGTGATCCTGGCATCCAGCCTGATCCCCGGGAACGAGAACGCGGTCTACCGCGTCATCAACGGCCTCACCAAGCTCGGCGCGAAGGTCGTGCACAAGGGCAACGCCAAGGTGCACGTCTCGGGTCACGCGGCCGCCGGCGAGCTGCTCTACTGCTACAACATCATCAAGCCGAAGAACGTCATGCCGGTGCACGGCGAGTACCGTCACCTGACGGCGAGCGCGGCGCTGGCGATCGAGACCGGCGTGCCCGAGCAGAACACCGTCATCGGCGAGAACGGCATCGTCGTCGACCTGCAGAACGGCATCGCCCGCGTCGTCGGGCAGCTCGACCTCGGCTACGTCTACGTCGACGGGTCGACGGTCGGCGAGATCACCGAGGCCGACCTGAAGGACCGCCGCATCCTCGCCGAGGAGGGCTTCATCTCGATCTTCGTGGCGATCGATGTGCAGACCGGGCGGGTGATCGTGGGGCCCGAGATCCAAGCCCGTGGTTTCGCCGAAGACGAATCCGTCTTCGACGACGTGCTGCCGCAGGTGGTCAAGGCCCTCAGCGACGCCGCGCGCAACGGAACGAGCGACACCCAGGGGTTCAGCCAGGTGGTGCGCCGCACGGTCGGACGCTGGGTCAACACCCAGCACCGTCGTCGCCCGATGATCATCCCGGTGGTGATCGAGGCGTAGCTCACGACTTCGGTCGGGATCTCACCCGAAAGGATGATCCGCGAGGCTCACTCGTCTTCCTAAGATGAGCGGGTGTCCATTTCACGCAAGTGGGTCTTCCCCATCCTCCGCCTCGTGATCCTCGCCGTGATCGCCGCCGCCCTCGTGAAGCTCGCCTTCCTCGGGGGCTTCGGCGGCGGTGCCTCGGATGCCGCCGTGCCCACCGGCGCGGTGAGCGATCCGACCATCCAGGTCGAGGAGGGCAGCATCGCCAACGATGTGGTGCTCGACGCCACGATCGAGGCGGACCCTGCCGTACCGGTGCGCGCGACGCTCGACGGCGTGGTCCGAAAGGTCATGGTCAGCGCCGGGCAGGCGGTCGCGCCCACGACGCCGGTTCTGACGATCCGCTCCGAGACCCCCAACCCCGACGGCACGACCTCGATCCGCACGATCACGGTCACCGCGGGAGCCGCCGGCACCCTGTCGGCCCTGCCGGTGCTCGTCGGACAGACCGTGTCGATCGGCGACGCGATCGCCCAGGTCGCACCCTCGTCGTTCAGCGTCGCCGCCTCCATCCCGGCGGCGCAGCAGTACCGACTGCTCAACAAACCCACCGACGGCAGCACGGCGATCACGGGGGGCCCGGCTCCATTCACCTGCACGGGGCTCACGATCTCGACGCCGCTCGCCGGCGCGGACGCGACCACCACGGGCGGCTCCGCCGGCTCCGGACCCGGCACCGGCGGGGCGACGGGATCGTCGGGGGGAACGGCGACCGTGCGCTGCGCGGTTCCGGCCGGCGTGACCGTCTTCGCGGGACTCGCGGCGAAGCTCACGATCGACGGAGGCAAGGCCGAGAACGTGCTGGTCGTGCCGACCACGGCGGTCGACGGCGCGGCGGGCAGCGGCACGGTCTACCTGCCGGGTGTGGGCGGGGCCTCGCCCGCGAAGCAGGCGGTGACGCTCGGACTCACCGACGGCGTCAGGGTGCAGATCACGGGCGGGCTCAAGAAGGGCGACACGATCCTGCAGTTCGTGCCGGGGGCACCCGCCCCCGGCCCCACGGACGGCGCGGTCGTCATGGGCGGGGTCGGCGGCTGATGCCGCTGCTCGCGCTCGAAGGCGTCACCCGCACGATCGAGATCGCGGATGCCGACTCCCTGCAGATCCTGCGCGGCGTCGATCTCGAGGTCGAGGTCGGCGATCACGTCAGCATCGTCGGACGCTCCGGCAGCGGAAAGTCGACCCTGCTCAACATCCTCGGCCTGCTGGACGAGCCCACCACCGGGCGCCTGGTGTTCGACGACATCCCGCTCGAACGGATGCGCGCGGGCGAGCGGGACCGTCGGCGCGGACGCGACGTCGGCTTCATCTTCCAGCAGTTCAACCTGCTGCCGGGTCGGACGGCGCTCGACAACGTGCTCACCCCGCTGCTCTACGCGACGGGTCGCGGCTTCTGGCGCCGTCGCGCGATCGCGGCCGACATGCTCGGCCGGGTCGGCCTCGGCGATCGGCTCGAGGCCCTTCCCTCGCAGCTCTCGGGCGGCGAGCAGCAGCGCGTCGCGATCGCGCGGGCGCTCGTGCGCGGACCTCGGTTGATCCTCGCCGACGAGCCGACGGGAGCCCTCGACGTCGACACCGGCGCGAGCGTGATGGCGCTGCTCGACGAGGTCGCGGAGGGGTCGGGGGCCGCCCTCATCACCATCACCCACGATGTCAACGTGGCGGCTCTTGCTCGACGCCACTACCGGCTCGACGCGGGGGTGCTGACCCCCGTGGTCGCGGGCGGCCCCTCGGCGTCGCACTCCAACCCCGTCGACGCGAGGGAAGCGATCCGATGAACCTCATCACGGGCCTGTTCGGCGCGATCGTCGAGGCCTGGTCGGAACTGCGCGTGCACCGCACCCGAGTGCTTCTGAGCCTGATCGGAGTCGCCGTCGCGGTGGCCGCCATCACCGGCGTCGTCGCGGTCGGAGGCGTGCTGGAGCAGGCGCAGACCGAGTCCTCCGAGCGGTACGGGGGGCGGCCGGCGCTGTTGTCGGTGAATGTCTCCGACTCGACGGGATCGCGCACACCCGACGCCGCTGCGCTGGATGCGGCGTACGGCCGCCTCGCGGACCGCTACGACATCCGCTACCGCTCGCGCGTGCTGCAGGGGCCGCAGCTGTCTCTGAACTCACCGCGTGGAGTCGTGCAGGCGAGTGTGCTCGCGGTGGATCCCGACTACGCGACCATGCATCGGCTGCGCCCGACGACGGGACGGATGCCCGATGCCTCGGATGAGGACCACCTCGCCCCTTCGGTCGTCATCGACGTCAACACCTGGCAGCTGCTCGGCTCGCCGGCGCTGACGAGTCACCCCACGGTGACGATCGCGGGCGCCCAGCCGGTCACGGCGGTCGTCGTCGGCATCCAACGCGCCGACTGCGACCAGTGCTTCTCGGTCACGATGCTCTACGACCAGTACCAGCGGATCGCCTCGTCGACGTCCCCGGCCCAGGGCATCGTGCCCACGTGGGAGGCCTGGGTTCCGCCGGAGGACTCCGCGGCACTGCGCGAGCGCATCGGCACCGATGTCTCGGCCGAGGTCGGCAGCGGGTGGAACGTGAGAGTCGACCGCACCGACTACCAATCCGGCGGCGGAGGCGATCAGCTGCTCGGGGTCAAGCTCGCGGTCGGCGGGATCGCCGGCCTCGTGCTGCTGCTCGGCGCCCTCGGACTGCTCAACATCTCGCTGGTCACGGTGCGCTATCGCATCCGCGAGATCGGCATCCGCCGCAGCTTCGGTGCGACGGCCGGGCGGGTGTTCTTCTCCGTGATGATGGAGAGCGTGGTCGCAACCGTCGTCGCCGGCTTCATCGGGGTCGTGGTCGCGGTCGTCGCGCTCAAGAATCCGTTGAGCGCCTCGCTCGTCGCCCGCGCGGTGCAGGACGTGCCGCCGTTCCCCGTGTCGGCGGCGATCCTCGGCCTCGTGGTCTCGACGATCGTCGGCGCGCTCGCGGGGTTGCTGCCCGCGATCGTGGCCGTGCGGGTCAAGCCGATCGACGCGATCCGGTACTGAGCCGCCGTCGGCGTTGCGCCCGCCCCGGGCACCCGTCATGGCGCGCGTGGTGCGAAATGGCGCCTCGCCGCTCGATGAAGCGCCATTTCGTACCACTCGCGCCGTGCCCGCGCGCGCCTTCGTGGCGAGACCACCCCTCGCCGGTACCGTGACGGCATGGCCACCAGCACCCGGTCGTCGTCTCCGCGCGCCCGCACCAGCAGCTCTCGTGGATCGACCGCGCGCGGCCGGGCGCGCAGCCCCCAAGCGACCAAGAAGCTGCCGGCCAACAAGGTCGTGCCCAGCGACGAGCCGGGTCTGCTGAGCAGCGCATGGCTCGGTCTCGCCCACATCGTCGGGGGCGCCGCCCGGCTGTTCGGCCGCGAGACGCTCGCCAAGGACGAGCGCCGTGACGGGGTGCCGTTCTTCTTCGTCCTGCTCGCCGTCATCGGCGCCGTCGTCGAGTGGTTCAATCCCAGCAACGAGGTCGCGATCGCCCTCGACGCGTACACCTTCGGCGGGCTGTTCGGACGGGTCGCCTTCGCACTGCCGGTCATCCTGCTGGTGTTCGCGGTGTGGCTGTTCCGGCATCCGGCGTCGGTGCACGACAACACGCGGATCGGCATCGGCCTCGCCCTGCTGCTCACGACCATCAGTGGGCTGAGTCACGTCTTCGGCGGGCATCCGCAGCCCTCGCAGGGGGCCGTCGCGCTCGCGCACGGCGGTGGGGTGGTCGGCTGGATCGTGGGCCAGCCGTTCATCCAGGTGCACGCCGATTGGCTCGCCGTCGTCGTGATCGGCGGATTCCTGCTGCTCTCGTTGTTCATCATCACCAAGACGCCGCCCAACAAGGTCGGCTGGCGGCTGCGCGAGCTGTACGCCTACCTGTTCGGCGCCCAGGCGCCGGAGCCCCGCGTGCGGCCGGCCGACTCGACCGACTCGCAGGAATTCGGCTCGCTGAGCGACCTCGGCCTCGAGCTCGACGACCCGGCATCGATGCCGTGGTGGCGTCGCGGCAAGACCAAGAGCGCCGAGCCCGCGTTCGACACGCCGGTCGTCGGCGCCGATCAGCCGACCGAGATCATCGACCACACCAAGAGCGAGTTCGACATCGAGCTGCTCGAAGAGCTCGTGCGCGCCGAGGATGCCGTGAAGCGCTTCACGGGCGAGGTCGAGACGGGTGCGACCAGCATCCGCGAAGACGCACCCTCCGCCCTTCCGGGATTCGGCAGCGCGGGGGAGCGGGGCGCGGCCGGCGAGTTCGACTCCGTCGCGCCGGTGGCACCGAACGCGCGGGCGAGCAGCCCGGCGCGGCGGCCGTACCGTCTGCCCGCGGCATCCGTGCTGTCGGCGGGCACGCCGCCCAAGGCCAAGACGCCGGCCAACGACGAGGCGATCGCGGCCATCACGAGCGTCATGAGTCAGTTCCAGGTGGATGCCCGCGTCACGGGCTTCAGCCGCGGCCCGAGCGTGACGCGCTACGAGATCGAACTCGGGCACGGCGTGAAGGTCGAGCGCGTCACGGCGCTGGCCAAGAACATCGCCTACGCGGTCGCCTCGAACGAGGTCAACATCCTGTCGCCGATCCCGGGCAAGAGCGCGATCGGCATCGAGATCCCGAACAAGGATCGCGAGATCGTCTCGCTCGGCGACGTGCTGCGCTCGGGGGCGGCGTCGAAGAGCGTGCATCCCATGACGATCGGGCTCGGCAAGGACGTCGAGGGCGGCTTCGTCGTCGCGAACATGGCGAAGATGCCCCACCTGCTCGTGGCCGGCGCGACCGGCTCGGGAAAGTCGAGCTTCATCAACTCGATGATCACGAGCGTGCTGATGCGCGCCAAGCCCGCCGAGGTGCGCATGGTGCTGATCGACCCGAAGCGGGTCGAGCTGGCCGCCTACCAGGGCGTACCGCACCTCATCACGCCCATCATCACGAACCCCAAGAAGGCCGCCGAAGCGCTGCAGTGGGTCGTGAAGGAGATGGACATGCGGTACGACGACCTCGCGTCGTTCGGGTTCCGCCACATCGACGACTTCAACCGCGCCGTGCTCGCCGACGAGATCGTGCTGCCGGCGGGATCCGAGCGGCGGCTTCAGCCGTACCCGTACCTGCTCGTCGTCGTCGACGAGCTCGCCGACCTCATGATGGTCGCCCCGCGCGACGTCGAGGACTCGATCGTGCGCATCACCCAGCTGGCGCGCGCCTCGGGCATCCACCTCGTGCTCGCCACCCAGCGTCCGAGTGTGGACGTCGTCACGGGCCTCATCAAAGCCAACGTGCCCAGCCGCCTGGCCTTCGCGGTGTCGAGCATGACCGACAGCCGCGTCATCCTGGATCAGCCCGGCGCCGACAAGCTCATCGGCCAGGGCGACGGCCTGTTCCTGCCGATGGGCGCGTCGAAGGCGATCCGGGTGCAGGGCGCCTGGGTCACCGAGGATGAGATCGCCGCGGTCGTGAAGCACGTGACCGATCAGGCGCGACCGGAGTACCGCGAGGATGTCGCGGCCGTGATCGAGAAGCGCGAGGTCGACGGCGACATCGGCGACGATCTCGACGTGCTGCTGCAGGCCGCCGAGCTCATCATCGGCACGCAGTTCGGCTCGACCTCGATGCTGCAGCGCAAGCTGCGGGTCGGTTTCGCCAAGGCCGGTCGGCTGATGGACCTGCTCGAGTCCCGCGAGATCGTCGGGCCGAGCGAGGGGTCCAAGGCGCGCGACGTACTGGTGACCCCCGAGCAGCTCCCCGAGGTGCTCGCGCGCCTGCGGGGCGGCGACGACCCCGCCGGTGCCGGTGCGCCCCGGCCGTCCGCTCCGTCGGGTTCCCCCCAGTCCGCGGGGCAGCAGGCTGGAGGTTTGGCCAGCGATCCCGTTGCCGACATGACGAGCGGATATCCTGAGGAGGAGGGCTCCTCGGACGAGGACGCCTGGCGGCTGACCGGCAGGGAGTAGCGCATGGCGGTCCCCGAGCCGGACGAGAGCCGGCCGCGGCCAGGCCAGCCGACAGCAGGGCCGACGACCCCGTCCGGGCGCGTCAATCCCATGCGCGGTCGGGTCGTCTCGACGGGCGAGACGCCGGCCAGCGCCGGCAACATCGCCAACATCGTCACGGTCATCCGCATCCTGCTCGCTCCCGTCTTCATCTGGCTGCTGCTCGACGACGCGGGGCACGACGGGTACGTCCGCTACATCGCGGCGGTGTTGTTCGTGCTGGCGATCACGACCGACTCGGTCGACGGGCTGCTGGCCCGCCAGCGCAATCTGGTCACCGACCTCGGCAAGCTGATCGACCCGATCGCCGACAAGGTGCTGACCGGCGGCGCCCTGGTCGGGCTGTCGATCCTCGGGGAGATCCCGTGGTGGATCACGGTCGTCATCCTGGTGCGCGAGATCGGCATCACGGTGTTCCGTTTCATCGCCCTGCGCGACCGGGTGATCGCCGCATCCTGGCTCGGCAAGGTCAAGACGGTCGTGCAGGCCGTCGCGATCTCGTTCGCGCTGTTCCCGCTCTGGCAGTTCCTCGGGGCCTGGGTCAACTGGGTCAACGCCGTGCTGATCGTGCTGGCGGTCGTGCTCACCGTGGGGAGCGGGATCGAGTACCTCTGGCAGGCATGGCGGCTGGGCCGGGTGCGGCGGGTCGAGGCGCCCGAGTGACGGCGCCGTCGGTTACCGGGGCATCGGTCGCGCAGCGGGTGATCGCCGAGTTGACGGCACGCCGGATGACGATCGCCGTCGCCGAATCGCTGACCGGCGGCCTCCTGGTCGCCGAGTTGGTGTCGGTGCCGGGAGCGTCGGCCGTGCTGCGCGGCGGAGTCGTGGCGTACGCGACCGACCTCAAGTCGAGCCTGCTCGGCGTCGACGCCGAGCTCCTCGCCCGGACCGGCCCGATCGACGCCGAGGTGGCCCGGCAGATGGCCGAGGGGGTTCGCTGGCGGCTCGGCCGGGACGGGGTGCCCGCCGACATCGGTCTGGCCACGACGGGCGTCGCCGGTCCGGATCTGCAGGACGGCCACGCGCCGGGCGAGGTGTGGATCGGACTCGCGGTCGGCGACACCGTGGAGGCGTACGGCCTCAGCTTGGGGGGTGACCGAGCGGGCATCCGGTCGGCTACTGTCGCGGCATCACTGCAACGCGTGCTGGATCGCCTCGCGGAATAGCGGGCGTTTCGATCTCGTTACATGTGGTGTCGTCACAGGGAACTCCGTGGTGGCACGATTTAGAGTTTGCGTATCGATCGGGGTAGTGTGAGCGCCCCGGTCGGAGACACCGATCCGATTGGTCGGAGTGAGAAGGAGGACACCATGGTTCTGGTACGTCAGGAAATCGGCGATGTTCTCCGTGACTTCCGCCTGCAGAAGGCGATGACCCTGCGTCAGGTGGCGAGCCGCGCGAGCGTGGCACTCGGCTACCTGAGCGAGGTGGAGCGCGGCCAGAAGGAGGCGAGCTCCGAGATCTTGGCGTCGGTCGCCGACGCCCTCGACACCCCGATCTCGACGATCATGCGCGAAGTGGGCGACCGCCTCGCGTTGATCGAGGGCGTGACGAGCGTTCCAGACACGCTTCCGGATGAGTTGGTCGCGGAGTTCGACGCGGATCTCGCGGTCCGTTAGTCGTTCGATTTCCACGAAGGCCCCGGCTCACGCCGGGGCCTTCGTCGTCGTGCCGTCCCTCCTGCCGCCGTCCGGTCTGTCGAGCGCTGCGGCATCTCTCCGCGCGGTCACGAGAATGGCGCGCGCTCGTGATGCCGTGGCGTGGCCGGTCGGTCGGCGTGACGCGTTCGGGCGGGGGAGGATGGTCGCATGAAGCTCTCGGAGTTCGAACGCGCGATCGCCGACGAGTTCGGCGCGCACGGCCGGGTGCTGCGACGCGACACCGTCGTGGTCGCCCTGGGCAATCGGACGCCGGATGAGGCGCTCGCCGCCGGCGTGCCCGCCCGCGAGGTGTGGTTCGCGTTGTGCGCGGCGCAGGAGGTCCCGCCGGATCGTTGGCACGGCGCGGGTCGCCCGAAGCCACCGCGCGGCTGAGCCGGCCGGCAGCGCGAGCTCGGTTCGACACGCCGCGTGCCTCTCGAACATCCGTTCGGATGTGGGTAGTCTCCTCAACAAGGTCGTTCGAAGACGAGTTGTGCACGAGATGCCCGTCGGTCCGGAGAAATGTCGGGCCTCGGGCATAGCGTCGCAACTACCGAGCAACACCAGCCCTGTCGTGAAAGCGCAGACCTTGCTTCATCGGTCCGCACCGAAACGGCAGCCTATGGGCGCATCACCACGGCAGCTCCGCCACCCGGCGGCGGCCGACGACAACGAAGGAGACGGGCCATGCCCTCACCAGCAGACCGCGAGAAAGCCCTCGAGACGGCACTCGCTCAGATCGACCGCCAGTTCGGCAAAGGTTCCGTCATGCGCCTCGGCAGTGACGAGCGGGCTCCGGTCGCCGTCATTCCCACCGGCTCCATCGCCTTGGATGTCGCGCTCGGCATCGGCGGGCTGCCGCGCGGCCGCATCGTCGAGATCTACGGTCCCGAGTCCTCGGGCAAGACCACGCTCACGCTGCACGCGATCGCCAACGCGCAGAAGGGCGGCGGCATCGCCGCCTTCATCGATGCGGAGCACGCTCTCGACCCGGAGTACGCCAAGAAGCTCGGGGTCGACATCGACTCGCTGCTGGTGTCGCAGCCCGACACGGGGGAGCAGGCCCTCGAGATCGCCGACATGCTCGTGCGGTCCGGCTCGATCGACCTGATCGTCATCGACTCGGTGGCGGCACTCGTTCCGCGCGCCGAGATCGAGGGCGAGATGGGCGACACGCACGTCGGATTGCAGGCCCGCCTGATGTCCCAGGCGCTGCGCAAGCTTACCGGCGGGCTCAGCCAGACCGGCACCACGATGATCTTCATCAACCAGCTTCGCGAGAAGGTCGGCGTGTTCTTCGGCAGCCCCGAGACCACCTCGGGCGGCAAGGCGCTCAAGTTCTACGCTTCGGTGCGCCTCGATATCCGCCGCATCGAGACGCTGAAGGACGGTACGGATGCCGTGGGCAACCGCACGCGGGTCAAGGTCGTCAAGAACAAGATGGCGCCGCCCTTCAAGCAGGCGGAGTTCGACATCCTCTACGGCACGGGCATCTCCCGCGAGGGCAGCCTGATCGATTACGGGGTCGAGCACGAGATCGTGCGCAAGTCGGGCGCCTGGTACACCTACGACGGCGACCAGCTCGGCCAGGGCAAGGAGAACGCCCGCAACTTCCTGCTCGAGAACCCCGCGACAGCGACCGAGATCGAGAACAAGATCCTGGTCAAGCTCGGAATCGGTGAGATCGGCAAGGCGGCTGCGGCGGCTGCAGCCGCTGCGGCGGCGGTCGCGCCCGTCGACCTCGCAACAGGTGGTCGCCCGCCGGCCGGTCGCACCGCGGCTGCCAAGGGCGGCCCGGCCAAGGCGGCTGCGGGGCAGTCCTTCCCGGAGTCGATCGACGACGAGCTCGTGGCCCGAATGGCCTCGGGCGAATAGTCGAGCGACAGCGATGAACGTGGAACGGTCCGGCGGCGCCCGAGCGGGTGCCGCACGAGGCGACGGCCTC
This sequence comes from Lysinimonas soli, assembly GCF_042655435.1. Lineage (NCBI taxonomy): Bacteria > Bacillati > Actinomycetota > Actinomycetes > Micrococcales > Microbacteriaceae > Lysinimonas > Lysinimonas soli. The sequence continues at coordinate 801,855 of NZ_JBHSMG010000001.1, forward strand.
GCCCCGGTGACGTACCTGCCGGGGGTGCAGCCCCCGGCGCCGTCGGACCCGCCCACGACCGAGTTGCCGACCCTCGCGAGCGTGTTCGGCGAGCTGGAATCGCAGATCGCGACCACCCTGGCCGAGCGTCGAGCCGCGGATGAGTATCGGGAGTCGCCCGAGGCTCGCGCCGACGCCAAGGCCAAGGAGCGCGCCGAGCGCGTCTCGATGCACGCTCTCACCCGCCGCGGCATGTCCAAGCGGGAGGTCGAACGCAGCCTTCGGGCGCGCGAACTCGACGACGAGACGGTCGCGTCGGAGCTCGACCGTTTGGAGGGCGTCGGCCTGATCGACGACATGGCGCTCGCGCAGAACCTGGTGGGCATCCTGCAGGAGCGCAAGGGTCTCGGTCGCTCGGCTGTCGCGGCGGAGCTCACCCGACGCCTGCTCGCCCCGGCCGCGATCGAGTACGCGCTCGATCTCATCGAGACGAGCGACGAGCTCGGCCGGGCCAAAGAGATCGCCGTGAAGCGGGCGGGGCAGTTGCGCTCCTACGATCGCGAGACGGCCCTCCGTCGATTGAGTGCTTTTCTCGCGAGGCGGGGGTACTCCGGGTCGACGATCCGCTCGGCGGTGGAGCACGCTCTTCCGGCGACGCCGACGAGCACGGTCCGCTTCCGTTGAGTCCAGCTGGATCGGGGGTCGATGGTGGCAGCCCCGTCGGCCCGACGACCGCGGTCGCGCCGACGTAGGCTTGGGGGATCATGACCCTCCCGGACTCCCGCTCCGAGACCGGCGGCGCCGCTGAGGCCCCCCGTACCTACGAGGTGCGCACCTTCGGATGCCAGATGAACGTGCACGACTCCGAGCGGCTGAGCGGATCGCTCGAGGCGGCCGGCTACGTCCGCGCCGACGGCACTCCAGCCGACATCGTCGTGATCAACACGTGCGCCGTGCGCGAGAACGCCGACAACAAGCTCTACGGAACCCTCGGGCACCTGGCCAGCATCAAACGGGAGCACGAGGGGATGCAGATCGCCGTCGGCGGCTGCCTCGCCCAGAAGGACAAAGACGTCATCCTCCAGAAGGCGCCGTGGGTCGACGTCGTGTTCGGTACTCACAACATGGGTTCGCTGCCGGTGCTGCTGGAGCGATCACGCCACAACGGCGAGGCGCAGCTCGAGATCCTCGAATCCCTCGAGGTCTTCCCCTCGACGCTGCCGACGCGGCGCGAGTCGACGCACAGCGGCTGGGTGTCCATCTCGGTCGGGTGCAACAACACCTGCACCTTCTGCATCGTGCCCGCGCTGCGCGGCAAGGAGAAGGACCGGCGCCCCGGCGACATCCTGAGCGAGATCGAGCTGCTCGTCGCCGACGGCGCGATCGAGGTCACTCTGCTGGGCCAGAACGTCAACTCCTACGGTGTCGAGTTCGGCGATCGCCTCGCCTTCGGCAAGCTGCTGCGTGCCGCGGGCTCGATCGAGGGGCTCGAGCGGGTGCGCTTCACGAGTCCGCATCCTGCCGCCTTCACCGACGACGTGATCGACGCCATGGCCGAGACCCCCAACGTCATGCCGCAGCTGCACATGCCGCTGCAGTCCGGCTCCGACCGCATTCTCAAGGCGATGCGACGCTCCTACCGCTCCGAGAAGTTCCTCGGCATCCTCGAGCGCGTGCGGGCGCGCATTCCGAACGCCGCGATCACGACCGACATCATCGTGGGGTTCCCGGGGGAGACGGAGGACGACTTTGCCGACACGCTCCGCGTCGTCGAAGAGGCGCGCTTCGCGTCGGCCTACACCTTCCAGTACTCGATCCGGCCCGGGACGCCCGCGGCGACCCTCCCGGACCAGGTGCCGAAGTCGGTCGTGCAGGAGCGCTACGAGCGACTCACCGAGCTGCAGGAGCGCATCTCGGGCGAAGAGAACGCCGCACTCGTCGGCACGTCGATCGAGGTGCTCGTCTCGTCGGTCGAGGGACGTCGCGACGGCAGCAACGCCCGGATGTCGGGTCGCGCCGAAGACAACCGTCTCGTCCACTTCGACGTGCCGGCGGGAAGCGCGCTGCCCCGTCCGGGAGACGTCGTCAGCGTCGTGGTGACCCGGTCCGCGCCGCACTTCCTCATCGCGGCGCCGGCGGGTGACGTGCTCCCGGTGCGACGCACCCGTGCGGGTGACGCCTTCGACCGCGCCGAGGCGGAGTCGTGCGCGATCCCGTCGCACGGCTCGGCCCTCACCGCTGCGGGCGGCGGATCGGGCACGACGGTGAACATCGGCCTTCCGACGCGACGGCCCGGTGGAGCGTAACCCGGGAGCCGGTTCCGACCTCCGCGGCGCTCGTGGCGCGGGCGTCGCCCAGGGCGTGGCCGCGGGCATGAGCACCGGCTCGATCACCCAGCCGATCGTCGCGATCGTGGGCGCCACCGGCACGGGCAAGTCCGCACTTGCTCTCGACCTCGCCGAGCGGTGGCAGGACGAGGGCCACCGGGTCGAGATCGTCAACGCCGATGCGATGCAGCTGTACCGGGGCATGGACATCGGCACGGCGAAGCTGCCCGAGGGCGAGCGTCGCGGCATCCGGCATCACCTGCTCGACGTGCTCGACCCGCCCGAGGAGGCCAGCGTCGCGCGGTACCAACAGGACGCGCGCGCGGTCATCGACGAGATCCAGGCCCGAGGAGCCATCCCGATCCTGGTCGGGGGCAGCGGACTCTACGTGTCGAGCGTGCTCTACGACTTCCGCTTTCCTGGCACCGATCCGGTGATCCGCGAGCGACTCGAGGCCGAGCTCGCCGACGGCGGTCCCGGGCTGCTGCATCGGCGGCTGCACGAGGTCGACCCCGCCGCGGCGCAGGCGATCGGGCCGCACAACGGCCGGAGGCTCGTCCGGGCGCTCGAAGTCGTCACGATCACGGGAGAACCGTTCGGTTCGGGCCTACCGAGCCAGTCCCGGCGGTGGCGGCCCGCGGTGACGATCGGTCTGCGTGCCGAGCGCGCGACCCTCGTCGAACGACTCGGCGCCCGGGCGCGAGGGATGTGGCGCGACGGGCTGCTCGACGAGGTGACGGCACTTCGGCCGGGCGGGTTCGGGGTCACCGCGGCCCGCGCCATCGGATACGCGCAGGCGATCGCCCAGCTCGACGGCCTCCTCGACGAGGAGCAGGCCATCGAGCAGACCGCCGTGCTGACCCGGCGCTACGCCCGTCGGCAGGTCGCCTGGTTCGCCCGTTCGCCCGAGACGCACTGGATCGAGTCCGACGACCCGGCCCGCGTCGACGTCGGTCGCGCAGCGGTCGATCGGGCGTCCGGCTAGCCTGGCTCCGTGAGCATCGAACTCCGTTTCACCAAGGGGCACGGCACCGGCAACGACTTCGTGCTGTTCTCCGACCCCGACGGAGCGATCGAACTCGACGCGGACGACATCGCGGGTATCGCCGATCGACACTTCGGGGTGGGGGCCGACGGCGTCATCCGGGCGGTCCGCTCGGCCCGTCTTCCGGCCGGGGCCGATGCCCTGGCCGAGGATGCCGCGGCCGAGTGGTTCATGGACTACCACAACGCCGACGGAAGCCCTGCCGAGATGTGCGGCAACGGCATCCGGGTCTATGGCAGCTACCTCATCGAGAACGGGCTCATCGAACTCGCCGAGGGCGAATCCGTCGCGATCGGCACCCGCGGGGGAGTGCGGCGGCTCACGAGGACGGCCGAAGGATTCGAGGTCGACCTCGGCCCGTTCGTGGTGCTCGACGGCGACGTCACCGTCTCGGCCAGGCACCTCGAGGTGGCACGTCCCGGGCTCCCGGTGGGAGTCGGTAATCCCCACGTCGTCGTGGCCCTCGCCGACGACGCAGAACTCGATGCCATCGACCTGAGTGAGGCTCCCGGCGTCTCTCCTGCGCCTCCCGACGGCGCCAACGTCGAGTTCGTGGTGCCGGCCGACCCGCTCGTCCTCGACGGCGTCGGCCGCATCCGGATGCGGGTGCACGAGCGCGGCAGCGGGGAGACGCTCTCCTGCGGCACCGGTGCCGCGGCGGCAGCCCTCGCCATCCGGCACTGGGCCGGAGCGAACGCTCCGGACGCCTGGCGGGTCGAGGTGCCGGGCGGCGTCCTGGGCGTGCGGGTGCTGGCCACCCCCGAGGGTGATCACGTCGCCCTGAGCGGGCCTGCGGAGCTCGTCTTCGAGGGCACCCTCGAGATCTGAGCCGCGCCCGACCGCGGGGTCCGGCGCCTAGGCGCCGACGACCCCGATCGGCTCCGTCATCTCGGTACCCGAGCGGCGCCGTGCCCTGAGCACCCGGTAGCCCTTGTTGGTCGCGGCGCGGGTGACGTTGAGCTCGGTGGGGAACTCCGCCTGCAGCCAGCGGTGCAGTGAGTCCGAGCCGAGGTTGCGCTGCACGACGAGCCAGGCATCCGAGCCGAGTTCGAGGCGGGGCAGCCAGTGCACGAGCATGGAGTGCAGCTCGTTCTTGCCGACCCGGATCGGCGGGTTCGACCAGATCGCCGTGAACAGCGCGTCGTCGGGAACATCCTCGGGCGTCACGGCGTTGATGTTGTCGAGGCCGAGCGCGTCGGCATTCCGGCGCACGAGGTCGAGAGCGCGGTGATTGACATCCACCGCCCAGACGGTGGCGCGTGGGGATTCCAGGGCGAGCGTGAGGGCGATCGGCCCCCAACCGCAACCGAGGTCGAGCAGATTGCCCCCGGGCGGCGGGCTCGGCGCATGACCGAGCAGCACCTGGGTGCCGGTATCCACCCGCTCGGGGCTGAAGATCCCGTTGGCGGTGGTCACGTCGAGGTGGCGCCCCGCCAGCTGAACCGAGATCGTGCGAAGCACCAACTCGCCTCCCGGCGTCGCCGAGAAGTAGTGCTCGGGGGGAACCATGCAGAGAACCTATCGAAAACAAGGAACTAGGGTTAAACGATCATGAGCGCGAACGACGATCAGATGCTCGACCGCGTACTGGCCAGCAACGACGCCAAGGCCGCGGGCGTGAGCCGTTTCGGCGCCGACGGCGAGCCGCGTACGGCGATCACGCAGGCGCAGGCGCTGAGCACCGACGCCGATGTCGACTTCCTCCCCGAGGCCGACGGCGATCAGTTCGATCGCGACGCCCGCGCCTCGCTGCGTCGGGTGGGTGGGCTCTCGACCGAGCTCGAGGACGTCACCGAGGTCGAGTACCGCCAGCTGCGGCTCGAGAACGTCGTGCTGATCGGCGTCTACTCCGGCCAGGGGCTCGAGGATGCCGAGAATTCGATGCGCGAACTCGCCGCCCTCGCCGAGACCGCCGGTGCCGTCGTGCTCGACGGGCTGCTGCAACGGCGACCGCACCCGGATCCGGCGACGTACTTCGGGCGCGGCAAGGTCGAGGAGCTCGCCGCGGTCGTCCAGGCACTCGGCGCCGACACCGTGATCGCCGACACCGAACTCGCTCCCAGCCAGCGCCGCGCGCTCGAGGACGCGGTCAAGGTGAAGGTCATCGACCGCACGGCCGTGATCCTCGACATCTTCAGCCAGCACGCCAAGAGCCGAGAGGGCAAGGCCCAGGTCGAACTCGCCCAGCTCGAGTACCTGCTCCCGCGACTGCGCGGATGGGGCGAGTCGATGTCGCGTCAGGCCGGCGGTCAGGTGGGCGCGGGCAACGGCATGGGCAGCCGCGGTCCCGGTGAGACGAAGATCGAACTGGACCGCCGCCGCATCCACACCCGCATGGCCCGTCTGCGCAAGCAGATCAAGGGGTTCGCGCCGGCCCGCGATGCGAAACGCGCGAACCGCGATCGCTTCGAGGTGCCCAGCGTCGCCATCGTCGGCTACACCAATGCCGGAAAGTCGAGCCTGCTCAACCGGCTCACCCGGGCCGGGGTGCTCGTCGAGAACGCTCTGTTCGCGACCCTTGACCCGACGGTGCGACGCACCCGCACCCCCGACGGTCGGGTCTACACGCTCTCGGACACCGTGGGGTTCGTGCGCAACCTGCCGCACCAACTGGTCGAGGCGTTCCGCTCGACGCTCGAAGAGCTCGGCAACTCGGATGTCATCGTGCACGTCGTCGATGGCGCCCACCCCGATCCGGCCGCCCAGCTGGCCACGGTGCGCGACGTGATCGGCGAGGTCGGGGCGCGTGATCTGCCGGAGATCGTCGTCTTCAACAAGAGCGACCTCGTGGATGACGACCAGCGCCTGCTGCTGCGCGGGCTCGAACCGAACGCCGTGTTCGTCTCGGCGCGCAGTGGTGAGGGCATCGACGAGTTGCTGGCCCGCATCGCGGACGAGCTGCCGCATCCGGATGTCGAACTCGAGATGCTGGTTCCGTTCGATCGCGGCGACCTGGTCGCGCTCGCTCACGCCCGGGCACGCGTGACCGACACGAGCTATGACGAGCGAGGCACTCGGCTCACCGTGATGGCCACCGAGCGCGTGGCGGAGCAGCTCAAGGCGGCACTGGGGGCGGCGAAGGTCTGATCTGCCTGACCCGTCCACCGGCCCCGCCCGGTGAACCGGTCGCCTCGTCGCCGTCGGCAATATGACCGCCGGGCGGCTACGCTGTCCTGAGCGCCGCGATCGGCGGCGCGGTGCGACAGCCGAGCCCGGCACCCGCTCCAGGAAGCAGCCGTGCGTTCGCGCGGCGCTCACGGACGGTTGAGGCGGAGAGCTCGTGGCGGCATTCGGGATCGGAGACGATTCGCTCGATGCCGCGCCCCCGGCGGCTGACGCGATCGCCGACGGCCCCACCTTCTCCTTCGAGCTCTATCCGCCGCGCAACGACGCCGCCGCGGCCGCCTTGCAGGTCTCGCTCGGTCCCCTCGTCGCCGCCGGCCCGGAGTTCATCTCGGTGACGTACGGCGCCAACGGCTCCTCGCGCGGGGTCTCGCTCGACGTGCTGCGGCACCTGCTGCGCAACACGGATGTCAAGCCCATGGCGCACCTCACCTGCGTCGGCTCGTCCTATGCCGAGGCGTCCCGGCTGATCCGCGAGTTCCTGGATGCCGGGGTCACCAGCTTCCTCGCCCTGCGGGGCGACCCGCCAGCCGGGGTCGAGGAGGGCGACGTCTTCCTCGGCGACCTGCGCAGCGCGGGAGAGCTGGTTCAGCTCATCCACCGGGTCCAGGCCGAGCGCGTGCCGTTCGTCCAGGTGCCCATACCGGGGTTCCCCGGCGCGCGGCGGCTGGCCAGCGGCGAGAAGGTGACGATCGCGGTCGCGGCGTTCCCGAACGGGCATCCGCGATCACGCTCGATCGAGCAGGATCTCGACACTCTGCTCGCCAAGGAGGCCGCCGGGGCCAACCTGGCGATCTCGCAGTTGTTCTTCGAGGCGGACGAGTTCCTCGGCTTCGTCGATCGCGCGCGCGCCGCCGGCGTGACCATGCGCATCCTGCCGGGGATCATGCCCGTGCTGAGCGCAGCGCGCCTGCACCGTATCGTTGAACTCAGCGGGGAGACCCTCCCCGCCATGCTTCTGCGCGATCTGGAGGCGGCCGACGATCCGGCCACCGTCGGGATCGAGCACGCCAGCCGCCTTGCCGCCCGTCTGCTCGACGGGGGCGCTTCCGGACTCCACCTGTACACCTTCAACCGCCACGAGGCCCCGCTCGCCGTTCTCGGCGCCGTGGGCCTGCTCGATCCAGCAAGGACCCCCGCATGACGATCTCCCCCTTCCCGACCGGCACGATCCTGGGCTACCCGCGCATCGGTCCCCGTCGCGAGCTCAAGCGCGCCGTCGAGGCCTTCTGGGCGGGCAAGACCACCGCCGAGCAGCTGGAGGCGACCGCCGCGGGTCTGCGCGCCGCCACGCGCGACCGCCTGGCCGCTCTCGGGCTCGGCAAGACCGACTCGTCGATCCCCGAGTCGTTCTCGTACTACGACCAGATGCTCGACGCGGCCGTGACCGTGGGCGCCGTGCCGAGCCGCTTCGCCGACCTCGTCGACGGCGACGGTGCGCTCGACCTGGCCGACGTCTTCACGCTGGCGCGGGGGGAGGGCGACCGCGCCCCGCTCGAGATGACCAAGTGGTTCGACTCCAACTACCACTACCTGGTGCCCGAGATCGGGCCCGACACCGCGTTCCACCTCGCGAGCGAGCGCCTCGTGCGCGAGGTCGAGGAGGCCAGGGCCGACGGCTTCACGACCCGTCCGGTCATCGTCGGCCCCGTCACGTTCCTGCTGCTGAGCAAGGCCGCCGAGTCGGCGCCGGAGGGCTTCCGCCCGCTGTCGAAGCTCGAGGAGCTGCTTCCCGTCTACGCCGAGCTGCTGCAGAAGCTCGCCGCGGCCGGAGCGGAATGGGTTCAGCTCGACGAGCCCGCGCTCGTCAGCGAGTCGGTTCCTGCTGCACGCGGCGAGGTGCTCGCAGCGGCGCAGACGGCGTACGAGGCCCTCGGCGGGGAACGCCCGCTCGGCATCCTGGTCGCGGCGCCCTACGGCTCGCTCGACGACGCCCTGCCCGTGCTGGAGGCCGCGCCGATCGACGCGATCGCCCTCGACCTGGTGAAGGGCGCGGTCCCGACCGCTCCCGCCACCGACAAGGTGCTCGTGGGCGGTGTGATCGACGGTCACAACATCTGGCGCGGCGACCTCGCCGCAGCCTTCGACAAGCTCGAGGCCCTGCGTCTGGTGAGCCCCAACGTCGCGGTCGGCACCTCGACGAGCCTGTTCCACACGCCGCACACGGTCGCCGACGAGCCCGGGCTCCCGGCGCAGCTGAAGAGCTGGCTCGCCTTCGCCGACGAGAAGGTGGCCCAGGTCGCGGTGCTCGCGCGCGGTCTGCGCGACGGCCGCGCCGCGATCCAGAGCGAGTTGGATGCCGCATCCGCCGCTCTCGAAGACCGTCGCCACGCTCCCGGCGTGCGCGACGGAGCCGTGCGGGAGCGCGCGGCGAAGCTCGACGAGAGCGCCTTCCACCGGAGCCCGTATCCCGTCCGCGAGGCCGCTCAGGAGGCGGCGCTCCACCTGCCCGCGCTCACGACGACGACGATCGGCTCCTTCCCGCAGACCGGCGAGATCCGCGCCGCTCGTGCACGTTTCGCGAAGGGCGAGATCGATCAGGCCGCCTACGAGGGCTTCCTCGAGCAGGAGATCCGTGACGTGGTCGAGCTGCAGGAGCGCATCGGACTCGACGTGCTCGTGCACGGCGAACCCGAGCGCAACGACATGGTGCAGTACTTCGCCGAGAACCTCGACGGGTTCGCCGTCACCCAGAACGGCTGGGTGCAGTCGTACGGTTCGCGCGCGACCCGCCCGTCGATCCTCTGGGGTGACGTCTCACGGCCCGCCCCGATCACGGTGCGCTGGTCGACCTTCACCCAGAGCCTGACCGACAAGCCCGTCAAGGGCATGCTGACCGGGCCCGTCACGATCCTGGCCTGGTCGTTCGTGCGCGACGACCAGCCGCTCGGCGAGACCGCGAACCAGGTGGCACTGGCCCTGCGCGACGAGATCTCCGACCTGCAGGCCGCGGGCATCGGCATCATCCAGGTCGACGAGCCGGCGCTGCGCGAGCTCCTGCCGCTCAAGACCCGCGATCAGGCCGCCTACCTGGACTGGTCGGTGAAGTCGTTCCGGCTCGCGACCTCGGGGGTGAAGGACGCGACGCAGATCCACACCCACCTCTGCTACTCGGAGTTCGGCGTGGTGCTCGACGCGATCGACGGTCTGGATGCCGACGTCACCTCGATCGAGTCCGCCCGCTCGAAGATGGAGGTCGTTCCCGAGCTCGAGCGCAGCCACTTCGGCCGCGGCATCGGACCGGGCGTCTACGACATCCACTCGCCGCGCGTTCCGAGCGTCGACGAGGTCACCGAACTGCTCGACATCGCCCTCGCGTCGATCCCGGAACGGCAGGTCTGGGTCAACCCGGACTGCGGGCTGAAGACCCGCGGCTACGCCGAGACCGTCGCCTCGCTCGAGAACATGCTCGCGGCCACCCGCGCCGAGCGCGCCAAGCTCTCGGTGAGCCAGTAGCCCTCATCCCGTGACCCGAGGCGGTCGCACCCCGTTGCCCGGCGACGTGCCGTGACGACGGGGTGCGACCTCTCGGCGCGGGGCCGCCGTGCGGTCGGTAACGTCGAGGAATGCCGTTCACCCCGAGCCATGTGGCAGCCGCCATACCGCTGCTGCGGACTCCGTTGCTGCCCGCCGCGCTTGTCGTTGGCACGACGGCGCCCGACATCCCCTACTACGTTCCGTTGTTCGTGCCACGGGCGTTGTCACACAGCCTGCTTGGTCTGGTGTCGGTCGACCTGGTTCTCGGGGTCATCGGTGCGCTGCTGTGGTGGTTCCTGCTGCGGGAGCCGATCATCGACCTCCTGCCACGAAGCATCGGCCGTCGAATCCCGTTCCAGCAGCGAACGGCATGGCGTCCACCGGGATGGGGCTGGCCTCTGACCGTCGCGGTTCTCCTGCTCTCGGTGCTGGTCGGCGCTGCCACCCATCTGATCTGGGATTCGTTCACGCACCCGGGCTGGCTCGTCGACCACGTGAACGTTTTGCGCGTTCGCGTCGGCCCGCTGCCCGTGGCGAAATGGTTGCAGCACGTCAGCTCGGTCGGCGGACTTGGTGTGGTCGGCGTGTGGGCGATCGTCATGCTGCGTCGCGCCTCACCGGATCCCGCTCGCCCGACCCGCCTGCGCTCCGCCGTTCGCGTCCTGGCCCAGTCAGCGGTCGTCGTGGCTGGACTCGCCGCCGGACTTGTCACCTGGGTCCACGGGATCATGGGCGGAGACGCCCCGTTCGACCCGAACCTGGTCTTTCTCGTTGCGCGCCTGACCATCGGGGTGGCGGGGGCCGCGGTGGGCGTGCTCGTTCTCTTCTGGTTCTCGGCGCGGGCCCGCGGCCTCACGGCGGGCACCGGGCTGGGACAGGGCAAGCGCACAGCGGAGCGACCTACCCTGGGGGCATGAAGCTTGCGGTGCACGAGACGGGAACCGGTCCGCGAACCGCGCTGCTCATCCACGGGATCATGTCCGACCACCGCGCGTGGCACCGGGTGACCGACGAGCTGGTCGCCAAGGGATTCCGGGTGATCGCCGTCGACCTCGCCGGCCACGGCGGCAGTCCGCGCGCCCCGCGGTATTCGCCGTCGAAATGGGCGGACGATGTCGTCGAGACGGTGTCGCCGCTGCTGACCACGCGCCCGGACGTCGTGATGGGGCACTCGCTCGGCGGCCTCGTGGCCAGTCTCGTGGCCGACCGTCTCGCGCCCCGGGCGGCGATCTACGTCGACCCGGCCTTCGCGTTCCCGCGCGGCATCCGGGGCCTCGCGATGAAGCTCGTGTTCGCCCTCGCCCCGCGCCCGCGCCGGTCCGCTCTGGTGCGATGGAATCCCAAGTGGGAGGCCGCCGACGTCGACATCGAGCTGGCGACCCTCGCCGACTGGGACAAGCGCACCGTCCTCGGCATGGCCGACACCCGTCTACTCGTACCGCCGGTGCGCGTGGTGATGCCGAGCCTCGTCGTGCTCGCCGAGAAGAGCCTGCTGGTGTCGGATGCCGTGGCGACCCGGCTGCGTCACCTCGGCATGACGGTCGAGACGGTGTCCGGCGCCGGCCACACCGTGTTCCGCGACGAGCACGTGCGGTTCATGGCGGTCGTGGAGCGCTGGCTCGACGAGCAGTCGTCGCGTCGGCTCGAGGCGCTCTCGGCCGTCTAGCTCAGACCGAGCGCAGCACCGCGACGACTCTTCCGAGCACCTCGGCGTCGTCGCCCATGATCGGTTCGAAGGCCGAGTTGCGGGGCAGCAGCCAGGTGTGGCCGTCGCGCTGACGCAGCACCTTGACGGTCGCCTCGCCGTCGAGCATGGCGGCGACGATCTCGCCGTTCTCGGCCGTCTTCTGCTGGCGCACGACCACCCAGTCGCCATCGCAGATCGCCGCGTCGATCATCGACTCGCCGATCACCTTGAGCATGAAGAGGTCGCCCTTGCCGACGAGCTGGCGGGGGAGCGGGAACACCTCGTCGATCTGCTGCTCGGCCGTGATCGGGATGCCCGCGGCGATGCGGCCCACCAGAGGCACCATCGCGGCATCCGCCACCGAGGGACCGGCGTTGTCGGCGTCCGGCGTCTCGAGTTCGATCAGCACTTCGAGCGCCCGGGGGCGGTTGGGGTCACGGCGCAGGTAGCCGCTGAGCTCGAGCTGGTTGAGTTGATGGGTCACGCTCGAGAGCGACGCGAGACCGACGGCGTCGCCGATCTCGCGCATGCTCGGCGGGTAGCCCCGCGACGAGACCGAGCGCTGGATGACCTCGAGGATCGCCAACTGCTTGTCGCTCAGGCTGGTGCGCCTGCGGGTGGTCGCGCGCTCCGGTGAAGCCGGTCGCCCGGCGGTCTCGTCGCTCATCGTCTGCTCCCTCGGTTCGCGCCCGTCGAGTCGGCGTGCGGCGGATGTCGGTGGTCGGTGGTCGAATCGTCCCCGACGATCGAAACTGTATCCGCTTCGGCTGGATGCGGCAAACATCTGTTCGAGTGTGTCGTGACATTGTCGGCGAATGACCGACGACGGGCTTGAACATATGTTCGATCGAAGGTATGTTCGGAACACAGGTTCGCATCTGAGCCTCCGGCCGAGGCCCGGATGCGCAACCTGTCCAAGTTTCGCCCGCACGGCACCGTGCACCACGTGGAGGAGTCGACATGAGCGCCATGAGTTACCACAGCGGCTACACCGTCCCGCGTCTGCGCATCACCCGGCGCGGGCGCGTCGTAGTGGCGATCATGATCGCTCTCCTTCTCGCGGTGACAGCGGCGGCATTCGGGGTGGGCGCGTTCGGCGCGGCCGCGGGCACGCAGAGCGGCTCGGCGACCTTCCAGTACGTGAGCGTCGAGCCCGGCGAGTCGCTGTGGCAGCTCGCCGTGTCGATCGCGCCGCACGCCGATCCGCGCGATGTGGTCGCCGAGATCGTCGATCTCAACAACCTGTCGACCGCCGAGGTGCAGCCGGGGCAACGCCTCGCCATCCCCTCGAAGTACAACAGCTAACGACTACCGGCCAAGGCGCAGTCTTGGCTCGAATGCCCGTCGCTCCAGGTGGCCGCCGACCCCCCTCGGCGTCCACCTGGAGCAGTGCGGATGCTCGGTAGGATCGGGCGGTGGCCTCGCTCTCCGACCTTCCGATCCGCGACGACCTGCGAGGGCAGCACCCGTACGGCGCGCCGCAGCAACCGGTGCGCTACGCCCTGAACGTGAACGAGAACACGCACCCGATCCCCGAGGGGGTCGCGCGGCACATCGTGGAGTCGCTCGCCCGCGCGGTGCTGACCGTGAACCGCTATCCGGATCGCGAGTTCACCGAGCTCCGCGAGGAGCTCGCCCGCTACCTGGGACACGAGATGACGCCCGAGCAGATCTGGGCGGCGAACGGGTCGAACGAGATCATCCAGCAGACGCTGCAGGCCTTCGGAGGGCCGGGGCGCAGCGTGCTGGGGTTCCCGCCCAGCTACTCGATGCATCCGATCATCGCCGCAGGCACGGGCACCCGATGGCTGATGGCCGAGCGCGATGCCGACTACGCGATCTCGCCCGAGACCGCCGTCGCCGCGATCGAGGCGCAGCGCCCCGACCTCGTCTTCTTCTGCGCACCCAACAACCCGACCGGTACGCCGGTGGCGCTCGAGACGATCGAGGCCGCGTACGAGGCGAGCGACGGCATCGTCTTCGTCGATGAGGCCTACGCCGAGTTCATGCCGGCGGGTGCACCCAGCGCGCTGACCCTGCTGCCCGGTCGCGAACGCCTGCTCGTCTCCCGCACCATGAGCAAGGCGTTCGCGTTCGCGGGGGCCCGGCTCGGGTATCTGGCAGCGGATCCCGCCGTCACCGATGCCCTGCGCCTGGTGCGGCTGCCGTATCACCTGTCCGCATTCACCCAGGCGGCATCGGTCGCGGCGCTGCAGCACGCGCCCGAGATGCTGGCCATGGTCGACGACATCGCCGGCCAGCGCGACCGTTTGCTGGCCGAGCTGCCGAAGCTCGGCTTCCGCGCCTTCGACAGCTGGGCGAACTTCGTGCTGTTCGACGGGGTCGACGACCCGCACGCGACCTTCCTCGCCCTGCTGGAGCGCGACATCCTGATCCGCGATGTCGGCCTGCCCGGGGCGCTGCGCGTGACCGCGGGAACCGCGGCCGAGACGAGCTACTTCCTCGAGGCGCTGGCCGAGTTGGGACCCGGCGGCGCGCACTGAAGCTGCCGGTAGTCTTGGCACATGGCACCTAGGACTGCGGCGCTGACGCGCGAGACGAGCGAGTCGAGCATCGACCTCGCGATCGACCTCGACGGCGTGGGCAGGTCCGAGATCCACACGACCGTCCCGTTCTTCGACCACCTCCTCACCGCCTTCGCCAAGCACTCGCTGGTCGACCTGACCGTCCGGGCCCAGGGTGATACCGAGATCGACGTGCACCACACCGTCGAAGACACCGGCATCGTGCTGGGCACGGCCATCAAGCAGGCGCTGGGCGACAAGGCGGGCATCGCGCGATTCGGCGACGCGCTCGTCCCGCTCGACGAGGCCCTCGCGCAGGCGGTCGTCGACATCTCGGGACGGCCGTACCTGGTGCACTCCGGCGAGCCCGCGGGCTTCGAATACCACCTCATCGGCGGCCACTTCACGGGATCGATGGTGCGCCACGTGCTCGAGGCGATCACATTCCACTCCGGCCTGACCGTGCACCTGACCTTGCTCGCCGGTCGCGATCCGCATCACATCGCCGAGGCGCAGTTCAAGGCGCTCGCCCGCGCGTTCCGTCAGGCCGTGGCGCTCGACTCGCGGGTCGACGGCGTTCCGTCGACGAAGGGCGCGCTCTGAGATGAGTGCGGTCGATCCCACCGTGGTCGTGCTCGACTACGGCTCGGGCAACGTGCACTCGGCAGCCAAGGCGCTCGAGGCGGCGGGAGCCCGGGTCGAGGTCACGGCGGATCGTGCCAAGGTCGGCGCGGCTGACGGTCTCGTCGTGCCCGGAGTCGGCGCCTTCGCGGCGGTGATGGCCGGGCTCGCGGCGGTTCGCGGCGGTGAGCTGATCGAGCGGCGGTTGGCGGGCGGCCGCCCCGTGCTGGGAATCTGCGTCGGTATGCAGGTGCTGTTCGAGCGCGGAATCGAACGTGGCACCGACACCGAGGGCCTCGGCGAGTGGCCGGGGCTTGTGGACGAACTCGACGCTCCGGTGCTTCCGCACATGGGCTGGAACACGGTGGAGGCTCCCGACGACTCGGTGCTGTTCGAGGGGATCGCCGACGAGCGCTTCTACTTCGTGCACTCCTACGCGGCGCGCAGCTGGACGCTGGATCCGATCGGGGCCTTCGCCCACCCGAAGGTCACCTGGGCCCGCCACGGCGACCGCTTCGTGGCGGCGGCCGAGAACGGGCCCCTGTCGGCCACCCAGTTCCACCCCGAGAAGTCGGGCGAGCCGGGCATCCGCCTGCTCGGCAACTGGCTCACGACCCTGTGACCCCGACCCGCTGACCCCTGGCCCGTTGCGCGCCGCGCGTTCGCATCCATCGACCTGCGAGAGACCATGACCGACACCCGCACCACCGCCCTGACCCTCCTTCCCGCCGTGGATGTCGCCGACGGCCAGGCCGTGCGCCTCACCCAAGGCGAGGCGGGCAGCGAGACGAGCTACGGCGAGCCGATCGACGCGGCCGCCGCCTGGATCGAGCAGGGCGCCGAGTGGATCCACCTCGTCGACCTCGACGCCGCCTTCGGTCGCGGCGACAACCGTGCCGTGATCAAGGGCGTCATCGACGCGACTCCGGCGACCGTCCGGATCGAGCTGTCGGGCGGCATCCGCGACGACGCGAGCCTCGAGGCGGCCCTCGCCACCGGCGCGGCGCGCATCAACCTGGGCACGGCAGCCCTCGAGAATCCGGAGTGGGCGGCCAAGGTGATCGCCTCGCATGGCGACGCGATCGCGGTCGGACTCGACGTGCGCGGCACGACGCTCGCCGCACGCGGCTGGACCAAGGAGGGCGGCGACCTCTGGGAGGTGCTCGCGCGCCTCGAGGACGCGGGCTGCGCGCGCTACGTCGTGACCGACGTCACCAAGGACGGCACTCTCAAGGGCCCGAACCTGGAGCTGCTGCGCGAGGTGATGAGCCGTACGGCGCGCCCGGTGGTCGCCTCGGGAGGCATCTCGAGCCTCGACGACATCGCGGCCCTGCGTGCGCTCGTGCCGCTCGGACTCGAGGGTGCCATCGTCGGCAAGGCGCTCTACGCGGGCGCCTTCACGCTCATCGAAGCTCTGGATGTCGCCGGCCGCTGATTCGGCGGGCGTCCCCTTCGAGGGGCGGTCGTTCCACGAGAATCCGGGCGCGGACGACGACGGGTCCGCGCCGCCGCGACTGCTCGAGGCGCTCAGGCGATTCCGCGCTCACGAGGTGAGCGTGGCCGAGGTGGTGGCGGCGCTGCACGGGGAGCGGCTGCTGATCCCGCTCGTCGCGGTGCGCGGCGACGAGGGCATCGGCGCGCACGGTCAGCTCGTCGACAAGACGCAGGAGCTGTCGATCGTGACGGTCGCCGGCCCCGATGGGCGGCCGGTGCTGCCCGCCTTCACCTCGGTCGCGGCGCTCTCGGTGTGGGATGCGATGGCCCGACCGATCCCGATCGAGGCGGCGCGCGTGGCCCTGGCCGCGGCATCCGAGGGGACGCCGCTCATCGTGCTCGACCCCGCATCGTCGACCGAGTTCGTGGTCCGCGAGCCCGCGTTCGAGGCGATCGCGACCGGCGCGAGCTGGACTCCGTGCTTCGCCGACGAGAGTGTGCTCGACGCCTTCCTCGCCGCGGGGGTGGGGGAGGAGCCGCTGCGGGCGATCCAGCTGGCACCGGGAGATCCGGATGCACGCCTGGCCGGCCCCGAGCTGATCGTCCAGCTGTCCGTGCGCTCGGGTCTCGAACGGGACGAGCTGGATGCCATGCTCGCCCGGCTGCAGGCCGCGTGGGCGGTGGATCCGGTGATCACGACCCGGGTCGACTCGATCGCGGTGCGGCTCGATCGGGTGCCGGACGACGCCTGACCGGGGGCCGGCCGGCTCAGTTCGGCTCGATGACGAGCGCCGAACTCAGTTGACGGCGCCCGTCCACTTCTCGCCGGGACCCTTGCCGATCGGGTCGGGGATCGGCGAGGCCTCGCGGAAGGCGAGCTGTACCGTACGCAATCCGTCGCGCAGGGCGCGGGCGTGGTGGTCGCCGACGTTCGGCGCGGCCGCCGTGACGAGACCGGCCAGGGCATCGATGAGCTTGCGGGCCTCGTCGAGATCGAGCTGAGTGGCGGGATCGTCGGCGAGGCCGACCTTGACGGCCGCCGCGCTCAGCAGGTGCACCGCGACCGTGTTGATGATCTCGACGGCGGGAACCTCCGCGATGTCCCGCGCTTCGGCTCCGGCCTGATCGGCCTCGACGGCAGCCTCGGCTGCGGTCTCCTGAATGACGGACTCTTCGGCCACGCGCGTTCCTCTGCTAGTCTTGTTCGGGCTCCGGGGCCAGATCCCCGGAATGGCAGCAATGCCGAACGAAAGTGGAGAAATCCCACCCGTCGACCGCTTCTTCAGGTTAGTCGGGTCAGTTGCACTCCGCCGCACGGACGCTCTCTCGAGAGCCGAAGTGCGGTAGCCAGGGTGCAGGCGGCGAGTTTTCTCGCCGTGGATTCTCTTGACTTTCGTGCCTGGAAGCCCTGGAAACGGGGCAGTACATCCCATGACGAAAGGAATTTCGCATCAGCGATCCCAGAACGAACGACCGGATCCGTGTTCCCGAGGTCCGCCTCGTTGGACCCAACGGGGAACAGGTCGGCGTTGTCCGCATCGAAGACGCCCTGCGCCTCGCGCAGGAAGCCGACTTGGACCTGGTCGAGGTCTCTCCCGACTCCAAGCCGCCCGTCGTCAAGATCATGGACTACGGAAAGTTCAAGTACGAGCAGGCCCAGAAGGTCAAAGAGGCTCGACGCAATCAGGCGAACACCATCCTCAAGGAGGTCCGGTTCCGCCTCAAGATCGACAAGCACGACTATGAGACGAAGCGCAAGCGCGCCGAGGGCTTCCTGCAGGCCGGCGACAAGGTCAAGGCCATGATCCTGTTCCGCGGCCGTGAGCAGTCCCGTCCCGAGCAGGGTGTGCGTCTGCTGCAGAAGTTCGCCGAGGACGTCTCCGAGTTCGGCAGCGTCGAGTCCACCCCGACCATCGACGGTCGCAACATGGTCATGGTCATCGGCCCGCACAAGAACAAGGCGGATGCCAAGGCCGAGGCCAACGCGAAGCGCGCGCAGAACCGCGTGCGCAACGCTCCGGCGCCCACCGAGTCGGCATCCGAGCCCGCGCCCGCAGCAACCACCAAGCCCGCCACGGCGACCACGCCGGCACCCGCCGCGAAGCCCGTGACCGCACCCAAGCCCGCAACGGCTACCAAGCCGGCAACGGCGACCACGACAAAGACAGAGGAAGAACATGCCTAAGCAGAAGACGCACTCCGGTGCCAAGAAGCGCTTCAAGATCACCGGTTCCGGCAAGGTCATGAAGCAGGGCGCGGGCATGCGCCACAACCTGGAGAAGAAGTCCTCCAAGCTGACCCGCCGTCTCAACGGCGAGGTCGTGCTGGCGCCTTCCGACGCCAAGGTCATCAAGCGCCTCCTCGGCAAGTAACCCCGCACACTTCGAGAACAAGGACGAACTGAAATGGCACGTGTCAAGAGAGCGGTCAACGCCGCCAAGAAGCGCCGCACCACACTCGAGCGCGCCGAGGGCTACCGCGGACAGCGGTCGCGCCTGTACCGCAAGGCCAAGGAGCAGGTCACTCACTCGCTCGTCTACGCCTACCGCGACCGTCGCGCCAAGAAGGGCGAGTTCCGTCGCCTGTGGATCCAGCGCATCAACGCCGCCGCCCGCGCGAACGGCATGACGTACAACCGCCTCATCCAGGGTCTCGGCATCGCCGGGATCGAGGTGGACCGTCGCATCCTCGCCGACCTCGCCGTCAACGAGCCGGCGACCTTCGCCGGCCTGGTGGCCGCGGCCAAGGCCGCCCTGCCCGAGGACGTCAACGCGAAGAGCTCCGCCGCGTAAGCAGCAACAAGACCGCGCCCGGCGCGGATGCCGACGAACGCTCGGCATCCGCGCCGTCGCCGTTTCAGCACGGAACGTTCACTCGTGCGCCCTACCCTTTGAGGGTGATCGACAACCCTCGTTCTCCGCGCGTGCGCGCCGTGGCGAAGCTCGCCAAGCGCAGCGCGCGCGCCGAGACGGGTCTGTTCCTGGTCGAGGGGCCGCAGGCGGTGTCCGAGGCGCTGGCGTTCAGCGCCGCCCTGCTGGTCGACCTGTTCATGACGCGGGCCGCACTCGACCGCTACGGCGAGCTCGCCCGGGTGGCCGCGGCATCCGGTGTCGAAGCCGAGACGGTCACCGAGCACGTGCTCGAGACGATGGCCGACACGGTCACGCCCCAGGGGGTCGTCGCGGTGTGCCGCGAGTTCCCGGTCTCGGTCGACGAGCTGCTGGCGCGCGGCGCGAAGCTGGTGGCGATCCTCGACGAGGTGCGTGACCCGGGCAACGCCGGCACGATCATCCGAGCAGCGGATGCCGCGGGCGCTGACGGCGTGATCCTCACCGGACGCAGCGTCGACGCCTACAACCCCAAGGTCGTGCGCTCGACGACCGGCTCGCTGTTTCACGTGGCGGTCGCGCAGGGCGGAACCCTGGATGACGCGATCGCCGCCGTCAAGGGCGCCGGTCTGCAGGTGCTCGCGGCCGACATCGCGGGCGACGACCTGCCGACGGTCCGGGATCGGCTTGCCGCCCCTACTGCCTGGCTGTTCGGCAACGAGGCCCACGGTCTGACCGACGAGTCGCTCGCGCTGGCCGACCACGTCGTCCGGGTGCCGATCTACGGTCACGCCGAGTCGATGAACCTCGCCACCGCCGCCTCGGTGTGCCTCTACGAGAGCGCCTTCGCCCAGCGCGCCTAGCCCGCCCCGGTACCCGCCTGCTTGCCCCCTCCCGCCCCTGCCCGACCCTGCCCGACCCTGCCCGACCCGCCCGGTAGGCCCGACCCGAAGCAGGATGACACGCCGCTCTCGTCCGCTGATCAGGACCAGCTGCCGGCGCGTCGGCCCGCCGCTCCTGATCCGCGCACGACGCCCGGTCGCGGCCGAGCCCGCGTCCTGCCGCGCCCGGGCCCGCCGGTAAGCTTGTGATTCGTGTCCGACGCTCCCCAGATCACCGAATCCGCGGTCGAGGCGGCCGTCGCGGCGGCCCTCGCCGCGATCGCAGCGGCGGGCGATTCCGCCGCGCTGAAGGCCGCGCGTGCCGCGCATTCCGCCGAGGGCTCGCCGCTGGCCGACTTCAACGCCGGCATCCGGGATCTGCCGGGAGACCAGAAGGCGGCCGCCGGCAAGCTGGTGGGCGGCGCCCGCGCGCGCGTGAACGAGGCGTTCGCGGCGCAGGAGTCGGTGATCCTCGCCGCCGAGGAGGCGGCGCAGCTCGCGACCGAAGCCATCGACGTGACCGCCGTGCCGACGCGCTGGCGGCCGGGGGCGCGGCATCCGCTCAGTCTGCTGATGGAGCAGATGGGCGACCTGTTCACCTCGATGGGCTGGGAGATCGGCGAGGGGCCCGAGCTCGAGCACGAGTGGTTCAACTTCGACGCGCTCAACTTCGACGAGGATCACCCCGCCCGCGCCATGCAGGACACCTTCTTCGTCGAGCCGGTCGACCGGCACCTCGTGCTGCGCACGCACACCAGCCCCGTGCAGATCCGCTCGCTGCTGTCGCGCCCGTTGCCGGTCTACGTCGCCGCCCTCGGGCAGGTGTACCGCACCGACGAACTGGATGCCACGCACACCCCGGTCTTCCACCAGATCGAGGGCATCGCCGTCGACCGCGGCATCACGATGGCGAACCTGCGCGGAACCCTCGAGCACATGGCGCGTTCGCTGTTCGGCGAGGGCGCGCAGATCCGCTTGCGCCCGAACTTCTTCCCCTTCACCGAGCCGAGCGCCGAGATGGACGTCTGGCAGCCGAACGCCAAGGGCGGCGCGCGCTGGGTGGAGTGGGGCGGCTGCGGCATGGTCAACCCCAACGTGCTGCGTTCGGCGGGCATCGACCCCGACGAGTACCAGGGCTTCGCCTTCGGCATGGGGGTCGAGCGCACGCTGCAGTTCCGCAACGAGCTCAACGACATGCGCGACATGGTCGAGGGCGACGTCCGCTTCTCGCGACAGTTCGGGATGGTGGTCTGATGCGCGTCCCGCTGAGCTGGCTGGGTGAGTGGGTCGACCTGCCCGACGACGTGTCGCTCGAGAGCGTGCACGAGGCGCTGGTGAAGGTCGGCTTCGAGGAGGAGGACGTTCACCTCTTCGAGGTGACGGGTCCCGTCGTCGTCGGTCGGGTGCTCTCGGTGCAGCCCGAGCCGCAGAGCAACGGCAAGACGATCAACTGGTGCCAGGTGGATGTCGGCGAGGCCGAGCCGCGCGGCATCGTCTGCGGCGCCCACAACTTCGCCGCCGGCGACAAGGTCGTCGTGACGCTTCCGGGCGCCGTGCTGCCGGGTCCATTCCCGATCGCCGCGCGCAAGACCTACGGGCACACCTCCGACGGCATGATCGCCTCCGCGCGGGAGCTGGGCCTCGGCGACGAGCATGACGGAATCCTGCGACTCGCCGCGCTGGGGCTCGACGACGCCCCGGTCGGCGCCGACGCGATCCAGCTGCTGGGACTGGATGACGCGGCCGTCGAAATCAACGTGACGCCCGATCGCGGCTACGCATTCTCGATCCGCGGGGTGGCGCGCGAGTATTCGCACTCGACCGGAGCGGCGTTCCGCGACCCCGCGCTCGCCGTCGACATCGTCGACGGCTCGGGTTTCGACGTGACGATCGACGATCGCGCGCCGATCCGCGGCGTGCCCGGCTCGCGGGCCTTCGCGACCCGCGTGGTGCGCGGAATCGACCCGACCCGGCCCACGCCGCCGTGGATGGTGGCGCGTCTCAAACTGGCGGGGGTGCGATCCATCTCCTTGCCGGTCGACATCACCAACTACGTCATGTTCGAGCTCGGTCAACCGACCCACGGCTACGACCTCGGCAAGCTCCAGGGCGGCCTCGTGGTCCGGCGCGCGACCCCGGGCGAGAAGCTCGAGACACTCGACGGCGTCGTGCGCACCCTCTCGACCGAAGACCTGCTGATCACCGACGGCTCCGGCCCGATCGGTCTCGCCGGCGTCATGGGCGGGGCCACGACCGAGATCTCGGATGCCACGACCGATGTGCTCGTC
Source organism: Lysinimonas soli (assembly GCF_042655435.1). NCBI lineage: Bacteria > Bacillati > Actinomycetota > Actinomycetes > Micrococcales > Microbacteriaceae > Lysinimonas > Lysinimonas soli. The sequence continues at coordinate 824,070 of NZ_JBHSMG010000001.1, forward strand.
GAGGCCGCCAACTTCGACCCGGTGTCGATCGCGCGCACGGCGCGCCGTCACAAGCTGCCGAGCGAGGCGTCGCGACGGTTCGAGCGCGGCGTGGATCCGCAGCTGGCGCGGGCGGCGGCGCAGCGCGTCGTCGACCTGCTCGTCGGGCTGGCGGGCGGCACGGCCGATCCGCTGGGGTCGGTGTTCAACGAGTTCCCGGCTCCCGCCCCGATCTCGATCGCGGCGGGCAAGGCCGCGGCGGTCATGGGGGTGGACTACACCGAAGCCGAGGTGCGCGGCTCGCTCGGGCTGATCGGTGCCACGATCGCCGACGGGGCAGCCGACTCCGCAGCCGACGCCGGTCGCTGGCTGGTGACCCCGCCGAGCTGGCGTCCCGATCTGATCGACGATGTCTCGCTCGTCGAGGAGGTCGCCCGCATCGTCGGCTACGACCGCATCCCCTCGGTGCTGCCGATCGCCCCGCCCGGGCGCGGACTCACCCGCGCGCAGTCGGCCCGGCGCCGGGCCGCCGCGACTCTGGCCGCGGCCGGGGCCACCGAAGTGCTCGCCTACCCCTTCCTCTCGGAGGCGACGAGCGAGCTCTTCGAGCCCGGCGCGACCGCCGAGCGGCTCGCGAATCCGCTCGACCCGCACACGCCGCTGCTGCGTCGCACCCTCCTTCCCGGACTGATCGAGATCGCGCGCCGCAACCTCTCGCGCGGGCTCACCGACCTCGCCCTTTTCGAACTCGGCATGGTGTTCCTGCCCGAGCCCGGCGCCGTCTACGGCACGGACTTCATCCCGGTCGGAGCCTCCCAGCCGGACGCTGCGACGATCGAGAAGCTGCAGGCGAGCATCCCCCCGCAGCACTGGCACGTCGGCGCGTTGTTCCTGGGCGACGCCCTTCCGAAGCAGCCGGGCTCGGCCGTCGTCACCGCCGGATTGACCGACGCGCTGGATACCGTGCGCCAACTCGCGCTTGCCCTCGCCGTCGACATCCGGGTGACGACCGGATCGCATCCGGCTCTGCACCCCGGACGCACCGCCTCCCTGACGGTCGGCGATCGCGTCGTCGGCGTCGCCGGCGAGCTGCTGCCCTCGCTGGCCCGCGAGTTCGATCTGCCGCGGGTCGTCGCGCTCGTCGAGCTCGATCTCGACGCGCTGATCGAGCTGGGCGCGACCCAGATCAACGCGAGCCCGATCGGCACCCTGCCTGCGGCTACCCAGGACCTCTCACTCGTCGTCCCGCTCGAGACTCCCGCGGGCGAGGTGCTGGCCGCCGTCGTCGTGGGCGCGGGCGAGCTGCTCGAAGACGCCCGTCTCGTCGACGACTACCGCGGCAGCGGACTCCCGGAGGGCCGCAAGTCGCTCACCTTCGCGCTGCGGTTCCGCGCCCCGGATCGCACGCTCACCGCGGCCGAGGCGAGCGCGGCGAAGCTCGCCGGCGCCGCCCGTGCGGGCGAGCTCTTCGGCGCGACCGTCCGCGACTGACCCGTGGACCGGTGCCCGTGGATTGGTGCCCGCGGATTGGTGCCCGCGGATTGGCGCTCGGGGGCGACGCGGCAGTAGGGTCGACGCGTGGCCATGACGACGATCGAGCTCCGGAGCGCAGCGCTCCGTCGAGTCCGTCGTGCGCGCCGACTCGGGGCGACGCCGCGCCGCTGATCTCGTTCAGCCGTTTCGCGTGACGTCGCCGCTCCGACTCCGTCCCGCCGAACCCTAAGGTTGAACCATGTCGCTGTCCGTAGCCGTTGCCGGCGCGAGCGGATACGCCGGAGGCGAGCTGCTCAGGCTGCTCGCCGCGCATCCGGATCTCGAGATCACCACCGTCACCGCGTTCCAGAACGCGGGCCAACCGCTCGTCGCCACGCAGCCCCATCTGCGCTCGCTCGCGCACCTCACGCTGCAGGAGACCACCCCCGAGGTGCTCTCGGGCGCCGATGTCGTGTTCCTGGCGCTTCCGCACGGCAAGTCGGGGGAGGTGACCGCGCAGCTTCCGGATGACGTGCTCGTCGTCGACTGCGGCGCCGATCACCGCCTCAGCGACCCGACCGCCTGGGACGAGTTCTACGGCGGCGAGTACTTCGGAGCCTGGACCTACGGGCTTCCCGAACTGCTTCTCGCGAACGGCGCGGCCCGCCAGCGCGACAACCTCGTCGAGGCCAGCAGGATCGCGGTGCCCGGCTGCAACGTCACCGCGATCACGCTCGGTCTCGCCCCCGGCATCGCGGCGGGCGTCGTCGAGAGCCACGACCTCGTCTCGGTGCTCGCGGTCGGCACCTCGGGGGCGGGCAAGAGCCTCAAGGCCGAGCTGCTGGCGAGCGAGATCGCCGGGTCGGCATCCGCCTACCAGGTGGGCGGGGTGCACCGGCACAATCCCGAGATCGTGCAGAACCTCACGGCGGCCGGCGGACGGGGCGTGAGCATCTCGTTCACGCCGGTGCTCGTGCCGATGTCGCGGGGCATCCTGGCCACCTCGACGGCGAAGCTCGCCCCCGGGGTGAGTCGCCATGACGTCCGCGAGGCGTGGGAGTCGGCGTATTCGGGGGAGCCCTTCGTGCAGTTGCTGCCGGACGGTCAGTTCCCGAAGTCCGGCGACACGATCGGTGCGAACACGGCGCTCATCGGCGTCACCGTCGACGAGCGGGCCGGCCGCGTCGTCGTGGTCAGCGCGCTCGACAACCTCGTCAAGGGCACCGCGGGTGCCGCCATCCAGTCGGCCAACCTCGCTCTCGGCTTCGCCGAGACGACCGGCCTGCCCCTGAACGGAGTCGCCCCGTGAGCGTCACAGCATCCGCCGGATTCGAGGCCGCGGGCGTGCGCGCCGGGCTCAAGGCCTCGGGCAATCCCGATCTCGCGCTCGTCGTCAACCGTGGCCCGCTCGACAGCGCAGCGGTGGTGTTCACGAGCAACCGCTCCCAGGCCAATCCGATCATCTGGTCGAAGCAGGTCATCGCCGACGGCGCGGTCAGCGCGATCGTGCTCAACTCGGGCGGCGCGAACTGCTTCACCGGTGCGCAGGGCTTCCAGACCACGCATGCGACGGCGGAGGCGGTCGCGCGGGCGCTCGACGTGTCGGCCGGCGACGTGCTGGTCTGTTCGACGGGGCTCATCGGCGAGCAGCTGCCGCTCGACAAGCTCGTCGCGGGGGTCGCCACCGCGGCCGACTCGCTGTCGACCGAGGGTGGGCCGGATGCCGCTGCCGCCATCATCACGACCGACAGCCGCCCCAAGACGGCGGTCGTGACGGGCGACGGCTGGAGCGTCGGCGGCATGGCCAAGGGCGCGGGAATGCTCGCCCCCGGGCTCGCCACGATGCTCGTCGTGATCACGACGGATGCCGTGCTCGATTCGCCCGCGCTCGATTCCGCGCTGCGCGCCGCGACCCGCGTGAGCTTCGACCGGCTCGACAGCGACGGCTGCATGTCGACCAACGACCAGGTGTCGCTGCTGGCGAGCGGGGCATCCGGTATCGCGCCCGGCATCGACGCCTTCACCGCGGCGCTCACCGAGCTGTGCCTCGACCTGGCCCGGCAGCTTCAGTCCGACGCCGAGGGCGCGAGCCACGACATCGCGATCGAGGTGGTGAACGCCGCGACCGAGGACGACGCGGTCGAGGTCGCCCGCTCGGTCGCGCGCAACAACCTGTTCAAGGCGGCCGTGTTCGGCAACGACCCCAACTGGGGCCGGGTGCTGGCCGCGATCGGCACGACGCGCGCGCCCTTCGACCCCTACGCGGTCGACGTGACGATGAACGGGGTGCGGGTCTGCTCGAACGGCGCCCCGGACCGCCCCCGCGACGAGGTCGATCTGGCTCCGCGCGCCGTGCACGTGCTGATCGACCTGAAGGCCGGCGACGCGACCGCCACGGTGCTCACGAACGATCTCACCCACGACTACGTGCACGAGAACTCGGCGTACGCGTCATGAGCGGGCAGGAGCCCCTGGTCAGCGACCCGCGTCTGAAGGATGCGGAGAGCAAGGCCAGCACGCTGATCGAGAGCCTGCCCTGGTTGCAGGAGTTCGCCGGCCGGATCGTCGTGGTCAAGTTCGGCGGCAATGCGATGGTCGACGAGGCGCTGCAGCGGGCGTTCGCCGAGGACATGGTCTACCTGCGACGCGTCGGCCTCAAACCCGTCGTGGTGCACGGCGGCGGCCCGCAGATCACGGCCATGCTCGAGCGGCTGGGCATCGCGAGTCGATTCGTCGGTGGCTACCGGGTCACGACGCCCGAGATCATGGATGTCGTGCGCATGGTCCTGACCGGCCAGGTCAGTCGCGAGCTGGTGAGCCTCATCAACGAGCACGGCCCGCTCGCCTCCGCGATCTCGGGGGAGGATGCGGGTCTGTTCCGCGGCGCGCGGCGGGGTGCGGTCGTCGACGGCGAACCGGTCGACATCGGTCTCGTCGGCGACGTGGTCGAGGTGGATCCGACGGCGGTGCTCGCCGAGGTCGACGCCGGCCGCATCCCGGTGGTCTCCTCGATCGCACCCGACATCGACGTGCCCGGCCAGTCGCTCAACGTCAACGCAGACTCGGCCGCGGCGGCGCTCGCCGTCGCGCTGGGCGCGGCCAAGCTCGTGGTGCTGACCGATGTCGAGGGCCTGTACCGCGACTGGCCGAATCGCGATTCGCTCGTCTCGAAGATCGACACGGCCGAGCTCATCGCGATGCTGCCGCACCTCGAGAGCGGCATGATCCCCAAGATGACCGCGTGTCTCGAGGCGGTCAGCGGCGGGGTGCCGAAGGCGGCCATCATCGACGGCAGACGGCCGCACTCGATCCTGCTCGAGATCTTCACGGATGCCGGAATCGGCACGGAGGTGGTGTCGGCGTGACCGCGCAGACGAAGACCCTGACCCAGGACTACACCGAGCGGCTCGCCGCCGTCGGCATGAAGTCCATCCCGCGCCCGCTCGCCGTGCTCGCCCGCGGCGAGGGGGCCCGGGTGTGGGACGTCGAGGGCCGCGAGTACCTCGACTTCCTCGCGGGCATCGCCGTCAACTCGCTCGGGCATGCGCATCCGGCATTCGTGTCGACGGTGGCGCAGCAGGCGGCGACGCTCGCCCACGTCTCGAACTACTTCGCGACCCGCCCCGAGGTCGAACTGGCCGAGCGGTTGACGAGGCTCAGCGGGGGAACGCGGGTCGTGTTCGGCAACTCCGGAGCCGAGGCGATCGAGGCCGCGCTCAAGCTCGCGCGCCTCACGGGTCGACCGCGCATTCTGGCGCTGCAGAACTCATTCCACGGCCGCACCACGGGATCGATGGCCCTCACCGGCAAGCCCGCGATGAGCGCGCCGTTCCAGCCTCTTCTGCCAGGCATCGAGCATCTGCCGACGACCATCGAGGCGCTCGAGGCGGCGATGGGCGACGACGTGGCGGCTCTCTTCGTCGAGCCGATCAAGGGCGAGGCCGGGGTGGTCGACCTCCCGGAGGGCTACCTCGCCGCGGCCCGGCGGCTCACGGCCGAGCACGGCGCCCTCTTGATCCTGGACGAGATCCAGACGGGGGCCGGGCGCACGGGCGACTGGTTCGCCTTCCAGCACGCCGGTGAACTGCCCGAAGGGGTGCTCCCGGATGCCATCACGGTCGCGAAGGGGATCGGCGGCGGCTTCCCGATCGGCGCGCTCGTGACCTTCGGAGCCGCCAGCGAGCTCATCCAGCCGGGACAGCACGGCACGACCTTCGGCGGGAACCCGCTGGCGACCGCGACCGCGGATGCCGTGCTCGGCGAGATCGAGCGCGCCGGCCTGGTCGCCAACGCCCGCGTCCGCGGGGAGCAACTGCGCGCCGGCATCGCGGGCATCGGTTCGCCCCTCGTCACCGACATCCAAGGCCGAGGCCTGCTGCTCGGGGTCGGACTCGCGGCACCCGTGGCCGGAGCCGTCGCGACCCGGGCCCTGTCGCTGGGGCTCATCGTCAACGCGGCGAGCGTCGACCGCATCCGGCTCGCGCCCCCGCTCATCATCGGCGACGCCGAGATCGCCGACTTCCTCCGCCTGTTCGCGGCGGCGCTGGACCTGCCCACCGACCCGACGTCCACCCCTCCCGAGACCGGAGCAACCTCATGACCCGCCACTTCCTCCGCGACGACGACCTCAGTCCGGCCGAACAGGCCGAGGTGCTCGATCTCGCCGAGAAGATCAAGGCCGACCGCTGGGGGGCGAAGCCGCTGGCGGGTCCGCAGACGGTCGCGGTGATCTTCGACAAGTCGTCGACCCGGACCCGGGTGAGCTTCGCCGTGGGGATCGCCGACCTCGGCGGCAGCCCCCTGATCATCTCGACCGCCAACAGCCAGCTCGGCGGCAAGGAGAGCCCGTCCGACACCGCCCGCGTGCTGGAGCGGCAGGTCGCCGCGATCGTCTGGCGCACCTACGCGCAGTCCGGCCTGGAGCAGATGGCGGCGGGCACCCGGGTGCCGGTGGTCAACGCGCTGAGCGACGACTTCCACCCCTGTCAGCTGCTCGCCGACCTGCTCACCATTCGCGAGCACAAGGGCCGCCTGGCCGGCCTGACCTTGACCTTCGTCGGCGACGGTTCCGACAACATGGTGCACAGCTACCTCCTCGCGGGAGCGACCGCGGGCATGCACGTGCGGCTCGCCTCCCCCGACGAGTTCAGCCCGATCGCCTCTGTGGTGGCCGATGCCGATCGCATCGCGGCCGAGACCGGCGGGTCGATCACCCTGTTCTCCGACCCGAACGAGGCGGTCGCCGGCGCGGATGTGGTCGTCACCGACACCTGGGTCTCGATGGGCAAGGAGGAGGAGAAGGCGCACCGGGTCGCCGTGCTGGGCGGATACCAGGTCACCACCGAGCTGATGTCCCTCGCGAAGCCCGATGCGCTGTTCCTGCACTGCCTCCCCGCCGACCGCGGCTATGAAGTGGCGGCAGAGGTCATCGACGGCCCTCAGAGCGTCATCTGGGACGAGGCCGAGAACCGGCTGCACGCCCAGAAGGCGCTGCTGGTCTGGCTGTTGGAGCGGGCCGCCTGAGGCGTCAGCCGCCGTAGCGCTGCATGAATCCCGGGTCGGAGGTGAGCACCGAGAAGATCACGGCCAAGAAGATGATCGCGGCGATCACCCCGGTGGTGAGCGGGATCCAGAAGACCACGATCCTGCCGCGGATCAACAGCGGGATGCTGAGGCCGATCGCCAGCAGGTAGAGGGCGATGTGGCTGATCACCAGCACGGCCGGGCCCGCCCCGGCGTTCCCGCTGAACCCGCCGTACCCCTGGCTCTTCATGGTCGAACTCAGCAGTGCCGGGTCGGAGAAGATCGCCGCGTAGAGCAGGCCGGCCCCCATGCCGAACAATCCGAGCACGAGAAGGATGCAGGTGAGAACGATGTCCCAGACCCTGCGTTTCGGTTTGGCGGGAGCGTACGCCGGAGCGCCGTACGCCGGCACCCCGTATCCGGGAGCACCGTACGCGGGTGCGGCCGGAGCCGACGCCGTCGGTACTCCGTACGGGTTGGCGGGAGCCACGGGAGCGTATTCGCCGTACTGCGGCACGGGCGGCAGCTCGGGCGAAGGCGGAGCCGGGGGAGCGGGTGGCGCGGCGGGTGGCGTCGGCGGAGCGGTCGGCGGCACCGGCGGGTCGAACGGGCGGGGTTCTGAGTTCTGCTCCGACATGGTCCAACACTACCGGCGTGATTCCCGAGGGGGGCTCCGCCCGCCGCCGATCCGGCCGCGGGTCGCCGTGCGCCTCGCCTCTAGACTGAAGCCCGGAACTCGAGGAGACACCGACCATGACTGACGCACCGGGCAGCCTCTGGGGCGGTCGATTCTCTGACGGCCCCGCGCCCGAGCTCGCCGCCCTCAGCCGCTCCACCCACTTCGACTGGGAACTGGCCCCGTACGACCTGGCCGGCTCACGAGCGCACGCCCGTGCCCTCGCGGCCGCGGGGTACCTCGATGACGACGAGCTCGTCCGGATGCTGGCCGGCCTCGACGCGATCGACGCCGGGGTGCGCGACGGCTCGATCGTCGCCCTCGACTCCGACGAAGACGTGCACTTCGCCCTCGAACGCGAGCTGGTCGCGGCGGTAGGCGCCGAGCTCGGGGGCAAGCTGCGGGCCGGCCGCAGCCGCAACGACCAGATCGCCACCCTCATCCGGCTCTATCTGCTCGACCATGCCGAGCGGATCGTGCACCTGACCGTGCATCTGATCGACGCGATCGCGGCCCAGGCGAGCGCGCATCCCGATGCCACCATGCCCGGCCGCACGCATCTGCAGCACGCGCAGCCGATCCTGCTGGCGCACCACCTGCTCGCGCACGCCTGGCCGCTCGTGCGCGACCTGGAGCGACTGCGCGACTGGCGGGTGCGCGCGACGGCCTCGCCCTATGGCGCGGGGGCCCTGGCGGGCGGGTCGCTCGGCCTCGACCCGGATGCCGTGGCCGCCGATCTCGGGCTCGGTGCCCCGATGCCCAACTCGATCGATGCCACCGCGAGCCGGGATGTCGTGGCCGAGTTCGCCTACGTGACCGCGCAGCTGGGAATCGACCTGTCGCGCTTCGCCGAGGATGTCATCCTGTGGGCGACCCGCGAGTTCGGCTTCGTACGGCTCGCCGACGCGTACTCGACCGGATCGTCGATCATGCCGCAGAAGAAGAACCCCGACATCGCCGAGCTGGCCCGCGGCAAGTCCGGTCGCCTGATCGGCAACCTCACCGGTCTGCTGGCGACGTTCAAGGGCCTGCCGCTCGCCTACAACCGCGACCTGCAGGAGGACAAGGAGCCGGTTTTCGACTCGGTGCGCACCCTCGAGGTGCTGCTGCCGGCGTTCACGGGGATGATCGCGACGCTCGAGTTCGACGAGGAGCGGATGGCCGAGCTGGCGCCCCAGGGGTTCTCTCTCGCGACCGACGTCGCCGACTGGCTGGTGCGCCGCAACGTCCCCTTCCGGGAGGCCCACGAGATCGCCGGCAAGCTCGTGCAGTTCTGCGAGCGAGCCGGTCTCGAGCTCGACCAGCCGACGGATGCCGACTACGCCGGGATCGACCCCCGTCTCACCGGTGAGGTGCGGTCCGTGCTGACCGTCGCAGGGTCGATCGCCAGTCGCCGCGGAACCGGCGGAACCGCCCCCGACCGCGTCGCCGAACAGCTTGCGGAGCTGACCGCCGCCGTCCGCCCGCTCGTCCCGTCGACCCTCTGAGGAGCCCGTCATGACCCTGTCCGGCAGCAACCGCCGCGCTCGCGGAGAGCAGCTCAAGCAGGAGCGACTCGAACGCACCGCCCGCACCTCGAAGCGATTCCCGTGGCTCATGCCGGCGATCGTGGTGCTCGCGGTGGTCGTGGTCGTGACCGGTGTGGCGATCGCGATCGCCCTCGGGAAGTTCTTCTGACCGAACTGCTCCCTCTCCTCGCCGGCTCCGCGGTCGAGGTCGCTCCGCGACTGCTCGGCGGACTGCTGCGAGGTCGGGGCGTCACGGTCCGACTGACCGAGGTCGAGGCCTATCGCGGCGAGACCGATCCCGGATCCCATGCCTTCCGCGGTCCCACGCCGCGCACCGCGATCATGTTCGGCCGTCCCGGCACGCTCTACGTGTACTTCTCGTACGGCATGCACGTCTGCGCCAACGTGGTGTGCTCGCCCGAGGGCGAGGCCTCGGCGATCCTGTTGCGGGCGGGCGAGGTGGTCGACGGTCTCGAACTCGCCCGTTCGCGCCGGGTGACGAGTCGTTCCGATGCCGATCTCGCCCGTGGCCCAGCGCGGCTCTGCGTGGCGCTCGGCATCACGCTCGCCGACCTCGGCGACGACCTCGCGACGGGAGAGATCCAGCTCGATCCGCCGGACGATCCGCCGGATCAGGTCGCCAGCGGTCCGCGCACCGGGGTGTCGGGCCTCGGGGGATCCGAGGCGTTTCCCTGGCGGTTCTGGATCCCGGGCGACCCTACGGTGTCGCCCTACAAGGCGAGCGTTCGACGGTGACGCCCGCCCGTCCGCGCCACGCTAGCTCAGAGCGCCGCCCGGCAGCACGATGATCGCGGCGCAGACCGCCGCCCAGATCATGCTCGTCAAGGTGCCGATGATGAACCGTTCGCGCGCCGGGGCGCTGTCGAGCTCGCTGAAGCGGCCGAGCCCCTTGACCGCGATGACCCCCGCGATCGCTTCCGGATGTCCGACCGCGATGGCCGCGACGATCGCGAGTCGTTCGAGGTATCCGATCCACGCCCCGCCGCGGAGCACCTCGCGAGGGGTGCGCTCGCCGTTCTCGGTGATCAGGATGCCGCCGAATCGGCCGTCCTCGGCCTGCCCGTTCGAGGCGAGCCTCAGCACGAGCGCCGTGAGCGGGCTTCCGGCGACGACCCCGAGGCCGGCGAAGCCGAGCGCAAGCAGCACGTGCAGCGCGTGCGCCGGCGCCGGCAGTCCGATCCCGAAGGCGATGGCCAGCACGGCCACCACGACGGGGAGCGCGGCGACGGTGGCGAGCAGGGGCTGGCGGATGCGGCGCGCGACGATCGACATCGCGAGCGCACCGAACACCAGCGCGATCGCGGTGACCCAGGCGCCGACGCTGAGGGAGCTGACGACGGACATGCGGTCGATCCTGCCTCAGACGCCGTCGTTCACGCGGGAGGCGAGCCGGTCTCGGCGAGCAGCGTGACGAGAGCGGTTCGTGCGGCCGCGTCGAGGCGCAACTGTGCCGACTGTGCCCGCAGACTGACTGCCTGGGGGGTGATCCCGAGCTTCTCGGCCGCCTGCGTCTGTGTGTCTCCGCCGTCGAGCAGCGCGGCGAGCTGCCAGCCCTCGGGGGTGCGGCGGGCGCGCAGCGCGAGCAGCAGCTCCATGAGGGGCTGAAGCGTCGCGGCATCCGGATGCCGACCCGCCTCGATCTCGAGTGCGAACCGCAGCGGCCGTTTCTTGGCCGCGTCGACGGCGGTGCGAGCGAGTTCGAGCGCGGAGCCGGCAAGTGCTCGGGTCGTCGTCGGCAGCGGATGCCGTACCTCACCCACGGCCAGGCCGACGCTCCACTGCGCGCCGCGGGTGAGATGCAGCACCGCCTCGAGAGCGGTCGTCGCGTCGGCGGTGACGAGTTGCAGTTCGTCTCCGGCGGTGCGATCGGGGGGGAGCAGCAGGCGGGATCCCCCCAGCCTGCTCAGTTCGACGAGTTCGCCGTCGACGAGGTCGTCGGCGTGTCTGCTGCCGACCTGGTCGGCCGTGATCGCGAACATCTTGGCTCCTGCCTTGATCCGTCGTGAATCAAGCCTAATAGCTTAATATCGGAACAATCAAGCCGTGAAGCTGAGGTCAGCGTCCGCCGCCGCCCCCGCCGCCGAAGCCGCCACCCGAGAATCCGCCTCCGAATGAACCGCCGCCGAAGCTGCTGCCCCCGGACGAGCCCCACGATCCGCCCGACGAGGTGGGCGGTGGGGTCCGCGCGAACGACCCGGGTTGCATGGAGTGGCTGAATGCGTCGAGGCCGAGGAGGAAGCCCGTGCTGGCGAACTGCACCCCCGTCGTCTGCACCGGGGTCGTCGCATAGTGCGCTCCGAGCACCTTCGCCCACTGCGCCTCGATGCCCCAGACCATGGCCCAGGGGAGCAGCCGCTCGTAGAGCTTGACGACCTCGACCTCGTTGCTCGGATCGATCGAGGTGCGTTCCGCCCCGGTCGGGCTCTGGAGCATCCGCAGCCGATCCGCCTCGGCCAGCTGCAGGTAGTCCCGGATGCCGAGCAGCTGATCGCGCGCCTCGGCGCCCTGCGCCGTCAGCCGTTCGGGCGCCCCGGCGAAGCCGATCGCGATGAGCGAGCCGACGATCAGCACGACCATCTGCCAGAAGAACAGCGCACCGGCGACGCTGGCCGAGCCTCCCCAGATCGCGTCGTAGACCGAGGCGCCGAGCACCACGACGAGCAGCAGCCGCAGAGCGACGGTGATCGCGCTCCTGCGGCCCACCAGGTACTTGCGCGTGCGCAGGCTCGCCCGTACCTCGCCCTGGAGTTTCGCGATCGCGTCGCCGAGCTTCTCGTCGGACCGATCGAGGGTGAGCACGTCCGCCCGATCCGCCAGCGCGAAGAGGGCATCGAACGCCCGCCGGTCGTCGTCGACCTTGAGGACCTCGCGGTCGAGCTTCTGCAGCCGATAGCGCCGATCCGGATCCTCCTCCGGCTCCTCGAGCAGATGCGCGGCCCCGAGCACGGCGAAGTTCACGAACTCGGCGGGCAGTCCGGCGTTGCCGCGGTGAAGCAACTCGGCCGACTGCATCACGCCGATCCCGTCGGGCGCCTCGTAGCGCGCGACGATGATCCCGCGTCCCGGATGGTCGCGCCAGACGAACAGTCGCATGCACACGATCAGCAGGGCGATCGCGGCGAGCAGCGCGAGCAGCACCCACGGAAGCACCGCCGCGCGCGCGTCGTCGTTCGCCGTCGGACCGGGGCGGAAGGTGTGCGGGGCGAAGCCGATCGCGAAGGTCGCCGTCTGGTACGCGCCGACGTTCTGCACCGAAAGTGCATAGCCGTCCGCGGTGCGATCGATCGTGCACGAGCCCGTATCGCCGTACGCGCCGACGTAGCAACTGGCGTGGCCGGTGAGCTTCGCACCGATCCCGTTCTCGAGGTGGATCCTCGCCGTGACCTGGCCGAACGTCTGCGCCCACCCGTTGCCGTTCACATCCCAGTAGAACTCGTCGTCCTTGGTGTCGGTGAAGTAGTGCGCGGCGTACTTCTGGGTGTACTCGATCACGTAGCGCGTGCGCCCGTGCACATAGGCGTCCGTTCCGAGCGAGACATCGAGGAAGTCGCCGTCCCGGCTGGTCTCGTAGTGCACGGGTGCGCCGTTCCCGTCCGTGACCTTGACGATCTGGACGTCCTCCTCGACGCGCGTGGTCGTGTCGAAGGTCGGGATCGCGCGCACGATCCCCCGGTTCTGGTCGTAGTCGGGAAAGAGCGCCACGATCGTCTCGACCGTGCGCAGGGTCGAGTACCCCGCGGCGTCGCGGCCGAGATAGTAGTCGGCGGTGAGCGATTCGAAGCTGAAATCGTCGACGCCGGCTCGGGCCGGCGCGGGGGCGGAGCCGACGCCAAGAGCAAGGCCCAGGAGGGCGGCCAGTGCAGCGAAAGAGAGCAGTCGTCGGATCACGCAGCGAGCCTAGCGGCGAGGTGCCCGGAGCCGGGAGGGTGGGGCGCGGGGCGGTCGCACGCCGCTGATAATCTGTGCCGGTGCCAGAAACCCCGAGCGTTCTCGACCGGCAGCGCAACGATCCGTCCTTCTCCGGAGTCTGGGACGAACTCGTCTGGCGCGGTCTCGTGCAGGTGTCGACGGACGCCGCCGCGCTCGAGGCGGTCCTCGCGGGCCCGCCGATCACCTACTACTGCGGCTTCGACCCGACGGCGCCCAGCCTGCACCTGGGCAACCTGGTGCAACTGCTCACGCTGCGTCGCATCCAGCTGGCCGGCCACAAGCCGCTCGGCCTCATCGGTGGATCCACCGGCCTGATCGGCGATCCGCGCCCCACGGCCGAGCGCACCTTGAACACCAAGGACACGGTGGCCGAGTGGGTCGGCTACCTCCGCGCCCAGGTCGAGCGGTTCCTGAGCTTCGAGGGCGACAATGCCGCCCGCATCGTCAACAACCTCGACTGGACGGCAGGGCTCAGCGCCATCGACTTCCTGCGCGACGTCGGCAAGTACTTCCGGGTCGGCACCATGATCAAGAAGGATGCCGTGAGCGCCCGCCTGAACAGCGACGCCGGAATCAGCTACACCGAGTTCAGCTACCAGATCCTGCAGGGTTTCGACTTCCTCGAGCTCTACCGGCAGTACGGCTGCGTGCTGCAGACCGGCGGCAGCGACCAGTGGGGCAACCTCACGAGCGGCACCGATCTCATCCATCGAGCTGAAGGCGTCTCGGTGCACGCGATCGGCACGCCGCTCATCACGAACTCCGATGGCACCAAGTTCGGCAAGAGCGAGGGCAACGCGATCTGGCTTGATGACACGCTCACCAGCCCGTACGCGTTCTACCAGTTCTGGCTCAATACCGACGACGCCGACGTGATCGCGCGCCTCAAGATCTTCACCTTCCTGCCCCGCGCCGAGATCGAGCGGCTCGAGCAGGCGGTGGCGACCGAGGCGTTCCGGCGCGAGGCGCAACATGCGCTCGCCTCGGAGGTGACCGAGCTGGTGCACGGCCGCGCCGCCCTGGAGGCGGTCATCGCGGCGTCCGAGGCGCTCTTCGGGCAGGGCGACCTGGCGGGGCTGGATGCCGCGACTCTCCGATCGGCGATCGCCGAGCTGCCCCGCGCGAGCGGTGGTCCCGCGACGCCGGTCGCCCAACTCCTCGTGGACGCCGGGCTGACGTCCAGCCTGGGGGAGTCGCGGCGCGCGATCGAGCAGGGCGGGGTCTACCTCAACAACGCCCGAGTCGACGACACCGGGGCCGTCCTGGGCGACAACCTGCTCGCGGGCGGCATCGCGGTGCTGCGCCGCGGCAAGCGCACCCTGGCGGGGATCCTGGCCGCTTGACGCCGATGTGCACTCTCGAGGATTCGTAACATCACCGATATCCGCGTGTCCTATGCTCAGCTTCGGGAGGCGCCATGGCGGACGAGGCACGCGGTGAGGACGACGAGTTCGCGCGGCTGCTCGGCGAGCTGAACCGCCCTATCGCGGGCCCGGCACACGCATTCCCCGCTCAGCCCTCCGCGCCTCCCGAGCTGATGGGCGCCGACCAGCTCGCCGCGCCGCCGCGACCGGTCGCCCCGGCCCCCTACGCCTTCGCTCCCGCGCCGTCCGTCGCCTCCCTGGCTCCGTCCGCCCCGCCCCCGCCCGGGGCGGCACAGGTCGCCCCGTCCTCGCCCGCGCCCTCCGCGAGGGTCTCCGCGCCGCCCGCGACGGCAGCGGCGGCGCCTCCACGAGCGGACGCGCCCCTCGACTTCGCCGCCGTCCTGGCGACTCCCGTCGCCGATGGCACCCCGAGCGGACCGGCATCGGCGCTGTGGTTCGGAACGGGTGCTCCCGACGCCGACGAGGTCGACCTGGAGCGATCGACGGTGGGGGAGAAGCTCGTCCTGATCCTCGCGATCGTGCTCGCTCCTCTCGGGCTGATCGCGGGGCTCATCGCCGCGGGTACGAGCGTCCGCCGCCGCGGGTGGGTCGTGGGGGTGGTCGGGGCCTCGATCGCGGTCGGCGCCGTCATGACGGTCGTCCTGGGCGTCGGCGGCTACCTCGGCTACACGGTCTGGCAGCAGCAGGTGCAGCACGCGAGCGTCGCCCGTGCGAGTGCGGCCTTCTGCGCGACCTTGAAGGCGGACCCGACCATGCTGCAGTCGCCGACGTTCGGCTGGCCGGCCGTCGCGGGATCCATCCCGGACTCTCTGGCGGCGATGCAGGCCTACGAGGATCGCTGGGCGGCACTGGCGAAGAAGTCGCCCGCCGGGATCAGGCCGGAGGTGAGCAAGATCGCCGATGCGGCCAAGCAGATCATCGCGCAGGTGACGATCGCGCGCACGGTCAACGACGCGGCGAACGTCCAGGTGATGACCTCGGTGGCGTCCGCGTCGAAGGTGCCGACATGGCACGCCGAATACTGCACCTGACCGGTCGCGATCACCGGGATACGGCGCGACACGCCCGGGATACCGCCGGGATTTGGCAAGAGCCCCGGCTTCCCGTAACGTAATCCCTCGTCACCCCAAAGGTGCGGGAAAGCCGAAGAGCTTCCCGGCCTCAAGCGGGACACCATCTCCGGTAACTCACACGGATTCGGTTGAGAATCTGATTCTCGACGAAGTCCATGGAGCGTGCCTAAGATGGAGCCCACCACGGGCGCAGGAAACAATGTTTCCAGCAAGTGTCACAGACACGTCCGGTTGGTGGTAGGTTAGAGCAGTTGCCCTGAATCAGACCCGAAAGAGTTGCGATTCTGGCGCGCCCGATCCTTGAGAACTCAACAGCGTGCACTATGTCAAATGCCAAATATTACCTCGGCGATCGATCTTCGGATCGGTCGTTTGAGATTCCTTTGGATTGACGGATTGTCAGTAGACAATCCTTTAGTCAGATCAAACTCGTCGCAGCCCACCGGTTTTCCCCGGCAGCTGTGACACAGATGTGCCGCCGACTTCGGTCGACGTGCAATCAAACATTTACGGAGAGTTTGATCCTGGCTCAGGATGAACGCTGGCGGCGTGCTTAACACATGCAAGTCGAACGGTGAAAGAGGAGCTTGCTCCTCTGGATCAGTGGCGAACGGGTGAGTAACACGTGAGCAATCTGCCCTGGACTCTGGGATAAGCGTTGGAAACGACGTCTAATACCGGATACGCGACGCGAAGGCATCTTCAGCGTCGGGAAAGAACTTCGGTCCAGGATGAGCTCGCGGCCTATCAGCTAGTTGGTGAGGTAACGGCCCACCAAGGCGACGACGGGTAGCCGGCCTGAGAGGGTGACCGGCCACACTGGGACTGAGACACGGCCCAGACTCCTACGGGAGGCAGCAGTGGGGAATATTGCACAATGGGCGCAAGCCTGATGCAGCAACGCCGCGTGAGGGACGACGGCCTTCGGGTTGTAAACCTCTTTTAGTAGGGAAGAAGCGAAAGTGACGGTACCTGCAGAAAAAGCACCGGCTAACTACGTGCCAGCAGCCGCGGTAATACGTAGGGTGCAAGCGTTATCCGGAATTATTGGGCGTAAAGAGCTCGTAGGCGGTTTGTCGCGTCTGCTGTGAAAACTGGAGGCTCAACCTCCAGCCTGCAGTGGGTACGGGCAAACTAGAGTGCGGTAGGGGAGATTGGAATTCCTGGTGTAGCGGTGGAATGCGCAGATATCAGGAGGAACACCGATGGCGAAGGCAGATCTCTGGGCCGTAACTGACGCTGAGGAGCGAAAGCATGGGGAGCGAACAGGATTAGATACCCTGGTAGTCCATGCCGTAAACGTTGGGCGCTAGATGTGGGGACCATTCCACGGTTTCCGTGTCGCAGCTAACGCATTAAGCGCCCCGCCTGGGGAGTACGGCCGCAAGGCTAAAACTCAAAGGAATTGACGGGGGCCCGCACAAGCGGCGGAGCATGCGGATTAATTCGATGCAACGCGAAGAACCTTACCAAGGCTTGACATATACCTGAAAAGGCTGGAAACAGTCTCCCCGCAAGGCAGGTATACAGGTGGTGCATGGTTGTCGTCAGCTCGTGTCGTGAGATGTTGGGTTAAGTCCCGCAACGAGCGCAACCCTCGTTCTATGTTGCCAGCACGTAATGGTGGGAACTCATAGGAGACTGCCGGGGTCAACTCGGAGGAAGGTGGGGATGACGTCAAATCATCATGCCCCTTATGTCTTGGGCTTCACGCATGCTACAATGGCCGGTACAAAGGGCTGCAATACCGTAAGGTGGAGCGAATCCCAAAAAGCCGGTCTCAGTTCGGATTGAGGTCTGCAACTCGACCTCATGAAGTCGGAGTCGCTAGTAATCGTGGATCAGCAACGCCACGGTGAATACGTTCCCGGGCCTTGTACACACCGCCCGTCAAGTCATGAAAGTCGGTAACACCCGAAGCCAGTGGCCCAACCGCAAGGAGGGAGCTGTCGAAGGTGGGATCGGTGATTAGGACTAAGTCGTAACAAGGTAGCCGTACCGGAAGGTGCGGCTGGATCACCTCCTTTCTAAGGAGCTTCTGCTGCAACTCCCGAGGGAGTTGTTAGCCAGAGCCACACCATCGCCACAACGGTGATGGGTGGTTGCTCATGGGTGGAACATTGACATAGAGCTCGAGTCGAACCTCGAGATCCCAGTACGTCGGCTTGCCGACAGGAACGGATCGAAAGTCGACGCTCGGGCTATGCACGTTGTTGGGTCCTGAGGGACCGGGCCGGCGATCGCGCCTCCTTTGCGGGAGAACGCGGCGTCGTGACCTTACCTCTGGACTTCGATCGTCCTGGCCAGCGGCCAGAGCGACGGAGTACCGCCCGTATTTTGAGAACTACACAGTGGACGCGAGCATCTTAGATTCGTGACCTTCGGGTCACGTGATCTACAAGATGATCAAATAGGAGGCTCCTTCGGGAGTCTTCCGATAGATCATTGGTCAATCTGCAGCTGACGGAACGTGCCTTCGGGCTCAGTACGCCGGCTGTCGATCGATTCTAAAAACTCATGTAGTCAAGTTTCTAAGAGCAGACGGTGGATGCCTTGGCATCTGGAGCCGAAGAAGGACGTAGCAATCTGCGATAAGCCTCGGGGAGCTGATAAGCGAGCTTTGATCCGAGGATGTCCGAATGGGGAAACCCCGCTGGGCGTACTTGTACGACCCAGTGACTCCCGCCTGAATATATAGGGCGGGTAGAGGGAACGTGGGGAAGTGAAACATCTCAGTACCCACAGGAAGAGAAAGCAACCGCGATTCCGTTAGTAGTGGCGAGCGAAACCGGAACAGGCCAAACCGATCATGTGTGATAGCCGGCAGGCGTTGCATGGTCGGGGTAGCGGGACCTTCAGGTACTTCTGCCGAAGTACACGTTGACATGCGCGTTATAGATGAACGACTTTGAAAGGTCGACCACAGAGGGTGCCAGTCCCGTAATCGAAATGACGCGCAGCGGCGGAAGGGATCCCAAGTAGCACGGGGCCCGAGAAATCCCGTGTGAATCAGCCAGGACCACCTGGTAAGCCTAAATACTCCCAGATGACCGATAGCGGACAAGTACCGTGAGGGAAAGGTGAAAAGTACCCCGGGAGGGGAGTGAAATAGTACCTGAAACCGTCTGCTTACAAACCGTTGGAGCCTCCTTAGTAGGGGTGACAGCGTGCCTTTTGAAGAATGAGCCTGCGAGTTAGTGGTATGTGGCGAGGTTAACCCGTGAGGGGCAGCCGTAGCGAAAGCGAGTTCGAATAGAGCGATTCAGTCGCATGCCCTAGACCCGAAGCGAAGTGATCTATCCATGGCCAGGTTGAAGCGACGGTAAGACGTCGTGGAGGACCGAACCCACTTGGGTTGAAAACCGAGGGGATGAGCTGTGGATAGGGGTGAAAGGCCAATCAAACTTCGTGATAGCTGGTTCTCTCCGAAATGCATTTAGGTGCAGCGTTGCGTGTTTCTTGCCGGAGGTAGAGCTACTGGATGGCCGATGGGCCCTACAAGGTTACTGACGTCAGCCAAACTCCGAATGCCGGTAAGTGAGAGCGCAGCAGTGAGACGGTGGGGGATAAGCTTCATCGTCGAGAGGGAAACAACCCAGACTACCGACTAAGGCCCCTAAGCGTGTGCTAAGTGGGAAAGGATGTGGAGTTGCATAGACAACCAGGAGGTTGGCTTAGAAGCAGCCACCCTTGAAAGAGTGCGTAATAGCTCACTGGTCAAGTGATTCCGCGCCGACAATGTAACGGGGCTCAAGCACACCGCCGAAGTCGTAGGATTCGCATTATAGGTAGGCCTTCGTGGTCCAGCCGTGCGGATCGGTAGGAGAGCGTCGTGTGGCGAGTGAAGCGGCGGGGTGACCCAGCCGTGGACGCCACACGAGTGAGAATGCAGGCATGAGTAGCGAAAGACATGTGAGAAACATGTCCTCCGAAAGACCAAGGGTTCCAGGGTCAAGCTAATCTTCCCTGGGTAAGTCGGGACCTAAGGCGAGGCCGACAGGCGTAGTCGATGGACAACGGGTTGATATTCCCGTACCGGCGAAGAACCGCCCAAGCTAATCCAGTAGTGCTAAGAGTCCTAATCCGGCAGACGGATCCCTTCGGGGTGAAGCAGCCGGCCTAACGCTCGACCCCATTCTGGTGCGGTTAGCGTATTAACAGGTGTGACGCAGGAAGGTAGCTGAGCCGGGCGATGGTTGTCCCGGTGTAAGGACGTAGGGCGAGAGATAGGCAAATCCGTCTCTCACATAGCCTGAGATCCGATGCGTACCCCTCACGGGGGAAATCAGTGATCCTATGCTGCCAAGAAAAGCATCGACGCGAGGTTCTAGCCGCCCGTACCCCAAACCGACTCAGGTGGTCAGGTAGAGAATACCAAGGAGATCGAGAGAATCGTGGTTAAGGAACTCGGCAAAATGCCCCCGTAACTTCGGGAGAAGGGGGGCCGAATTGGTGAATGGACTTGCTCCAGGAAGCCAAGGAGGCCGCAGAGACCAGTGGGAAGCGACTGTTTACTAAAAACACAGGTCCGTGCGAAGTCGCAAGACGATGTATACGGACTGACGCCTGCCCGGTGCTGGAAGGTTAAGAGGAAGGGTTAGCTTCGGCAAAGCTCTGAATTTAAGCCCCAGTAAACGGCGGTGGTAACTATAACCATCCTAAGGTAGCGAAATTCCTTGTCGGGTAAGTTCCGACCTGCACGAATGGCGTAACGACTTCCCAGCTGTCTCAACCGCGAACTCGGCGAAATTGCACTACGAGTAAAGATGCTCGTTACGCGCAGCAGGACGGAAAGACCCCGTGACCTTTACTACAGCTTGGTATTGGTGTTCGGTGTGGCTTGTGTAGGATAGGTGGGAGACTGTGAAGCTGGCACGCTAGTGTCGGTGGAGTCATTGTTGAAATACCACTCTGGTCACTCTGGATGTCTAACTACGAACCGTAATCCGGTTCTGGGACAGTGCCTGGTGGGTAGTTTAACTGGGGCGGTTGCCTCCCAAAAAGTAACGGAGGCGCCCAAAGGTTCCCTCAACCTGGTTGGCAATCAGGTGTCGAGTGTAAGTGCACAAGGGAGCTTGACTGTGAGAGTGACGGCTCGAGCAGGGACGAAAGTCGGGACTAGTGATCCGGCAGTGGCTTGTGGAAGCGCTGTCGCTCAACGGATAAAAGGTACCTCGGGGATAACAGGCTGATCTTGCCCAAGAGTCCATATCGACGGCATGGTTTGGCACCTCGATGTCGGCTCGTCGCATCCTGGGGCTGGAGTAGGTCCCAAGGGTTGGGCTGTTCGCCCATTAAAGCGGTACGCGAGCTGGGTTTAGAACGTCGTGAGACAGTTCGGTCCCTATCCGCTGCGCGCGTAGGAAATTTGAGAAGATCTATCCCTAGTACGAGAGGACCGGGATGGACGAACCTCTGGTGTGTCAGTTGTTCCGCCAGGAGCACCGCTGATTAGCTACGTTCGGAATGGATAACCGCTGAAAGCATCTAAGCGGGAAGCCAGCTTCAAGATGAGATTTCCATCCCTTCGGGGGAGAGGCTCCCAGCTAGACGACTGGGTTGATAGGCCGGATGTGGAAGTGGGGACTAAAGACCCATGGAGCTGACCGGTACTAATAAGCCGATAACTTGATAACACCATGTTTTTTTAGACATGCTGCTCGCGTCCACTTTGTGGTTCCCGATTTACGGTCGGGTACTGCAGTACAGATCCAATCGATCTGTCCGCAAACTGATTGAGAAATCAATAGTGTTTCGGCGGCCATAGCGAAGGGGAAACGCCCGGTTACATTCCGAACCCGGAAGCTAAGACCTTCTGCGCCGATGGTACTGCAAGGGTGACCTTGTGGGAGAGTAGGACACCGCCGGACTTCTTTGTGAAATGGCCACCCGCCCAGCGGGTGGCCATTTCGCGTTAACGCACCGCGTCGTTCGCGACGCATCACCGCACTATCTGGAGTCGAGATGACCGATCCGTCGGAAGAGTCCGATCGCCCGCGCAGGGCGGATGGACCGAAGGGCCGCGCTGGATCCGGCGGAGGCCAGCGGGGGGGAGCTCCCCGCGGCGGTTCGCGCGATCGTGCGACGGGCCGTGAGGGCGCTGGGACTCCCGAGCGCCGTCCCGCACCGCGTCGTGATGGTGGTCCCGCACCGCGTCGTGATGGTGGCTTCGCGCCACGTCGAGACGGTGGTGCCGCGCCTCGACGCGACAGTGGTGCCGCACCGCGTCGTGAAGGCGCCCCTCGTCGTGATGGTGGCGCGGCGGCGCCCCGTTCTGGCGCGCCGAAGCGCGAGGGGTGGACCCCGCGCGTGGGTGGCGCAGGGGCTGGTGCGCCGCGCACTGGTGCGCCACGTACTGGAGCGCCGCGCCGAGACGGGGCTCCCGGGCGGGTGCCTCCGCGCCGCGATGGAGCTCCTGCTCGTGCGGGTGCGCCGGTGCGGTCGGGGCGTCCTCCGGCCGGTAGCGATCGACGACCTCCGCGCGCGCTCGATGACGACTCGCGTCCGAGGCATGACGATCCCGAGATCCCCGAGGACATCGAGGCGAAGCAGCTCGACAAGGTCGCGCGTGCCGAGCTGAAGACGCTCAGCAAGGAGAACGCCGATTGGGTTGCTCGCCATCTCGTGATGGCCGGTCGCCTGATCGACGACGACCCTCAACTGGCCCACAAGCATGCTCTGGCCGCCGGTCGACGGGCGGGCCGTGTCGGGGTCGTGCGCGAGACGGTCGCGATCACGGCATACGCGACCGGGGACTTCGCGCTGGCCCTGCGGGAGTTGCGCACCTACCGGCGTCTGACCGGCAAGAACGACCAGCTGCCGTTGATGGTCGACAGCGAGCGGGGGGTCGGCCGGCCGGATCGCGCGCTCGAGCTCGGGCGCTCGGTGCCCAAGGCCGAGCTCGACGTTCCGGTGCAGGTCGAATTGGCGATCGCGATGTCCGGAGCACGTCTGGATCTGGAGCAGCCGGAGGCGGCTCTCGCGGAACTGCAGATCCCGCAGTTGGATCCTGAGCGCGCCTTCGCCTGGAGCCCGGCGTTGTTCGATGCCTACGCGACCGTGCTCGAGGAGCTCGGTCACGACGAGGAGGCGGAGCAGTGGTGGCAGCGCTCCGACCGCGCCACGATCGCTCTCGAGCAGGCCGCGATCCCGGAGGGCGAAGACACGGTGGAGATCATCGAGGAGCTGAGCGCCGACGACGGAAGCACGGATGGCGCGCCGGTCTGATCCGGCGCCGGCCCCGCTCGACGGGGTCGACGTTCTCCTGGCCGACCTCGACGGCGTCGTCTATGCCGGCCCGCACGCGTTGCCATATGCCGTTGAGAGCATCAATCGCGCTCAGGCCGACATCCGCGTCGGGTATCTGACCAACAATGCCTCGCGTACCGCGGCTTCGGTGGCGGCTCATCTCACCGAACTCGGGCTGCGCGTCGTCGCCGACGACGTCGTGACCTCACCGCAGGCGGCGGCAGTCCTGCTGGCCGGCTTGGTTCCGGTCGGCTCGCGGATCCTGGTGGTCGGCGGCGACGGGCTCGTCGACGAGGTGCAGAAGGCCGGATTCACGGTGACACGCTCGGCCGACGACGATCCCGCGGCCGTGGTGCAGGGTTTCGCCCCCGAGGTCGGTTGGGTCCATCTCGCCGAGGCCGCCTATGCGCTGCAGGCGGGCAACGGCCACGCCGATCGGCCCTGGGTGGCGACCAACACCGACTGGACCATCCCGCAGGCGCGCGGGATCGCCCCGGGCAACGGGACCCTGGTGTCGGCGGTGCACACCGTCATCGGACGGCTGCCCCTCGTCGCGGGCAAGCCGGAGCGCGCCATCTTCGACGCGGCGGTCGCGCGCTTCGGGGCGCGGCATCCGCTGTTCATCGGAGACCGCCTCGACACCGACATCCTCGGCGCCAACCGCGCGGGGATGCCGTCCGCCCTGGTCATGACCGGCATCGACCGGGCCAAACAGGTGCTGGCCGCGGGCGTGGAGTCCCGTCCGCAGTTCCTGCTCGGCGACCTGCGGGAGCTGTTCGAGCCGTATCCGCCTGCCGTGACCACCACCGAGCGGCGCTCGGGCGACACCCTCGTGACGGTCAAGGACGCCGTCGTGCGCATCCACGGCAACGCGGTCCGAATCGAGCGTCCGGGCTCCCGATCGATCGACCTGCTTCGGGCCGGTGCCGCCGCGATCTGGGGTACCGGGTCGGCGATCTATGCGCTCGAGGTCGACCCCGGCCTCTATTCTGAGTCGTGATGATTGACGAACAGGATGCCGCGGGCGCGGTCGGCGACACGGCCGAGACCGTGGTCGACGACGAGCCCAGTGCACTGTTGACCCGGCTTCGCGTGATCGAGGACCAGCCGCTCGACACCCGCGCCGAGGCGCTCGCCCAGTTGCACGACGAGTTGCGCGCGCAACTCGAAGCGGGGGACGCGGCGCGACCGCATGCCTGACTTTCCCGAGCTGCCCCGGCTCGACGCCGAGCTCGTGCGCCGCGGTCTCGCCCGCTCGCGCGCCCTCGCCGTCGAGGCCGTGGCAGGCGGACGGGTGACGGTCGACGGAAAGGCGGCGCTGAAGGCCTCGCTGCGCATCTCGCCGGATGCCGAACTCGGGCTGGTCGGCGACGACGGCTATGTGAGTCGGTCGGCGCACAAGCTCGCAGCCGCGTTCGACGCGTTCGACGTCACGGTGCGCGGCCGTCTGGCGCTCGACGTCGGGGCGTCGACGGGGGGTTTCACGCAGGTGCTGCTGGAACGCGGAGCGCGTGAGGTGATCGCCCTCGACGTGGGGCACGCGCAACTCGCCCCCCTCGTGCGTGAGGACCCGCGGGTGCGGGTCGTCGAGGGCGTCAACGCCCGCTCGCTCACGGCGGAGGGGCTGGCGCGTGAGGCGGGGACCGAGTCCAGGCCCGAGCTCGTGGTGGCCGACGTGTCGTTCATCTCGCTCACGACGATCCTGCCGGCGTTGCGCGACACGGCGGACCCCGATGCCGACTTCGTGCTGCTGATCAAGCCGCAGTTCGAGGTCGGCCGCACCGGCATCCGGGAGGGCCTCGTGCGGGATCGCGCGCGGCGCCAGGATGCGGCATCCGCGGTGCTCTGGGCGGCCTGGGATCTGGGCCTGCCGACGGCCGGCATCATCTCCTCCCCATTGCCGGGGAGCAGTGGAAACCAGGAGTATCTGGTCTGGTTCAGCCGCGCCGTCGGAGGCAATCCGACAGAATGGGCAGGGGCGGTCGCCGCACTGCTCTAGCACGATCGCTCGTTTCCCGGGCCCGACGGAAGGATCCGCGCATGCCGCACGCGCGCCACCTGCTGGTCGTCGCCCACACGGGCCGCGAGGATTCACTGCGCGCCGGCGTGCAGGTCTGCCGCCAGCTCATCGAGGCGGGTCTCGTCCCCGTGGTCTCCGACGACGAACGGTCGGACCTGCTCGAAGCGGCGCCCGATCTCGCGCCGCTGCATCTGCTCGGCATCGATGTCGCGACCACCGAGCTCGAACTGGTCATCGTGCTCGGTGGCGACGGAACGATCCTGCGCGCCGCCGAGCTCGCCCGCGGCTGCAACGCGCCGCTGCTGGGCGTCAACCTCGGTCACGTCGGGTTCCTCGCCGAAGCCGAACGCGAAGACCTCACCGAGACGGTCGACCGGGCCCTCGCACGGGACTACGAGGTCGAGGAGCGCATGGCGCTCTCCGTGCGGGTGAAGCACGACGGAGAGGTCATCTGGGAGAGCTGGGCCCTCAACGACGCCTCGGTCGAGAAGGCGAGCCGGGAGCGGTCCCTCGAGGTCGCGATCGAGGTCGACGGCCGTCCGCTCTCGACCTTCGGCTGCGACGGCGTCGTCATGTCGACCCCCACCGGGTCCACGGCGTACTCCTTCTCGGCGGGCGGGCCCGTCGTCTGGCCGACCGTCGAAGCCCTGCTGATGGTCCCGCTCTCGGCGCACGCGCTGTTCGCGCGACCGCTCGTCGTGGGGCCGGAGTCCGCTCTCGCGGTCGAGCTGCTCGAACGGTCGGTGGGCAGCGGGGTCGTCTGGTGCGACGGTCGTCGCGCGTTCGACCTGCCGAGCGGGTCGCGCGTGATCGTGCGCCGATCCCCGATCCCGGTGCGCCTCGCTCGGTTGAGCCTCGGCCCGTTCACCGATCGGCTCGTCAACAAGTTCGCGCTTCCCGTCGCAGGCTGGCGCGGGCCGGCCGCCGAGGGCCGGGTCGCCGACGACGGGGCCGCCGACGAGGCCGGTCGGCCGTGATCGAAGAGATCTTCATCCGCGACCTCGGGGTGATCGGCGAGGCCCGGCTGCCGCTTGGAGCGGGGTTCACCGCGCTGACCGGTGAGACCGGCGCGGGCAAGACGATGGTGGTGACCGCCCTCGGCCTCGTGCTCGGGGAGCGCGCCGACGCCGGCGCCGTGCGGCTGGGCAGCGCTCAGGCCGTCGTCGAAGGGCATTGGGAGGTCGACGCGGCCGGTCCCGTGGCCGATCGCGTGCGCGACGCCGGGGGAGACCTCGATGCGGTGTCCCACGGTCGCGCCCAGCTCATCCTGAGCCGGTCGGTCTCGAGCGAGGGGCGCAGTCGCGCCACGGTCGGCGGGCGTGCGGCGCCCGTCGGCGTGCTGAGCGAGATCGGCGCGAATCTGGTGGTCGTGCACGGCCAGTCCGAGCAGATCCGCCTGCGGTCGTCGACCGCGCAGCGCGAGGCGCTCGATCGCTTCGCGGGTTCGGAGCTCTCCACCCTGCTCGGCGACTATCAGGAGGTCTTCCGCCGCTGGCAGATCCAGCAGGGCGAACTCGACGTGCTGGTCGCCGAGCGCGACCGGCGGGCCCGCGAGGCCGAGGAGCTGCGGCTGGCGATGGACGAGATCGAGGCGGTGTCTCCCCAGCGCGGAGAGGACGCCGAACTCGCCGAGCGTGCCGAGCGTCTTAGCAATCTCGAAGACCTTCGGCGGGCCGCGGTCGAGGCGCAGGAGGCCGTGTCGGCCCAGTTCGTCGACGACACCGGCGACGCGCTGGCCCGCGTGGACGGTGCGCGCCGCGCCCTCGACCGGGTGGCGGGCCATGACGCAGCCCTCGCGCCGATCGTCTCGGCCCTGGCCGAGGCGTCGTTCGCGCTCAGTGAGATCTCGGGTCAGCTCGCCAGCTATCTCGGATCGCTCGACGCGGACGGCGGGCGGGAGCTGGAGATCATCCAGGAGCGGCGGGCCGCTTTGACCGCCCTGGCCCGACGGTACGGGCCGACCGTCGACGAGGTCATCGACTATCTCGAGAGCGGCAGCAGCCGACTGCTCGAGCTCGACAGCGACGCCGACCGCATCCTCGAGCTCGGCGATCAGGTGGCCGCCGACCGCCGCCGCGTCGACGAGCTCGCCGCCGAACTGACCGCCGTGCGGCAGGTCGCCGCCGGGCGTCTCGCCGCCGAGGTGACCGCCGAGCTCGGCGCCCTCGCGATGCCCGACGCCCGGCTCGCCATCGAGGTGACCGAGCGCGAACTCGGCCTCACCGGTCGCGACCAGGTCGCCATCCTGCTGCAGCCCCACGCCGGCAGCGAGCCGCGGCCGATCGGGCGCGGTGCCTCGGGCGGCGAACTGTCGCGCGTCATGCTGGCCATCGAAGTCGTGCTCGCGGCGACCGATCCCGTGCCGACCTTCGTCTTCGACGAGGTGGATGCGGGCGTCGGCGGGGCGAGCGCCACCGAGATCGGTCGACGGCTCGCCCGCCTCGCGCAGACCTCGCAGGTCATCGTGGTCACGCACCTCGCCCAGGTGGCGGCCTTCTCGACCAACCACCTCGTGGTCGAGAAGGGCAGCGACGGCTCCGTGACGGCGAGCAATGTGCGCCTCGTGCACGGCGAGGAGCGCGCCGCCGAGATGGCACGCCTGCTGAGCGGGTCGCCCGACTCGGAGTCGGCGCTGGCCCACGCGCGGGAACTGCTCGACAATGCCCACCGGGTCGGTTGATCGCGCCCGGCTGCGCGGCGAGTCCCGGCACGCGCCCCCGCTGCTGGGATAAGCTGTAACCCCGTGGTGGTCAATCCCGGAACAGTCGTAACCAAGCACATCTTCGTGACCGGGGGCGTCGTCTCGTCGCTCGGCAAAGGCCTCACGGCCGCGAGCTTGGGCAACCTCCTCACCGCTCGAGGACTGCGCGTCGTCATGCAGAAGCTCGACCCGTATCTGAACGTCGACCCGGGCACGATGAACCCGTTCCAGCACGGCGAGGTCTTCGTCACCGACGACGGAGCCGAGACCGACCTCGACATCGGGCACTACGAGCGCTTTCTCGACATCAATCTCGACCAGGCCGCGAACGTCACGACCGGCCAGATCTACTCGCGGGTGATCCAGCGCGAGCGTCGCGGCGAATACCTCGGCGACACGGTGCAGGTGATCCCGCACATCACCGACGAGATCAAGCGCCGGATGCGGCTGCAGGCCCAGCCACCGGCCGACGGCTCGCCCGTGCCCGACGTCATCATCACCGAGATCGGCGGAACCGTCGGCGACATCGAGAGCCAGCCGTTCATCGAATCGGCGCGCCAGGTGCGTCACGAGCTCGGACGCCACAACGTGTTCTTCGTGCACGTCTCCCTCGTTCCCTACATGGGGGCGTCGGGGGAGCAGAAGACGAAGCCCACCCAGCATTCCGTCGCCGCCCTGCGTTCGATCGGCATCCAGCCCGATGCGCTCGTGCTGCGCAGCGACCGGCTCGTCTCCGAAGCGAACAAGCGCAAGATCGCGCTGATGTGCGACGTCGACGAGCGCGCCGTGGTGAACGCGATCGACGTGCCGAGCATCTACGACATCCCGACGATGCTCAATCAGCAGGGGCTCGACGCGTACATCATCGAGCAGCTCGGACTGGATCACGCGCACGACGTCGAGTGGGACGGCTGGCAGGACCTGCTCAAGGCCGTGCACG
Organism: Lysinimonas soli; assembly: GCF_042655435.1. Taxonomy (NCBI): domain Bacteria; kingdom Bacillati; phylum Actinomycetota; class Actinomycetes; order Micrococcales; family Microbacteriaceae; genus Lysinimonas; species Lysinimonas soli. The sequence continues at coordinate 852,547 of NZ_JBHSMG010000001.1, forward strand.
AGCCCAAGCACGAGGTCACGATCGCCCTGGTCGGCAAGTACATCGACCTGCCCGACGCCTATCTCTCGGTGACCGAGGCCCTCAAAGCCGGCGGCTTCGCGGCCGAGGCGAAGGTCGTCATCCGCTGGGTTCCGTCCGACGAGTGCGAGACACCCGAGGGGGCGGCCAAGCAGCTCGCCGAGGTCGACGGCATCTGCGTACCGGGTGGTTTCGGCGTGCGCGGCATCGAGGGCAAGCTCGGCGCCCTGCGCTTCGCACGGGAGAACAGGATTCCGGCCCTCGGGCTCTGCTTGGGGCTGCAGTGCATGGTCATCGAGTACTCGCGGTCCGTGGCGGGTCTGCCGGGCGCCTCATCGAGCGAGTTCGACCCCGACACCGAGTTCCCGGTGATCGCGACCATGGCCGAGCAGGTCGACATCATCGATCACGGCGATCTGGGCGGCACCATGCGGCTCGGTCTCTACGAGGCGGCCCTCGAGCCGGGATCGATCGTGAGCGAGCTGTACGACGCTCCGACGGCATCGGAGCGGCACCGCCACCGGTACGAGGTCAACAACCACTACCGCGACCGGATCTCGGCCGCGGGCATGGTGTTCTCGGGCGTTTCGCCCGACCGCTCGCTCGTCGAGTACGTCGAGCTGCCGCGTGAGGTGCATCCCTTCTACGTGGGCACCCAGGCCCATCCCGAGCTGCGGTCGAGACCGAACCGCTCCCACCCGCTGTTCCGCGGGTTGATCGGGGCCGCGCTCGAGCGCAACCGGGCCTCGCGCCTCTTCGAGGTCGCCGAGCCGGGCGTGCTCGCCGACGCCGAGCCCGAGGCGGTCGTCGTCGACTCCGACGCGGCGGCCGACCTGGCCGAGCCGGCGGAGGTGTGAGCGTGAACGACGACGCCGACGACCTGTTCGTGCTCGGACGCGGCCCGATACGCGATCTGAGCGATCCCGCGACGGTGACCGCCTCCGAGGTGGTCTACGACGGCCGCGTCTGGGACGTGCGGCGCGACTCGTTCGTGTTCGCCGACCACTCGTTGACCCGCGAGTACGTCGATCACCCGGGAGCGGCGGCCGTGCTGGCCATCGATGCCGAGGATCGGGTGCTGCTGATCAATCAGTACCGGCATCCGGTCGGGCTGCGTGACTGGGAGCTGCCCGCCGGACTGCTCGACGTCGAGGGCGAGCCGCCGATCGACGCCGCCCGTCGTGAGCTGGCGGAGGAGGCGGATCTGGCCGCGGAGCACTGGTCCGAGCTGGTCACCTTCCACACCTCGCCGGGCGGCAGCAACGAGACCCTGCACGTCTTCGAGGCCCGTGGGCTGACCCCGACCCATGCCCCGTATCCGCGCACGGAGGAGGAGTCCGAGATCGTGACCCGCTGGGTCCCGCTCGCCGAGGCGGTCGACGCGGTGCTCGAGGGACGGCTGAGCAACTCGATCCTGATCATCGCGGTGCTCGCCGCCCATGCCACCCGACGCTGACCTCGCGCGGCATCTTGAGCGCTACCTGCGCCACGTCGGCATCGAACGCGGGCGCTCGGCGAACACCGTGGCGGCGTATCGACGCGACCTCGACGGGTTCTTGGCCTTCCTCGCTGAGAGAGGCATCGTCGATCCCACCGGGCTGACCGCAGCGGTCGTGACGGACTTCCTGCGCGGCCTGCGCGAGCGGTCGCAGCCTCTGGCGGCATCCTCGATGGCGCGTGCGCTGTCGTCCGTGCGCGGGTTCACGCGGTTTCTCGTGGAGGAGGGCGTGATCGAGGCGGACCCCGCCGTCGACCTCGACCCTCCGAAGCTGCCGAGCCGGCTGCCGAAGGCCCTCACGATCGAGCAGGTGGAACGCCTGCTGGCGGCCACCGACGGTGAGGAGCTGGACCGCCTGCGCGACAAGGCGCTGCTCGAGCTGCTCTACGCCACGGGCGCCCGCGTCTCGGAGGCGGTCGGTCTCAACGTCGACGACCTGATCGGCGACGAGGGGACGAGTGAGGTCGTCCGGCTGTTCGGCAAGGGCGGGAAGCAGCGCATCGTCCCGGTGGGGAGCTACGCGCGGGCGGCGCTCGACCGGTATCTCGTGCGCGCGCGTCCGGTGCTGTCGATGCGCGGGCGCGCGACCCCCGCGCTCTTCCTCGGGATGCGGGGAGCCCGGCTCTCCCGGCAGAGCGCGTGGCTCGTCATCCGGGCGGCGGGGGAGCGCGCCGAGCTCGGAATCGAGCTGTCGCCGCACAGCATGCGCCACTCCTTCGCGACTCACCTGCTGCAGGGCGGCGCCGATGTGCGGGTGGTTCAGGAGCTGCTCGGACACGCGAGCGTCGCCACGACGCAGATCTACACGCGGGTCACCGCGGATGCCCTGCGCGACGTGTACGTCACGGCTCACCCCCGGGCGCGCTAACCTTCAACCTCCACTCGAAGCGCGCCGCCAGGGCACCGAAAATCGCCGCCGTAGACTCGACACATGACGGCGCAACGCGAGGGTGTCACCGAGTTGACGGGGCTGGAAGCCCCTGTGCTCGGTCCGACAGGCCGACCGCTGCGCAAGTTCCCGGAGCCGAAGAAGCTGAAGTCGCACGGCCCCGCTCGCATCATCGCCCTGTGCAACCAGAAGGGCGGCGTGGGAAAGACCACGACGGCCATCAACCTCGGGGCGTCGCTTGCCGGGGACGGGCGCAGGGTGCTCGCGATCGACTTCGATCCGCAGGGCGCGCTGACCGCGGGTCTCGGGGTGCAGAGCCACGACGTGACGACGATCTACGATCTGCTGCTGGGCACTGTGAAGGATGCCGCGAGCGCGATCCTGCCGACCGGCACGCCGGGCCTCGACGTGATCCCGGCCAACATCGACCTGTCGGCCGCAGAGGTGCACCTCGTCAACGAGGTCGCGCGCGAGCAGATCCTGGCGCGGGTGCTGCGCCAGGTCGCCGACCGCTACGACGTCATCCTGATCGACTGCCAGCCGTCGCTCGGCCTGCTGACCGTCAACGCGCTGACCGCGGCGCACGGCGTGCTGATCCCGCTCGAGTGCGAGTACTTCGCGCTGCGCGGAGTCGCCCTGCTGGTCGAGACGGTCGAGAAGGTGCGCGATCGGCTGAACCCGGCGATCTCGCTCGACGGCATCCTGGCGACCATGTACGACTCGCGCACGCTGCATTCGCGCGAGGTGCTCGAGCGGGTCGTCGACGCCTTCGGCGACCGCGTGCTCGAGACCGTCGTCGGCCGCACCGTGAAGTTTCCGGATGCCTCGGTCGCGGGTGCGCCGCTGGCCACCTTCGCGCCGGAGCACGCTGCCGCGGAGGCCTATCGCCAGGTCGCACGAGAGCTGATCGCCCGTGGCGCCATCGCCTAGCGTGGCGAGCGCGGAAGAGGTCGTCGACGCAGTCTCCGCGGACCCTGATGCCGGCGGATTCTCGCTCACCCTCAGCAACTTCAGCGGGCCGTTCGATCTGCTGCTCACGCTCATCGCCAAGCACGAGCTCGACATCACCGAGGTGTCGCTCAGCGCCGTGACCGACGAGTTCATCTCGTACCTGCGCGGCCTCGACTCCGAGAAGGAGCTCGATCAGGCCAGCGAGTTCCTCGTGGTCGCCGCCACCCTGCTCGACCTCAAGGTCGCCGGGCTGCTGCCGCAGGGCGAGCTCGTGGATGCCGAAGACGTCGCGCTGCTCGAAGCCCGCGACCTTCTCTTCGCCCGGCTGCTGCAGTACCGGGCGTTCAAAGAGGCCGCGGCCTGGTTCGCCCGGGGCCTCGAGGCGGAGTCGACGCGCCACGTGCGCTCAGTGCGGCTCGAGGAGAAGTACCGCAACCAGACCCCCGAGCTGGTCTGGACCCTCAGTGTCGACGACTTCGCGGCGCTCGCTGCGCTGGCCCTCGCGCCGCGCGAGATCCCCGTCATCGGACTGGACCATCTGCACGCTCCGCTGGTCAGCATCCGCGAGCAGGCTGCTCACGTCGTCGCCCTGCTGCGTCAGGGCGGACCGGTGAACTTCCGCCAGCTGATCGCCGGCGCCGATGCCAAGGGCGTCGTGATCGCGCGATTCCTCGCCGTGCTCGAGTTGTATCGCCACGCCGCGATCTCGTTCGAGCAACTCGAGCCGCTCGGCGAGCTCACGCTGCGGTGGACCGCGCAGCACTGGACCGACGACAGCCTCGCCACACTGGGAGCCGACTATGACAGCTGACACGACGGCGAGCGACACGGTCGCGGCCGAAACGGACGATGCGGCGGGTACCCAGGGCGATGCCCGGCCGGCGGTCACGGATCTGGCGCGCAGCCTCGAGGCCGTCTTCATGGTCGCCGACGAGCCGCAGTCGCTGGTCTCGCTCGCCACGGCCCTCAACGCTCCCGTGCCGGCCGTGCGGCAGAGCATCGAGCGGCTCGTCGCCGACTACGACGGCGAGTCGGGCGGACCGCGCCGTGGCTTCGAGCTGCGCGAGGTCGGCGGCGGCTGGCGGCTGTACGTGCGGGCGGAGCACGACGACACGGTGCGCGACTTCGTGCTCACCCAGAACCCGAGCAAGCTCTCGCAGGCCGCGCTCGAGACCCTGGCCGTGATCGCCTACAAGCAGCCGATCAGCCGCGGCTCGATCGCGTCGATCCGTGCGGTCAACGTCGACTCGGTCGTGCGCACCCTGCTCGGGCGGGGACTGATCACCGAGGCGTTCACCGACAACGAGACGGGCGCGATCCATTACGCGACGACCGAGCTGCTGCTGACCCAGCTCGGCATCAACTCGCTCGACGAGCTGCCGCTCATCTCTCCGTTGCTTGAAGACGGCGCCGACGGCTTCGACGACGCCTTCTCGGCGCGCTGACGGTGACGCGATGACCGAGTTGTCCCACGAGGGCGAGCGCCTGCAGAAGGTGCTCGCCGCGGCCGGCGTCGCCTCGCGCCGGGTGAGCGAGCAGCTGATCGCCGCCGGACGGGTGACCGTCAACGGTGTCGTCGTGACGGAACTCGGGTCGCGCGTCGACCCCCTGGTCGACAAGGTCGCCGTCGACGGGTCGGCCGTGCAACTGGACCCCGACAAGCGCTACGTGATGCTCAACAAGCCCACCGGGGTGCTCAGCTCGATGTCGGACGAGCGCGGTCGCCCCGACCTGCGCGCCTTCACCGCCGAGTACCCCGAGCGGCTCTTCAACGTCGGGCGGCTGGACTCCGACACGAGCGGCCTGCTGCTGCTGACCAACGACGGCGAACTCGCCCACGTGCTCGCGCATCCCTCGTTCGGCGTGACCAAGACCTACATCGCGACCGTGACGGGCACCGCGACTCCGGCGACGATGCGTCGCCTCGAGGCCGGTCTCGAATTGGATGACGGTCCCATCGCGGCCGACCGCGCGCGGGTGGTCGGCGAGCCCTCCCGCGGTAGGAGCATCGTCGAGGTCACCCTGCACTCCGGCCGCAACCGGATCGTGCGCAGGATGCTCGACGCCGTCGGCCTCCCCGTGGTCGAGCTGGTGCGCCGCCAGTTCGGCCCCCTGCACCTGGGCACCCTCGGCGTCGGCCGCACCCGCGACCTCACTAGGGTGGAACTCGGCCAGCTGCTCACGCTCTCGCGCGAGCCGGGCCGCCCCAGGAGCGGTATCGGTGCGCCGGATGCCGCGGGCACCGCCATGGACGACGACGAGAGCGACAGCGAATGACCCGCCGACGACCGGGCGCGAGCCGCGTGAGCGGTCAGGTGCGGATCGTCGGGGCCGGTCTGCTCGGCGCGAGCATCGGTCTCGCGCTGCGGGAGCACGGCGTCGACGTGATCCTCGCCGACACCTCGCGGGCCAACCTGCGCCTCGCCGTGGACTACGGCGCCGGCCGGCTCGCCCAGGCCGGCGACGAACCGGGGCTCGTGATCGTCGCGGTTCCGCCGGATCTCGTCGCCGAGGTGGTCGCGGCCGAGCTCGCGGCGCACCCGACCGCGCTGGTGACGGATGTCGCGAGCGTCAAGGGCGGCATCCTCGCCGAGTTGATCGCGACCGGGGCCGAGGTCGGGCGCTACCTCGGTTCGCACCCGATGGCCGGACGCGAGCGCGGCGGCGCGGTCGCGGCCCGCGCCGACCTGTTCCTCGGCCGTCCCTGGGTGATCACGCCGCACGACGCCACGACGTCCGAGCAGTTCCACGCGCTCGAAGACCTGGCACTCGATCTCGGCGCGACCCCGATCCGCATGAGCCCGGCCGAGCACGACGAGGGCGTGGCCCTCGTCTCGCACGTGCCGCAGCTCGTCTCCTCGCTGCTCGCCGCGCGGCTGCGCACGGCGTCGAACGCCGAGGTCGGTCTGGCCGGTCAGGGGCTGCGCGACACGACACGAATCGCGGGCAGCAACCCCGAGCTGTGGGTGCAGATCCTGGGGGCCAACGCCGGACCGGTCGCCCGCGTGCTGCACGACTATCGGGACGACCTCGACGCGCTCATCGCGGCATTGGACCAGCCCGCGGCATCCGGATCGCCCCGTCGCATCGCCGAGACCCTCGCCGCCGGCAACGCGGGCGTCGCCCGGATCCCCGGAAAGCACGGCCGCGACGACCGCTTCACGACGATCGTGGTCAAGGTCGACGACCGGCCGGGACAGCTGGCACGCCTGCTCACCGAGATCGGTGAGGAGGGCGTCAACATGGAGGACCTGCGGCTCGAGCACTCGCCGGGCGCCCAGGTGGGGTTCGCCGAGATCGCCGTGCTGCCCGAGGCGGCGCACCGCCTGGCCGAGGCACTCGAGGCCCGGGGCTGGACCCTCGCCGAGGGCGAGCGATGAGTGCGGACGAGGCTCTCTCGCCCGCGCGCACCCCGGTCGTGGTCGCGATCGACGGCCCCGCGGGCAGCGGCAAGTCGAGCGTGAGCAAGGCCGCGGCCGTCGCGCTCGGTTACGCCTTTCTCGACACCGGCGCCGCCTACCGGGCTCTCACCTGGCTGGCGCTCGAGCGCGGCGTGCCGCCGACGGATGCCGCCGCGATCGTCGGTCTGCTGCACGACTTCCACTACACGACCGAGGTGCACGGCGACACGACCATCGTGCGGGTCGCCGACGGCGCGCGGGCGAGCGTCGACGTGACCGAGGCCATCCGGGAACCCCGGGTGACCGCCGCGGTGAGCGATATCGCCCGCATCGCCGAGGTCCGCATCGCGCTCAACGAGGTGTTCCGCCGCCTGATCCGGCGCACCGATCGGCCCGGCATCGTGGTCGAGGGGCGGGACATCACGACCGTCGTCGCTCCGGATGCCGAGGTGCGGATCCTGTTGACGGCCGCAGAAGAGGTTAGGATTGCCAGGCGCTCCGCCGAACTCTCGCCGGGCGCCGCCTCCACGGCCTCGCAGTTGCGCGAGCGGGACCGACGGGATGCCCAAGTGGTCGACTTCTTGACCGCGGCCCCCGGGGTGACGACGATCGATTCGACCGAACTGGATTTCGGGCAGACCGTTCAGGCCGTCGTCGAGTTGGTGCGCGCCACGACCTCCCCGCACTGAAAGAGACCGAAGCGATGACCGACGACCGCGAGCCGATCGACGGCAGCACAGACCCCGAGATCGGCACCGAGCCGCAGAGCGACGAGGTCGCCGAGCTCGACCCGGCCGTCATCGAGCGACTGGCCGAACTCGACGACGACGTCGCCGAGGCCCGGGCCGTCTCGCTGCGCGCCGGACTGACCGACTACGACCTCGACGAGGAGGACCTCGAGATCCTCGACGCCTCCGCGGAGGGGATCGACGGGATCTATTACCTCCCCGCGCTCCCCGTGCTCGCGATCGTCGGACGCCCGAATGTGGGCAAGTCGGCCCTCGTCAACCGCATCATCGGCCGCCGCGAGGCGGTCGTCGAGGACACCCCCGGCGTCACGCGCGACCGCGTCTCGTACAAGGCTGAGTGGCTCGGCCGGCGGTTCACCGTCGTCGACACCGGCGGCTGGGAGCCCGACGCGAAGGGCATCAACGCCTCCGTCGCGGCGCAGGCCGAGGTCGCGGTGGATCTCGCGGATGCCGTGCTCTTCGTCGTCGACATCACCGTCGGCGCGACCGCGACCGACGAGCACGTGGTGCGGATGCTGCGCGCGAGCAAGCGCCCCGTCATCCTGGTGGCCAACAAGGCCGACGACGCGATCCGCGACCCGCAGGCCGCAGAGCTCTGGAGCCTCGGACTCGGCGAGCCGTGGCCCGTGTCGGCCGTGCACGGCCGCGGGGTCGCCGATCTGCTCGATCACGTCATGACGGTGCTGCCCGAGGTGTCGGCGGTCGCCAAGGAGGAGGTCGGCGGTCCCCGCCGGGTCGCGATCCTGGGTCGGCCGAACGTGGGCAAGTCGAGCCTGCTCAACAAGGCCGCGGGCGAGGAGCGGGTCGTCGTCAACGAGCTCGCCGGTACCACCCGCGACCCCGTCGACGAGCAGATCGAGCTGGCCGGCAAGATCTGGCGCTTCGTCGACACCGCCGGCATCCGCCGTCGCGTGCACCTGCAGCAGGGCGCCGACTTCTACGCGAGCCTGCGCACGAGCGCGGCGCTCGAGAAGGCCGAGGTCGCGGTCGTGCTGCTCGACGTGAGCGAGCCGGTCAGCGAGCAGGACGTGCGCATCATCGACCTCGTGCTCGAGTCGGGCCGCGCGCTCGTGCTCGCCTTCAACAAGTGGGACCTGCTCGACGACGACCGCCGGCGCTACCTGGAACGCGAGATCGAGCAGGACCTCGCGCACGTCAGCTGGGCTCCTCGCGTCAACATCTCGGCGCGCACCGGTCGTCACCTCGAGAAGCTGGTTCCGGCCCTGGAGGTCGCCCTCGACTCGTGGGACACGCGCATCCCGACCGGCAAGTTCAACGCGCTGCTCGCCGAGCTCACGGCCGAGCATCCGCACCCGGTGCGCGGAGGCAAGCAGCCGCGCATCCTGTTCGGCACGCAGGCATCGACGCGACCGCCGACCTTCGTGCTGTTCACGACCGGATTCCTCGACCCGCAGTACCGCCGCTTCATCACGCGCCGGCTGCGCGAGGTGTACGGCTTCGAGGGCACGCCCATCGTCGTCAACATGCGTGTGCGTGAGAAGCGAAGCCGTTAGGGCTTCGCTTCTCGGCGAGGTCATTTCTGACCCTGTCGCCGCACACGCCGATGGCCTCCGGCCATCGGGTCACGTGAGAAGCCGATGACCTCGAACGACTGCCCCTGCGGCTCCGGGCTCTCGTACTCCGCCTGCTGCCGGCCTCTCCACCTCGGCGCCCCGGCGCCGACCGCCGAGGCGCTCATGCGCTCGCGCTACAGCGCCTTCGCCCTCGGGCTGGAGGCGTATCTGCTGTCGAGCTGGCATCCATCGACCCGGCCGGCGCGTCTCGAGCTCGACGACGCAACGGTGTGGCGCCGACTGCAGATCGTCGACACGGTCGCGGGCGGCCCGGGCGAGCAGACCGGCGTGGTCGAGTTCCGGGCGTCGTTCCGCGACGCGGACGGCGCGACCGGCCTGCTGCACGAACGCAGCCGCTTCGCCCGCGAGGCCGGTCGTTGGACGTATGTCGACGGGGACATGCTGTCCGACTGAGCGCACGACCCTCGTAGGCCACCCGCTCGTCAGGGGCGCGCGCCGAGCCGTTCGGCGAGGACGCGCCGCAGTCGCGCCTTCTTCGCGTTGCTGGCCACGATCCAGGCGACATCCGGATCGTCGGATGTCTCGAGCTCGCTGAACGCGGAGATCCCGGCCACCGGGGAGGCCGCGATCGCGACGCTCCAGCAGTAGCCCAGGGCCTGTCGCAGCACGCGGAGAGCGGCATCCCGACGAGTCGGAAGCGGCTGTCGCGACAACCAGCGGGTCGTCGACGCGCAGGCCGCGAGGGCGGCGGCCCGAGTGGGATCGTCGGAGAGCAGCCGGGGCTCGCAGATCGCGGCGATCGCAGCGCGCTGCACGAGCGCGTCGTCGGCCTCCACCCACTCCGCGACGATTCGACGCAGCAGCCCGCGATCGGCGTCGCCGACGATCTGCAGGGCGCGTGCCGCGGCCTCGCGGACCCGCCAGCGTTCGTCACCGGCGCGCCAGCGGATCGTCTCGAGCAGCGCGGCGTCGTGCGGATGCTCCCGGATGAGCCGGCCGATCGCCTCGGTTCCGCAGAATCGCAGGTACTCGTCGTCGGAGTCGGCGAGCTCGAGGATCACCTCGGCGGGGGCCCACTCGGCGAACGCATCGGCGAGCTCGAGGTTGCCGCGCGGGCCCGGGAGCCCCGAGTTACGGGTCAGGAAGTCGGCGATCCCGTCGGCCGGGACGGTCGACAGTTGCTCGGTCCACTCGGTTCGTGCGGTCACGCGACGAGCCTGCTCCGGGGGAGGAGGGGCGGCCAGGGGCCAAGGTCCCTCAGGCGGCGGGAACCGGGGGAGCCGTCTGAGCGTTCGGCGCTGCGGTCGACGGCTCGTCGAGCGCCTGCAGGTAGCTCACCAGGGCGCGGCGCACCTCGGGCACGCTGGCCGAGCGGTCGGGGTCGATCGAGCGTGGCACCATGTAGAGCCCGAGCGAGAGATGGATGAGCATGGCCGCCGCGGTGCGCCGCTGCGGTCGCGGCATCCCGGGCAGGCGACGCGCGAGCAGCTGCTCGAGACCCTGCTGCACGGCGTCGCGCGTCGACATGATCTGCCGGGACCGCGCGTGGGTGGTCAGCAGCACGGCAAGCAGGCCCGGTTGTTCGCGATCCAGCCGGGACTGCACGGCGAGCACGTCGTCGACGATCTCATGGGCCGGTCGATCATGGCCGGCGTCGAGGCTGGCCCGGAGTGCGCCGGCGAGCCGTTCGCCCCACTCGGCCTGCAGGGCGTCGAGGATCGCGTGCTTGTCGCCGAAGAACTGGTAGAGCGACCCGACCGAGACACCCGCGGCGGCCGCGATCCCGTTCGTGGTCGTCTGTTCGTAGCCCTCGGCGGCGAAGAGCTCGCCGGCCGCCTGCAGCACGCGAGCGACGAGCGCGCGCGAGCGCTCCTGTTGCGGAACCCGGACCGTCGGCATCATCCGATTTTATCCGCCGCCGTAGACTCGGCCCGTGGATCTCAGCACCTGGCTCGTGGACGAACTGGACGACACCGTGTTGCGGCTGAGCACGCAGGTGCTCGAGATCGTGCCCGCCGAGGTGCGCCGCGAGCGGTTCCCCGGCGGCAACTCGATCGACTGGGCGGTCTTTCACGTCGCGAGGCACGCCGCCCTTGCCCTTCGTGTGGCCGGGCACGATCCGGCCATGTCGGACTCCCTGCTCGCGGGGCTGGACCCGTCGGTCACGGCGCCCGCCTCCGGATTGCACGAGGTGCAGCAGCCCTTTCTCGAGTTCATCGAGACGCCCCTGCTCGAGGCCTACGCGCTCTCGGTGCTGGATGAGGTGCGCGCCTACCTCTCGCACCTCGACGAGGCGACCCTCGAGGTCGCCCCCGATGTGGCGGGCGGACTGCGTTCCGCGGGGATCGACGAGGGCGAGTTCGGCTGGCTGTACTCCATGTGGTCCGCGTCGCGCGGCTTCCTCGTCCGCTGGCCGATGATCGGACACGTCACCAACCACGTCGGCGAGATGATCGCGACCCGCAACCAGCTGGGGCTGAGCCCCTTCCGTTGAGCGGACGCGGTGGATGCGCCGCGAGTCGGGTGACCCGCCCCGGTCGCCTAACATCGACAGCGTGCCCCAGCTTCTCGCCGTCTGCGTCGTGCACGCGCTGCGGCCCGACGACGGCGTCGTCGGGGTGACCGCGATCGACAAGCGCCCGGCATCCGGTCCGGTGAAGATCGGGCCGTACGGCGCGCGGTCGGACGTGCAGGCGGATCGCAAGAGCCACGGAGGCCTCGCCCAGGCGCTCTACGCATACTCCACGATGGACGCCGACTGGTGGGGCGGCGAGCTCGGTCACGAGCTGGCACCCGGCTGGTTCGGCGAGAACCTACGGGTCGACGGACTCGACCTGAGCGGGGCCCGCATCGGCGAGCGCTGGCGGGTCGGGGCAGGGGCGGACGCGGTCGAGCTCGAGGTGACTGCGCCGCGCCGGCCGTGTCAGACCTTCGCGCGCTGGGCCGACAGCCAGCTCGGCGGGGGACTCGAGCGGGGATGGGTCAAGCGCTTCCAGCTGGCCGGTCGCCCCGGTGCCTACCTGCGGGTGATCAGGAACGGCCGGATCGCGGCCGGCGACGAGATCGAGATCCTCAGCCGCCCGGATGACGCACCCACGATCGCCGAGGTGTTCCGCGACGGCGAGCTCTCGCGGACGATCAAGGACTGAGGTCGACTCCGTGGGTTTCGTCGAGGGCGTCAACCGCCTGCTGCGTCCGTTCGAACCGCTGTTCCGCTTCGTCGACCGGGTGGGCGGTGGGCGCCTCGCGGGGCGGACGATCCACGAAGACCTGCGCGATCATCCGCGTACCCGCCGGTACTTCATCGGCATCCTGTGGATCCTGGCTGCCGAGATCGTCGTCGGGGTGGCCGCCGTCGTTGTCGCGTTCGCTCTCGCGGCTCACGGCGAGCCGATCACGTGGGCCGTCTGGTTCCGCAGCATCGCCGTGCTGGCCATCACCCTGACCCTGCTCTACTTCGCCTGGCGCGCATCGCTCGGCTACTACTGGGCGTATTCGCGATTGCGGCTGTTCAGCAGGATCTTTCCGATCGTCACCCTGGTGATCGCGGCGATCCCGGGGCTGTATCCGCTCTGGATGACGATCGAGCAGATCGTCTTCAGCCTGCTCATGATCGGCATCGGCGACATCCTGACGACGGACCACATGCGTGAGGCGTTCCCGCGCCCGAGCAAGCCCGGGGGCGGCGCCGAAGCGGATGCCGCACCCGCCGGAGACCGCTAAGCTAGAGCACCGTGCCGGTCTTCCGGTGCAGGCCACGGGCTGTGGCGCAGCTTGGTAGCGCACCTGACTGGGGGTCAGGGGGTCGCAAGTTCAAATCTTGTCAGCCCGACCGAGAGAAGCCCCGGAATCACGCGGAAGACGCGGGTTCTGGGGCTTCTTCCATTTCCGTCACCCCCCTCGTGTGTGCAATGTGTGCAGCAGGAGGGATGCCTTTCGGCGCCGTCGCGAGTCATGCGTACGAGGCAGCGATCACCGTTGGATGGGCCTGGCCGGTCGTCCTCCATGCCCATCGAGATCGTGTGAGGAGGTCGCTCCCTTTTTGGTTGTCGCGCGATGTTCGGCGGGGAGTGGAGTCACTCGAGTCACATTGCTCACATGTGCACCAAGGGCATGAACTTGGTGGGGTTTCATGTCCCACTATTGGGGCGGTCTGTCCTCCTTAATGCGGACATTCTTGGCCTATATTGGTGGTTGATCGCTTACCCACGACGTCGCCCCCCACGACGTCAAAGCCATCGCCTGTGGATCCCCCCGTCCGCAGGAGTGCGTGGTGGCACCCAGGAGTCAAACCCTGTTGATGTGCCACCACGCAACAACGCCTCGCTGTTTCGGCCTCTGCTCGGTCAGGGCCACTCGATGACAAGCCGATCGCCCACGAGCGAAGCGGCGGTGCCGAGATCCGCACAGGCTCGACGGAACCGGTCGGCGATCCACTCCGTCTCGTCCCGACGCGCGAGCCGGGTGCGGCAGTAGTCGAGCGCGAGCGGGACTCCTTCGACACGTCGTGGCACGCCGTCCTCGATGGTGACGAGGAAGAGCAACCCGAGGTCGTTGCGAAGTTCGGGGTGGGTGGCGTAGTCGTCGATGAAGTCGCCGAGGTCGAACAGCACCCGGTGGGCGGCTCCCTGGAAGACGTGCGCGGAATGCCCGGCGACCAGCGTCGCGCCGGCGGTGCGCAGACCCGTGGCGGCCTCGCGGACGAAGGCGAGCGGGGCGCCGATCATGTTCGGTCCCCAATGCGGCGTCACGAGCACGACGTCGGCGTCGATGCCGGCGATCGTCGCGCGAAGCCGTTCCGGGATGCCATGGCGCAGGTCGGCGTAGGCCACACCCGGACGACCGGTTGCGGCGGCGAACTCGGCGGGATGATCGGTCACGCCGACGATCCCGATGCGGATGCCGTCGCGTTCGCACACGACCGGGGTCCACGCGGCGACATCGTCGGCGCCCGCGCCCACCGTGGCGATCCCGGCGGCGTGGAGATGATCCAGGGTGTCGAGCAGCGCCTCCGCTCCGAAGTCCAGTGCGTGGTTGTTCGCGAGCGTCACGCAGTCGGCACCGAGCAGGCGAAGCACCTCGACCGCACGCGGCGGTGCCCGGAAGAAGAAGGGTTTACGCGGATCGGGCCAGGGGCTGCCGCGATCCGAGATCACGCACTCGAGATTCAGCACGAACAACTCGGCTTCACCCAGCACCGCGAGCACGTCATCGGCGATGAGCGACCCGGGTCCGTCCTCGGCGATGCGTTGGGCGACCCCTCTGCCCAGCATCGTGTCTCCGGCCAGCGCGAGGATCACGGCTCCGGATGCCCTCCTGCCAGGTAACGCAGGAACCAGTCCCGGGCCGCCTCGCCCGCAGCGCGCAGCGTTCCCGGTTCCTCGAACAGGTGCGTCGCGCCGGGAACGACGACGAGCTGGTGCTCGCCACCCAGCGCCGCCGCGGCTTCGCGATTGAGGTCGAGCACGACCGGATCGTTGCCGCCGACCACCAAGAGGGTCGGCGCGGTGACGGCGGGAAGGCGGGCGCCGGCCAGATCGGGCCGTCCACCGCGTGACACGACCGCCGCCACGTTCGAGCTCGGATCCGCGGCCGCCCACAGTGCGGCCCCGGCCCCCGTGCTGGCTCCGAAGAAGCCGAGGGGAAGACCAGCCAGGTCGGCCCGACCGCGCAGCCAGCGCGTCGCCGCGAGGAGGCGCTCGCCGAGCAAAGGGATGTCGAACACGTTCGCGCGATCCAGCTCCTCGTCGGTGGTGAGCAGGTCGAAGAGGAGGGTCGCCAGACCTGCTCGGCTCAGCAGCTCGGCGACGTAGTGGTTGCGCGGGCTGTGCCGACTGCTGCCGCTCCCGTGCGCGAAGACCACCAGCCCCTTGGCATCGTCGGGCAGCGTGAGCGATCCGCCCAGGCGGACCGGGCCGGCATCGATGACGACGTCCTCGGCCGCCGGCTGGGGTGTGGCGCGGGATGATCCGTCCGGGATGATCGACACGGGAGCCTCCTCTGATCTCCAGCATCGTTTCTCCCGGGCGGCCGGCCGACCAGTGCCGATGGTCCCGTGCTGACGTCCGCCGACCGAAGGGCTACGCTGCGCGCATGGACGAGACACCCGGGGCCGAGCCCGATTCCGCCGAAGCGGGGTACCAGGCCGTTGTCGAGGTCGGGAACCTGACCGGCGGGATGATGGGCGGAACCTTCGACGGCCCACGAAGTCAGCGCCGTCGCGGCTCGAGAGGCGGCCCGCCCAGCCGGTCGCGTTCGGGCTCGGTGATCAGCCGGCGGGTGAAGGTGATCGCCCTCATCGTCGCGGTCGTCGGATTCGCCCTGGCGGTGATCTCTCTGTTCGTGCCCGGCGCGGGAGTGGTCTCTGCCGTGCTGCGCTGGGCGTGGATCGGGGCCGTTCTCGGTGCTGGGACTTTCGTCGGCGCGATCCTCGCTGAACGGGGAAGCGGTCATTCGGAGGAGGGCGTCGCAAAAACGGAGTATATTCAGAAATGAACGTAGTCAGTTAAGAGAATCGACCGATCATGGCGAGCACCGAGTCCGGTGGCCGACGACATCGCAACATGCGAGAGAAGCATCGCCGCATCTTCGTCGCCGCCGCCGAGCTCTTCGCCGAACGAGGCTTCGAGGGCGTCACTGCTCAAGAGATCGCGGACCGGGCCGATGTCGCCACCGGGACCCTGTTCCGGTATGCGGCATCCAAGAGCGAGTTGTTGCTCATGGTCTACAACGAGCAATTTCGGGCCGCTCTCGACGAAGGGGAACGTTCCTCGCGCGGACTGGCGGACACCGTCGATGCCGTCGTCGCGATGGTCACGCCGACCGTCGTCCTGGCCGGCCGCACCGAAGAGAACGGCGTCAGGTATCAGCGCGAACTCATGTTCGGCTCGGCAACCGAGCAGTACCGCGGCGAAGGGCTCGCGCTCGTGGCACGGCTCGAACAGATGATCGCGCGACGGTTGTCGGCCGATTCCCACCAGGGTGGACGAGACGCAGACCAGAGCTCGACCGAGGCGGTGCTCGCGGGGCGCACCGCGTTCGCGATCGTGCACTTGGCGGCGGTGCGGGCATCCACGAGCACCGATCCGGGCCTGGACTCCGCCGCCGAGCTCCGGCAACAGCTCAGACAGGTGATCCTCGGTTATCGCGAGTCGCGAACCCAGAAGCAGTGAACGGCGCATACACCGGGTCGCGCCGCCCGCGAAGCGAATTCAACCGCCCGGCACCCACAAGGAGAACATCATGAGCGACATCAAGAAGGTGACGGTGCTGGGCACCGGCGTCCTCGGCTCCCAGATCGCCTATCAGACCGCGTACCGCGGATTCGAGGTCTCGGCATACGACATCAGCGATGAGGCGCTCGAGCAGGCGAAGTCGCGGTCCGCCGCGCTCGCCGCGACCTATCTGAAGGAGGTGCCAGGAGCGACAGCGAGCACAACGGATGCCGCACTCGGGCGCATCGCATTCTTCTCCGACCTGGGCGCCGCAGTCGCCGACGCCGATCTCGTGATCGAGGCGGTGCCCGAAGTGCTGTCGATCAAGCAGCAGACCTACGAGCGCCTGGGCGATCTCGCGCCCGAGAAGACCATCTTCGCCACGAACTCGTCGACCCTGCTGCCCAGCGACATGAAGGCGTTCACCGGACGCCCGGCGAAGTTCCTCGCCCTGCACTTCGCCAACCGGGTCTGGAAGTTCAACACCGCCGAGGTGATGGGGACCACCGAAACCGATCCCGCGGTCTTCGACACCGTCGTCCGGTTCGCCGCCGCGATCGGGATGGTGCCCATCCCGATTCACAAGGAGAAGGCCGGCTACGTTCTCAACTCGCTGCTTGCGCCGTTCTTGGAGGGGGCGGCAAGCCTGGCAGCGGGTGGGTATGCCGAGCCGCACGACATCGACAACGTGTGGCGCATCGCGACCGGATCGCCCCTGGGACCCTTCCAGTTCTACGACATCATCGGCATGACCACCCCGTACAACATCATGGCCAACGGCGGTGCGGAGCAGCGCAAGCTTGCGGCCTGGCTCAAAGAGAACTACATCGACAAGGGCAAGCTCGGCATGGCCTCGGGTGAAGGGTTCTACCGGTACCCCGCCGCTGAATGAGCTCAGTCGGCGGGTTCACGGTCGGCCGAATCGGGATCACGCCCGCCCTTCGGCGGCTCGGCACGGCCGAGGTAGGCCTTCCGGAACCCGCTGAAGATGTCGGCCACGGCGCCGACGACGACCAGGACCGCGACGACGCTGACCGCGGCGTGGATGATCGGTTCCACGGGCCGGAAGGTCGTCGTGAACTGCTTACTCAGGATGCTTCCGCTCGAGAGGAGCCCGACCGCCGGCACCGCGAATGCGAGATTGAGGGCGACGTTCACCCAGGCCAGGGTCCAGGTCCACCGTCCGATCGCGAATGCGATCAGTGCGAACGCGATCTCGAGCGCGGCGAGTACGAGGAACCAGGGGATCCAGAAGTCCCACAACGTCGGATTCAGAACCGGGAGGGGCGTGCCACCTGCCGTCTCGACGGCCCAGATGTTGCGCTGCCAGATGACGAGTCCGATGAACAGCAGGTAGGCCAGCACTGCGGCGATCGTCTCGGCCAGGCCGACCCTCGTCGTGGGGATCGCGGGCAGGTTCGAGACATCCCACTCTCGCGAATGCGGGCGGCGCCCCCGGGTCACGCGCTCGATCACGGCGAAGGCGACCGTGATCCAGAATCCCACCTGCACCGTCACCGAGAAGGCCACCGAGAACGCGGTCGACAGCATCGGCCACAGGCTCTGGCCGGCGAGCACCTCGACCAGGACGAGCGCCCCGAAGACGCTCGCCGCCACCGCCGAGAGCACGATGATCATGAGCCGTCGGTAGTCGAAGTACAGCTCTGGCCCGATCAGGTAGTTCGGCCGCCCCTCGGTGTTCGCCGCCCGGCGTTCCGGATCGCCGAGCTCCGCGATCACTGCGGTCTCGGCGTCACCCGGGTCGGCGCCGGCCGCGACCTTCGCCGCGACGGCTGCAGCGATCTCGGTCTGCAATCGCTCAGCGACGACGGCACGTCGACCAGGGGGAACATGGCGCGTGACAGCCCAGACATAGCGATCAGTCAGGGTTGTCATTTGCACACGGTAGAACCCCGCAGCCACCGCACGGCGGGGCTTTGGTCCCGCCTTCTAGCCGTTCGCGGCGGCAGAGCGCGCGATCGAGTTGAGATAGATCGCCTCATACCCCGCAGCCAGATTCGGAAGGTCGAAGTGGGTTTCGACGTGTCGACGGCAATCGATCGGCTTCAGCGTCGCCGCGCGCTCGATGGCCGCCGGGATCTGCTCCGGCCGGTCGACCAGGATGCCGGTGAGGTCGTCCACGATGACCTCGGGCACGCTACCCCGGCGAACTGCGATGACCGGCGTGCCGCAGGCCATCGCCTCGATCATCACCATGCCGAACGGCTCTTCCCATTGGATCGGAAAGAGGAGACACGCGGCCTGGGCGAACAGCTCGCGTTTGAGCGAAGCGCTCGCTTCGCCCGCGTAGTCGACGTCGGCCCCGAGGCGGGGCGTGATGTACTCGGCGAAGTACCGCTTCTCGACCTCCTCGTTGAGCTTGCCGGCCAGCACGATCGGTCGTCCGGCCTGCCTCGCGGCGTCGATCGCGAGATGTGCGCCCTTGTCGGGGCTGAACCGTCCGATCCACAGCACGCGATTGCTCTTGTTCGGCTCGAACCGGTAGCTCGCGACGTCGATGGCGTTCGGCACCGTTCCACACCAGTTGAGCCATGGAGCGGCCGCACGCTGGGCCTGCGAGATCGACACCATGGCCACGCTGGTCCCCAACCTCGTGAAGTAGTCCAGATTCGATCCGCTGACCGGTGCGTGGATGGTCATGACGGTGGGGATCCGTCGGCCTCGCGCGAGGAGCGGCCCGACCAGCGAGTGATCGTGGACGAGATCGAGATCCAGGGTTTCGAGCACCCGTGCCGCCTCGGCGGCGTGGATCACCTCGGGCATGGCGTCGTTGCCGAGCAGGGAGGTCGGCGGTGTCGAGAAGGCGCCGAACTGACGGACGGCTTTGGTCTTGGCGGCACCGGATGCGATCAGGGTCACCTCGTGACCGCGTCGGACGAGTCCGTCGACGAGTCCGGCGACGACCTCTTCTGTGCCGCCGTATGCGCTCGGCGGCACTTCGAACCAGGGCGGGGCCACCATCCCGATCCGAAGGGGCGCAGGGGGTGGCGCGAGGCTCTCGGCGGAGAGAGCGGGCGGGACGGCGGTCACGTTCTACCTCGGGCGGCGAGTTCGGGAATACGATGACAACCGGGCCGCAGTTCCTGGGTCCGGACGGTCAGAGGTCGGCGCTCGAACGCAGCGGACCCGGCGAGCTGCGAGGCGGTGGAGATGTGACCGAGCCGGCGAAGACGAGTGCCATTCCCCAGGGAACGCCAGGCCACATCTCGATCGTGAACTTCCCGGAGCTGTCGCTCACCCTGGTCGAGGGCACGACATTCTGCGTGTCGGATTCGGCCGGCGACATCGAGCCGGCGGCGGCGAACGGCCTGTTCGTGCGTGACACCCGGGTGGTCTCGAAGTGGCGTCTGCAAATCGATGGCGCTCCCGTCGAGCCTCTGAGTTCGTTCGCCCGAGAGCCTTTCCACGGCCAACTCGTCGGTCGCGGGATGGTGAGGGCGGGACAACCCGAGGCGACCCTCGTCGTGGAACGCGATCGCTATGTCGGAGCGGGCATGCGGGAGGATCTCACGATCCGCAACTACGGCATCGATGCGGTCGGCATCGACGTGCTTCTCGAGATCGAGGCCGACTTCGCCGACATCTTCGCGGTGAAGGATCGTCGCGCCGCGATCACCGGCCCCGTGACCCGGGCGCACACCGGCGAGGCCCTGGTGTTCCAGACCGAGGACGGCTCCCGCGGCGCTCGTGTGCTGGCGGCGGGGGCTCAGGTCATCGGGGACGCGCTGATGTTCAGGCCCGTGATCCCCGCGGGCGGAACGTGGTCGGTGACCCTGCGCGTAGTCCCGATCATCGACGGGCAGGCGATGGGCGAGCCCTATCCGGTCGATCGGCCGCTCACCGAAGCCGGCCCGTCTCGTCGGCTCCGCGCCTGGCGAGAAGCCGCGCCCTCGTTCCTGGTCGGCAACGCCGTGCTCGGGCGAGCCCTCCTCCGCAGCCAGCGCGACCTCGGCGCGCTGCGCATCGAGGACCCGGCGCATCCGGCCGATGACGTCGTCGCCGCGGGAGCCCCGTGGTTCATGGCACTCTTCGGCCGGGACTCGATACTGACGAGCCAGATGATGGTGCCGTTCGCTCCGGAGCTCGCGATGGGCACTCTGCGGACCCTCGCGCGCTTCCAGGGCACCTCGGTCGACCTCCGCACCGACGAGGAGCCGGGACGCATTCTGCACGAGGTGCGCCTCGGGGCGGACTTCTCGTTCGTTCCCGGCGGCTCGGGAATCTACTACGGGTCGATCGATTCGACCCCCCTGTTCGTCATGCTGTGTGGTCGAGCCCTGCGCTGGGGAGCGCCGGCCGATCGGCTCGCCGAGCTGAGACCGGCCGTCGAGAAGGCGCTGAACTGGATCGTCGAGTTCGGCGACCGGGACGGCGACGGTTTCGTGGAGTACCAACGGGGATCGGACCGCGGCCTGGTGAACCAGTGCTGGAAGGACAGCATCGACTCCATGTCGTTCTCGGGCGGACGGCTGGCGAGCACTCCGATCGCCGCGGCCGAGGTCCAGGGCTACGTCTACGCCGCCTACCTCGCCGCGGCCGAGCTGTTCCGGGCCTGGGGCGACGCGAAGACCGGCGCCGAATGGACGGCGCGCGCCGCGCTCCTCAAGAAGCGATTCCACGAGGCATTCTGGATGCCTGAGCACGACTTCTACGCGATGGCCCTCGACGGCGAGAAGGCCCAGCTCGACGTGGTGTCGTCCAACATCGGCCACGTGCTGTGGAGCGGCCTGGCCGACGAGGGTGTCGCGTCGAAGGTGGTCGATCGACTGCTCGCGCCCGAGATGTTCACGGGATTCGGCATCCGCACCCTGTCGTCCGAGGCCGCGCGATACAACCCGACCAGCTACCACAACGGGTCCATCTGGCCGCACGACACCGCGATCGTCGCCGCCGGGATGGCGGCGGTCGGGCGTCGGGATGGGGCCGAGGCGGTCATCTGCGCGCTGATCGACAGCATCGAGGCCTTCGACGGGCGGCTTCCCGAGCTGTTCTGCGGCTTCGATCGCGTCGCTCGACCGGTTCCCGTCCCGTACCCCGCCGCGTGCCGGCCTCAGGCGTGGGCCGCGGCCGTGCCGTTCGAACTGTTCCGAATCTCGCTGGACCTCGACATCGACCTCCTGGACGGCCGGCTTCAGAGCGGCGCGGCCCCCTCGTTCCTCGGCGAGGTGGTGGCCGACGGTCTTCGAGCCGGTGACCGGCGGTTTCGGGTGCACGCGGACCGCTCGGGAAGCCGGATCGAGGGGCTCGACTCGGGCGGCGCCGCGACGGCCGATGCCGCTCGCGCGGAGAGCGTGCCGCAACATTGAGTCTCCCTCGTGGCCGGTGGTCGGACGGATGCGCGGTCCGGCGTTGCCGGCACGATCCAGAGCCGCTGTGCAACATCGTGCGCGGCGTCCCGCTGGTCCGGCTAGGGCAATAAGTCCCCCCGGCGGGAGGGGCGGCGCGTGCTCGGCGCGTCGAACGAGTCGGTCAGGCGCAGGCTGCGACTGCTGCCTGATGGGTCACGAGGCGCGCGGGGGATGCGAGCGGTTCGACCGGTCGCGGCGGCCCGACGAAGGTGCTGCGAACCGTCACGACATCGACGGCGACGCGGGAGTAGCGTGCACAGAGCCGCAGGCGTTCGGCGGCGTCGTCGCGATGCGGGGTCTCGCGGACGCCGTCGACGCGAAGGCTGTCGGGGCCGATCGTCACGAGCACCGTGGCGGGTGCCCCGAGCCGGGGCGACCCGTGTTCCCCGGCGATCCGGACCCGCTCGGCACTCACCCGGCTCACGGCCGCGGCGACGAGGTCCTGCGCGCCGTTGAGGGGCGAGAGCACGATCGAGTTGCCCATGAGGAGAGCGGCCGCGACGTGCCGCACGTACAGCTCGGTCGCGACCGTGGGAAGGGCGAGCACCGCGACCGTTCCGATGGGGATCGTCTCGGTGACTTCGAGTCGGGTGGAGTCGACGCGGGCCAGGCGCGACGCGAACTCCGGCAGAACGTCGTCGAAGGCACTGAGCTCCGCCGCGGCGCGGCTCAGCGGCGGATGCGCGAATTGCGCAACCAGAGAGGCGAGCACCGGCATCGCGGCGGCTGGGGGGGACGCTCCGAACATGGAACCGAGGATGGCCAACGCCGGACGCCGCGGGGAAGGTCGAAGGTCCCGCGAGGATCTGTCGGATCGACGGCGCGGGGCGGTGTGACCTTCGGCCTATCCTCCGACGGTCGCCCGGCGTCAGGCTGAACGCATGGATGATCAAGAGAACTCGGAGCGGATCCTCGTCGGCGTCGACGGGTCGCCCTCATCGATCGAGGCGCTGCGCCGCGGGGCCAGGATCGCGAAGGCGTTCGACGCGCCCCTGGAGGCCGTGACCACGTGGGAGTTCCCCACGGCGCTGGACGGCTTCTACTATCCGGCCCCCGAGTGGTCGCCCGAGAGCGATGCGCACCAGATCCTCTCGACGGCGGTCGAGCAGGCGTTCCCGGACGGGCCGCCCGACAAGTTCACCACGACGACGCTGCAGGGTGCGCCTGCGCGAGTGCTCATCACCGAGAGCGAGCACGCCGGGATGCTCGTGCTGGGCAGCCGAGGGCACGGCGGCTTCGCCGGCCTGCTGCTCGGTTCGGTCAGCGGCGCGTGCGCCGAGCACGCGCACTGCCCGGTGCTGATCATGCATTCGAAGGATGCCAAGCCGGAGTAGGCGATGACATCGCGAGCGCTGCACTTCGAGATCCCGATCGACGACCCGGACCGCGCGACCGCGTTCTATCGCGCGCTCTTCGGCTGGGAGCCGCACCAGTGGGGCGAGAGCCCGTACTGGAACGTCGCCGACGATCCGGCGCAGCCGGGCATCGCGGGCGCCCTTGCTCCCCGTGCCGAGGGCGGCGATGGGGTGCTGATCTACGTCGGCGTCGACGACATCGACGCCGCGCTCGAGCGGGCGTCGGCCGCCGGCGGAGGCGTCGCGTCGCCCAAGTCCGAGGTTCCGGGTGTGGGCTGGGTTGCGCGCGTCCGCGATACCGAGGGCAACGTCGTCGGTCTCCTTCAGCCCGCGATGGGCTGACTCACCGGGCGAGCGAGTAGCGGTTCTCGGGACGACCCGTCGAGCCGTAGCGCAACTCGAGCTTGACGGCCTTGGTCTGCTCGAGCCGGGTGAGGTACCGCTGGGCGGTTGCTCGGCTGATCCCGACGATCGCGGCGACCTCCGACGCCGACAGGCTGCGGTCGCTGTGGGCCACCGCGTCGTAGATGAGCTGCAGGGTCGGGGCCAGGCGTCCGCCCGCCTCGCCCGAGGCCGCGGCGGGGACGGGCCTGAGCAGGTCGAACATGCGGTTCACCTCGTCTTGCGTCGCGTCATCCGGCCACTCGGAGATCAGCTGGTTCGCATGGCGGAAGGCCTCGAGTCGCTCCGCGAGCGCGGCGAATCCGAACGGCTTGACCAGGTAATGCATCGCCCCGAGCTGAACCGCCTGGCGCACCGTCGCGACGTCGCTCGCCGCCGAGATCACGATGACGGCGGGGGAGGAGGGGGTGCTGTGCAGGGTCCGGGCCACCTGGATGCCGTCGCCGTCGGGGAGGTAGATGTCCAGGAGGATGAGGTCGGGGTGCAGGCTGCCCGCCAGGCTGACGGCATCGGCCGCCGTGTGGGCCGTGCCGACCACGCGGAATCCGGGCACCCGCTCCACGAAGCCGACGTGCACGGCGGCGACCCGGTAGTCGTCGTCGACCACCAGGACGGTGAGCGCGTCGTCGTTCACTGCGGCGGTCCAGGGGTCAGCACGGTCGTGCGTGGAAGCAGCACCGAGAAGGTGGCACCGGGCCCCTCCGAGACCGTGACGGTTCCCCCGAGTTTGCTGACCGTGCCCTGGACGAGCGAGAGCCCCAGTCCGCTGTGACGCACGAGGGTGCCGCGCTTGGTCGTGTAGCCGTTCTGGAAGATGTGCGGGGCGGCTCCCCGCGCGACGCCGGGCCCGTTGTCGGTGACACGCACCGTCATCTCGCCCGCCGTTTCGACGACGCTGACCTCGACGCGGCGGGGCGACGGCGCCCCGACCAGCGCGTCGAAAGCATTGTCGATGAGGTTGCCGAGCACGGTCGTGAGGGCTTGCACGCGGTCGGGTGCGTCACCGAGTCGGGTGTCATCGGAGATGACGAACTCGATCCCGCGCTCGTTGGCCTCCGCGGCCTTGCCGAGCATGAGTCCGACGATCTGGGGCGCGCCGATGTGCGTGCGCAGGGTCTGGTCCAGGTCGGCGGCGGTTCCCCGGATCTCGTTGAGGTACTGCAGCGCCTCGGCCGGACGATCGAGCTCCAGCAGGCCGGCGATCGCATGCATGCGATTCGAGAACTCGTGCTGCTGCGCCCGCATCGACTCGGTGAGGCTGCGTTCCCCGTCGAGCTCGCGGGTGAGGCCCTCGATGTCGGTGCGGTCGCGCAGCGTGATCACGGTGCCGTGCGGGCGATTGCCCAGGCTGACCGGCATTCGGTTGATGATCAGGCAGTGGTCGTCGGTGATGACGACATCGTCGCTGACGACCGTCGTTCCGGTGAGCGCGTCGCGCAGCTGACCGGGAGCCAGAACATCGCGAAGGCGGTGACCGGTCGCGTTCGACGGCAGGCGCAGCAGGCGCTGGGCCTCGTCGTTCACGACGCTGATCCGACCGACCGGGTCGACGGCGATCACCCCTTCGCGGATGCCGTGCAGCGTCGCTTCGCGTTCCTGCAGTAGTCGGGCGATCTCGTCAAGCTCGAGCCCGAAGGTCCGGCGCTTCATGAGGCTGGCGAGACCCCAGGCGGCGAGGGCGCCGATGCCGAGCATGACCGCGAACCAGATGCCGTAGGAGGGCAGCTGATCGAGCAGCTCGGCCGAGACGGAGCTCTCGAGGATGCCGACCGACACCTCGCCGACGAGCGCGCCGCTGGGTCCGTACAGGGGCGCTCGCGCGCTGGCGTTCGTACCCTCGGTGTCGTTGTTGATGCCGAGGTGCACATTGCCGTCGCTCACCAGGATCGGCTCGCCGACCTTCTTGCCGATCAGCTGTGGGTTGGGATGGGAGTGCCGAACCCGGTTCATGTCGATGAGCACGACGTATGACGCGCCGGTGCGCACCGCGGTGGAGTTCGCGAGGTCCTGTTCCTGGGCGGCGCAGCCCGGGTCATTGCCCGCCATGCACTGCCGGATGACCGGGTTTAGCGCGAAGGTCTCGGCGATCGCCGCGGCCCGGGTCTGATAGTCGTGGTCGAGGTGATCGCGAGCGGTCTGGGCGAACAACGCGAAACCGACCGCCAACGAGACGACGAGGATCACCAATTGAGCCAGGAATATCTGGCTCGAGAGTTTTCTGATCCGCCGTCGCATCGTGCTGATTGTGACAGTTCCCCGGGCGGATTGCATGAGCGCAGAATGCGCAGAACCTCCGTCAAGGCGCACAACGGAGTTGATGGCGCACAAGCGAGACGGGGGCCCGAGGGCCCCCACACACTGTGTCTGCACCCGTACCGAAAGACAGAGAGGTCTTCGCTCATGGCTGACATCAGTCCCGGCCGTCCACCCGGCATCGCCGATTCCCCCGCCGACGCGGCGCGGATCGACATCGTCGGCCTGACCAAGCGCTACCTGACGCCGAAGGGTGAGACCTTCACGGCCATCCACGACGTGAGCATGACCGTCGAGGCCGGGCAGTTCTGCGCGATCGTGGGCCCGACCGGCTGCGGCAAGTCGACGACCCTGGCCCAGGTCTCCGGACTGGAGCGGCCCAGCGGCGGCTCGGTGAGCGTCGGCGGCAAGCTCGTCGAGGGCATCACCAAGGGCGTCAGCTACATGTTCCAGGCCGACGCGCTCTTCCCGTGGAAGACCGTGCTCGACAACGTGATGGTCGGGCCGATCCTGATGGGCACCTCCCCGCGGGAGGCCACCGCGCTGGCTCGCGACTGGCTTCGCCGGGTCGGCCTTGCCGGCTTCGAAGACCGCTACCCGCATCAGCTCTCCGGAGGCATGCGCAAGCGCGTCGCCATGGCCGCGGCTCTGATCAACAACCCGCGGATCCTGCTGATGGACGAGCCGTTCGGCGCGCTCGACGTGCAGACCAAGGCGATCATGCAGACCGAGTTGTTGCAGCTCTGGGAGGAGCTCCGCCCCTCCGTGCTCTTCATCACCCACGATCTCGACGAAGCGGTCGCCCTCGCCGACAAGGTCGTGATCATGACCAGCAGCCCGGGATCGGTCAAGAACGTCTTCGACATCAACCTTCCCCGTCCGCGTGGCGATGTGCAGGAGATCCGCCACGAGGAGCGCTTCCTCGAACTGCAGGGGCAGATCTGGCAGTCACTGAAAGAAGAAGTCACTCGCGCCTACGCGCAGACGGCGGGGGCGGCAGCATGACCACGGCGAGCTACGGCACGTACGTCGCGCCGGATCAGGAAGTCGAACTCCAGCTCTCGGCCCGGCGGGCCCGCTCGCGCCGCACGGCGTGGATCCGCGTCGGTCAGGCGCTCGTGGCCGTGGTGGTGCTCGGTGGCTGGCAGTGGTTCACCGCGGTCGGCTGGGTCGACAAGTTCTTCTACGGGCAGCCATCCGGGATCTGGAACAGCCTGGTGCACCTCTTCACGGTGGGGACGGCCTTCGGCACCATCTGGGAGAACCTCTGGATCACGGTGCAGGAGGCGCTGTTCGGCTTCCTGCTCGGAACCCTGTTCGGCGTCGTCGTCGGGATCCTGCTCGGATCGAACCGCTACCTCGCCGCGGTCTTCGGACCGTACATCAAGATCGTCAACTCGATTCCCCGCATCATCCTGGGGTCGATCTTCATCGTGGCGTTCGGGCTCGGGGTGTTCCCGAAGGTCCTGCTCGCGGCGGTCCTCGTCTTCTTCGTGGTCTTCTTCAACGCCTTCCAGGGCGTGCGCGAGGTGGATCAGAACCTCGTCGCCAACGTGCGCGTGCTGGGGGCGTCGCCCCTGCAGGTCGCCCGCCACGTGACGATCCCGTCGGCCATGACCTGGATCATCGCGAGCCTGCACACGGCGTTCGGGTTCGCCATCATCGGTGCCCTCGTCGCCGAGGTGCTCGGCGCCCAGCACGGTATCGGGCTGATCATCAGTCAGGCGCAGGGCAGCTTCGATCCGGACACCGTGTTCGCCTGCATGGTGATCACGGCGGTGTTCACCCTCACCGCGGAGTACCTCATCACCCTGCTCGAGCGTTCGCTGCTGAAGTGGCGGCCGCCGAACCGCTCCGAGTCTCAAGCCATCTGAGCATCACCCTCCCTCGTCGCGCCGCGCTCGGCCGCGACCGCAGACCCCCGAACCCTTCGGGGCCATCGAAAGGAACACCACAACCATGATGAAACACAGCATCGTCGCTGTTGCCGTCACCGGAGTGATCGCACTCAGCCTCGCGGCCTGCAGCACGTCGGGAGGCGGCACGGGAGGCACCAGCGCGACCGCCATCCCGACCGTCAAGCTGATGGTCGGCGGCATCGACAAGCAGATCTACCTGCCCTACCAGCTCGCCCAGAACCTCGGTTTCTACAAGAAGTACGGCGTGAACGTCGAGCTCTCGACCGAGCAGAACGGCGGCGTCGGCGCCGAGGACGCGATGGCGTCGGGTCAGGTCGACATGGCGGGTGCCTGGTACGTGCACACGGTCGACTTCCAGACCAAGGGCAAGGACGTGATCGACATCGTGCAGCTCTCGGGCGCCCCCGGCGAGCGCGAGATGTGCAGCAACAAGAGCGGGGTGCACTCCGCGGGCGACTTCAAGGGCAAGACGCTCGGGGTCACCGACCTCGGATCGGGAACCGACACGCTCACGCAGTTCCTCGCGTCGCAGAAGGGGATCGCGCACAGCGGCTACCACACCCTCGCGGTGGGGGCCGGAACGACGGCCATCGCGGCGATCCAGACCGGCACCGCCGACTGCGTCATGACGACGCAGCCCACGGTCGGCGCCCTGACGAGCAAGGGGCTGGCCTACACGGCCGTCGACCTGGCCACCGCATCCGGCGCCACGAAGGCGCTCGGCGGCGACTGGCCCGCGGCGAGTGTTCTGGCGCAGGCGGATTGGGTGAAGTCCCATCAGGGCGCCGTTCAGAGCGTGGTCGATGCACTGGTCGCCACCTTGCACTGGATCAACACCCACTCGGCCACGGACATCGCCAACAAGCTGCCGGCCGACTTCGTGCAGAACGCCACCATCACCAAGGCGCAGTACATCGCCGGCCTGACCACCGACAAGGGTCAGTTCCTGCCCGACGGCATCATGCCCGCGGGCGGCCCGAAGGTGATCTTCTCGATGGAGAAGGCGCTCGGAGTCGACACCTCGAAGATCAGCATCGCGGGAACCTTCACCAACAAGTACACGCTCGCGGCCAACAAGCTCGAGGGCTTCACGGTCACGTCGACGCCGGCCGGTGCCGACGGGTAGTCATCCGCATATGCCGAGGCGGCCATGCCGGTACCGCCTCGCCGACGGCCCGCGTGGACATCCACGCGGGCCGTCGTGCGCGTCAGCTCGTGGCCGCCTCGGCCTCGGCGATCCTGCCGACGGTCTTGAGGAAGCTGTCGGGATTGAGCGAGATCGAGTCGATGCCCTTCTCGACCAGGAACGCGGCGAAGTCCGGATAGTTGCTGGGGGCCTGCCCGCAGATGCCGATCTTGATGCCCGCGGCGTGGGCCTTCTCGATCGCCTCGGCGATCATGTGCTCGACCGCCTCATCGCGTTCGTCGAACAGTTCGGCGAGTTCGCCCGAGTCCCGGTCGACGCCCAGGACGAGCTGGGTCAGGTCGTTGGAGCCGATCGAGAAGCCGTCGAAGCGGGTCGCGAACTCGCCCGCCCGGATCACGTTCGCCGGGATCTCGCACATCATGTAGACCTGCAACCCGTTCTCCCCGCGCACGAGCCCGTTCTGCGCCATCACCTCGAGCACCAGATCGGCTTCTCGCGGGGTGCGGCAGAACGGGATCATCACGATCACGTTCCGGAAGCCCGTGCGTTCCCGTACCCGCTTGATGGCCCGGCACTCGAGAGCGAAGCCCTCCCGGAAGCGCTCGTGGTAGTACCGCGAGGCTCCGCGCAGGCCGAGCATCGGGTTCTCTTCGACCTTCTCGAAGTCGCGGCCGCCGATCAGGTGGGCGTATTCGTTGGTCTTGAAGTCGCTCATCCGCACGATCACGTCGTGGGGATGGTACGGGGCCGCGAGCTTGGCGATACCCAGGGCCAGGGTCTGCACGAAGAACTCCTGGGGGTCGTCGAATCCGGCCGTGAGCTGGTGGATCTGGCGGCGGTCGCCCTCGTCGGTCACCCGATCCGGATGCACGAGCGCCATCGGGTGGATCTTGATCAGGTTGTTGATGATGAACTCCATCCGGGCGAGACCGACACCTGCGGTGGGCAGCCGCCACCACTGGAACGCCGCCGCCGGACTGGCGATGTTGACCATGACTTTGGTGCGCGTCTCGGGCACCGTGCCCAGGTCGATGTCCTCGGTCTCGAACGCAAGCGTTCCCTCGTAGACGTGCCCGATGTCGCCCTCGGCGCACGACAGGGTGACGGCCTGGCCGTTCTTGAGCACCTCGGTCGCGTTGCCCGTGCCGACCACGGCCGGGATTCCGAGTTCGCGGCTGACGATGGCGGCGTGACTCGTCGATCCACCGTGGTCCGTGATGATCCCCGATGCCCGCGTCATGATCGACACCCAGTCGGGGTCGGTCATCTCGGTCACCAGGATCCCGCCGTCGACGAAGTCGTCGATCTGTGAGGGA
This sequence comes from Lysinimonas soli, assembly GCF_042655435.1. Taxonomy (NCBI): domain Bacteria; kingdom Bacillati; phylum Actinomycetota; class Actinomycetes; order Micrococcales; family Microbacteriaceae; genus Lysinimonas; species Lysinimonas soli. The sequence goes on from NZ_JBHSMG010000001.1 coordinate 882,563, forward strand.
TCCCGCACCACCGAGGCGGTTCCGGTGGCGATGGAGTCGCCGATCGCGGCTCCCGACACCAGCAGCGGCCCCTCCTCGGTGAGGTGATGCACCGTGAAGTTGGTCGTGCTGCGCAGGGCCTGCACGGTCTCGGGACGGGCTTGGACCATGAACAACTCGCCCGTGACCCCGTCGCGAGCCCACTCCATGTCCATCGGGCGCCCGTAGTGCTCCTCGACCAGCACCGCCCAGCGGGCGAGCTGAAGGATGTCGGCCTCGCCGAGCACGAAAGCCCGCCGCTCCCTGGCCGGGGTGTCGACCACGCGGGTGCGGGCATCCCCGCGGCTGCTGTAGACCATCTTGCGCGCCTTGGCGCCGAGGACCATGTCGATGATGGGGGTGGTGGCGGAGTCGGCGAGCAGGGGCTTGTAGACGAGGTAGCGGTCGGGATCGACGGCTCCTTGCACGACCATCTCGCCGAGGCCCCAGGCGGCGCTGATGACGGCGACGCGGGGGAATCCGGTGTCGGTGTCGATCGAGAACATGACCCCCGACCCGCCGAGGTCGGAGCGCACCATCTGCTGCACCCCGATCGAGAGGGCGACGTCCATGTGGTCGAAGTGCTGGGCCTCCCGATAGCTGATCGCCCGGTCGGTGAAGAGGGAGGCGTAGCAGCGCCGACATGCCTCGAGCAACTGGCGTTCGCCGACGACGTTGAGGAAGGTCTCCTGGGCGCCGGCGAAGCTGGCCTCGGGGAGGTCTTCTGCGGTGGCGCTGCTGCGCACGGCGACGGCGAGCTTCTCGACGCCCAGGCGCTTCGCGAGGGCGCGATAGTCGGCTCGGATGGTCTCGGCGATGTCGGCGGGGAACTCGCACGAGAGGAACAGCTCCCGCAACGCCTCGCCGGTCTCGTGCAGGGAGGCGGCGCCCGAACGATGCTGCTCGAGCAGGGCGCGCACCGCGGGCTCCACGTCGTTCGCCTTGACGAAGGCGCGATAGGCGTGCGCCGTGGTGGCGAATCCGTCCGGAACCCGCACCCCCTGGTCGCCGAGTGTGCGGAACATCTCGCCGAGCGAGGCGTTCTTGCCTCCGACCTGCGGGACGTCGGCGATCCCGACCTCGTCGAAGCGGACTGTGTACCGATCATCCATCGGGAGCTCCCTCGTACTCGGCGTCGACCTGGGCGACGCCGTCTCTGCGGCTACCGTACGTTCGGGGGGACCGGCCCCGATAGGGACTTCCGACCCGTCCGCAGACAGCGAGGTGCCCCGACCAGATCGACTGGTCGGGGCACCGGTGCGGCGAACTCCCGAGGGCTAGTGGCCTCCGCGAGAGCCGTCGCCGAACGTCAGCTCCCAGGTGATGTTGTCACCGTGCTGCTGCGTCCAGAACGCGCGCCATCCGCCCGAACCGAGCCGGGGGAGCTGGGCGCCAAGGATCCCCGCGGTCGAGGGGTCGCCGTTGGAGACGTGGATGCCGGTGATCTCGTTGTCACCGTCGTTGTATCCCGGGCTGGTGTAGTGGTCGTACGTCGCCGACCCGTCGCGTCCTTCGCCGAGCCAGCGGACGATCGCGGGGGCCTTGTTGCTGCGGTCGTTCAGGGCGATCACATAGCCGGAATCGAGCAGATTGCGCTGCGTGTGCAGGCCGTCTCCGGCGTCTTCGACGACGAGCAGCTGGTCTTTCGACGCGAACGAGATGTTGTCGAGGCCGGTGTGCTGCACGTCGCCGAGGTACACCGGCGAGAGCGTGCCGGTGCTCGCGGTCGACGACTTCTGGCTCAGCTTGAAGACGCCGCCGAACGCGCCAGGCAGCTTGCTCGTCGCGCTGGTGTCGCCGGTCTCGGTGAAGTAGAACTCGCCGAAGTTGCTGCCGGGGCGGAACACGCCGTTCTCGGGCCGCTTGAACGGCGTCGCACCCGCTGCCGCAGCCGCGGCGGTCGAGGCGTTGCTCGTTCCGAGGGTGAGGGTCACCCATTTGGTCGAGAACGAGGCGCCGTAGCGGTGCAGCGCCGTGATGAACGGATCGGACGGGTTCGCGGCCAGCTGCTGCGCCGTCACGGGCGAGCCGTTCGACCCGATGACCTGCAGCGCCTGCAGGGTGCCGCTCGACAGATCCGTGTTCTTGGTGGGCGTGAAGCGGTAGAGGTAGCTGTTGGGCACCTTGCCGCCCGAGGCGCCGGCGCCGCCGATGTCTTCGACCAGCCAGATGTTGCCCGCCGCATCGTTCTGGATTCCCTCATAGCCACCGGATCCGAGCGCCGTGAGCGGGGCCAGCTTGCCGTCGACCGCGTTCCCGCTGGCGTCGAGGGTGAGGGCGAAGACGCCGCCCTTGGGCGCGGAGGACTCGGCCGTCAGCAGGAGCTGGTGGGTGAAGGGGTCCCAGGTGATGCCGTCGAAGGTCGGAACCGCGGCGCCGTCGGTACGCGAATCCGCCATCAAGGTGACCCGCTTGCTGAGGTCGGGCTGGTCGAGGTCGATCCGGGTCACGTAGCCGCCGGGGCCGCCCTCGTGTCCCTGGAAGAGGTAGTGCTTGGCGCCGAAGACCAGGTAGACGTTCTTGTCGGGCTCGGTCTTGAAGGCCTCCTTCGGGTCCTGCGTCAGCGGGCCGCCCTGCGAGGTGTCGAAGCCGTAGTGGCTGACCCCTCCGTCGGCGTTGACGAGCGGAAGCTGGCCGTACGCGACCGGGGTCTCCGAGATCCCCGTCGCGAGCACGTTCTGCTGGATGCCATAGGCGGGGTTCGCCGCCACGCCGACGACGTCGAACGCGTTGGATCGGTGCGGGAGGTCGGCCGTCGCCGGCATGGATGCCGCGACCACCGCCGTCAATCCGAGTCCGAGCCCGACCGCTCCGGCAAGCCCGAATCTCATGGACTTCTTCATGGTTCCTCTTTCCCTCGAGTGAGCAGGGCGGATTCCGCCCCCCACGAGGGAAGCAGGCTCCCGTGTCGTCGAGGTGGGCTGAGGGTGAACGGCGGGTCAACAGGGCGCCGGACGGATGAGTCCGCTACCCGGAGGTCGCGTTCCGGGCGCGCTCGATCGCGTCGGCGGCGCGCACCAGGGTCAGATGCGACAGGGCCTGCGGGGTGTTGCCGACGTGCCGCCGATCGTCGACGTCGTATTCCTCCGAGAGCATGCCCACGTCGTTGCACAGGCCCACGAGCCGGTCCATCAGGGCGACGGCGTCGTCGAGCCGGCCCGAAGCGGCGTACTGCTGCGCGAGCCAGAAGGAGCAGGCCAGAAAGGGATGCTCGTCGCCGACGAGCCCGTCGACGCCCGTCGACACCTCGTAGCGCATCACCAGGCCGTCGCGGATCAGGCCGCGCTCGATCGCGGCGACGGTTCCGAGCATCCGCGGGTCGTCGGCCGCGACGAACCCGATCTGCGGGAGCGCGAGCAGCGAGGCGTCGATGGCGGTGCTGCCGTAGTACTGCACGAAGCTGTTCAGCGCCGGGTCGAAACCGTTGCTCTCGATCTCGTTCCGCAGCTGATCGCGCACCGCGATCCAGCGATCGACGGGGCCATCGAGGCCGTGCTCGTGCACCGCGCGGATGCCGCAGTCGAAGGCCGCCCAGATCATCGCCCGGGAGTGGGTGAAGCGGTGCTCGGGCCCGCGGATCTCCCAGATGCCGTGGTCGTCGCGGTCGAGCACCTGCTCGGCACGGTCAAGCAGCGCCAGTTGCAGCGACCACGAGAACCTGTCCTCGACGATGCCGCTCTCTCGGGTCTGCTGCAGGGCGAGCATGACCTCGCCGAAGATGTCGCCCTGGAACTGCAGCACGGCTCCGTTGCCCACGCGCACGGGCGATGCGCCGCGGTAGCCGGGCAACGAGTCGAGCTCCCACTCGGGCAGGCGCCGTTCGCCGGCTACGCCGTACATGATCTGCACATCGGCGGGGTCACCCGCGATCGCCCGGAGCAGCCAGTTGCGCCAGGCGTGGGCCTCGTTGTCGAAGCCGTGCTCAAGCAGGGCCTGCAGGGTCAGCGAGGCGTCGCGCAGCCAGACGTAGCGGTAGTCCCAGTTGCGAGCGCCGCCGAACGCCTCCGGCAGGCTCGTGGTCGCGGCGGCCACGATGCCGCCGGTCTCTTCGTGCGTGAGCGCCCGCAGCATGAGCAGCGATCGACGCACCTGCTCCGAATACGGTCCACTCGCCTCGATGCTCTTCGCCCAGCCTCTCCACCAGGCCTCGGTGGCGCGGATCCGGTCGTTGACGTCGATCGGAGCCGGGGGCTCCCGGTGGGAGGGGTACCAGGTGAGCACGACGTCGACGGTCTCGCCCGCCGAGACGGTGAAACGCGAACGGTGCACCATCCCGTCGGCCTCGAGTTTCGGTCCGCGTACGACCACCGAGTCCGGGCCGGCGACCGCGAGGAGGGCGTGCGAGTCGGGGCCGGGGCCGTCGTGCTCGGGGGCCTGGCGGATCCACGGGACGGCGGACGCGTAGTCGAAGCGGATGCGGAGCACCTGCTCCATCTGCACCGAGCCGCGCACGCCGCGCACCCGGCGCACGACATCCGCTCGTCGATCGCCGCGCGGCATCAGATCGACGACCTCGACCTCGCCGTCGTCGGTGACCCAGCGGGTCGCCAGCACGAAGGTGTCGTCGTGGTACGCCCGCGAGGTGGCGAGCGCCGCGCCGAGGGGCGCGATTCGCCAATGCCCCTGCTCCTCATCCCCGAGCAGGGCTGCGAAGGCGGAGGCGGAATCGAAGCGGGGCAGGCACAGCCAGTCGATGCTGCCGTCCATCCCGACGAGCGCCGCGGTGTGGCAGTCCCCGATGACTGCGTAGTCTTCGATCGCGAGGGGCACGCAGGTATCCTCCCAGCCCGCCGGACCTGACGAGCCGTGACGCTCGCGCGTCGGGCATCTCTCAGCGAACGTCGGTCAGGTGCTCCAGTGCGGGAAGGGCACCCGAGATCGCCGCGAGTTCGGCGGGCGCGAGTCGCTCGAGCAGCTCCGAGACTACGGCGGCCCGGGTGGCGCGCGCCGCCAGGATCGCATCGGTGCCGTCGTCGGTGATCGCGACCAGCACGGCGCGGCCGTCCTCGGGGTCGGCGCTGCGCTCCACGAGCCGGCGGGACTCGAGTTCGGCGACCGTCCGCGTCATGGTCGGGGCCGAGACGCTCTCGAGCTGGGCGAGATCCGAGAGACGCAGCGGCCCGTGTCGGGCGATCATCGCCAGCGCCGAGAGCAGGCCGTGACTCAGGCCCCCGGTCGCTGCCTGCATCCGCCGGTTGAGCCGGCCCACCACGAGGGCGAGCCGCTCAGCGCCGGATGCGGTCGGCGCGTCAGACATCGCTGAGGGCGTCCGCGGCCTGGATGTCGCCCGACGACGCTACGCCGGCGGACGTCGCGGTCGTGCCCGTCGCCGCAGCCCCCGCCGTCGCCACCGCCGCGGTGTCGGCGTGCACGTACTTGCCGCCCATGACCACCGAGGCGATCGCCCCGATGACCGACATCAGGGCCGCCGCGACGAAGACGATCACGAGACCGGCGTGGAACGGGTCCGAGATCAGCTGCGGGAAGAACGACTTCCCGGTGAGGACGGCCAGGTCGTGCGCGGGGATCGCATCCGTCACCTTGAGCTGCTCGAGCAGAGACTTGATGGGGTTGTAGCCCAGGAAGGCCGCGAAGAGGTTGCTGACCGGCGGGATCTGCGCCGCCGCCTGCACCGCCGCGTCGGGCACGTGATGTACAGCGAGCCCGGTGCTCAAGGCCTTCGGCAGGGTGTTCGCCAGTCCCGCGATCATCAGCGAGAAGAAGATGCCGATCGAGAGGGAGTTGCCGGCGTTCTGGAAGGTGCCGGTCATTCCGGATGCCGCGCCGCGCTGGTCGGCGGGAACGCTGTTCATGATCGCCGTCCGGTTCGGTGCCGCGAACATCCCGGAACCGATCCCGTTGAGGAAGGTGATGATCGCGAACACCCAGTATTCGAAGTTCACGGGGATCAGCAGCAGGGCCACGAAGGTCACCGCGACGAGGAGCAGGCCCGCCGTCGCGAAGGTGCGGGCGCCGAAGCGGTCGGAGAGGGTTCCCGAGAGGGGGCCCGACACCAGGAAGCCGACGGTCAGGGGCAGCAGGTAGATGCCCGCCCAGAACGGGGTCGACTCGTAGCTGTAGCCGTGCAGCGGCAGCCAGATCCCCTGCAACCAGATGATGAGCATGAACTGCAGGCCGCCTCGACCGACCGAGGCGAGCAGACCGGCCAGGTTGCCGAAGACGAATGCCCGGATGCGGAACAGCTTCAGGTTGAACATCGGCTGTTCGACGCGGCTCTCGATCAGCACGAAGATCGCGAGCAGGGCGATGCCGCCGATGATCCCCGCGAGCACCCAGGGGTTCGTCCAGCCGGTCGAGCTGTCGCCGTAGGGCTGGATGCCGTAGGTGATCCCGGCCAGCAGTGCCGTGAGCCCGACCGCGAACACGATGTTGCCCGGCCAGTCGACCTTGCCCGCCCCGCGGGCCGACACCTCGTGCAGCGACTTGTACGACCAGATCGTGCCCAGCACGCCGAACGGCACGCTCACGACGAAGATGGCGTGCCAGTCGATCGACGCGAGAAGGCCGCCGAGGATGAGGCCGAAGAAGGTGCCCGCGATGGCCGCGATCTGGTTGACGCCGATCGCGAATCCGCGGCGGTTGACCGGGAACGCGTCGGTGAGGATCGCGGTCGAGTTCGCGAAGAGCATGGAACCGCCGACCGCCTGTAGCACGCGCCAGCCGATCAGCCAGAGGGCGCCGCCGCCGCCGGTCAGCGGGTCGAAGACCAGGGCGATCGCCGCGACCGTGAAGAGGACGAAGCCCAGGTTGTAGATCCGCACGCGCCCGTAGATGTCGCCGAGGCGACCGAAGCTCACCACGAGAACGGCGGTGACCAGGATGTAGCCCATCAGCATCCAGAGCAGGTAGCTGACGTTGCTGGCCTCAAGCGGGTCGAGCTTGATCCCGGTGAAGATCGCAGGCAACGAGATGAGCACGATCGAGCCGTTGATGGTGGCCATCAGCATGCCGAGGGTGGTGTTGCTCAGCGCGATCCACTTGTAGTTCGGGTGGTCGCGGTGGAACATTCCGGTGCGCTCGCGCGCGGTGACGTCGGTCTTCTTCTCGGACACGCTGCTCCTGGGGGATGCACGGAGGCGGTCGCCGTCGACCGTCGCGGATAGTTAGTTGTTGAGTGACAAGCATATGACCCTCCTGGGAATACGATGCAGACATGCCCGTCACCGTCTCTGAGATCCGACTCCCCGAGGTGGCCGGGGGAAGCGACGGGCTGACCGGGGTGCTCGCCGTGCCCGAGGGGCCAGGACGGTGGCCCGGGGTAGTACTGGTGCACGAGGCGTACGGCATCACCGACGTGATGCGACGCCAGGTCGCGCGCATCGCCGAGGCGGGCTACCTGGCGCTCATGCCCGATCTGTTCGCGCAGGGCGGCGCCCGTCGGTGCCTCGTCGCCACCTTCCGGGCGCTGCGCACGGGGGAGGGGCGGGCCTTCGTCGACATCGACACCGCGCGGAACGTGCTGGCCGCCCGTCCCGACTCGACCGGGCGCGTCGGGGTGCTCGGCTTCTGCATGGGCGGCGGGTTCGCGCTGGTGGCGGCATCCGGACACGACTTCGCGGCGGCATCCGTGAACTACGGGATGCTGCCGCGCGAGCTCGACGAAGCGATCGAGCACGCCTGCCCGATCGTCGGCAGCTACGGCGGACGCGATCGTTCGCTCGCCGGAGCGGCGGCGCGCCTCGAGACCGTGCTCACGGCGCACGGGATTGCGCACGACGTCAAGGAGTATCCGGATGCCGGCCACTCCTTCCTCAATGACGCGGAGTCGGGACCGTTCGCCGTGCGGCTGCTCACGAAGCCGATCCTCGGCGCGGGACCGAACCCGGAGGCGGCGGCCGACGCCTGGCACCGCATCGAGGCGTTCTTCGGCGAGCACCTGGGTCGGGCCGCTCGTTCCGACGGCTCGGCCTGAGCTTCCTGCCCGCTCGGGCAGGAACACCGGTTACTCGGCGCCCCCATCAGCTCACGGCGGTCGTGTCTTCCTGATCGCCCGACGGGATGCCGAGCCGGCTGCGGGCGTGTGTCGAGCCGGCTGCGGTCGGATGCTCGGCCCGACCCTCCCGGGCCCCGCCTCGGGCCGCAGTTTCGCGCCTGGATCCTGCCGACCCGGACTGCTGGGAGGATGAGTGCATGATCTACGAATCCCGCGTCTACACCACCCTGCCCGGCCGCATGCCCGCCCTGCTCGCCCGCTTCGAGAACGTGACGCTCGGGTTCTGGGAGAAGTACGGCATCCGGCAGGTCGCGTTCTTCACGACCGTGATCGGCGAGTCGAGCCAGGACCTGAGCTACCTGCTCGCCTGGGAGTCGATGGCCGAGCGCGAGCAGAAGTGGACGGCGTTCCAGTCCGACCCCGAGTGGGTCGCCGCGCGCGCGGCCAGCGAGGCCGATGGGCAGATCGTGGCCAACATCGCGAGCTCGTTCCTCACGCCGACGAAGTTCTCGGCGCTGCGGTAGGGCGGCCGGCGACCTCAGCCCATCGACGGTTTGACGTCGCGGACGATCGACTCCAGGATGCGGGCGTTGAACTCGACGCCGAGTTGGTTCGGGACCGTGACGAGCACCGTATCCGCCAACTGGACGGCGGCATCTTGGGCGAGTTCGGCGGCGATCACGTCGGGCTCGCCGATGTAGCTGCGGCCGAAGCGCGCGTTCCCGCCGTCGAGCCAGCCGACCTGGTCCTGCGAGTCGGCTTGGGCCCGGACGCCGAAGTAGTGCCGGGTCTCGTCGTCGATGAGGGGCAGGATGCTGCGGCTCACCGACACCCGAGGCTCGCGGGTGTGCCCCGCCGCCTGCCAGGCATCACGGAACATGACGATCTGCTCGGCCTGAAGCTCGTCGAACGGAACCCCGGTGTCTTCCGTGAGCAGGGTCGAGCTCATCAGGTTCATGCCCTGCTCGGCCGTCCAGACCGCGGTCGCACGGGTACCCGCACCCCACCAGATGCGGTCGGGCAGGCCGGGCGAGCGCGGCTCGATCGCGAGGGGGCGGCTCTGTCCCGTCATCTGCGGGTTCGACATCGCGACCCCCGCGCCGGCGATCGCGGCGCGGAACACCTCGGTGTGGCTGCGGGCCATGTCGGCATCCGTCTCGCCCTCGCCGGGGAGGTAGCCGAATGAGTGCGATCCGTTCAACGCGGTCTCGGGCGAACCGCGACTCACGCCGAGCTGCAGCCGTCCACCGCTGATCAGGTCGGCCGCCGCGGCGTCCTCCGCCATGTACAGCGGGTTCTCGTACCGCATGTCGATCACCGCGGTGCCGAGTTCGATCGTGCGCGTGCGGGCACCCATCGCGGCGAGCAGGGGGAAGGGGGAGGCGAGCTGGCGGGCGAAATGATGCACGCGCACGTAGGCGCCCTCGACGCCGACCTCCTCGGCCGCGACGGCGAGCTCGATGCTCTGCTGCAGGGCGTCCGCGGCCGTGCGCACCTGCGAACCGGGAACGTCCTGCCAGTGCCCGAATGAGAGGAAGCCGATCTTGGTGACCATATGCCCCCGAACGTATCGGAGGCGCGCGCGATTCCCGTCGTGTTTCGGCCGAGTTACATCTTGCGGTCGGCTCTTCCCGTCCGGTGAGCGCGGGAGTACCTTCCAAACACACAATCAATGGTTGTTTAGAAGTTAGGAGCGATGTGCTCGAGGAAGAGCTGGATCGCGCGGTCACCGAACTCGCGCCGCGTGCCTTCGAGCTGCTGAGTCGCTTGGTCGCCGAGCCGAGCACGGTCGGGCAGGAGCAAGGGGCTGAGCGGATACTCGCCGAGGCCATGATGAGCGCGGGATTCGCCGTCACCGAGCTGCCGATCCCCGCCGGGATCCGGGACGATCCGGCGGCCGGCGTTCCCAGCCGCTCCTACGATGGCCGATTCGATCTGATCGGGCATCGCGGCGACTCGACGGCCGCTCGCACCCTGCTTCTCAACGGGCACATCGACGTCGTGCCGGCCGACGAGCCGGATCGCTGGTCGTCTCCGCCGTTCGTCCCGACCGTCCGCGACGGCTGGCTCGTCGGCCGCGGCGCCGGCGACATGAAGGGCGGATTCGCCGCGGGTCTGCTCGCACTCTGGGCGCTCGATCGTGTGATCCCGGGATGGATGACCGGCGGCCTGACCTTCGTGGCGGCGATCGAAGAGGAATACACCGGCAACGGCACCCTCGCCGCGGCACGGGCGGGCCACCTCGCCGAGGCGGCTCTGCTGCTGGAACCGACCGATCTCGACATCCTGCTCTCGGGGATCGGCATCATCTGGGTCGGCATCGAGGTCGACGGCTACGCGGCGCACGCGGAGGCCGCCGAAGCGGCCGTCAACCCGATCCTGGCCGCGGCGCCGGTCATCCGAGGTCTTCAGGCTCTCGAACGCGAGATGAACGAAGGGCACGCCGACGGCTCGGACACCGACCCCGCGTTCGCGACGATCGCCCACCCCTACAACGTCAACATCGGCACGTTCCACGCGGGGGACTGGGACTCGAGCGTGCCGTCGATCGCCCGGATCGGGGTGCGAGTCGGGCATCCGGGTGGCTGGACCAGCGAGCAGGCCCTCGCTCGGGTGAAGTCGGCCATCGATACCGAGACGGCGGGCGACGCCTGGCTGAGCACTCATCCACCGCGACTCGCCCTCACCGGGTTCCGCGCCGAACGCTATTCGCAGGCTGCGGACGTCGAACTCGTGCGTGCGCTCGCCGCCGCCCACCACGACGTCCACGGCACCGAACCGTCACGGGTGAGTCTCGGATCCACCACCGACGCGCGGTTCTACGTCAACCAGTTCGGGCTCCCCACGGCGGCATACGGCCCCCGCACCCGGAACATCCACGGCACCGACGAGGCCGTCGAACTCGCCAGCATCGTCGATTGCGCTCGCGCGGTCGCCCGCTTCCTGCGCGACTGGTACGGGGAGGCGTCATGAGTCAGCTCCCGAGCGAACCAGTCGGCGCCCTGCGGCCCCTGCTGGCCGAGACAGCGGCGGCACGCATCGCCGACAGGTTCGTCACCGCGATCGCGCTCGGTCATTTCGTCGTGGGCCAGAAGCTGCCCTCCATTCCGGAGCTCGCGGGGATGCTCGAGGTCAGCCCGACCACGGTCAGGGAGGCGCTGAGTCGGCTCTCCGCCCTCGGCTACGTCACGGTCAATCGGGGCCGCCACGGCGGGACTGTCGTGGTGTCGCAGTGGGGGCCGGCATCCGACTCGATGGTGCGGCGGGCCTTGGAACCCGAGTGGCAGCAACTCGAGGTCACCCTCGACTTCCGCTCGCTCATCGAGCAGCAGATCGCCCGCACGGCGGCCGAGCGGCATTCACCCGCCGACATCCGGCGCATCGAGCGCGCCGTCCGCGCATACGAGACGGCCGACCACGACCGGGACGCGTCGCGGTTGGCCGACCTCGAGGTGCATCAGGCGATCGCGGCCGCGACCCAGAACCCGCAACTGGCCGAACTGAGCCTGCGAATCCGACACCAGGTGAGTCTCGGTTTCGAAGCGGAGCCCTACAACCCGACGGTGCGGGCCGCGGCGGTGCAGCAGCACGCGGAGTTGGCACGAGCGGTGATCGAGGGGCGCGGAGACGACGCGGCCGAGATCGCCGACACGCACTTCTCACTGACGGCAGACATCCTTCGCGAGCTTCACGCACGCACCCACCACACCGAACTCGACAACTGAGGAGCCTCCCATGTCCACGGCGCACGTCAACGGGATCGACATCAACTACGAACTGGACGGGGATGGGCCTGAGACGGTCGTCCTCATCAACGGGCTCGCCGACGAACTCGAGACGTGGGCGTACCAGATGCCGGCGCTGCTCGACGCCGGCTACCGGGTTCTGCGATTCGACAATCGCGGCATCGGGCGCAGCGAGAAGCCCGCGGGCCCCTACAGTTCGCAACTCATGGCCGACGACGCCAAGGCTCTGGTGGACTCGCTCGGGCTCAGGGACTTCCACCTCATGGGGGTCTCGATGGGCGGCATGATCGCCCAGAGCTATGCGCTGAGCTATCCGGGCGATCTGAGATCGTTGACGCTCGCGTGCACCTACGCGGCGCCCGGCCCCTTCTGCTCCCGCATGTTCTCCATGTGGGCCGACACCGCGCGCGTCATGGGGGTTCCCATGGTGATGCGCGACGTCACCCTCTGGGCGTTCACCCTCGACTTCTTCCGGGAGCGCGAGAGCGAGCTCATCGAGTTCGAGACGGCGATGCGTTTCATGGATCAACCGGTGCACGCCTACTTGGCGCAGCTGGCCGTGATCCAGGAGCACGACGCCACGGTCTCGCTTCCGGCGCTGTCTGCGGTGCCGACCCTCGTGCTCGCGGGGGAGGAGGACATCCTCATCCCGACCCGGTTGTCGCGCGAGCTCGCCGATCTCATCCCCGGTTCCACCTTCGTCACCACCCCCGGAGGCCATGGCTGCATCTGGGAACACCCCGACGATTTCAACTCCGCCTTCGTCGGTTTCCTGCTCGAGAACGGACAGCACTGATGACCCAAATCGCCCCACCCAGCGACACCCTCGATGTGCCGAAGAAGCTCGGCCTGCTCGGCGTCATCATGCCGGGCCTCGCCCAGGTCGCCCCCGCATTCAACCTCTTCTTCACCACGGGGGTGATCGCCTCGCTCGCGGGCGCCTCCGTTCCGCTGGTGTTCCTGATCTCCACGGTCGGGTTCCTCGCAACCGGTCTCAGCCTCGCCCAGTTCTCGAGCGTGTATCCGAGTGCCGGATCGTTCGTGACCTACATCAGCCGCACCTTCGGGTCGGCGGTCGGGACGGCGACCGGGGTGATCACCGTTTTGGGCTACATGATCACCTTCGCCGGCATCTACATCTTCGTCGGCGACTACATCGTGACGAACGTGTTCCTGGTGACCGGCAGCCATGTGGCGCTGACCATCATCACGACGATCGTCTACGGCGCGATCGTCACGGTTCCGGTGATCCTCGGCCTTCAGTTCGGCGTGCGCGTCACGATCGTGCTGTACCTGATCGAGGTCGTGGTGCTGCTCGTCATCAGCTTCTCGGTGCTCTTCCAAGGAGGCTCGAATGGCCTCTCCGGCGCCGCCTTCTCCTGGCCGGCGGGCGCGGGTGCCACCAACATCTTCCTGGCGTTCAGCCTCGCCGTCGTCGCCTTCGGAGGTTTCGAGGCCTCGGCTCCCTTGGCCGAAGAGACCGCCAACCCGCGCCGCAACGTTCCGATCGCACTGGTCGGCTCGGTGCTGATCAGCGGGATCGTCTACGTACTCGGGTCGTGGGCGGTAGTGAGCGCGTTCGGCAACGACGGGGCCAAGGTGGCCAAGGACGGCAACCCGTTCGCCACGGCGGCATCCGGCTTTCTGCACATCGCGATGCCGATCATGGTGCCGATCCTCGCTGCGGTGTTCCTGGTCAGTGTGACGAGCTCCTACATCGCCGCGAACACCCAGACCTCGCGGGTCATCTTCGCGGGGGCCCGTGGTGGGCTCTGGCCGCGAGCACTGAGCTCGACCCAGCCGCGCTTCAAGACTCCGTGGGCGGCGGCGATCGCGTTCGTGGCGCCGAGCATCGTCGTCGGCGTGCTGTCGACCATCGTGACCGACCCCGGAACGACGGTCGGCTTCCTGTCGACCTTCGGCATCTTCGGGGTCGTCGTGATGTACACGGTGACCAACGTGGCGCTCTTCGTGCAGTGGTTCCACTTCCGCAAGCGCGGCGTCGCCAAGAACCCCTTCCTCTGGCTCGTCGTACCCGTGATCGGGGTGGCCGTGCTGGCGATCCCGCTCTGGGGCAATCTGCGGCCCGGACAAGGCGGCGCCTTCGACTGGCTCCCGCTCTGGTCGATCGGTCTCGTGGTCGTCGGGATCGTCTACACGGTGGTCCTCGCGATCACCCGTCCGAAGGTGCTTGCCGCGGCGCCGGCCCTCCTCGAGGGTGCCGAGTCGCTTGAGACGGACCCGCTACCCCCGGCTTCCTGACGGTCGGACGCGGTCATGCCCGGGTGGATGTCATCGGCTCCACCCGGGCATGATCGACTCATGGCCCTCCCGCGCTTCCTCAGACCAGCGGTCGCGTGGTGCTCGCGCACACGCCTCTTCCGCGCCGTGGGGCCGACGATCTTGCCACCCCTGGAACGGATGATGGCGCGGCTCACCCGTGGACGCGTGCAGCTGAGCGGACTGCTGCTGCCGTCGCTCGTGCTGCACACGATCGGCGCGAGGTCAGGCCTCGAGCGCGACGTCACCCTGATGTACTGCCCCGAACCGACCGCTCACGGGGAGCAGCTGCTCGTGACCGGGAGCAACTTCGCCCGGCCGCAGCATCCGGGCTGGACCTTCAACCTGATGAAGGCGCCGGATGCCGCGGTCAGCGTGCACGGCCTGCGGATCCCGGTGCGCGCCACCCTCGTCGCGTTCGACGAGCGCGAAGCCGTCTGGCGCGTGCTCGAGGAGAACTGGCCCGGCTACCGCGGCTACGAGCGTCAGTCGGGGCACGTGTTGCGGATCTTCCGGCTGGTGCCGACCGTGACCGGCCGCGAGCTGCGGGAGGCGACTACCGTGCTGCGAGCAGCGCGGAACGCTCCGGATGCCGCTCGAACCACTCGGCGACGTACCAGCAGCTCGGGATGATCGGACCTCGACCTCGGGTCTCCACGTCGTCGACGGCGAAGCCGACGAGTTCGGCCGCGTAACCCTTGCCGCGGAATCGGGGAAGCGTCACCGTGTGGTGCATGACCGTGCCGACGCCGTGATCCTGGTACTCGAGGATGCTGACGACGTCGCCGCCCACCCGCATCGTGTAGCGGTGCGCGTCGGGTTCATGGGCGAACTCGGTGGTCATGTCCGAAACGCTACGCCTCGCGAGCACGGGGCGCAGGACGCCCGCCGGACCGGGATCACGCCGGGTCGATGACGCGTCATGTTTTCCGAGCGCGTTCCCAGGGTCCCGGTCAGCGCCCGGCGTAGAGTCCGAACCATGGAAATCCGCGACATCGAACTCACGACCATCGACGGCGCTCCGACGTCGCTCGCCGACTACGCCGACAAGGTCGTGCTCGTGGTGAACGTGGCGTCCAAGTGCGGTCTGACGCCGCAGTACGAGAAGCTCGAGCAGCTGCAGAAGGAGTACGAGGACCGGGGATTCACCGTGCTCGGTTTCCCGTGCAACCAGTTCCTCGGCCAGGAGCCCGGCTCGACCGACGAGATCAAGGAGTTCTGCTCCACGACCTACGGCGTGACCTTCCCGCTGATGGACAAGGTCAAGGTGAATGGGCGCGACAAGCATCCTCTCTACGCCGAGCTGACCCAGGTCAAGGACGAGAACGGCAAGGCCGGCAAGGTCAAGTGGAACTTCGAGAAGTTCGTCATCACGCCGCAGGGCCAGGTGTCGCGCTTCCGCCCGCAGACCCAGCCCGACGCCCCCGAGGTCATCGCCGCCATCGAGAGCGCGCTGCCGAAGGCCGCCGCGGCCTGACCCGTCGGGCGCGGCTCACTCCCGCCCGAGCAGCTTCTCGATCTCGCGGCGGTCGCGCTTCGTCGGCCGCCCGGCGCCGCGGTCGCGGACACCGAGGAACAGCCGCTCCTCCTTCGGAGGCGGGGGCGGGCTGTTGTCGTCGTACGCCGCGATCGCGAGCGGAGCCCCGACCCGTTTGACGTAGAGCGCGCGCACGACCACGACCCTCGGCGGGCCGCCCTCCGAGCGGAACTGCACCTCGTCGCCGGCCTTCAGGTGCTGGGCCGGCTTGGCGCGCTCGCCGTTGATGCGCACGTGCCCGGCTCGGCACAGGGCCGTCGCCGCCGAACGGGTCTTCACCAGCCGCACCGCCCACATCCAGGAGTCGACGCGAGCGACCCCGGTCTCAGCCATGGGTTCCGTGTTCCTTCACTCGATCGACGAGGGTCCGCCAGGGGCCGACGAGGTCGCGTTCGGGAACGGATGCCGCGTGCCGCTCCGGAGGAGTCGTCGCCTCGATGCGCCACACGAAGCGATCGCGCGACTCCGGATCGGGCCGCACCGCCCCCCACGGGCATGCTTGCACCAGCTCGAGCCATTCGCCCGCCTCGCCGGGGGAGTCCACGACCCACTGCTGCCGGAGGCCGGCGATGCCGCCGCTGCGCACGACCAGGATGCGGAAACCCTCGGCGTCACCCGGGCTCTCGCCCTCGTCGTCACCCTGCGTGCCCGGCACCATCGCTCGCAACTCCCACTCCGGCCCATCCGGCCCGCACCGCGGCGACCTCGGCCGATGAGCCACCGTAGCGTTTCCCGGCGGCGGCGACCGTCGCGGCGGCGAACCCCGCGAAGTCGGTCGTGGGGCGCAACCCCGAGAGCAGGGTGTCGTACCAGATGCGGCCCGCGCGCTCCCAGGCGTGGCCGCCGAGCCCGTGCGCGACGAGGTAGAAGGCCCGGTTCGGGATGCCGGAGTTCAGGTGCACGCCGCCCTCGTCATCCGTCGTCTCGACGTAGTGCGCGAAGTCCGCCGGCTGCGGGTCCTTGCCCAGCCGAGGGTCGTCGTACGCCGTGCCGGGCGCTTTCATGGAGCGCAGGGCGACTCCGTGCACCTGCTTCGTGAAGAGTCCCGCGCCGATCAGCCAGCTCGCCGTCGCCTCGGTCTGCTTCTCGGCGTACTGCTCGACGAGGCAGCCGAAGACGTCCGAGATCGACTCGTTGAGCGCGCCCGACTGCCCGCGGTAGACGAGCCCCGCGGTGTACTGCGTCACCCCGTGCGTGAGTTCGTGGCCGATGACCGTCATCGACGAGGTGAAGCGCCCGAAGACCTGCCCGTCGCCGTCGCCGAACACCATGCGGTCGCCGTTCCAGAAGGCGTTGTCGTAGTCGGTCCCGTAGTGCACCGTGCCGTCGAGGGGCATGCCCTTGCCGTCGATCGAGTTGCGACCGTAGACCTCGGAGTACAGCGCGAAGGTCGCGCCGAGCCCGTCGTACGCTTCGTTGACCGCGACATCCGGGGCGGGAGCGTCGCCCTCGCGCCGCACGACGCGGCCCGGGAGGGTCTCGGTACCCGCCGCATCGCTGATGGTGCGGTCCGGGGCGTCGCTCAGCTCGGCGACGAGGGTGCCGCCGCGGATGCTCAGGGTGAGCCTCGCGGCGCGGAGCTCGCGATCCCGCCCCAGAGTGCGTCGCGCGGCCGCCGCCGCCTGCTGGAACTCGACGGCGCCCAGGCCGGCGATGCGGTCGAGCAGATACGGAGGGACGATCCCGAACGTCATGTCGTCGAGGGTACGCCGGGCCACCGGGATCCCTTCGGGCGGGCGGTGAACGGCCCGATTAGGCTGACGGAATGGAGCGCCCCAGCCACGACCCGACGGCTCGCCGTCCGCACGGGCTGGGCGACGCCTGGGTCGACGGGCCGCATGGCCGGTTCTGGGGCACGTTCGGCGCCGCGGGGCTGCTGATCGCGCATCCGGATGCCGGCGTGCTCCTGCAGCATCGCGCGGTCTGGAGCCACTTCGGCGACACCTGGGGGCTCCCGGGCGGTGCGCGCAAGCAGAACGAGTCGGCCGAGGACGCCGCGATCCGCGAGGCCGACGAGGAGGCGGGGGTCCCGCCCGAGCTCGTGCGCGTGCTGGCGACCTCGGTCAACGACCTCGGTTACTGGTCGTACACCACGGTCCTGGCACGGGCGATCGAGCTGTTCGAACCGTACGTGGGAGACGCCGAGAGCATCGCCCTGAGCTGGGTCCCACTCGATGATGTCGCCGGCTTGCCCCTGCATCCCGGTCTCGAGCGCGGCTGGCTCGAGCTGCGGGCACGGCTCATCGAGCTCGACCCGACGCTCGGTTAGCCGGCGAGCTCCCGTTCCGCGAGCGCGGCCTTCCACGAGACGAGCGACCGCACCGTCGCACTGGGATCGTCGGCGAGGCCGGCCATCACGTCGTCGGGCACGAAGAAGTTGACCGCCACCCAACCGCGCACCGTCTCATCGGCGTCGTGGGCGAGCGCGCGCAGCACGTCGCAGGGAGCCGCCTCGTTGCGGGCGACGCAGCCGCGAACCCCCGCATCGGGGTCGCGTGACAGGCGCTCGAACAGGTCGACAGGCGTGTGGTAGCTGCTGGCCACGCTCTCGCGGATCTTCGGATTCGCGTGCTCGGCGAGCAGCCGCAAGCGGCGAATCTTGCTCTCGGTCACGGGAGGAGCGGGATGCCGTGCGGCCGCCTCCTCGGGCGTGAGCATCGACGGGGCGGCGGCCCGCAGCTGCGCTCGCTGGGCCGGTGTGTTGAACCGGATGCACGACATGCGGAGAGGCTACCGATTCACCTGGACGCGGTCTTGGCGCCCCGCCGCGGGAACCAGGGGATGACGGCCGAGGTGGACTTCTGGAACTCGGCGTACTCGGGATACTTCGATTTCGAGATCGCCTCGGTGAAGTTCGTCGAGCCGATGAAGATCGCCAGCAGCAACGCGATGCCGGCGACCGTCCACTGCAGAAGCGAGCCCGCGGCGAGCGCACCGAACAGGAAGATCGTCCACCACTGCGCGTTCTCGAAGAAGAAGTTCGGGTGCCGCGACCACCGCCATAGGCCGGTCTGCACGAAACGCGGCGAGGGTTCGCGGCCGGCGGCGATCTCGGCGTGCTTCCAGGCCTGGAAGCGCCACTGCTGCTGATCCGCGATCGTCTCGCCGAGCAGGAACCCGAGGAACAGGATCGTGAGCAGCAGGTCGGCCAGGCCGAACGGCGTGCTGCGGTGCTGGTAGGCGGTGAACGCCGGCAGCGCGATCAGCACGAGGACGGCGTTCTGGAAGATCACGATGAACAGCAGGTTGAACACCTGGAACTGCGGGGGCGACATCCGTTCGCGCAGCACGGCCCAGCGGTAGTCCTCCACGCCCGAGTAGCCGCCCTTGCGGGCGAAGTTGAACGTGAGGCGAGCGCCCCAGGCGGTGACCAGGGCCGTCATCACGTCCAGCCGGGGGTCGGAGAATCCCGCGGCGCCGGCGAAGATCCACACGTAGACGACGGGCACGATCGACCAGATCCGGTCGACCCATGAGGTGTCCCTCGTGATCAGGGAGGCGATCCAGCAGAAGAAGGCGACGGCCGCCGCGACGATCAGGACGACGAGGAGCGGGGACATGATCCGATGCTAGGGCCCGGGGACCTCGCGCGGCGGATGGATAGACTCTCGCGAGAAGGGAGGGCCGGAGTGACCATTGTCAGTTCCCGGATCGTGACGATCCCGAACGTGTTGAGTCTGTTCCGCCTCCTCCTCATCCCGGTCTTCCTGATCTTCCTGCTCACCCATGAGTACCTGATGGCGCTCATCACGCTCGTGGTCTCGAGTGCTACGGACTTCGTCGACGGCTTCGTCGCGCGCCGGTTCAACCAGGTCAGCCGGGTCGGTCAGCTGCTCGACCCCGCAGCCGACCGGCTGTTCATCTTCTCGACCCTGATCGGACTGGCCTGGGGCGGATTCGTGCCGTGGTGGCTGACCGGGGTGATCATCGCGCGCGACGTTCTGCTGCTCGTGCTGGGCATCGTGCTCGCCAACCACGGCTTCGGCCCCCTGCCGGTGCACCACCTCGGCAAGATGGGAACGTTCGCGCTGCTGTTCGCGATGCCGGTACTGGTGCTCGGCGCCGCCTTCCCCGCGATCGATCAGATCGCCAACCCGGTGGGCTGGGCGGCAGCCCTGTGGGGCGTTTTCCTGTACTGGTGGGCCGGCGTCATCTACGCTCTGCAAGCGGGCCGCATCATCCGCGAACCACAGGATCCGCCGGTCGGCGCATCCGATACTCTGGACAGCTAAAGGAGGGCACGATGGCCGACGACGTTCCGGGGGATTCCGCCTCGGTCAGCCCTGACCCGAATGCGCAGCAGTCGGGCGCTCACGACGCGCAGCGAGGCCCGTCGAACGACACGACGGCGCACTTCACCGACGAGTTCGTGGCGCAGTTGGCGGCGATGGAAGCCGGCGTCACGCCCGAGGAGCAGGACGCGATCGCGGCGCTGCCGTCCGGCTCGGCGCTGCTCATCGTGCGGCGCGGCCCCAACGTCGGCGCGCGCTTCCTGCTCGACGCCGACTCGACGGTGGCGGGGCGGCATCCGGATGCCGACATCTTCCTCGACGACGTAACGGTCTCGCGTCGTCATGCCGAGTTCACGCGCGTGGGCAACACCTTCCAGGTGCGCGACCTCGGCTCGCTCAACGGCACGTACTTCGACGGCGTGCGCATCGAGTCCGCTCTGCTCACCGACGGGGCCGAGGTGCAGGTGGGCAAGTTCCGGTTGACGTTCTACGCCTCGCGGCTCGATCTCGCGCACGCGAGTCGTTGATGGCGGGCGTTTCCTCCCCGGCCCGCGCGGTCACGGGGCCGCAACTGCTCAGCATCGGCCAGGTGCTGGCGCGTCTCAGCCCGGAGTTCCCCGACCTGTCTCCGTCGAAACTGCGGTTCCTCGAGGAGCGTCGCCTGGTGACGCCGTCGCGCACCGAGTCGGGCTACCGCAAGTTCTCGCCGACCGATCTCGAGCGACTGCGTCTGGTGCTCACGATGCAGCGGGACTACTACCTTCCGCTCAAGGTGATCCGCGGCTACCTCGACGATCTGGATGCCGGACGTGAGCCCGTTCTGCCCGGTGGCGTGACGGTCAGCGGCCCGTCGATGCTGCCGAGCGATCGACGGCTCAGCCGGGAGGAGCTCATCAAGGAGGCCGGTGCCACCCCGATGCTGTTGGGGGATGCGATCACCGCGTCGCTCATCGTCGCGGCCGAACACTACGGCGACGACGAGTTGTCGGTGCTCAAGGCGCTCGTCGAGCTCCAGCGGTCGGGGATCGAACCGCGTCACCTGCGCGGATTCCGCGCCGCCGCCGAGCGGGAACTCGGCCTGATCGAGAGCGCGCTCATCCCGGTCGCGCGCCGCAAGGACTCGTCGAGTCGCGCGCGGGCGCTCGAGATGGCGCGCGAGATCGCCGGGCAGCTCGAGGTCGTCCGGTCGAATCTGATCCGTTCGGCGCTGAGCAAGCTGTAGTCGTCCGGGGCATTTCGTCGCGCTCACGTGCGACACGCCCGGGCGCTCGTTGTCGCAGACAGCCGGCATGGGTAGCGTGGGGTCATACGAGAAAGTTGAGCTTCAAGTTCAACTTGAGGGTGAGGACACCATGGTCGACGTGAACCGCAGCGAGGAGTCTCGCTACGATCTCGGACTGCTCTTCACCGACGGGCTGCCCGACCTGGATGACGGTTCGGGGTACCGCGGAAGCATCGCGGCACGCGCCGCCGGAATCAGCTACCGCCAGTTGGACTACTGGGCCCGCACGCAGCTCGTCGAGCCCACGGTGCGGGGAGCGGCCGGCTCCGGCTCGTCGCGGCTCTACGGCTTCCGCGACATCCTCGTTCTCAAGCTCGTCAAGCGCCTGCTCGACACCGGCATCTCGCTCCAGCAGATCCGGGTCGCCGTCGAACAGCTGCGCGAGTCCGGAGTCTACGACCTGGCCCAGATCACCCTCATGAGCGACGGAGCCAGCGTCTACCTGTGCACCTCGAACGACGAGGTGATCGACCTGGTCAGCCGCGGGCAGGGAGTGTTCGGCATCGCGGTCGGCAAGGTTCTGCGTGAAGTGGAGTCCAGCCTCATCGAACTCGACTCGACCCCCGGCGAAGACCCGGCCGATGAACTGGCTGCGCGCAGGGCACAAAAATCTGCCTAGAGCGGATGCGTCGCATTCGCGCGATTCTTGTGGCGTGAGCTCAAGGGTGTTGTGCGCGGAGTGAGCGCCGTGCGGCCCGCCCGGTCGACGGCCGTGCGGCGGACGGCTATTCGCCGTGCGCGTCTGCTCACGCCGTGAACATCGCGCGGATGCGATGCATCCGCTCCTAGCGAATGTTCACGCCGGCGTGCCGCTGAGCTGGGCGGTGCGCATCACCCGGTCGAGCAGCTGATCGAAGTTGCGTGCCATCTCCTGGGCGCTCTCGCCCGGCCAGATGTGCAACGGCTTCGCCGCTCCCTGCGCCTGCTGCAGGGAGGTGCGCTCGGGCAGCTGCGGGGCGAGCACGAGCGGCCCGAACATGTCGCGCAGCTCCTTGATCCTGAACTGGTGCTCGAGCGACTGCACCCGCGCACGGTTGACGATGATGCCGAGCGGCTGCAGCCGGGGCGAGAGACCGCGGCGGATCTCCTCGATCGCCCGCAGCGCCCGATCGGCGGCGGCGACCGAGAACAGACCCGGCTCGGTGACGACGGCGACGCGATCGCTGGCGGCCCAGGCGGTGCGCGTGAGCGCGTTGAGCGAGGGGGCGCAGTCGATGAGCACGAGCTCGTAGTCCTTCTCGACGTGCGCGAGGGCCTCTTCGAGCTTCCAGATGTCGCGGATGCTCGGGTGCGGTCCGTCGAAGTTGATGGCAGAGGGCGACCCGATCAGCACGTCGACCGTGCCGGGGCGGCCCTTGGTCCAGCCGGATGGGGCGATCGCGGCACGCACGATCTTGTCCTTCGGCGAGGCAAGCACATCGGCGACGTTGAGGTGGCCGGCGACCGCGATGTCCATGCCGGTGGACACATCCGATTGGGGGTCGAGATCGACCACGAGGGTCGAGACGCCCTTCGCGAAAGCGGCCGAGGCCAGCCCGAGCGTCACCGTGGTCTTTCCCACGCCTCCTTTGAGGGAGCTGACGCTGAGCACATGCACGATTAGGGAGCCTACCTTCACTAATCTGAAAGAACCCAGTTCTTGACCCCCGCGTGCCCTCGCCGCTCGCGCGCGGCGTTCGGCGGCCGCCCTAGGCTGAGAGATCCATCGAGAGGACCGAATTGTTTACGAAGATCCTGGTGGCCAACCGCGGCGAGATCGCCATCCGTGCATTCCGCGCCGCTTACGAGTTGGGCGCGAAGACCGTGGCGGTCTACCCCTTGGAGGATCGCAACTCGCTGCATCGGCTCAAGGCCGACGAGGCGTATCTGATCGGCGAGGAGGGGCATCCGGTCCGCGCCTACCTCGATGTGAAAGAGATCATCCGGGTCGCGACCCAGTGCGGTGCCGACGCCATCTACCCCGGCTACGGCTTCCTCTCCGAGAACCCCGATCTCGCCCAGGCCGCGGCAGAGGCCGGCATCACCTTCATCGGGCCCGGCAGCCACGTGCTCGAGATGGCCGGGAACAAGGTCACGGCCAAGGAGCACGCGATCGCGGCCGGGGTGCCGGTACTCGCGTCGACGCCTGCGTCGAAAGACATCGACGAGCTGCTGGCCGGCGCCGAGAAGATCGGCTTCCCGATCTTCGCGAAGGCGGTCGCGGGCGGCGGCGGGCGCGGCATGCGCAGGGTCGAGACCCAGGCCGAGCTGCGCGGCGCCCTCGAGGCGGCGATGCGGGAGGCCGACAGCGCCTTCGGCGATCCGACGATGTTCCTCGAGCAGGCGGTGCTGCGGCCGCGTCACATCGAGGTCCAGATCCTGGCCGACGGTGCGGGCGAGACCGTGCACCTGTTCGAGCGAGACTGCTCGGTGCAGCGCCGCAACCAGAAGGTCGTCGAGATCGCGCCGGCGCCGAACCTCGACGAGAACATCCGGCAGTCGCTGTACCGGGATGCCGTGGCCTTCGCGAAGTCGATCGGCTACGTCAACGCCGGCACCGTCGAGTTCCTGCTCGACACGGTCGGCGAGCGCGCGGGGCAGCACGTGTTCATCGAGATGAACCCGCGCATCCAGGTCGAGCACACGGTGACCGAGGAGGTCACCGACGTCGACCTCGTGCAGGCCCAGATGCGGATCGCGGCGGGCGAGAGCCTGGGCGACCTCGGCCTGCATCAGGACGACATCCACCTGCGCGGGGCGGCGCTGCAGTGCCGCATCACGACGGAGGACCCGTCGGCGGGCTTCCGGCCCGACACCGGCAAGATCACGACCTACCGCTCGCCGGGCGGCGCGGGGATCCGCCTCGACGGCGGCACGATCAACCCGGGCGCGCAGATCAGCCCGCACTTCGACTCGATGCTCGCCAAGATGACGGCCCGCGGCCGGGACTTCCCGGCCGCCGTCGCGCGTGCCCGCCGCGGCCTGGCGGAGTTCCGGATCCGCGGTGTGGCGACCAACATCCCCTTCCTGCAGGCGGTGCTCGAAGACCCGTCGTTCATCGCGGGCGACCTCAGCACCTCGTTCATCGAGGAACGCCCGCAGCTGCTACGGGGGCGCGAGTCACGCGATCGGGGCACCAAGATCCTCAACTGGCTGGCCGATGTCACGGTCAACCACCCCAACGGCGACGGCAGGGGACTGGTCGAGCCGTCGATCAAGCTCCCGGTGGTCGACCTCGACGCGACCCCGCCCGCCGGGTCGCGGCAGCGCCTGCTCCAGCTCGGTCCGGTGAGCTTCTCGGCCGGCCTGCGGGCGCAGACCGCTCTCGCGGTCACCGACACGACCTTCCGCGACGCTCACCAGTCGTTGTTGGCCACCCGGGTGCGCACGAAGGACCTGGTCGCGGTGCTGCCTGCCGTGGCGCGCATGACGCCGGGCCTGCTGTCGGTCGAAGCCTGGGGCGGAGCGACCTACGACGTCGCGTTGCGGTTCCTCGGCGAAGACCCGTGGGAGCGTCTCGCTGCGATGCGCGAGGCGCTGCCCAACGTCGCCATCCAGATGCTGCTGCGCGGTCGCAACACGGTCGGCTACACGCCGTACCCGACCGAGGTGACCGAGGCGTTCGTGCGCGAGGCGGCCGCGACGGGGGTCGACATCTTCCGCATCTTCGACGCCCTCAACGACGTCGAGCAGATGAAGCCGGCGATCGAGGCGGTGCTCGCGACGGGGACGACCTTGGCCGAGGTCGCCCTCTGCTACACGGGAGACCTGCTCGACCCGGCGGAGAACCTGTACACCCTCGACTATTACCTGCGCCTCGCCGATCAGATCGTCGATTCGGGTGCGCACGTGCTGGCGATCAAGGACATGGCGGGCCTGCTCCGCGCCGGAGCCGCTGAGAAGCTCGTCACGGCGCTGCGTGAGCGCTTCGACCTCCCGGTGCACGTGCACACCCACGACACCGCAGGCGGTCAACTGGCGACCCTGCTGGCCGCCAGCCGCGCCGGGGCCGACGCCGTGGACGCCGCCAGCGCCCCGATGGCCGGGACGACCAGCCAGCCGTCACTGTCGGCGCTGGTGGCGGCGACAGCCCACACCGAGCGCGACACCGGCATCTCGCTCGACGCCGTCAGCGATCTCGAGCCGTACTGGGAAGCGGTGCGCAAGGTATACCGGCCCTTCGAGTCGGGGCTTCCCGGCCCGACCGGCCGGGTGTACCGGCACGAGATCCCGGGGGGCCAGCTCTCCAACCTGCGCCAGCAGGCGATCGCCCTCGGGCTCGGCGACCAGTTCGAGAAGGTGGAGGACTGGTACGCGGCGGCCAACCGCATCCTGGGCCGGCCGCCCAAGGTCACGCCGTCGTCGAAGGTGGTCGGCGACCTGGCGCTGCAGCTGGCCGCGTCGGACGCCGACCCCGCCGACTTCGAGAAGAACCCCGACAAGTACGACATCCCCGACTCGGTGATCGGCTTCATGGCCGGCGAGCTCGGCGATCTTCCGGGCGGATGGCCGGAGCCGTTCCGCAGCAAAGTCCTTGCCGGCCGTGACATCAAGATCGGTGTCGAGGAGGTCTCCGACGAGGATCGCGCGGCGCTCGACGGCACCTCGGCCCAACGGCAGGCGGCGCTGAACCGCCTGCTGTTCCCGGGGCCGACCAAGCAGTTCCTGCAGCTTCGCGAGCAGTACGGCGACCTGTCGCCGCTCGACACGGTCGACTACCTCTACGGCTTGCAGACGGGCGTCGAGCACGCGGTCGAGATCGAGAAGGGCGTCGACCTGCTGCTGACTCTCGAGGCGATCAGCGAGGCCGACGACGGCGGCATCCGCACGGTGATGACCACGATCAACGGTCAGCTGCGTCCGGTGTTCACGCGCGACCGGAGCATCAAGGTGGATGTCGAGGTCGCCGAGAAGGCCGATCCGGCCAAGCCGGGCCACGTCGCGGCGCCGTTCTCGGGAGTCGTCACGCTCAAGGTCTCGCACGGTGACGTCGTCGCGGCGGGACAGCCGGTGGCGTCGATCGAGGCCATGAAGATGGAGGCGGCGATCACCAGCCCGGTCGCGGGCAAGGTCGTGCAGTTGGCCATCCCGGTCACGCAGCAGGTCGAGGCCGGAGACCTGCTGATCGTCGTCGAATAGCGTCGCGGGCGGCGCCGGCCGACGAAGTGGAGCCGGTCGCGGGGGTCCGGTTCGCCTAAACTGGAACGTCCGCGGAACACCGAGGGCGGAAGGAGGGCGATTCGTGGCGACTCGCAACACAGACGACACCGATCGGGCGTCAGCCGTTCTGCACGAACCTCTCGGCTCGTCGGCGGATCTCGCGGTGTCAGTGCCCGAGAGCCTGACGATCAACATCGACCTGCCCGCGATCGTTGCGACCACCCCCGACGACGAGGCCCACGTCGCGATCGACGATGTCGCGATCACGCCGATCTTCAGCACAGGCCTGACGACCACGTCGATCGACGTCGTCGCCGACCCGGTGCTGGTCGCCTCGCAGGATGAGGCGGTCGACGAGGTCGCCCCCGAGGTGCCTCCGCTGCCCGACCACGACGCGGGTCCGACTCGGCGCGAACGTCAGCGCGGGGACACGCCACGGGCCGCCGAGTCCGCATCGATGCTCACCGCCGAGCGGCTGCTGGACCCGAGCCGCAATCGCAAGATCGCTCCCGAGGGGTTCTGGCAGAAGGGTGTGTTCACGGCGACCTTCCACCAGGTGAATCTGGGCGACTCGGCGAAGGTGCGCGAGCGCAAGGCCGTCGATGCGCGCATCTCGAAGCGACTCGAGGGCGGCACCCGATTCGTGCCGATCCTGACCCGCAAGGGCGGCGTCGGCAAGACCACGATCTCGACCCTCCTGGGCATGGCTCTCGCCGATGTGCGCGACGACCGCGTGATCGCGATCGACGCCAATCCCGACCGTGGAACGCTCTCCGAGCGCGTCAACAAGCAGACGCGGTCGACGGTGCGCGACCTCGTGACGCATGCGCCGTCGATCCGTGACTTCACCGAACTCTCGGCGCACGTCTCGCGCGACGTGACCCGCCTGGATGTGCTCGCCTCGGATACCGACCCGCTGCTGTCGGAGGCCTTCGACGAGAACGATTACAACGTCGTCGCGGATGTCGCCGCTCGCTACTACTCGCTCGTCCTGACCGACTGCGGCACGGGCATCGTGCACTCGGTGATGCGCGCCACCCTGCAGCGGGCCGACTCGGTGGTGATCGTGTCGGGGGGAAGCGTCGACGAGGCGCGCCTGGCATCCGAGACACTGACCTGGCTCGAGGCGAACAACTACGGGCACCTGGTCAAGAACGCGATCGTCGCCCTCAACACGGCGACCCAGGGAACCAACCTGGTCAAGCTCAACGAGATCGAGGCGCACTTCCGTTCGCGGGTGCGCGCCATCGTGCGCATCCCGTACGACGCGGAACTCGCCGCCGGCTCGGTCGTGCGCTACGCGGCTCTCAAGCCGTTCACCCGCGCCTCGGCCCGCGAACTGGCGGCGCTGGTCATGGACGGGCTGCCCACCCGCCGCGACGCCTGATCCGATGACGGAACGACAGATCCGCCTCTTCGGCGACCCCGTCCTGCGGTCGGTGGCAGACCCGATCACGGTCGCCGACGGTGATGCCCGCACCAAAGCACTCGTCGAGGATCTCATCGACACCGTCGCGACGCCGGGGCGTGCCGGGGTCGCCGCGCCGCAGATCGGCGTCGGGCTGCGGGCGTTCAGCTACAACGTCGACGGCGAGATCGGGTACGTGCTCAACCCGGTGCTCGAGGTGTCGGGCGACCCGGAACTGGTCGACGAGGGCTGCTTGTCCGTTCCGGGCTTCTACTTCCCCCGGATGCGCTACCCCTTCGCACGCGTGACCGGAGTGGATGCCGCGGGCCGCCCCGTCGAGCTCAGCGGTGAGGGCCTGATGGCTCAGGCTCTGCAACACGAAACCGACCACCTCGACGGCAAGCTCTACATCGAGGGCCTCGAACCCGAGACCAAGCGTGAGGCGATGCGGGCGATCCGCTCGGCGGACTGGTTCCGCGCCTGACCCGCGCGCGGCGACCGCACGGGCTCAGCCTCGGCGTCGATAGCGCAGGAGCAGCTCGTCGCCGGAGCGCAGCACGTGGACCAGCTCCATGCTGCGAGACGCCGCCGACGGTCCGTGGGCGATGCGGACCGCATTCCCGGCCTCGAGCGTCGGCGAGATGGTGAGGAAGAGATCGTCGACGAGATCCGCCTCGAGCATCGAGCCGAACAGCGAGGGCCCTCCCTCGCACAGCACGCGAGTGAGCCCGCGGTCGCGGAGGGCGGACAGGGCCAGGCCGAGATCGACCCGCTCCTCGCCGGCGACGACGAGATCCGCAGCGCGCGAGAACGCGTCTCGGCCGGGTGCGCTCGAACTCGTGATCACGATCGGGCGCCGCGGAGCATCCGTGAAGAGGGACGACGCGGGATCGAGGTCGAGTCGTTCCGTCACCATTGCGAGAACCGGATGCTCGAACAGCCCGTTCTCGAGCCGCCACCGAGCGGAGGCGGGGGAGACCCGCATCGCTCCGTATCCTTCGACGCGCACCGTTCCTGCGCCGACGAGCACGACGTCGCAGCTGCGGCGCAGCAGTTCGAAGTGCCGTCGGTCGGCGTCGCTCGACAGTCCGCCGGATCGGGCGTCCCGCGTGGCGGCGCCGTCGATGCTCGACACGAAGTTGACGTGAACCCCGGGGCCGAGCCCGGCGAGCACCTCCTCGTCGGAGAGGTCCTCGGCGGCGTCGGGCCAGAGGCGATCGATGCGGTCGCTCATACGTTGTGGGTCGGGTGCAGGTTGTGCACCTCGTACGCGGGCTCGCGGAAGCCCAGGATGGCCTCGGTCATGCGCACGGCGGCCACGGTCGCCGCGACATCGTGCATCCGCACGATGCGGGCACCCTTCAGGATGCAGACGACCATCGCGGCCAGCGAGCCCTCCAGCCGTTCGCCCTGCTCGCGGCCGATGGCCTCGCCGATGAAGTCCTTGTTCGAGACCGCGGCGAGGGTGGGAAGCCCGATCGCCGCCACCTCCTCGAATCGGCGGGTGAGCTCCAGCGAGTGCCGGGTGGTCTTGTTGAGGTCGTGACCCGGGTCGACGACGAGCCGCTCGAGAGGCACTCCGCCGGCGACGGCCCGCGAAACCCGGTCGGCGAGCAGCTCGATCACCTCCGTGACGACGTCGCCGTACACCGGTCTCGGCTTCTCGACGCGCGGCGGGTTCAAGCTGTGGGTGAGCACGAGCGTCGCCGAGGACGCCGCGATCACGTCGACCATCTGCGGATCCCACAGGCCGCTCGTGTCGTTGACGACCGAGGCGCCGGCCGCGATCGCGTGCCGAGCGACCTCGGCCCGGTAGGTGTCGACCGAGACGACGACATCGGATGCCGAGGCGATCCGCTCGACGACCGGCACCACCCGCTCGATCTCCTCGTCGACGCCGACCGCCGGCCCGCGTCCGAACGGGACCCCTCCGATGTCCACCCAATCGGCACCGTCGTCGGCGGCGCGCACGGCGGCGGCGACCGCCCGGTCGAGCGCGAAGGTCGCCCCCTTGTCGTAGAAGGAGTCCGGGGTGCGGTTGACGACCGCCATCACCGCCACCTGACGGTCGAAGTCGAAGGTGCGGCGGCCGATGACGCGCGGCGTCACAGGGCCGACAGCTCGACGGAGGGATCGGCGAGCGCCGTCGGGTCGACCAGCCTCTGCGAGCGGATGAGTTCGCGGATCGTGTCGTGTACGTCCCAGACGTTGACGTTCATGCCCGCCACCACCTTGCCCCTTGAGGTCCAGAATGCGATGAACTCGCGCGTCGTTCGATCACCACGCACGACCAGCTCGGCGTCGCGCGCGAGCGTCGGATACCCGGAGTACTCCATGCCGAGGTCGTACTGGTCAGTGTAGAAGTAGGGGATCTCGTCGAACACCGCCGACTGCCCGAGCATCGAGCGTGCGGCGATCTTGCCGGTTCCGATGGCGTTGGCCCAGTGCTCGTTGCGCATCCGCTGTCGGATGACGGGGTGGAATGCATTGGCGACGTCGCCGGCGACGTAGACGTCCGGCGCGCTCGACAGCAGGTGCTCATCGGCGAGGACCCCGTTGTCGCATTCCAGTCCGGAGGCCGCGGCCAGCTGAATATTCGGAATCGCCCCGACTCCGACCACCACCAGCTCGGTGGGAACGATCCGGTCGGTCAGGGCGATGCCCGTCACGACGCCGCCCTGCTCGGTGAAGCGCTCCACCTCTGCCGAAAGCACGAACTCGACCCCGTGGGACTCGTGCAGCTCGCGGAACATGGTCCCCATCTCGTCCCCGAGCGGCCCGGCGAGCGGGATCTGCTCCCGTCCGATCACGGTCACCCGGTTGCCGTAGCCGCGCGCGGCCGCGGCGACTTCGAGGCCGATCCAGCCGGCTCCGACGATGACCACCTGCCGGTCGCCGTGGGCGAACGCTGCCTTGAGCCCCTCCGAATCCTCCACCGTGCGCAGGGAATGGATGCCGGTGGCCGTCGCTCCGGGGGCGTCGACGCGGCGCGGGGAGGCGCCGGTGGCCATCAGGAGACGGTCATAGCCGAGGATGCGACCGTCGGCGAGGGTGACCGTGTGCGCCCCGTGATCCAGCGCGGCCGCGGTGGTGCCGGTCTCGATCTCGATGGCGTGGTCGGCATACCATTCCGTGGGATGGATGACGATGCCGGCCCGGTCTCCGGCTCCGGTGAGGTACTCCTTCGAGAGCGGCGGACGCAGGTACGGGTGGTGCGCTTCCGCCGCGATCATCCGGATCGTTCCATCGAATCCCTGCTCACGCAGGGTCTCCGCCGCAGTCGCCGCGGCGAGGCCGCCTCCCACGAGGACGAATGTCGCCCGTGTCACGATGTGCCTGCCTCGAATTGAGCGCGCAGCGGACCGGCATCGGCCAGCACCCCGCGGAACGCGCTCGTCATCGTCCGTGTGGCAGGAGTGCCCACGCCGCGCAGGGACATGCACAACTGCTCCGCCTCGATGACGACGCCGACTCCGCGCGGCTGCACCTGCGCCTGCATCCAGTCGGCGACGTTCACCGTGAGCCTCTCCTGCAGTTGCAGGTCTCTCGAGAAGTGTTCGACGATGCGCGGCATGGTCGACAACCCGACGATTCGAGCGCCGGGGACGTAGCCGATGTGCGCCACCCCGCGAAACGGCATCATGTGGTGCTCGCAGAGCGAGTGGAACGGGATGTCGCGCACCAGTACGAGGCCCGAGTACTCGTCGTCGTTCGGGAAGGTGGTCAACGGCACATCCCGCGCCGTGAGCAGGTCGAGGAGGCTCTCGGCCACGCGCCGGGGGGTGTCCCTGAGCCGCTCGTCGGTGACGTCCTGCCCGACCGCGGTCAAGAGCGCCGACACGGCCCGCTCGGCGCGATCGAGACCGTCTGGCCGGACTCCGCCGACGGCGTGCAACTGGCCCATCGCGTCCATCTCGGCTCCTTGCCTCGTCGTCGACTGTAGATTCGTCCCGGGATAAAGTCAAGAAAGTGGATTTTAGAGATAGAGTGCCGACATGATCGAGTCATCTCGAGCGCAACGGCTGGCCGCTATCGCATCCATCAGCGACCCGTCGCGACGGGCACTCTTCGAGTGGGTCGTGCGCAATCCCGCGCCTGTCGGCCGCGACGAGGTCGCCGAAGCCACGGGAATGGCGCGGACCACGGTCGCCTTCCACCTGGACCGACTCGTCGAAGCCGGACTGCTGACGTCGCGGTTCCAGCGTCGCAACGGCAGGACGGGACCGGGGGCCGGGCGCCCGGCGAAGCTGTACACGCCGACCGCCGACGAGGTGGTCGTCGCGATCCCGGAGCGCCACTACGACGTCGTCGGCGAGCTGCTGGCCGCGGCGATCGAGGAGTCGGATCGGAGCGGTGCCCCGGCGCGCACGACGCTCGCGGCAGTCGCTCGCGAAACGGGACACCGGATGGGCGCCGCGTCGGCGTCGCTTCTGCCGGCACTCGAGAACGCGGGCTACGAACCGCGGGCAGCCGGGAACGGCCGCATCGTGTTGGAGAACTGCCCGTTTCACCGCCTGGCGGCCAACCACACGGCGCTGATCTGTCACGCCAACCTGTGCCTGCTGCAGGGCATGCTGGACGGAACCGCGGAGGGGGTCTTCGAGGTCGAGTTCGATCCCGGCGAAGGCCATTGCTGCGTCACCGTCACCATGAACGGCTGACCGCGCGACGACGATCGGGACCGACGGCGCCGCCTCAGTGCACCAGCGACTCGCCTCGCGTCGGTGCCGAGGAATACAGTCCCTCGATCACGTCGGCGAAGTCGTAGAGGATCGGCCCGCGCTTGATGCTCATCTTGGGCGTCAGGTGGCCGCTGTCCTCGGTGAACTCGGTCGGCAGGATCACGAACTTGCGGATCGACTCGGCGCGGGAGACGCGCGAGTTCGCCAGGTCGACGGCGCGCTGGATCTCGGCGACGACCTTGGGGTTCACGCAGGCCTCAGCGAGCGTCATGTCCGCCGCCTCGCCGTTGTTGTGCAGCCAGACCGGCAACATCTCGGGGTCGAGGGTGACGAGTGCCGCGATGAACGGCTTCTGGTCGCCGACGACCACGACCTGGCCGACCAGGCTGTTGGCCCGGATCGGGTCCTCAAGCGCGGCGGGGGCGACGTTCTTGCCGCCGGCCGTCACGATGATCTCCTTCTTGCGACCCGTGACCGTGAGGTAGCCGTCCTCGTCGAGGGCGCCGACGTCGCCGGTGTGGAACCACTCACCCTGCATGACCTCCGCGGTCGCCTCGGGGTTGTTCCAGTATCCGGCGAAGACGTCGATGCCCTTCACGAGGATCTCGCCGTCGTCCGCGATCTTGATGCCGACTCCTGGAAGGGCGGGGCCGACCGTTCCGATCTTGAACTTGGAGACCAGGTTGACGGTGGCCGGTGCGGTCGTCTCGGTGAGCCCGTAACCCTCGAGGATCTTGACGCCGAGGCTGCGGAAGAAGTGCCCGAGCCGAGTACCGAGCGGTGCGGACCCCGACACCGCGAACTGGATGTTGCCCCCCATCGCGGCGCGCAGCTTGCTGTAGACCAGTCGGTCGAAGAGGGCGAACTTGAGCTTCAGGCCGGTGGGAACCTGGCCGGCGTCCAGGGCCATCGAGTGGTCGATCGCGACCTGCGCCGCCGTGCGGAAGATGCGGCCGCGCCCCCCGCTCTCGGCCTTCTGCTCCGCCGAGTTGTACACCTTCTCGAACACCCGGGGGACCGCGAGGAGGAAGGTCGGCTTGAAGCTGCCGAGGGCCGACAGCAGCTGCTTGGTGTCGGCCTGGTGTCCGACCTTGACCCCCGTATGCACGCCCAGGATCGAGATGAACCGCGCGAACACATGCGCCGTCGTGATGAAGAGGAGGGTCGATGATCCCGGCGCGACGACTTCGCCCATGGCGACGGCGGCGTTGCGGCTGAGCTCGACGAAGTTGGAGTGCGTGATGATGCACCCCTTCGGCCGGCCGGTCGAGCCCGAGGTGTAGATGATCGTCGCGAGATCGGATCCCTTCGCGGCGCTGCGGCGGGCCTCCACCTCGGCATCGCTGACGTTCACACCGCCGGCGACCAGCTTGTCGAGGTCGTCGAGACCCAACTGCCAGACCTTGTCGACCTGCGGCAGCTCACTGCGCACCTCGTCGAACTTGGCGAACTGCTCGGCGGTCTCGACGATCAGGGCGCGTGCGCCCGAGTCGCTGAGGTTGAACTGGATCTGCGCGGGGGCCGAGGTCTCGTAGACAGGAACGAGCACCGCGCCGGCGAACCAGGTGGCGAAGTCGATCAGGGTCCACTCGTAGCGGGTCTTGCAGATGAAGCCGATCTTGTCGCCCGCCTGGATGCCCGCGGCGATCAAGCCCTTGGCCAGGGCCACCACCTGACGATGGAACTCGGCGGTCGAGATGTCGCTCCAGCCGCCGTCGGCGGTGGGGAGGGCGAACAGCGGGGCGTCGGGCGAGATCGCGAGGCGCCCCAGAAGCAGATCCGTCGTGTTCGCGTCGGGGTCTGCCTTGACGATTGCAGGGGTGAAGTATTCGTTCACGGCAACTCCTTCGGTACCGGTGTGATTCGTTGGCCCCAGCCTAGGTTGTTCACTTGCGAGCCTACCCCGGGGTCAGGCGCGGGCGCCGACGGGCGAGGGCGACGGTAAAGTCGAGACCCGTGCATGCCATCGGAATCGACATCGGCGGAACCAAGATCGCCGGCGCCCTGGTCAGCGAGACCGGCGAGATCGTGCGATCGGCGCGCACGCCGACACCGGCCGGCGATCCCGTCGCGATCGTCGAGAACGTCGTCGAGCTGATCCGCACCCTGAGCGACGGCGAAGACATCGTGGCGGCAGGCGTCGCCGCCGCCGGATTCGTCGACGTCACGCAGTCGATCGTCTACTACGCACCCAACATCAACTGGCGAAGCGAACCGTTCCGCGACCGCCTGGCCGAACTGCTGCCAGGGCTCGACATCACGATCGACAACGACGCGAACGCGGCGGGGTGGGCCGAGTACCGCTTCGGCGCGGGCCGCGGCGCCACCGACATGACCATGCTGACGATCGGCACGGGGGTCGGCGGCGCGGTCATCGTCGACAGCAAGCTGCTACGCGGCGGCTTCGGTGCGGCGGGGGAGGTGGGTCACCTGCGGGTCGTGCCCGGCGGTCTTCCCTGCGGATGCGGGCAGCGCGGCTGCATCGAGCAGTACGGGTCCGGGCGCGCGCTGCTGCGCTTCGCCAACGAGATCGCGGATGCCGGCGGTATCGGTCTCTCGCTCGCCGACGCCCGCGCGACCTCCGGCCGTCTCGACGGCGACATCGTCGGCGCACTCATCGCGGATCACGATCCCGGCGCCCTTGCCGCGCTTCGCGAGCTCGGCTCCTGGCTCGGCCAGGCCTGCGCATCGCTCGGCGCGGTGCTCGACCCTCAGCGGTTCGTCTTCGGCGGCGGCGTCGCCGCGGCCGGCGAGCTGCTGCTCGAGCCGATCCGCGAGGCCTACCTCGCTCATCTGCCCGCTCGGGGCTTCCATCCGGAGCCGACTTTCGCGGTCGCCGAACTGGTGAACGACGCGGGCGTGGTCGGCGCCGCGGATCTCGCCCGGCTGCACGCCGCTCGCTAGGGCTCCGTCGCTAGGGCTCCATGGTGGCTAGACTCGGTATCCGCTGGGAGGTCTCGTGCTCTATTGGTTCCTGAAGACCTTCATCGTCGGTCCGTTCGCGATGTCGGTGTTCCGACCCTGGATCCGGGGGATCGAGAACGTGCCCGAGTCGGGTGCCGTGATCTTCGCCAGCAACCACCTGTCGTTCATCGACTCGGTGTTCCTGCCGCTCGCCGTGCCGCGGCCGATCAGCTTCCTGGCGAAGAGCGAGTACTTCACGGGCAAGGGCCTCAGCGGCTGGCTGACGAAGCACTTCTTCCTCGGGATCAACCAGCTGCCGATCGACCGCTCCGGCGGCAAGGCGTCCGAGGCATCGCTGAACTCGGGTCTCGAGCACCTGGCCAAGGGCGGTCAGCTCGGCATCTACCCCGAGGGCACGCGCAGCCCCGACGGCCGGCTCTACCGGGGGCGCACCGGAGTGGCGCGCATGATCCTCGAAGCCGGGGTCACGGTGGTGCCTGTCGCCATGATCGACACCGAGAAGGTCATGCCGGTGGGCTCGAAGTTCCCCCGGGTGCGCCGCGTCGGAGTCGTATTCGGCGAGCCGCTCGACTTCTCGCGTTTCGAGGGCATGGAGGGCGACCGTTTCGTGCTGCGCTCGATCACCGACGAGATCATGTACGAGCTGTCGCGGATCAGCGGCCAGGAATACGTCGACGTCTATGCCTCATCGGTGAAGCGCCGGGCGAGCAGCGTCGACGCGCGCGCCGCGCGATAGGCCAGGGTCGTCCGCCGGTCAGCACCGCGCGGCGCCCTCTTATAGGCTGAACGGCTGGGGCGTTCCCGTTCCCCCACAGCAGAAGGAACCCCGTGTCAGACCCCTCAGAGACCGTCGTGCAGGCCGACCCTCAGGTGATCGCAGGCCTCGACCATTGGCGTCAGCTGCCGATCCGGCAGCAGCCGCAATGGCCGGATGCCGCCGCAGTCGCCGCCGCATCCGCCGAGATCTCGACGCTCCCGCCGCTGATCTTCGCGGGCGAGGTCGACATCCTTCGCGAACGGCTGGCGCGCGCCGCCCGGGGCGAGTCCTTCCTGCTCCAGGGCGGGGACTGCGCCGAGACCTTCGCCGGCGCGACCGCCGATCAGATCCGCAACCGCCTCAAGACGCTGCTGCAGATGGCGGTCGTGCTGACCTACGGCGCGTCCATGCCCATCGTGAAGATGGGCAGGATGGCCGGGCAGTTCGCCAAGCCACGCTCGAGCGACACCGAGACCCGCGGAGACGTGACGCTGCCCGCCTACCGCGGCGACATCGTCAACGGTTACGACTTCACGCCCGAGGCGCGAGCCGCCGATCCCCGCCGGCTCGTGCAGGGGTACCACACCTCGGCCTCGACGCTGAATCTGATCCGTGCCTTCACCCAGGGCGGCTTCGCCGATCTGCGTGAGGTGCACAGCTGGAACCGCGGGTTCGCGGCCAACCCGGCGAACCAGCGCTACCAGGGTCTCGCCTCGGAGATCGACCGCGCCGTCAAGTTCATGGAGGCGGCGGGGGCCGACTTCGACGAGTTGAAGCGCGTGGAGTTCTACACGAGCCACGAGGGCCTCCTGATGGACTACGAGCGCCCCATGACGCGGATCGACTCGCGCAACGGCACTCCCGTCAACACGAGCGCGCACTTCCTGTGGATCGGCGAGCGCACGCGGGGTCTCGACGACGCCCACGTCGACTACTTCTCGCGCATCCGCAACCCCATCGGCGTCAAGCTCGGGCCGTCGACCACGGCCGACGACATGGAGCGCCTGATCGACAAGCTCGACCCGGAGCGCGAGCCCGGTCGCTTGACGTTCATCACGCGCATGGGCGCCGGCAAGGTGCGCGATGCGCTTCCGCCGCTGCTCGACGCGATCAAGGGCTTCGACGCGATGCCGCTGTGGGTCACGGATCCGATGCACGGCAACGGACTCACCACGCCGACCGGCTACAAGACCCGCCGCTTCGACGATGTCGTGGACGAGGTGCGGGGCTTCTTCGAGTCGCATCGCGAGGCCGGAACGCACCCGGGCGGCATCCACATCGAGCTGACCGGCGACGACGTCACCGAATGCCTGGGCGGATCGGAGCAGATCGACGAGGCGACTCTCGCGACGAAGTACGAGTCGCTCTGCGACCCGCGCCTCAACCACATGCAGTCGCTCGAGCTGGCCTTCCTCGTGGCCGAGGAGCTCACGATCGCGCGCTGAGCGAGCCGGGCGAACGGATCAGAATCCGTTGAAGTTGACCTTGATGGTCGACCCCTTGTCGACCGTGGTCCCCGCCGGCGGGTTGGTCTTGCTGACCGTGATCGAGCTGGGGGCGATGTCAGCCAGCTTGTTGTAGCTGAGCTGGAATCCGGCATCCGTCAGCATCTGCTTCGCGGTCGCCCAGGTCTTGCCCGTGACGTCGGGCACGGGCACCTGCTCCGGGCCCTTCGAGGTCTGAAGTTGCACCTTGTCGCCGACGCGGATCGGGATGGCCTTGCCTGCCGAATCGGTGGTGACCAGCCCGACGACCGCGCCCTTGGGGACGGTCTGGCTGAAGACATCCACGTTGCCGCTCACCGTCAGCTTGTAGGGATCGGCGGCGAGCT
The DNA here is from genome assembly GCF_042655435.1 of Lysinimonas soli. Classification (NCBI taxonomy): domain Bacteria; kingdom Bacillati; phylum Actinomycetota; class Actinomycetes; order Micrococcales; family Microbacteriaceae; genus Lysinimonas; species Lysinimonas soli. The sequence continues at coordinate 920,354 of NZ_JBHSMG010000001.1, forward strand.
CGGCGGTGGCCTCGGACATGCTCTTGCCGCTGAGGTCGGAGGGGAGCGGACCGGCCGAGACCACCAGGACGATCTTCTGCTGGTCCCCGTACTGCCCGACGCCCTTCAACGACTTGCCGGACGCGTCGAGTGCGTCCAGCACCGTGCCCGAGGCGACCGTGCCGTCGAATTGCCGGATGCTGTCGCCGGCCTTCCAGTGCGTCGAGACGAGGTCGAGGGCGTCCTTCTCCGTCTGGCCGACCAGGGTCGGCAGCGGGAAGGGCTGCGGCCCCTTCGAGAGGAGCAGTTGAACCATCCCGCCCTTGACCACGGATTGCCCCATGGCCGGAGCAGTCTCGGCGACCGCACCCGCAGCCACGGTCGTCGAGAACGCCTCGCCGGGGGACGGGTTCACCTTCAGGCCGAGCTTGGTCAGCTGCTCCGTGGCCGCCGCGGTCGAGAGTCCGGCGAGCGTACGCGGGATCGTGACCTTCGACCCCGGGCCCGCGCCGAAGTACCAGCCGGCGGCACCCGCCGCCGCGGCGAGCAGCAGGATGACGAGGAACAACGCCAGCCCGCGTCCACGCCGCTTCTGCGACACCCGGGCGAGGGCAGAGGTCGAGTCGGACACCTCGACAGGGGCCGCCGGCGCGCGGGGCGTGATGATCTGGGTCTCGGCCTCGGCTCGCGTGCCCATGAACGTCGTCTCCGCCGGGGCGGAGGGCAGCACCATCGTGCGCTGCGCTGCGGTGGCTCCGGTGGGGAGCGCCGTGCGCAACAGCGACTCGGTGTCATGAAGCTGATCGAGCATGACACGGGCGTCCCGTGGGCGCTCCTCGGGATCCCGGGCGGTGGCCCACACGACCAGCTCGTCCAGCTCGGCCGGCACCTTCGAGTTCTTGGCGCTCGGGGTCGGCACGGTGTCGTTGGCGTGCTGGTACGCGATCTGCATCGGCTGCTCGCCCTTGAAGGGCTGCTCGCCGGTGAGCATCTCGTACATCATGATGCCGACCGCGTAGATGTCGCTGCGCGCATCCGCCACGCCGCGAGTGACGAGTTCGGGGGAGAGGTAGGCGATCGTGCCCAGAAGGGCCGCGCCGGTCGCGGTGTTGGCCGAGGCGGCGCGCGCCAGGCCGAAGTCGCCGATCTTGATGCGGCCGTCGTCGGCCAGCAGCACGTTCTCGGGCTTGAGGTCGCGGTGCACGATGCCCGCCTTGTGCGCGGCGGCGAGCCCCGAGAGAACTGCCTCGGTGATGTCGATCGTCTGCTGGGGGGTCAGGGAGCCGTATTCCTGCAGCAGATCGCGCAGGGTGATGCCGGGCAGGTACTCCATGACGAGGTAGGCGCTGTCGCTGTCCTGGCCCTGATCGAAGACGTTCACGACGTTCGGATGCGCCAGCCGTGCCGCCGACCGCGCCTCCTGGATGAAGCGCTGCTTGAACTGGCTGTCGTCGGCGAGATGCCCGTGCATCACCTTGACGGCGACTCTGCGCTCGAGGCGCAGATCGGTCGCGAGGTAGACGGTCGCCATGCCGCCGCGGGCGATTCGTGAGCGCACCTGATACCGGCCGTCGATGAGACGACCGATCATCGGGTCGGAGGTATTGACACTCACCGTTCGAGTGTAGGCAGAGGCATCCTGAACGGTCGGCTGCCACACGGTGAAGGAGTCCTCAGCTGTGCTCAGCGATAGTTCGCGAGCCAGGCCCACGCGCTGGATTCCCACTTGGCGTAGGCCTCCGGGTAGGCCGAGATCTGGACCTTCTGGGCGGCCTGGGTGATCGTCATCGACTGCCACCCCGCGATGTCGAGCAGTCCGCGGGTGCGCCCGGCGTTGGGGTTGCTCGGTCCGCCGTAGAACAGCTCGGCGGCGTGGACCGGGTCGAGCAATTGCGCGCGCGCGCCCCACCCCGTGCTCGGCCGCTGCTGGAACAGGCCAAGCGAGTCGCGGTCGCCGTAGTTGAGATTGCGCAGCCCGGATTCCTGCATGGCGGCGGCCAAGGCGACGACGATGCCGCGGTCCGGGACCCCCAGTCGCTGTCCGACCTGGATGATGATGCGCGCGTTCGCCGCCATCTCCTCGGTCAGCGGGGTGCCGGTACTCGCGGGCTGCGCAGCGGAGCCGCCGCCGGGGATCACGAGGGTGCGTCCGGAGTAGATGATGCTCGAGCTGCCGAGTCCGTTCGCGGCGAGGATCGACGAGACGGTCACGCCGAACCGCTGGGCGATCGACGAGATGGTGTCGCCGGAACGGATCGTGTACGAGGTACCCGCGGGGGCGGCCGGAGTCGAGGGCGCCGTCGACGGCGCGACCGGGGTCACATTGGCGACGGTCTGGATGGCGAGGGTCGATCCCGACGGGATGGCGATGGTCTGCCCTGCGTGGATGATGCTCGACCATCCCAGGCCGTTCGCGGTGAGCACGGACTGGGTCGACACGCCGAATCGCGCCGCGATGCCGCTGATCGTGTCGCCCTTCTGGATCGTGTAGCGCCCGCCCGCCGTCGTGACGGACGCAGCAGGCGCGGCGGGCGCCGTGGGCGCGGCAGCGGTCGACGTCGAGAGCTTGAGCACCTGTCCGGGGAAGATCAGCGACTTCCAGCTGAGGCCGTTGAGAGCGAGGACGGACGCCGTCGACAGGCCGAAACGCCCGGCGATCGACGAGACGGTGTCGCCCGGGGCCACACGGTAGGTGGTCGGTGCCGCGGCGGCGCTGCTCTTGGACGCGGTGAGTATCTCGCGCAGCGTCTTGCCGAGTTCGCTCTTGGCCTTGGCGGGCCGCTTCGGTGCCGCCGAGGCGGAGTCCAACGGTCCGGTCAGGTTCATGCTCACAGTCATGGCCCCGGCCAGCACGATCGGCATGGTCGCCATGACGCCCTTGCCCAAGCGGCTGGAGCGGAGTCCGCCACTCGCGCCGTCCGTCACGCGGTGGTTCGAGGATGACGGGGTCAGCCGCGCGAAGACCGAGCGGGCAAACGCGCCCGAGTCGGTCGTGGGAGTGTCGGTCATCGCCGTCCTGCCTTCCCCCGCCCCCGGGATTCGTGATCGCTCGACGGTTCCGACGCGATCTCGCGTTCCACGTTGTCACAGAAGATTAACAGAGTCAATCACCGTGGCTGGTGGGGCGGGAGTTTACCTGTTCGTAACATTTGCCTGGTCGAACGACACCCCCCGCGACATGGCACTCTTGAACAGTGAGCGACACCGCCGGCACGACGTGGCTGACCCTTCCCGACCTCGTCGACAGGCTCGGCCTTCCGCTGAGCCGGGTGCGGCGTCTCATCGAGGACCGGGCGCTGCTCGCGACCCGGGTCGACGGGGTGCTGAAGGTGCCGGCCGACTTCCTGGTCGACCGCGAGCCGATGACCGAGCTGCGCGGCACCTTCATCGTGCTCGGCGACGCCGGCTTCAGCGACGACGAGGCGATCCACTGGCTGCTCACTCCCGAGGAGAGCCTCGGTGTCGCGCCTGTCGACGCCCTGCGCGCCGGACGAAAGGCCGAGGTGCGGCGGGTCGCCCAGGCTCTGGGCTTCTAGCCCGGCGTCAGGCGCTGCGGCGCGAGACGGTCTCGGCCAGGGCGCCGAGCTGCTCGCGGGCCGACCGGGTGAGCGGGGCGTCCGCCAGGGCCTGGGTCGCCAGTCCCACGTTGTGCGCGATGAGCCTCTCGATCTGTTCGACCGCTCCGCTGTCGCGAACGGCGGTCTGCAGCATCGACACCTGTTGGTCGTCCAGTTCCCGGTCACCGAGCAGTTCGTCGAACACGCGACCCGCCGACGCCGGGAGCTTCTGCCGGGCCAGGGTCACGAGTACGGTGCGCTTGCCCTCCCGCAGGTCGTCGCCGGCCGGCTTGCCGGTGACGACCGGATCTCCGAAGACCCCCAGAAGGTCGTCGCGCAGCTGGAAGGCGATCCCCAACGGCAGGCCGAAGGCGCGGAGGGCCGCGAGCTGGGCCAGCGACGCGTCGGCGAGGGAGGCGCCGATCACGAGCGGCGCCTCCACCGTGTACTTCGCCGACTTGTAGACGATGACCCGATGGGCGCGGGGGAGCAGCTCCGTCTCGGGGCGTGACCGCCATGAGGTCTCTTCGAGCATGTCGAGGTACTGCCCGAGCGTCACCTCGGCCCGCATGAGCGAGAACTGATCGCGGGCGGCAGAGGCGGCATCCGAAGATCGGATCTGGCGCACCCCCGAGTCGAACAGCTCGTCGCTCCACGCCAGCAGCAGATCGCCGAGCAGGAGGGCGCTCGCTTCGCCGTAGTCGCGAGCGGAGCCCGACCACCCCTGCTCGCGGTGCCAGGCCTCGAAGCGACGGTGGGCGCTCGGTCGTCCGCGGCGGGTGTCGGAGTTGTCCATGATGTCGTCGTGAACCAGCGCGGCGGCGTGGAACACCTCGAGCGCCGACGCCACCGAGACGACCGCCGGGAGTTCGGCGGGTTCGCTGTCGTCGAGCAGCTCGCCGTCGGGGGCGAACCCCGCGACCGCTCGCCAGCCCCAGTAGCAGAACAGGGCGCGGAAGCGCTTTCCCCCTGCCAGAATCTGACGTGCCGAGTCCTCGATGACGCCGAGGTCGGGGGAGATGCCGGCCATGGTCGTGCCGTGTTCGGACACGAACTCATCGAGTCGGGACTGGACGAGATCGACTAAGCGCGTACTCCCAGCCACGTACCTATGCTATCGACGGCAAGCGGGCCTAGAATGTTGCCTGATCAACGAGTCGCTGCCAACGGATGGCCCGACCGTGAGGGAGCCGGAAATGCCGCTTTCTGAACAGGAGCAGCGCCTCCTCGACGAGATGGAGCGCAGCCTCTACCACAACGATGCCGACGACGTCACGACCGTCGGCGCGCGTCGAGGCCGCCCCAACTACACCGCCATCGTGCTCGGAGTGCTTGCGGGGGCCGTCGGCTTGATCCTGCTCGTGGTCGGGGTGAGCATCCACCAGCCGCTGGTCGGCATCCTCGGCTTCGCGATCATGTTCTCCGGGGCGCTCGTCGCCATCGCGCCGCCGCGCCGCCTCACCGTCGTCGGCTCGGCCCGCCGCGCGTCCAACGCCAAGCGCCCGAGCTTCATGGACTCGCTCAACGAGCGCTGGGAACGGCGCAACGACGATCACGAGCACTGAGCTAGAGCACTGAGCTACTCGTACTGACTTCTCCCGAAAGGACCGGCGATCGCCGGTCCTTTCGTCGTTAACGGGCGCGTCGCTCCCCGCGGCCGCCGAGCGTCGCATCGGCGCCTCATTCCCCTCCACTGCGCTCCACCGGCGCTCTTCCGCGTATCTGCGGGGATGTCCCCACCTTCTGGGGGTGCGAACGGCCGCATTTGGTGAGGAATGTGGTTGAAAGTGGAAGGAAGTGGAGTAAAGTGGGGAATGTCCTTCTGTCTGGCCGGAGAGTGAGGGGGGTCGCATGCTGCTCGGCACGTTCGTCCCCAAACTCGACGAGAAGGGGCGCATCATCCTTCCCGCGAAGTTCCGCGACGACTTCTCGAGCGGCGTCGTCATGGCCCGCGGCCAGGAGCACGCGATCTACGTGTACAGCCAGCGCGAGTTCGAGGATCTGGTCGAGCGGATGCAGAAGCAGGCGCCGTCGCTCGGCAAGAAGGGTCGCGACTACCTCCGCCTGTTCCTCAGCGGAGCAACCCAGGAGATCCCGGACAAGCAGCACCGGGTGACGATCCCCGCCGTGCTGCGCGAGTACGCGGGACTCGACCGCGACCTCACCGTCATCGGAGCGGGCAGCCGCGCAGAGATCTGGGACACCGCGGCCTGGAACGAGTACTACGCCAATGCCGAGTCCGGCTTCGCCGATGCCGACGAGGAGGTGATCTCGGGACTCTTCTAGCGCCTCGGGCCCGACCCTCAGCCGCGCACCCTGACTTCACTTCCCCGGAGCCAGGTCGCAGCGGATGGGGATCCGGTCCGAGGGGCTCGGCCCCGTACCTCATGACCGAGAACCGTTTTCACACCCCCGTCCTCCTCGAGCGGACGATCGAGTTGCTCGCCCCGGCGCTCGCGCGCCCCGGTGCCGTGCTCGTCGACGCGACCCTCGGCCTGGGCGGTCATGCCGAGGCGTTCTTGGAGCGCTTCCCCGAAATCGAGTTCGTCGGGCTCGATCGGGACCAGCAGGCACTGGCCCTGTCGGCCGAGCGCCTCGCCCGGTTCGGCTCGCGGGTGCATCTGGTGCACACGGTCTACGACCGGATCCGCGAGGTGCTCGCCGAGCTCGGCATCCCGGCCGTGGCCGGCATCCTCTTCGATCTCGGCGTCTCGTCGATGCAGCTCGACCGGGTCGAACGCGGCTTCTCGTACTCGAAGGATGCCCCGCTCGACATGCGCATGGACGACACCGCAGAGCTGACCGCGGCCCGCATCCTCGCGGAATACGACGAGGCGAGCCTGCGCCGGATCTTCTACGAGTACGGCGAGGAGAAGCTCGCTCCCCGTTACGCCAGCCGCATCGTCCAGCAGCGCGAGATCACGCCGCTCGAGACCTCCGCCCAGCTCGTCGAGCTGCTCATCGCCGCGACCCCCGCGGCATTGCAGCGCGCGGGGCATCCAGCCAAGCGGGTCTTCCAGGCCCTGCGAATCGAAGTCAACCAGGAGCTCGCCGTGCTCGAACGTGCAATCCCCGCCGCCCTCGACGCGCTCGAAGTCGGTGGGCGGATCGTGGTGCTGGCCTATCAATCGCTCGAAGACCGCATCGTCAAACGCGAGCTGGCGGCGCGATCCGCGTCGACCGCCCCGCGTGGACTGCCGGTCGAGCTGCCCGAGCACCGCCCGGAGTTCGCCCTCCTGGTGCGTGGCGCCGAGCTCGCGAGCGACGAGGAGAAGGCCAGCAACTCCCGTTCCACGCCCGTCCGGCTGCGTGCGGCCGAGCGCCTGCGGCCCGTCGCGAGGAGGGCGGCATGAGCGCGCTCCCCGTCGCGGCACCTCCGCGCCCGCGCCGCGGACCCGCTCCGGAACCGCGGCGCCGTCTCGAGGTCGCACCCAGCCGCGCCCAGCGGCGGGCCCGTCCCCGGCTGCTCCCCGCGCTGGTCACCATCGGGGGGATCGGCGTGATTCTTCTGGCGCAGTTGCTGCTGAGCATCGTGCTGGCCAACGGCGCGTATCAGATCTCCACCCTGCAGTCCCAGAAGCACGACGCCGTCCTCCAGCAGCACGCGCTGTCGGAGACCCTCGACCTCTACGCCTCGCCGCAGCACCTCGCGGCGAATGCGGAAGCCCTCGGTATGGTCGCGAGCGGGAGCGCCCTCTACCTGGATGCCAAGTCCGGCGCCGTGGCGGGGACGGCGAGCACTCCGGGCGGAAGCCTGCTGGGCTCGGGCGACCACGTCGGCAATGTGCTCCTGAGCGGCACCTCGATCGTGACACCGACCGGCACGACCACCACGACCCCCGACGCGGGGACGGGAGGGACGGGATCCTCCCCCCAGGATCCCGGACTCCTCCCGTCCCCCACCACTCACTGACCCAGGAGGAGACCAGCCGTGCACACGTTCCGGGTCTCGCGACGGCGTCTCGCACTCACTCTCTTCGCGGTGTTCGCGATCGTGACGGTGTTCGGGGTGCGTCTGGTCGACATCCAACTGGTGCAGGCCGACGAGCTCACCAAGCAGGCCCAGGACCGTCAGGTCCGCACGGTGACGACCTACGGGACAAGGGGCAACATCGTCGATTCCAATGGCGTTGTGCTGGCTGACAGCGTCGACCGTTTCGACATCACGGCCTCTCCGAAGAGCGCGTCACCCGACGGGTACGACCACCGGAACGCCGACGGCACGAAGACCCATGTCTCGTTGGCGGATGCGATCTCGCGGATCGCCCAGGTGACGGGAGCCGCCCCTCAGACGCTCTACAGCGCCCTGACCGCCAAGCCGGACTCCGACTTCGCCTACCTGGTCAAGGGCGTGAAGCTCGACGTGTTCAACAAGGTCAAGGCGCTCAAGATCCCGTGGGTGTACAGCGAGCCGCATCCGGCGCGCACCTATCCCAACGGCGCGGTCGCGGGAAACCTCGTCGGCTTCGTCGGCACCGACGGCCCGCAGGCGGGGACCGAGCTGAAGCAGAACGCGTGCCTGGCCGGCACCAACGGCTCGTCGAGCTACGAGACCAGCGCCGACGGCGTTCGTCTGCCGGGCAGCACGGTCGTGACGAAGGCCGCGAAGGACGGCGGCACGATCACCCTCACGATCGACTCCAACCTGCAGTGGTTCGCCCAGCAGACCCTCGCGCAACAGGCGCAGGCCACGGGCGCCCAATGGGGCACGGCGATGATCGTGCGCGTGAGCGACGGGCACATCATGGCCGCCGCGGACTATCCCTCGGTCGACCCCAACGACCGCAATTCGGTGAGCCCCGACTCGCTCGGAGCACGCAGCTTCACCAGCCCCTACGAACCCGGATCGATCATGAAGCCCGCGACGGTCGCCGGGCTGGTCGACAAGGGCCTCGTCACCGCGTCGACCCCCGTCGTGGTGCCGAGCCGGTTCACCGACGGACTGCCCAAGGGCAGCTACATCAAAGACGCGTTCGCGCACCCCACCGAGCACTGGACGGTCGCGGGCGTCATCATGAACTCGTCGAACATCGGCATCGCCGAGCTGACCAAGCTCGAGAGCGAGAAGGATCGCTACGCGAACCTGCGCGCCTTCGGGCTCGGGTCGAAGACGGCCGCCGACTTCCTGGGCGAGGACCCGGGTGACCTGATCCCGCCCGACAAGGTCGACTCGATCACCACGGTGACCCAGCAGTTCGGGCAGGGAATGACCGCGACCTCGGCGCAGATCGCGAGTCTGTACCAGACCCTCGGCAACGACGGGCTGCGCCTTCCCCTCACCCTCATCGACAGCTGCACGGCGGCCGACGGCACCGTGACGCACCCGACGAGCGGCACCCCGACCCGGGCGGTCTCGGCCTCGGCGGCCCAGGAGGTGCGGCAGATGATGGAGACCGTGACCACGATGGGGTCGCTGCGCAACATCATCAACATCCCGGGCTATCGCATCGCCTCCAAGTCGGGCACCGCGCAGGTCGCCGACGCGAACGGCCGGTACGGAAGCGACTACATCGTGTCGGTCGCGGGTCTGGTGCCGGCCGACAGGCCGCAGTACGCCGTGATCGTCACCCTGGCGAAGCCCGCTACGATAAAGACTTCCGCCGCCGCGGCGCCTGCATACGCGACGCTCATGAAGCAGGTCATCAAGACCTACCGCATCACCCCGTCGACCACGCCGGCGCCGAACGTCCCCGTCGTCTGGTAGGCGGATCGGCTCGGACGAGCACCGGACAGCGAAGGACAGGAGGCGGGTAGCGTGAAGACCCGGATCCCCCCGGTCCTGCGTCCTGAGCATCCCGCTCCGCGATCACTGGCCATGCTGGTGCAGGAGTTCGGGCTCGAGCACCGCGGTTCGCTCGACGGCGTCGAAGTCACGGGCGTCACGCTCGGCACGGGCGACCTGCACCCCGGCGACCTCTTCGTGGGCATCCAGGGCGCCAACAGCCACGGTGCCTCGTACGCCGAGCAGGCCAAGGAGGGCGGCGCCGTCGCGCTCCTGACGGATGCCGCCGGGGCCGAGATCGCGACCGATGCGGGACTGCCCATCGTCATCGTCGACGACCCGCGCGCGGCTCTCGGAGAGCTGTCGGCGTGGGTGTATCGCACCGGTGAGTCCGCTCCGCTGCTGTTCGGCACCACGGGAACGAACGGCAAGACCTCGACCTCCTACCTGCTCGAGGCGATCCTGCGGCAGCTCGGCCTCGTGACCGGCCTCAGCTCGACGGCCGAACGGCACATCGGCGACATGACGGTCGTCAGCCGGCTGACGACACCCGAGGCCAGCGAGATGCACGCCCTGCTCGCCCGGATGCGCGAGGCGGGCGTTCGCGCCGTCGCCGTCGAGGTGAGCGCGCAGGCCCTCTCGCGTCGTCGCGTCGACGGTCTGGTGTTCGATGTCGTCGCCTTCACGAACCTCAGCCACGACCACCTCGACGACTACGCCGACATGGAGGAGTACTTCCAGGCGAAGCTCGCCCTCTTCGAGCCGGACCGCGGCAAGCGCGGCGTGGTCTGCCTCGACTCGTCGTGGGGCGCGCGCGTCGTCGCCGAGTCGCGCATCCCCGTGACGACCATCGCGACGATCGGGCACGCGTCGGCCGAGGACGTCGAGAGCGCGGCCTGGGTGGTCGAGGTGCTCGAGGAGACCGCGGCCTACACCGAGTTCCGGCTCACCGGCCGCGACGGGCGTTCGCTCGTGACGCGCGAGCCGCTGATCGGCTGGCACATGGCGGCGAACGCGGCGCTCGCCATCGTCATGCTCGTCGAGGCCGGCTTCGAGCTCGAGGCGATCGGGGCGGCGCTCGACGCCGAGGGCGGCATCCAGGCGTATCTGCCGGGGCGCACCGAGCGGGTGTCGGGTGAACGCGGGCCCAGCGTGTACGTCGACTTCGGGCACAGCCCCGATGCCTTCGAGAACACCCTCGCGGCCGTGCGGCACTTCACGAGCGGACGCACGATCATGGTCTTCGGCGCGGACGGCGACCGGGATGCCACCAAGCGCCACGAGATGGCGCGCGTCGCCGCCGAGGGCAGCGACATCCTCGTGATCACCGATCACCACCCGCGCTTCGAAGACCCGGCGTCGATTCGCGCGACCCTGCTCGAGGGCGCGAAGCTCGCCGAGCACCAGCCCGAGACCTATGAGGTGAGTCCGCCGGAGGCGGCGATCCGCAAGGCCGTGTCGCTCGCCAAGGAGGGCGACTCGATCCTGTGGGCCGGGCCCGGTCACCAAGATTACCGCGACATCCGCGGCGTGCGCACGCCGTACTCGGCGCGTGAGGAGGCCCGCGCGGCCCTCCGTGAGGCGGGGTGGGCGTGATCGCCCTCACCCTCGCCGAGCTGGAAGAGACCCTCGGCGGCCGCCTGCTCCTGCCGGAGAACGTACTCCGTGAGGAGCTGGTCTCCGGTTCGGTGCAGACCAACTCGACCTTGGTGACCCCGGGCGCGATCTTCTTCGCGCTTCCTGGCACGGTCACCGACGGGCACCTGTTCGCCTCCGACGCGGTCGACCGCGGTGCCGCGCTCGTCGTGGCGGAGCGCCCGCTTCCGTTGCCGGTCCCAGTGCTCGTCGTCGAGAACGGCGTCGATGCCCTCGCCGCCCTCGCGCGGCTCGTGGTGGCGCGCGTGCGATCCGCCGGGGTCATGACGGTCATCGGCATCACGGGGTCGAACGGCAAGACCACGACCAAGAACCTGCTCCGGGCGGTGCTCGAGACCGAGGGCCCGACCGTCGCGCCGGCCGGATCGTTCAACAATCAGGTCGGGGCGCCCATCACGATGCTCCAGGTCGACGAGTCGACCCGGTTCCTGATCGTCGAGATGGGGGCGAGCGGCGAGGGCGAGATCGCTCGGCTGGTCGGCATCGCGATGCCCGACATCTCGGTCGTGCTCAAAGTGGGGCTGGCCCACGCGGGAGCGTTCGGCGGCATCGAGGCGACCCAGCGGGCCAAGTCCGAGATCGTCCGCGAGCTGCCGCCGTCGGCGGTGGCCGTGCTCAATGCCGATGACGGCCGGGTGGCCGAGATGGCCGAGATGACGTCGGCACGGGCGGTCTGGTTCGGCCTCTCGGCGGGTGCCGACGTGCGCGCCGAGGACGTCCGCGCGGACTCGACCGGAACCCGGTTCACGCTCATCTCCGACGGGGAGCGCCGCGACGTCAGCCTGCGGATCCTCGGCGAACACCACGTGTCGAACGCGCTGGCCGCTCTCACCGTGGCCCGTGAGCTCGGGGTGCCGAGCGATCGCGCGATCGCGGCGATCGAGGCGGTTCCGCGCGCCGAGCGCTGGCGCATGGAGGTGCTGCAGCCCGGCGGAGGAATCACGGTCATCAACGACGCGTACAACGCGAGTCCGGATTCCACAGCGGCCGCCCTGAAGACGCTCGCGCAGATCGTCGAGCCGGGGCAGCGCTCGGTGGCTGTGCTCGGGGAGATGGCCGAGCTCGGGGAGTACGCCCGCGAGGAGCACGACCGGCTGGGCCGCCTCGTCGTGCGACTCAACATCGGCAAGCTGGTGGTGGTCGGAGACGGGGCCCGCCACATCCACGCGGCGGCCGGTCTCGAGGGCTCGTGGGACGGGGAGTCGGTGTTCGTCGCCGACCTCGACGCGGCATACGATCTTCTTCGTGAGGAACTCCGGGACGGTGATGTCGTGCTCGTGAAGTCGTCGAAATCGGCGGGCCTGCGATTCCTCGGCGACCGGCTCGGTGGCGTCGACATCGCGTCGGGCGGCTCCGCAGCGACCGCGGTCGAGGGCCGCACGTGGTAGCCCTCCTCGTCGGTGCCGGCTTCTCTCTCGCGTTCACGCTCTTTCTCACGCCGCTCTTCATCCGCCTGTTCAAGCGGCTCGGCTGGGGGCAGTTCATCCGCGATGACGGTCCCAAGTCGCACCACGCCAAGCGCGGCACGCCGACGATGGGCGGCATCGTCTTCATCCTGGGTTCGATCTTCGGCTACCTGATGGGTCACCTCGTCGCGGACGTGCCGTGGACGATGGTCGGCGTGCTGGTGCTCTGCATGATGGCGGGGCTCGGCCTGGTCGGATTCGTCGACGACCTGCTCAAGACCCGCAAGCAGCGCAGCCTGGGCCTGGGGGGCTGGGCGAAGGTCTTCGGTCAGCTCGTGATCGGCACGGTCTTCGCGCTCGTCGCGATCTCGCGGTTGTTCCTCGATGAGAACCACCTGACTCCGGCGTCGACCTACATCTCAGGGGTGCGGGAGATCTCCTGGCTGAACCTCTATGCGTTCGGACCCGTGGTCGGCATCCTGCTGTTCGTCGTCTGGGTCAACATCATCACGGTCAGCGCCTCGAACGGCGTGAACGTCGCCGACGGTCTCGACGGGCTCGCGACGGGCGCCTCGATCTTCGCGGTGTCGGCGTACCTCTTCATCGGCTTCTGGCAGAACAATCAGTCGTGCTTCAGCGCGCGCGCTCAGGTGGTCGAGTACAAGTGCTACGACGCGCGCGATCCGATCGACATCGCGGTCGTCGCGGCGGCGATCGTCGGCAGCCTCGTGGGCTTCCTCTGGTGGAACACGTCCCCTGCGCAGATCTTCATGGGTGACACCGGGTCGCTCGGCCTCGGCGGCGCGCTGGCCGCGCTGGCGATCGTCAGCCGCACCGAGCTGCTCCTCGTGCTCATCGGCGGCCTGTTCCTGATCGTCACCGGTTCGGTGATCGTGCAACGGGCGTACTTCAAGGTCACCAAGTGGCGATTCGGTCAGGGCAGACGCGTCTTCCTGATGAGCCCGCTTCAACATCATTTCGAGCTCAAGGGCTGGGCCGAGATCACCATCGTCGTGCGGTTCTGGATCATCGCCGCCCTCTTCGTCGCGGCGGGCGTCGGCCTGTTCTATCTCGAATGGGTCAGCCGCTGACCGTGGCCGACTCCGCCTCTCGACCCGGTGACGCACGACGCGATCCCGCGGACCTCAGCAGCTGGCGCGCCGACTGGGCGGGGCTTCGGGTCGCCGTGCTCGGGTTAGGGGTGACCGGGTTCTCGGTCGCCGACACGCTGGTCGAGCTCGGGGCCTCGGTGCTCGTCGTCGCTCGCGAGGGGAGCGAGGAGCACCGCGAGCTGCTCGAGGTCATCGGGGCGTCGTTCGTGAGCGCCGACCGCGAGACGCCCCCGGAGCTCATCGGGTTCGACCCCGAGCTGGTGGTCGTGTCTCCCGGGTACCGCCCGGATCACCCGTTGCTGGCCTGGGCGGGTGAGCACGAGATCCCGGTCTGGGGCGACATCGAGCTCGCCTGGCGGCTGCGCGACAAGGTCCTGCGCCCCGACGGCACTCCCGCCGAGTGGGTGTGCATCACCGGGACCAACGGCAAGACCACGACGACTCAGCTGACCGCGACGATGCTGGTCGCGGGGGGGCTCCGCGCGGCCCCGGCCGGCAACATCGGAGTTCCGGTGCTGGACGCCATCCGCGATCCGCAGGGTTTCGACGTGCTGGCGATCGAGCTGTCGAGCCATCAGCTGCACTGGGTGAACCGCAATGAGGGCGGGATGCTGGCGCCGCTGGCATCCGTCTGTCTCAATCTGGCCGACGACCATCTCGAATGGCACGGTTCCCGCGAGGCGTATCGCGACGCGAAGGCCCGGGTCTACGACAACGTGCGGGTCGCCTGCATCTACAACCTGGCGGACCACGCGACCCGCGAGATGGTCGAGCAGGCGGAAGTGCAGGACGGCTGCCGGGCGATCGGCTTCGGCCTCGGCGTTCCCGGACCGAGCGACCTGGGTCTGGTCGACGGCATCCTGGTCGACCGGGCCTTCCTCGACGAGCGGCACCGATCCGCCCTCGAACTCGCCACGATGGCCGACCTGCGGCCCGGCGGCCTCGACACTCCGCACCTGACCGCCGACGTGCTCGCCGCTGCGGCGCTCGCGCGCGCGGTCGGAGTCTCACCCGCCGAGGTCCGCGAGGCGATCCGCGGCTTCCGGATGGCGCACCACCGCACCGAGGTCGTGGCCGAGAGCGAGGGGGTCGTCTGGGTCGACGACTCCAAGGCCACCAACGCGCACGCCGCCGACGCAGCGCTCTCGGGATTCGCGTCCGTGGTGTGGATCGCCGGCGGCCTGCTCAAGGGCGTCGATCCCGCTCCCGTTGTGCGCAAGCACGCGGGAAGGCTGAGGGCCGCCGTGCTGATCGGTGCGGACCGTTCGGTGCTGCGCGAGGCGTTCCAGCGACACGCGCCCGGCGTCACGGTCGTCGAGGTCACCGGCGACGAGACTGGGGGAGTGATGGCTGCGGTCGTCCGCACCGCGGCATCCCTCGCTCGACCGGGTGATGTGGTGCTGCTCGCGCCGGCCGCCGCATCGATGGACCAGTTCACGGACTACGCGGACCGGGGCAAGAGATTCGCGGACGCGGTGCGCGAGCACCTCGGGGTGCAGGAGCAGTAACAAGGAGGAGGGTGCGTGACCACGACTCGGCCTCCCCGTCGGCATTCGCCGAATCCGGCCCAGGGTCCGTCGTCCGAAACGCCTGCGCCGCCGCGGGCTGCCGTCGTCGCGGTGCGGCGCCTGTTCGCCGCCGAGACGCCCGAGTACTTCCTGCTGCTCGGTACGACCCTGTTCCTCGTGGTCTTCGGGCTCGTCATGGTGCTCTCGTCATCGTCGATCGAGTCGTACGTCAACGACAAGGACTTCTTCGCGACTGCGACCCGGCAGGGGCTCTACGCCCTGATCGGCGTGCCGGTGATGCTGATCGCCGCCCGTGCCCCGCTCTCGTTCTGGAAGCGCTGGGCCCGGATCGCGGTGTTCGTGGGGATCGGACTGCAGCTGCTGGTGTTCACGCCGCTCGGCTACGCCTATGGGGGCAACCGCAACTGGATCCACCTCGGGTCGTTCAATGCTCAGCCCTCCGAGCTGGTGAAGCTGGCGTTCATCGTCTGGCTGGGGTGGATCCTGACGACCCGGCGCGAGATCCTCGACGACTGGCGTCGGGTGCTGTTCACGATCGGGCCGCTGGTCGGCGCCGCGGTCGGACTCGTCCTGGTCGGCAGCGACCTGGGAACCGCGGTGATCCTGGTGTCGATCGTGCTCGGCGCGCTCTTCTACGCCGGCATCCGGCTGCGGGTGATCGCCGCGGCGATCGCGATGATCTCGGTGATCGGGCTCGTCTTCGTCTCGATCAGCCTGTCGCGCAGGAGCCGCATCGAGGCGTGGCTGGGTGGTTGCACCGACCCCAGCAAGGCCGAGTCGGACTGCTACCAGACCACGCACGGCTGGCAGTCGCTCGCGCACGGAGGCCTTTTCGGCGTGGGTCTGGGCAATTCGACCGGCAAGTGGTCGTGGGTCCCGGAGGCCGACAACGACTTCATCTTCGCGATCATCGGCGAAGAACTCGGTCTGGTCGGGGCGATCCTCGTGCTCGCCCTGTTCGTGGTGCTCACGATCTGCTTCGTCCGTATCATCCGGATGTCGCAGGATCCATTCGCGAAGATCGCGACCAGCGCGGCGATGGTCTGGATCATCGGTCAGGCCCTCGTCAACATTGCCGTCGTGCTCGGACTTCTTCCCGTGCTGGGAGTGCCATTGCCCCTGGTCTCGGCCGGAGGTTCCGCCCTCATCACGACCCTCGCCGCCATCGGCGTGGTGCTGTCGTTCGCGCGCACGCGCCCCGCCGAACGCGCGGGAGTGCCGCCGCCGGCCGGCGGGCAGCGACGCGGGACGTCTCGGCCCTCGACTCGCGTTGGTACCGTCGAGCAGTGACCACCTACCTGTTCGCCGGCGGGGGCACCGCCGGGCATGTCAATCCGCTGATCGCGACGGCCGATCGGCTCAGGGAGCGCGAGAGCGACGCGGTCGTGCTGGTGCTCGGCACGGCCGAGGGGCTCGAGGCGCGTCTGGTGCCCGAGCGCGGCTACGAGCTGCTGACCGTCCCGCGGCTGCCGTTCCCGCGACGGCTCAACCGGGACGCGCTGCGCTTCCCGGGGCGCTGGCGCGCGGCGGTGGCGCAGGTCCGCGCGATCATCCGTGACCGACAGGTCGACGTGGTCGTCGGATTCGGCGGGTACGCCGCAGCGCCCGCCTACCTGGCGGCGCGTCGAGAGAAGGTGCCGTTCGCGATCCACGAGCAGAACGCGAAACCGGGGATCGCGAACCGTTTCGGCGCTCGGCTCACCCGATTCGTCGGCGTGACCTTCGCCTCGACCCGCCTCGCCCACGCGACCGTCGTCGGCATGCCGCTGCGCCACGAGATCGAGCAGCTCGAGCTGGCACCTGCCCGCGCCGAGGCCCGCGCACTGTTCGATCTCGACCATCGCAAGCCGACCCTGCTCGTGACGGGCGGATCGATCGGCGCTCGTCGGCTCAACGACAGCGTGTCGGCGTCGGTCGCGGCCATCCTCGGCAGCGGCTGGCAGGTGCTGCACATCACGGGGTCGCGCTCGCCCGTCGACGATCCCGGCCTGGCCGGTTACCACCTGCTGGAGTACTGCGACCGCATGGATCTGGCTCTGGCGGTCACCGACCTCGCCGTATCCCGCTCCGGGGCGGGGATCGTCTCCGAGCTGGCGGCGCTCGGAATCCCCGCCGTGCTCGTGCCCTACGCGGTCGGCAACGGTGAGCAGGCGTACAACGCACGCGACGCCGTGCAGGCCGGGGGCGCGATCGTCGTCACCGACGACTCCTTCAGCCCCGACTACGTGCACGACCTGCTGCCCGCCCTTCTGCAGGATCGGGCGAGGATCGCCGACATGGCCGCCCGGATGACCTCGATCGGTGTGCGCAACGGAGCCGACCGGATGGTCGACCTGGTGCTCTCGGCGCGCGACAGCGTGCCGCGGCCCGGAACGGTAGCGTGGTCCGGATGATCAAGCCCGACCTCGACCTCGATCTGCCCACCGAGCTCGGCGCCGTGCACTTCGTGGGCATCGGCGGCTCGGGCATGAGCGGCATCGCACGCCTCTTTCTCGAGGCGGGGCATCGCGTCACGGGCTCGGATCTGCGCGACACGGATGCCGTGCGCGAGTTGCGGGCGCTCGGCGCCACGATCGCGATCGGGCACGACGCGTCCCACCTCGGCGACGCGGACACCCTCGTCGTGACGGGTGCGCTCTGGCAGGACAATCCGGAGTATCAGGCGGCCCTGCAGCGCGGCATCCCCGTGCTGCACCGCTCGCAGGCGCTCGCCTGGCTGATCGGCGGTCACCGCCTGGTGTCGATCGCCGGCGCCCATGGCAAGTCGACGTCGACGGGGATGCTCGTGACGGCCCTCCGAGAGCTGGGCGCCGATCCGAGCTTCGTCAACGGCGGCGTCATCGCCGCCTACGGACTCAGCTCGTCCTACGGCGCCGACGACCTCTTCGTGGTCGAGGCCGACGAGTCGGACGGCTCGTTCCTGCTCTACGACACCGCGATCGCCCTGATCACGAACGTCGACGCCGATCACCTCGACCACTACGGAACGCAGGAGGCCTTCGAAGACGCCTTCGTGCGATTCGCGCAGGGCGCCTCGGAGTTCGTGGTGGCCTCGAGCGATGACGCGGGCACCATCGCGGTGACCCGACGGCTGGTCGACAAGAAGCTCGTGACCTTCGGGTTCGCCGACACCGCGGACGTGCGCCTGCGCACCGTCACGGCCGAGGGCCCGGTGTCGTTCACGCTCGAATATCGCGGCGAGGGCTACGCGGCGAGGCTGGCGATCCCCGGCGCGCACAATGCGCTCAACGCGACGGGTGTCTTCGCGGTGCTCGTCGAACTCGGCTACGAGCCGGATGCCGTGCTCCGCGCCCTCGAGACCTTCCAGGGCACCGGTCGTCGCTTCGAGTTCCGCGGCTCGGTTCGCGGCGTGCGGGTGTACGACGACTACGCGCATCATCCGACCGAGGTCGCCGCAGCGCTGGCGACGG
The DNA here is from genome assembly GCF_042655435.1 of Lysinimonas soli. NCBI lineage: Bacteria > Bacillati > Actinomycetota > Actinomycetes > Micrococcales > Microbacteriaceae > Lysinimonas > Lysinimonas soli. The sequence goes on from NZ_JBHSMG010000001.1 coordinate 938,746, forward strand.
CACGTTCGGTGGTCGGCACGGGCCGGGTCATCGCGGTGCACCAGCCGCACCTCTACAGCCGCACCCAGATGATGGCAGGGGAGTTCGCGGCGACCTACGAGCACCTCGCCGACCACACCGTCGTGCTCGACGTGTTCGGGGCGCGCGAAGATCCGATTCCCGGGGTGACCGGCAACCTGGTGGCCGAGCGCTTCGACGATGCCTCCCGCGTGGACTACCTCCCCGACTGGCAGGAGGCTGCAGACCGGGTCGCGGCGATCGCCCGAGAGGGCGACCTGGTCATGACTCTCAGTTGCGGAGACGTCTACCGGATCGTTCCGCAGATCCTCGATGCGCTCGAGGCGACGCCGGAGCCGACGTTCGCGTGAAGCGTCCCGAGGGGGTCTCGGGCCCCGCGTCCACGCCGCCCGCGATGTCGCCGACGCCCCCGGCGAGAGCCGATAGAGCGGCGAAGGCGCGCAAGCCGGCGCCCGCTTCGCCCGCCACACGCACTCCCGCGCCGCCGCCGGTCGCCCCGAAGCGGGCGGCGCCCGATCCCGTCTCTCCGCCTCGTGACTCCTCGACCCGAACCGCTCCGGGAGCATCGCGCGACCGTTCGGCCAAGGCCGAGTTCCGCGCCGCGGAACGCGCGCGCAAGCGCTTCGAGCGCGCCGAGGTCAAGCGTTTCACGCGCCGGGCGAGGCGTCGGCGCGCGGGCTGGTTCGCGGCGGCGCTCATCGCCCTCGGACTGATGGGGCTCGTTCTGGCCGCCGTGTTCTCGCCCCTGCTCGCGCTGCGCACCATCACGGTCGACGGCACGTCCCGACTCGACTCGGCGAAGCTCGAGAAGGCCGTCGACGGGCAGCTCGGCACTCCTCTGGCTCTGCTGGACTACGGCAGGATCACGCGCGAGCTCTCGGCGTTCCGTCTGATCCGCAGCTACTCCACCGAGGTCCTGCCCCCCGACACCCTCGTCATCCACGTCGTCGAGCGCGCGCCGGTCGGCGCGATCCAGTCGGCGACGGCCTTCGACCTGGTGGATCCGGCGGGCGTCGTGGTCGACTCCTCGGCGACGCGGCCCGCGGGGTACCCGCTGATCCAGCTGGGCAATGGACGTCTCGACGGGCCGGGTTTCGCGTCGATGACGCAGGTGCTCCGTGCCCTGCCCGCGGCGCTGCTCGCGAAGGTCGACACGATCACGGCGCAGACGCGCGACGACGTCACACTGTCTCTGGTCGGGTCGAATCAACGCGTGGTCTGGGGCAGTTCCGACGACTCGGATGCCAAGGCGCAGGTGCTCGCCGATCTGATCGTCCTGCATGGTGGGGACGGTCCGGGGGAGTACGACGTCTCCGCCCCGGGCACGGCGGTCTTCCACCGCGACGGTTCCTGAGAACGTCGCACGCATTCGCACGACACGCGCGCTGTTGCCGCCTTCGGAGTGGCGGCGACCGTACCGTGTGAGCAGAACATGGTAGTGAGAAAGACTCTGAACTTCAAGTAGAGGTTGAGACTTTCCCTTTCCGCTCGGAGGCCGGACGTGACATCGAATCAGAACTATCTCGCGGTGATCAAGGTCGTCGGCATCGGCGGCGGCGGGGTCAACGCAGTCAATCGCATGATCGAACTCGGGCTTCGCGGCGTCGAGTTCATCGCCATCAACACGGATGCTCAGGCCCTGCTGATGAGCGACGCCGACGTCAAGCTCGACGTGGGTCGTGAGCTCACACGCGGACTCGGCGCCGGCGCCGACCCGGAGGTGGGCCGTCGCGCCGCCGAAGACCACGCCGAAGAGATCGAGGAGGCCCTCGCCGGGGCCGACATGGTCTTCGTCACGGCCGGGGAGGGCGGCGGGACCGGCACCGGAGGGGCCCCAGTGGTCGCCCGCATCGCCAAGTCGATCGGCGCGCTCACGATCGGTGTCGTGACCAAGCCGTTCGGGTTCGAGGGCAAGCGCCGTTCCTCGCAGGCCGAGGTCGGGGTCGCGTCGCTCAAGAACGAGGTCGACACCCTCATCGTCGTACCGAACGATCGCCTGCTCGAGATCAGCGACCGCGGCATCAGCATGCTCGAGGCCTTCGCCACCGCCGACCAGGTGCTGCTGGCGGGCGTTCAGGGCATCACCGACCTCATCACGACTCCGGGGCTCATCAACCTCGACTTCGCCGACGTCAAGTCGGTCATGTCGGGCGCAGGCTCGGCTCTGATGGGGATCGGCGCCAGCCGGGGAGCCGATCGGGCGATCAAGGCCGCCGAACTCGCCGTCGCCTCTCCGCTGCTCGAGGCCAGCATCGACGGTGCGCACGGCGTTCTGCTGTCGATCCAGGGCGGCTCGAACCTCGGCATCTTCGAGATCAACGACGCGGCCCGGCTCGTGCAGGAGGCCGTGCATCCCGAGGCCAACATCATCTTCGGCGCCGTCATCGACGACACCCTGGGCGACGAGGTACGGGTCACGGTCATCGCGGCGGGCTTCGATGGCGGAGAGCCCGTACTGCGTCCCGCGCACGAGCGTCGCACCAACTTCGTCGAGGCCGCAGTGCCCGTCGGGGTCGGCGCCGAGAGCGCCGGCGCGACCGGGACCGTGTCGACGGGCGGGTGGGGAGCGGAACCGGACTCGCCCCTCCCGGTGCCGCGCGACCGCGACTTCGACGACGACGACGACCTGGACGTTCCCGACTTCCTGAAGTAGCCGCCCATGTCGGAGCTCGGCGATCGGCTCGCCGCCGTCGATGATGCGATCGCGGATGCGGCGCGTGCCGCGGGGCGCGATCCCGGCGAGTTGACCAGGATCGTCGTGACGAAGTTCCATCCGGCGTCCCTCGTGCGCGAGCTGGCTGCGCTGGGCGTGCGCGACGTGGGAGAGAACCGCCACCAGGAGGCCGCGGCGAAGGCGGCCGAGTTGAGCGACCTCGCACTGCGGTGGCACTTCGTCGGACAGCTGCAGAGCAACAAGGCGCGCCAGGTGCGGCGGTACGCGTCCGCCGTGCATTCCGTCGATCGCGGAACGCTCGTGGACGCCCTGGCGGCGCCGCAGCCGCTCGACGTCTTCCTCGAACTCGACCTCACCGGCGATCCCGGCCGGGGCGGGGTCGCACCCGCGGAACTCGGGCCGCTGGCCGAGCGTGTGATGGCGACGGAAGGGCTCGTGCTGCGCGGGGTCATGGCCGTCGCCCCGCTCGACGAGGAGCCGCGCCGAGCGTTCGCTCGCGTGCGAGAGGCTTCCGAACGGCTGCGACGGATCGCCCCGACCGCCGATGCGATCTCGGCGGGGATGTCGGGCGACTTCCGTGAGGCGATCCTGGAGGGCGCGACACACCTGCGCATCGGGACGGCAATCACCGGAAAGCGACCGCCCCCCGGTTAATGTCGGAGTGAAGCACGATCCTCCGGAGGATGACATGGCGAACCCGCTGCGCAAGACGATGGTCTACCTGGGCCTGGCCGACGAAGAGTACGACGACGCGGTCCCTCAGGCCCCCGTCGCGCCGGTTGTCAGCGCGCCGCCGGGCACGCGTGCACCGGTGACCCCGCTGCGCCGCCCCGTGGCGACCAGGCATACCGCACCGGCCGGGATGAACGAGATCCTCACGGTGCATCCGCGGCAGTATCGCGATGCGCAGACGATCGCCGAGAGCTTCCGCGAGGGCGTTCCGGTCATCATGAACCTGTCGCAGATGAGCGAGCCGGATGCGCGCCGCCTCATCGACTTCGCCAGCGGCCTCTCGCAGGGTCTCTACGGCAAGATCGAGCGGGTCACCAACAAGGTCTTCCTGCTCTCGCCCGAGCACGTCGCGGTCAGTGGCGATCAGGCCGAGGTCGAGACCGACGTCGACGCCGGATTCTTCGGCCAGTAGGACCTCCCGACCCGCCCCCGGCCGGGTACGGGCGCGCCCTCGATCTCCTCGAATGACCCTGGGGGGATTCAGCCAGCCGCGTGTACTCTGGGACTCTCACTCTCAAGGTGAGCCGAAACGTGCACGTGACTTCACGTGCGACCCGAGGTGCCGAGCCTGCAGAGGCGACGCTCCCTGAACACATGATGGAAATCGACGAGGTGACTCAGATGGCCCTGACTCCGGAAGACGTTGTCAACAAGCGGTTCAATCCGACGAAGTTCCGCGAGGGCTACGACCAGGATGAGGTCGACGACTTCCTCGATGAGGTCGTCGTCGAGTTGCGCCGACTGAACCAGGAGAACGAGGAGCTCCGCCAGCGCCTCGTCGCCGGGGAGGCCCGGATCAACGAGCTCCAGCGTGGCGCGGCCGCGGCCCCGGTGGCCGCTGCTGAGCCGGCGCCGGTCGTGGCTCCCGAGCCTGCCTTCGCCCCTGCGGCAGTGGCAGCTCCCGAGGTCAACCAGCTCGACCCGGGCAACACCAACAACCTGCTCCAGCTCGCACGTCGGCTGCACGAGGAGCACGTGCGCGAGGGCATGGAGAAGCGCGACGCGCTCATCGCCGAGGGGCACGCCACGGCCGCCCGCGTCGTCTCCGAGGCGCAGCAGGCCCAGCAGGCCCAGCTGGCTGGATTCGAGAAGCAGAAGCAGAAGCTCGAGACCGAGATCGACGAGCTGCGCTCCTTCGAGAAGGAGTACCGCGAGAAGCTGCGCAGCTACATCGAGGGCCAGCTGCAGGAGCTCGAGAGCTCGCACTCCCTCGACTCCGGTTCCCCGTCGTCCGGCCAGGTCTCGATCGAGAGCGCTCCGGTCGCCGACGCGTCGACGGAATACGTGCCGGCACAGCAGGCCGCCGCTCCCGCCGGATACAGCGGACCGCAGTCGCCCGACTACGGCACGTACCCGCAGCCCACCGACTACCCGGGTTTTGCCGCAGGCAACTGAGCAGGCCGCGCCGAACAGCGCGCCAGGGCGTGGACGCGTCAGCGTCCGCGCCCTGCTGCTGCTCGCCGCCGTCGCGCTCGCGCTCTACGGTCTCGATCAGTTCACCAAGTACCTGATCGTCTCGAACATCGCGCCCGGCGAGACGGTCCCCGTGCTCGGTGAGGTGCTGCAGCTGCACTTCGTCACGAACTCGGGTGCCGCCTTCTCGCTGGCGACCGGGTTCACCTGGATCCTGTCGATCATCGCCGTCGGCGTCAGCGTCGTCATCATCTGGTTCGCCCGTCGCATCCGGTCGTTCACCTGGGCGGTCGTCTTCGGCCTGGTGCTGGGCGGCGCAGTCGGCAACCTGACGGACCGCCTGTTCCGCCCGCCGGGGTTCGGCAGCGGCCACGTCGTCGACTTCATCCAGGTCTGGGGATTCCCGGCCATCTTCAACATCGCCGACTCGGCGCTCGTCTGCGCCGTGGGCCTGTTCATCATCCTGTCCCTGCGGGGAATCGGCTTGGACGGCAGGAAGGCCGTCTACGTGCGCCGCGCCCGCTCGGCCGACGATCCCGACGTGGTGCCCGAGATCTCGAAGGGCACGCCGCCGAAGTCGTCCGCGCCCACGAAGGACTAGCCCGTGGAGACGCGCAGCCTCCCGGTACCCGACGGTCTGGCGGGGGAGCGGGCGGATGCCGCGCTCGCGCGCCTGCTCGGATTCTCGCGGACCTTCGCGGCGGAGGTCGTCGAGGCCGGAGGTGCGACCCTCGACGGCACCCCGCTGGGCAAGTCGGACCGTCTCGTGGCGGGCGGGTGGCTCGAGGTCTCGTGGACTCCGAGGTCCGAGCCCGCGATCGTGCCCACCCTCGTGCCGGGCTTCGCGGTCGTGTTCGACGACGACGACCTGATCGTGATCGACAAGCCGGTCGGCGTCGCCGCCCATCCCGCGGTCGGGTGGGAGGGGCCGACGGTCCTGGGTGCTCTCGCCGGCGCGGGGTTCCGGCTCAGCACCTCGGGCGCCGCGGAACGCGCCGGGATCGTGCACCGGCTCGACGTGGGCACCAGCGGGCTCATGGTGGTCGCCAAGAGCGAGCGCGCCTACACGGAGCTCAAGCGCCAGTTCCACGATCGCGAGGTCGACAAGATCTACCACGCGGCGGTGCAGGGTCACCCCGATCCGTTCTCGGGCACGATCGACGCACCGATCGGGCGGCATCCGAGTTCCAGCTGGAAGTTCGCGGTCACCGCCGGCGGCAAGCCGAGCGTCACGCACTACGAGACTCTCGAGGCGATGCGCTCCGCGACCCTGCTCGAAGTGCATCTCGAGACGGGACGCACCCACCAGATCCGCGTGCACATGGCGGCTCAGCGGCACCCCTGTGTCGGTGACCTGCTCTACGGAGCCGACCCGGTGCTCGCGACCAGGCTCGGTCTCGAGCGGCAGTGGCTGCACGCGATGCGGCTCGGATTCCGGCACCCGGCGTCGGGCGAACGGGTCGATTTCGCGAGCCGATACCCACCCGACCTCCAACACGCGCTGGACGTGCTGCGGGAGGACTGAGGTCGCGGTTAGGGTGGGGATCTACCTCCTGAGGCGACGACCGTGGCGAACGATTCCTTCGTGCATCTGCACGTGCATACCGAGTACTCCATGCTCGACGGTGCGGCGCGCGTCACCGACCTGATGAAGGCCGCCGCCGAGCAGGGGATGCCGGCGATCGCGATCACCGACCACGGCAACAACTTCGGTGCCTACGACTTCTGGAAGCAGGCGACCGCCGCCGGGATCAAGCCGATCATCGGCACCGAGGCCTACATCACGCCGGGGACGCATCGCGGCGATCGCAGCCGGGTGCGCTGGGGCAACGGCGGCGAGGACGACGTCTCGGGCGCCGGCGCCTACACGCACATGACCCTGCTCGCCGAGAACACGGCGGGCATGCACAACCTGTTCCGGCTCTCGTCGCTCGCCTCGATCGAGGGCTACTACTACAAGCCGCGCATGGACCGCGAGCTGCTGAGCCGCTACGCGTCGGGGCTCATCGGCACCACCGGCTGCGCGAGCGGCGAGGTGCAGACCCGGCTGCGCCTCGGGCAGTACGACGAGGCCAAGCGGGCGGCATCCGAACTGCGCGACATCTTCGGCAAAGACAACTACTTCGCCGAGATCATGGACCACGGCATCGGCATCGAGCGACGCGTGATGGGTGACCTCATCCGGCTCGCGAAAGACCTCGACCTGCCGCTGGTCGCGACCAACGACCTGCACTACACGCACGCGCACGACTCGAGTGCGCACGAGATCCTGCTCTGCGTGCAGTCCGGGTCGACGATGGAGGATCCCAACCGGTTCCGCCTCGAGGGCAACGAGTACTACCTCAAGTCGGCGGCGCAGATGCGGCAGCTGTTCTCGGATCATCCCGACTCCTGTGACAACACCCTGCTGATCGCCGAACGCTGCGAGATCGGCTTCGAGAAGCGCGACCTCATGCCGCGCTTCCCGGTGCCCGAGGGCGAGACCGAGGCGACCTGGTTCGAGAAAGAGGTCGAGACCGGTCTGGCTCGGCGCTTTCCGGGCGGGGTCGACGCGGAGCATCGCGCTCGAGCGCAATACGAGGTCGACGTCATCAAGCAGATGGGGTTCCCCGGCTACTTCCTGGTCGTGGCGGACTTCATCGGCTGGGCCAAGAGCCAGGGCATCCGGGTGGGGCCGGGCCGCGGCTCGGCGGCCGGCTCGCTCGTGGCCTACGCGATGGGGATCACCGAGCTCGACCCCATGAAGTACGGCCTCATCTTCGAGCGCTTCCTCAACCCCGAGCGCGTGTCGATGCCCGACGTCGACGTCGACTTCGACGATCGCCGCCGTCCCGAGGTGATCCGTTACGTCACCGAGAAGTACGGCGACGACCGCGTCGCGCAGATCGTCACCTACGGAACGATCAAGGCGAAGCAGGCCCTCAAGGACTCGGCCCGCGTGCTCGGCATGCCGTTCTCGGTCGGTGAGAAGCTCACCAAGGCGATGCCGCCCGCGATCATGGGCAAAGACATCTCGCTCGGCGACATGGTGAACCCCGCGGCCGAGCGGTACAAGGAGGCGGGCGACTTCCGCGCGCTGGTCGCGGCCGACGGCGAGGCGGCCAAGGTCTTCGAAACGGCGCGCGGCATCGAGAACCTCAAGCGCCAGTGGGGGGTGCACGCCGCCGGGGTCATCATGTCGGCGGAGCCCCTGATCGACGTGCTGCCCCTCATGAAGCGGGAGGACGACGGGGCGATCATCACCCAGTTCGACCAGCCGCCGCTCGAAGACCTCGGCCTGCTCAAGATGGACTTCCTGGGCCTGCGCAACCTGACGGTCATCCAGGATGCCCTGAACGCGATCGAGAAGAACACGGGCACGGCCCTCGAGATCGAGAATCTCGATCTCGACCTCGACAAGCCCACCTACGAGCTGCTGTCCCGCGGCGACACTCTCGGCGTCTTCCAGCTCGACGGCGGCGCCATGCGCGCCCTGCTGCGGCAGCTGAAGCCCACCAACTTCGAAGACATCTCGGCCGTCATCGCCCTCTACCGTCCGGGTCCGATGGGCATGAACTCGCACACCAACTACGCGCTGCGCAAGAACGGGCTGCAGCAGATCGACGCGATCCACCCGGAGCTCGAGGAGCCGCTGCGCGAGATCCTCGGCATGACCTTCGGGCTCATCGTGTACCAGGAGCAGGTGATGTCGGTCGCCCAGAAGGTGGCCGGGTTCGCCCTCGGACAGGCCGACGTGCTCCGTCGGGCGATGGGCAAGAAGAAGAAGAGCGAGCTCGACAAGCAGTTCGCCGACTTCGAGGCCGGGATGCTCGGCAACGGCTACAGCAAGCAGGCCGTGCAGGTGCTGTGGGACACCCTGATGCCCTTCGCCGACTACGCCTTCAACAAGGCGCACAGCGCCGGCTACGGCGTGCTGAGCTACTGGACCGCGTACCTCAAGGCGAACCACCCTGCCGAGTACATGGCGGCTCTGCTGACGAGCGTCGGCGACTCCAAGGACAAGCTCGGCATGTACCTCAACGAGTGCCGGAGGATGGGCATCCGGGTGCTCCCGCCCGACGTCAACGAGTCGTGGGTCGACTTCACCGCCGTTCCGAACATCGAGGGCCCCGGCGACATCCGCTTCGGCCTGGGCGCGGTGCGCAACGTGGGCGCCGGCGTCGTCGAGGGCATCCGCTTGGCCCGCGAGCAGAAGGGGCGCTTCACGACGTTCCACGACTTCCTGCGCAAGGTGCCGATCCCGGTCGCCAACAAGCGCACCGTGGAGTCGCTCATCAAGGCCGGAGCCTTCGATTCGCTGGGGGCGACTCGTCGGGCGCTCATGGAGATCCACGAGGAGGCCGTCGAAGCCGCCGTGAGCGTGAAGCGCAACGAGGCGAACGGTCAGGTCGGCTTCGACTTCGACAGCCTGTGGGACGAACCCGAGGCGGTCGACCACATCCCGCCGCGCCCCGAGTGGGCCAAGCGCGACAAGCTCGCCTTCGAGCGCGAGATGCTGGGGCTCTACGTCAGCGATCATCCCCTCGCCGGGCTCGAGCTGCAGCTCGCCAAGCACGCCACGATCACGATCGGCGAGCTGCTCGACGGGGATTCCGTCGGCGACGGCGAGACCGTCACCCTGGCCGGCCTGATCACGAGCGTGCAGCACCGCACCGCGCGCAACTCGGGCAACCAGTACGGGATCGTGCAGCTCGAGGACTTCGGCGGTGAGATCGCCGTGATGTTCCTCGGCAAGACCTATCAGGAGTTCTCGCCGGCGCTGGCGAGCGATGCCATCGCCGTGATCCGGGGACGGGTCAGCCTGCGCGACGACGGGATGAACATCCACGCCGCCAGCATGTTCCTGCCCGACACGGGCCAGAGCCTCGGCTCGGGTCCGCTCGTCATCTCGGTGCCGGAGCAGCGCGCGACCACCGAGATCGTCACCGCCCTCAACGACGTGCTGATCCGGCACTCCGGCGACAACGAGGTGCGGCTGCGCCTGGTGCGCGGCGACACCGCGCGGATGTTCGAGATCCCCTACCCGGTCTCGGTGACCGCCGACCTCTACGGCGAGCTGAAGCGCCTGCTGGGACCCAACTGCGTCGTCTAGACCCGGTCGCCCGGCTTCCAGTACTGCCGCTCGTGGTACAGCAGCGGCACGTCCGGCTCGCCGAGGGCGCCGTCCTCGATGCGCACGACGATCGCGGCGCTCTGCTCGACGGGGTAACGGCCGATGATGCGGCAGAGCATCCAGGCCGGCACGTCCCTGAGCAGGGGCAGACCGAGCGGCCCGGGTGCCCAGTGCTCGCCCTCGAAGCGCTGGGAGGCATCCAGAGAGAGCTGCTCGGCGGCGGCGCGGTTGCGGATGCCCAGCAGATGCACGATGACGTGATCGGTCTGCTCGATCGCGGGCCAGGCGCTCGCTTTGCGCGCCATGTTGAAAGTGGCCATCGGCGGATCCGCGGCCAGCGACGCCAAGGAGGTCGCCGTGAACCCGGCGGGACGCCCGTCAGGGCCGAGCGCCGTGATGACCGACACTCCTGCCGCGAGGCGGCGGAAGGCGAGCTTGAAGGCGGAGACGTCATCGGTGATCTGCGGTTCGGAGTTGTCGACGGCGTCCATGCTCCGATCGTGCCATGATCGGCGACCGCTAACATGGTGACGCCATGATCCAGACGCTCGACCTCCGCGGACGCCGCCCCAGCCGAGCCGAACTGATCGCTCTCGTGCCGCGCGCGCAGGTCGACGTCACGGTCGCGGCCGGCACCGCTGCCGAACTGATCGCCGAGGTGCGGGCGACGGGTGAGGACGCCCTCCGCTCCCAGGCGGAGCGCTTGGACCGGGTACGTCCGGATGCCATCCGAGTCGCCCCTGCCGACATCGCTGCCGCGGTCGCCGGCCTCGACCCGGTCGTGCGGGCCGCGCTGCACGAGGCGATCCGCCGGGTGCGCCTGGCGAGCGAGGCGCAGGTGCCGCAGCCGGCCGTGATCGCCATGGGGCCCGGCGCCGAGGTCGTGCAGCGCTGGCAGCCGATCGAGAGGGTCGGGTTCTACGTTCCCGGTGGCAAGGCCGTGTATCCCTCGAGTGTCGTGATGAACGTCGTGCCCGCGCAGGTCGCCGGTGTGGCCTCGGTCGTGCTCGCCTCGCCTCCGCAGGCCGCATTCGGCGGGGGAGTGCACCCCACGATCCTGGGCGCCGCGGGCATCCTCGGGGTCGACGAGGTGTACGCCATGGGCGGGGCGGGAGCGATCGGCGCGCTCGCCTACGGGGTTCCCGGCCTCGGGCTCGACCCCGTCGACCTCATCACGGGACCGGGCAACGTGTACGTCGCCGCGGCCAAGCGTCTGGTGCGCGGCGTGGTGGGGATCGACTCGGAGGCGGGCCCCACCGAGATCCTGGTCATCGCGGATGCCACGGCCGAGCCCGCGCTCATCGCCGCTGACCTGGTCAGCCAGGCCGAGCACGACGAGATGGCCGCCGCCGTTCTGGTGACCGACTCGCCGGAGCTGGTCGCCGCACTCCTGCCGCACCTCGAGCGGCTCGCGGCGAGCACCGCGCACCACGAGCGGGTCCGTGTCGCGCTGGGCGCCCGTCAGTCCGCCGTCGTGCTCGTCGACGACCTGACCGCGGCGGCGGCGTTCAGCAACGCCTACGGCCCCGAGCACCTCGAACTTCAGACCGCCGACCCCGAGCGCACCCTCGAGCTGATCACCAACGCGGGTGCCGTGTTCCTCGGGCGCGATGCGCCGGTGAGCCTGGGGGACTACCTGGCCGGGTCCAACCACGTCCTTCCGACCGGCGGGCAGTCGCGGTTCTCATCCGGTCTCGGTGCCGTGACCTTCCTGAGGTCGCAGCAGCTGATCCGCTACGACCGCGAGGGGCTGACCGGGGTGCGCGACGGCATCCGTGCGCTCAGCGATGCCGAGCAGCTCCCGGCGCACGGCGACGCGGTCGACGCCCGATTCGACGGTTAGCGCCCCCGGCATCCGAACCCTCCGGCATCCCGGCGTTCGACGCCCGGCCGCCGTATCCTGGTCGCACCATGTTCTGCCCCTTCTGCCGCTTTCCGGACAGCCGCGTCATCGATTCGCGCACCTCGGACGACGGCCTCGCGATCCGGCGACGCCGGCAGTGCCCGCAGTGCGGTCGGCGCTTCTCGACGACCGAGACCGCGAGCCTCAGCGTCATCAAACGCAGCGGGATCGTCGAGCCGTTCAGCCGCGAGAAGATCGTGTCGGGCGTGCGCAAGGCGTGCCAGGGGCGCCCCGTGAGCGACGCCGACCTCGCACTGCTCGCGCAGAAGGTCGAGGAGTCGATCCGCGCGACCGGCGTCTCGCAGATCGAGGCGAACGACATCGGCCTATCGATCCTTCCGCCGTTGCGGGAGCTCGACGAGGTGGCGTACCTCCGCTTCGCGAGCGTCTACCAGGGCTTCGACTCCCTCGAGGACTTCGAAGCCGCGATCACCCTGCTGCGGGTCGAGCACACGACCGCCGTCGACGAGGTGCCGAGCGAGGGCTGAGCGGTTCGATAGCCTGATCCAGGTATGTACCGCCTCTTCTTCCGACTCGTCCTCTCGCGCCTCGACCCCGAGTTCGCGCACCACCTGGCCTTCGTGGTCATCAGGGTGCTCCCGGTAGTCGGCATCGGCTCGCTCCTTCGGCGGTGGGCTCGCCCGGATCCGCGTCGGGCCGTGCACACCCTGGGCCTGACCTTCCCGTCACCGTTCGGGCTCGCCGCCGGCTTCGACAAGGATGCGCGCGGCGTCCGCGGCCTCGGTCAACTCGGATTCGGTCATGTCGAGATCGGCACCGTGACCGCGCGAGCGCAGCCGGGCAACCCGAAGCCGCGACTGTTCCGGCTCATCCGCGACCGTGCGGTGATCAATCGGATGGGCTTCAACAATGCGGGGGCCGCGGCGGCAGTGCCGCGACTGGAGCGCGAGGCGGGTCGAAGGATCCGCCCGGTCATCGGCGTCAACATCGGCAAGAGCCGCGTCGTCGAGGTGGATGACGCGATCCCCGACTACCTCGAGAGCACCCGGCTGCTTGCTCCGCACGCCGACTACCTCGTGGTCAACGTGAGCTCGCCGAACACGCCGGGCCTGCGCGGACTGCAGGAGCTCGACAAGCTCGCGCCCCTGCTGGAAGCGGTGCGCGACGCGGCGGCGGGCGTGCCCGTTCTGGTCAAGATCGCCCCGGACCTGCGCGACGAGGAGGTGCTGCGCATCGCCGAGCTGACGGTGCGACTGCGGCTCGCCGGCATCGTCGCGACCAACACGACCCTGTCACGCGAGGGGCTGATCACCCCGGCTGCCGAGGTCGAGGCGATCGGGGCCGGCGGACTCTCCGGCGCCCCGCTCGCGGCGCGATCGCTCGAGGTGCTGCGACTGCTGCGCGGTGCCGTTCCGCCCGAGCTCTGCCTGATCTCGGTCGGCGGGGTCGAGACGGCGGCGGATGTCGCGCAGCGCCTGGCGGCTGGGGCCACCCTCGTGCAGGGCTACACCGCGTTCCTGTACCGCGGACCGCTCTGGGCGGCCTCGATCAACCGGGGGCTACGGCAGGGCTGACGCCCCGCGGGACGTCAGCTCGGGTACTGCCCGCGCTTGACCTGCGGCTTCGGCAGCCGCATCGGCCTCAGCTGGATGGCGCGCATGAAGGCGTACCAGCGCACGCCCCGCTCGACCTTGTCTTTGCCGAACTTGTCGCCGAGCTTGCGATTGACGCTCGCGCCCAGGTAGAGCCCGTCGGCGACGACGATGATCAGAACGCCCCACACCGCGATCAGCGCGATGCTCGAGTACTGCACCGGCAGGAAGTAGGTGAGGATCACGAGCACCAGGATCGGCAAGAGCACCTCGCCGAGGCTGAAGCGCGCGTCGACGAAGTCGCGCACGTAGCGCTTCTGCGGGCCCTTGTCGCGCAGCGGCAGGTACTTGTCGTTGCCCTGGGCCATGCCGATCCGCGCCTTCTCGCGCTGCAGCGCGGCCTGATCGCGCGACTGGCGCGCGGCCAGCCGACGATCGCTCGGCACGAGCGGCTGCTTGCGCGCCGCCTCCTGCTCCTTGCGGGTCGGGGTGGGGCGGCCCTTCGTCACGGGCGCGTCGACGCCGGCCTCATCCGCCGGCTCGGCGGCCGTCGCGTCGCGGTCGGTCTTGGGGGTCTTGGCCACGGTGTGGGTCCTTGCTCTCGTGTGGTGTTTAGATTACCCGCATGGCTTCGCACCACGCTTCCGAGTCCTCGTCGTCCGCGTCCGGTATCACCGAGGGGGCGGATGCCCTACGTGAACTCGTACAGGCCGGTCTGCCGAGAGCGATCGCCGAACTCTCGACGCTCGTGCGCATCCCCTCGGTGTCGTGGGACGGATTCGATCACGGGCACGTGGTCGCCAGCGCGGAGAAGGTGGCCGAGCTGGCCCGTGAGACCGGCGTCTTCGACGAGGTCGAGATCATCCAGGTGCCGATCGCCGAGACCGGCCGGCTCGGCCTCCCGGCGGTGCTCGCCCGTCGTGCGGCGCGGAACGGCCGCCCGACCGTGCTCCTGTACGCGCACCACGACGTGCAGCCCGAGGGCGACGAGGGGCACTGGGACTCCAAGCCCTTCGAGCCGACCCTGCGTGGCGATCGCCTGTACGGACGAGGGACGGCGGATGACAAGGCCGGCGTCGTCACGCACCTGGCGGCTATCCGCGCGCTCACGAGCGCACTCGGCGCGGAACCCGAACTCGGCATCGTGTTGTTCGTCGAGGGGGAGGAGGAGTTCCTCTCCCGCTCGCTCCCGACGATCCTGGAACGCCATCACCAGCAGCTCGCGGCCGACACGATCATCGTGGCGGATTCGGGCAACTGGGACCTCGAGACCCCGGCGCTGACCGTCGGCCTGCGCGGTGCGGTGGCGTTCAACCTGCGCATCAGCACCCTGAGCCACGCCGTGCACTCCGGGCAGTACGGGGGAGCGGTGCCCGACGCGATGCTCGCCGCGATCGAACTGCTCGCCACCCTGTGGAAGAAAGACGGCTCGGTCGCGGTGAAGGGGCTGACCGCCCACGTCGCCGAGACGCCCGAGTACGACGAAGCCAAGCTCCGCGACGAGACCGGGCTGCTGGACGGCGCGGAGCCGATCGGCTCGGGCGACATCCTCTCCCGGTCGTGGTACCAGCCCTCGATCACGGTCACCGGCATCGACGCCCCGAGCGTCAAGAACGCCTCGAACACGCTCGTGCCGAGTGTGCGGGTGCGCATCAGCGGGCGGGTTGCCCCGGGGCAGGACGCCCGCGAGTTCTACGAGAAGCTCGAGGCGCACCTGCTCGAGCACGCGCCGTTCGGGGCGCAGTTGAGCATCGAGGACCTCGACCTGGGCGAGGCGTTCCTCGTCGACACCAGCGGCTGGGCCGCAGCCGATGCCCTCGACACCATGCACGAAGCCTGGGGCGTCCCCCCGGTGTCGATGGGATCGGGCGGCTCGATCCCGTTCATCGCCGACCTGGTGAGCCGCTACCCGGCGGCGCAGATCCTGATCACGGGGGTCGAAGATCCGGACGCGCGGGCGCACAGCCCGAACGAGTCGCTGCACCTGCCGACCCTGCAGCGCGCCATCCTGTCGGAGGCCCTGCTGTTGGCCCGGATGAACTCGCGTTCGCTGTAGCCCGCGAAGCCGGCCGCTCCCGACGTACACTGTCTGACATGTCCGACACCATGACTGCACCCACTGGGACCGAGCCCGCCACTCACGGCGTGAAACTCTCCGATGTCGCCGCCGACAAGGTGCGCAGCCTGCTCGAGCAGGAGGGTCGCGACGATCTGCGCCTGCGGGTCGCCGTGCAGCCCGGGGGCTGCTCCGGCCTGATCTACCAGCTGTACTTCGACGAGCGCCTGCTCGACGGTGACGCCACGGCCGATTTCGGCGGCGTGGAAGTGGTCGTCGACCAGATGAGCGTGCCCTATCTCGACGGCGCGTCGATCGACTTCGAAGACACCATCCAGAAGCAGGGTTTCACCATCGACAACCCCAACGCCTCGGGCAGCTGCGCCTGCGGAGACTCGTTCCACTGACTCGATGACGAGGGGCGTCTGACACGCCTCGCCGAGAGCGTCCACCGGGAGGTGGGCGCTCTTCTGCGTTGTAGAGTGGTGACGAACCAGCCCCACGCTCGAGAGGTTACAGGTGCGCCCCAAACGCCCGCAGAATCGGACCACAGCGATCCGACCCCGCCGATCCCGTTTGGCTCGCTGGGCCCTTGCGCCCATCGGCGTCGTCGTCGCGGTCGTGCTGGCTGGATGCTCGCAGCAGCAGCTGGACGGCTTCCTCCCCGGAGGCCCCGGCGTCACCAACCACACGCAGATGGTCACGAGCCTGTGGGTCAACTCGTGGATCGTGCTGCTCGGCGTGGGCGTGGTCACCTGGGGTCTCATCATCTGGGCCGCCGTGGTCTACCGCCGCCGCAAGGGCCAGACCGGCCTTCCCGTGCAGCTGCGGTACAACATGCCGATCGAGATCTTCTACACGATCGTCCCGCTGATCCTCGTGCTCGGTTTCTTCGCCTTCACGGCGCGTGACCAGGCGACGATCGAGGCCAACCCGGGCAATCCCGACGTCAAGGTCGAGGTCTTCGGCAAGCGCTGGTCGTGGGACTTCAACTACCTCGATGAGAAGGTCTACTCGCCCGGCGTTCAGGTGCAGAACCGGCTCAACGCCGACGGCAGCGTCGACCTCAGCAAGCTGCCCACGCTCTACCTGCCGGTCAACAAGAAGGTGCAGATCGACATCGAGTCGCGCGACGTCGCGCACTCGTTCTGGGTCATCGACTTCCTGTACAAGAAGGACCTGATCCCGGGTCAGACCAACCACATGTACTTCATCCCCGAGAAGCTCGGCACCTACCAGGGCAAGTGCGCCGAGCTGTGTGGTGAGTACCACGCCGACATGCTCTTCCAGGTCAAGGTCGTCTCCCAAGCGGAGTACGACCAGCAGATCCAGGACCTGAAGGATCTCGGTCAGGTCGGTCGACTCGGCCCCGAGTACAACACCAACTCCAACCTGCCGGGAACCGGCGCCACGACGACGACAGAGGGCTAGGCATGAGCACCGCAACCGCACCCGCCAATCTGAGCCCGGCACCCACGACCACGTCGGCCGGCTCGAGCAAGGTCGAACGCAAGGGCAACGTCGTCGTCAAGTGGATCACGACGACCGACCACAAGACGATCGGCTATCTCTACCTGATCAGCTCGTTCATCTACTTCTGCATCGGTGGCATCCTCGCCCTCGTGATCCGTGCCGAGCTGTTCACCCCCGGACTCGACGTCGTGGGCTCCAACGAGCAGTACAACCAGTTGTTCACGATGCACGGCACGATCATGCTGCTGCTGTTCGCGACCCCGCTCTTCGCAGGATTCGCGAACGTCGCGATGCCCCTGCAGATCGGGGCACCCGACGTGGCGTTCCCCCGCCTGAACGCCTTCGCCTACTGGCTCTATCTCTTCGGCGGCCTGGTCGCCGCAGGCGGATTCTTCACGCCGCAGGGCGCGGCCGCCTTCGGCTGGACCGCCTACGCGCCGCTCTCGAGCACGACGTTCACGCCGGGTCTCGGTGGCAACCTCTGGGTGTTCGGCCTCGCACTCGCCGGTTTCGGCACGATCCTCGGTGCGGTCAACTTCATCACCACGATCATCACGATGCGCGCTCCCGGCATGACGATGTTCCGGATGCCGATCTTCACCTGGAACGTCCTGGTCACCTCGATCCTGGTGCTCGTCGCGTTCCCGGTTCTGGCCGTCGCACTCTTCGCCCTCGGTGCGGACCGGGTCTTCGGGTCGCACCTGCTGGATCCCGCCAACGGCGGCACGATCCTCTGGCAGCACATGTTCTGGTTCTTCGGGCACCCCGAGGTCTACATCATCGCGCTGCCGTTCTTCGGCATCGTGTCCGAGATCATCCCGGTGTTCAGCCGCAAGCCGATCTTCGGCTACAAGACCCTGATCTACGCGACGATCTCGATCGCCGCCCTGTCGGTGACGGTCTGGGCGCACCACATGTACGTCACCGGATCGGTGCTGCTGCCGTTCTTCTCGCTCATGACGATGCTCATCGCCGTGCCCACCGGCGTGAAGATCTTCAACTGGATCGGCACGATGTGGCGCGGTTCGGTGACCTTCGAGACGCCGATGCTGTGGACGATCGGCTTCCTCATCACCTTCACCTTCGGCGGTCTCACCGGCGTCATCCTGGCGTCGCCGCCGCTCGACTTCCACGTGTCGGACTCGTACTTCGTCGTGGCGCACTTCCACTACGTGGTCTTCGGTACGGTCGTCTTCGCGATGTTCGCGGGCTTCTACTTCTGGTGGCCCAAGTGGACCGGCAAGATGCTCAACGAGCGGCTCGGCAAGATCCACTTCTGGCTGCTGTTCATCGGCTTCCACACGACGTTCTTGATCCAGCACTGGCTCGGTGTGATCGGGATGCCGCGCCGCTACGCGAGCTACCTCCCGACCGACGGATTCACCTGGATGAACCAGCTGTCGACCATCGGCGCAGCGATCCTGGGCGTGTCGATGCTGCCCTTCCTGATCAATGTGTATCTGACGGCGCGGCGGGCTCCCAAGGTCACCGTCGACGACCCGTGGGGCACCGCACGCTCGCTCGAGTGGGCGACCTCGTGCCCCCCGCCGCGACACAACTTCACCTCGATCCCGCGCATCCGCTCGGAGTCGCCGGCGTTCGACCTGCATCACCCCGAGGTGGGGATCCCGGTCGGGGTCGGAGCGCTCAAGGACGCCCCCGACGAGCCCGTGATCGATCAGACCACCGGAGAGGTGAGGTAGGGCCGTGCGCACCAATACGAATCTGTTCTGGATCCTCGGCGCGTTCTTCTGGTTGGGCGATCTCACCTACATCCTCTGGTCGCTGTTCTTCTCGGAGTTCGCGAAGGTCGAGTGGGTCGGCGCCATCGCGATGGGCCTGTCGGGAGTCTTCTCCTTCTTCATGGCCTTCTATCTCGGTCGCACCCATGCAGGCCAGGGGGGCGAGATCCCCGCTGACCTGAACGACGCGAACATCGACGACGGCGACCCGGAGATGGGGCATTTCAGCCCGTGGAGCTGGTGGCCGTTCCTGCTGTCGTTCGCGCTGGCGCTGATGTTCCTGGGCCTCGCGGTCGGCGTCTGGATCACCTTCCTCGGTGCGCCGATCGTCATCGTGGCCCTGCTCGGGTGGTACTACGAGTACTACCGCGGCAACTTCGCCCGCTGAGTCTCGACGACGCGATGATCCGCGAAGCACGCGCCGGTGACGAGGACGGGCTCTTCGCCCTGGTCGGTCAGCTGGGTCACTCGTTTCCGCCGATCCGTGCGGCCTTCGACACGACGATCGCCGCTTACTTCGCGGGGCAGCACCCCAGCGTGTTGCTGTATGTCTCGCAGGGCGACGACGGCGTCCTGCAAGGCTACGCCCTCACGACGATCGTTCCGTTGCTGGCGACGAACGGTCCCTCCGCACAGCTCCAGGAGCTCGTCGTCGACGCGGCCGCTCGTGGTCTCGACGTGGGCACCCAGTTGGTGCGCGCGGTCGAGGCCGAATGCGAACGACGCGGTGTCACTCAGCTGACGGTGGCCAGCCGGCGTGCCGGCGGCTTCTACGATCGTCTCGGTTTCCACGAGAGCGCCGAATACATGCGCCGCTTCTTCCCGACGTCGTCGTAGTCGGTTCCGTCACATTCACGTCGACCCCGCGCGGCCTCCTAGGCTGGGCGCATGCCGTCGTCCGCCGTGGTCTCGATTGCGCCGGACGTCCCACCCTCGTCTGCGGTACGAGCGGAGTGGCGCGGGGCACCGAGACGACGCGCGGGAACTGATCCAGCGAGTCCTCGCACCGAGTCCGTCGTGATGCCCGTCGAGCGGCCGGATCCGGACTTCTCGGTGACATCACCGGGCAGCTCGCGGCGAGCGACGCTCTGCCGGAGTGTTCCGCGAAGCCAACCGCGGTCCCGACGTCTGGTTCGTCCGCGATCGTCAGCAACTCGAGCAGCGACCCCCGTTAACGACGAAACGCCCGGGTCGACCGGGCGTTTCGTCGTGACAAGCGGGTCAGTGGCCTCCGTGATGCGACTGTTCGATCTCGGCGCGGGTGACCGGGGCGATGCGGTCCTGGAAGAACCATGACGACATCCGCGCCCGCAGCCGGGCCCGCAGCGTGATCACGCCGTCCTTGTTGGGACGGAGCATGAGCGGCTGGTAGTCGTCGAAGCTGACGAGCGTCCAGCGCTCGTAGTCGGACAACTGCTCGTGCACCTCGACGTACTCTCCACCGGGGAGGCGGACGATCCGTCCGGACTCGAAGCCGTGCAGGGCGATCTCGCGATCCTTCTTCTGCAGGGCGATGCAGATGCGCTTCGTGACGAAGTAGGCGATGAACGGCCCGAGGATCGCCATGGCCTGGACGGCGTGGATGACGCCCTCGATGGTGAGCCCGAAGTGCGTGGCGATCAGGTCGGAGCTGGCTGCCGCCCACAGGGCTGCGTAGAAGGTCACGCCGGCGGCGCCGATCGCGGTGCGGGTCGCCGCATTGCGCGGCCGGTCGGCCATGTGATGCTCGCGCTGATCGCCGGTCACCCACGCCTCGATGAACGGGTAGATCGCGACGACCACGAGGAACACAACGAGCACGAGAATCGGGATGATGATGTTCATCGAGACCGTGTACGGCCCGATCATGAACTCCCAGCCCGGCGGGATCAGTCGCAGGGCGCCGTCGGCGAATCCGATATACCAGTCCGGCTGGGTTCCCGCGGACACCGGGGAGGGGTCGTACGGCCCGTAGGTCCAGATCGGGTTGATCGTCACGAATGAGGCGGTCAGCATGATCACGCCGAAGATGATGAAGAAGAAGCCACCCGCCTTCGCCGCGAACACGGGCATGATCGGCACGCCGACCACGTTGCCCTCGGTGCGGCCGGGGCCGGCGAACTGGGTGTGCTTGTTGACGATCAGCAGCACCATGTGCACGCCGAGTGCGGCCACCAGGATGGCCGGCAGCAGCAGGATGTGCAGGCTGTACAGCCGGCCGACGATCGCCTCGCCGGGGAACTCGCCGCCGAACAGCAGGTACGAGATCCAGGTGCCGACGACCGGGATGCCCTTCACCATGCCGTCGATGATGCGAAGGCCGTTGCCCGAGAGCAGGTCGTCGGGGAGCGAGTAGCCCGTGAAGCCCTCGGCGAGCGCGAGCACGAAGAGCGTGAAGCCGATGAGCCAGTTGATCTCACGCGGCTTGCGGAACGCTCCGGTGAAGTAGATGCGCAGCATGTGCAGCCCGATGGACGCCACGAAGAGCAGTGCCGCCCAGTGATGCACCTGACGCAGCAGCAGCCCGCCACGGATGTCGAAGCTGATGTTGAGGGTCGACGACATCGCCGCCGACATCTGGATGCCCTTGAGCGGCGCATAGGAGCCGTCGTAGGTGACGACCGCCATCGACGGCTGGAAGAAGAACGTCAGGAACGTGCCGCTGAGCAGAATCACGATGAAGCTGTACAGCGCGACTTCGCCGAGCATGAACGACCAGTGGTCCGGGAAGATCTTGCGGCCGAGCTCCTTGACGAGGCCCGACATGCTCGTGCGCTCGTCGATGTAGTTCGCCGCCCAGTTGGTGAACTTCATCCCGTTGCCCGGGGGGAGCTCGCTCTCGGTCGTGGCCGGGGCCGCGGCGGTGGCTGTGGTGTCGACGGTCAATGTTCCCGCTCCCAGAAGCTCGGGCCGACGGGCTCGTGGAAGTCGCTCTGCGCGATCAGGTAGCCCTCGGAGTCGATGGTGATGGGCAGCTGCGGCAACGGACGCTTCGCCGGGCCGAAGATGACCTCGGCCTCGCGCGTGATGTCGAACTGCGACTGGTGGCAGGGGCACAGCAGGTGGTGGGTCTGCTGCTCGTAGAGAGCGACCGGGCATCCGACGTGCGTGCAGATCTTGGAGTAGGCGACGATGCCCTGGTAGTTCCAGCTCTCGCGGCCCTTCGAGACGTGAAGGTCTTCGGGCTTGAGCCGCATGAGCAGCACGGCGGCCTTGGCCTTCTGCTCGAGCTTGTCTTCGAGTTCGTTGAGGCCGTCGGGGATGACGTGGAACACGGAACCCAGGGTGACCTCGGATGCTTTGATCGGGGTCCCGCTCGGGTCCTTCGTGAGCCGGGTGCCCTTCTTCCACATCGTGTGCTTCAGCAGATCGTTGGGGTCCGCGGCCGGCGCCAGATCGCGGAAGACCACGATGCCGGGCAGTGGGAAGAGCACGAGCGCGCCGATGAGCGAGTTGCGGATCAGCTTGCGGCGGGTGAAGCCCGACTCCTTGTTGCCGAGGTGGAACACCTCGATGGCCTTGGCCCGCGTCGCGTCGGAGCCGCGTGTGCCGTGCCGGTACTCGACGAGGTCGTGGCCCTCCATGAGCGACTTCGACCAGTGAACGGCGCCGAAGCCGATGCCGAACAGGCCGAGCGCGAGGCCCAGGCCGAGCAGGAAGGTGTTGGTGCGCACCGATCCGGTGTCGCCCGGCACGATCGGGAAGATGATGTACGCGGCGATCGCGAAGACGCTTCCGATGATGGAGGCGAAGAACATCAGGGCGACACGGCGCTCGTTGCCCTTGGCCTTCTTCGGGTCGAGATCGGAGACGCGCGGCCGGAAGGGCGGGAATCCGGGGTTCTCGACCCGGTCCGACGTCACGACGGCGGTGCCGGGAGAGACGCTCGCGTCGTACTTCTCGACATCGGTGCCGTGATCGGCGCCCTTGTCTGCCATTGCTTTCCCTTCAGATGGTGCGTTGCGTCGCCGCGCACGGCGATCGGGCGTGAGGTCAGTTGGACTTCGCGGTCAGCCAGACGGTGATCGCGACCACCGAGCCGAGGGCGAAGATCCAGACGAACAAGCCCTCGGAAACCGGACCCAGGTTGCCGAGGTCGAGGCCACCCGGCGACGGGTGCTTGTCGAGGTACTTGAGGTAGCTGATGATGTTGGCCTTGTCGGCCGGCGTGATGTTCAGGTCGTTGAACACCGGCATGTTCTGCGGGCCGGTGACCATGGCCTCGTAGATGTGCTTGGCCGAGACGCCGGAGAGCGACGGGGCGTACTTGCCCTCGGTGAGGGCTCCGCCCGCGCCGGCCACGTTGTGGCACATGGCGCAGTTGATGCGGAACAGTTCGGCGCCGGAGGCGACATCCCCGTTGCCCTGGAGGTAGTCGGAGGCCGGAATCGCGGGGCCGGGGCCCAGCGAGGCGACATAGCTCGCGAGCGCCGCGATCTGTGAGTCGGTGAACTGCACCGGCTTCTGCTCGGCCTGCGGGCCCGATGCCGCGGCGGGCATGCGGCCGGTGCCGACCTGGAAGTCGACGGATGCGGCACCGACTCCGACCAGGCTGGGCGCGACGCCCGATCCCTGGGCATTCAGTCCGTGGCAGCTCGCGCAGTTCGCGGCGAACAGCTTCTGGCCGTCGGCCACCAGGGAGGTGGTCTGAGACTGGGTCTCAGCGGTCGCGCTCGTGGTGAAGGCGGCGTAGGCGCCCCCGGTGGCCAGGAGTCCGATCACCAGCAGCGAGACGGAGGCGAGCGGCGAGCGACGTCCCGTGGCACGAGTCTTGCGGGGTGAGGGTGATGCGGGAGTCGCCATGTGCGGGGATTGATCCGTTCTGGGTGCCAGGTGTTGCGGGTTGCGAGTCGAGTTGCAGCTATCGCAGCACGTAGATGACGAGGAACAGGCCGATCCAGACCACGTCGACGAAGTGCCAGTAGTACGAGACGACGATCGCGGTCGTCGCCTCCTTGTGGGTGAAGGTCTTGACGGCGAAGATGCGACCGATGAGGAGCAGGAAGGCGATGAGGCCGCCCGTGACGTGCATGGCGTGGAAGCCGGTCGTGAGGTAGAACGCCGAGCCGTAGGAGTCGGTCGAGAACCCGACGTGCTCGCTGACGAGGGTCGCGTACTCGTAGATCTGGCCGGTGACGAACACGGCGCCGAGCGCGAACGTCAGGTAGAACCACTCGACGACGCCCCACTTCCAGAACTGGAGGAGCGTGCCGGTGCGGTGGCGCTGCAGGCGCTCGGCCGCGAAGACACCCCACTGGCAGGTGAACGACGACGACACGAGCACGAGAGTGTTGACCAACGCATAGGGCACGTTCAGGTGAGCGGACTGCTCGACCCACAGCCCCGGCGAGGTGGACCGGAGGGTGAAGTACACCGCGAACAGGCCCGCGAAGAACATGACCTCGCTGCCGAGCCAGACGATGACGCCGACCTGAACGACGTTGGGCCGATTAATGACCGCAGTGCCAGGACCGCTGCTAATGGAGGTGGAGGTCACGATCCCATTATGGTCGAAATCGCGCCCCGCTGATTCCCATCCGGGCGGGTCGCTACGATCGAGCCCATGTCGACCGAACTGAGCTGGCCCGCGATCCTGACGCAACTGCTCGCGGGAGGTGATCTGTCGATCTCGGAGGCCTCCTGGGCGATGGAGGAGGTCATGGCCGGCCGCGCGACTCCGTCGCAGCTGGGCGGATTCCTCCTCGCCCTGCGGGCAAAGGGCGAGACCGTCGATGAGATCGTCGGGTTCCGGGATGCGGTGCTCGCGAACGCGCGGCCACTGACCGTCGATCCGATGGCGCTCGACATCGTGGGCACGGGCGGCGACCGGTTCGGAACCGTCAACGTCTCGACCATGTCGTCGATCGTCGCCGCGGCCGCCGGCGCGCGGGTCGTCAAGCACGGCAACCGGGCGGCGTCGTCGGCGGCGGGCTCCTCCGACGTGCTCGCGGAACTCGGAATCGACCTCGCCCTGCCCGCCGAGCGGGTCGCTGCCGTGCTCGACGAGGTGGGCATCACCTTCGCCTTCGCGGCCCTCTTCCACCCGGGGTTCAAGAACGCCGGGCCGACTCGGGCCGAGCTGGGCGTTCCGACCGTCTTCAACTTCCTCGGGCCCCTGTGCAACCCGGCCAGGCCCGAGGCGTCGGCGGTCGGCGTCGCGAGCCTCGACAAGGTCCCGCTGTTCGTCGGGGTCTTTCAGACCCGCGGGGCCACGGCTCTGGTGTTCCGCGGCGACGATGGGCTCGACGAGCTGTCGACCACGGGTCACAGCCGCCTCTGGCAGGTGTCACGCGGCTCGGTGACCGAGCACGACCTCGACCCGGCGGATCTCGGCCTCGCGCGTGCCACGATCGACGACCTCCGCGGGGGAGACCCTGCGCACAACGCCGACATCGCGCGCCGGGTGTTCGCGGGAGAGAAAGGTGCCGTGCGCGACATCGTGCTGCTCAACACGGCCGCGGGGTTGGTCTCGTGGGAGCTCGCCCACGACCACGCGCGCAGCGAGGAGGACATCCGCTCGCGCTTCCGCGACAAGATCGCCGTCGCAGCGGAGACGATCGACTCGGGCGCCGCGTCGGAGAAACTCGACGCCTGGGTGGCCGCGACGCGGCGTTAGCGACGGTGGGTCGAGAACCGCTCACCTCACATCGTCGTCGACCCAGTCGTAGCTGCGGGTGACCGCCTTCTTCCAGAGGCGCAGTTGGCGAGAGCGCTCGGCCGCGTCGATCCGGGGAAGCCATCGGGTGTCTTCGTGCCAGTTGGCCGAGAGCTCGCCGAGACTGCTCCAGAAACCCACGGCGAGTCCAGCAGCGTAGGCGGCCCCGAGCGCGGTCGTCTCGGTGACCACGGGACGAACGACCGGCACCCCGAGGACGTCGGCCTGGAACTGCATGAGGGTGGCATTGGCGACCATTCCGCCGTCGACCTTGAGCTCGGCGAGCGCGACGCCCGAGTCGGCGTTGACGGCCTCGATCACCTCCGCGGTCTGGAAGGCCGTCGCCTCGAGGGCGGCGCGAGCGAGATGGCCCCGGTTGACGAAACCGGTGAGGCCCACGATGACGCCCCGGGCATCCGGTCGCCAGTGCGGAGCGAACAGGCCCGAGAACGCGGGAACGAAGTACACGCCGCCGTTGTCGGCGACCGTCGCGGCGAGCGTCTCGATCTCGGCCGCCGTCGCGATGAGGCCGAGATTGTCGCGCAGCCACTGCACGAGCGACCCCGTGACGGCGATCGATCCCTCGAGCGCGTAGTGCGGCGCCGCGTCGCCGAGGCGGTAGCCGACGGTCGTCAGGAGGCCGTTCGTGGAGTGCACGATCCGCTCGCCCGTGTTGAAGATCAGGAAGTTGCCGGTTCCGTAGGTGTTCTTCGACTCGCCGGCGTCGAAGGCGGCCTGACCGAAGGTCGCGGCCTGCTGGTCTCCGAGGATGCCTGCGACCGGCACCCGTCGGAGCAGGCTCGAATCCTCGACCACTCCGTACACCTCGGATGAGCTTCGGATCTCGGGCAGCATCGATCGGGGAACGTCGAACGTGGAGAGGATCTCGTCGTCCCAGCGACAGGTCTCGAGGTCCATGAAGAGGGTGCGGCTGGCGTTCGTGACGTCCGTGGCGTGCACGCCGCCGTCCGGGCCGCCCGTCAGGTTCCACAGCACCCAGGTGTCGATGGTTCCGAACAGCAGTTCGCCCGCCTCGGCCGCCGCTCGGGCCCCTTCGACGTTCTCGAGGATCCAGACGAGCTTGGTGCCGGCGAAGTAGGTGGCCAGCGGCAATCCGACCCTGAGTGAGAACCGCTCGATGCCGCCATCCTTCGCGAGACGATCGACGATCGGCTGGGTGCGGGTGTCCTGCCAGACGATCGCGTTGTACACCGGTTCGCCCGTCGACCTGTTCCAGACCACCGTGGTCTCGCGCTGATTGGTGATCCCGACGGCGGCGATGTCGTGGCGTGTCACGTCGGCCTTGGAGAGCGCCTGCCCGATGACCTCGCGCACGTTTCGCCAGATCTCGAGCGGGTCGTGCTCGACCCACCCGGGTCGCGGAAGGATCTGGCGGTGCTCGAGCTGCCCCGACGACACGACGAGCCCGTCGTGATCGAACAGGATCGCGCGAGAGCTGGTGGTGCCTTGATCGATCGCGAGAACGTACTCGGCCATGCTGCCGAGGCTAGCGAACGCTGGATGCCGGGTCGGCGACCAGCAGCACCTGGTGCCGTTCGGCCAGGTCGGTGATCAGCGAGGCGACCTCCTCCACCTGGCGAGCTGCGTTCCAGCCGAGCTCGCCGCCGGCGAGTTCCGCGAACTCGGCCAGGAGCGGCACGCTGAGCATTCCTGTGAAGGCCAGGCTCGTGCGTCGGTAGACCAGGTCGGCGAGATGGACGACGCCTTCCTGAACGACGAGGCAGCGCACCTCGTCGCGCGAATATCCCGGCAACTGCGTCAGGGGCGCATCCTCCGCCGTCAAGGAGCCGATGATCTCGGCCGCCCGCGTGCCGTATCGCTCCAGCAGGAGTTCGGCTCGGTCGGCGCCGACCGTTGCCGAGTGCTCGGCGATCCAGGCGGCGCGCGCATCCGCGGTCCGCGGGAATCCGCGGCCTCCGCCGATCGCGAGGTTCTCGGTGGTGACCGAGCGCTCGACTCCGAGACGGCTCAGCACCTCATCGGCCATGTGCTCGCCGAGCGCGCGGAAAGTCGTCCACTTGCCGCCGACGAGGCTGAGCAGCCATCCGTCATCGGGCAGGCGGGTCGGCTCGATGCGGTAGTCCCGGGAGACGAAGCCCGGCGATTCGTCGTCGTGGCGAGGAAGCGGGCGGATGCCCGCGAAGCGGTAGACGATCTGCGAGCGGTCGAGCCGGATCTGCGGAAGCACGTGGTGCACCAGGCCGAAGAAGTAGTCGACCTCCTCCTCGGTGCAGACCACGGGCTCGCGAGGGTCCGCGTCGATATCGGTCGTGCCGACCATCACGCGCCCCTTGAGCGGGTAGATCAGCACGATGCGCCCGTCGTCGTTCTCGAAGAACAACTCGCGCCCCCTCGTCGCCTCGAGCAGCTCGGGGTGATCGAGCACGATGTGCGAGCCCTTCGTGCCGCCCATGTAGCGCGTGGGCACTCCGAGGGCGTCGTTGGTCAGGTCGGTCCACGGCCCCGTGGTGTTGACGATGATCTTCGCGGTCATCGTCACGACCTCATCGGTCTGTCGGTCGCGCAGGAGGATCGCGCCGTCCCGCCTGCCCACGACCTCGGTGTAGTTGGCCGCGCGGCCGTGGCCCGTGGCGACGCCGTCGAGCAGCACGTCGAGGGCGAGTCGTTCTGGATTGTGCATCGACGCGTCGAAGTAGGTCGCCGTGTATTTGACCGAGGGGTTGAGATGCGGCAGCGCCGCCAGCGACTTCTTGCGCCCGACGAAGCGGTGCCGGGGCACGGATCCGCGCTGTCGCGAGAACGAGTCGTAGATGACGAGACCGACCTTGATCAGCAGCGCGCCGCGCTCGACGGTGCTGCGCTGTCGATGCGTGAAGAAGCGCAGGGGCGCGGCGAGGATGCCCGAGAAGGTGCGGAAGATCGGAATGGTGGTCTCGAGCGGCCGGACGTAGTGCGGCGCGTTGCCGAGCAGCCGGTTGCGCTCCTGCACCGCCTCCTTGACCAGCCGGAACTCGCCGTTCTCGAGGTACCGCACCCCGCCGTGCACCATGTGCGACGACGCGGACGAGGCTCCCGAGACGAAGTCGTCGCGCTCGACCAGGGCCACATCGACGCCTTGCAGGGCGAGCTCCCGGAAGGTGGCGATGCCGTTGATCCCTCCGCCCAGGATCAGGACGTCGGCGTGCGGACGCTCGGCGAGCTGACGGACGGCGGTTCGGGATGTCATGGCCCGTCAATCCTCCCATCCCGGCCCCGGCGGCGCCCGTGAACACTCGGTGCCGGTACCCGGGATCCGCCGCGAACTCAGTCGCGCACGAGTGCGTCGCTGCTCAGCTCGGCGACCGAACGGTGCCCGCTCAGGGCGAGGGTCAGATCGAACTCGGCGATGAGGTTGCGCAGGGCCTCGCGGGCCCCGCCCTCGCCGGCGATCGACATGCCGTAGACCCAGGGGCGTCCGACGCACACCGCGGCGGCGCCGAGGGCCATGGCGCGGAACACGTCGGCACCCCCGCGCACGCCGCTGTCGAACAACACCGGCGCTCGACCGTCGACGGCCGCGACGACACCGGGGAGGGCGTCGAGGGAGGCGATCGCGCCATCCAGTTGACGTCCCGCGTGATTGGAGACGATCAGGCCGTCCATGCCGGCGTCGAGAGCGCGTCGCGCGTCATCCGGGTGCTGGATGCCCTTCAGCACGATCGGCAGCGAGGTGAGGGACCGGAGTGCGGGCAGATCCTCCCAGTTGAGGTCGGAGCGGGAGAAGACATCGAGGAAGGTCTCGACGGCGACGCGTGGTTCGCCGGAGCGGAGGTTGGCCGCGAAGCGACCGGGGTAGCGGCGGGTCATGCCGATCAGGGTGCGGAGGGCGGCAGGGGTCACCCGCGGCCGCGGCGCGCCGGGAGCGGGTGCAGCCGCCATCCGTTCGGCCACCAGACGTCGGAACACCGGGTCGCTCGTGTACTGCGCGATGCCCATTCCGTGGATGAACGGCAGGTAGGCCTGGTCGAGGTCGCGGGGCCGCCATCCCAGCAGCTGGGTGTCGAGGGTGACCACGAGGGCATCGACGCCGATGCCCTCGGCGCGCGCGACGAGGCTCGCGACGAGTTCGTCCGAACTGCTCCAGTAGAGCTGGAACCAGCGCGGGCCGCCGCCGCCCTCGGCCGCCACGCGCTCCATCGGGATCGACGCCTGATTGGACAGGATGACGGGCACACCCCACGACGCGGCGGCGCGCGCGATCGCGAGATCGGCATCCCGGTCGACCAGCTCGAGCACACCGACGGGGGACGCCAGCAGGGGAGTGGGGTAGCGGTGACCGAACAGCGTCACCCCGAGCTCGCGGTCCGAGACGTCCCGCAGCACCCGCGGCACGATGCGCCAGCGGGCGAAGGCCTCGGCATTGGCGTCGGCCGTGGATTCCAGGCCGCTCGACCCGTGGACATACGCCCAGGCCTCGGGCGACATCGCGCGTTCGGCGGCGGCGAGCAGCGAAGGCCACCGGGTCGGGATCCGCGGCGCCGTTCCCGACGCGCCCGCCCGGAAGATCTCGGTCTGCGTGCGCCGCGCGAATGCCTGCGTCATCGTGCCGCTCCTCCCGCTTCATCGCCGGTCGGCCTCACCCTAGTCTGCGGTTCTCGCGCCGAGACGGTCCATACTGGGCGCATGCCGACCACCAAGCTGCTCGATCGCGTGCGGGCTCAGCTGGAGACGATGGATGCCGCCGCCGGCTTCACCGAGAAGCAGATCGTCGGCGGGACGGGCTTCCTGATCCGCGGGAACCTGGTCTGCGGTGAGGTCGGGGGAGCGCTGCTGGTGCGTCTGGGCAAGGAGGGCGGCGCCTTCGTGCGATTCGCCAAGGCCGAGGCGGGGCAGGCCAGGACCGGCGAGGCGCCGAGCGTCCGCCGGATGATGATGGGCGGGCGCGAGAGCAAGAACTGGTTCCTCGTCGACGCCGACCTCGTGCGCACGAAGAAGCCGCTGCGGGAGTGGCTCGATCGCGCCATGGAGCACACCGCCACGCTTCCCGACGCCTGAGGGCCGACGCGCGTCGGCACCGGGTACGGCGCGGATGTCGGTCGCCGTCTGAGCGGCATCCTCGCTCCCCATAGGCTTGTCGGCATGTCCAAGGTTCTGAGCAGGCTCCCCGTCGGCGAGCGCGTCGGCATCGCATTCTCGGGAGGACTCGACACCTCCTGTGCGGTTGCCTGGATGCGCGAGAAGGGCGCGCTGCCCTGCACCTACACCGCCGACATCGGCCAGTACGACGAGCCCGACATCGCCTCGGTTCCCGGGCGCGCCACGGAGTACGGCGCCGAGATCGCCCGCCTGGTGGATGCGCGCGGCGCCCTCGTCGAGGAGGGTCTCGTCGCCTTGCAGTGCGGCGCGTTCCACATCCGTTCGGGGGGCAAGACCTACTTCAACACGACTCCTCTCGGCCGCGCGGTCACGGGCACGATGCTCGTGCGCGCCATGAAGGAGGACGGCGTCGACATCTGGGGCGACGGGTCCACCTACAAGGGCAACGACATCGAGCGTTTCTACCGTTACGGCCTGCTGGCCAACCCGCGGCTGCGCATCTACAAGCCGTGGCTCGACACCGAGTTCGTGGGAGAGCTCGGCGGACGCACCGAGATGAGCGAATGGCTGGTCGCGCGCGGATTCCCGTACCGCGACTCGACAGAGAAGGCGTACAGCACGGATGCGAACATCTGGGGGGCCACCCACGAGGCGAAGCTGCTCGAAGAACTGAGTTCGAGTCTCGACCTCGTCGAGCCGATCATGGGCGTCGCGGCCTGGCGCGAGGACGTCGAGGTCGTCACCGAGGAGGTCTCGGTGCGCTTCGAGGCGGGCCGTCCCGTCGCGATCAACGGAACCGAGTTCGCGGATGCCGTCGCGCTGGTGCTCGAGGCGAACGCGATCGGAGGCCGGCACGGACTCGGGGTCTCGGATCAGATCGAGAACCGCATCATCGAGGCCAAGAGCCGCGGCATCTACGAGGCGCCGGGCATGGCGCTGCTCCACATCGCCTATGAGCGACTGCTGAACGCGATCCACAACGAGGACACCCTCGCCAACTATCACGCCGAGGGCCGCCGCCTCGGCCGACTCATGTACGAGGGACGTTGGCTCGACCCGCAGTCGCTCATGCTGCGCGAGTCGATCCAGCGTTGGGTCGGGTCGGCGGTGACGGGCGAGGTGACCCTGCGCCTGCGTCGCGGTGACGACTACACGATCCTCGACACGACGGGGCCGCTGCTCAGCTACCACCCCGACAAGCTCTCGATGGAGCGCGTCGGGGATGCCGCCTTCGGTCCGGATGACCGGATCGGGCAGCTCACGATGCGCAACCTCGATATCGCCGATTCGCGGGCGCGGCTGGAGCAGTACGCGGCATCCGGTCTGATCGGGGGAGCGACCGCCGAGCTGCTGGGCCGCCTGGAATCGGGTGCCGCGGGCGAGATCCTGGATGCCGCCGCGGGCGTCGATCCCGTCGCCGAGACGCTCGAGCGCGCCACCGACGCGGCCAACGAGGGCTCGGCCTTCGACTCGGGAACCGATTGAGGATCGGCCGCTACTGAGCCGGGCTCTGATCGCACGTCCGGGCTGAGGCAGGGACGGACGCGGGGTGATACCACCCCTGCTTCACCCAGTACTGCAAGTCCCTGACGGTCACGTCGGGTGCCCACTGCGGGGACGGACGGTCGTCGGGGCGGAGGCAGGAGGGGTTCGCGCGCACTAGCCTCGCGGTCTCGGCGAGCTCGACCCGCGTGCTGTCCACTCGATGGACGCGCTCGATCAACGCCAACGCCGTTCCTCCCATGTTCCACGCCGCAACGACGAGCACGATCGCCACCGCAGGCGCAATCGGTCGGGTTCGAACGAGCCGATCGAACCCCAGCGCCATCAGTGGAGTGATGGCGATCACCACGACATAGACGTAGCGCGACGAGGTCGCGGTGCCGAGGCCGTTGCCGACGCGGGCATATCCCGTGAGAAGGGCGAACACGGGAGCGGCCAGAAACAGCAGGAAGGGCAGCAGAGCGGTCTTCTCCACCCGGCCGATGCTGAAGACCCACCAGACGCCCAGCGCGGCGAAGAGCAGACCGCCGAGCATCACCAGCGGGAACATGCGCCCCAAGCCGTCCGTCAGCATCGACACGGCGAACTGGGGGACGGTGAGGAGCTGGTTGAGTCCCCGCGCACCACCTGATGAGGGGGCGCCGCGACCCTGAAGGACGAACCAGACGGCGTACGCGGAGGCAGGGACGACGAAGATCGCTGCCGTGCGCAGTACCCCGAACCGGATCCAGGCGAGCGTGACAGCGACCAGGATGAAGGGGATGGCGACACCCGAACTGGCCAGTGACAGCAGTGTCAGCGCCCCGGCCGCGACCCCGCGCCAGACCGTGAGTCGAGGATGGTCGAGCAGCAGGATGACGGCGAGCATGCCGGTGAGGGCTCCGACGAATCCGATCTGAACGGCCCAGGCCAGGGCCTCGGCACCGGCCCCCAGGAAGGTCAGGAGCACGGAGAACGCCGTCGCGAGCCAGGGCCGTACCTTCGCGCGGAGAGCGATCCTCCAGACCAGGTGGACGGCTCCGAGGTGAACGAGGATCGCCGGGATCGCGAACGGCAGGTAGTGGTCCATGCCGAACAGCGATCGGATCGCGAGGAACACCAGAGCCGGCACCGTGCTCCAGTGACCGACGTGGGGTGCCCACACGATGTCGGGGTTCGAGGTGAGGAAGTACCAGTCGTCGTAGAAGAACCAGCTGCGACTCGCCACGAGCGCGAAGGTCACGAAGCCCAGCACGAGCACGAGAACGTGAGCGGTACGCGGAGCGTTTTCCGCATCGAGAAGGCGACGCACGGGCTGCATGTGCGATCACTCTGCCACACTCGCCCGTGGCGCAATTTCACGAGGTTCGGCGCGTTCCGTGTCGATCCGGGACTCTCCCATTCGACCTTGGGATGAGAGGGTCGACAGAGCACCCTCCCCGATGAAGGAGAACACCGTGGCGAAATACATGTTGATCTGGCGCTCGACCGACGAGGCCAACGCGAAGATGGCGAACACCGACTTCGGCGAGATGCTCGAGAAGGTCGGCCGATTCAACGACGAACTCATCCGTGCCGGCGTCCTTCTCGCCGCCGAGGGGCTGGATGATGCCTCGCAGGGCGTGGTCGTCGACTTCACCGGCGAGGCCCCGGTCGTCACCGACGGGCCGTACGGAGAGACCAAGGAGCTGTTCAACGGCTTCTACGTGGTCGACGTCGCCTCGAAGGAGGAGGCCGTGGAATGGGCCAAGCGCGCGCCGAGCGCGGAGGGCACGAAGATCGAGATCCGCCGCATCCCGACCATCGACGAGTTCCCGCAGGACAACGAGTGGATCAAGAAGGAGCGCGCGTGGCGCGAGGAGACCGGCCAGCTGTGACCGAGCCGCGGCGCGTCGTGGTGCCTGCCGCCACGGCGCGCCGCGCGGTCGAGGCGGTGTGGCGCATCGAATCCGCCCGGATCGTCGGCGCTCTCGCCCGCTACACGCGCGACTTCAGCCTGGCGGAAGATCTCGCGCAGGAGGCTCTGGCCGAGGCGCTCGTGGCATGGCAGACCGCAGGTGTGCCCGACGATCCGACGGCGTGGCTGCTGACGGTCGGCAGGCGCCGGGCGATCGACGTGTTCCGGCGCCGCGCCGCTGCCGACGAACGCTACGCGACGCTCGCGCGGGACCTCGTCGAGACGGCTCCCGGGGCCGACGCCCTCTTCGATCCCGAGGCCCTCGATGACGACGTGCTCGGTCTGATGTTCACCGCCTGCCACCCCGTGCTGTCGAACGAGGGCCGGATCGCCCTCACGCTCCGGGTGGTCGGCGGCCTCACGAGCGACGAGATCGCGGCCGCGTTCCTCATTCCGGTCGCAACCGTGCAGGCGCGCATCACCCGGGCCAAGAAGACCTTGGCGGCGGCCGGCATCCCGTTCGGCGTGCCCGATTCGAACGAACGCAGGAAACGCCTCGGTTCGGTGTTGAGCGTCATCTATCTGATCTTCACCGAGGGGTCATCGGCGTCCCGCGGTGAGACGTGGATGCGAACCGATCTCGCGCAGGAGGCTCGACGGCTCGTCCGCGTACTGGCGCGGTTGGCCCCCGAGCCGGAGGTGTTCGGCCTGCTCGCCCTGCTGGAACTGACGGCGGCGCGGTTTCCCGCCCGCATCGCGCTCGACGGCGAACCCGTGCTCCTGGAGGATCAGGACCGCGGCCGCTGGGATCGTTCCGCGATCCGGCGCGGGCGGGCAGCACTGGCGCGACAGCTGGCATTCGGGCGAGGGCTCGGACCCTACGGCCTGCAGGCGGCCATCGCCGAATGCCACGCGCTCGCGAGTTCGGTTGACGAGACGGATTGGGACCGGATCGTCGTGCTCTACGAAGCCCTCGGTCGGGTCTCGCCGTCGCCGATCGTCGAACTGAATCAGGCTGTCGCCGTGGCGATGGCCTCGGGTCCGGCGTCCGGACTTCGGCTGGTCGACGAGATGATCGCGCGCGACGAGCTGAAGGGCTCGCATCTGCTTCCGGCCGTGCGAGCGGGACTGCTGGACCGTCTCGGTCGTCACGCGGAAGCCCACGACGAATACCTGCGCGCCGCCGAGTCGTGCGGGAATGCCGCCGAGCGCGGCGTGCTGGAGCGCAAGGCACTCGCGGCGGGCGCGCAATCGGAGTGAGCCTGCCGATCGTCGGAGGCCGCTGCCACGATGGATGTCATGCAGATCACACGCATTCAGCCCGCCGGTCTGGTGGTCAGCCCCGCCTTCAGCCACGTCGCGGTGGTGCCGCCCGGCGCGACCACGATCTACGTCGGCGGCCAGAACGGCGTCGGCGTCGACGGGGCCGTGGTGTCGACGGATGTCGCGGAGCAGGCGCGCCGCGCGCTCGACAACGCGCGCATCGCACTCGAGGCGGCCGGGGCGACGCTCGGCGATGTCATCCAGTGGTCGGTACTGATCGCCGGCGACGCCGACATCGGCGCCGCCTACGGTGCCATCGCTCCGCAGCTGGCGGGGCCCGGCGCACCCCCCTTGGTCACGGCCGCTCGCGTCGTGGGGCTCGGCGTTCCGGGCGCCCTGATCGAGATCAGCGCGGTCGCAGCCACGCTGCCCTGACGGTCAGCCGCCGACGTACGCTGCCAGGTGCTCGCCGGTGAGGGTGGACCTTGCGGCCACCAGCTGAGCGGGGGTTCCCTCGAAGACGACTCGGCCGCCGTCGTGCCCGGCGCCGGGACCGAGGTCGATGATCCAGTCCGCGTGCGCCATCACGGCCTGGTGATGCTCGATGACGATGACCGACTTGCCGGACTCGATCAGCCGATCGAGCAGCGCGAGCAGCTTGTCGACATCGGCCAGGTGCAGGCCCGAGGTCGGTTCGTCGAGCACATAGACGACGCCCTTCTCCCCGAGGTGGGTGGCGAGCTTCAGGCGCTGCCGCTCGCCACCGGAGAGGGTGGTCAGCGGCTGGCCGATGGTGAGGTAGCCGAGCCCGACATCGGCGAGGCGCTGCAGGATCGCGTGCGCGGCGGGAACCTTGGCGTCGCCTGCCGCGAAGAAGGTCTCGGCCTCCTCCACCGGCATCGCGAGCACCTCGCTGATGTTGCGGGCTCCGAGCCGGTAGTCGAGAACCGGAGCCTGGAATCCGGTCCCCTCGCACTCCTCGCAGGTGGTGGCGACGCCCGCCATGGGTCCGAGATCGGTGAAGATCTGGCCCGCGCCGTTGCACACGGGGCACGCCCCCTCCGAGTTCGCGCTGAACAGCGATGCCTTCACGCCGTTGACCTTGGCGAACGCGGAGCGGATCGGGTCGAGCAGGCCGGTGTACGTCGCCGGACTGCTGCGCCGCGAGCCGCGGATGGCGCTCTGATCCACGGTCACCACCGTGTCCCGCCGCGACACCGAGCCGTGGATCAATGAGCTCTTTCCCGACCCGGCCACCCCGGTGACGACCGTCAGCACGCCGAGCGGGATGTCGACGTCGACGTTCTGCAGGTTGTGTTCGCGCGCGCCCCGCACCTCGAGGGTTCCCGTGGGGGTGCGCACGGCATCCTTCAGCCGGGCCCGGTCGCCCAGATGGCGGCCGGTGAGGGTCCCGCTCGAGCGCAGCCCCTCCACCGTGCCCTCGAAGGTCACCGTTCCGCCTGCGGAGCCCGCACCGGGGCCCAGGTCGACGACGTGGTCGGCGATCGCGATCGCCTCGGGCTTGTGCTCCACCATCAGCACGGTGTTGCCCTTGTCGCGCAGCCGGAGCAGCAGCACGTTCATCCGCTGGATGTCGTGCGGGTGCAGTCCGATCGTCGGCTCGTCGAAGACGTAGGTGACGTCGGTGAGCGAGGAGCCGAGATGGCGGATCATCTTGGTGCGCTGCGCCTCGCCACCCGACAGGGTGCCCGACGGCCGGTCGAGCGAGAGGTAGCCCAGCCCGATCTCGACGAAGGAGTCGAGGGTCTGCGCCAGGGCCGTGGCCAGGGGAGCGACCGACGGCTCGTCGAGGCCTCGCACCCAGTCCGCCAGGTCGCTGATCTGCATCGCGCAGGCGTCGGCGATGCTGTTCCCCGCGATCCGGGAGGATCGCGCGCTCTCGTTGAGCCGGGTTCCGCCGCATTCGGGGCAGACGCTGAACGTCACCGCCCGCTCGACGAACGCGCGGATGTGCGGCTGCAGGGCGTCCACGGACTTGGACAGCATGGACTTCTGGATCTTCGGGATCAGACCCTCGTACGTCAGGTTGATTCCGTTGATCCTGACCTTGGTCGGCTCCTTGTGGAGGAAGTCGGCGAGCTCCTGCTTCGTGTAGCTCTTGATCGGCTTGCCCGGATCGAGGAACCCCGACTCGGCGTAGATCCGCACCGCCCAGCCGTCCGCCGTGTAGCCGGGGATCGTGATGGCACCCTGCGCGAGCGACTTGTGGTCGTCGTAGAGCTGCGCCAGGTCGATGTCGGTCACGCTGCCCATGCCCTCGCAGCGCGGGCACATGCCGCCGAGGTAGGTCTCGTTCTCGATGACGGTTCGTTCGCCGGTCGCCGTGGTGCGAACCCCGCTGGTTCGGCTGGTGGCGATGTTGAACGAGAAGGCGTTCGGCGAGCCGATGTGCGGCTGTCCCAGACGGCTGAACAGGATGCGCAGCAGCGCGTTGGCGTCGGTCGCGGTTCCGACGGTGGACCGCGCGTTGGCGCCCATCCGTTCCTGGTCGACGATGATCGCGGTCGTCAGCCCGTCGAGCACGTCGACGTCGGGACGGTCGAGCGTGGGCATGAAGCCCTGCACGAAGGCGCTGTACGTCTCGTTGATCATCCGCTGCGACTCCGCGGCGATCGTGCCGAACACGAGGGAGCTCTTGCCCGAGCCGGAGACGCCCGTGAATGCGGTCAGACGTCGCTTCGGGATCTCGACGTCGACGTTCTTGAGATTGTTGACCCGCGCGCCCTGCACTCGGATCAGATCGTGCCCATCGGCCGGATGCGTCACCGCGGATCGAAGCCGAGCATCCCTTTCCACTTTCAATTTATAGAAGACAGGGGGGCTTGCCGCAAGCCCCCGGTCATGCTCGAGAATCGTCGACCGTGACCGCCACCACTACTGCCTTCGACCTTCCCGATCGACTCGCTTCCAAGGGGGCCGAGGCTCTCATCGCCGACGACGAACGGCGGTTCGCCGCGATCGCGGAGAGCCTCGATCGCTCGATCGCCGAGCTCTCCGTCCGCCTCGATGCCGAACGCAGATCACCGGGGCGCGCCGGCCAGCAGGCGCTGGAACGCGATCTGGAGATCCATCGGTTGACCGCTCGTCTGCGCGCGCTGCGTCGCTACGGTCTGGATCTGTGCCTGGGACGCACGGTGGGCATCGACGACCCGCACCCGGTGTACATCGGACGATTCGGCCTCACCGACGCTGACGGTGAGCGACTGCTGATCGACTGGCGTTCGCCCGCCGCCGAGCCGTTCTTCGCGGCGACGCACGCCCACCCGATGGGCCTGGCGAGTCGGCGGCGGTACCGCTGGACTCGCGGCCGCATCACGGACTACTGGGACGAGGTGTTCACCCCGGACGGCCTCGAGTCGCGTGTCGCGCTCGACGACCAGTCCGCCTTCATCGCCAGTCTCGGCGCCAGCCGCTCGGCGCGGATGCGTGACGTGCTCGGCACCATTCAAGCCGACCAGGATGCGATCATCCGTGCGGGATCCCGGGGTGCCCTGGTCGTCGACGGCGGCCCGGGGACCGGCAAGACCGTGGTCGCGCTGCACCGCACCGCCTATCTGCTGTACTCCGATCCGCGGCTCGCGCGCCAGCACGGCGGCGTCCTGGTGCTCGGCCCCAGCCGCGCCTATCTCGCGTACGTGGATGAGGTTCTGCCCCGCCTGGGGGAGGAGAGCGTGCAGATCTGCACTCTGCGCGACCTGGTCGCCGAAGGGGCGACAGCCGCCGCCGAGCCGGATGCCCGCGTCGCCCGGCTGAAGTCGTCGAAGGAGCTGGTGGGAGCGATCGAGGCTGCCGTCGCGCACTACGAGCGGCCGCCGGCGAAGGGCATGACCGTCGAGACCGAGTGGGTCGACATCGAGCTGGATGCCGACGACTGGGCCGACGCCTTCGACGCGGTCGCGCCCGGAACCCCGCACAACGAGGCGCGCGACCAGATGCGCGAGGCGCTGTTCGACATCCTGGTCGATCGCGTCGACGAGCAGGTCCCGCGGGAGCTGGTGCGTCGCGAGCTGTCGCGGAGCGAGGAGCTCGCGCGGGCCGTGGCCAGGGCGTGGCCGCTGCTCGACCCCGTCGGGGTCGTCTCCGATCTGTGGTCGGTGCCTGCGTACCTCCGCGAGTGCGCGCCCTGGCTGACCGCCGATGAGCTCGGATGCCTGCAGCGCCCCGATCCGCGCGCCTGGACGGTCTCCGATCTTCCCTTCCTGGATCTCGCGCGGCAGCGAGTGGGCGATCCCGATGCCGCGCGCAGGTCACGGCAGCGCGAGGTCGCCCTCGCCGCCCAGCAGGAGCAGATGGCCCGCGTCGTGGAGCACCTCATCGAATCCGACGACAGCGAGCTGAAGCTGATGTCGATGCTGCGGGGGCAGGATCTGAAGAACACGCTCGTCGACGAGAGCGACCTGCCGACGATCGCGCCCGACCTGCTGGCCGGCCCGTTCGCGCACATCGTCGTGGACGAGGCCCAGGAACTGACGGACGCCGAGTGGCAGATGCTGCTGGCGCGCTGTCCGTCGCGCAGCTTCACGATCGTGGGCGACCGCGCTCAGGCTCGCCACGGGCTCGCGGAATCGTGGGAGGAGCGGCTGACGCGGGTCGGCCTCGACCGTGTCGAGCTCGCTGCGCTCACGATCAACTACCGCACGCCGCGCGAGATCATGTCCGAAGCCGAGCCGGTGATCCGCCAAGCCATTCCGAACGCCAACGTGCCGACATCGGTGCGCGCGAGCGGGGTTCCGGTCGTGCACGGTTCCGCGGCGGATCTCGGGTCGATTCTCGAGAGCTGGCTCGCCGACCACGACGAGGGGATCGCCTGCGTGATCGGCGATCCCGACTTCGTGCCCGTGCCGCGCGTGCAGTCGCTGACCCCGGAACTGTCGAAGGGCCTCGAGTTCGATCTCGTGGTACTCGTCGATCCCCAGGACTTCGGCACCGAGATCTCGGGATCGGTCGACCGCTATGTCGCGATGACCAGGGCGACGCAGCAGCTCGTCATCCTGACGGGTGCGTCGCGCCCGGCGTGACGGCTAGCCGGCGGCCTTCGCCACGAGTTCGGCGATCTTCTTCTCCTCGGCGGGGGAGAGGGCCGTGATGGCGAAGGCCACCGGCCAGACCTCGCCGTCGTCGAGCTGAGCCGAAGTCTCGAACCCGAGGGTGGCGTAGCGATCCTTGAACTTCGCGGCGTCCTTGAAGAAGACCACGATCTTGCCCTCGGCGTTCGCGTATGCCGGGAAGCCGTACCAGGTGCGCGGCGTCAGCTGCGGCGCGGCCTCGGTGATGATCGCGTGGATGCGCTCGGCCAGAACGCGGTCGGCTTCCGCGAGTTCGGCGATCCGGTCGAGCACCGCCTGGGTCGACTCCTCGCGCGACTGCTGCAGCTTCAACTCCTTGGCGCGCTGCTTCATGGCGGCGCGCTCGGCGGCGCTGAATCCGGACTTGGTGGGGCTCTGCGTGTCGGTCATGGCATCCATTCTGGAACGGCCGTGGCCCGGCGACTTCTTCGAAACTGCTCGATCCACACCTGCGCAGGGCAGTCGGTCGTGGACATGATGGGGGAGCGGGGTCAGAACCTGCAGCGTCGCGCCGCTCACGACGGCTTCCACCCCTCCTCATCGCGGACTGCCCGCATGATGCGCCCGCTGATCTCGCGCAGTTGGCTGCGTTGGGACAGCGTCAACCGGTCGAGAACCAATCGGCGCACCGTGCGCACATGGCCAGGGGAGGCCTGCTCATAGTGTGCGAACCCCCGATCGGTCAGAACGGCAAGGGTCGATCGTCCGTCATCCGGATCGGCGATGCGGCGCACCCACCCCTTCGTTTCGAGCCGGGACGCCGCGCGTGACAGCCTCGACAGCGAACTGTTCGCATAGCCGGCGAGGATGCTCATGCGGAGTGAACGGCCAGGGGCGTCGGCCAGCGCGAAGAGCACTCCGTATTCGAAATGCGTCAACCCGGAGTCCCGGAACAACTGGGCGTCGAGGGCGGGCGGCAACCACTCCAGGATGGTGGCAAGAGCCGCCCAGGTGTCGAGGTCGTCGCCGGTGAGCGCGGCGGGGGACTCATCGTCTGCCATGTCGACAGGGTACGGGCAGTTACTTGACCAAGCAAGTAAAGACTCCTATCGTTTACTTGCTTGAGCAACTAATCGCCGTTCAGTGCGACACACCGGAGAGGTCGATGGACATGGACTTGGGACTGACGGGGATGACGGCATTCGTGAGCGGGTCGACGCAGGGAATCGGCTTCGCGATCGCGAAAGCGCTTCTCGGCGAGGGGTCCTCGGTGGTCATCAACGGACGAACCGAGGACCGAGTCGAGGATGCTGTGCAGGCTCTCGAAGTCGCCGTTCCCGGAGCGGAGGTCTCGGGCATCGCGGCGGACTTAAGCGACACCGCGCAGGTGCAGCGTCTGCTGGAGTCCTTGGGCGACGTCGACATCCTGGTGAACAACGTCGGCCTGTTCGAGGTCGTGCCATTCGGCGACATCGTCGACGACGCCTGGCTGCGGTACTTCGAGGTGAACGTCATGAGCGGCGTGCGACTCTCGCGTTGGCTGCTGCCCGGGATGCTCGCGAGGAACCGCGGTCGCATCATCTTCGTCGGGAGCGAGTCTGGTGTGAACATCCCTGCAGACATGGTGCACTACGGCGTCACCAAGGCCGGGATGCTCGCACTCGGCAACGGCCTCGCCAAGCTCACGCGCGGCACCGAGGTGACGGTGAACACGATCCTCGGCGGACCCACCTATTCCGGCGGTGTCGCCCAGGCGATCGACCAGATCTCGCACGCCCAGATGATGGCACCCGACGAGCTCAAAGCGGCCATCATCGGCGGCAACCGCACAACGCTTCTCAAGCGGTTCATCGAACCCGCCGAGATCGCGAATCTCGCGCTCTACCTGGCGAGCCCCATGTCGTCCGCGACGAACGGCGCTGCCGTGCGGGCGGACGGGGGAGTGCTGACGGCGGTGCTGTAAGGCACGGTATGTCGCGTTCGCACGTCTCGCGCGTTCAACTTGGTAAAGACCGTTCTCCGTCTTCACACTAAACGGCTGGCGGGAGCTCCCCGGTGTACATGCCATACGTAGTTGTTGCGGCTGCGTTGGCGACCTGGGGATCTGCGCCGTCCGCGATATGCTCCCGGGCCCATGCGTCGGCGGAGCCGCGCAGGAAGGACCTGCCTTCGTCGGTCGCGAGCCATGCCTGGCCCTCTTCAGGTGAGATGCCCCCACCTCCACTTCCGAAGTAGGAGGCGAGGCCGAGCAGTCCCGAGTCCCAGCCCATGCCGGTTGCCGAGGGGCCGAGCTGCTCCCAAAGGCCTTCGGGGATCGAGTCGACCGCGACGACGTTCTCGAGTTCGAAGCGGGTGGATGCCGCATCCACCGCGGTGAGCCGCACATGCACGATGGCCGGCTCACCCGTCCCCATACCCCAGGTCACCGTGTAGCCGGCGGAGCCTGCGCTCGGCGGATCGCAGCGGCGGATCTCGCCGCCGGCGTTGCCCTCGAACTGGAAGTGACCGCCGAGTCGCAGGTCGCCGCTCACCGGCAGGAACCACCGGGGGATGCGCTCAATAGTTGTCACGGCATCCCACACGTCGTCGATCGGCGACGGGTAGGTCTGGGCGAGTTTTTGCACATGTGACAGCACGCCGTCCACCTCCTTCGTCTCGATACCGCGCGCAACAGCCTTGAGCTGGGCTTTCACATCCATCAGTCGTCTCCTTCGTGGGCCTCGGCGGTGGCCGTGTCGTGGGTGGGCGCTGCATCGGCTTTCCGTTGTGCAAGCTGTCCGCGCGCGAGCTCGGTGCCGAGCGCGTCGAGCCTCGGCTCCCAGAACCTTCGGAATGTGTCGAACCACGCATCCGCCTGGGCGAGGGAAGTCGGATCGACCGCGTACAGTCGCCGCGCGCCATCCGGGCGCACGGTTGCGAACCCGGATCCGCGGAGCACGCGAAGGTGCTGCGATACTGCGGGCTGCGAGATCCCGAACTCCGACTGGATGATCCGGCCGAGCTCACCCGCGGACTCCTCGCCATCAGCGAGCAGCTCAAGAATGCGTCGTCGCACCGGATCGCCGAGGACGTCGAGCGCGTGCATGATCCGAGATTTGCACCTGCGCTTATATAAGTCAACTCTTACAATCGTTGCGTTTGGCTCTGAGCATCGCTTGCGGCGGGGAGGTACGCGACGTTTCCCGATCCGCGCCGCAGGATGTCGACACTGTGCACTCGCGATTGGTCGGCTTCTCTGAGAGAGATCTCTGATCAGACGGACAGGGGGAGTGGCTCCGGTGTTACCCCACTTCCACTCCGATTGCGGAAAATGCAATCAGAGTGACTCTTACTGGTGGAAGACCGTCATCCGTTTTCACGCTAAAGGGCAGCCCGGATCGTGCCTGTTCCCTCATGTGCTATCTGGGCTCTTGTTGCGCGGTGCAGCGCGGCGACAAATATGCTCGCCTAGTGCACATCGTGATGTTCATCTGACGGGGCTGCCTACCACCTGCGCAGCACTGGTCCCGGCGAGGGTGCGTTCGTCGCGCCCCCGAGACCTCTCCCACCCGTCAGATCGGGCGCATTCGCGCCGAGCACACATTTCTGGAGCATCTCTATGTTCACCGTACTTCGCCTCCCTGGGGCAACCCGCGCGTTCCTCCCTTCCTTGCTTGGCCGACTCGCCTTGGCGATGGGCGGCCTGGCGATTGTGCTTGCCGTGCAATCGCACACTGGATCCTTCGCCGCCGCCGGTATCGCGGCGGGAGCGTTCGGATTCGCCAACGTCTTCGCCGCCCCGCTTCGAGCTCGCGCCATCGACCAGTGGGGCCAGCGACGCGCGCTGACGCCACTGGGTTTGGCGCAAGCGGCGGTATTCCTCGGCTTCGCTTTCGCAACGAACACGCGAGGGACATCGGCGCTCGGCTTTGTTGCACTGAGCGCCGGCGCCGGTCTTGTAGCACCACCGCTCGGCGCGTCAATGCGAACCATCTGGACCACTTTGACGACGGCCGGACCCCAGCGCAC
The DNA here is from genome assembly GCF_042655435.1 of Lysinimonas soli. Taxonomy (NCBI): domain Bacteria; kingdom Bacillati; phylum Actinomycetota; class Actinomycetes; order Micrococcales; family Microbacteriaceae; genus Lysinimonas; species Lysinimonas soli. The sequence continues at coordinate 982,792 of NZ_JBHSMG010000001.1, forward strand.
CCACGCCCTCAGCCTCGACGCCACCGCCGACGAGCTCGTCTTCATCGTCGGGCCACTTGTCGCTGCCGCGCTAGCCACGGCATTCTCTCCCGCATACGCCCTGCTGGCTGCCGCCACTGCGGTGCTGGCGGGAACTCTCGGGTTGATTAGCAGCCGAGCCTCGGGCAGCCTTCGCGGTGCGCCTGCTGTAGCGGGACGCGCCGAGCGTCCGCTACGCCGGCCAGGCTTCATCCGCGTCCTCGTCGTACTACTAGGCGTGGGGGGAGTGCTCGGAACGATCGAGATCACCGCACCCGCGGTTGCCGTGGCCGCCCACGATGCAGCCATCTCCGGCTGGCTGCTAGCAGCCCTGTCCGCCGGGAGCGCTGCGGGAGGTCTGATCTACGGGCACATCTCCTGGCGAGGCACTCTAGGGTCGCGCATGCGGGTGCTCGCCATAGCTATCGGGGTGCTCGCGTGTGGCATCGGACTGGTCAACTCGGTCCCGGGATTCGCAATCGGTGTTGCGGCAACCGGGCTCTTTCTCGCACCGTCCATCATCACCGGCTACCTAGCCGCCGAGCATCTCGTGCCCCAGCACACTCTGACCGAGGCATCCGTCTGGACCAATACCGCCCTCAATCTTGGTGCGTCCATCGCCAACGCCATCGCCGGTGCGATCGTGGCCGGACCGGGAGTCGCCTGGGCCATGCTCGCCGCCGGACTGTTTGCCATCCTCACGGCCACGGCCACACCCCGGGCGCGACTGCACACCGGCGGCGGCCAGCCCGCACCATCGCCAAGTGACCCCCATTTGTGAGCAACGCGGTCAGCGTAGTCGCCCAAGAAACTCCGGGTCAGATGAACAACCGGGGTGTGGCCGCAGCCTTGTCAGCTCCTACTCTGACTGCATAAGCTGCGATCCAGTAGTCACTGATGGGGAAACCCGTTATCCGTTTTCCCACTGTTCGACTCCCGCCGCTCGTTGGTCGCCGTGTCAGAGTGGAGGCACGCTCGGGAAATCTTGGGGATGGATCACCGCGGGGATCGGCGCCGTCATGCTGGCGCTCCTCGTCGCTTACGGCACCGCATCGGGGACATGGGTCGATGAGCACGGCAGTTTGCTCATCGACGAAGCCGGCCACAGCGTCCGCCGTCGATCGTCGGGCTCCTGATCGTCACCGTGTTGGCACTCGTCTTGCTGATCGGGGGAGTGGTCATCGGAACCGCCAGCCGATCCCCTCGAGGCGCGGCGTCGCCGCCGGCGGCCGAGATCGCGGAGTAGCCGCGAGGTCAGCGTGCGTCGGACGCGGCCAGAGCCCGAACGTCCATGCCGTGCAGCCTAGTTGTACTGCGCGGACGCGGCGCCGTTGTGGACGAAGAACCGCAGCCACTCGTTGTAGGTGCCGATGCCGCCGTAGCCGTTCCAGGTCACGCCACCTTCCGCAGTGAGGGCTGGTCGCAGGTACCCGTGACGTGCAGGTACGGCGAGGAGCACGTGCCGAAATAGAACAATTGCTAACTGACATAATGAAGCTTATCGGAGGCCATGTCCGCGCGAAGCGGACATCGTCCGGCTAGATGAGCCCCGCCTGCCGCGCGGTGTCGACAGCCGCGGCGCGAGAGTTGACGTCGAGCTTGCGGTAGAGCCTGCGTATGGTCGCTTTCAGCGTGTTGGGACTGATGTAGAGCTCAGCGGAAAGCTCCAACATCGACTTGGGCAGCGCGAGCATCGTGAGCACTTCGTGCTCGCGTCTGGTAAGGGCTGACGAATGTTCGGCTGCGCGACGAAATGGTGAACTGACGTCGGGCAACTCGCGCGAGGTGAGATCGGCGAGTTTGCGCAGATCGTCTGAGGGAATGCTCTCGTACGCGGAGTAGAGACGCTCGTCCTCGATGAGTGCATGAGCCTGGATGAAGGCCTGCTTGGCGCTCTCGATGAGATCGAGGTTGAGGGCGGCGGCCGCGGTGATGAGGAGTGCGGTCGACCGGATCCGGGTCGGCTCCTCAGGCGCAATCGCAGGCCGGACGATCTCGAGGGCCCTGTGGCGGCTTCCTCCACCGTTCGCAAGAGCGGCTGCGATGACCTTGTCGGTGGAGGAGGCCGCGGGGTTCACGTTCGGCGTTCGGCTGACCTGGCTGCGGAGCACCGCCAGTCGAGCCCGTGCGGCGCGGACGTAGCGGCCGTTGGCACCGCTGCTGGACACCGTCTCCGGGTGGCGGCTCATCTCGTGTGCGAGCTGGGCGTCGGCGATGGCACCGCTGGCACGATCATGGGCGTGCATGGACTGAACCCAGAGCGCCGCCGCCCAATGCTCTCCGTCTCCCAGGCCTCTGACCCGGGCCAGTTCGCGGGTCGCACCGGCGTGGTCTCCCCGATCCAGCCGCAGGAGGGCAGTGGTGAGGAACAGGATGGCGTCGTACCTCCCATTGGCGGCGGGCTGGTCGAGCGCTCGCGCGAGCCAGAGCTCTGCCGCACGCAGATAGCCGCGTTCGGCATTCATCCACGCACGGTGAGCGGCTGCTCGTCGGCCGACGGTCATCTGGTCGGTGAGGATGGCAAGCTCATAGGCCTCCTCGTACTCCGACTCGGCCCCGCTCGCGTCAGCCATCTCGAAAGCCCGACCCCATTGCAGTCGGAAGTGTGGAAGCGATGCTCTGATCGAGGAACGCTCCGCCTCGGATGCCCGCTCGAACGCGCTTCGCGCCCGTTCCGCCGCTTGCCGAGCCTGTGCCAGCTTCCCCGACGTGCGCGCGCCGGCAGATCTGCCGGTGAGAAGTCCAAGGGTGTCCATGAGGCCGAGATCGGATCCGGTCATGGTGGCGTCGAGCCAGCCGTTGTCGTTGAATCGGCTGGTGTCGCCGCCGGTCATGACGTGTTGCAGGTAGTTCGCAGCGACAAGGAAGGTCGGACGGTCGACGAACGCGTCGCCGGGTAGTGCCCGGATGGCTGCGAGCAGATGCTGAGGCGCCGTAGTCGCCAGACGGTCCCAATGCGCTTCGAGGACGGCGGCCGCAGCTTCCCAGCCGTCCTGAGCTGCGATGTCCATGACAGCGGTCGCAAGCTCGCTGGGCTCGATGTGATCGGTGTCCCCTGTCGATGGCTTGGCGGTGGTTCGAGCGTGCGGTCGACGATTCATCGCTTCTAGATTGCCAGTGGCGACGGAACTGTCGGATTCGAAGCGCCCGCAGTTTTGCCCCCGAACGGGGGTCAAAATGGGTGTATTGGGGGCTCGGCAGGGTTAAAGATGCCTCTCATGAGGTTGTCTCGTTCCGATCTTCGGTTTAGCTGTGAGATGACCGAGCGTCCTTGAACGCGACGTTGAGTGTGGGGGAACACTCGTTCGAGTGCGGTAGCAGCAGAACGCAGATCCCCTGCGTTGAGGGGCCCTTGCTCAGCGTTGTCAGCTGACCAGCATGGGAAAGTTCGCAGTCGCGCTAAGGTGCGTTGCCGTAACGCCAGGGGGAACTGTGCGTCGTGCCAATTCGAATTCAGTTGACGAGGATCGCGCGGTGCGCCGGCCATCCCGCTTCCTGTCGCTCGTGCTGAGTGGATTGCTGGCCGTCTCGGGCATCGCGGTGACCGGTATGGTGGCCGCGGCACCCGCTCAGGCCGCAGCTGGCGACCCGTTCCCGGCTGCGGACCCGTACGTGTTCATCGCACAGAACGCCCCGACTGGGCTGTTCAAGTCGTTGACCGGCCCGTCCGGCAGTGTGACCTTCTCCCCCGAGGGGCCGACGTCGACGATCTCGTACAACGCGATCGCGTACAACACCGCCAACAACTACATCTACGCGTTCGTCAACACGGGCGACTCGACGACCCCGTCGAATTCGCTGATCAGGATCGGGCAGGGCGGTGTCTACACCCGGGTCGGCACCGGGACGTACACCCCGACCGTTGCGGGAACATTCGGATCCGACGGCCTCTACTACAGCGTTGCCAATGTGAATGGCGTCGTGTCGCTTCAGGTGATCAATGTCACGACGGGCGCGCTCGTGAGGAACACGGCGATCACCGGCGACGCGCTCACAGCGAACGACATCACCTTCAAGAACGGCTTTCTCTGGATGATGGGCGCGGGTTTCATCTCCCGGATCAACCCCACGACCGGCGCGACGGTGCGTTGGGCCATTCCCTTCAGCACGGACACCGCCGACCAGGCGGGTGCGGCATGGACGTTCGGCAATGGAAACCTGGGCTTCGGGTACAACGTCTCCGGCACCGTCTATCAGGTGGCGGTGACGAACCCCTCGGCTGCCACACCGACCTTCACCCTCGTTTCCACCAACCCGGGTCCGGCGAGCGGAAGCAATGACGGAACGGCTTCTCCGGGTCAGCCGACCGACCTGGCGGTCACCAAGACCGGACCTGCGGCGCTCATCCCCGGAGGTACGGCGAGCTACACGATCACGGTGACGAACAACGGACCCGGAAACTCGAGTGGGTTCTCGGTGCGCGACGTGGTGCCCGCCCCCCTCACGAACGTGGCAAGCGCCTCGGCGGGGTGCACGGTCAGCGGCAATACGGTGACGTGTCTCGGGGGCAGGCTCGTGGCCGGGAACTCCGTGACCTACACCGTCACCGCCAGTGTCCCCGCGAACATCGCCAACAACCCCGTGACCAACACGGCGACGGTGACCCCGAACGAGACCGACCCCAACTCGGCGAACAACACCTCGTCCACGACGGGCAACCCGGCGCGGATTGCCGTCGTCAAGCACGCAGGGTCGCCGGTGGATGTCAATGGTGACGGGATCGTCGACGCCGGCGACACCGTCGGCTACACCTTCACGGTCACCAACACGGGCGCGGTCGCGCTCGATCCGATCAGCGTCAGCGACCCGAAGGTGGGCGCGGTCACCTGTCCGGCTGGAACGCTCGCGCCCGCCGCATCCACGACGTGTACCGCCGCGGCTTCGTACACGATCACCGCTGCCGACGTGACAGCCGGTGGGGTCGACAACTCCGCCACCGCGTCGGGAACCGCGACGGGGACCACGACGACGGTCACGTCCTCCCCCTCGACCACCCACACGCCCACGACGGCGCCGGCTCCGGGGCTGTCGATCGTGAAGTCGGCAAGCCCCTCAAGCAGTGCCACCTTCACAGTCGGGCAGCTGATCACCTACACCTTCGTGGTGACGAACACCGGAAATGTCCCGTTGAGCGGTGTCTCGATCAACGACTCCGATTTCTCGGGGACAGGGACTCTCTCCGCTCTGAGTTGCCCGACGGGTTCCGACACGCTCGCGGCTGGTACGCAGGTGACGTGTACGGCGACCTACACGTTGACTCAGGCGGATGTGGACGCGGGCCTGGTGCGGAACTCGGCGACGGCGACCGGGACGCCTCCGGGTGGCACGACGATCACCACTCCCCCGTCGCAGGTGCAGATCCCGGTCGATCCGGCGCCGGCGATCGGTCTGGTGAAGAGTGCGAATCCGGCGACCGCGAATGCGGCAGGGGACGTCATCACCTACTCGTTCCGAGTCACGAACACGGGCAACGTGACGTTGACCGACCCGTCGATCGACGAGACGGCCTTCTCGGGCACCGGCACGGCTCCGGCCGTGACCTGTCCCACGGGTCCTGTTGTGCCCGGTCAGGCGGTCGTCTGCACCGCCACGTACACGGTCACGCAGGCGGATGTCGATGCCGGGTCGGTGACGAACACCGCGACCGCGACCGCCACGCCGCCGAGCGGGGCCGCTCCGGTCTCCGACTCGTCGTCGGCAGCGGTCACGATCGCACCGGCCTCCGGTCTCACGATCGTGAAGACCGCGACCCCGGACACAGTGGGGGCGGCCGGTGACACCGTGACGTACTCGTTCGTGGCGACCAACACCGGCAACGTCACCCTCGGCAACGTCACCGTGGAGGAGGGTGCGTTCTCGGGTACGGGAACGCTCGGCCCGGTGGTGTGCCCGCCGGGTGCAGCCTCGCTGGCCCCGGGCGCGTCGGTGACGTGCACCGCGTCGTACACCTTCACGCAGGCTGATATCGACGCGGGCAAGGTGACCAACAGCGCGACCGCGACCGGTACTCCGCCCGGCGGCGGCACTCCCGCGGTCTCCCCGCCGTCGGAGACGATCGTCAACGTCGACGGAGCTCCCGCGATCACCGTGGTGAAGTCGGCCACTCCGACCACGATCGGTGCAGCCGGTGACAGCGTCACCTATTCGTTCTTGGTGACGAACACGGGCAACGTGACGTTGACCGACCCCACGATCGACGAGACCGCGTTCTCCGGCACAGGTGCGGCACCGGTGGCCACCTGCCCGACCGGTCCGGTCGCGCCCGGCGCCTCGGTGACCTGCACCGCCGCCTACACCGCCACCCAGGCGGACATGGATGCCGGGTCGGTGACGAACACCGCGACGGCGACCGCGGTTCCGCCGACCGGGCTCACCCCGCCGGTGTCCGGCCAGTCGAGCGCGACGGTCACGGCTGACGCGACCGCATCGCTGACCGTGCTGAAGTCCGCGGACGTGACCTCGATCACCACGGTCGGCCAGAAGGTGACCTACTCGTTCCTGGTGACGAACACCGGCAACGTGACGCTCCACAACATCGCGGTCGACGAGGGGACGTTCACCGGGTCCGGCACGCTGCCACCCGCGGTGTGTCCCCAGCCGTCGCTCGCGCCGGCTGCGAACGAGATCTGCACCACCAGCTACACCGTGACGCAGGCCGACCTCAACCGCGGGGGCACGCTCAGCAACACAGCCACCGCGACCGGCACCCCACCGGGATCGAACACGTCGATTCCCTCGACCCCGTCGACCAAGGACGTCCCCGTCGCGCAAAGCCCGGCGTTGAGCCTGGTGAAATCGGCGTCGCCGTCCTCGCCGGACAGTTTCCGCGCCGGGCAGGACATCACCTACTCGTTCGTGGTCACCAACACCGGCAACGTGACGATCGACGACGTGTCGATCCAGGAAGGCCCGTTCACCGGCACGGGCACGCTCCCTGCACCGAACTGCCCGCCTGGGGCGCTGGCTCCGGGCGCCCAGTCGGTGTGCACCACCGTGTACACGGTGACCCAGGCCGACGTCGATGCGGGGAAGATCACCAACTCGGCCAACGCCACCGGAACCCCGCCGGGTGGGGGCACCCCTCCGGTGTCCCCGCCGTCGGAGGTGACCGTGCCGACCCCGCCCGCTCCGGCGGTGACCATGGTCAAGACCGCTGACCTGCAGAGCATCAGTCGCGCAGGACAGACGATCACCTACACCTTCACGGTCACCAACACGGGCAATGTCACCGTCACCGACCCGACGATCACGGAAGGCACGTTCACGGGTCATGGCACTCTGAGCGCTCCGGACTGCCCCGCCGTGACATCCGGGCTCGCTCCGGGGCAGGTGCTGGTGTGCCACGCCACCTACACCGTGGTGGCCACCGACCTCACCGGGGGCACGGTGGCCAACACGGCGACCGCGACCGTGACACCGCCCGGCGGCGACCCGATCACCTCGACACCATCGACCGCCACGGTGCAGGATCCGCCGGCAGCGCTGGCTGCCACGGGCTCTGCGATTGCGGGGGGTCTCGGAGCGATCACTGCGCTCCTCGGGACGGGCGGCATCCTCCTGTTCCTCCGTCGTCGTCGATTGACCGCCAACTAGCAGGAAGCGGATGTGTGGTGCCGGCCCCGGGCGGTCGGCACCACACAGTTCGCCGAGGTGAACCATGCGCGCAAGGTATCCGGTGGCAGCGGTCGGCGTTGTCTCGGCACTCCTGCTGACGGGATGCACGGCGGGGGCCACATCGTCGTCGCGCACCCCGACTGCCGCCGCCGCAGCGTCGGCTCCCGCCCTGCCCGCCGGGGTCACCCAGGCGACCGCTGTCCCCACCGACGTGCCCAACGACACCGCGGCGCGCAAGAACGTCACCATCACCAGCTGTGCCGCGAACGACGGAGGGTGGGCTGCGAAAGGCACCGTCGCCAACCTCGGTGACGGCCCCAAGACCTACACGATCACGGTGTTCTTCACCACGTCCACCGCGACGGTCCTTCACACGGATGCGGTGACCGTCAGCGTGAAGCCGGGTCAGACCGCCGACTGGACGATCGACGGCAAGTTCGTCGCCCCGGCAGGGACGCGGTGCGTCCTCCGCGGGGTCGGCTGACCCCTCAGGGCTCAGGATCCAGAAGAGGGCGCACGCCGAGCCGATGGAACTGACAGAGCAGCTTCGGCAGCAGACGATCCTGGCCGTCATCCGCGCCTCCGCTCGGGTGGAGCGGGAGGCACAGGGCCCCGATCGGCGACGCGTCTTTCGCAACACCCGCTACCTTCTCGCCGCCGCGGTCGCCCTCGGCGTCTCCAGGTCGCTCATCGCCGCTGAACTCGGCGTGCGTGCCGAGACCGTACGCACTCGAGCCGGTCTGCACGGCCCGATCTCGACGACCGACTTCGCAGAACTCACCGGGCTTCCTCTCGCCCGGATCCACAGCTGGACGCTCCCCTCCTCCCCCGAGGACCCAGCGAGCCACACCGCCACCCACCTGCTCAAAGCGTTGCTGCACGACACCGCGACCCACCAACCAGAAGCCACAGAGCCGGCACCGGGCCGCTAGCGGAATGGCGCCCCGAGTGTCGGTCGGGCCGCGTACGGTCGGCTCGTGGACAGCGCACCGATCATCCTGATTCCCGGATTCTGGCTCGGGGCGTGGGCATGGGACGAGGTCGCCGCCACGTTGCGCGCCGACGGACACGACGTGACGGCGTTGACGCTCCCGGGGCTCGACGAGGTCGCCACAGATCGTTCGACGATCCGCTTGGCAGATCACGTCGACGCGATCTGCCGCGCCGTCACGGCGGTTGGCGCGTCAGCCGGACGCCCGGTCGTGCTCGCCGTCCACAGCGGCGCAGGGCTGTCGGGGTACGCGGCGAGCGACCGGATCCCCGAACAGATCGCGACGATGGTCTACGTCGATTCCGGCCCGGCCACCGCGCCGCTCGATCCCGAGCTGACCGGTGACGAGCTGCCCATGCCGTCGCTCGCCCAGTTGGCCGACGATGAGAACCTCGACGGCCTCAGCGACGAGCAGTTGAGCGAGTTCGCGCGCCGAGCCGTGCCCGAGCCGGCCGGCGCCGTCCGGGACGCGCCCGAGTTGATCCATGACGAGCGTCTCGACGTTCCCACCACGGTGATCTGCACGGGCTTCCCGTCCGAGCAGGTCCAAGAGGCCGCCCTCAAGGGGTGCGCCTGGGTTGGCGGACTCGCCGAGCTGCGCGATGTGAGCTACATCGACCTGCCGACGAGCCATTGGCCGATGTGGTCGAGACCGACCGATCTCGCGCGGATCCTGGGTGAGATCGCGAGCAGAAATCAGCGACCGGCGAGGTAGCGGCGCACCGCCTCAGCGGTCGTCGCGTGGTCGACGACGTCCGGCTCCCCCGACGTCGTGATGGTGCCCACGAGCTCGCCATCCACCCGGATCGGCATCGAACCGCCGTAGGCCTTCATCGTGTCGTGGTCGACGTCCGTGCGGTCTTCGAATGCGGATCCGGACTCGAGGTGACGGAGTCTGACCAGGAGTGACGATTCACCGAAGCGCTCGACGACGGCGGCCTTCCCCGCGAGCCATAGATCGTTGTCCGGCCCGGTTCCCTTGAGCTTCGCCTGGAACACGGCGTCGCCGCGCAGAACCACGCGCACAGCCAGGTTCCGACCCGTCTCTCGGATGAGGTCGACGGCGATCAGACCGAGGTCGACGGCATCGTCATTGTCGAAGCTCGGAAGGTCGAGCTGCGGCTCGGCCTCGAGCTGCGGGATCGTGAAGACGGGCAGATCGCTGGGCATGTCGTGCTCCTCCGGTGCGGTGGTCAGGGTGGTGAGGCGTTCGCGAAGCAGGGCGGGCAGATGGGCCGGTTCCACCTCGAACTCGTCGGCGGCGAGCTCGTCGGGCGTCATCCAGCGCCATTCGAGGACGTCGCTGAGCTCCTCCTCGGTCCAGCCGTCCCGCACCGGCTCGAAGCGGTCCACGCGCAGTTCGTACCAGGCCCAGTGACCGCTCTGATACGGATGCCAGCGCTGATCCGGCTCGAAATCCTCCTCGAAGAAGGCGGCGGGCACCGTGTCGAGCACCAAGCCGGTCTCTTCGAACAGCTCGCGGATCGCCGCCTCGTCGTGCCCCTCCCCCGGGTCCACCCCTCCCCCAGGCGTGATCCAGCGAGGAGCGACGGCGCGATCCTTGCCGTACTGCAAGAACATGAGCACAGCTCCGTTCGGGTCGATCAGCAGCACACGCGATGTCGCGCGGAACCCGTTCTCGGCCACGGACGGCGTCTCAGCTCGTGGCGGGAAGGAAACTGCTGACGTCGCCCACGTATCGGGTGTGATCGGCCGGGACCGGGTCGACCGCGGCCTGCGCGACCTCGGCCGCGAACTCGTTGACCGTGTAGAGCTTGCCGGCCTCGTCGCGACGTGAGGCGATGGCGCCCGGGCGTGCGCGCTCGAGCAGCGTGGCCGTGATGGTGCCCTCGATCATGTCGCCCGAGACCACGACGAACCCGATGCCCTTCGCGTCGAACTCGGGGATGCGGGCCCGCAGGGCGTCCTCGCCCGCGCGCTTGCTGAGGGCGACCGGAAGGTACTCGGGCATCGTCTCGGCGGTCGCGACGAAGTGGGCCTGGTGGCTGGTGACGAAGACGACCCGCGATCCGGATGCCATCAGCGGCAGGGCGGCGTCGAGCACGTTGATCTGCGCATCGCGGTTGAGCTTCATGGCGTAGTCGTCGCCCATCCCGCTCTCCATGCCGCCAGAGGCATTCAATACGAGCAGGTCGAGCCCGCCCCATTCCTGCTCGACCTTCGCGAACATCTCTGCCACGGAAGCCGGATCGGTCAGGTCGCCGCCGAGGGCGATGGCCTCTCCCCCGGCCTCCTCGATCGCCGCGACCACCTTGAGGGCGCGCGCCTCCTTGTTGCGATAGTTGATGGCCACGCGCGCTCCCGCCGCGGCGAGCATCGACGCCGTGTCGGCTCCGATGCCGCGCGACGAACCGGTGACGAGGGCGCGGATGCCGTGGAGCGATCCGGGGGTCAGCACGTTGTTCACGGTTCCCGACCCTATCAATCGCCGTGGGTGGTAGTTTCGGACCATGCAGCCGGACGTGCTCACGAGCTGGGCCTGGGTGTTCTGGCTGGCGCTCATCCTGGTGTTCCTCGTCATCGAGGTGCTGAGCCTCTCGTTCGTGTTCCTGATGCTCGCCGTCGGAAGCCTCGGCGGGCTGATCGCGGGCCTGCTGGGTGTGCCCTGGTACTTCGAGTTCGTGGTCGCTGCCGTGTTGTCGCTGCTGCTGCTGTTCTTCGTACGGCCGCCGCTGTTGCGGCTGACCCATCGGGGTGCCGACCCGACGCGCAGCAACATCCCCGCGCTGATCGGCACGAGCGCGACGGTCGTCATCGCCTTCGACGAAGGCCGCGGACAGGTCAAGCTCGCCAACGGCGAGACCTGGACCGCGCGGCTCGCCGACGGTGTCTCCGCCGCGCCCATCGAGGGCGATCGCCTGCAGGTCGACGCCATCGACGGGGCCACCGCCGTGGTCTCGCCGCCATCCGCCCCCTCCACGTCAACAGAGAAGAGTGCTCCCTGATGGACGCCCAGGTCTTCGGCAACGTGATCCTCGTGATCGTGATCGCGATCATCGTGATCTTCGTGATCACCGTGCTGTTCCGGTCGATCCGGATCATTCCGCAGGCTTACGCGGGCATCGTCGAGCGGCTCGGCAAGTACCACAAGACCCTCATGCCGGGGTTGAACCTTCTCGTGCCCTTCGTCGACCGGCTCCGACCGCTCGTCGACTTGCGCGAGCAGGTCGTGTCGTTCCCGCCGCAGCCCGTGATCACCGAAGACAACCTGGTCGTGTCGATCGACACCGTCGTCTACTTCCAGGTCACGGATGCCCGGGCCGCCACCTACGAGATCGCCAACTATCTCGGAGCGGTCGAGCAGTTGACCACGACCACCCTCCGCAACGTGGTCGGCGGCCTCAACCTCGAAGAGGCGCTCACCAGCCGCGACAACATCAACGGTCAGCTGCGCATCGTGCTCGATGAGGCGACCGGCAAGTGGGGCATCCGCGTGAGTCGCGTCGAGCTCAAGGCGATCGACCCGCCCATCTCGATTCAGGACTCGATGGAGAAGCAGATGCGCGCCGAGCGCGATCGGCGTGCCGTCATCCTGACCGCCGAGGGCACCAAGCAGTCGCAGATCCTCGAGGCGGAAGGCGCCCGGCAGTCGGCGATCCTGCAGGCCGAGGGCGACGCGAAGGCAGCGATTCTTCGCGCCGAGGGCGAGGCGAAGGCCATCGAGACCGTGTTCGGCGCCATCCACGCGGGCGACGCCGATCCGAAACTTCTGGCCTACCAGTACCTGTTGACGCTGCCCAAACTGGCCGAAGGCAGTGCGAACAAGCTCTGGATCATCCCGAGCGAGTTCACCGAGGCGCTCAAGGGCGTCGGCGCCGGCTTCTTCCCGACGCGCGACCCCAGCGTCGCCGCCGCGTTCGGGGCGGCCACACCACCGACCGCGCCGCCGGCCGCCTCGTCCGACGCGGCCCCGACCCCGAAGAGCGATTCCTAGGAGGGACGCCGCCGTCGAGCGGGGGTACTTCTCCCCCGCTCCCCCGCGTGTGCTCGCGCATCGGGGGCTGGCGGTCGGTGCGCCCGAGAACACCCTGCTCGCGTTCGCCAAGGCGCTCGGCGCAGGTGCGACCCACCTCGAGACGGATGTCCACGCCTCGGCGGACGGGGTCGCGATTCTGAGCCACGATCCCGACCTGACACGTCTGGCACGACGCGGCGTGCGGATCGATCAGCTGACGGCGGCCGAACTGGGCCGCGTCGATCTCGGCGAAGGGCAGAGCTACACGACGCTCGCCGCCGCGCTCGACACCTTTCCCGAGGCGCGCTTCAACATCGACGTGAAGGCGGCGGCGGCCGTCGCTCCGACCATCAAGGCGATCCGGGACGCCCGCGCCGAGGGGCGGGTGCTGATCGGGTCCTTCAGCGCCTCGCGTCGGCTCGCGGTGGTCCGCGCCGTGCCCGGGGTGTCGACCTCGGTCTCGGCACGTGGCGCCGTCATCGCGACCTGGGCGGCCACCGTCGGGATGGCGTGGATCACTCGCCGCGTGCTGCGCTCGGTCCACGCCGTGCAGCTTCCGGAGCGGATCCTCGGCGCCTCCACGACCTCGCGCCGGGTCGTGGCCGCGTTCCATTCGGCCGAGGTCGAGGTGCACATCTGGACCGTCAACGATCCGGCGACGATGCGGCGGCTCGTGGCTGCGGGAGTCGACGGCATCGTGACCGATCGAGCCGACATCGCGCTCGAGGTGCTGGCGAGCCGGTGAGCGCGCGCCGGGTGCGCCGCAGCGCCGCCCGCCTCCAATCCGTCCCAAATCACCTGGGAAAGCTCTGAAAAGAGTCGCGACAGGGCATTCTCCCGGCCACGGTGTCGTTATACCTGTTCTGGACTTGTGGGCGGTCCGGCCAGAGCTTCGCGTTCTCGCGTCGAGTCGCCCGTCAAGATTACGCACCACCGGCGCCGACCACGGCGCTCAGCGCATGAGGGAGGCCACACAATGGCAGATCGCAGTCTGCGCGGGATGCGACTCGGATCACAGAGCCTACAGAGCGAAGTGGGCGTCGAGTTCTCGCCGCGCAAGAAGACCGTTTACCGCACCGACGAGGGCATCGATTTCGAGGTGACGTTCGCGGCGGATGCCGAGGTCCCCGAGACCTGGGACTCGCCGCGTACCGGCCAGGAAGGCCGCCTCGTCGGCGAAGACGGCGGGCTCGTGAAGACCGCGGTGGTCGAGACGAAGGCGCCGCGCACCCACTGGGACATGCTGCTCGAGCGCCGCACCCGCGCCGAGCTCGAGGAACTGCTCCAGGAGCGTCTCGAGTTGCTGCGCGCGCGTCGCGGGCAGAGCAAGCCGAGGAAGACGACCGCCAAGACGGCGTGAACCGTCGGCTTCGAACGCGGTGATGCTCGGGTCGGCCGTGACTAGGCCCGGGTGCGCCGTCGGAGCATTCCCGCCCTGAGCGTGCCGGCCGCGAGCAGCGCACCGATCCCGATTCCGCACACCAGCCACTCGATCTGGCGCCCGCCTCCCATGGCGGGGGTGACGGTCGTCGCGATCGGCACGTCGTCGACGATCACCCCGGGCGTGTAGGTCGGGAGCTGATCGCGCACCGTGCCATCCGGAAGGATCACGGCGCTCGTCCCCACCGTCGAGATGTTGACGACGCTCCGGCCCATCTCCATGGCGCGGATGCGGGCGATCGCGAGCTGCTGCACGCTCTCGTCGGTCGTGCCGAAGTCGGCGTTGTTCGTCTGGGCGAGCACCACATCAGCGCCCTGCGCGATCATGTCGTGCATCAGCTGGTCGTCGACGATGTCGAAGCAGATGGCGATGCCGGCCAGTGCATCGGAGATGCCCGACTTCGTCGTGCCCAGGTGCAGCACCTCACCCGTCGTGCCCGGGGTGTACTCGCGCTGGATCAGGTCGATCAGCTCGGGGGCGAACATCCGCCAGAACGAGCGGTCGGGAACGTACTCGCCGAAGGGCACCGGGTGCTTCTTGTCGTAGTACCCGAGGGCGCCCTTGCCCGCCTCCCACAGCAGCGAGGTGTTGAAGTACCGCGTCGTCGTCGAGCCGTCGGCGTTCGTCGTGGTGCGGGTCGTGATCGTTCCGCCGACCAGTGGGGCACCGGCTCGACGCGACACCTGGTCCCAGAGGTCCGCGGCCGACGGATCCTCGAGGGGGTCGAGGTCGGAGGCGCCTTCGGGCCAGACGACGACGTCGACGTTCTTGTCGTAGACCGGTGACGTCGCCGCGATCTGGCCGAGCAGGTTGTCGCCGACCTGGGCCGGCGGATCGAAGTATCCGGCCTTGGTGTCGCCCTGCACGGCACCGACGCGCAGCACCCCGTGGGTGGGCGTCGGCCACGCGGGGATCAGCACGACGACCACGAGCAGCCCCAGCACGGTGACGGCTCGCACGGTCCAGTCGACGCCGGCTCGAGCGCCTCCGGCCGTTCCCTTGGTCGAGAATGCGGGGGTCGACGCTCCCGAGGCGACGCGGGCGGCCGTCATCCCGTTGCCGCCGTCGACCCAGGGGCGGTCCCAGGCGGCGCTCCGACCGGACCGGATGCGAAGTCCTTCCTGCACGCCGGCGATCGTCGCCGCGACCAGGAACACCATCAGGAAGCTCACGCCCGAGACGCCGATCCAGGCGAACAGCGACGACAGGGGGCTGTCGGACTGCGAGAACGCGACCCGGCCCCACGAGAAGCCGCCGTACGGCCAGACGCTCGCCACGGCCTCGCGCAGGGTCCAGAGCCCCGCGACGACCACGGGCAGGAAGAGCAGGCGGCTCCAGGCCGTCGGGAACGCCGACGGCACCCAGCGGTAGGCCAGCGTGATGAGCATGCCGCCGAGCCCGCACCACAGCGCCATGAGGGTCGACAGCGCCGACCAGGGAACCGGCCCGAGGAAGACCGCCGCCCACTGGATGTCGACGAAATAGAACGTCGCCCCGAAGACGAAGCCGACCAGGAACGCCGAGCCGAGGCGGCGTCCCTGCAGGGTCAGCAGCTGCAGGCCGATTGCGAGAAAGGCGAGCGGCCACCAGCCGAGGTCGGGGAACGCGCCGTCGAGCACGGGACCCGCGCCCGCCGCGACCAGAACGGCCACCCACAGCGGCAGCGTCGGGCGGGCGGATGTCACTCAGTGAGCCTAAGAGATCGCTCCGCCCCCTCATGCCAAATGAAGGAGATTCGCTGCGTGTTGACGGATCGATCGAGCGGATCGGCGATCCGGGGCGGGGTCTCCTTCATTTGGCACGGGGCGGGGCGGGCGGTGGCGGAGCAGGCACGTGGCGGGGCGGGCACGGGGCGGCCGCGACGCGGGGGCGGACGGCGGGGCGGCGGGTCAGGCGACGGAGCTGTAGGCCACGATTCCGCGACGGATGCCGTCGATCGCCGTGCGCGCGGTGCGCCCGAGCGGGCCCTCGGCCACGATCGAGATCTGGTCGAGCAGGTCGACGGCCTGCTTCATCCAGCGCACGAAGTCGCCGGCGGCCAGGTCGGCTTCGCGCAGCACCGCATCGAGCTGCCCGCCGCGGGCCCACAGCTGCGTCGCGAGTGCCAGCCCGGTCGACGGCGGATTGCTCTCCGGCAGCCGGTGCTCGGCCTCGATGTCGCTCAGTTGCGCCCAGATCTCGCCCGTGGCCTCCATGGCGGCGCGGAAGGGGCCTCGGGGCAGCCCGCGCTCCCCCGCGGCCTCCTCGCGGCGCGGCTCGAAGATCAGGGTGCTCGCGATCGCGGCGAGCGAGGCGGCATCGAGCCCATCCCAGGTGCCACGACGAAGGCACTCGGCGACCAGCAGGTCGCGTTCTCCGTAGATGCGACGCAGGGAACGACCGGATGCCGCCACCGTCACGACGCCCTCGGTCCGGTCCAGATAGCCCAGCTCGAGCAGCACATCGGTGACCCGATCGAAGAGCTGCGCGACGGCCCCGGTGCGCCCGCGGATCTGCGAGCTCAGCTGTTCGGTCTCGCGCTTGAGACGCCACCACCGCTCGGCCCAGCGCGAATGCGCCTCGCGCTCGCTGCAGCTGTGGCAGGGATGCTGCTTCATCTGACGTCGCAGCTCGGCGATCCGACGCTGGCGGCGGTCGCGATCGCTGCGGCTCTCGCCGCTCGGCGCCCCACCGCGACCCTCGGCGCGCGCGTTCTTCTTCTCGAGGTCGGTCAGCTCGCGGCGCAGCCCGGAGTACTCGCGGAAGTCGCCGAGGTGGCACTGCATGGCCTCCGCGTACTTCGCGAGCGAGGCCTCCTGTTCGCGGACGCGACGTGCCAGGTCGACGACCGCGCGATCCGCCTGGAACTGCGCGAACGAGCTCTCGAGGATCTCGCGGGTGCGCTCGCGTCCGAACTGCTCGATCAGGTTGACCGCCATGTTGTAGGTGGGGCGGAAGCTCGAGATGAGCGGGTAGCTGCGGCGCGAGGCGAGCGACGCGACCGCGGCCGGGTCGAGCCCTCCGGCCCATTGGATGACCGCGTGCCCCTCGACGTCGATGCCACGGCGTCCGGCGCGGCCCGTCAGCTGCGTGTACTCCCCCGGCGTGATCGGGACCCTCGCCTCGCCGTTGAACTTCTCGAGCTTCTCGAGCACGACCGTGCGGGCCGGCATGTTGACGCCGAGCGCCAGCGTCTCGGTCGCGAAGACCACCTTGACCAGTTTGCGCTGGAAGAGCTCCTCGACGACCTCCTTGAATGCCGGAAGCATGCCCGCGTGGTGCGCCGCGATGCCGCGTTCCAGCCCCTCGAGCCACTCCCAGTAGCCGAGCACGCTCAGGTCGGAGTCCGGGATGCTGCGGCAACGCTCCTCGGCGATCGCGCGGATCTCGGCGCGCTCCGCCTTCTCGGTGAGCCGGATGTCGGATCGCACGACCTGCCGCACCGCGGCATCGCAGCCGATCCGGCTGAACACGAAGAAGATGGCGGGCAGCAGGTTCTTGGATTCGAGCATCCGGACGAACTCGGGGCGCTCCACGCGGTCGGCGCGATCGAAGCCGCCCCCCGTCGAGCCGAGGCCGGAGCCGCGGGTGCCCTCGGATCCGGACCCTCCCTGCCCCTTGCGATGATGCCGCCCGGGATGCCCGCCACGGTAGGTGCCGGCCGCGCGCCCTCCCGAGGCGGCGAGGCGCGCGAGTTCGGGGTTCACCCGGTTGGTGGCCGCGGACCCCAGGTTGATCACGGCCGAGCTGTCGAACAGGTCGAGCAGCTTGCTGCGCACCAGCACGTGCTGCTCGAGCGGCACCGGTCGCTCCTCCGAGACGATCACGTCGGTGTCGCCGCGCACGGCCTGCAGCCAATCGCCGAACTCCTCGGCGTTCGACACGGTCGCGCTCAGCGACACGAGCCGCACGCTCTGCGGGAGGTGGATGATGACCTCCTCCCAGACCGCGCCGCGGAAGCGATCGGCCAGGTAGTGCACCTCGTCCATGACGACGTAGGCGAGGTCCTTGAGAAGCGGCGAGTCGGCGTAGAGCATGTTGCGCAGCACCTCGGTCGTCATGACGACGACCCGAGCCGAGCTGTTCACGTTGCTGTCGCCGGTCAGCAGGCCGACCGACTTGGCTCCGTGCTCCGCGGCCAGCTCGGAGTACTTCTGGTTGCTCAGCGCCTTCATCGGCGTCGTGTAGAACACCTTGGCCCGCGGATCATCGAGGGCCAGGTGCACCGCGAACTCGGCGACGATCGTCTTGCCGGCGCCGGTCGGGGCGGCGACGAGCACGCTGCGCCCCTGCTCGAGCACACGGCAGGCTTCGAGCTGGAAGGGGTCGAGATCGAACTCCTGATTGCGGCGGAACTCCTCCAGCTGCGGGGCGTCGCGGCGGATGCGCGCAGCCGCGTAGCGCTCCGCCGGCGAGAGCGTCACGCGCGAGCGAGCCCGGCCGACATGGCGTCGGCCCTGCGGGCGGCAGAGCGGTCGTGGAGGGCGGCGACGCCGAAGGCGGCGAAGTAGAGCAACACCATCGGCAGGGCGAGCAGGAGCATCGACAGCGGGTCGGCGGCCGGAGTGGCGATCGCCGTGAAGACGACGATCGCGAGAACGGCCCACCGCCATCCCTTCAGGATCGTCTTCGCCGAGAGGATGCCGATGAAGTTCAGCAGCACGAGGAACACCGGGAGCACGAACGCGATGCCGGTCGCCAGGATGAGCTTGATCGTGAAGTCGAGGTAGTAGCTCGCGTCGATGATGCTGGTGTCCTGTCCCGGCACGAAGCTCACCATGAGGTTCACGAGTCGCGGAAGCACGAGCCAGCCCACCACCGCACCGCCGAGGAACAGCGGCACCGCCGTGAAGAAGAAGCCGAAGATGTACCTACGCTCGCGGCCGGTCAGGCCCGGCGCCAGGAACGCGAAGATCTGGTACAGCCAGATCGGGCTGGAGACCAGGATGCCGAGCATGATCGCGACCTGGAAGCGCACGTCCCAGGCGCTCGTGATGCTCGGGTAGTTGATGGAGGCCTCATGGTGCGCCGCCGCCAGCTCGAGGATCGGGGCGCGCAGCCCGTCCCACACCAAGGCGGAGAGGAACCAGCCGCCGATCGTGCCCAGGACGACGCCCAGGCCGGCGATCATCAAGCGTTTGCGGAGTTCGACCAGGTGCTGGCCGAGCGACATCTTGCCTTCGGGGTCGGTCTTCCGCCGGGTGCGGACGGCCATGGACTACGACTTCGCGGGCTTGACCGGTTCGCCCGACTCGGCGGGCTTCGTCGGGGCGGCGCCGGGAGTGGTCGGTTCCGCCGCGAGGGTCGGGGCGGCCTTGTCGGCTTCTGTGGAGCCGGCGGCCGTCTTGTCGGTCTTGATCTCTTCGCGGAAGATCTTCGTCGACTGACCGATGCTGCGGGCCAGGGCCGGAAGCCGAGTCGCTCCGAACAGGAGCAGGACGACTGCGAGCACGACCCAGATTCCAGGCCCCTCGAAAAGTCCTCTGAGCATGGCGGCGTCCTCACTGATCGGAACTGATGGCACGAGCTTACCGCCAGATGCCCGGCCCCGCCGAAAAAGCCGACGGGTGTCCGCGTCGCGGGTCAGGTGGTCGAGCGGTAGCGCGCCACTCCGGCCTGCGCCCATGCCTGCACGGCGGCGCGGGCACTCGGCGGGGCGACCACCACGGCGACGCCGGGCATGCTCGCGATCAGCCGCTTGAGGCCGTGATAGTGCGAGACCCGAAGCGTCGTGCGGATGCGGCCCTCGTGCTCGGTCGTGTTGGCGCCATCCGGGATGTAATCGGACACCAGCGGCATCGCCGAGGGCACGACCTCGATGGTGACCTCGAGATCCTCGGGCGACGGCTCGAACAGCACGTCCGGCAGTCGCACGTCGGAGTCCGAGGCCCGGTGCTCGATCGGCTGTTCCGTGATGATCGCGTTCGAGATGCGATCGAGGCGGAAGGTGCGTACCGCCTCGCGCAGGTGGCACCATCCGCGCAGGTACCAGTCGGCGTCGATCGACTCGACGCGCAGCGGGTCGATACGGCGCCGCTCGCGCTGCCCCTGGGAGTTCTGGTAGTCGAGCTCGAGCTGCACGCCGCGCTCGACCGATTCACGGATCAGCGCGAGCGTCGGCGCGAGCGGGTCCGGTGCGATCGTGTCGATGGCTCCGGTGGTCACGGCACCCTCGACGCCGACCTGACTGGGCTGCGCGGAGGCCCCCCTCGAGAGCTTGCTCATGAGCGAGGCGATCGCGGCGCGATCCGCGTTCTCCGGTAGCGCCGAGAGGTACTGGAGCCCGGCGATGAGCGCGGCCGCCTCGCGCGCCGAGAATCGCGGGGAGTCGTCGATCGCGACGAGGTTGGTGAGCACGATCTCGTCGCGCTCCTCGAACGCGTCCCAGTTGATGTCGAAGAGGTCACCGTGCTGGTACGAGTCCGTCTCTCCCGGAACCCCGCTCACCGCGATGAGCTCGACGGCCTCGCGGATCTGCTCCGGGGTCACGCCGAAATGCGCCGCCGCCTCGGAGACGCTCGCCCCGTCGTGGTCCATGAGCCACGGCACGAGTGAGAGCAGGAAGGCGAGCTTGTCGCGGGCCTGCAGCGGTTGGGCGCGTTCAGCCATGATCCCGGACCGTTCTCTCGAGGCGGGCGATGACGGCCTCCCGCAGCTCGGGCGGGCTGAGCACGAGCACTTCGGGCCCGAAGCCGGCGAGCTCGTCAGCCAGGATGTTGACGTCCACGTAGTGCAGCTGCAGGCGGGCCTCGGCGGCGCCCGAATCGGGGTCGAGGCGCTCGGTGCCGCGGCGATTCGCCAGACGGGTGGCGGCATCCGAATCGCAGACCACCGAGACCTCGGCGATGCCGCGCTCCCAGACCTCGTCGAGGGCGGCGAGGGCGGCGGAGGCGTGGTCGCCCGGGCGTGGCGGCGCGGCCTTGCCCGCCGCGATGGGGCCCACGATGCGGCGCAGCAGGTAGGTCTTGTAGGCACCGCGGGTGTCGGCGGCGGGCGCCGGGACCTCCTCGGCCGACAGGTGCCAGCGCCCCTGGTACTGCACGAGAGCGAGCGGGATGACCTCGCGCTCGCGCGCGCTGTCCTCCCCCGGCGTGAGGTAGGGGAAGCGCACGATGAGACGCTTCTCGAGAGCCGCGCTGAGGGGCTCGAACGCCGCGTCGCGGAGGCGCACCCGCGGCGCGTAGCCGAGCACCGGCTCGTCGGCCGCGACGCCGAGCGAGCGAAGCTTGAGCAGCGCGCGCCGCGACTCCCCCGACAGCGATCCCTCGCGCCAGACCATCGCGGCCAGGTTCAGCAGGGTGGTCTCGTCGCTCGAGAACGAGATGTCGCGCGGCAGCTCGTAGCTTCCGCGCGGGATGCGGTAGCGCAGGGTCTGGTTGTTGCCCGCCTCGCCCGGGGTGTCGATCGTCTCGAGCGGCACGCCCAGGTCGCGGATGTCGTCCTTGTCGCGCTCGAACTGCCTCTCGAGATTCGCGTTGTCGCCCCCGGCCTTGTACTTCTGGCGGTAGCCCTGGACCGTCGACAGGATCTCGTTCTTCGTCAACCCCGACTCGGTCGCCAGCAGTGCGAGCACGAGGCTGAACAGGCGCTCCTCGACGGGCACGCGCAAGGTCGCCTGAGATGCGGAGGAAGGGGGCACGAGAGGAATCCTAGAGACAGCACGGCCGCAACGCAGTCGCGACGCTCGCGGTTTCGCTGCGGGCGTCGCGTCGGCGTGCGACCGGGACTGCTACTTGATGCCGAGGACGTCGACGACCATGATCAGAGTCGCGTTCGCGTCGACGCCGAGCGAGCTCGAGCCCGCTCCGAAGCCGGCCTTGGGCGGCATCACGACGAGCACCTGCGATCCGACCTTCGCTCCGACCAGAGCCTTGTAGAGACCGACGGGGAGGGATTTCGAGTCCACGGTCAGGTCCACGGCCTGATCGTTGGTCCACGATGCCTGCCCGTCGCCGCCCGAGCTGCTGCCGGGCCAGATCACGGGCTTGTCGGACGAGGTCGTCGGCCAGCTCCAGCCGGAGTACTTCACGTGCACGGTCGCGCCCTTCTCGACCGTCGCGCCGGCGCCGGCCTTGATGGTCGAGATGCGAAGGTCCTTGGGCTTGCCGATCTCTTGGATGACGATGCCCGGCTGGCCGTCGACGGCCGTGATCACGGCGGGCATCCCGTCTTGCGGGAGCACGTTGATGCCGTTCGCCTTGCCGAGGAAGTGGTCGACGACGTCGACGACGACCACGAGGGTCGCGTCGTCGGGGTAGCTCGAGCCGCCGGCACCGGCGCCGAAGCCCTCCTTCACGGTCGTGACCAGCGCGTAGCGCTCACCCGTGGTGGCGCAGCGCAGCGACTTCTGCACCGCAGTCGCCTTCGCGGTGTCGAGGGCGCCGGACCGTGCCGTCGCGGTGTTCGAGCTGGACGAGGTGGCGATCTGTTTCCCGGTCGCGCCGTCGTAGAGGCTGTACGTGTAGTCGACCTGGTCGCCGGACTGCACCGGCGATCCCTTGCCCGCCTTGAGCTGCGACACCTGACTGCTCTTGACCACGAGCGGCGTGGGGAAGGACGCCGTGCTCGATGTCGCCTTCACCACCTTCGAGGAGTCGCCGGCCGAGAACACCGGGGTGCACGCCGCGGAGGCGCTCGACGAGCAGCCCACGAGCGAGGTGACGACGACCGCGGCGACCGCGAGGGCGGAGAGGAGCGCGGGTGTTCTGCGCACGAGGCCTTCTTCCTGGAGTTCCGCCGAGCGGTGGCGGGTGAACGAGCGGGACAACTCTACTGGCAGATCAGGCGGGCCTAGCTGGGAGCATCGGGAGCCGAATCGGGCTCCCGCGTCGCGTCGTTCCCGGCATCCAGCTCGATGCCGGTCTCGGCGGCGAGGGCGCGCGCCTCGCGCACGACCTTGCGCACGCGCTTGTCGCTCTTGACCGCGTCGCCGAGCGCGCCGGGCGTCCACAACTCGACGTCGTCGTCGCCGTACTCGGTCTTGGAGGCGCGTCGCACCGGTTGCGGAAGCACCGTCCCGGGTGCCAGCCGCCGCGCGGTGATCAGGAATCCGGTGTGGCCGACCATGCGGTGATCGGGACGCACCGCGAGGCCCTCGACGTGCCAGCCGCGCACGATCGTCTCGCTGGCATCCGGATCGGTGAAGTCACCGGTGGCCCGGATCGCCTCGGCGACGCGCGAGAGCTGGGTCACCGTGGCGACGTAGCAGAGCAGCACTCCCCCGGGAGTCAGGGCACCGGATGCCGCCTCGAGGCACTCCCACGGCGCGAGCATATCGAGCACGATCCGGTCGACGCGACCGGCGAGCTGGGTCATGCGCGGCAGTTCATCGGCGACGTCGCCGATCGTGATGCTCCAGTTCGGGGGCTCGACCCCCAGGAACGCGGCGACGTTCGCGCGCGCCACGACGGCGAACTCCTCCCGCCGCTCGAAGGAGAGCAGTGTGCCCTCCGGCCCGACGGCACGCAGCAGCCACAGGGACAGGGCGCCGGATCCGACGCCGGCCTCGACCACCGTCGCCCCGGGGAAGATATCGGCGAGGGCGCCGATCTGGGCTGCATCCTTCGGGTAGACGATCGCGGCGCCGCGCGGCATCGACATCACGAAGTCCGACAGCAGCGGGCGCAGAGCCAGATAGGCATCCCCGTTCGAGGCCCTGACGACGCTGCCGTCGGGCTCGCCGATGATCGAGTCGTGCGAGACGAGGCCGCGGTGGGTGTGGAAGGTGCCGCCGGCCTGCAGCGTGATCGTGTTGAGCCGACCGCGCGGACCTGTGAGCTGCACGCGATCGCCCGCCGCGAAGGGCCCGGAACGCTTGGGCACGGACCCGCCGTCGCTCATCGGGACACCCGGCTGTGCACGTCGAAGAGCTCCTCGAGCCCGCGACCCTCGAGGGACGGCCACAGCGTGTACGCCGGACTCGGCGGCAGCGGCACGTGCAGCGGCACCGCGATCGTCGTCGCGCCGCTCGCGACGGCGGCCGCGACGCCGAACTCCGAGTCCTCCACCGCGATGCAGTCGGCGGCGTTCACGCCGAGCGCCATCGCGGCTCGGAGGTACGGCTCGGGGTGCGGCTTGCCTTGGGTGACCTCGTCACCGGCGACGACGATGTCGAACGCGGGAAAGCCCGCCGCCTCGGCGATGTGATCGGCCATCCGCCGGATCGACATGGTCACGAGGGCGGTCGGGACCTCGGCGTCGCGCAGCGCCTCGAGCAGCTCGCGGGCGCCCGGGCGCCACGGCACCGCATCCCGGAGCAGGGTCAGCAC
Source organism: Lysinimonas soli (assembly GCF_042655435.1). NCBI lineage: Bacteria > Bacillati > Actinomycetota > Actinomycetes > Micrococcales > Microbacteriaceae > Lysinimonas > Lysinimonas soli. The sequence continues at coordinate 1,007,079 of NZ_JBHSMG010000001.1, forward strand.
CCGGTCGGTCAGCACGTCGATGATCTCGTCGGTCGGCAGATCGACCCCCCGCGACTGCAGGATCAGCGACGAGCGCTCGAGCGACGATCCGACCAGCTGCAGCCCGTCGGCATGACTCCACTGGCCGCCCCAGGCGTGAACCAGTTCGGTCTCGGCGGTCAGCCAGTACGGCTCGGTGTCGACGAGCGTGCCGTCCATGTCCCACATGACGGCGGCCGGCCGGGGCGGAGAGAGGCGGATGTCGTCGGTCACGTCGCATGAGTCTACGAGGCTTCGCCACGGGATCCGTTGCGCGGTGCGCTGATGGCGAACGCCGCGAGCCCGGCGGTTCGCGGGGAGGGGTCCTATTCTGGGATGACGCCCCGGAAGCACGTTCCGGGGCCGACGCCGGCTCTCCGGCGAGAGGAATGACGTGGCGGACACAACCGGATTCGGCGAGAACAACCTTCTCGTCGTCGCCTTCGAGGGCTGGAACGACGCGGGCGAGGCCGCGAGCGGGGCCGCCGGTGCGCTCCGCGACCAGCTCGAGCTGGTGCCGGTGGCCGAGTTGGAGCCCGAGGACTACTTCGACTACCAGTTCAACCGTCCGACCTCGACCCTCGACGAGAACGGCGACCGGGTGCTCGAGTGGCCCGGCGTGACGCTGTGGGGTCCGCTGGATGGCGGCGACGGCATCCACGTGCTCCTCGGAACCGAGCCCTCCCGGGGATGGAAGACCTTCTCGGCCGAGGTGATCGACGCCCTCACCGCCGTCGACATCGACGGCATCGTCTTCTTGGGGGCGATGCTCGCCGACGTGCCGCACACCCGCCCGATCTCGATCTTCGCCACGAGCGAGAACGCCGGGGTGCGCGACCGCTTCGAACTCGAGAAGAGCACCTACGAGGGGCCGGTCGGCATCCTCTCGGTGCTCGCGGAGGCGGCCGAGAAAGCGGGGATCCCCACCCTGTCGATCTGGGCGTCGGTTCCGCACTACGTGCACAACGCGCCCTCCCCGAAGGCCACGCTCGCGCTCATCGAGCGTCTCGAGGAGTTCGTCGACGTCGCCGTGGATCGCGGCTCGCTCGTCGAGGACTCGGCGGCCTGGGAGAGCGGCATCGATGCCCTCGCGAACGACGACGATGACATGGCGGCCTACATCGCCCAGCTCGAGCAGGCCCGCGACACCGTGGACTCCCCCGAGGCCAGCGGCGACGCGATCGCCGAGGAGTTCGAGCGCTACCTGCGCCGTCGCGAGGGGCGCGCGGGCGACGACCGCTCGGGCCCCGGCCCCGCGTAGACCGGCCCTGCTCCCCGCGGAAGCCTCGGGAGGTGGCGCCTACGCCTGCAGCACGCCCGTCGAGAGCAGCACGATGAGCGCGACGCCGAGCACCAGGCGGTAGATCACGAACGGCAGGAACGAGCCCTTCGAGATGTAGCGCATGAGGAACGCGATCACGACGAATCCGACGACTCCGGCGACCAGGGTCGCGGCGATCGTCTCGGGCATCGTGAAGACCTCGACCGCGCAACCGGTCGCCTTCGCGGCCGCCGCATCGCAGGGATCCTTGAGCGTCTTGTAGAGCTCGTAGAGGCCGCTGCCGAACACGGCGGGAAGAGCAAGAAGGAATGAGTACCGCGCGGCCGCGCGCCGTTCGTAGCCGAGGGCGCGACCGGCGCCGATCGTGGCCCCCGAGCGCGAGACGCCCGGGATGAGGGCGAGCGACTGCGCGAGTCCGAGCAGCAGCGCGTGCCTCCACGACATCTCCCGCAGGCGCAGCGTCTTCGCACCCAGGTAGTCGGCGAGGCCCAGCAGGATGCCGAACACGATCATCGTCGCCGCCACGATCCAGAGCGAACGCAGCACCGTCTCGATCTGGTGCTGGAAGAGCAGGCCCAGCACCACGATCGGAATCGACCCCACGATGATGAACCAGCCCAGGCGGGCGTTCGGGTCGGTGCGCGGAATGCGGCCGACGAGCGCCTTGAACCACGACGACACGATGTGCGCGATATCCGGCAGGAAGTAGACCAGCACGGCGGTCTCGGTGCCGAGCTGGATGATCGCGGTGAACGCGGCTCCGGGATCGGCGCCCGTGCCGAGGAACTCGCCGGCGATGCGCAGGTGCGCGCTCGACGAGATGGGCAGGAACTCGGTCAGCCCCTGAACGAGACCGAGAATGATCGCTTCGAACCAACCCACGAAGGTCGATTGTCGCAGACCGGTCCGCTGTGGCGGGCTCCGCTCGGCGGCTGGGGGTCAGCAGTCCCGGAGGAAGTCCGCGAGAACGCGCCGACCGAACGCCAGGGCCTCGAGCGGCACGCGCTCGTCCACGCCGTGGAACATCGCCGGGAAGTCGAGCCCGGGGCCCAGTTGAAGCGGGGCGAATCCGTAGCCGGCGATGCCGAGCTTCGCGAGGGCCTTGTTGTCGGTGCCGCCGCTCATCAGGTACGGGAGCACAGGCGCACCGGGGTCGTGGCGGCCGAGGGCGGCCACCATCTTGTCGACCAGAGGACCCTCGAAGGGCAGCTCGAGCCCGATGTCGTGATGCACGATCTCGAGGTCGATATCGGGACCGATCAGCTCGCGGATGCGATCGAGCACCTCGTCCTCCTGGCCGGCGAAGGGGCGCAGATCGACGAGCGCCTCGGCGCGGTCCGGGATGACGTTGTGCTTGTATCCGGCGGTGAGCACCGTCGGGTTGCTCGTGACGCGGACGGTGGCGCGCAGAAAGCCGGCGGCGGTGCCGGTCGCCTCGATCAGGGCATCCGGGGCAGTGTCCTCTGCCGACCCCAGGATCGCCTTCAGCCGTGTCAGGAGGTCGGTCGTCGTCGGGGTCAGCCGCAGCGGCCACTGCTCCTGCCCGATCGCGGCGACGGCGAGGGCGAGCTTGACGATCGCGTTGTCGTGGATGACGCGCGAGCCGTGCGCCGCGGCGCCGTGCGCGATCAGCCGGATCCAGACCAGGGCCTTCTCGCCGGTCTGCAGCAGGTAGGCCCGGCGGCCGTCGAGGTCGATGGAGTAGCCGCCGACCTCGCTGATCGCCTCGCTCGCCCCGGCGAACAGTTCCGGGTGCTCGTCCACGAGGTAGTGCGAGCCGTACACGCCCCCGTTCTCCTCGTCGGCGAAGTAGGCGATCACGAGGTCGCGGGCCGGCTGCTCGCCGCCCTCGAGCAGGTCGCCGAGCGCGGTCAGGATCATGGCATCCATGTCTTTCATGTCGACGGCGCCGCGACCCCACAGCAGACCATCGCGGATCTCGCCGCCGAAGGGATCGACGGTCCAGTCGGCCGCAACGGCCGGCACGACGTCGAGATGACCGTGCACCACGAGCGCCGGGCGGTCGCGATCCCGGCCGGGAACCCGAGCCACGAGACTCGTGCGCCTCGGCGCCGCGTCGAAGAGCCGGGGCGCGAGCCCCAAGCGCTGCAGCTCGGCCTCGACGTACTGCGCGGCCTCGGTCTCGCCCTCGGACTTGCCCCCGCCCCAGTTGACCGTCTCGAAGCGGATGAGGTCGCGCGCGATGCGCGCGGTCGACTCGAGCTCAACGGGGGGCACCATGCCCCCACGCTACCCGCGGGGTGTGTCGACGACGTTTCCGATGCGTCCGTGCGGTCACGACCCGGCCGCATGGTCGAGGGATGGCTGCCGCGGGTCGGCCCGAGCGCGGAGAAGGCGATCACCGCCGTGCTAGTGTCTATCCTCGGTCGTCCTCCGCGGCGGCCGGTCTCGCGCGGGTGGCGGAATGGCAGACGCGCTAGCTTGAGGTGCTAGTGCCCGTAAGGGCGTGGGGGTTCAAGTCCCCCTCCGCGCACGAGATGACGAAGGCCCCCGGATCTGCTGGTCCGGGGGCCTTCGCCGCGTCCAGGGTGGTCGCGGGGATGCGTCGCTTAGCATCGGAGGATGGCTGACCGCGCTGCGCACCGACTCGGCGGCGTGGTGACCACCTGGAACGACGAGCGAGGGTTCGGCTTCCTCAAGCCGGACGACGGCGGCCACGATGTGTTCCTGCACTTCACGGCCGTGCCGCGCGGAACGGCACGTCCCTACCTCGGCCAGCGCCTCACCTTCGAGATCGAGCCCGACGAGAAGGGCAAGGTGCAGGCGGTCCGCGCCGAACCCGTCATCGCCGCCGAGCGGGCGGAGCCGACGACGAGGCCGACATCGATCATCGTGGGTGTGGGAGCGCTGCTCGCCTTCCTCGCCGTGTACCTGGTCGCGATGTGGCGCTGGGGCATCCCGTATTCGGTCGGCGGGTTCTATCTCGCGTTGAGCATCCTGACCTTCGTGCTCTACGCGGCCGACAAGAGGGCGGCGCAGAACGGGCGGTGGCGCACGCCCGAGAACACCCTTCTGATCGTGGGGCTCGTCGGCGGATGGCCGGGCGCCGTGGTGGCTCAGCAGGTGCTGCGGCACAAGACCAAGAAGCTCAGCTTCCGCTCGCGCTTCTGGTTCACGGTGATCCTCAACGTGGTCGGGTTCGTGCTGCTGGTCTGGTACTTCAGCGCTCATCCGATCCCGGGCCTCCGCCTGTTCTGAGCCGGTCGGCGGTTCCTCAGCCGGTACGGGTTCCGATCACGACGATCGACTCGTCGTCCTCGTCGGGAACGATCCGTGCCCGCAGGCCCGCCGCGGTCATCAGAGCGGCCGCGACCGCGGCCTGGCCGACGCCGGCCTCGATGAGCAGATGCCCGCCGGGCGCGAGCCAGGCGGGCGCCTCCGCGATCACCCGGCGGTGCACGTCGAGACCGTCGCCCCCGCCGTCCAGGGCCACCGGATGCTCGTGCTCGCGCGCCTCGGACGGCAAGTGCACGATCTCGGCGCTGGGGACGTAGGGCGCGTTGGCGAGCAGGAGTTCGATGCGCCCGCGCAGCTTCGCGGGGAGGGGGGCGAAGAGGTCACCCTCGTACACGCGACCGGAGGCGCCCACGTTGATCGTGGCGCAGCGGACCGCGGCGGGGTCGACATCCGCCGCATGCAGTTCCGTTGCCCCGAGGCGAGCACCGGTCGCGACGCCGAGCGCCCCGACTCCGCAGCACAGATCGAGCACGACGGCGCCGGTGCGACCGAGCGCGGCGGCCTGCTGGACGAGGAACTCGGTGCGGTGACGCGGCACGAACACTCCGGGCTCGACGACGAAGCGCAGCCCGTCGAACTCGGCCCAGCCCACGATCTGCTCGATCGGCAGGCCCTCGACGCGCTGGGCGATCATCGCCTCGAGGCGCTCGGGGCTCGGCGCCTCATTCGCGAGAAGGGCGGCCTCCTCCTCCGCGAACACCGAGCCCGCGGCGCGCAGCCGCCGGACCATCTCCGATTCCGTCACGCGGACGACCTTGCCATGAACCGCCGCACGAGCGCCAAAAGGGGTGAGACTATCCCCTAGCGAATCGAAGGAGCTCCCATGACGATCTCAGATCAGGCCGCGTCGGCCACGCCGGCCCTCTCGGCCTCCGACAAGGCCCGCTTCGACTCGGACATCGCCGAGCTCGGCGCGGGCGCCGCACGGTGGTCCGCCACGCCGCTGGCGGCGCGAGCGACGCTGCTGCGCGAGGTGCACGCGACGCTGTCGCAGCAGGCCGATGCCTGGGTCCGCGCCGCCGTCGAGGTCAAGGGCCTTGATCCCGCGTCGTCGCTCGTGGGCGAGGAATGGATGTCGGGACCATACGCGACGCTCTCGGGCGTCGCCGCCCTCGCCGAGACCGTCGAAGCGCTCGCCGCGGGCCGCTCGCCGATCGACGGGCTGAAGCTCGGGTCCGCCCCCGGCGGGCGCGTCACGGTGCCGGTGCTCCCCCGCAACTCGTACGAGGCCCTGCTGCTGCACGGCTTCCGCGGCGAGGTCTGGCTCGCGCCGGGTGTCACCGCGACGCAGGCGCGAGGCGAGGCGGGTCTGGGCGAGCTGGCCCCGAGCGTCTCGGGAGGAGTCGGTCTCGTGCTCGGCGCCGGCAACATCACCTCGATCCCCCCGCTCGACGTGCTCTACGAGGTCGTTGCGCACAACCGCGCGGTGCTGCTCAAGCTCAACCCGATCATGCAGGGCATGCTGCCGGTGTATCAGGCTGCACTTCGTCCGCTCGTCGATGCCGGGATGCTCCGGATCGTGCAGGGCGGCGGCGTCGAGGGCTCGTATCTGGCCCATCACCCGAACATCGGACACGTGCACATCACCGGCAGCGCGGCGACGCACGACGTGATCGTCTGGGGTTCCGGGGCGGAGGTCGCCGCGCGCAAGCAGGCCGCCACCCCCCTGCTGCAGAAGCCGATCACGAGCGAGCTCGGCGGCGTGTCGCCGATCATCCTGGTTCCCGGCACGTGGACGACGCGCGACCTGCGCTACCAGGCCGAGCACGTGGCGACGCAGCGCCTGCACAACGGCGGGTACAACTGCATCGCCGGGCAGATCGTCGTGCTGAGCGCCGACTGGCCGCAGAAGGCGGCGTTCCTCGATGAGCTGCGCGCCGCGATCGAGCGCACGCCGGGCCGCCGGGCGTGGTACCCGGGCAGCGACAGCCGGGTGGCGGATGCCGCGACCGCGTACCCGAAGGCGCAGCGACTGGCCGATGGCGCACGACTGCTCGTCGACATCCAGGCCGATGAGGACGCGTCGACCCTGGAGACGACCGAGTACTTCTCGCCCGTGCTCGGCGTGATCGAGCTGCCGGGAACCGGCCAGGCCTTCCTGAACACCGCGGTCGCGACCGTCAACGCCGACTTCCTCGGAACCCTGGGCGCGAACGTGCTCATCGACCCGGCCGAGCGCAAGCGCCTCGGTACCGGTTTCGACGAGGCCATTGCCGATCTGAAGTACGGGTCGATCGCGATCAACAGCTGGACCGGGGTCGGCTTTCTCAGCGCGGCGGCCTCCTGGGGGGCGTTCCCCGGGCACACCCTCGAGAACGTGCAGTCCGGCATCGGGGTCGTGCACAACGCGCTCCTGTTGGATCACGTCGAGCGCTCCGTCATCACGGGACCGTTCCGGCCGTTCCCGCGTTCGGTGCTCCACGGCGAGTTCGCCCTCTTCCCGAAGCCCCCGTGGTTCGTGACCGCGCGTTCGGCGGCGCGGACCGGCGAGCTGCTCACCCGTTTCGCCCAGAAGCCGAGCTGGTTGAAGATGCCGGGGATCTTCGTGTCGGCGTTCCGCGCCTAGCGGCGGCGGTCGTCCCCCGCGGACGAGGTGGATTCCACATCATCCTGAAGACTGAGGTTTCATCGCAACCGACTGCCTAGACTGAGCCGCATGACGCAGGCCTGGACCCACGACGTCGCCGGATACTTGCTCGACGAGGGCTACTGCCCCCGGTGCGGGGCACGCCTCGCCGGGCGGACCTCGTGCCCCACGTGCCTCGCCGACCTCAGCACGCCCGAGGCGATCGAGATCCGCGACCACTCCCGCGTCGCGGTCGACGCCCTGACGAAACGGCAGCAGTCCATCGACCGGCTGCCCAGCGTGCGCCAGGCCGCGCCGGCGGTGGCTCAGGCATCGCCGGCGTCCCGAACGGGCGGGTCCGCCTCGGGAGCTGCAGCCGGGCCGGCAGCCGCGCCGGCTGGAACCCCGGCCACCGCCGCGACGCCCTCCGCCCGGAGCTCGGTCTCGGTGCAGTCGGTCATGGCGGTCGCGGGAGCCGGTCTCGTCGCGGTCGCCGCGATCGTGTTCACCTTCCTCAACCCCGATCTCACCGACTTCGGCACGCGCACGCTGATCGTCGGAATCGTCACGGCTGTCTTCCTCGGCAGCGCCTGGGGCCTCGGCCGCGCGGGCCTGCAGTTCTCGGCGGAGGCGGTCGGTGCGCTCGGCATGGTTTTCGTCGTGCTCGACATCTGGGCGTTCTCGACCCTCGCGCACGGCATCAGCGGATGGTACTTCGGCGCCCTCGGCACCCTGTTCGCCTCGGGGGTGATGATCCTCATCGCAGCGCTGGCCAGGATCCGCACCTGGCTGTGGACCGGTCTGGTCGGGCTCACGCTCGTGCCCGCCTTCGTGGGCTACGCGACGGCCGATCCCTGGCTCATCCTGCTCGGGTACCTGGGGGCCGGAGTGGTCGCCCTCCTGCTCCACGACGCGGCTCGGCGACTCGCCCCGCGCTTCGGTGCGGCCCTCCTCCCGGAGCGCGTCACGGCGACGCTCGTCGAGCTCCTCGCCGTCGGGCTCGCGCTGCTGCAGCTGTTCGCGCTCCCCTACCCGCAGGTGTTCCCGGATGTCGTCGGCGTCTCCGCGGTCATCCTGGGCCTCGCCGTGCTTGCCATGGCCAGCACGCGCACGATCATCCGCAAAGCATGGAGCTACTTGACGGGGGCGTTGATCGCCCTCGCCTTCGCCGTGCTGCCCTTCGCGATCGCCGGGATGTCCAGCGTCTGGCTGCTCTGCCTCCTCCCGGCGGCTGCGGCCGTCGCGGTGCTGCTCGTGAGTGCTCTGCCCTTCCCGCGCACGGTGGATCGGCGCCTCCTCCTGCCCGGGGTCTGGAGCGTCGCGCTCGCATTCGCCGTTCCCGCGCTGGTGACCGTGATCGCGCGCGTCGTGCTCCCCTCGCAGTGGTGGCTCGCGGGCGGCGTGACCCGCGACGACCCGGAACTGTCCGCCCTGCTGGGGGTGTCGGCGGTGACCGCGGGATGCGGCATCCTCTGGTTCTTCGCCCGCCGTTCCGTCTCGACGGCGGCTCTCGCCCAGGGCTCTCTCGTCACCGGACTCTGGCTGGGGATGCTGGGCCTGCTCGACCTCGTCGACGGGCGCGTGCTGCCCGCAACCGCGCGTGCTGTGCTGGGACTGCTGATCGCCGTCGCCCTGGCTCTCGCGGTGGCCCTCATCCCCCGCGTGCGCGAGGCGCGGCTGCGGATGCGCGTGCCGATCGCCGTCGGCGCCCACGTGATCCTCGTCGCGGCGGCGGCCATCGGCTGGACCGACTCGAACCTGACGGTCGCGATCGGTGCGGCGGCGGTCGCGGCGCTCGTCGCGCTGGCCCGCGCCGTTCCGCACGGAGTGCGCCCGCTCCACCTGGCAGTGGGCTATGCCTATGCCCTCGTGGTCTTCGCCGCCGGACTGAACCTCGTGCATGTCGAGACGATCGCCGTTCTGTGCCTCACCACGACGCTCGCCTCGGTCGCGGCGCTCGCATCGACCCTGATCCGGCGCATCGACGCCCGATCGTGGTACGCGGTGCTGATCGTGACGATCGTGCCGTTCCTCATCGGGATCGGATCGGTGCTCGCGGTACGCAGCGGCTGGACCGCGCTGTCGACCGGCGTCACCTTCCTGTTGGCCCTGACTCTCCTGCTCACCCGCCGCCCCGGCCTCAACAGGATCGTGCGCGCGATGGCGGCCTCCCTTCTGGTGCCCACGCTCGCCGTCGTCGTGATCTGCCTGGGGGCGCAGTTCCTCGCCACCAGCGGCTCGCCCGTCACCCTGCCGATCATCGCCGTGATCGTCGCCTGCACGCTCCCCAGCGTCGGGCTCATCGGCGCCGCCCTCGAACGTCACGGCATCCCGGCCGTCCAGGCGGCCTCCGCACGGCTCTGGATCGAGCTCTCGAGCTGGCTCACCGCGGCCCTCGCCGTCGTGCTCGCCCTCGTCCGCGTGGCGGCCGGGCTCGGCACGACCTTCCTGGTGCTGCTCATCATCGGCCTCGGGGCGGCGGCGATGGCGCGCTACGCCCGGCGGCGGTACGGCTGGATTCTCGCCTACGCGAGCTGGACCGGCGCGCTGTGGTGCCTGTGGGCCCTCGCCGGGGTCGCGGTGGCGGAGCCGTACATCCTGCCCCCCGCCCTGATCGCGGCGGCGATCGGCGCGGTGCTGGTGGCGCGCGGCCGGCCGGGTGTCGGCATCCCGGCGATCGGGTTGTTCTCGGTGGCCCTGGCCAGCGCGATCGTGCCCTCGCTCGTGATCTTCGCCGTCGTGGGCGACGGAACGGGCGGTCAGCAGACCTGGCGATGCCTCGCCCTCGTGGCTGCGTCCGTCGTGCTGCTGGTGCTCGGCGCGCTCGTGAGACGGATCCCGTCGGGCTCGCGTGCCGTCCTGCTCGGACGGCTTCGGGCGCCCCTGCTCGTGATGGCGATGGTGGCGGCCGCGGCGGGCCCCGTGCAGGCGGTGCGCTGGGGCCTCCGGCTCGATCCGGTCGGTCTCGCCGACCCGACCCTGCTCATGCTGCCCTCGCTGGGGGTCAGCGCGGCGACGGCTGGGCTCGTCGCCGTCGCCGCCCGTCTGCTGCCGGCCGCTGACGGCTCGGGCGCAGTGCCGTCGACCGCCGCGCGCCGCTGGCGGTACGCGCCTGCGTTGGTGTTCCTGGTCGCGGGCCCCATCGCATCGATCCGCGACGGAGCGGTCGCCATCCTGACCCTCTACGGCCTCGGGTTCGCTCTGCTCGCCCTGGTGATCGTGACGGTGCTGCGCGCCCGCACCCGGGCGGTGTCACTGCCGCCGGTCTGGTTCACGTTCCTGCTCGCCTGGTGCGTGATGGTCGCCAGCTGGAGCGCGCGCGAGATCCTGCGCGTCGAGGCCTATTCGCTGCCGATGGGTCTCGCGGTGCTCGCGGCGGGTGTCATCGCGATGCGGGGCCCGACCGTCGAGGGGCGGGCGGATGCCACGAGCTGGCCGGTCGGGTTCCACGGTTCGTGGCGCCTGCTCACGCCGGGCCTCGTCGTGGCGCTGCTGCCGTCGATGCTCGCCACCGGAACCGACCCGCAGACCTGGCGTGCCATCCTCGTACTCGGTCTCGCCCTCGTGGCGATCCTGATCGGTTCGCTGCGCAAGCTGGGAGCGCCGTTCGTGATCGGGCTGGTCGTGCTGCCGATCGAGAACATCATCGTGTTCTCGGTGCAGGTGGGCCGCTCGATCGGCGCGACGCCGTGGTGGATCACGCTCGCGACGGCCGGGGCGGTGCTGCTCGTGATCGCCGTGACCTCCGAGCGTCGTTCGGCCGGGCAGAAGGGCGTCGGGGCGCGGCTGCGCGACCTGCGCTGACCCGTCGGCGTCGCCGTGCGGCTCAGGCGGGCGGGAGGTTCGCCGACATGGCGACGAAGAACGCGATCAGCGAGACGACGGGTGCGGTGCCCGCCACGACGATCGCCGCGATCCCGGCTCGACGGCCGCGATTCGCCGCCGTCGCCACGATGCCCTGGATGAGCGCCCACAGGCCGAGCCCGGTGCCGAGCAGCACGTGGAGGAGCATCGCGATCGCGAGGGCGTTGATCGTGGGGTTCGGGTCTCCGACGTTGAACTGGAAGCGGAACCCAGCGGCATCGCGTACGGAGTACGGTCCGGCGGCCGTTCCGAGGGTGATCGCCAGCGTCATCGAGATGACGAAGACGAGAATCGCCACGATCATGGCCACCCGTCCCAGTCGTTTCGATCTCGGCGGGTCGGCCCAGAAGACGGAGCCCAAGCGGGGCGCGGCGGTCTCATCCGGCAATGGGCTGGCGGCGTCGCTCATCGGGCTCCTCGACTCGGGTTTGGTAGCCCCACGCTAGTGCCGCGCATGCGGAAGAAGCGAGATATCCACGCGGTTGACACACTCGAACATGTGTTCGAAACTGGGGTGATGGCCCCGTCGTCGTCGCTCGCCGCCTCCGTGGCCCTGCGCGTGGAGGCGGAGGCCTTCGGAGTGCCGAGCGACGGGCTGCCGAGCGACGGGGTCACCGAGGGCGACGGCGGGCAGGCGAACCAGGTGGTCCGCGAGTTGCAGGCGCGCATCCGGAGCATGCAGCGCACAACGCTCGACAGCCGGGCGCTGCCGACGCATCCGGCGCTCGCCGAGCTGCTGCCCGGCGGGGCCCTCGCGGCGGGCGGCGTCTACGCGGTCGACAAATCCACAACGCTCGCGCTCGGTCTTCTGCAGGGTCCGAGCGCGGCGGGGGCCTGGTGCGCGGTCGTCGGCGTTCCCGACCTGGGGGTCGAGGCCGCCGCGGGTCTCGGCATCGATCTCGAGCGTCTCGTGCTCGTGCCGCATCCCGGCGAGCAGTGGCTTTCGGTGGTCTCGGCTTTGGTCGACGTGGTCTCGGTAGTGCTCGTCAAACCGCCCGCCGTCGGGGTGGACGGCCGGGTGCGCCTCGGTGAGGCTGCCGCCAGCCGACTCGCCTCGCGGCTGCGACAGCGCGAGGCCGTGCTCGTGAGCCTGGGCGACTGGCCGCACACGGATGCCCGCCTCGCCGTCACCGAGAGCAACTGGGCCGGCATCGGGGCCGGCTTCGGGCGCCTCACGGCCCGGCAGGTCACCGTGAGCTCGGTGTCCCGATCCTGGGCGGGCCGTGCCCGGTCACGTCGTCTCTGGCTGCCCGGCCCGGACGAGCAGCTCGAGACCGTCGCTCCCCGGGCCTCCGAGGTCGCCCCCGCGCTGCGCAGTATCGCGGGCTGACGAGACCGTCAGCCACGAGTGCGACCCGCAAGGCTCGTATCCGGGAGCCGGATCAGGAGATTCGTCGATTCTGGGCATCCTGAAGGTCGGCGATCGGACTTCTTCCTGAATGCGCTCCGGGCTGCGCGAACCCCTGGAGTCCGCGCACATCGGCGCACGAGGGAGGAGTCAACTCACGGACATTCACATCGACAACCGGTTCCCGCGTGCCGGACCCTAAGGTGGGCGACATGGCAGCACGATATGCGTTCACGGCACCCCTCTGGCAGTGGAAAGCACGCCGCGACGAGTGGTTCTTCGTGACCGTGCCCGCCGAGATCTCCGCCGAGATCCGCGATATCGCCGACGGCATGACGGGCGGCTTCAACTCGGTGCGGGTGCGGGTGCGGGTCGGCGATTCGCGCTGGGGCACCTCGATCTTCCCGGGCGAGGGCGGCTACGCGCTGCCCATGAAGAAGTCGGTGCGGACGGCCGAGGGCATCCTCCGCGACGCGCTCGTCGACATCGAACTCGAGCTGGACCTCTAGCGAGCCCTCGCCGGTCAGTCCTCCCCGATGTCCTCGTTCCACAGCTCGGGGTTGGCCGCGATGAAGTCGGTCATGATCCGGATGAGTTCGGGATCGTTGACCGTGGTCACCTCGGTGCCGTTCTCGGCCAGCCAGTCCTGACCTCCGAAGAAGTTCTCGTTCTCGCCGACGATCACCCGCCCGATGTTGAACTGCCGCACCAGACCCGAGCAGTACCAGCACGGCGACAGGGTCGTGGCCATCGTGGTACGGCGGTAGCTCCGCTGCCGCCCGGCGTTGAGGAACGCCGCCGTCTCGCCGTGCAGCGCGGGGTTGCCGCCCTGCACCCGCTGGTTGTGCCCGCTGCCGAGCAGGCGGCCCTCCTCGTCGAACAGGGCGGCACCGATCGGGATGCCGCCCTCGGCGAGGCCCTTCTTGGCCTCCGCCGTGGCGACCGCGAGCTTCTCGGCGTCGGTCAGGTAGCGCGGCTCGGTCACGCCGCGTCGTCCGCCGCGTCGACGCCGACGATCACCTCGGGCTCGTCGGTCAACGGTCCGCCGAGCTCCGGCTTGAAGGCTTGGAACAGGAGGAAGTAGAGCACCCCGGCGAGCACGAAACCGACCAGCGGGGTCAGGTCGCCGATGGGCGAGGCGAAGCCGCCCGTCGCCTGCACGACCAGTCCGAGGTAGAAGCTCTGGTTCGAGAACAACAGCACCGAGAGCACTCCGGCGATGATCAGCGAGATGATGCCGGCCGGGTTGCGGTACTTCGCCTTGTCGGGGATGAACGCCGAGATCGAGGTGCCGCGACGCAGCACGCGGTCGACGAGCACGATCCCGAGCCACGGCGCGATCCAGTAGGCGATCACGAGCAGGAAGTTCTCGTAGTTGGTCGCGATGCTCGAGTTGAGGATCGACACCAGCGCGATGACGAACCCCACGACACCGAAGCCCAGGGCGATGATCGCGCGGCGCAGGCTGAACGGGATCTTGATTCCGGCAGCCAGGAACGACATCGCACCCGAGTAGACGTTCAGGGCGTTGGCGGCGATGGCACCGACGGCGATCGCGACCAGGGTCAGGTCGGCCACCCAGACCGGCATGCTGTGCACGAAGGCATCGGTCGGGGTCGCGTCCTTGGGCGCGAGGATCAGCGCGGAGGCGGCCCCGGCTGCCATCAACACGGTGCAGGAGACGAAGTTGCCGAGTCCCGCGGCCCAGGCGATCTTCGCCGAGCTGGTGCTCCTGGGCAGGTAGCGGCTGTAGTCCGAGGCGTACGGGTTCCATCCCGCCGCATAGCCGAACGCGGCGGCGACGGTGAGAGCGAAGCCGGCGAAGCTGAACCCGCCGCCCTTCACCGCTGTGTTGACATCCGCGTGAAGGAAGATCGCGACGGTCGCGATCAGGAAGATGGCGCCGAGCACGATGCTCGCGTAACGCTCGAAGACCTGGACGAGGTCGTGCCCGACGAAGGCCAGAGCGACCTCGAGCACCACGACGATGATGAGCGCCAGCCACGGCGGCATCCCGGTCAAGGTGGCCAACGCGAAGGCGCCGCTGACCGAGTTGACGGCGAACCAGCCGAGCCCGGCCATGACCGTGTTGATCGCGGCCGGAAGGATGTTGCCGCGGCTGCCGAAGGCGGTGCGGCTCAGCACGAGCTGGGCCAGTCCCTCACGCGGGCCCCAGGTCGACAGCACGCCCTGAGTTGCTGCACCGAGCGCGTTGCCGAGCACGACTGCGGCCAGGCCCTGCCAGAAGCCGAGGCCGAAGACTCCGACGGCGAGGAAGCCGACGAAGACCGTGGCGAACTCGAGGTTCGGGGCGGTCCAGGTGGCGAAGAGCTGCCACGGCGAGCCGTGGCGCTTGGCGGTCGGGATGGCTTCGATGCCCCCCGATTCGACGGAGGTGGGGCGCCCGGGGGCGGTAGCAGTCATGGCGACACTGTAGGGAGTCCGCGGGCCGCCGGGCGCATCGCCACGGTCAGTATTTACACAGGGTTAACACGTGCGCAGAGGGTGCCGGGTTCCGGGCCGGGACACCTCACATCGCGTAGACGAAATCCGACAGCTTCGTCCAGCCCTGAGGCGTGGTCGCGGTGGTCATCGGAAGGTATTTGACCACGGCGCCGTCGGGGAGTTGCGAGGTCACGATCTCGTCGCCGTCTCCGCAGCCGGTGACCCAGCTGCCGGGTTCGGCGGGGATGCCGGTCACGAGGCAGACGGTGCTCGTCCCCTTGAGCGCGAGGAACACGTCGCGCTCATCCCAGCTGCCCTGCAGCCGGGAACTGTCGTCGTCGAGGTCGAGGCGGGTGGCGATCCCGTCGGGCAGCCGGTCGGTGCCGAGCTGCGCCGCGGCCAGGAACGGGGGCGGCGACGCGCTCGGGTCGGGGCTCGCGCTGGGCGTGTTGGGTGCGGCCGCCGACGGGGCGCAGCTGCTGAGGAGCAGCACGGCGGCGAACGCCGTCGCGAGAGCGCTGATCCGGGGCATACCGACAGGCTAGGTCCGCCGTTCGGGGGACGGTAAGCGCTCGTTCGGGTGCCAGGGCTCTCGCGGGGGCCGCGGATCGGTCATTGACACACTCGAACATGTGTTCGAATATGGGATATGGATGCGATCGGTGCCGTGCCACCCCGGCTGCTGGTGCTGTGGGCGCCCGACTGGCCGGTGCTCGCCCATGCCCGGGCGCTGCGACTGTCGGAGGATGCCCCCGTCGCCCTCGTCGACAAGGGTCTCGTCTTCGCCTGCTCGGCATCCGCTCGGGCGGAGGGGGTCGTGCGCGGTCAGCGGATCCGGGAGGCGCAGGCGCTCTGCGTCCGGCTCCACGTGCTGCGCTACGACCCGGCTCTCGACGCGCGGGCCTTCGAGCCCGTGCTGGCCGGGCTCGAGCAGGCGTTGCCGGGGCTGCATCCGCTGCGGCCGGGAACCCTCGCGGTGCGTGCCCGCGGCCCGGCGCGGTACTACGGCGGCGAGCCGGCCGCCGCGCTGACCGTGCTGGGGTCGGTCGCCGAGTTCGGGGTGGAGCGGGCCAGGGTGGGGATCGCCGACGGGCTGTTCGCGGCGGAGCGGGCGGCGCGCGCGCGCTCGGCGTCGCCCGATCAGGAGACACGCCCGACCGTGTCCCCGAATCAGGACGGGGGGCGGCGTGTTCAGCCGGGCATCCTGAATCAGCGACAGGAGCATCGCGTCACGATCGTCCCGCCGGGCTCCACGGCGACCGCCGCGTTCCTCGCACCCCTGCCGATCACCCTGCTGGAGCAGCCGGAGCTGGTGGGTCTGCTCCCCCGGCTCGGCATCCGAACGCTCGGCGAGTTCGCCGCCCTCGACGCGTACGACGTCGTGACCCGCTTCGGCCCGCTGGGGGCACGGTTGCACGCCCTCGCGGGCGGACGGGATCCGAGGCCGGCGACCCCTCGTCAGCCGCCCCGTGACGCCGAGGTCGTGGTCGACTTCGAGCCTCCCCTCGACCGGGTCGACCAGCTCGCCTTCGGGGTGCGGTCCGCCTCCGACGACTTCGTCACCGCGCTGCTGAGCCAGCGGCTGGTCTGCACGGCGCTCCGGATCGAGCTGTTCGGCGACCGGGGCGAGGTGAGCGAGCGGGTGTGGCTGCATCCGCGTTCCTTCACCGCGGCCGAGGTGGTCGATCGGATCAGGTGGCAGCTGTCGGGTGCGCTGCAGCCGGGAGCGGAGTCCAGTTCCGGCCGGCTGGTCTCCCCCGTCACCCGCGTGCGTCTCAGCCCCGAGACCGTCGACCCGGTCGGTGCGCACGAGCGCGGGCTGTGGGGCGGCGGCCCCGACGAGAACGTGCACTCCGGGCTCTCCCGGGTGCAGGGCATGGTCGGACACCGCGGCGTGCTGACCGCGACCGCCTCGGGCGGGCGTACACCGGCCGAGCGGCAGGCGCTCGTGCCGTGGGGGGATCGCCCCCTGGTGGCCCGTGATCCGAAGAAGCCGTGGCCGGGCGCTCTGCCACCCCCGGCGCCGGCGACGGTCTACGAGCTGCCGCGCCCGATCGCGGTGCAGGATGCGCGGGGCCGCCCCGTCGCGGTCGACGAGCGCGGCGAGCTCAGCGCCGCTCCGGCCGCCATCGTCTCGTCGGGCACCGGGGCGCGGGCCCGGCGCACGATCACGGCCTGGGCCGGCCCGTGGCCGCTCGAGCAGCGCTGGTGGGATGCCGCGGCGGCCCGCAGCATGCAGCGCTTCCAGGCGGTCGATGGCGAGGGGGTCGCCTGGCTGCTCGTGCTCGACCACGAGGGCTGGTGGGCGGAGGGACGTTATGACTGAGGCGCCCGCTCTCGGCGGGTCACGCCAGTTCGCGTCGCATGATCCAGCGCACGCGGCCACCGCTGTGCGCGGTGGTCTCGGCGACGCGCTCGAAGCCGGCCCGCTCGAACAGCCGGGTGGTTCCGACATAGCCCGAGATGACATCCACCTTGCCCGGGGAGTCCGACTCGATCGGGTAGCCCTCGATGACCTCGGCACCGTGGGCTCGGGCGTGTTCGACGGCCCCGTCGAGCAGCGCGTGCATGAGTCCCCGACCACGGAATCCGGGGCGCACCACGAAGCACACCGCCACCCAGGCATCGCGTTCGTCGAGGAACGGGATGGTGCGCGAGTTCATCAGGCGTCGATAGCTCGAACGCGGGGCGATCGAGCACCAGCCGGCCGGTGTGCCGTCGACGTAGGCGAGCACCCCCGGCCCCGGCTCACGAGAGCACTCGTCGCGCATGTAGAGCGGGCGCTCCAGATTGTTCAGGCGACTGTCGCGGTAGCTCATGCACCAGCAGCCCCCGCCGCCGGGCTTCTTGACGCCGACCACCTCGAAGAAGCCGTCGTAACGCCCGACCGCGCTGAGCACCTCCACCGTCATGGCGAGAGACTAGACGCCGACACCGACACAGACACCGCCCCCTCGGTCGTCGACGCCGCGGGGAGCGTGAGCTGAGTGGGCTGGAACAATCCGCCGATCCCGTGGTCGGAGTTCGAGCGCGCCCTGAGCGATCGCCGGCGTCCGCGGCAGATGCCGGCCGGTGTGGACGGCGGCGACAGCCCGGCCTGGTCGCTCAAGCGCGGGCCGTACGTCGCGCCGCGCGACATCGTGCGGGATCCGGATGCCCTGCCCTATGCCGAGCTGCACGCGCACTCCAGCTACAGCTTCCTCGACGGGGCCTCCTCCCCCGAGGAGCTGCTCGAAGAGGCGGAGCGACTCGGCCTGCACGCCCTCGCCATCACCGACCACGACGGCTTCTACGGGATCGTGCGCTTCGCCGAGGCGGCCGAGACGGCATCCGTCAAGACCGTGTTCGGCGCGGAGCTGTCGCTCGGCTTGAGCGGACCGCAGAACGGCGAGCCCGACCCCGAGGGCAGCCACCTGCTCGTGCTCGCCCGGCAGGAGGAGGGCTACCACCGGCTCGCCAAGGCGATCACCGAGGCCCAGCTGCGCGGTGGCGAGAAGGGCCGCCCGGTGTATGAGCTCGACGAGCTGGCCGAGCTCGCGGACGGGCACTGGGTGATCCTGACCGGATGCCGCAAGGGCGCCGTGCGCCGATCGCTCGACCACGGCGATCCCGGGGCGGAGCTCGACCGCCTCGTGCGGCTCTTCGGCCGCGACAACGTCTACGTCGAGCTCATCGACCACGGCGATCCGCTCGACGGCGAGCACAACGACGCGCTGGCCGAACTGGCCGCCGCCCGCGCGCTTCCGGTGATCGCGAGCGGCAACGTGCACTACGCGAGTCCGCGGCAGAAGCACCTGGCGACGGCGGTCGCCGCGGTGCGGGCGCAGCGCAGCCTCGACGAGCTCGACGGCTGGCTTCCCGGGGCGGGCACGGCGCATCTGCGCTCGGGGCGTGAGATGCGCGCCCGCTTCGCCCGCTATCCGGGTGCGGTCGAGCGCACCGTCGAGCTGGCCGACGAACTCGCCTTCCCCCTGCGGCGCGCCAAGCCCGCACTGCCCCGGCAGGAGGTTCCCCCCGGTCACACGCCGATGTCGTACCTGCGCGAGTTGGTGTGGAACGCGGTGCCGCGCAAGTATCCCGACCTCGCCGAGGCGGACCGCACGCGCATCGAGGCGGAACTCGCGGTCATCGAGCAGAAGGACTTCCCCGGCTACTTCCTGATCGTGCACGACATCGTGCAGTTCGCGCGCAGCCGCGGCATCCTCTGCCAGGGCCGTGGTTCGGCGGCCAACTCGGCGGTCTGCTTCCTGCTCGACATCACCGCGGTCGACTCGATCTTCTACCGGTTGCCGTTCGAGCGCTTCCTCTCGAGCCTGCGCGACGAGGAGCCCGACATCGATGTCGACTTCGACTCCGACCGGCGCGAGGAGGTCATCCAGTGGGTGTTCGAGAAGTACGGGCGGCGCAACGCGGCGCAGGTGGCCAACGTGATCCAGTACCGGCCGAAGAACGCCGTGCGCGACATGGCGAAGGCGCTCGGGCACAGTCCCGGACGGCAGGATGCCTGGAGCAAGCAGGTGGAGCGCTGGGGCGGGCAGCTGTCGACGGGCGATGACCACGACATCCCGGATGAGGTGGTCACCCTCGCGATGGAGCTGCTGAAGGCGCCGCGACATCTGGGCATCCACTCGGGCGGAATGGTGCTCACCGACCGCCCGGTCGGCGAGGTGGTGCCGATCGAGCACGCCCGCATGGACAAGCGCACCGTCATCCAATGGGACAAGGACGACGCGGCCTGGATGGGGCTGGTCAAGTTCGATCTGCTGGGCCTGGGCATGCTGGCGGCGCTGCAGCACTGCTTCGACCTCATCGCGGCGTCCACCGGCGAGCGGTGGGAGCTCGCGACCATCCCCCGGGAGGAGGCGGCGGTCTACGACATGCTGTGCCGGGCCGACTCGATCGGGGTGTTCCAGGTCGAGAGCCGCGCCCAGATGGGGCTGCTGCCCCGCTTGCAGCCACGGCGGTTCTACGACCTCGTGGTGCAGATCGCCCTGGTGCGGCCCGGTCCGATCCAGGGCGGGGCGGTGCATCCCTTCGTGCGCCGCAAGCTCGGGCAGGAGGAGGTGACGTACCTGCACCCCAAGCTGATCCCGCCGCTGGAGCGCACGCTCGGCATCCCGGTGTTCCAGGAGCAGCTCATGCAGATGGCGATGGCGGTCGGCGAGTGCTCGGGTGAGGATGCCGATCTGCTGCGGCGCGCGATGGGCAGCAAACGGGGGCTGGAGCGGATCGAGTCGCTGCGCGAGAAGCTCTATGCGGGCATGGCCTCGAACGGGCTGGTCGGCGAGGTCGCGGACGACATCTACGGTCGCATCCAGGCCTTCGCCAACTTCGGCTTCGCCGAGAGTCACAGCCTGAGCTTCTCGCTGCTGGTCTACGCGAGCTCGTGGCTCAAGCTGCACTACCCGGGGGTGTTCCTCGCCGGTCTGCTGCGGGCGCAGCCGATGGGCTTCTACTCCCCCGCGACGCTCACCGGGGATGCCCGTCGTCACGGCGTCGAGGTGCGTCGCCCCGATCTGCAGCTCTCGGGGGTCGAGGCGGGGTTGGAACCGATGCGGTCCGACTCGAAGCCCGGCGTGACGGGATCGCACTCCTGCACCGACCGGGTGCAGCCTCCCGTCGGGCCGTTCGACCGCTCCGCGCCCGTGCGCGACGCCGAGCACCGCCGCGACGGCGACTGGGCGGTGCGACTCGGGCTCGCGGGGGTCACCCGGATCGGCACGAAGGTCGCGGAGCGGATCGTGGCCGAGCGCGAGGCGTCCGGCGCGTACCGCTCGATGGAGGATCTGGTGCGCCGCGTCGGGCTCAGCACCGCGCAGCTCGAGTCGCTCGCGACCGCGGGCGCGTTCGACGGTTTCGGGCTGAGCCGCCGTGAGGCGCTCTGGCGGGCGGGGTCGGCGGCCGACGACCGGGAGGAGTTCCTGGCCGGGTCGATCGTCACCGTGCAGCCGCCGCTGTTCGCCGACCCGAGCGCTTTCGAGACGATGGCGGCCGATCTGTGGGCCACCGGCATCTCGACCGACGACCATCCGCTGCGGCACTTCCGGGCGGCCCTCGACGGTCGAGGCGCCCTGTCATCGCACGCCATGCGCACGGCCGAGAGCGGCCGACGCATCGAGGTGGGCGGACTCGTGACCCACCGGCAGCGGCCGGCCACCGCATCCGGGATCACCTTCCTCAATCTCGAAGACGAGTTCGGGCTGGTGAACGTCATCTGCTCGGCCGGGGTCTGGGGTCGCTACCGCCGCATCGTGCGCGAGTCGCCCGCGCTCATCGTGCGCGGCATCCTGGAACGCTCGGCCGAGGGCGTCGTGAACCTGCTGGCGGATCGCTTCGAGCCCCTGCGTGTGCCGGTCGCCCATCGCTCGCGCGACTTCCAATAGCCGCGCCCCGGTCGTCGTCCGGGCTGCGACGCGGCAACGATCGTCAGTGCTCGCCGGCCGCCTCAGCCGCAGCCTCGACCGCCGCCTCGGCCTCGGCGAGCAGAACGCAGTCGCACAATCCCGAGATGGCGGCCTCGAGTTCGTCGAGCGAGGGGAAGCTCGGCGCGATGCGGATGACGGCGTCGTCGGGGTCGTCGCCATAGGGGAAGGCGGCGCCCGCCGGCGTCACGGCGATCCCGGCCGCCTTCGCGAGGTCGACGGCGCGGGTCGCGGTACCGCGAGGAGCAGTCAGCGTCACGAAGTAGCCGCCCAGGGGCTGGGTCCAGCGCGCGTGACCGGTCAGGCGCGACGCCAGGATCTGCTCGACCATGGCGAACTTGGGCGCGAGCAGTTCGCGGTGCTTGCGCATGTGCGCGCGGACGCCGTCCGCCGACTGCAGGAAGCGCGCATGCCGCAGCTGGTTGACCTTGTCGGGGCCGATCGTCTGCACCGCGGCGTGGGTGCGGTACCAGGCGATGTTGGCGGTCGAGGCGCCGAAGAACGAGACCCCGGCGCCGGCGAAGGTCACCTTCGAGGTCGAGGCGAAGACGAGCGGGCGGTCGGGATGGCCGGCGGCCGCCGCGAGGCCGAGCACATCGAGCGCGCCTGGCTCGTCATCGCTGAGGTGGTGCACGGCGTAGGCGTTGTCCCAGAAGATGCGGAAGTCGGGCGCGGCGGCCGGCAGCGACATCAGCTGCTCGGCCTCCTCGAGCGTCACCGTGGCACCGGTCGGGTTGGCGTACATCGGAACCAGCCACATGCCGCGCACGTCCGGGTCCTGGAGGTGCGTCGCGATCGCGGCGAGATCCAGTGAGCCGTCGGGCAGATACGGCACCCGGATGTTGCGGATCCCGAGCGCCTCCGTGATGGCGAAGTGCCGGTCGTACCCGGGCGAGGGGCAGATGAACGCGATCTGCTCGTTGTGCCAGGGCACCGTGTTGCCCGGAACACCGTGCAGCAACGCGTGCACGACCACGTCGTGCATCACGGCGAGGCTCGCGTTGCCGAGCGCGAGCAGCTGCGGCACCGGGATTCCGAGCAGCTCGCTGTAGATCGTCCGCAGCTCGACGAGTCCGTCGGTGCCGCCGTAGTTGCGGGTGTCGACGCCGTCCGCGCTCGTGAACGAGCCGGAGAGGTCGAGGTCGAGAAGCGCCGCCGAGAGATCCAGCTGCTCGGGCGATGGCTTGCCGCGCGTGAGATCCAGGCTCAGGTTCTTGGCTTTGAGGGCGAGGTATGCGGCCTTCGACTCCTCGAGCGGGACGGAGACGGGAGCGGATGCGGTGCTTCTTGCCATGGCCTCAACGCTAGCCGTTCAATCGGCGAGGCGGCCCCGTAACCAGTCGATTCTCGACTGCAACTGGGCGACGGTCGCCTTGGCGACCTCGGGACCTCCGCACGCGCGCCGAACCTCGGCGTGCACGAGCGCGTGGCTCTGCCCCGACGCCCGCGCGCGGATCGACACGAGGCTGTTGAGCAGCTTCCGCTGCTCCGCGAGGGTGCGATGCAGCGGGGCGGGTTCCGGGTCCGGCTCCTCCCCCGCGTCGATCGCGGCCTGCCGGCGCTCGCCGGCGTGTCGCGCCTGCCGGCGCTGGCGGGCCTTCAGCAGCTCGCTCACCTGATCCGGTTCGAGGATGCCCGGCAACCCGATGAAGTCCCACTCCTCGGCGCTGCCCGGCTCGGCCAGGGAGCCGAACTCCTCCCCGTCGAAGAGCACCTTCTCGAAGGTCGCCACGGAACCGAGCGCCTGCCACTCGAACTCGTCCAGCAGTTCGGCCGAGGCCGAGTCCCCCTGCTCGGCCCGCTCCATCGCCTCGTCGTCGAGCAGCTGATCGTCGGGGGTCTCGCGGTCGAGCGCGTGGTCGCGTTCGCGTTCCATCTCGGAGGCGAGGCCGAGCAGGATTGGCACGCTCGGCACGAAGATCGACGCGAGCTCGCCGCGCCGGCGGGCGCGCACGAAGCGTCCGATCGCCTGGGCGAAGAACAGCGGCGTCGCGGCGCTCGTGGCGTAGACGCCGACCGAGAGGCGGGGAACGTCGACGCCCTCCGACACCATCCGGACCGCGACCATCCAGCGCTGGGTCCCCTCGGCGAAGGTCTGGATGCGGTCGCTCGCCTCCTTCTCGTCGCTCAAGACGATCGTCGGCTCGTGTCCCGTCAGCCCGGTCAGGATCGCGGCGTACGCCCGCGCGGTCGCCTGATCGGTCGCGATGACGAGCCCGCCCGCATCGGGAACGGACTGGCGCACCTCGCTGAGGCGACGATCGGCGGCGGCGAGCACCGCGGTCATCCAGTCGCCGCCCGGATCGAGGGCGGCCCGCCAGGCCTGGGCGGTGACGTCGTTCGTGTCGGGCTGGCCGAGGCTGGCCTCGAACTCCTCGCCCTGGCGTGTGCGCCACCGCATCGACCCGGCGTAGGAGAGGAAGATCACGGGGCGCACGACGCCGTCGCGCAGGGCGCGGCCGTAGCCGTAGGCGTAGTCGGTCTGCGAGAGCCGAATGCCCTTCTCGTTGCGCAGGTACTGCACGAACGGGATGGGCGCGGTGTCGCTGCGGAACGGGGTGCCCGTGAGGGACAGCCGCCGGGTGGCGCCTCCGAACGCCTCGCGGATCGCGTCGCCCCAGCTCAGGGCATCACCGCCGTGATGCACCTCGTCGAGGATGACGAGGGTGCGCTTCGAGTCGGTGAGCTCACGATGCAGGCTCGCGCGCACCGCGACCTGGGCATAGGTCACGACCACCCCGTGGAACTGCCGCGACTCCCGCCCGTGCCGGTTGCTGAACTTCGGATCGAGCCGGATTCCCGCGCGATGCGCCGCATCCGCCCATTGCGTCTTGAGGTGCTCGGTCGGTGCCACGACGGTGACCCGGTCGACGACGCGGCGCTTGAGCAGCTCGCTCGCGAGGCGCAGCGCGAACGTCGTCTTGCCGGCGCCCGGCGTCGCCGACACCAGGAAGTCGCGGTGCTCGCCCTCGAAATAGCGGTCGAGCGCCTCCTGCTGCCAGGTGCGCAGCTTGTCGGCCGTGCCGCGCGGCGCGCGCTCCGGGAATGCCGGAGGGAGGTGCTCGGCGGCGGCGGTCGCGCGGAAGGCGCGCGCTCGCTCAGAGAGGAGATCATCGCTGATCTCCTCTGCGGCGCCGGCGCTGATGGCCGTCCCGGCCGTCAGGTCACTCGAGTGCGTCACTTGATCCACCGTAACCGAGTGGACCGACGGCGCTCACCGAGAAGCTAGTCGTCCCCACCCGAGATGCGGCGGCGTTGGGCCTGCCCGAGCAGGGCGGCCGGGCGCACGACGCCGGCGCCGAAGCGCGACCCGATCGCGTCGACGGTGCCTTCGACCTCACGCCACTGCTCGTCGTCGTCCCACAGGCCGAGGCTCGCGACGGCGCCGACGAGGCCCTCCCCCCGAACGCCGATGAGGCGCACGGCTCGACCGTTCTGCGCGGCGGCATCGTAGAGCGAGCGCGCCTCCTGGTAGATGCGCTTGCCCAGGTCGGTCGGCTCTCCCAGGGTGCGGGAACGGCTGATCGTCGTGAAGTCCTCGAAGCGCAGCTTGAGGGCCACCGTGCGGGCCTGGACTCCGGCCCGGCGCAGTCGAGCGCCGACCGCGTCCGAGAGGCGGAGCAGCTCGCGGTGCAGGGTCACGGCATCCGTGACGTCGGTCTCGAAGGTCGTCTCGTGGCCGATGCTCTTCTCGTCGCGCCCCAACTCGATGACCCGCGGATCGCGGCCCCAGGCCAACTCGTGCAGCCGGGTCGCCGTGGCGGGGCCGACGGCGCGGGTGAGCGCGTCGAGCGGCACCTCGGCGACGTCTCCGATCGTGCGCAGGCCGAGCCGGGTCAGCTGCTCCTCGGACTTGCCGCCGACTCCCCAGAGCGCGGTCACGGGCTGCGGATGCAGGAACGCGATCGTCTCGGTCGCCGGGACGACGAGCAGTCCGTCGGGCTTCGCCCGGCTCGAGGCGAGCTTGGCGACGAACTTGGTGGATGCGGCGCCCACCGAGCAGTGCAGCCCGGTCTGGGCGAACACCCGCTCGCGCAGCCGCGTGCCGATCTGCCACGGGGTGCCGAGGAGGCGCAGGGCCCCCGCGATGTCGAGGAAGGCCTCGTCGATGCTGAGCGGTTCGACCATCGGGGTGATCTCGCCGAGCAGCGTCATCACCCGCTTCGAGTAGTGCGCGTAGCGCTCGAAGTGCGGCTCGAGCACGATGGCCTGTGGGCACCGGCGCAGGGCGACCGCCATCGGCATCGCGGAGTTGACCCCGTACTTGCGCGCCTCGTAGGTCGCCGCCGTCACGACGGAACGCGACGATCGGTGCCCGACGATCACGGGTTTGCCCGCGAGTTCCGGCCGTTCGAGCAGCTCGACGGAGGCGTAGAAGGCGTCCATGTCGACGTGCAGGATCGTCGCGCTCGTGTCGGCGAGCGGCTCGGCGGTGACGTGGCGACCGCTGCCGTCCTGCTTGCTCATCGCCTCATCCTGTCACCGACGGATGACTCCGGCCGGGTCGCACCCGGCCCCTGCCGCCCGGGCGCCGGGTCGGGTCGCGTGCGACCCCGCGTGCCGGCCGGGCGTCACGTCGAGATCCCACGAATCGTCGGTATGGACACGTCAGAACGACCGATTCTGGCATCTCGGCGATCGGGCGCGCGCCCCGGCCTCGCGACGGTCAGGCGCGCCGGCGGAACAGCGCGTTGAAGACGAGCGTCACGATGAGGGCGCCGGCGATGGCCGCGATCCAGGCGGCGAGTGAGAAGAAGCTGGCATAGGCGTCGGCGACGAAGAAGCCGGCGATCCAGCCTCCGAGCATCGCTCCGACGATGCCGAGGATGATCGTGAGGAGCCAGCCGCCCCGCTGCTTGCCCGGAAGGATCAGCTTGGCGATGATGCCGGCGATGATGCCGAGGATCAGGAACGAGAAAAAGCCCATGAGGAGCCTCACTTCGGTGTGATCTGCATCCCGGCGTTCGGGACGCCCCCAGTAAAGCAGCCCGATTCACGGCCGGCAGGCTCCCGAGCGGTGGTTCGACCTTTGCTGCAGACTGGTGGCATGGCCGCTCAGCATCCGTGGTCGCGTTACGTGGCGATCGGCGATTCCTTCACCGAGGGCATCGGCGACCCCGAGCCGCGCTCCCCCGGCGGACACCGCGGCTGGGCCGATCGGGTCGCCGAGGTGCTCAGCGACCAGACCGACGATTTCGCCTACGCGAACCTCGCGATCCGGGGTCGGCTGCTCGAGCAGATCCTCGACGAGCAGCTGGAGCCGGCGATGGAGCTGCGCCCCGATCTGGTGACGATCTCGGCCGGCGGCAACGACATCCTGCGCCCGGGAACGGACCCGGATGACGTGGCCGCGCGATTCGAACGTGGCCTGATGCGCCTGACCAGCGAGGGCGCGACCGTCGTGATGTTCAACGGACCCGACATCGGCCGTACGCCGGTGCTGGGCCGCATCCGGGGCAAGGTCGCGATCTACAACGAGAATCTGCGGGCGCTCGCGCAGAAGTACGACGCCGTGGTGGCCGACATGTGGGCGCTGCGCGAGCTGTCCGATCCGCGCATGTGGGCCCCCGATCGCCTGCACTTCTCGCCGATCGGGCATCACACGATCGCCCGGATGGTGCTGGGCGCCCTCAACGTCGAGAACGACCTCGAGCCGTTCAAGCCGGAGCCGCTTCCCCCGGTCTCGTGGCGGCAGGCTCGCCGGGACGACATCGGGTGGGCCCGCGAGCACTTCGCTCCGTGGATTTTGCGTCGGCTGCGCCACCAGTCGTCGGGGGACGGCGTGACCGCGAAACGCCCGACCGCCGGTGGCGTGCGCGACGACCGCTAGTGGGTGCGGGTCACGGGCTGCCGAGGATGAGGCCCGGATGACTCAGCCGCCAGCCCGGCCCGGGATCGGTCAGCGCCTCTGCGAGCCCGATCGGCACGGTGACCGTTCGCGGACCGGCGGTGAACACCGCGGAGCCGACATCGTCGCCCGCCTTGCCCGTCGTCACCGGTTTGGCCGAGATCCGGGAGGTGACCGGCGTGTCGCTCCAGACCACGAGGCGTGCCGACCTCTCGGCCACCGCGTCGACCTTCTGGCCCCAGTCGGTCGAATAGCTCGCGAGCTTCTGGCCCTTGGTCGCGACCGTCACCTCGTGGAATCCGGCCTTGACCGCCGTCAGCAGGCTCTTGATGTCGCCGTCGAGCTGCCGGTGGTTCGCGCCTCCCAGTACGACTCCCACGACGGTGACCTTCGACGACCCGACCGGGTAGTCGGCGGCGAACAGCAGGTTCGACCCGAAGGTGTTGAGGGTACCGGTCTTGATCCCGTCGACGCCCAGGGTGCCGAGCAGATCGTTGGTGTTGGTGATCGCTCCGACGTCGTGGATCGTGACGGACTTGGTGGCCACGATCGCGGCGACCACCGGGTTGGCCAGGGCGAGCCTGCCGAGCTGCACGAGGTCGCTCGTGCCGGCGACGTTCGCCGGGTCGATCCCGGTGGGGTCGGCGATCGTGATGCTGTTCAGCTTCTGCGACGCCAGCCAGGTCTTCGCCGCCGTGACATAGGCCTGTTCCGAGCCGAAGGCCCAGATCGCGAGGCTCGCCGCGTAGTTGTTGGCCGAGCGCACGAGGGCGAGCTGCATCAGCTCGTGTTCCGTGAAGACGAGTCCCGCGCGCACGGGGGCGACCTCGCCGTCCAGCGAGACGTAATGGTGGTAGAGGTCGACATCGGCCGCTGACATCGTCACCTTCGGGCCCTCGTCGCCGACCGAGAGCGGCTTGGCCTGCAGCACAACGAGGGTCGTGATGATCTTCGTGATGCTCGCCATCGGCATCGGCGCGCTCGATCCGCCGCGGGCCAGCACCCCGTCGTAGCCGACCGCGCCGATCGCGCTTCCCCCGTAGCCGGGCCAGTCGAGCTTCGCCGCGGCTTCGGGCAGCACCGCGTGCGAGCCGACGACCGCGTCGGCCGCCTGCAGCGGCGCGAGCAGGGTCATCGGCAGGTAGAACGCCACGCCGAGGGCGATCGCGATCGATCCGAAAACGGTGATGCGACGACGGTGGTAGATCTGTCGGCGGGTCAGCGTCACCCATCGAGGATACGGGGACCCTGCTGGGAAGCCCCCGGACCGCGCGGCGGGTCGGGCGGGGCGGCGGGCGGCTTAGGGGGTGGGGCGCAGCGCCCAGAGGGCGACGGCGGAGGCGGCGGCGACGTTGAGCGAATCGACACCGCGCGACATGGGGATCGTGACCACGAGATCGGATCCGGCCAGCGCGCCGTGCGAGAGCCCGTCTCCCTCCGTGCCGAGCAGCAACGCGAGACGCTCGGGCGGATCCGCGGCGAAGGCGTCGAGAGCGATCGCGGTCTCGTCGAGGGCGAGCGCCGCGATCGCGAAACCCGCGTCGTGCAGTTGGGACGCGCCATCCGGCCAGTCCGCGAGCCGGGTCCACGGCACCTGGAGCACCGTTCCCATGCTCACCCGCACCGAGCGGCGGTACAGCGGGTCCGCGCAGCGCGGGGTGACGAGCACGGCGTCGGCCCCGAGCCCCGCGACGGCGCGGAAGATCGCCCCGACGTTGGTGTGATCGACGATGTCTTCGAGCACCACCACGCGCCGCGCGCCGTGCAGGAGTTCCGCCACGGAGGGCAGCGTCGGCCGATGCATCGATGCCAGCGCCCCACGATGCATGTCGAACCCGGTGATCCTTTTCAGCACGGCGGGCTCGGCCTGGAACACCGGGATGTCGTACTCCGCGAGCAGGGGCGCCAGCTCGTCGAGCCACTTGGCCTGCAGCAGCACCGAGCGCGGACGGTGCCCGGCGGCCAGGGCACGGGTGATGACCTTGGTCGACTCGGCGAGGTAGAGCCCGCCCGCGGGTTCCGACAGCCGGCGCAGCACGACATCGGTCAGCGACACGTAGTCGCGCAGCGCGGGATCCGCCGGGTCGTCGATGGGCACGATGTGCATTGGCGTTCCTCCCCCAGCCGTCGGAAACATATCGGAAAACTCCGTTGTCTAGTCTGGCCTGAGCGGGAGGAGGCGCCATGACCGCGGTGACATCGAACACGGTCTCCGATGCGCGCCTGGAACCCCTGATCGATCAGGCCGTCGAACTGCTCGAGGGACGCACCGTCGCGGTGCTGACCGGCGCCGGCGTGAGCACCGACTCGGGCATCCCCGACTATCGCGGCGAGGGCGCGCCCGTACGCACGCCCATGACCTTCGACCACTTCCTGGCCGACGAACGCGGCCGGCAGCGCTACTGGGCCGGCAGCCACCTCGGCTGGCGGCACTTCTCGGACGCCGAGCCGAATGCCGGCCATCGGGCGCTCGCGGCGCTCGAACTGAGCGGCGTCGTGAACGGCATCGTCACGCAGAACGTCGACGGGCTGCACCTGCGTGCCGGCTCGCGGCGCGTCGTCGACATCCACGGATCGCTCGACCGGGTGCGCTGCCTGCACTGCGGTCAGACCTTCGCCCGCGCCGACATCGCCGAGCGGATGTCGCGCGACAACCCGTGGCTCGACGCACCGGAGGGCGTGCAACTCGCCCCGGACGGGGATGTGGATGTCGCGGCATCCGATCGCATGGTCGTTCCGGCCTGCACGGTCTGCGGCGGCATCCTCAAGCCGGAGGTCGTGTTCTTCGGCGAGTTCGTGCCGACCGAGAAGTTCGAGGAGGCCCGCGCCCTGCTGCGCGCGGCCGACGCCCTGCTGATCGCCGGGTCGTCGCTCGTCGTGAACTCCGGCATCCGGCTGCTCGATCAGGCCGCCAAGCGCCGGCTGCCGGTCGTCATCGTCAATCGCGGGGTCACGAAGGGCGACCCGCGCGCGAGCCTTAAGATCGATGCGGGAACCTCCGAGGTGCTCGTCTCGCTGCACGAGCGCCTGGGCTGACCGTCCGGTCGACGGCTCCCGCGAGGAGGCCCGACGCGATGACCGAGCTCTATCTGGTGCGCCACGGCGAGACCGACTGGAATCGGCAGCGCCGCATCCAGGGGCTCACCGACATCCCGCTCAACGACACGGGTCGTGAGCAGGCGCGTGCGACGGGGAAGCTCCTGGCCCGGCGCCGCTGGGACGGGGTGTTCGCCAGCCCGCTCTCGCGCGCCCGCGAGACGGCGGCCATCATCGCCGCGGAGCTGGGCCTGCCCGCGCCCACGCCCATCGACGCGCTCGTGGAACGCAACTACGGTGCGGCCGAGGGCCTGGACTGGATGCAGGTCGAGACCCGCTTCCCCGCCGGTACCCGCGTTCCCGGCCGGGAGTCGCGCGAACAGGTCGGAGCCCGGGTGGTGCCCGCCCTCGTCGAACTCGCCGAGCTGCATCTCGGGGAATCGCTCGTGGTCGTGAGCCACGGCGGCGCGATCCGCTCGGTCCTGAACGCCGTGGAGCCCGACGCGAGCCACGGAATGATCACGAACGGTTCGGTGCACAGCTTCCGCCTCGAAGACGGGGCGCTCAGACTCATCGCCTTCGACGATCCGATCGAGCTGGAGTCGATCGGCGAGGGCTGCGGCGACCTCGACGAGCAGAACGCCATCGAAGCCATCGAGGATGCGCGGCGATGAGTTCGGCGGGGGTCGCTCGGTTTCTCGACGCCGTGGGCCCGCTCGGGATCTCGCCGCAGGTGCGGGAGTTCGACGAGTCCACCCATACGGCCGCCGACGCGGCCGCGGCGATCGGCTGCCCGGTGGAGGCGATCGTGAAGAGCCTGGTCTTCGAAGCCGACGGCGAGCCGCTGCTCGTGCTGGCCTCCGGGCCGAATCGCGTCGATACCGGGGCGCTCGGGGCCCGACTCGGGGTCGCGATCGGCAAGGCCGACGCGAATCGGGTGAAGGCGGCATCCGGGTACAGCATCGGGGGCGTCCCTCCCCTCGGGCTGCTCACCCCGATGCGCACGGTCTGCGACGAGACCCTGCTCACGCTGTCGACGGTGTGGGCCGCGGCGGGGAGCGCGACCGCGGTCTTCGCCATCGACCCCGCCGAGCTGGTGCGGCTGAGCGGCGCCGAGGTGCTCCCGATCGCCTGAGGCCGGGGGCTCGGTTGCTGCGGCTCAGGCCGCTCAGCGCCGTGGGCCCGGCAGCTGCTCGATGGCCGTCAGCAGGGCGTCGGCCGAGCGGTCCCAGTCGAAGGTCGCGGCCTGGGCGAACGCGGCGACAGATCGCGCCTCCCACTCGGCCGGGTCGTCCAGGCGCCGGATCGCGGCGGCCACCGCCGACGCATCCGTGGGCGGGACGTAGAGCGCCGCATCGCCGCCGATCTCACGGAAGATCGGGATGTCGCTGACGACCACGGGCGTGCCCACCGACATCGCCTCGACGAGCGGCAATCCGAAGCCCTCGTCGAGCGAGGTGGTGACGAGCGCGGTGGCGGTCTGCAGCAGGGCGAAGTAGTCGACCTCGCTTGTGCCGTCGTGGATGACGAGAGCATCGGCCGGCGCGAGCGCCAGCAGGCGCGCGCGGTCCGCCGGCGAGATCCGGCTCAACAGGTGCAGCCGGTAGCCCGGCAGCTGCCGCATCGCGATCGCCAGGGTCTCGACATTCTTGTACGGCATGAACGAGCCCATGTAGACGAGTTCGCGGCCGGTGGGGGCCGTGCGGTGGGTCGGGGCCCCGGCCGGAACCGGATCGGGCGCGTTGCCGACGATCACGATCGGCCGGCGGGTGAGGCGATGCTGCAGCATGAGCTGCTTCGTCGTGGCCGAGACCGTGGCCACGAGGTCCGCGCGATTCAGCAGCAGACGCTGCGGCCACCACCCCAGGTGGTAGAGCCGCCAGAGCAGCCGGATGACGGGGTTGAGATCGCGTGGAGGGGTGCGATTGCGGTAGTAGATCAGGTCGTGCAGAGTCTTGACGAGCGTGTAGCGGCGCCCCAGGGAGCCCATCGTCTGCATCGGCGTGAAGACGACGTCCGGGGCGAGCTTGTTGACCTGCGATGCGACGAAGAGCTCCCGCACGCTCGTCGGGCTCGAGGCCAGGGCCCACGGCAACTCGGGAAGCATCGCCAGCTGGCGCTGGTCGCTAATGAGCATGGTGACCGGATGCCGCTTCGCCAGTGCCGTGACGATCCCCACGGTGTACCGGCTGATTCCGTCGTGATGGCCGATCCGCACGTAGCGGCAGTCCACGACGATCTTCACGCGCGGCCGGGCGTCGCGTCGAGCTCGGCGAGGAAGCCCGTGATGGCGTCGGCCGCCCCCTGCGCCGCCTCGTAGTGGATCAGGTGGCCGACCGCGGGCAGGACGACCAGCCGGGCATCCGGGAACTTCGCGACCGTGGTCTTCTGGCCTGCCAGCGGCGTGATGCGATCGATGTCGCCCGCGATCATCAGCACCGGGATCGTGACGCGTTCGGCCGCCTCGCCGACCTCGGTGCTCAGCGAGGCGTCGAACCCGTCGGCGACGGTCTGCGGGTCCGAGAAGCCGCTGAAGTAGCGGTGGTGCTCCTCGTGGATCCACTTGCGCAGCGTCGGGTCCTTGGTCGTCACGATCGACATGCTCATGAACTGCACGATGAGCCAGTTGCCGAGCAGCGCGCGGCCGAGCCGGCGCGGAAGGCGACGGGCGAGGTCGTAGTAGAGCTTGGTGAGGCGCGTGATGCCGACGCCGGCGCCGATGCGCGGGTCGGTCGAGATCGGATTCACCAGGATGAGCGCTGCCGTGCGGTATCCGTCGGCGACCGCGTGCGAGGTGATCATCGATCCGAAGGAGTGCCCGAGCAGGATCGCCTCGTCCGGGATCCCGACGGCGGCGGCGAAGCCGCTGAGCCAGCGCTCGTAGCCCGCGATCGAATGCGGGGCCTCGGTCATGCGGGTCGAGAGCCCGAATCCGGGCAGATCGGGGCTGATGAAGTGGATGCCGGGCAAGCGCGCGATGACCGGCTCGAGTCCGTGGTGATCGCCCCGGTAGCCGTGCACCAGCAGCACGGTGTGCCGGGCGTCGCGCGGACCGTACTCCCAGTACTTCGTGGTGCTGCCGAGCACGGTGACCTCGCCCGTGCGCACCGGGATCTCGGCGAGGGCGGCGGCGTGGGGTGTCGGGACGGTCATCCCGTTCAGTCTAGAAGCGATTACTAGACTCGACCGGTGACCTTCACCGCCCCGATCACGTTGCCCGGACTGACCCTCGATCCGCATTGGTATCGACGGTCGGTCTTCTATGAGGTCATGGTGCGGTCGTTCGTCGACAGCAACGGTGACGGCTCCGGTGACCTCGGCGGCCTGATCTCGAAACTCGACTACCTGCAGTGGCTCGGGGTCGACGCCCTCTGGATCCCGCCGATCTTCTCGTCCCCGCTGCGCGACGGCGGGTACGACGTGGCCGACTACCGCTCGATCCTGCCGGAGTTCGGCACGCTCGAGGAGTTCAAAGACCTGGTCACGAAGGCGCACGAGCGCAACATGCGCATCATCATCGACCTTCCGCTGAACCACACCTCCGACGCGCACGACTGGTTCCAGCAGTCGCGTGCCGATCCCGACGGGCCCTACGGCGACTTCTACGTGTGGAGCGACACCGACGAGAAGTACGAGAACATCCGGATCATCTTCACCGACAGCGAGGACTCCAACTGGGCCTTCGACTCGATGCGGCGGCAGTTCTACTTCCACCGCTTCTTCTCGCACCAGCCCGACCTGAACTTCGACAACCCGGCCGTCCACGACGCGGTGTTCGACATCATCCGCTTCTGGATGGACATGGGCGTCGACGGCTTCCGGCTCGACGCGATCCCGTACCTGTACGAGTCCGACGGGGGCACGGGCGAGGGCGAGCCGCCCACCCACGAGTTCCTCAAGAAGGTGCGCCGGATGATGGACGCCGAGTACCCGGGGCGCGTCATGGTGGCCGAGGCCAACCAGTGGCCGGCCGAGGTCGTCGAGTTCATGGGAACCGAGGAGGAGCCGCAGTGCCACATGGCCTTCGACTTCCCGGTGATGCCCCGCATCTTCTACTCGCTGCGCTCGCAGTCGGCGCAGGAGCTGACCCGCGTGCTGGCCGAGACCACCGAGACGCCGCCGGGCGCGGGCTGGGGTGTCTTCCTGCGCAACCACGACGAGTTGACGCTCGAGATGGTCAGCGAGGAGTACCGGCAGGCGATGTACGGCTGGTACGCCTACGACCCGCGGATGCGCGTCAACGTGGGAATCCGGCGGCGCCTTGCTCCCCTGCTCGACAACTCGCGCGCCGAGCTGGAGCTCGCCCACGCGCTGCTGTTCTCCCTGCCGGGTTCGCCCTTCCTGTACTACGGCGACGAGATCGGGATGGGCGACAACATCTGGCTGCCCGACCGCGACGCCTCCCGCACCCCCATGCAGTGGACGCCCGACCGCAACGCCGGGTTCTCGACCGCCGATCCGGGCAAGCTCTATCTGCCGGTCGTGCAGTCGCTCGTCTACAACTACACGCTCGTCAACGTGGAGTCCCAGCTCGCGCAGTCGCGCTCGCTGCTGCACTGGGTGCGCAACGTCATCCACGTGCGCAAGGGGCATCCCACCTTCGGACTCGGCACCATCCGCGTGCTGCCGACCAACCACGAATCGGTGCTCGCCTTCGTGCGCGAGTACGAGGGGACCGGGCACCAGTTCGGCGATGCGCCGGAGCGGATCCTGTGCGTGTTCTCGTTCGCGCACAACCCGGTCTCGGCGCGGATCCAGGTCGGCGAGCCGGGGTCGGCCCTGTACGACCTGTTCGGCGGCAGCGAGTTCCCCACGATCGGAGAGGACGGCACGGTGACGCTCACGCTCGGAACCCAGAGCTTCTACTGGCTGCATGTCGGCGAAGTACGCTTCACCCCGGGACGGCTGTCGTGAGCGCCGCGGATGCCGCGGGGCCGGTCGAGCTCTGCGTGCTGCTGTGGGCGCATCCGGGGCACGACGCCGAGCTCGTCGCCTACGAGGATCGCGTGCTCGCCCTCGTGCCGGCGCACGGCGGTCGGGTGCTGCAGCGCGCTCGCAGCTCGGGCGAGTCGGGGCATCCGCTCGAGGTCCAGTTCTACAGCTTCCCCTCCGAAGCGGCCCTGCAGGCCTATCTCGCGGATGACCGTCGGGTCGCCCTGGCGGCCGAGCGCGACCGGGTCGTCGCGCGCACGGAGTTCATCCGGGTGTCGTTCAGCTGACGACGCGGCCGAACGGGGTTTCTGCTTCACCCGAGCGTCCTCCCGCATCGTGTCGCCGGGAGCGAATACGGTGAGGGCATGAGCACGTGGGGCGATCGTCTCGGGGTCTTCGACCTCGAGACGACAGGAGTCGACGTCGACACGAGTCGGATCGTCTCCGCCTGCATCGCGGTCCTCGATGATGCCGGCGGAGTCGTGTCGCGCTGGAACTGGCTCGCCGATCCCGGCATCGACATCCCGGAGGGTGCGAGCGCCGTACACGGCATCACCACCGAGCGGGCGCAGCGCGAGGGGCGTTCTGCGACCCTGGTCGTGGCCGAGATCGTGCAGACGCTCCGGGTGCTGTTCGACTCCGGCATCCCGGTGACGGTCTACAACGCGCCCTACGATCTGAGCCTGCTCGACCGCGAATGCCGAAGGCATGGCCTCGATCCGCTCGACGTGCCGCTTCCCGTCATCGACCCTCTGGTGATCGACAAGGCGCTCGACCGCTATCGCAAGGGCAAGCGCACCCTCGAGATCACCGCGCGACTCTACGAGGTCCCGCTCGACGACGCCCACGATGCGGGAGCGGATGCGATCGCCGCCGGGCGCGTCGCGCTCGCCCTGCTGCACCGGTACCCCGACGACCTCGACATCGACCTCGCCGATCTGCATGGGCGTCAGGAGGTCTGGCACGCGGAGCAGGCGGCCAGCTTCCAGGAGTACCTGCGTGCCAAGCGCGGCGACGACAGCTACGTCGCCGACCCGTCCTGGCCGCTCAAGCCGGCCGGCGATCCCTCGAGCTTCGTGGACACGCAGCCGATCCCGCCCTTGCCTCCGCGGCCCAGCGGCAACGTCCCGGTGCTCGACTTCTCGGCCACCGGCGTGCTCGCGCTCGAGGTATCCCGCGGCGAAGAGACGAGCCGGGAGCCGTCAACGCGCTTCAGCCCCGACGTCTACCGCAACGCCCCGATGCCGTCGATCCACGAGCGCGTCGACGAGTCGTTCGTCGCCCCGCCGTCGATCGACGAGCCGTTCGTGAGCGGAGACGACGACGAGCCGGCGTGGATCGTCGAGCCGAGCGAGGTTCCGTCGGTGTCGGTGTCGGCGGCCGAGTCGCTGTCGGTCGTCGAACTCGTCGGCACCTTCCCTCCGAACGAGCGCGATGAGCCCGACCGCGATGAGCCGGATGCCGTGGTCGACGAGGTCGATGCGGGCGTTTCCGAGGGCTTCGCCGGCGTGGGCTTCTCCGATGAGGAGTTCCCCGGCGAGGAGTTCGCCGACGAGGACTCCCTCGAGTCGAGCGAGACGGAACCGGTGTCGGCGAACGACGCCGAGGTCGAGTCCGGCACGGAGCCGACCTCGGCGGTCGAATCAGGCCCGCCGCCGACCGTGCTGCGCATCGCGGCCGCGATCGTGACCGACCCCCAGGGCCGCTGCCTGCTCGTTCGCAAGGCCGGCAGCTCGGTCTTCATGCAGGCCGGTGGCAAGCTCGAGCCGGGCGAGTCGGCGCTCGACGCGCTCAGCCGCGAGTTGCGGGAGGAGCTCGACCTCGAGCTCGACGAATCGACGGCCGAGTACCTCGGGGTGTTCCGTGCCGAGGCCGCTCACGAACCGAACACGGTCGTCTCGGCCGCGGTCTTCGCGCTCGAGACCGACGCGCCTCTCGAGCCGGCCGGCGAGATCGAGGAGCTGCTCTGGATCGATCGACTCGACGGCATCGGCGCCGAGCTCGCGCCGCTGACCCGCGACGAGCTGCTGCCGCTGTGGGCATCGCGCCGGGCGGGCGCCACCCTGTTCTGACCCGACCGCGGTCGGGCACAGCTCAGTCGCGAACCGCGGCGATGATGGCGTCCGACACACGGGCGTGCTGCCGGATGCCCGCGGGCTGCCGCGGGACGCGATCCGTCAGGTAGGCCACGACCAGCTCCCGCCGGGGATCCGCCCATCCCATGCAGCAGTTGCTGCCGTTGTGCCCGAAGGTCGTCGGGCTCGAGGTGCGGCCCATCGGCCCGCTCCTCGCACCCAACCGCGGGCCTCCGAGTTGGAATCCCGCGGACCAGCGGATCGGCGCGCGCGCGAACAGGTCCGTCTGCCGGTCGCTCGACGGCACGAGTGCTTCGGCCAGGGTCTCGCGGCGCAGGATCCCGGGTCCCTCGCCGGCGCGATCGCGCAGCAACGCCTGGTAGAACCGGGCGAGATCCCGGCTCGTCGACGAGATCCCGGCGGCGGGGATGACGGCCGCGCGGGTCGCCCGCCGATTCAAGACCGACTGGGTGATCCCGCCACCGGGGCCGTCGACGTGCAGGCGCACATGGCGGGGCCAGGCCTCTTCCGGAAGTCCCAGGAAGGTGTCGCGCAGCTCGAGCGGGTCGAGCACCTCGCGCTGAAGCACCGCCTCGACGGCGTCGCCGGTGACCCGGCTCACGAGCTCGCCCAGCACGAAGCCGTAGATCAGGAACTGGTACGCCGGCCCGCGCGCCGGGTCGAACTGCGGGGCCGAGCGTTCGATCCGCCCGATGCTCTGCCGCCAGTTCGACATCGCGAGGGCGTCGCCCAGAGCGGAACCGGCCGTCGGCATCCCGGTGCGATGCTGCAGCACCTGGCGCACCGTGATGCGGTCCTTGCCGTTCTCGGCGAACTCGGGCCAGTAGCGCGCGACGGGATCGTCCCAGCCGATCAGGCCGCGCTCGATCAGGCGCAGCACCAGCACGGCGATGAACGGCTTGCTCGCCGAGAACAACCAGAACAGCGCGTCGTGATCGCAGCCGAAGGCGACGTCGAGGGCGAGCCGGCCACGATGGAGGACGGTCAGCTGCCCCCGAGTGCTCCATGCCTCGGCGAGGTCGACCGCGTGTCGAAGCGCGTCGGAGTCCATCCCGGCCGCGGCCGGATCGGGCAGGCCGGCATCGGACACGGCGTCGACGCTAGCAGGAGCAGGTGAACGGCAGCCCGCGAGCGGCCGCGAGCTGTCCGGGCAGCGAAAAGGGCGACCGGCCGAAGCCGATCGCCCTTGTCGAAGCTCTGCTACTTGCCGAAGCCCTTGTAGCGCGAGTTGAACTTCTCGACGCGGCCGGCGCTGTCGAGGATGCGCTGCTTGCCCGTGTAGAACGGGTGCGAGGCCGACGAGATCTCGACGTCGATCACGGGATAGCTCGCGCCGTCCAACTCGATCGTCTTGTCGCTCGTCGCCGTCGACCGGGTGAGGAAGGTCTCACCGCTGGCCAGATCGCGGAACACGATCGGCGCGTATGCGGGATGGATCTCGGACTTCATGGTGAACCTCGGTGAATGTCGATGGAAGCGTGTGAGGCCGGAGGGCCAACGAGCAACTATATCAGGCCGTCAGCGCGCGCGGGCCGAGTATCGCCCGTTCTCGCTCGTGGCGACCACGAGTTCGAGCCCGAAGACCTCGCTGAGCTTCTCGCCCGTGATGACCTCGGCGATCGGCCCCTCCGAATGGATACTGCCGTCGCTGAGCAGAAGGGCGTGCGTGAATCCCGGCGCGATCTCCTCCACGTGGTGGGTGACCATCACCATGGCCGGCGACGTCGCCGAGCTCGCATAGGCGCCGAGCAGCTGGAGCAGCTCCTCGCGGGCGCCCAGGTCGAGGCTCGCGGCCGGCTCGTCGAGCAGCAGCAGCTCCGGGTCGGTCATGACCGAGCGGGCGATCTGCACGCGCTTCTGCTCACCGTCGCTCAGGGTTCCGAACAACCGGCCTTCGAGTTCGGTGAGCCTCCACTCGTCGAGCACGCGCCGCGCGCGGCGGACGTCGATGTCGTCGTACTGCTCGTTCCAGCGACCGGTGACCGAGTACGCGGCGGTCATCACGGCATCCAGCACCGTCTCGTTGGCGGGGATGCGGCGGCCGAGTGCCGTCGACGCGAAGCCGATCCGCGGGCGCAGCTCGAACACGTCGACCTTGCCTAGTCGCTCCCCGAGCACGATCGCCGTTCCCGAGCTGGGGTGGATCGACGCCGAAGCGAGCTGCAACAGGGTCGTCTTGCCCGCGCCGTTGGGACCGAGGACCACCCAGCGCTCGTCCGGCTGGACGCTCCAGGTGATCGAGTCGAGAATGCGAGTGCCGCCCCGCACGACGGAGAGGTCAGAGAATTCGAGCACGCCGGACATGATGGGACCAGCCTACGCGAGCAGTTCCTCATAGATCGCGCGTGTGCGCGCGGCGATGCTGTGCCAGCTGAACTCGGAGCGGGCGCGCCGTCGTCCGGCCTCCCCCATCAGCCGTGCGGTGCTCGGGTCGGCGACGACCTCGGTCAGTGCGGCCGCGAGGTCGGCGATGAACCGCTCGGGGTCGACCGGCGTCCCCGTCCCGTCGTCGAGCTGCTCGATCGGGACGAGCCTTCCGGTGAGGTGGTCGGCGACGACCTCGGGGATCCCTCCCGTCGCGGTCCCGACCACGGGAGCCCCGCACGCCATCGCCTCGAGGTTGACGATGCCGAGCGGCTCGTACACCGAAGGGCAGACGAAGGTCGTCGCATTCGAGAGCACGGCCGACAGCTCGTGCTGGCTGAGCAGACGGTCGATCCACACGACCCCGGTGCGCTCGGCCTGCAGCTCCTCGACGCCGGCCTGCACCTCGGCCAGGATCTCCGGGGTGTCGGGCGCCCCGGCGCACAGCACCAGTTGCACCTCGGGGGGCAGCCGCTTGGCCGCGGCGAGCAGGTAGGGCAGCCCCTTCTGGCGCGTGATGCGCCCGACGAAGACCACGCTGGGACGGTCGGGGTCGATGCCGAGGGCGCGGACGACATCCGGCTCGTCGATGCGCTGCCAGCGGTCCAGGTCGATGCCGTTGTGCACGACCCGGACGCGAGCCGGGTCGATCGCGGGATAGCAGCGCAGGATGTCGGCGGCCATGCCGGCGCTGACGGCGATGACCGCATCCGCCGCTTCGAACGCCGTCTTCTCGATCCACGACGAGACCCGGTATCCGCCGCCGAGCTGCTCGGCCTTCCACGGACGCAGCGGCTCGAGGCTGTGCGCCGTCACGATGTGCGGGATGCCGTGCAGCAGCTTCGCGAGATGTCCGGCGCCGTTGGCGTACCAGGTGTGCGAGTGCACGAGGTCGGCCCCGGCGACGTCCTCGGCCATCTGGAGGTCGACGCCGAGCGTCGCCAGTGCCGGATTGGCGGTCGTCAACTGCGCCGGGACCAGGTAGGAGTGCACCTCGGGCTCGTCTCGCGGCAGCCCGAAGGCCCGCACCACGACATCGACCTCGGGCCGAAGCGCGTGCACCAGTTCGGCCACATGGACTCCCGCGCCGCCGTAGACCTCGGGCGGATACTCTCGGCTCAGAATGTCGACTCGCATTCTGCGACGTTAGCCCAGCGCGGCTGCTGGTACAGCCCCCGTCGGCTCGCCTACTGTTGCCGTATGGCATCGAAGAAGATCTTCGGAATCGTCCTCGCGGGCGGCGAGGGCAAGCGTTTGATGCCGTTGACCGCGGACCGGGCCAAGCCCGCTGTCCCGTTCGGAGGCGTGTACCGCCTCATCGACTTCGCCCTCTCGAACCTCGTGAACTCGGGTCTGCGGCAGATCGTCGTGCTCACGCAGTACAAGTCCCACTCGCTCGATCGGCACGTCTCGACGACCTGGCGTCTGTCGGGGATGCTCGGATCGTACGTCGCGTCGGTGCCCGCCCAGCAGCGGCTCGGCAAGCGCTGGTTCAGCGGCTCGGCCGATGCGATCCTGCAGAGCCTGAACCTGTTGCGCGACGAGAAGCCCGACATCGTCGTGGTGGTCGGAGCCGACCACGTGTACCGCATGGACTTCAACGACATGATCGAGGCCCACATCGCCTCGGGCCTCGGGGTCACCGTCGCCGCGATCCGGCAGCCCATCGCGCTCGCCGACCAGTTCGGGGTCATCGAACTCGACGCCAAGAACCCGCAGAAGATCGGGGCCTTCCGCGAGAAGCCGAAGGATGCCGTCGGGCTCGGCGACTCCCCCGGCGAGATCCTCGCGTCGATGGGCAACTACGTCTTCGACGCCGACGTGCTCATCGACGCGGTGCAACGGGATGGCGCGCGGGCCGACTCGAACCACGACATGGGCGGCGACATCGTTCCCGATTTCGTGGCCCGCGGTCAGGCCGGCGTCTACGACCTCAACCGCAACGACGTTCCCGGTGCCACCGAGCGCGATCGCTTCTACTGGCGCGACGTCGGCACGATCGACTCGTTCTTCGACGCCCACCAGGACCTGATCGCGGCCCTGCCCGTGTTCAACCTCTACAACCGGGAATGGCCGATCTTCAGTCAGCAGCTCAACTCCCCGCCGGCGAAGTTCGTGCGCGACGGCCGGAACGCGGTCGGCACCGCGATCGACTCGATCGTCTCGCTGGGCTGCGTCATCTCGGGCGGTCACCTCGAGCGCAGTGTTCTCGGCCCCTGGAACACGATCGATTCGGGCGCCCGGGTGGTCGATTCCGTCGTGTTCGAGCGGGTTCACGTCGGCGAGAACGCCATCGTGCAGCGCGCTATCCTCGACAAGGATGTGGTGGTCTCGCCCGGAGCGACCGTCGGCGTCGACCACGACGCGGACCGTGCCCGCGGTTTCACCGTGACCGACTCCGGCATCACGGTGGTCGGCAAGGGCGAGATCGTCAGCTAGTCCTCTGCACCCGACGGAAGGTCCGCACCGAACCATGGCCGCCTTCCTGGTCGTCCTCGACGTCGATTCGACCCTCATCGAGGACGAGGTGATCGAGCTTCTCGCCGACGAGGCCGGATCACGCGATCGCGTCGCCGAGATCACCTTGCGCGCCATGAACGGCGAGCTCGACTTCGCCGAGAGCCTGCGCGAGCGGGTCGCCGCGCTGGCGGGGCTTCCGGCTTCGGTGTTCGACACCGTCCGTGCGCAGGTGACGGTGACCCGGGGCGTGCCCGAGCTCGTCGCGGGCGTGCACGCCGCGGGCGGGCGGGTCGCCGTCGTATCGGGCGGATTCCACGAGGTCATCGACCCGATCGCCGCCGAACTCGGACTCGACGAGTGGCGGGCCAACCGCCTCGAGGTCGTCGGCGGAGTGCTGACCGGGCGCGTCATCCCCCCGATCATCGATGCGGCGGCGAAGGCATCGGCATTGCGCGAGTGGGCGGCGGATGCCGGACTCCCCCTCTCGCAGACCCTCGCCGTCGGCGACGGGGCCAACGACCTGCCGATGATGGCGGTCTGCGGACTCGCCGTCGGGTTCGACGCCAAGGCCCCCGTGCGGGACCTTGCCCACGTCCTGCTCGACGAGCGCGACCTGTCGATGCTGCTGCCCCTGATGGGCCTCCGCCGTGTCTAGGGACCTCGTCGTGGCCGGATCTCGACGCGCACCGCAGGCGGCGGAGCGGCCATGAGCGGGGTCGAGGTGCGGCCGGCGACCGTCGCGGATGCCGCGGGGATCGCGCGCGTGCACGTCCAGTCCTGGCGCGAGACCTACACGCACCTCGTCGAGCCGGGTGAGCTGGACGCCCTCGACATCGAGGCCCGCGAACGTCGGTGGGCAGGATTGATCGCGGGCGACGAGGTGCAGGTCTGGGTGGCTGCTCTCGATAGCGCGGTCGTCGGCTGGGCCTCGACGGGACGGGGCCGGGGTGGGGACGCGCCCCGGCCGCTCGAGTTGGAGGGGATCTACCTTCTCGCGGCTCAGCATGGGTCATCGGCCGGTCAGGAGCTGCTCGATGCGGCGATCGGCGATGTTCCTGCCTTCCTCTGGGTCGCAGACCATAACCCGCGGGCGACCGCGTTCTACCGGCGCAACCGCTTCGAGTTCGATGGGGCACGGCAGACGCATCCGCTCGTCCGGACGCCGATCGTGGTCCGCCGGATGGTTCGCTGAGCTCGTGCCGACCGACGGCGGAGCGCGGGGTTAGTGGCCCATGCCGAGGCCGCCGTCGACCGGGATGACCGCGCCCGAGATGTAGCCGGCGTCGTCGCCCGCGAGCCAGACGATGACCTTCGCGACCTCGCTCGGGGCGGCGAAGCGCCCGGCCGGGATCGACTTCTTGTACTCGAGCTGCTGCGCCTCCGGCAATTCGGCCGTCA
The DNA here is from genome assembly GCF_042655435.1 of Lysinimonas soli. Taxonomy (NCBI): domain Bacteria; kingdom Bacillati; phylum Actinomycetota; class Actinomycetes; order Micrococcales; family Microbacteriaceae; genus Lysinimonas; species Lysinimonas soli. Next base: position 1,050,416 of record NZ_JBHSMG010000001.1, read on the forward strand.
TGTCGGTCTCGATGAAGCCGGGCGCCACGACATTCGCGGTGATCCCGCGGCCGCCCAGCTCGCGCGTGATCGATCGGGCCATGCCGACGAGGCCCGCCTTCGAGGAGGAGTAGTTCACCTGCCCGGCGCCGCCGAGCAGACCGACGACGCTCGAGACCAGGATGATGCGGCCGAAACGGGCCTTCAGCATCCCTTTCGAGGCGCGTTTGACGACGCGGAAGGCCCCGCCGAGGTTGGTGTCGACGACCGCATCGAAGTCGTCATCCGACATGCGCATCAGCAGCATGTCGCGGGTGATCCCGGCGTTCGCCACGACGACCTCGACCGCACCGAGCTTCTGCTCCACCTCGGAGAAGGCGGCGTCGAGCGCGGCGCTGTCGGTCACATCCGCGCGGACCGTGAGGCTGCCGGCCGGCCCCTCGCCGGATCGCGCGGTCACCGCGACCCGGTGCCCCGCCGTCACGAATTCCTCCGCGATCGCGTAGCCGATGCCACGGTTTCCGCCGGTGATCAGAACGGTGCGGGGGGTGCTCATGGTCGACCAGCCTACCGATGACGGCAACTCTCGGCCGCGCGGACGTAAGGTGGAAGCTGCCATGCGCGCCAAGCCCGTTTCGATCACCGAGCTGCCCCCGTCTCCCGACGTCGAGCGGCACTCGCGCATGATCAAGTACGCCATCGCGCAAGCCATCCGGGTCGTCTGCATCGTGGCGTGCCTGTTCGTTCCCGGATGGTGGATGCTGCTTCCCGCCGCCGGCGCGGTGTTCCTTCCCTACTTCGCGGTCGTGATCGCCAACAACGTGCAGCATCCGCGCATGAGCGTCCGTCGTCCCGGTGCGATCGTGCCCGTGACGGTGGCCGAACACGGCCCGGGGCATTCGGCATGATCGGCTTCGGTGAGGCGCCTGTGCGCTGCTCCGCGGCGGGCTGCACCGACTCTGCGGTGTGGCGGATCAACTGGCGCAACCCCCGCATCCACGCACCGGAGCGGGTGAAGGTCTGGCTGGCCTGCCAGGCGCACCGCGATCATCTCACCGGGTACCTCGGATCGCGCGGCTTCCCCGTGCTCGTCACGGCAGCGGATGTCGTGGCCGAGAGCGTGCCGGATCCGGCGTGAGTGCGCCGAGCTCCGAGTCCGCCGCCCCCGCGACCGGTGTGCGTCGCTGGGGGGCGTATCTCGCCCTCGTGATCGCCTTCGCGATCGCCTGCGCGCTGCTCTCCTGGTGGCAGTGGGCGCGCCGCGCCGAGACGGTCGCCGAGGGGCAGCTCGTCACCTCGAACTACGAGGCGGCCCCTGTCGCCCTCGACAGCCTGCTGAGCGGGTACGGCGCCTGGCATGCGGGCGAGGAGTGGCGCCCGGTCACCCTGCACGGCCGCTACCTGAACGATCAGCAGCTGCTCGTGCGCAACCGGCCGTACAACGCGAATCCGGGCTTCGAGCAGCTCGTCCCGTTCCGGCTCGATGACGGCAGCATCTTCATCGTCGACCGCGGCTGGCTGTCGATCGGCTCGACCCGCGACACGCCCGACGTCGTCCCCGCGGCGCCGAGCGGCGCGGTCACGGTCGTCGCGCGTCTGCAGCAGAGCGAACCCGAGCTGCCCGGGCGCGACGCTCCGCGCGGACAGGTGGCGTCGATCCATCTGCCCTCGATCGCGAAGCTCCTCGGCTCCCACGCGACTTACACCGGGGCGTACGGTCTGCTCGCCTCCGAGACTCCTGCGCCGGCGACGCGGCCCCGGGCGGCGCAGGAGCCCGCCCCCGACGAAGGACCGCACCTCTCGTACGCGATCCAGTGGATCGCCTTCGGGCTGCTGGCCTTCGTGGGACTGATCTGGGCCTATCGTCGCGAGCGACGGATCCTGGCGCTGCCGCGGGAGCAGCAGACCGAAGCCCGCGCTCCTCGGCTGCGCTCGACCGACTCCGACGTCGAGGACGCCATCCTCGACGAGGTGCGGCGCTGATCCGGTCCTGAGCCGTTCCGTTCCGCAACTCGGCTCAGGCGAGCGAGATGAGATCCGAGTAGTCGGGGTTCCAGTGGTCTTCGACGCCGTCGGGCAGGATCAGCACGCGCTCCGGGTTCAGGGCCTCGACGGCCCCCTCGTCGTGCGAGACCAGCACCACAGCGCCCTGGTAGCCCGCCAGAGCCCCCAGGATCTCTTCGCGGCTCGCGGGGTCGAGGTTGTTGGTCGGCTCGTCCAGGAGCAGCACGTTGGCTCCCGAGACGACGATCATCGCGAGGGCGAGCCGGGTCTTCTCTCCGCCGGAGAGCACGCCGGCGAGCTTGTGGCCGTCGTCGCCGGTGAACAGGAAGGAGCCAAGCACCTTGCGGGCCTCGGTCTCGTTGAGCTGCGGCGAGGCGCTCAGCATGTTCTGCAGCACGGTGCGCTTGACGTCGATCGTCTCGTGCTCCTGGGCGTAGTAGCCGACCCGCAGGCCGTGCCCTGGCTCGACCTGGCCGGTGTCGGGTTTGTCAACCCCGGCCAGGATGCGCAGCAGCGTCGTCTTGCCCGCGCCGTTGAGGCCCAGCACGACGACCTTCGACCCGCGATCGATCGCGAGGTCGACCGCCGTGAAGATCTCGAGCGAGCCGTAGCTCTTACTGAGTCCGGATGCCGCCAGCGGCGTGCGCCCGCAGGTCACCGGATCCGGGAATCGCAGCTTGGCCACCCGGTCAGCCACGCGTACCTCGTCGAGCCCGGCGAGCATCTTCTCGGCTCGGGCGACCATCTGGTGCGCGGCGGCGGCCTTGGATGCCTTCGCGCCGAACCGGGCGGCCTGCAGCTGCAGCGTGGTGGCCTTCTTCTCGACGTTGACACGCTCCTTCTTGCGGCGGTCCTCATCGGCCTCGCGCTGGCGGAGGTAGTGCTTCCAGCCCATGTTGTAGATGTCGATCACCTGGCGGTTGGCATCCAGGTAGAAGACCTTGTTGACGGTCTCCTCGACGAGGTCGACGTCGTGGCTGATCACGATGACGCCGCCCGAGTAACCCTTGAGGAACTCGCGCAACCAGACCACCGAGTCGGCGTCGAGGTGGTTGGTCGGCTCGTCGAGGATCATCGTGTCGGCGCCCGAGAACAGGATGCGCGCCAGCTCGATGCGGCGGCGCTGGCCGCCCGACAGGGTCTTCAGCTCCTGGTCGAGAATGCGATCGGGCAGCGCGAGGTTCGACGCGATGGAGGCGGCTTCGGCCTCCGCGGCGTAGCCGCCCAGCGCGAGGAACTGGTCTTCGAGCCGCGAGTAGGTGGACATCGCGGCCTCGCTGGTGGCGGCATCCGGGCTGGCCATGTCGAGCGTCGCCTGCCGGATGCCGGTGACCAGCCGGCCGAGACCGCGGGCGTCGAGGATGCGGGTGCGCGCCGTGTCCTCCGGGTTGCCGGAGCGCGGGTCCTGCGGCAGGTACCCGATCTCGCCCGTGCGGTCGATGCGCCCGCCGCTCGGGACGAGCTCGCCGGCCAGGGTCTTGGTCAGGGTCGTCTTGCCCGCCCCGTTGCGCCCGACGAGACCGATCTTGTCGCCCTTGTCGACGCGGAAGGTGACGTCCTCCATGAGCAGGCGCGCGCCGACTCGGATCTCGAGGTCATGCACGGCGAGCACGGCGAAAGTCCGTTTCTAAGGAGGGGGGAAGGGGTGGTCGGCGGCGGAAGAGCCTGGGTCAGTCTAGTTCAGGCGAAGTAGAGGTGCCGGTGCAGGCGGCATCCGGGGTTGAATGACGCGCCGCAGGCCGGACAGGCATCGCTCGAGAGGTACTCCTCGATCGAGAACAGCGCGGTGCATTCGCCGCACAGGATGACCTGCGAGTCCTGCTCGTCGAGGGGCCAGAGCTTCGCGGGATGATCGGCGACCGCGTCGTGGCAGTCGCGGCACGGGTAGATCCGGCCGCAGCAGCGGAAGCCGATGGCGATCACGTCGTGCGGTCCGCTCCAGTGCACGCAGCGACTCTGCGCATCCACCGGGAGGCCGTGGACGCGAACCGGGCCGATCGGGATGGACGACTCCGCTCCCCCGTCGGTGAGCGCGCTGCTCATTCGACCCCCCGCGCCGTCAGCGCGTCCGCGACGTCATCGGCATGCCGCAGCGACAGCACGAGCATCGGCACGATCGCTCGGACTCCGAGGCGGGCGCCACGTGCCTGCTGCGCCTCGCGAACGCGTTCCGCGATCGAGGCGATCACCGGCAGCATGGCGATGGTGAGAGACAGCGTGAGGCCGACCCGACGAGGGTCGACGCCGAAGCGGGTGAGCGGGCGAAGCGCCGTCTGAAGCGCGTCGAGCAGGTCCTCGCTGCGTGTCGTGAGGGTCAGCAGTGCGGCGAGCAGCAGGATCGCCACCACACGCACGGTGCTGACGGCAGCATCCCAGGGGGTGAGGAAGATCAGCTGGGTGACGACCATCACCACGACGATCCATCGCGTGGTCCAGAGCTGTCGCAGCAGGATCCCGGGGGCGAGTCTCGCCGAGGCGTAGCCTGCGACGACGAGGAGTGCTGCCGCGGCCAGCAGCACCACGGTGAGCGCGGTCCGATCACGCGGGATGAAGGAGACGGCGAGGCCGAGGATCACGAGACCGAGCAGTTTGGCCCCCGCGGGGGCGCGGTGCAGCAGGCTGCGTCCCGGCCGATAGAGCGAGATCACGCGTTCACCGCCCGGTATTCGGCGATCACGTGCGCCGGTTCTCCGACCGACACGAGCCGGCCGTCCTCGAACCTGAGCGCGACGTCGCAGCGCGCAGCCAGGTCCAGATCGTGGGTGACGATCACCGTCTGGGCGGCCAGTTCGTCGATGAGCAGACCCGCGACCCGTCGAGCGTTGCCCAGGTCGAGCAGCGTCGTCGGCTCGTCGGCCACGACCAGGGCCGGCTCGCCGACCAGCACGGAGGCAAGCGCCAACAGCTGCTTCTGACCTCCCGAGAGAGAATGCGCGGGCGCCTCGCCGAGGTCGCTCAAGCCGTAGGCGCCGAGAACCTCCTCGGTCCGCCGGGTGACCTCGGAGCGGCTGAGGCCCCGCCCGCGCAAAGAGAAGGCGACATCCTCGGCCACCGTCGGCATGATGATCTGCGCGTCGGGGTTCGTGAACACGAAGCCGACCATCCGACGGACCCGCTTCGGCTCGCGTGCCACGTCCAGGCCGTGAACCCTCACCTCGCCCCGCGAGGGCGACACGAGTCCGTTCAGGAGGCGGGCGAACGTGGACTTGCCCGAGCCGTTGGCTCCGATCACCGCGATGCGACGCTGGTCGAGTCGCACGTCGATCCCGCGCAGCACCGGCTTGCCGCCGAGGTCGACGGAAACGCCGCTCAGCTCGATGACCTGCGCCGCGGAAGAAGCGGGGCCGTCGGCAACGGTCACCGGGGTGTCGTCTCCACGACGGCAGGGGCCTCGAGGTCGGCCGCCGGCCTCGAGCGTGCCGCACGCGCCCCGAACACGGGCGGATAGGCGCGCCACAGTGCGACCGTCAGCAGCGTGACGACGGCGATCTTGATCAGGTCGCCCGGCAGGAACACGATGCTGGTCAGGATGGTCTGCCCGAGGGGCAGACCCGTCACGGCCGACTGCACGGGGATGCCGAAGAAGTAGATGACCAGGATGCCGCCGACGAGACCGCCCAGGGCGACTCGCCACCAGGCCACGGGGCCGCGGCCGCTGTAGGCGATCAGTCCGACCACGAACGCCCCGGGAATCCAGCCGATCAGGTACCCCGCCGTCACGCCGGCGAAGACGGCAGCTCCGCCGTGACCGCCGGAGAGCAGGGGAAGCCCGATGAACACGAGCAGCAGGAAGACGGTCACCGCGGCCGCGCCCCGCCGCGGACCGAGCACGGCTCCCGCGAGCACGATGCCGAGGGTCTGGGCGGTGATCGGCACGAGCCCGGGCACCGGGATGGGACCGATCAGACCGAGAGAAGCGATGATTGCGGCGAACACCGCGATGCGGGCGATGTCGCGGGTGTCGAAACGTGATGCGGGAGTCGGCATTGTGAGTTCCTTTGGGATGCTGGGGTGGCGCCCTGAACAGCGTTCACCTGAACGCTGTTCACTATAGTGGTCCCATGAGCGCCGCCCGCAACACGTCCCGCCACGATCGTGAGGCGGTCGTCGACACGGCGCTGCGCCTCCTCGACGAGGTCGGGCTCCCCGACCTGACGATGCGCCGTCTGGGGGCGGAGCTCGACGTCCAGCCGAGTGCGCTGTACTGGCACATCGAGAACAAGCAGGCGCTGCTCGCGGCGGTCGCCGATCGCATCCAGGCTGCTGCGCGACCGAGTCCCCCCGCCGAGCTCGGCTGGCGCGATGCGACGGCCGCCGAGGCAGCGGCGATCCGGGATGCTCTGCTGGCCTACCGCGACGGCGCCGAGGTGGTGCTCAGCACCCGCGCCCTCGGACTCGGTGGCGATGAGGCGCACCGTCGGCTGGTGCGCGCGCTCGAGCGCGGTCACGACTCGGCCACGGCCCGCGTCGTCGCGACCGCGCTGCTTCACCTGGTCTTCGGCGACGCGGCTCTGGTGCAACAGCGGCTCCAAGCCGACGTGCTGGGTGTGACCAGCGACGCGGTCGGCATGAGGCCCGAGCTCACGCCGGACGACGATGAGGCGTTTCGGACCGGGGTCGACCTCCTGCTGGCGGGCCTCGAGCAGCGCGCCTCGATCGCGGACTGAGACCGCCCGGCGCGGGCCTTGGGCGGCGCTAGGGCTGAGGGCGGCGCAGCAGTTCCCGCGCCTCGCGCACGGCATAGCCCACGATGACGAGGGTCGCGATCGCGTCGGACCACCACCATCCGAACGCGGCGTTGAGCACGAGGCCGACGAGCACGGATGCCGCGAGCACCCCGTCGACGAAGGTGACGCGTCCCTCGCTCACCAGCACGGGATTGTCCAGTGCCCGACCGGTGCGAGACTTGGCGGCCGAGAGCGCGAACATGGCGATCGCGGTCACGGCGGTCCAGGCGATCCCGAGCGGGCTCGTGCTCGCGTGCGCGCCCGTCGCCAGCGCGATGGAGGCCTGCACCAGCAGGTAGGCGGCGAGGGCGACGAAGGCGATGCCGATCAGCTGCAGCGCGCGATGCCGGCGGCGTTCGTCGGTGCCCGAGAGCTCCCAGATGACGACGATGCTCGCGCCGATCTCGATGAGGCTGTCGAGCCCGAAGCCCAGCAGGGCCACCGAGCCGGCCGCGAAGGCCGCGATGCCGAGTACGCCCACGCCGACGACGTTCCAGGCGAGGGTGATGCCCTCGAGGACGAATCCGCGGCGCCGCAGTGCGGCGTCGCTCATCAGATGCTGAAGCCGATGGCGCGCATCATGTCGCGCCCATCGTCGGTGATCCGGTCGGGACCCCACGGCGGCATCCAGACCCAGTTCAGGCGGAAGCGCTCCACGACGCCGTCGAGGGCCTGCGCGATCTGCTCCTCGATGACGTCGGTCAGCGGGCAGCCGGCCGAGGTGAGGGTCATCGAGATGACCAGGGCGTCGTTCTCGTCGTCCCAGGCCAGGTCGTAGATCAGCCCGAGGTCGACGACGTTGACGCCGAGTTCGGGGTCGACGACGTCTTTCAGCGCCTCTTCGACCTTGTCGAAGAGCTGCGGTTCGAGTGCGACGGGCATGTTCTCAGGGTACGCGGGTCGTGGTCGGTTCGCCGGAATCCGGGGGCCTAGACCTGCTCGACGAGGTAGCGGTCGTAGCCCTCGTTCTCGAGGCGCTCGGCGAGCTCGGGGCCGCCTTCCTCGGCCACGCGGCCGTCGACGAAGACGTGCACGAAGTCGGGGTGGATGTAGCGCAGGATCCGCGTGTAGTGCGTGATCAGCAGGATTCCGAGGCCCGTCGTCTCGTGCGCGCGGTTGACGCCCTCCGAGACGATCTTCAGGGCGTCGACGTCGAGCCCGGAGTCGGTCTCGTCGAGCACCGCGAACTTGGGCTTGAGCAGCTCGAGCTGGAGGATCTCGTGGCGCTTCTTCTCGCCGCCCGAGAACCCCTCGTTGACGTTGCGCGAGGCGAACGACGAGTCCATGCGCAGCTTCTTCATGGAGTCCTTGACGGTGGCTCCCCAGCCGCGGATCGCCGGAGCCTCGCCGTCGATCGCGGTCTTGGCGGTCCGCAGGAAGTTCGACACCGTCACACCCGGGATCTCGACCGGGTACTGCATCGCGAGGAACAGGCCGGCGCGGGCGCGGGCGTCGACGCTCATCGCGAGCACGTCCTCGCCGTCGAGCGTGATCGAGCCGCCCTCGACCTTGTAGCGCGGGTGCCCGGCGATCGTGTAGGCCAGCGTCGACTTGCCGGAGCCGTTCGGGCCCATGACCGCGTGGATCTCGCCCTCCTCGATCGTCAGATCGACGCCCTTGAGGATGTGCTTGGTGCCCTGGTCGGTCTCGATGCTGACCCGGAGGTCGGAGATCTTGAGTGTGCTCATGTCGTTGTGTCGATTCGTCGGAGCGTCGCGCGGCGACGCAGGTGGATCAGACCGCGAGCCGGGTGCTCGGGTCGACGTAGATGTCGCCGTCGATGACCTCGACCGCGAAGACCGGAACCGGCTCATAGGCCGGAAGGGTGCGGGGCTTGCCGTCGGCGAGGCCGAACGCCGAGCCGTGGGCCCAGCACTCGATCGAATCCTCTTCGACGAATCCCTCGCTGAGCGAGATGTCGCCGTGCGTGCAGGTGTCGCCGATGGCGTGCACCTGACCACCGGAATCCCGCACGACCGCGATGGCGATGCCGTCGAGCACGACCTTCTTGGCGGTGCCGGGATCGAGTTCGGTCAGCGCGAAGACGCGTGTGCCGGAGGTGGTCTCGCTCATCGCGCTCCCCCCAGTTCGACTTCGAGGGCGGCCTGCAGCCGGGCCTCGAGGGCGGGCTCGCCGATCTTCTGCACGATCTCGCTGAGGAACCCGAGCACGACCAGGCGGCGGGCCTCCTCTTCGCTGATCCCGCGGGACTGCAGGTAGAAGAGGTGCTCGTCGTCGAAACGGCCCGTGGCGCTGGCGTGCCCGGCCCCCAGGATGTCGCCGGTCTGGATCTCGAGGTTGGGGATCGAGTCGGCGCGCGTGCCGTCGCTCAGCACCAGGTTGCGGTTCTGCTCGTAGCTGTCGGTGCCCGGGGCGGTCGGCGCGATCAGCACGTCGCCGACCCAGACCGTGCGTGCCCCCTCGCCGTTGAGCGCGCCCTTGTAGCTGACCCGTGAGCGGGAATGCGGGGCGTCGTGGTGCACGAAGACCCGCTGTTCGAGGTGCTGACCGGCGTCGGCGAAGTAGACGCCGAACAGCTCGGCATCGGCGCCCTCGGCGGCCAGATGAGCCGAGGGGTCGATCCGTACGACGCTGCCGCCGAGCGAGACGACGAAGTGTCGCAGCCGGGCGTTGCGGCCGACCTTCGCGAAGTGGCTGGCCAGATGCAGGGCGTCGGCGTCCCACTCCTGCAGGCTCACCACCGTGAGCTGCGCCTGGTCGCCCAGCACGATCTCGACGTTCTCGGTGAGCGAGGCCCCGCCGCGGCTGTCGAGCACGACCAGGCCGCTGCTTTGCGGCTGCGCCGTGATGAGGGTGTGCGCGGCGCGGGGGGTGTCGCCCAGGCTGCCGCGCGTGATGGTCAGCGCCGTCGTCACCTCGCCCGCGACGTCGATGTGCAGGGCCTTCTCGAAGTGGGTCCAGGCGTTGGCGGCGGCCCGCTCCTCCGGCGTGCCGGCCGAGCCGATCCGGGCATCCGTGCGGTCGATCCACTCGACCGTGGTGCCCTCGACCTCGGGGAAGAGGATCGCGTAGGGCGCGCCGTCGAGTTCACCGTCGATGAGCGGGCGCAGGCGATCGACCGGCGAGAGCTTCCACTCCGCCTCGAATCCCGTGACGGCCGGGAAGTCGGCGTGGTTCACCGAGGCGAAACGCTCGGATCGGGTCTGCACGGGAGCCGTGCCGATGTGAACCGGTGCGCCATCGCTGTGCGCGCGGATGCCGAGACGCTCGGCGGTGGTGTCGGGAGCGTCGAGTGACGTGGCCACTAGCGTGCTGGTCCTTTCGGCGCGCGGCGGGCGGTCATCCGACGCTGCCTTCCATGCTCATCTCGATGAGCTTGTTGAGTTCGAGGGCGTATTCCATCGGCAGCTCGCGCGCGATCGGCTCGATGAAGCCGCGGACGATCATGGCCATGGCCTCGTCCTCGGGCATGCCGCGCGACATCAGGTAGAACAGCTGCTCCTCGCTGACGCGCGAGACGGTCGCCTCGTGACCCAGCTGCACGTCGTCGACGCGGATGTCGATCGATGGATAGGTGTCGGACCGCGAGATCGTGTCGACCAGGAGGGCGTCGCAGCGCACGGTGTTCGCCGAGTGGTGCGCGTTCTCGGCGACCCGCACCTCGCCGCGGTAGCCGGCACGGCCTCCGCCGCGGGCGATCGACTTGGAGACGATCGACGACGTCGTGTACGGCGCCATGTGGATCATCTTGGCGCCGGCATCCTGGTGCTGACCGGGGCCGGCGAAGGCGACCGAGAGCGTCTCGCCCTTGGCGTGCTCGCCGACGAGGTAGATCGACGGGTACTTCATCGTGACCTTGGAGCCGATGTTGCCGTCGATCCACTCCATGGTCGCGCCCTCGTGGGCGATCGCCCGCTTGGTGACCAGGTTGTAGACGTTGTTCGACCAGTTCTGGATCGTCGTGTAGCGCACGCGGGCGTTCTTCTTGACGATGATCTCGACGACCGCCGAGTGCAGGGAGTCCGACTTGTAGATCGGGGCGGTGCAGCCCTCGATGTAGTGCACGTAGGAGCCCTCGTCGGCGATGATCAGCGTCCGCTCGAACTGGCCCATGTTCTCGGTGTTGATGCGGAAGTAGGCCTGCAGCGGGATCTCGACCCGCACGCCCTTCGGCACGTAGACGAACGAGCCGCCCGACCAGACCGCCGTGTTGAGGGCGGCGAACTTGTTGTCGCCGGACGGGATGACGGTGCCGAAGTACTCCTGGAAGATCTCGGGGTGCTCGCGCAGCGCCGTGTCGGTGTCCATGAAGATGACGCCCTGCGCCTCGAGGTCTTCGCGGATCTGGTGGTACACGACCTCGGACTCGTACTGGGCCGCGACCCCGGCCACGAGCCGCTGACGCTCCGCCTCGGGGATGCCGAGCTTCTCGTAGGTGTTCTTGATCTCTTCCGGCAGCTCCTCCCACGAGGTCGCCTGCTTCTCGGTCGAGCGCACGAAGTACTTGATGTTGTCGAAGTCGATGCCGGTGAGGTCGGCGCCCCAGGTCGGCATCGGCTTCATGCCGAAGATCTTGAGGGCCTTGAGCCGGTTCTTGAGCATCCACTCCGGCTCGCTCTTGAGCGCGGAGATGTCGGAGACGACCTGCTCGGAGAGCCCGCGTCGAGCCGAGGAGCCGGCCGCGTCGGAGTCGGACCAGCCGAACTCGTATTGGCCGAGGCCGGAGAGCTCGGGACGATCGATCAGCACGTCGGACATGGGCTACCTTCTCTCTGCCGCTGCGAACCATTCCGCTCGGACCGGCATTCTGGCACGCGCCGTTGCGTGAAAATCTGCTGTCGAGTCTACAGGCGCGGGGCGAGGCTCGCCGAAGGACGTGCGTCGTTCGAGGCGGTCCGCCCCGCGAACAGGCGCGGTTCGACGTCGAGGAGGACCCGGATCGCGCCCACCCAGACCAGGGCGGCGCCCAGCAGGTGCAGGGCGACCAGCACGGCGGGGATCCCGATCAGCGACTGCACACCGCCCACCACGCCCTGGGCCAGCAGCACCGCGAGGAACACCAGCGTGGTGCGGCGGGCGAGGGCGGCATCCGGATCGCGGCGCAGTACGAGCAGCAGGCCGACCGCGAGGAGGATCACGACGATCGCCAGGGCGGCGTGCGCGAGCACGACGGCCGTCCAGTCGAGGCCCATCCGCGGCACGTCGGCGCTGTCGCCCGAGTGCGGTCCGGAACCCGAGACGAGGGTCCCGATCACGACGAGGGCCGCCGTCCCGGCGAGCAGTAGCCATGCCAACCGCCGCGGTCCCGGGGCGGTGACGTGCCCCGGCCGGCCCTGCCAGCGAGCCCGGTGCCAGGTCAGCGTCGCCGTCGCGAGCAGCGCCATCGCGAGCACGAAGTGCAGCGCGACGACCCAGGGGTTGAGCTTGACCAGAACGGTGATCCCGCCGGCCACCGCGTTGAGCACGACGAGCCAGAACATCGACCAGGCCAGACGGGTCAGCATCCGGTCGTCGGTGCGAGCGGCGCCCGCGCGCTGCGGGCCGCCCTGCAGTCGCGCGGCGACGATCGCCCAGCCGACCGCGAAGATCAGCACCGTGGTCAGCATCCGATTGCTGAACTCGATCACCCCGTGGATTCCGAGGGCCGGGACCGGAGCGATCGACGACCCCTCGCAGTTCGGCCAGCTCGGGCAGCCGAGCCCGGACCCGGTGACGCGCACCACTCCCCCGCCGAGCACGATCAGGACGCTCACGACGAGCGCCGCCGTGGTGCCCCAGCGCAGCGCGCGCGGGCTCAGCGTCACGCGCTGGGAGAGCCAACCGAAAGGTGTCGTCATGGCCTTCTCGTCAGAACGGGATGGGCAGATGCAGCAGCGGGTCGAGCCCGACCGCGAGGAAGACGAGCGTGAGGTAGGTGATGCTCGCGTGGAACACCCGCATCGGCTTCACCTCGCCGGCTCGGATGGCGTGCGAGTACAGCCGGTGCGATTCGAGCAGGAACCAGGCGCCCCCGAGCACCGCGACCACCGCATACAGCACGCCCATCGGGGCCACGGGGATGAGCAGCAGCGAGCACGCGACCGTGGCCCAGGCGTAGAGCACCACCTGGAGGCCGACCGTCTGACGCCCCTTGACGACGGCGAGCATCGGCACGTTGACCGAGGCGTAGTCGTCTTTGTAGCGCATGGAGAGCGGCCAGTAGTGCGGTGGAGTCCAGAGGAACACGATGCCGAACAGGATGACGGGCGCCCAGCTGAGGGACCCGGTCACCGCCGCCCAGCCGATCAGCACCGGCATGCAGCCCGCGGCGCCGCCCCACACGATGTTCTGCGGGGTGCGGCGCTTGAGGATCAGCGTGTAGACGAGCACGTAGAAGGCGATCGCAAGCAGCGACAGCACCGCGGCGAGCGGCGTCGTCAAGAACCACAGCCACGCGATCGAGACCGCGCCGGTGATCCACGCGAAGGCGAGCGCCTCGCCGTCCTTCAGCGCGCCGGTGACCAGCGGGCGGTTCTGCGTGCGCTTCATGACCCGGTCGATGTCGCGGTCGATGTAGCAGTTGAACGCGTTGGCCGAGGCGGCGCTGAAGCTGCCGCCGACCAGGGTGGCGAGCACGAGCCACAGGTTGGGGATGCCGTGGGCGGCCAGGACCATCACGGGCGCCGTCGTGACCAGGAGCAGTTCGATCACGCGGGGCTTCGTCAGCGCGATGTAGGCGGCCGACTTGCGAAGGAAGCGACCACCGAGGCCCGGCGACCGTTGCGGAACTGCGCGTTCGGCGGGGATCGAGACGGCTCCCTGCATGGCTCCTCAGACTGTTCGGGGTACCCGTCGAGTCTAGGCGACGGTCGGCGGGCGGTCGTCCTCCGACCGGAGTACCGCGTTGCCACCAGGCCCGCGCACGATCGCGCGGGGTGAAGACCGTCATCGCTATGCTGGTGGTGCTCGCCGACCGCGGCCGCATTCCCCCTCATCGTCCCCTTGACGATTTCGGGCTGCCCGCGGTGAGCCGATGACGTCGCATCGGTGAGCAGCTTCCTGCCGGGGCCGTCTCTGTCCCGCCAAGCATCGAAAGGGCGACACGCACGTGGCAACACTTTCCTGGGATGACCTGGACGACAAGGCCGTGGACACGGCTCGGATCCTCGCGGCGGATGCCGTCGAGAAAGTCGGGAACGGGCATCCGGGAACCGCGATGAGCCTCGCCCCTCTCGCCTATCTGCTGTTCCAGAAGGTCATGCGGCGCGATCCGCACGACAACGACTGGATCGGCCGGGACCGCTTCGTGCTCTCGGTGGGTCACAGCTCGCTGACGCAGTACATCCAGCTCTACTTCGGCGGCTACGGTCTCGAACTGGGCGACCTCGAGGCGCTGCGCACCTGGGGGTCGCTGACCCCCGGCCACCCCGAGTACGGCCACACCGCCGGCGTCGAGATCACGACCGGCCCGCTCGGGCAGGGCCTCTCCTCGGCGGTCGGATTCGCCTACGCCCAACGGTTCGAGCGCGGCCTGTTCGACCCGGATGCCGCCCCCGGCACGAGCCCGTTCGACCACTACATCTACGCGATCGCCGGCGACGGCGACATCGAGGAGGGCGTGACGAGCGAGGCCAGCTCGCTGGCCGGGCACCAGAAGCTCGGCAACCTGATCGCGTTCTACGACAGCAACCAGATCTCGATCGAGGACGACACCAACATCGCCCTGAGCGAGGATGTCGCGGCCCGTTACGAGGCGTACGGCTGGCATGTGCAGACGGTCGACTTCAAGAAGACCGGCGTGTACGTCGAAGACAAGCAGGGCCTGTTCGATGCGATCGAGGCGGCCAAGGCGGTCAGCGACAAGCCGTCGCTCATCATCGTGAAGACCATCATCGGATGGCCGTCGCCGAAGAAGCAGAACACCGGCAAGATCCACGGTTCGGCCCTCGGCGCCGACGAGCTGGCCGCCGTGAAGGAGGTGCTGGGATTCGACCCGGCGCAGAACTTCGTGGTCGCGCCCGAGGTCATCGAGCACACCCGCAAGGCCGTCGAACGCGGAGCCGAAGCGCACGCCGCCTGGCAGAAGGAGTTCGACGCCTGGGCCGCCGCCAACCCCGAGAAGAAGGCCCTCTTCGACCGGCTCGAGACCGGCGCACTGCCGGACGGGGTCGAGGCGGCTCTCCCCGTGTTCGAGGCGGGCAAGGACCTCTCGACGCGCGCCGCGAGCGGTAAGGTCCTCAACGCGCTCGGCCCGGTGATCCCGGAGCTGTGGGGCGGATCGGCCGACCTCGCCGAGTCGAACAACACCACGATCGAGGGCGCGCAGTCGTTCATCCCGAGCGAGCACTCCACTCACGAGTGGACCGGCAACCCGTACGGGCGCACCCTGCACTTCGGCATCCGCGAGCACGCGATGGGCGCGATCCTCAACGGGATCGTGCTGCACGGCAAGACCCGTGCCTACGGTGGAACCTTCCTCATCTTCAGCGACTACATGCGTCCCGCGGTCCGCCTCGCGGCGCTCATGAAGGTGCCGTCGATCTTCGTCTGGACTCACGACTCCGTCGCTCTCGGCGAAGACGGCCCGACGCACCAGCCGGTCGAGCAGCTGACGGCTCTGCGGGCGATCCCCCAGCTCGACATCGTGCGTCCCGCCGATGCCAACGAGACGGCTTACGCCTGGCTGAACATCCTGCAGCGCCGGGGAGGCCCCGCCGGCATCGCCCTGAGCCGTCAGAACCTCCCGGTGTTCGAACGCGGCACGGGAGACGCGTCGGGTGACATCTTCGCGTCGGCCAGCAATGTGGCCAAGGGGGCCTACGTGCTCGCCGAGGCGCCGAGCGGAACGCCCGACGTGATCCTGCTGTCGTCGGGTTCCGAGGTGCAGATCGCCGTCGACGCCCGCGAGAGGCTCAAGGCCGAGGGGATCAACGCGCGCGTCGTGTCGGTGCCGTGCCAGGAGTGGTTCGAGGAGCAGTCGGCCGAGTACCACGAGTCGGTCCTCCCGGCGGCGATCAAGGCCCGCGTGTCGATCGAGGCGGGCCTCGCGCTCACCTGGAGGCCGTTCGTCGGCGACGCCGGGCGCAGCATCTCGATCGAGCACTTCGGTGCGTCGGCCGACTACAAGACCCTGTACAGCAAGTTCGGCATCACGACGGAGGCGACCATCGCCGCCGTGAAAGACACCATCGCCGCGGCCGCGGCCTGAGCTTCAGCCACCACGACAGACCAGGAACCAAGATCATGGCAGACAGCAGAACCGCAGAACTCTCCGCGATCGGCGTGAGCATCTGGCTCGACGACCTCTCCCGGGAGCGCATCGAGTCGGGCTCCCTCCAGAAGCTCATCGACGAGAGGAACGTGGTCGGCGTGACCACGAACCCGACCATCTTCGCCTCGGCCCTCGCCAAGGGGAACGCCTACGACGCGGTGGTCGCCGAACTCGCGGCCAAGGGCACGAGCGTGCACGACGCCGTCTTCGAGATCACGACGAGCGACGTCGCCGACGGATGCGACATCTTCGCCCCCGTCTATGCCGCATCGAACGGCGTCGACGGTCGCGTCTCGATCGAGGTCGAGCCGGGACTGGCGCACGACGCCGCGGGCACGATCGCCCAGGCCGAGCAGCTCTGGGCGAAGGTCTCCAAGCCCAACGCGATGATCAAGATCCCCGCGACGGTCGAGGGCCTCGAGGCCATCACGGCCACGATCGCCAAGGGGATCAGCGTCAACGTGACCCTGATCTTCAGCCTCGATCGCCACAAGGCGGTCATCGACGCCTACCTGAGCGGACTCGAGCAGGCGCAGGCCGCCGGCATCGATCTGTCGACCATCGAGTCGGTCGCCTCGTTCTTCGTGTCGCGGGTCGACACCGAGATCGACAAGCGGCTCGAGGTCATCGGAACGGATGCCGCGCTGGCGCTGAAGAGCCGCGCCGGCATCGCGAACGCCCAGCTGGCCTACCAGCTGTTCGAGCAGGAGTTCGCGAGCGATCGCGCGCAGGCGCTGCTCGCCGCCGGCGCCAACAAGCAGCGCCCGCTGTGGGCGTCGACCGGCGTCAAGGACCCGGCCCTGCCCGACACGCTCTACGTCACCGAGTTGGCCGTCGCCGGCGTCGTCAACACGATGCCCGAGAAGACGCTCGAGGCGACCTTCGACCACGCCCCGCTGCACGGCGACGCCGTGACGGGCTCGTACGCCGACGCGCAGAAGGTGCTCGACGAGCTCGCCGCCGTTGGCGTCGACTACGACGACGTGACGGCGCTGCTCGAGAAGGAGGGCGTCGAGAAGTTCATCGTCTCGTGGGGCGAGCTGCTCGACACGGTCGCGGCGGCGCTGGAGGCGGCGAAGTGACCGTACGCGTGCACGCGACCGGCGCGGCCGGCGAGGCCGTCGCCCGCCTGGTCCCGCAGCTCGTGGCCGACGGGGTGGCGAGCGGGATCACCACCCTCGACCCCAGCCTGTGGGGACCCGCCGCCGAGGAGGAGTCGGCGAAGCGCCTCGGGTGGACCGAGGCCGTCGCGATCTCGGACGCGCTCGTGGAGCCGATCCTCGCTCTGCGCGACACGCTCCACGCCCGCGGAGTGAAGCACATCGTGCTCGGGGGGATGGGCGGCTCCTCGCTCGCACCCGAGGTCATCACCCAGACCTACGGCGTCGCTCTGACCGTGCTCGACTCGACGGATCCCGGCCAGGTACGTGCGGCGCTCGAGGACCGGCTGGCGCAGACCGCGGTCGTCATCTCGTCGAAGTCCGGTTCCACGGTCGAGACCGACAGCCAGAAGCGCGTCTACGAGAAGGCCTTCCGCGACGCGGGGATCGACCCGATCGAGCGCATCGTGGTCGTCACCGACCCCGGATCGCCGCTCGACGTGTCGGCCCGGGCGGACGGTTACACGGTGTTCAACGCCGATCCGAACGTCGGGGGGCGCTATTCGGCGCTGACCGCCTTCGGGCTCGTGCCGAGCGGGCTCGCGGGCGTCGACATCCGCAACCTGCTCGACGAGGCGCAGTCCATGGAGCTGACGCTGGCGCTCGACACCCCCGACAACCCGGGCCTGGTGCTCGGCGCGGCGATCGCCGGAACCGTGCCGCTGAAGGACAAGCTCGGAATCGTCGCGGACGGCACCTACATCGTCGGCTTCGCCGACTGGGCCGAGCAGCTCATCGCCGAGTCCACCGGTAAGGATGGCAAAGGCATTCTGCCGGTCGTGCTCGACACCGACTCCCCCGAGCTCGGTCTGAACCTGCCCGATCTGCAGATCATCCGTCTCGTCGGGGACGAGGACGACACCCGCGAGGTGCGCGAGGGCGAGATCGAGATCTCCGGCAGCCTCGGTGGCCAGATGCTGGTGTGGGAGTACGCCACCGCGGTCGCCGGTCGCCTGCTCGGCATCAACCCCTTCGACCAGCCCGACGTCGAGTCCGCCAAGATCGCGGCCCGCGGCCTGCTGGACGCCCGTCCGGAGCCGACGGAGCCGCTCTTCGTCGACGACAGCGGTGTGGAGGTGCGCGTCGCGGGCGGCCTCGAGCTCGCCGAGCACACCCTCTCGGGAGCGATCGGCGCCCTGCTGGCGCAGCTCGGACCCGATGGTTACGTCTCGCTGCAGGCCTACCTCGACCGGGTGCACCACCCCGAGTTCGCCGCCCTACGGGACGTCTTCGCGGCGAAGTCCGCCCGGCCCGTGACCTTCGGCTGGGGTCCGCGCTTCCTGCACTCCACCGGTCAGTACCACAAGGGCGGGCCCGCGGTCGGGGTGTTCCTGCAGATCACGGCGCAGCCGGACGAGACGCACGATCTCGCGATCCCGGACCGCCCGTTCACCTTCGGTCAGCTCATCCAGGCCCAGGCGGCGGGCGATGCGAGCGTGCTCGCGGAGCACGGTCGCCCGGTTCTGACCCTCACCCTGCGCGACGTCGCCGCCGGCGCCGCCGCGATCACCGCCGCGATCGGCTGAACCACACCGGCACGCGAACGGTCGAGGAGAACCATGCCCGTCCAGATCACCCAGGATTTCAACCCGCTGCGTTCGCCGTCGGACCGACGGCTCAACCGGATCGCCGGACCGAGCGGTCTCGTCATCTTCGGCGTCACCGGCGACCTGTCGCGCAAGAAGCTGATGCCGGCGGTCTACGACCTCGCCAACCGCGGTCTGCTGCCCCCCGGCTTCGCCCTCGTCGGGTTCGCCCGGCGCGACTGGGTCGACCAGGACTTCGAGAAGGTCGTCTACGAGGCGGTCAAGACCTATGCCCGCACCCCCTTCGATGAGGACGTCTGGGCCCAGCTGAAGCAGGGCATCCGTTTCGTCCAGGGCGAGTTCGACGACGACGCGGCCTTCGATCGGCTCACGACCACCATCCGGGAGCTCGACGAGAACCGCGGAACGATGGGCAACCACGCGTTCTACCTCTCGATCCCGCCGAAGTCGTTCCCGCAGGTGACCGAGCAGCTGCGGCGCTCCGGCCTGGCGGAACCGGCCGACGGGCAGTGGCGTCGCGTGGTCATCGAGAAGCCGTTCGGCTCCGACCTGACGACCGCGCGCGAGCTCAATGACGTCGTGGAGTCGGTTTTCCCGCCCGACGCGGTGTTCCGCATCGACCACTACCTGGGCAAGGAGACGGTTCAGAACATCCTCGCCCTGCGGTTCGCGAACCAGCTCTACGAACCGATCTGGAACGCCAACTACGTCGACCACGTGCAGATCACGATGGCCGAGGACATCGGGGTCGGCGGCCGGGCCGGGTACTACGACGGCATCGGCGCGGCACGCGACGTCATCCAGAACCACCTCCTGCAGCTGCTCGCCCTGACCGCGATGGAGGAGCCGGTGTCGTTCGACGCCGCCGACCTGCGTGCCGAGAAGGAGAAGGTGCTCTCGGCCGTGCACCTTCCGGATGACCTGAGCACCGCGACCGCGCGCGGCCAGTACTCGGCGGGGTGGCAGGGTGGCGAGAAGGTGCTCGGCTTCCTCGACGAGGACGGCATGAGCCCGGTCTCGACGACCGAGACCTATGCCGCGCTCAAGCTCGGTATCAACACGCGGCGCTGGGCGGGTGTGCCGTTCTACCTGCGCGCCGGCAAGCGCCTCGGCCGACGGGTGACCGAGATCGCCGTCGTCTTCAAGCGCGCCCCGCAGTACCTGTTCGCCGAGAGCCAGACCTCGGCCCTCGGCCAGAACGCGCTCGTCATCCGGGTGCAGCCCGATGAGGGCGTGACGATCCGCTTCGGGTCGAAGGTTCCGGGTGCCGGCATGCAGGTGCGCGACGTCACGATGGACTTCGGGTACGGGCACGCCTTCACCGAAGCCAGCCCGGAGGCCTACGAGCGGTTGATCCTCGACGTGCTGCTCGGGGATCCGCCGCTGTTCCCCCGCCACCAGGAGGTGGAGCTGAGCTGGAAGATCCTCGACCCGATCGAGGAGTACTGGACGACCCTCGGGCAGCCCGAGCAGTACAAGCCGGGCACCTGGGGACCCTCGTCGGCCGATGAGCTCCTGGCGCGCGATGGACGCGTCTGGAGACGGCCGTGAACTGGAGGACGCTGTGATCGTCGATCTGCCCGACACCACCACGAGTGCCGTGTCGAAGGCTCTCGTCAAGATCCGCGAGGAGGGTGGCGCCGTCGCACTCGGCCGCGTGCTCACTCTCGTGATCGCGACGCCGCTCGGCGAGGAAGAGGAGGCCATCGAGGCCGCCAACGACGCCTCTCGCGAGCATCCGATGCGCGTCATCGTGCTGTCGAAGAGCATCGACGGCACCGCGAAGGACGACTCCCGCCTCGACGCCCAGATCCGCGTCGGCGGTGATGCGGGCGC
Organism: Lysinimonas soli; assembly: GCF_042655435.1. NCBI lineage: Bacteria > Bacillati > Actinomycetota > Actinomycetes > Micrococcales > Microbacteriaceae > Lysinimonas > Lysinimonas soli. The sequence goes on from NZ_JBHSMG010000001.1 coordinate 1,070,880, forward strand.
CAGCGAGGTCATCGTGCTGCGCGCCTACGGCGACACCGCATCCGACGAGGAGGGGCTCGTCACGAGCCTCCTGCTGCCGGACGCGCCGGTCGTGGTCTGGTGGCCGAGCCACGCCCCCGCCCGCCCCAGCGCGTCGCCGCTCGGCAAGATCGCTCAGCGCCGGATCACGGATGCGGCCGAAGCCGCCAACCCCGTCCAGGCTCTCAAGGACCTGGGCTCGCACTACGCCCCCGGCGATACCGACTTCGCCTGGACCCGCCTCACCCTGTGGCGCGCGCAGCTCGCAGCGGTGCTCGACCAGCCGCCGTTCGAGCCCGTGACCGCTGTGACGGTGAGCGGTTCGTCCGACTCCCCCTCGACCGAGCTGCTGGCCGCATGGCTGCAGCTGGCACTCGAGGTGAAGGTCTCGATGGAGATCACGAGTCCCGGCCACGGCTCCAGCGGCATCCACGGGGTGCGCCTCGAGCGGGCATCGGGACCGATCGACCTGGAGCGTATCCTTCCCAACGTGGCCACCCTCATCCAGCCCAACCAGCCGACGCACGACATCTCGCTGCCGCGGCGCAATCTGCGCGACTGCCTCGCGGAGGAGCTGCGGCGTCTCGACCCGGACGATCTTTTCGGTGACGTGGTGCAGCGCGGCGTCTCGGAGCTGGGAGCGCCGGCCCGTCACCCGGCGAAGCCTCGTGAGACGGCCACGCCGCTCGGCGACGCCTCCGCCGGGAGGGCGAAGTGAGCAACGAACGGCGGGTGCTGGTCCACCCCGACAAGGAGGCCCTGGCGGGGAGCGTCGCCGCACGGTTCATCACGAAGATCATCGACGTGCTCGACGACCTCGGTGAGGCGAATGTCTGTCTGACCGGCGGGACCATGGGCTCGGCCGTGCTCGCGGCGATCAACAGTTCGCCCGCGCGGGACAGCGTCGACTGGAGCCGCATCACCTTCTGGTGGGGCGATGAGCGCTACCTGCCGCTCGGCGACCCCGACCGCAACGACACCCAGTCGCGCGCGGCCCTTCTCGACCACTTACAGCTGGATGCCGCCCAGATCAAGTCGTTCCCGGCGCCCGGCGACCAGCCGGACATCGAACAGGCGGCCCGCTACTTCGAGCAGGTGCTCGCGGATGCCGCGATCGACGGCGCCCGCTACCCGCGCTTCGACGTGACCTTCCTCGGTGTCGGGCCGGACGGTCACATCGCCTCCCTGTTCCCCGACCACCCCGCCGTGCGTGAGACCGAACGGGTCGTGGTCGCCGAGACGGCCTCTCCCAAGCCTCCCGCGGAGCGTCTGAGCCTGACGCTGCCGGTGATCAACTCCTCCGACCGGGTCTGGCTCGTGCTGGCGGGTGCGGACAAGGCGTCGGCGCTCGGTCTCGCCCTCGCCGGCGCGAACGTCAACGACGTGCCGGCGGCCGGCGCCGAGGGGCGCAAGCGCACGGTCTTCTTCGTCGACAAGGAAGCCGCCGCCGAGGTGCCCGAGAACCTGATCGCGCCGTCGTACTACTGGACGTCGGCGGACGACAACTCGGAGCGCTAGTCCGGGAGCACTTCGCGACCGCCGAAGAGATCGGCGATCGCGCGCGGCTACTTGGCGGCCGTGCCCCGACGGGCGCGCAACTGCTCGAGCGCCTCGTCGAGAAGCTGCTCCGCTTCCTTCTCGGAACGGCGCTCCTTGACGTAGGCCAGGTGGGTCTTGTACGGCTCCATCTTGGCCAACTGAGGCGGATTGTCCTTGTCGCGACCGGCCGGCAGGCCCGAGTTGGGGCTGTCGATGGTCTCGGGGATCTCTTCGTCGGGCAGGTTCGCGGCGAAGTACCGGACCGTCTCGTTGCCGAGCGCATCCCAGTACGAGATCGCCACGCGGTCCGCGTGGTACCCGCGGTCCTGCTCACCCATCGGACCGGATCCGACGCGCGATCCTCGGATCGCGCTGCCACCTGATGCCACGTTGCTCCCTAGCCTGCGAATTCGATGATGGTCGCCGATCGAATCGGCGAAGCGGAACGCCGCCGGGTCAACCGGCGAAGCGGACGATCAGACCGAGAACCACGATGCTGGAAAGCCAGACGAGACCGAGGATGACCGTGATGCGGTTGAGGTTGCGCTCCGCGACGCCCGACGCGCCCAGGTTGGAGGTCACCCCGCCGCCGAACATGTCCGAGAGGCCGCCACCACGACCGCGGTGCAGCAGGATCAGCAGCGTCAGCAGCAAGCTGGTGATGCCGAGGATCACCTGCACGATGACCTGGAGAATTTCCACGGGAAGCCTTTCGATCCAGTCTGACGACCGGCGTTCAGTATACGTCAGGGGGCGTGACGCCTCAGGTACCGACGTGCTGCCGGAAGCGGACGATGCTCGAGAACTCGTCCAGCAGCAGGCTCGCACCGCCGACGAGGGCTCCGTCGACGTCGGCCTCGCGCATGAAACCGGCGATGTTGGAGGCCTTGACCGAGCCGCCGTAGAGGATGCGGGTGGCGGCTGCCGCCTCGTCGCCGAGCACCTCGGCGACGACGGCGCGCAGGGCCGCGGCCACCTGCTGGGCCTGCTCGCTCGTGGCGGCCTGACCGGAGCCGATCGCCCAGACCGGCTCGTAGGCCACGACGACCTCCTGGCCCTTGCTCGCGCCGCCCAGGGCGATGCGCAGCTGCGCGACCGGAACGGCACTGGGACCGTGGGTCTCGAGGTCCTCAGCCGTCTCCCCCACGCACACGATCGGCACGAGACCGTGCCGATGGGCGGCGGTGAGCTTCGCCGCGATCTGCTCATCGGTCTCGCCGTGGTACTGACGGCGCTCCGAGTGTCCGATGATGACGTACCGCGCGTCGAGCGCCTTCAGGAAGGCGCCCGAGATCTCGCCCGTGTACGCGCCGCTGTCGTGCTCCGACAGGTCCTGGCCGCCGAAGGCGATGGGGAGGTCGTCGGAGTTCACCAGGGTCTGCACCGAGCGCAGGTCGGTGAACGGCGGGAAGACCGCGACCTCGACGTCGCCCGTGTCGTGACGCGCGTCCTTGAGGGTCCACGCGAGCTTCTGCACGAAGGCGATCGACTGCAGATGGTCGAGGTTCATCTTCCAGTTGCCCGCAATCAGCGGGGTTCTGCCGTTCACTGCCATCCGAGTACCTCCAGGCCGGGGAGTTCTTTGCCCTCGAGGAATTCGAGGCTGGCGCCGCCGCCGGTCGAGACGTGACCGAACTGGTCGTCGTGGAATCCGAGCTGCCGCACGGCGGCCGCGGAATCGCCGCCGCCGACCACACCGAGACCCGTCACCTTGGTGAGCGCCTCGGCGACCGCCTTCGTGCCCGCCGCGAACGGCTCGAGTTCGAAGACGCCCATCGGTCCGTTCCAGAACACCGTCGCCGAGCTCTCGATGAGCTCCGCGAAGTGAGTCGCGGTCTCGGGGCCGATGTCGAGGCCGAGTCCATCGGCGCCGAACGGCGTGCTCTCGATGGCGTCGGCGGCGGCGACCACATGGTCGGCGTCGGCAGCGAAGCGCGACGCCACGACGACGTCGGTCGGCAGCACGAGCTCGACGCCGCGTTCGGCGGCCTCGCTCAGGTACCCGCGCACCGTGTCGAGTTGTTCGGCATCGAGAAGGCTCTTGCCGATCGCGTGCCCCTGCGCGGCGAGGAAGGTGAACAGCATCCCCCCGCCGATCAGCAGCTGGTCGACCTTGGGAAGCAGGGCGTCGATGACACCGAGCTTGTCGCTGACCTTCGAGCCGCCGAGCACCACGGTGTAGGGCTTCGCCGGATCGCGCGTGAGTCGCTCGAGCACACCCAGTTCGGTCTGCACGAGGCGGCCCGCCGCCGAGGGCAGCAGCTGCGCGAGCTCGTAGACGCTGGCCTGCTTGCGATGCACGACCCCGAATCCGTCGGAGACGAAGGCGTCGCCGAATGCCGCGAGGGCCTTGGCGAAGGCCTCGCGGCGCTCGGGGTCTTTCGAGGTCTCGTCGGCGTTGAAGCGCAGGTTCTCGAGAAGGGCCACCTGGCCCGGCTCGAGCCCCTGCGCGACGTCGCGCGCCACGTCACCGATGGTGTCCCCCGCGAAGGCCACCTGCGCGCCGAGCAGTTCGCCCAGTCGGCTCGCGACCGGGGCGAGGCTGTACTTCGGGTCGGGCGTGCCGTCGGGTCGCCCCAGGTGCGAGATCGCGATGACCTTCGCGCCGGCGCGAGTCAGCTCCTGGATCGTGCCGACCGACGCACGGATACGTCCGTCATCGGTGATCGTGCCCGCCTCGAGCGGAACGTTCAGGTCGCATCGGACGATGACCCGTTTGCCGGACAGATCGCCCAGCGACTCGATGGTGCGCAGAGCCATTGCGGCGGCTACAGCTTGGCGGCGACGAGTTCGGCCAACTCCACGAGGCGGTTCGAGAAGCCCCACTCGTTGTCGTACCAGGCCGAGATCTTGACCTGGTCTCCCAGCACCCGCACGAGACCCGCGTCGAAGATCGACGAGTGCGGGTTGCCGACGATGTCGTGCGAGACGATCTCGTCCTCGGTGTACTCGAGGATGCCCTTGAGGGGGCCCTCCGCAGCCTCCTTGTAGGCGGCCTTGATCTCGTCGACGGTCACGGCCGACTTGGTCGTGAGCGTGAGGTCCGTGATCGAGCCGGTGGGCACCGGCACGCGCAGGGCGTAGCCGTCGAGCTTGCCGTTGAGCTCGGGCAGCACGAGGCCGATGGCCTTGGCGGCACCACTCGAGGTGGGGATGATGCTGAGCGCGGCGGCGCGGGCACGACGCAGGTCGCTGTGCGGACCGTCCTGCAGGTTCTGGTCGGCGGTGTAAGCGTGAACCGTGGTCATGAGGCCGCGCTCGATACCGAACTTGTCGTTGAACACCTTGGCGAGCGGCGCGAGGCTGTTCGTCGTGCAGGACGCGTTCGAGATGATGTGGTGCGTCGCGGGGTCGTAGTTCTTCTCGTTGACGCCGATGACGAAGGTCGCGTCCTCGTTCGTGGCGGGAGCCGAGATCAGCACCTTCTTGGCGCCGGCGGTGATGTGGGCGCGCGCCTTGTCGGCGTTGGTGAAGAAGCCGGTCGACTCGATGACGATGTCGACGCCGAGCTCTCCCCACGGGAGGTTGGCGGGGTCGCGGTCGGCCAGCACCTTGATGCGCTTGCCGTTGACGACGATGCTGTCGCCGTCGACCGACACCTCGGCGTCGAGCTTGCCGGCGATCGAGTCGTACTTCAGGAGGTGAGCAAGGGTCTTGGGGTCGGTGAGGTCGTTGACCGCGACCAGTTCGAGCTCGCTGCCCTGAGCCAGGGCGGCGCGGAAGTAGTTGCGACCGATCCGGCCGAAGCCGTTGATCCCGATCTTGACAGACACAGTGACTCCTTGCTGTGGCGCGGTGGCAGCGCCGGAAATTGTTGTGGTGGGAGAGGCGGCGGCCGGGGTCGACCCCGGCCGCAATGCCCCTACGACAGTAGCAGCAGGCCCTCGGTCTTCTCGCGCGCGGTGGTGAAGCGGAGTCCCGCATTCTCCCAGTTCGCGATGTTCCAGAACGCCTTCACGTAGTCGGCCTTGACGTTGAGGTAGTCGAGGTAGAACGCGTGCTCCCACATGTCCAGCTGGAGCACCGGGACCGTCGCCTGCGCGGTGTTGGCCTGCTGGTCGAAGAGCTGCTGGATGATGAGCTGCTTGCCCAGCGGGTCCCACGACAGCACGGCCCAGCCGGAGCCCTGCAGACCCATCGCCGCGGCCGTGAAGTGCGCCATGAACTTGTCGAACGAGCCGAAGCCGTCGTCGATCGCCGCGGCGAGTTCGCCGACCGGCTTGTCGCCGCCGTCGGGCGAGAGGTTGGTCCAGAAGATCGAGTGATTGACGTGGCCGCCGAGGTGGAAGGCGAGGTCCTTCTCGAGCTTGTTGATGTTGCCCAGGTTGCCGGAGTCTCGGGCCTCGGCCATCTGCTGCAGCGCGGTGTTCGCACCCGCGACGTAGGCCGCATGGTGCTTGTCGTGGTGGAGCTCCATGATCTTCGCGCTGATGTGCGGCTCGAGGGCGGCGTAGTCGTACGGAAGTTCGGGAAGCGTGTAGTCAGCCATCGATTTTCTCCTAGCGGTTGGTCCCCGGAGGCGGAATCATGTGGCCACGCGGGGTGACTGAATCAGTCTATTGACCGCAACCGAGCGGATGTCCCGCTCCTTCCCGCGAGCTGCGGATCGACGCTGCGGCGGCGTGGACGTCGCGCGGAGCGGGTGCGCCGCAGGAGCGGCGGCGCACAGGTTGGCTCAGTCCAGATCGTCGGGAAGACCGTGGTCGGTGCCCGGAAGGCCGTGGTCGGCGGCGTGCTTGTCGGCCATGGCCAGCAGGCGGCGGATGCGGCCGGCCACCGCATCCTTCGTCATCGGCGGGTCGGCGTGGTGGCCGAGTTCGTCCAGGCTCGAGTCGCGGAACCGCAGCCGCAGCTCGCCCGCGTAGCGCAGATGTTCGGGCACGTCGTCCCCGAGCAGTTCGAGGGCGCGCTCGACGCGGGCGCAGGCGGCGACGGCGGCTTGGGCCGAGCGGCGCAGGTTGGCGTCGTCGAAGTTGACCAGGCGGTTCGCGGTGGCGCGCACTTCGCGGCGCTGGCGCATCTCCTCCCACGCGCCGAGGCTGCGTTCGGCGCCCATGAGCTTGAGCATCGCGCCGATCGCCTCGCCGTCGCGGATCACGACCCGGTGCACCCCGCGCACCTCACGTGCCTTGGCGGAGATCTTCAGCCGTCCGGCTGCACCGACGAGGGCCATCGCCGACTCGTTGCCGGGGCAGGTGACCTCGAGAGCCGCGGAGCGACCGGGATCGGTCAGGGAGCCGTGGGCCAGGAACGCGCCACGCCAGACGGCGGCGAGCTCTTCACGCGATCCGGTGGTCAGTCGATTGGGCAGGCCGCGCACGGGCCGCCGTCGCGCATCGAGCAGACCGGTCTGCCGGGCGAGCGTCTCTCCCCCGTCCATCACCCGCACGAGGTAGGTGCTGGTGCGCCGAAGATTGCTGCCGGAGATGACGGAGACCTCGCTGCGCACGCCGTACAGCTCCGCCAGGTCTTTGCGAACCCGACGTGCGATCTGGGGCGAGTCGAGTTCGGATTCGACGGCGATCCTGCCCGAGATGATGTGGAGTCCGCCCGAGAAACGCAGCAGTGCCGCGAGCTCCGCGGCGCGCACCGTCGTCTTGCCGACCTCGACACCGGCGAGCTCTTCTTTGACGTCGGCGGTCAATGCCACGCGGTCTTCCTTCTTCTCATGCCGGCCGCGTCATTCGCGTCCGAGGTCCCGGTGGCGCACGTTCACGGTGACGCCCGGCAGCTCGCGCAGACGGCGAGCCAGTTCTTCTACGACGGCGACCGAACGGTGCTTGCCGCCGGTGCACCCCACAGCGATCGTAGCGTGCCGCTTGTTCTCTCGACGGTACCCGTCGAGCACCGGCGCGAGGGCCGCCGCGTAGGCGTCGATGAACTCGAGAGCACCCTTCTGTTCCAGAACGAACTCCCGTACCTCTTCGTCGAGGCCGGTCTGAGGCCGCAGTTCGGGAATCCAGAACGGATTGGGCAGGAACCGGGCGTCGGCGACCAGATCGGCGTCGGAGGGGAGCCCGTACTTGAATCCGAAGCTCAGCACGGTGACCCTGGTCGCGTTGCCCGCGTCATCGGAGAACTGCTCGCCGATGGCCGTCGCCAGTTGATGGATGTTGAGATCCGAGGTGTCGAGCACGAGGTCGCTCTGCGATCGCAGCTCGCCCATGCGAGCGCGCTCCTCGGTGATCCCGTCGAGCAGCGTGCCGTCGCCCTGAAGCGGATGCGGGCGCCGCACCTGCTCGAAGCGCCGCACCAGCGCGGCATCCGTCGCATCGAGGAAGAGGACGCGCACGCTCCCGTTGTGGCGCAGGGACTCCAGCGCCTCCTGCACGTCGGCGAACAGCTTGCCGCCGCGCACGTCGACGATCGCGGCGACCTTCGGAATCGCGTCGCCGCTGTGCTCCGAGAGCTCGACCATCGGCCGCAGCATCTGCGGCGGGAGGTTGTCGACCACGTACCAGCCGAGGTCTTCGAGGGCGTTGCCCACGGTCGACCGTCCGGCCCCGGACATGCCCGTGACGACCAGCATCTCGCGTCTCACGCTGTCGCTCATCTGCGGGGTCACTCGTCCGTCTGCTGCTCCTCGACCGGATCGCCAGAGGATGGCTTCAGCCTAGCGACGATGACGGAGGCGAGGGCCGGCCCGATGCCGCGCACCTCGCCGATCTCGAGTGCCGTCGCCGCCTTGAGCCGCTTGACCGAGCCGAAGTGACGCAGCAGCTCCTTGACCCGGGCCGGGCCGAGCCCGGGGATGTCGGCGAGCACCGACCCGATGTCGTTCTTGCGCTTCGCCCGCTGGAAGGTGATCGCGAAGCGGTGCGCCTCATCACGGATCCGCTGGAGCATGAAGAGCGCCTCGCTGTTGCGGGGCAGGATGACAGGGAAGTCGTTGCCCGGCAGCCAGATCTCCTCCAGACGCTTCGCGATCCCGCAGATCGGCACGTCGTCGATGCCCAGTTCGGCGAGCGTGCGCGCCGCCGCCTCGACCTGCGGCTGCCCGCCGTCGACGATGATCAGGCCGGGGCGGTAGGCAAACCGGCGGCGTCGGCGGGCGGCCGCCGTGCCGGCTTCTTCGCCGAGTTCCACGTCGGTCGCGGCGTCGGCCGCCGCGTGCTCGAGATCCTCTTCGACGCCCGAGATCTCGTCGTCTTCGAGGTGGGCCAGCCGACGGGTGAGCACCTGTCGGATCGCCTCGAGGTCGTCGGCGTAACCCGGCACCGCGAACTTGCGGTACGCGCTCTTCTTGGGCAGTCCATCTTCGAAGACCACCATCGAGGCGACGATGTTGGTCCCCCCGAGGTGCGAGACGTCGTAGCACTCCATCCGCAGCGGCGCCTCGGGCAGGCCCAGGGCATCCTGGATGTCGTTGAGGGCCTGGGTGCGCGACACGTAGTCGGCCGATCGCCGGGTCTTGTAGAGCATGAGGGACTGTTTGGCGTTGAGGGTCGCGGTCTGCAGCACCGCCGCCTTGTCGCCGCGCTGCGCGGTCCGCAGCGACACCGCTCCCCCGCGGGGCCGCATCGCCGCGAGCCAGGTCTCGAGCGCGCTCGCGTCGTCGGGAAGGGCGGGAACGATGATCTCGCGCGGCGGCGGCTCGGACTCATATGCGCTCTCGAGCATCTGTTCGACCAGCTCGCCGGTCGTCACGTCGAGTTCTTTGTCGACGATCCAGCTGCGCACGCCGCGCACCCGGCCCCCGCGCACGACGAACTGCTGGACCGCCGCTGCCAGCTCGTCCTCCTCGATGCCGAACACGTCGGTGTCGACGCTGTCCGGCAGCACGACCGCGCTCTTCTCGAGCACGTTCTCGAGGGCCTGGATGCGATCGCGCAGGATCGCGGCCTGCTCGTAGTCGAAGGCCGTCGCGGCATCCTTCATCTCGCGTTGCAGCCGGGTGATGATCCGGCGATCGTGACTGGCCATGAAGGTCGCGAACTGCTCGACGATCTCGCGGTGCTGCTCGATCGTGACCTTCTGCGAGCATGGGCCGCCGCATCGTCCGATCTGCCCGGGGAAGCAGGGCCGGCCGGTCGCCATCGCCCGCGCGTAGCTCGAGTCGGAGCAGGTGCGGATCGGAAAGGCCTTCACCATCAGTTCGATGGTCTCGCGCACGGCCCAGATCTTCGGATAGGGGCCGAAGTAGCGGGCCCCCGGAATGCGGTGGTTGCGGGTCACCATGACCCGCGGGGCCTCGTCGGCCATGGTCAGGGCCAGATAGGGGTAGGTCTTGTCATCGCGGAACTTGACGTTGTACGGCGGGTCGAACTCCTTGATCCAGGTGTACTCGAGTTGCAGCGCCTCGAAGTCGCTGCCGACGACCGTCCACTCCACCTGGTTGGCGCTCAGCACCATGTGCCGGGTGCGCTGATGCAGGCTGCGGAGGGGCTGGAAGTAGTTGCTCAGGCGCTGGCGCAGGTTGATCGCCTTGCCGACGTAGATGACGCGTCCCGTCGCGTCGCGGAAGCGGTACACGCCCGGCTGCGTGGGGATCTCTCCGGACTTCGGCTTCCAATCGCTGGGATCGGACGCTCGGCTGGGGCGCCCTACCCGTCCGGTCAGGCCGCTGGAGGCACGGCCGCCCGGTCCGGTGCCGCCCGCCGTGCGGCCCTCGACGACTCCGGCCACCTCAGCCGGCCTTCCGGCGGCCCTGTCCCGCGGATTCCGCCTCGAGCAGTTCGGCGAGGAAGCGCCCGGTGTGGCTCTCGGGCACCTTCGCCAGCTGCTCGGGCGAGCCGGTGGCGAGCACCTCTCCTCCCCCGGATCCGCCCTCCGGGCCGAGGTCGATCACCCAGTCGGCCGACTTGATCACGTCGAGGTTGTGCTCGATCACGATCACCGTGTTGCCCTTGTCGACCAGGCCGTTGAGCACGAGCAGCAGCTTGCGCACGTCTTCGAAGTGCAGACCGGTAGTCGGCTCGTCGAGCACGTACACGGTGCGCCCGGTGGAGCGCTTCTGCAGCTCGGTCGCGAGCTTGACCCGCTGCGCCTCACCGCCGGAGAGCGTCGTCGCGCTCTGCCCGAGTCGCACGTAGCCGAGACCGACGTCGACGAGGGTCTTCAGGTAACGGTGGATGGCCTGGATCGGCTCGAAGAACTCCGCCGCTTCGCTGATCGACATCTCGAGCACCTCGGCGATGTTCTTGCCCTTGTAGTGCACCTGGAGCGTGTCGCGGTTGTAGCGCTTGCCGCCGCAGACCTCGCACGCCACGTACACGTCGGGCAGGAAGTTCATCTCGATCTTGATCGTGCCGTCGCCCGCGCAGTTCTCGCAGCGCCCGCCCTTGACGTTGAAGCTGAAGCGACCGGGCTGATAGCCCCGCGACTTGGCTTCGATGGTCTCGGAGAACAGGGTGCGCATCCGGTCGAAGACGCCCGTGTAGGTCGCCGGGTTCGACCGCGGGGTGCGTCCGATCGGTGCCTGATCGACGTGCACGACCTTGTCGAGCTGCTCGAGCCCCGTGACGCGCTTGTGCTTGCCGGGGACCTGTTTGGCGCCGTTGAGCTGGTTGGCGAGAACCTTGTACAGGATGTCGTTGACCAGGCTGGACTTGCCCGATCCGCTCACCCCCGTGACCGCCACGAACGTGCCGAGAGGGAAGCTCACGGTGACGTCCTGGAGGTTGTTGGCCCGCGCGCCTTCGACCGTGATCTGGCGCTTCTTGTCGATCTTGCGGCGGGTGCTCGGCAGTTCGATCGAGCGGCGACCCGAGATGTAGTCGCCCGTGATCGAGCGATGATTGTCGAGCAGTGACGCGTAGTCGCCGGAGTGCACGACGACCCCGCCGTGCTCGCCCGCGCCGGGCCCGATGTCGACGATCCAGTCGGCCGTGCGGATGGTGTCTTCGTCGTGCTCGACCACGATGAGCGTGTTGCCGAGGTTCTTCAGCTTCACGAGGGTGTCGATGAGGCGCCGGTTGTCGCGTTGGTGCAGGCCGATGCTCGGCTCGTCGAGCACGTAGAGGACACCGGTGAGACCCGACCCGATCTGCGTGGCGAGCCGGATGCGCTGGGCCTCCCCGCCCGACAGCGTCGCCGCGGCGCGCGCCATGGTCAAGTAGTTCAGCCCCACCTCGAGCAGGAACTCCAGCCGCAGTCGGATCTCGCGCAGCACCTGCGCCGCGATCTTCGCCTCCCGCGGGGTCAGCTCGAGCCGGTTCATGAACTCGTGAGCCTCGAGCAGGCTCAGTTCGGAGACCGCCGAGATGCTGTGGCCCGCCACCTGCACGGCGAGCACCTCGGGCTTGAGCCGCTGCCCGTCGCAGACCGGGCACGGGATCTCGCGCAGGTACTCGCTATAGCGCTGCTGAGTCCACTCGCTGTCGGCCTCGAGGTACTTGCGCTCGATGTAGGGCATGACGCCCTCGAACCCCGTCGAGTACTTCATGGTGCGGCCGTAGCGGTTCTTCCACTGCACCTGCACCTCGAAGTCGTTGCCCTTGAGGATCGCCTCGTGCACGTCGGCGCTGAGTTTCGACCAGGGCGTGTCGAGATCGAATCCGAGGTCACGGCCCAGCCCCTCGAGCAGGCGTTGGAAGTAGCTGTACATGCCCTTGCCGCCCTGGTTCCAGGGAAGCACCACGCCCTCGTTGAGCGTCAGGCTCGGATCGCCGATGAGCAGTTCGCCGTCGACCGCCATCTTGGTGCCCAGACCGGAGCACTCGGGGCAGGCGCCGAACGGCGCGTTGAACGAGAAGGTGCGCGGCTCGACCTCGGTCAAGGCGATCGGGTGGCCGTTCGGGCAGCTCAGCTTCTCGCTGAAGGTGCGCCAGGCGGCATCCCCCTCGCGATCGATGAAGTTGATCATGACGAGGCCGGCGGTCAGCCCGAGGGCGGTCTCGATCGAGTCGGTCAGGCGGGTCAACAGCTCGTCGGATGCCACCAGCCGGTCGACCACGACGGAGATGTCGTGCTTCACCTGCTTCTTGAGCACGGGCGGGTCGGTGAGCTGGATCAGCTCACCGTCGACCAGCGCGCGCGAGTAACCCCCGGCTGCGAGCTCCTTGAACAGGTCGACGAACTCGCCCTTCTTCTGCGAGATCATCGGCGCGAGCACCTGGTACCGGGTGCCGGTCTCGAGCTCCATGAGCTGGTCGGCGATCTGCTGCACGGTCTGGCGCTGGATCGGCTCGCCGCAGACCGGGCAGTGCGGGATGCCGATGCGGGCCCAGAGCAGGCGCATGTAGTCGTAGATCTCGGTGATCGTGCCCACCGTCGACCGCGGGTTGCGGTTGGTCGACTTCTGGTCGATCGAGACCGCCGGGCTCAGCCCCTCGATGAAGTCGACATCGGGACGGTCGACCTGCCCCAGGAACTGCCGGGCGTAGGCCGACAGCGACTCGACGTAGCGGCGCTGCCCCTCGGCGAAGATCGTGTCGAAGGCGAGCGACGACTTGCCCGACCCGGAGAGACCGGTGAACACGATGAGCGAATCGCGCGGGATCTCGAGGTCGACGTTCTTGAGATTGTGGACTCGAGCACCCCGCACGCTCAGCTTCTGGGAGCCCGCGGGCACGGCTTGGATCGACACTGAACCCATTCTACGGAGGCCACCGACATCCGCGCCGGGGCGTCCGCTTCCGGCGGACGCGGTGGGGACGAGGATCACTTCCGGCGGCGGCCGAGGCTACCGGACGTGCCCGACCGACTCCATCTGGCGCAACTCGCGCTTCATCTCGGAGAGCTCATCCCGCAGGCGCGCGGCGAGCTCGAACTTGAGCTCTCCCGCGGCCTGGAGCATCTGCTCGTTGAGGTCGGCGATGATCGTCTCGAGCTCGGCCGCACCGGCTGCGCCCACTCCCTCGCGACGGAGGCTGGGGGTGGGGGCGCGTTTGCGCCCGTCGCGCCCGGACAGCAGCGCAGCGGTGTCGGCGCCCTCACGCGCGAGCACATCGGTGATGTCGGCGATCCTTTTGCGCAACGGCTGGGGGTCGATGCCGCGCTCGAGGTTGTACGCCACCTGCTTCTCGCGCCGGCGGTCGGTCTCGTCGATGGCCTGCTTCATCGAGTCGGTGAGATTGTCGGCGTACATGTGCACCTCGCCCGAGACGTTGCGTGCGGCGCGACCGATCGTCTGGATGAGGGAGGTCGAGCTGCGCAGGAAGCCCTCCTTGTCGGCGTCGAGGATCGCCACCAGCGACACCTCGGGCAGGTCGAGGCCCTCGCGCAGCAGGTTGATGCCCACGAGCACGTCGTAGACGCCCTGACGCAGTTCGGTCAGCAGCTCGACCCGACGCAGGGTGTCGACGTCGGAATGCAGATAGCGCACCCGCACCCCGTGCTCACCGAGGAAGTCGGTCAGCTCTTCGGCCATCTTCTTGGTCAGGGTGGTGACGAGCACGCGCTCGTCGCGCTCGGCACGGACCCGGATCTCTTCGAGCAGGTCGTCGATCTGACCCTTGCTGGGTTTGACCACGATCTGAGGGTCGACCAGTCCGGTCGGACGGATGATCTGCTCGACAACGCCGTCGGTGACGCCGAGCTCGTAGCGACCGGGTGTGGCAGACAGGTAGACCTTCTGCCCCACGCGATTCAGGAACTCCTCCCAGCGCAGCGGGCGGTTGTCGAGCGCGCTCGGCAGCCGGAATCCGTGCTCGACGAGGGTGCGCTTGCGGCTCGCGTCGCCCTCGTACATCGCGCCGATCTGCGGGACGGTGACGTGCGACTCGTCGATCACGACGAGGAAGTCGTCGGGGAAGTAGTCGAGCAGGGTGTTCGGCGGCTGACCGGGCTTGCGGCCGTCGATGTGGCGCGAGTAGTTCTCGATGCCGTTGCAGAAGCCGATCTGCTCCATCATCTCGAGGTCGAAGCCGGTGCGCATGCGCAGCCGCTGTGCCTCGAGCAGCTTGCCCTGGCGCTCGAACTCGGCCAGGCGCTCGGCCAGCTCGGCGCGGATCGTGACGAGGGCGCGCTGCAACGCCTCGGTGCTGGCGGCGTAGTGGGTGGCCGGGAAGACGGCGACCGCATCCATCTTCTTGATGACCTCGCCGGTCAGCGGGTGGAGCGTGTACAGGGCCTCGATCTCGTCACCGAACATCTCGATGCGGATCGCGTGCTCCTCGTAGACGGGGATGATCTCGATCGTGTCGCCGCGCACCCGGAACTTGCCGCGCGAGAAGTCGATGTCGTTGCGCTCGTACTGCATGTTGATGAAGCGCCGCACCAGCTTGTCGCGGGAGATGTGCTCCCCCACCTGCAGGGCGGTCATGGCGCCCAGGTACTCTTCGGCCGCGCCGAGCCCGTAGATGCAGGAGACGGTCGAGACCACGACGACATCGCGGCGGCTCAACAGCGAGTTGGTCGTCGAGTGCCGCAATCGCTCGACCTCGGCGTTGACCGAGGAGTCCTTCTCGATGAAGGTGTCGGTCTGCGGCACGTAGGCCTCGGGCTGGTAGTAGTCGTAGTAGCTGACGAAGTACTCGACCGCGTTGTTGGGCAGCAGCTCGCGGAACTCGTTGGCCAACTGCGCCGCAAGCGTCTTGTTGTGCGCGAGCACGAGCGTCGGCCGCTGCACCTGCTCGATCAGCCAGGCGGTCGTCGCCGATTTGCCCGTTCCGGTGGCGCCCAGCAGCACGATGTCGGTCTCACCGGCATTGACCCGGTGCGCGAGCTCTTTGATCGCCGCGGGCTGGTCACCGCTCGGCGTGTAGTCGCTGATGACCTCGAAAGGTCGCACCGAACGAGTGGGCTCCATGCTGCCTAGCCTAGGTCGCACCCCCGACAGGCCGCCGGGTGACGACGCGGTCGGTGAGGGGTGAAGCCGGTCAGTGCCTCGCGTGGGAACGAAGGTTCTCCCAGAGCACGTCCGCCTGCTGCAGCGTCTCCTCGAGGGTGCCGTTCGAATCGATCACGACGTCGGCGATCGCGAGCCTCTCGGTGTCGGTGGCCTGGGAGTTGATGCGGTGCAGCGCCTCGTCGTGCGTCATCCCGCGCAACTGCATCATCCGCGAGATCCGGGTCTCGGTGCTCGCGTTGACCACGACGACGAGATCGAACTCGTCGACGCGGCCGGCATCGACCAGCAGGGGCACGTCGTACACGACGATCGCGTCCGGATCCGCCGCCTGCGCCGCGGCGAAGAGCTCGTGCGAGCGAGCGGCGACCGCCGGATGGGTGATCGCGTTGAGTGCGGCGCGCTTCTCGGGCGAACTGAAGATGATGGCTCCGAGGGCCGCCCGATCGAGGCTCCCGTCGGAGGCGATGACGCCGCTCC
The DNA here is from genome assembly GCF_042655435.1 of Lysinimonas soli. Lineage (NCBI taxonomy): Bacteria > Bacillati > Actinomycetota > Actinomycetes > Micrococcales > Microbacteriaceae > Lysinimonas > Lysinimonas soli. The sequence continues at coordinate 1,086,646 of NZ_JBHSMG010000001.1, forward strand.
CGAACTCCTCCGCGATGCGGGCGAGAGCCGGGCTGCCCGGTTCGACGACCTCGCGGGCCACCTGATCGGCATCCACGACGACGGCCCCGTGTTCCGCGAGCCGGGCGGCGACCACCGACTTGCCCGATGCGATCCCGCCCGTGAGGCCGATGAGCTGCATCGAACGATGCTATCGGCTTCGTCGCCCGGGCCGCCTCGGCCGGTCCTGGGCCTGCAGGGTGGTGGAACGACACGAGGGCCGGACGCGACTGCGCCCGGCCCTCGTGTGTGCTGATTCCTAGGAGTTGCTCGACAGCTTCTCGCGAAGCGCGGCCAGCGCCTCGTCGTCGGCAAGGGTGCCGACGCTCGCGCTCTCGCTCGAGAACGAGTTGCTGCTGCTCGGGCCGGCCGGACGCAGCTCGTCGCCGGCGGCTTCCGCGGCGAGGATCTGCTTCTTGTGGGCCTCCCAGCGCAGCTGGGCGGCGGCGTACTCCTGCTCCCATGCCTCGCGCTGGGTGTCGAAGCCCTCGAGCCACTCGCCGCTGGTCGCGTCGAAGCCCTCGGGGAACTTGTAGTTGCCCTGCTCGTCGTACTCGGTGACCATGCCGTACAGCGCGGCGAGACCGGAGTCGAACTCGGTGTTGTGGGGGTCGATGCCCTCGTTGGCCTGCTTGAGGCTCAGCGAGATGCGGCGACGCTCGAGATCGATGTCGATGACCTTGACGAAGACCTCGTCACCCACCGACACGACCTGCTCGGCGAGCTCGACGTGCTTGCCGCTGAGCTCCGAGATGTGCACGAGGCCCTCGATGCCCTCCGCCACGCGCACGAAGGCGCCGAACGGAACGAGCTTGGTGACCTTTCCGGGCGCGATCTGGCCGATCGCGTGGGTGCGGGCGAAGACCTGCCACGGGTCCTCCTGGGTCGCCTTGAGCGAGAGCGACACGCGCTCGCGCTCGAGATCGACCTCGAGGATCTCGACGGTGACCTCCTGGCCCACCTCGACGACCTCGCTCGCGTGCTCGATGTGCTTCCACGACAGCTCCGAGACGTGCACGAGGCCGTCCACGCCGCCGAGGTCGACGAACGCGCCGAAGTTGACGATCGAGGACACGACGCCCTTGCGGACCTGGCCCTTCTGGAGGTTGTTGAGGAAGGTGCTGCGCGACTCGCTCTGCGTCTGCTCGAGCAGCGCGCGGCGGCTCAGCACGACGTTGTTGCGGTTCTTGTCGAGCTCGAGGATCTTGGCCTCGATCTCCTGGCCGAGGTACGGCGTCAGGTCGCGCACCCGGCGCAGCTCGATGAGCGAGGCGGGCAGGAAGCCACGGAGGCCGATGTCGACGATGAGACCGCCCTTGACGACCTCGATGACCGAACCGGTGACGACGCCATCCGATTCCTTGATCTTCTCGACGTCGCCCCAGGCACGCTCGTACTGCGCGCGCTTCTTGGACAGGATGAGGCGACCCTCTTTGTCCTCCTTCTGGAGAACGAGGGCTTCGACCATGTCACCGACGTTGACGACCTCGGAGGGGTCGACGTCGTGCTTGATGGAGAGTTCGCGGGAGGGGATGACACCCTCGGTCTTGTAGCCGACGTCGAGGAGCACCTCGTCGCGGTCGATCTTGACGACGGTTCCTTCGATGAGGTCTCCGTCGTTGAAGAACTTCAGGGTCTTCTCGACTGCGGCGAGAAAATCCTCAGCAGATCCGATGTCATTGATCGCGACCTGCTTGGCGACCGTAGCGGTCGTTGTGGTTGTCATGTAGTAGTGGCTCCGAAGGGACATGGGTGAAGGCCGACGACGCAGGTGGTTCAGGTGATTTCACGCCGAAGGCAGGCGGATAGAACGTCGCGAAAGCGACATTCCAGCATACCGGGCCCGCATGGGACCCGGCAACACGATCGGGCGCCGGCGCCGAACGGCCGCGGCTACTTCTTGACCTGGCGCAGCTGGGTCTCGATGCGGAGCACGTTGACGGGCTTCTCGAGGCCTGCCTGGGACGCGATTCCCACGCTGACGGGCGTCATCGAGGCGTAGCCCATCTCGCCCCTGTCGTCTTGCGCCTTGCCCCCGAAGTTGTAGTACCAGCGGGCGGAGGTCGTCGGCGAGCCGGCGGCACTCGGCGACGCCGTGCCGTCGTCGTAGCGAAGACTCCACGGCGCGACCGACACCGTCTTGCGGAGCGCGGCGACCATCGAGGCGACCTGGGCGTCGCTGAGGCCGATGTAGAGCAGCGTGCGCTGTGTTGTCGTGTACTCGACCCCGTCCTGAGGGGCCGTGGTGCTTGATGAGTAGTAGCAGGTGGGCGCCGGAGTCGCCGACACCGCGAAGATCTTCGGGACATCACCGGCGTTGAAACTGACGACCTTCGTGGCCGAATCGTCGCTCAGCAGCACCTTGGAGATCTTGCCCGAACAGCTGTCCTGGGTGACGGGTGCGGCGCTCTGCGTGCACCCGGTCAGGGCGATCGTGATGAGCATCGCCGCCGCGAGGGCGCTGACGAGGGGACGGGGCACGGTGTCGACTCCTGGGTCTTCGGTGTTCGGACAGCCTACCTACCCGCCGCCTGGGCGACGGCTCAACGGGGGCGCGTTGCGGCCTCCGCGGGGCTCATGCGCCGAGCAGGCTCGCCCTCAGGGTGTCGAGCCCGACGCCGCCGAGATCGAGCGCGCGCTTGTGGAACGCCTTGATGTTCCAGGCGGCGCCCTCGCGCCTCTTGACCTCGTCGCGCAGCTGCTCCCAGATACGCTGACCGACCTTGTACGAGGGCGCCTGCCCCGGCCAGCCGAGGTAGCGGTTGACCTCGAAGCGGATGAAGGAGTCGTTCATATTGACGTTGGCGCGCATGAACGTGAGGGCGTCATCCGCGGTCCAGGCGCCGCTGCCGTCGAGGTTGGGCTTGCCGAGATGCACCCCGATGTCGAGCACGACGCGCGCGGCGCGCATGCGCTGACCGTCCAGCATCCCGAGGCGGTCGGCCGGCTTCTCGAGGTAGCCGAGTTCGTCCATGAGCCGCTCGGCGTAGAGGGCCCAGCCCTCGGCGTGCCCGCTCGTGCCGGCGAGCGAACGCCGCCAGGTGTTGAGCATGGCCCGGTTGTAGACCGCCTGGCCGAGTTGAAGGTGATGCCCCGGCACGCCCTCGTGGTACACGGTCGTGGTCTCACGCCAGGTGTCGAACTCGGTGACCCCCTCGGGCACGCTCCACCACATCCGACCGGGACGCGAGAAGTCGTCGTTGGGCGAGGTGTAGTAGATCCCACCCTCCTGAGTCGGCGCGATCATGCACTCGAGCTTCTTCACGGGATCGGGGATGTCGAAGTGCGTCGCCGACAGCTCCGCGACGGCTCGATCGCTGAGCTCCTGCATCCAGCGCTGGAGCGCCTCGGTTCCGTGGAGCTTGTTCGACTCATCGGCCTCGAGGAATGCAACCGCTTCCTCCACCGAGGCGCCCGGCACGATCTCGCCGGCGATCCGGGTCTGCTCCTCGACCATGCGGGCGAGCTCGTCGATGCCCCATTCGTAGGTCTCGTCGAAGTCGATCTGCGCCCCGAGGAAGCGCCGCGACTGCAGCGCATAGATGTCGCGACCCACGCCGTCCTGTTCGCCCGCCTTCGGTGCCAGCTCGAGCTCGAAGAACTCGGCCAGCTGCGCGTAGGCATCCGCGGAGGCCTCTGCCCCCTTCTTCAGCTCGGCCTTGAGACTGCCGGGCAGCTCTCCGCCGCCCTCGAGCGCGGCCGACGAGGTGAAGTCGAAGAAGAAGCCGAGCGGATCGGCGTGCCGCCTCACCCCGGTTGCCGTCTCGATGACCTGCCGCCGGGCGGGGACGACCCCGTCGGCGATCCCCTGCCGGAGGGTCTCGATGTAGCCCGCGACCGCTCCCGGCACGTTGCCGAGCTTCTCGGCGATGGTGGCCCAGTCGCCCTCGGTCGCGGTCGGCATGAGATCGAAGACCTCGCGGATGCCCTGCGCCGGAGAGGCGATGACGTTCACGTCGCGCTCGTGCAGCTTTGCCGCGTGCGCCTCGGCCGAGAGCCGGAGCTCGGCCAGCAGGTCGGTCTTGGTGGCAACGTCGACCTCGTCGACGGGTGCGGCCGCCTCGAGTTCCGCGATCACCGCGTTGCCCGCGGCGAGCTGGGCCTCGTGCCCCGCTGGGGAGTAGTCGGCGTACTCGCCGAGCCGGCCCGGGATGCCCACCCAGTTGGCGACATCCGGATCGAGATCGGCCAGGGTGACGACCCATTTCTCGGCGATCGCATCGATCGGTGTGGACGGTCGGGAGGACGGCGTCGTCGAATCGCTCATGTTCCCAGCCTAACCAGCGTGCCTGTCGGCGCCAGTGGGGACCGGCCCGGAGCGGCTACTCCCGATCGAGATCGGTCGACAGCACGATCACGAGTGCGTCGAGCGCGGTCTCGGCTCCCTCGGCATCCGAGGACAGGGTGACCTCCTCGCCGTGACCGATCCCCAGGGACAGCACGCCGAGGATACTGGCCGCGTTGACGCTCCTCCCGGTCGCCGACGTCAGCGTGATCGAGATGCCGGTCTTGGCGGCGGCCTGGCTGAACAACGACGCGGGGCGCGCGTGCAGTCCGACGCTCGACGCGACGACGACAGTTCGTTCGGACATGGGTTCTCCTTTGGCAGGTGAGGGGCGGGACCGCGTCAGGCAGCGCCGGCTGTGAGCGAGTCAGTGAGCGGCGGCGTCCCAGTTCGGGCCGGATCCCAGCTGCACCTCGAGCGGCACGCTCAGCGTGGCCGCTCCGGCCATCCGGGTGCGCACGATCTCGGTGAGCTCGGGGAGCTCGCCGGGTGCCACCTCGAACACGAGCTCGTCGTGCACCTGCAGGAGCATGCGCGAGCCGAGCATCCGCTCCCGGATGTCGGCGTCGATCGTGAGCATGGCGCGCTTGATGATGTCGGCGGCGGAGCCCTGGATCGGCGAGTTGAGGGCCTGGCGCTCCGCGTTCTCGCGCAGCACGCGATTCGTCGAGGTGAGATCGGAGAACGGCCGACGACGCCCGAAGATCGTGGTCGTGTACCCGTCGGCACGGGCCTGCTCCACGACACCGCGCAGGTAGTCGCGCACGGCGCCGAAGCGCGCGAAGTAGTCGGCCATGAGCTCGCGCGCCTCGGATGTCTCGATGCGCAGCTGCTTCGAGAGGCCGAACGCCGACAGGCCGTAGGCGAGGCCGTACGACATCGCCTTCACCTTGGTGCGCATGACCGGGGTCACCTCGGACGGGTCGACCCGGAAGATGCGCGCCCCGACGAAGCGGTGCAGGTCCTCCCCCGAGTTGAAGGCCTCGATCAGCCCCTCGTCCTCGGAGAGGTGCGCCATGATCCGCATCTCGATCTGCGAGTAGTCGGCGGTCAGGAGGGTCTCGAAGCCCTCTCCCGGCTGGAAGGCCGATCGGACCTCGCGGCCCACCTCGGTCTTGATCGGGATGTTCTGCAGATTGGGATCGTTCGACGAGATGCGGCCCGTGGCGGAGCCGGTCTGCTCGTACGTCGTGTGCACGCGTCCGTCGGCGCCGATGCCCTTCTCGAGCGTCTCGACGATCTGCCGGATCTTGGTCGCGTCGCGGTGCTGCAGCAGCAGCTCCAGGAATGGATGCGGGTGCTGGTCCTGCAGGTCGGCGAGCGAGGCCGCATCCGTGGAGAACCCGGTCTTGTTCTGCCGGGTCTTGGGCATGCCGAGCTGATCGAAGAGCACCTCTTGCAGCTGCTTGGGCGAGCCCAGGTTCACCTCGCGTCCGATCTCGGCGTAGGCCTGCCGCGCGATCTCGGCCGCCTGCGTCCCGAGCCTCGAGTTGAGCTCGGCGAGAACCGGCGCCGAGACGGCGACCCCCTGCGTCTCCATGCGGGCCAGCACGGGGACCAACGGCACCTCGATCTCGCGCGACACGCTCAACGACCCGGGGTCGAGTCGGCTCGCGAGCTCGCCCGCGAGTCGGAAGACGTACCACGCCTCGGTCGCCGGACTCACGGCCTCCGTCTCGGGAACCAGCTGGCTCGGGTCGGGCTCGGGCAGGGTCTCACCGAGGTAGTAGTACGTCAGCCCGCCCAGGGTGTCGGCCTTGGTGCTCGGTCGGAGCAGCCAGGCGCCGAGCGTGGTGTCGAAGGCGATGCCGTTCAACTCGAGGCCGGTACCGGCGAGCGTCTTGAGCTGCCGTTTGGCCTCGTGCAGGTATTTCGGCGAGTCCGAGGCGAGCCAGCTCGCCAGGGCCTCGTAGTCGGGGCGGCCCGGCGCCCACGGCACCCAGGCGCTCTCGCTTGCGCTCGCGATCCCGAAGCCCTCGACCTGTCCGTTGATGGTCACGATCCGGAGCCCGAGCGGCGCCGTGCCGTGCTCGGATGCCGTGTCGAGCCACTTCGCGAGTTCTTCGTCGACCATCGTGCGCACCGCGGGGATGGCCGCGACCGGCAGACGCTCGTCGTCGCCGACGAGCTGATCGTCGGCCGTGCCTTCGAGCTTGATCACCCGGTCGAGCAGGGTGCGGAACTGCAAGCGCTCGAACACCTCGCGCACCGCGGTGGCGTCGATCGGATTGCGCACGAGGTCGTGGGGTGACACGGGCAGCTCGACGTCGCGGACGAGCCGGTTGAGCTTGCGGTTGCGCACCACCCGGTCGCGCTGCTCGCGCAGGTTGTTGCCGACGACGCCCGAGATCTCGTCGGCGTGCTCGAGCAGCTCGGCCGCGGTGCCGTACTGCTGGATCCACTTGACGGCGGTCTTCTCGCCGACCTTGTCGACCCCCGGCAGGTTGTCGCTGGTCTCGCCCACGAGGGCGGCGATCTCGGGGTACTGGGCCGGGTCGATGCCGTAGCGCTCGCGCACCGCATCCTCGTCGTAGCGCTTGAGCTCGGAGACGCCGCGCGCGTTCGGATACAGCAGCGTGACGTCGTCGTCGACCAGCTGGATCGTGTCGCGGTCGCCGGAGACGACGAGTACCCGGTAGCCCTGCTGCTTGCCCTGCAGGGACAGGGTCGCGAGGATGTCGTCGGCCTCGAAGTCCTCTTTGCTGATCGTCGTGATGTTCATGGCGTGCAGCGCCTCTTCGAGGAGCGGCACCTGGCCCTTGAACTCGGGCGGGGTCTCGCCCCGGGTGCCCTTGTACTCCGGGTACTCGCGGTTGCGGAACGAGAAGCGCGAGATGTCGAACGCCACCCCGAGGTGGGTCGGCTTCTCTTTCTGCAGCAGCAGGATGAGCATCGACAGGAAGCCGTGGATCGCGTTGGTGTGCTGACCGTCGCGCGTCACGAAGCTGTCGATGGGCAGCGCGTAGAACGCCCGGAAGGCGAGCGAATGGCCGTCGACGAGCAGAAGGGTAGGCTTTTCGGAGTCCGGCACGGGCCCAGCCTATCCGCCGGTTCCGACACCCTCGCGGAGAGTCAGCGTGACGATACTTCCCCCGGATCTCGACCCCGCACTCGTGGCGCGACTCGTCGAGTCGGGCGGCGGCGGTCTCGCGAAGCGGATGGGGATCGAGCTTCTCGAGCTCTCGGCGCACTACTCGGTGGCCCGCATGCCGGTGGCCGGCAACACGCAGGTGGTCGGTCTGCTGCACGGCGGCGCCCATGTCGTGCTCGGCGAGTCGCTCGGCTCCATCTCGTCGGCCATCCACGCCGGGCCGACGCGCTACGCGGTCGGCATCGAGATCAACGCGACGCACAGCCGCTCGATCACGGAGGGCTGGGTCACCGGGACCTGCACCGCGCTCGTGCTCGGTCGAACCCTGTGCACCCACGAGATCGTCATGACCGACGAATCGGGTCGCCGCCTCTCGACGGTCCGGATGACCAACATGCTGCGCGACCTCTAGACTGCGCGGCAGTCGGATCGCGTTCCCCTCGGAGCGCGATCGGCGGAGGGGGGCGGCATGGATCCCGACCGAGCGACGGGCGACAACGGCGCGAAACGCTTCTGGAACAGCGCGGCGAGAGAGAACGCGGCCTGGTACATCGCGACCGCCTTCACCTCGGAGAGCGCGGAGTTCTTCGCGTCGGGCGCGCGCGAGGTCGAGCAGTACCTCGCCCTCGCCGGCGTGACGATCGAGCCCGGGGCGATCCTCGTCGAGGTGGGGTGCGGAACGGGCCGGATGACGCGGCACCTCGCGACGCTGGCGGGCCGGGTGAAGGCCGTCGACATCAGCAGCGCGATGCTCGCCGGGGCGCGGAAGAATCTCGCCGGCGCGACGAACGTCGACTTCGTCGAGGTCTCGGGCAACGGTGAACTCCCCTTCGACGACGACAGCGTCGACGCCGTGTTTTCGTACATCACGATGCAGCACATCCCCACCGCGGCCCCGCAGCTGCGCTATTTCGCCGAGGCGCTGCGGATCACCGCCCCCGGAGGCTGGGTGCTCATCCAGTTCCGCCGGAGGGGTCTCGTTCCGCGCCTGCTGGACTGGGCGGGGCACCTTCGTCATCTGCTGTCGGGGCGCCGCACCTTGAACCGGGCGTGGCGGGGCGCACGTGTGAGCGAGCAGGTCCTGAGGTCGTTCGCCGGGGACCGCATCCGGATCGACATCCTGCGGCCCGGGCGACGTCACATCTGGGTGCTCGCGCGGGTCAGCTGAGAGGGCGGCGCCGGGTGCGGTCGGGCTCCTCGAGGGGAGCGCCGGACGCTACTTCTTGGCGGCCAACTGGTCGATGATCGCCTGGGCGACATCGTGCATGGTGAGCCGGCGATCCATCGATGCCTTCTGGATCCAGCGGAAGGCCTCGGGCTCGCTGAGCCCCATCTTCTCGTTGAGCAGCCCCTTGGCGCGGTCGACGAGCTTGCGGGTCTCGAAGCGCTCGACCATGTCGGCCACCTCGGCTTCGAGGGTCACGATCTGCTGGTACCGGCTGAGCGCGATCTCGATCGCGGGAAGCAGGTCGTTGGGGGTGAAGGGCTTCACCACGTAGGCGAGAGCACCGGCCTCGCTCGCTCGCTCGACCAGCTCCTTCTGGCTGAATGCGGTGAGCAGCACGACCGGGGCGATGTGGTTCTTGGCGAGCTTCTCGGCGGCCGAGATGCCGTCGAGCTGGGGCATCTTGACGTCCATGACCACGAGGTCGGGGCGCAGTTCGGTCGCCAGCGCGACCGCGGTCTCGCCGTCGCCGGCTTCGCCGACCACGTCGAATCCGTTGTCTCGCAGGATCTCGACGATGTCGAGCCGGATGAGGGACTCGTCCTCCGCGACGACGACGCGCCGCGGCGCTACCGGGGACTCCTGCTGATCACTCACGGAACGAGCCTACGGTATCGTTCCAGAGTGCTGCGCCCATGGGCGTGTGCGCCGGATTGGCGGAATGGTAGACGCGGGGCACTCAAAATGCTCTGTCCGTGAGGGCGTGTGGGTTCGAATCCCACATCCGGCACCGTGAACTCGAGGGGTGACCTCACCCCGCGGCGGGGATCCAGCTCAGCGTGCCGCTGTCATCGGTGACGGTGACATTGACCGCCTTGGTCGACCCGTCGGCCATGGTCTCGGTGCAGCTGAAGGTGCTGCCCTTGGTCGGCAGGACGTCACTGGGGCACTGGGCCGCACTCGCCGCCTGCCCGAAGTCCTTCTGCGCCCCCGCGACCAGCGCGTGCTCCGCCGTCGTGTGGAAGGTGATGGCCTGCGTGATGCCGCTCGTCGTGGCTTTGATGTCGGTCGCCGACGGGATTCCGAGCAGCAACGGAAGAAGAGGCAGTACCGACAGCACCGTCGCGGCCCCGGAGAGCAGCACGCCGAGCAGGGAGATCGCCAGGCCCTCGCCCGTGATCCGTGCGCGACGGAAGGCGGGCACCGCGGCGATCAGACCGAGAAGGCCCGGGATCAAGGGGATGACGGTCGAATAGGCCAGCGCCAGGGAGCCCAGGTAGGCCGCGATCGCGGCGACTCCCACGATGACAACGACGGTTCCCGAGTGGTTCGTGGTGCGGATCGGCTCGATCTCGCCCCAGGCGTCGTCGAAGCGGGAGCTGAAGGGCGTTGGCGCGGCGTCGCTGAGAGCGAAGGCGTCCGCTCCGACCCGAACCGGCTGGCCGGCGTCGCTGCCGCCCGCCCACACCGATTCTGCGCTCGGCGCCGCGGTGAGGTGATCGGTCCACGCCCCGCCGCTCCACCAGCGGTACGCCCGCGAATCGGTCGGATCCGGGTACCAGCCGGCCTGCGGCGTGATGATGTCGGTCAAGATCCGTCCCCCTGGTACGTCAGCGCAAAGCGCATACGTCGATCCTGGCGGGGATCCGGGGTGCCCGCGACCCCGCATGCGGGGCTCCCCCGGATGGGGGAACCCCGCAGGTCCGAGGCCGCAGGCGCCGACCTGGGAACTCCGGGGATGCCGGAGCGGGTGGACCGTGACCGAGGTCAGTCGGCGTGCGCGCCGCTCTCCCACACCGGCGCGGCCGCGTTCACGGCGTCGCCGATGACGTGCACCCGGAGGTCGTTGGTCGAGCCGGGGATTCCGGGAGGCGATCCTGAGATCACGACCACGCGGTCGCCGACCTCGGCGAGCCCCTGACCGATCAGCACCTCGTCGACCTGCTTGAACATCGCGTCGGTGTGGTTGACACGGTCGACGAGGAACGATTCGATGCCCCAGGTGAGCGCCATCCGTCGCCGGGTGGACTCCTCGGTGGCGAACGCCTTCATCGGGATCCGGAACCGCAGCCGCGACATGCGGCGGGCCGAATCGCCCGACTCCGTGAAGACGCAGACGTACTTGGCATCCACGAAGTCGGCCACCTCCGCGGCGGCGAGCGTGATCGCGCCGCCCTGCGTGCGCGGCTTGGTGCCAAGCGGAGGGATCCGCTCGAGGCCGTGGTCCTCGGTCGAGCTGACGATGCGCGCCATGGTCGACACGGTTACGACGGGGTACTCCCCCACGCTCGTCTCACCGGAGAGCATCACGGCGTCGGCCCCGTCGAGCACGGCGTTCGCGACATCCGAGGTCTCGGCGCGGGTCGGCACCGGGCTCGAGATCATCGACTCGAGCATCTGGGTCGCCACGATGACCGGCTTGGCCATGCGGCGAGCGAGCTCGACCGCGTGCTTCTGCACGATCGGCACCGCCTCGAGCGGCAGCTCGACGCCCAGATCGCCGCGGGCAACCATGATGCCGTCGAAGGCGTTGATGATCTCTTCGAGGTGGTCGACGGCCTGCGGCTTCTCGATCTTGGCGATGACGGGCGTCTTGCGGCCCTCCTCGGCCATGATCTCGTGCACCCGCGTGATGTCGGAGGCGTCGCGCACGAACGACAAGGCGATGTAGTCGGCGCCGAGTTGGAGACCCCAACGCAGGTCGGCCTCGTCCTTCTCGGACAGGGCCGGCACGTTGACGGCGACCCCCGGGAGGTTGATCCCCTTGCTGTTCGACACCGGTCCGGCCACGACGACCTCCGTGCGCACGCGCACCCCGTCGGTGTCGAGCACCTTGACCTTGACCTTGCCGTCGTCGATCAGCAGGAAGTCACCGGGAGCGACATCCTGCGGAAGCCCCTTGAAGGTGGTGCCGACCAGGTCCTTCGTGCCGAGGACCTCTTCGGTCGTGATCGTGAAGATGTCGCCGACCTCGAGCTCGTAGGGGCCGGCCTCGAACTTGCCGAGCCTGATCTTGGGGCCCTGCAGGTCGACGAGCACCGCCACCGGGATCCCCGTGTCGGCGGCCGCCTTGCGCACGTTCGCGTAGACCTCCTCGTGCACGGCGTAACTGCCGTGGCTGAGGTTCATCCGCGCGACGTTGACGCCCGCTTCGATGATCGCGCGGATGTTCTCGTAGCTCGAGGTGGCGGGCCCGAGTGTTGCGACGATCTTGGCTCGTCTCATGACTTCCTTCAGTTGGTGTGGTGGTGGGAGGCGTCGGTGGCAGACGCGTGGGAAGCCTAGACCGCGAGCGGGCGGTCGGTGGGGCGCACGGGGAACGGCAGCTGCGTCTCGCCCTCGAGGAAGCGGTCGACGGCGGATGCCGCGGCGCGTCCCTCGGCGATGGCCCAGACGATCAGCGACTGCCCACGGCCCGCGTCTCCGGCGACGAACACGCCGGATTCGCTGGTCTGGTAGTCCTCGTCGCGGCTGACGTTGCCCCGATCGTCGAACGGAAGGTGCAGCTGTTCGTCGAGCCGCTCGGACTCGGCGCCCGTGAAGCCCAGGGCGAGCAGGACGAGGTCGGCGGGGATCTCGCGCTCCGTGCCCGACTTCGGCACCCGGCGTCCGTCGATGTACTCCGTCTCGGCGACCCGCAGGGCCCGCACCTCACCGGCCTCGTTGGAGAGGAACTCGACGGTCGACGCGAGATAGACGCGTTCGCCGCCCTCTTCGTGGGCGCTCGAGACCTCGAAGAGGTTCGGCACCGTCGGCCAGGGCTGGTGCATCGGGCGTTCGCTGGGCGGCTGAATCCCGATCGCGAGGTTGGTGACGCTCAGGGCGCCCTGCCGGTGAGCGGTGCCGATGCAGTCGGCTCCCGTGTCGCCGCCGCCCAGCACGATCACGTGCTTGCCCTCGGCCGTGAGCTGGTTGACGACCGTGTCGCCGGCGCCGGCCTTGTTCTGTTGCACCAGGTAGTCCATGGCGAAGTGCACGCCCATCAGGTCGCGCCCCGGGATCGGCAGGTCGCGCGGGACCACGGCGCCGGTCGCCACGACGACCGCGTCGTAGCGCGAGCGGAGGTCATCCCAGGCGATGTCGACGCCGATCTCGACGCCGGCACGGAAGCGGGTGCCCTCGGCCTGCATCTGCGCGAGGCGCGCCTCGAGCTGCTTCTTCTCCATCTTGAAATCCGGGATGCCGTAACGCAGCAGACCGCCGATCCGGTCGTCGCGCTCATACACCGCGACGGTGTGGCCGGCTCGGGTCAGCTGCTGGGCCGCGGCCAGCCCGGCAGGTCCGGAGCCCACGATCGCGACGGTCTTGCCCGTGAGCCGCTCCGGCGGATGCGGTTGCACCCAGCCGTTCTGGAAGGCCTGATCGATGATCGAGACCTCGACCTGCTTGATCGTCACCGCCGGCTGGTTGATGCCCAGCACGCAACTCGACTCGCACGGCGCGGGGCACAGCCGCCCGGTGAACTCGGGGAAGTTGTTGGTCGCGTGCAGTCGCTCGATCGCCTGACGGCCCTCATTGCGCCAGGTGAGGTCGTTCCACTCCGGGATCAGGTTGCCGAGGGGGCAGCCGTGGTGGCAGAACGGGATGCCGCAATCCATGCACCGGCCCGCCTGCCGGCGGAGCTGCTCGGGATCCTGCGCCTCGTAGACCTCTTTCCAGTCCATGATGCGCACCGGAACCGGCCGACGCTTGGGCAGTTCGCGTTCCTGGGTCTTCAGAAAGCCCTTGGGGTCAGCCACCGGCGACCACTCCTTGCCTGGCGCCCATGACGCCCTGGGAATCGGGTTCGCTCATCCGCCCGTGACCTCCATGATCCGGTTCCAGACGATGTCGCCGTCGGGGTCGAGACCCTCGTCGACGGCCGTCTGACGGGTCTTGAGCACGGCGGCGTAGTCGCGGGGCAGAACCTTGACGAAGTTCGTGAAGACCTCGGGGTCGGCGAGCATGCGGGCCGCGAGCGGCGAATCGGTCTCGGCGACGTGCTGCGTGAGCAGGTCGGTGAGGATCTCGATGTCGGCGCTCTCCAGCGGCAGCAGCGACAGCTCCCCCGTCGCCAGGGAGTCACGGTTGACGCGTTCCGGCCGGAGCTCGTAGACGTAAGCCGTACCGCCCGACATGCCGGCCCCGAGGTTGCGGCCGGTCGTGCCGAGGATGACCGCGAGGCCGCCGGTCATGTACTCGAGTGCGTGATCGCCCACGCCCTCGACGACCGCGCTCGCGCCGGAGTTGCGCACCAGGAATCGTTCGCCCACGACCCCGCGGATGAACATGCTCCCCTGCGTCGCACCGTAGCCGATCACGTTGCCGGCGATCACGTTGCGTTCGGCCGGGAAGATCGCCCCCCGCGGAGGACGCACGACGATCCGGCCGCCCGAGAGGCCCTTGCCGACGTAGTCGTTGCTGTCGCCCTCGAGCCGCAGCGTGATGCCCGCGGGCATGAAGGCTCCGAGCGACTGCCCGGCAGACCCGGTCAGCACGACCTCGATCGTGCCGGCCGGCAGGCCGTGCTCGCCGTGCCGCTTGGTGACCTCATGGCCGAGCATCGTGCCGACGGCACGCTCGGTGTTGCGGATCGGCAGCTCGATACGCACCGGCTCGGCGTGGTCGAGTGCGGCGGAGGAACGGCGGATCAACTCGACGTCGAAGTGCTTGTCGAGCTCGTGCTTCTGCCCGCGGTGGTTGCGGCGCGGCTCGGTCGCCGAGAACGCGGGCCCGACGAGGATCGGCGTGAGGTCGAGACCGTCCGCCTTCCAGTGGTCGATGGCGCGGTCGACGTCGAGCAGCTCGGCGTGACCGATCGCCTCGTCGAGCGAGCGGAAGCCGAGCTCGGCGAGGTACTCGCGCACCTCCTGGGCGAGGAACTCGAAGAAGGTCTCGACGAACTCCGGCTTTCCCGAGAAGCGCGCGCGCAGCTCGGGGTTCTGCGTCGCGACGCCGACCGGGCAGGTGTCGAGGTGGCACACGCGCATCATGATGCAGCCGCTCACCACGAGCGGTGCGGTCGCGAAGCCGTACTCCTCGGCCCCGAGCAGGGCCGCGACGATGACGTCGCGTCCCGTCTTCATCTGGCCGTCCACCTGCACGACGACGCGGTCGCGCATCCCGTTGAGCATCAGGGTCTGCTGGGTCTCGGCCAGGCCGATCTCCCAGGGTGTTCCGGCGTGCTTGAGCGAGTTGAGCGGCGAGGCGCCGGTCCCCCCGTCGTGACCGGACACCAGCACGACATCGGCGAGGGCCTTGGTGACGCCGGCGGCGACCGCGCCGATGCCCGACTGCGAGACGAGCTTGACGTGCACCCGGGCCTCGGGGTTGGCGCGCTTGAGATCGAAGATCAACTGCTTGAGGTCTTCGATCGAGTAGATGTCGTGGTGCGGAGGCGGCGAGATCAGGCCGACGCCGGCGGTGGCGTGGCGCGTGCGCGCGATCCAGGGGTACACCTTGCCGGGCGGCAGCTGACCGCCCTCGCCGGGCTTGGCCCCCTGCGCCATCTTGATCTGGATGTCGGTCGCATGGGTCAGGTACATGCTGGTGACGCCGAAGCGGCCGCTCGCGACCTGCTTGATGCGGCTGCGACGCTCCGGGTCGATGAGCCGGTCGACGTCTTCGCCGCCCTCGCCGGTGTTGCTGCGCCCACCGATCCGATTCATCGCGATCGCCAGGGTCTCGTGGGCTTCCTTGCTGATCGAGCCGTAGCTCATCGCGCCGGTGTTGAAGCGGCGGATGATCGACTCGACCGGCTCGACCTCGTCGAGCGGGACCGGGGCGCGTCCGTGCGTCTTCAGCTCGAACAGCCCGCGCAGGGTCTGCAGGTGCTCGGCCTGGTCGTCGACGAGCTTGGTGTACTCGCGGAAGATGTCGTACCGCTTCGCGCGCGTCGAGTGCTGAAGCCGGAACACGGTATCCGGGTTGAACAGGTGGGGAGGACCCTCGCGGCGCCACTGGTATTCGCCGCCGACCTGCAGCCGCTCGTGGACGACGGTCGCGCCGTCCTCCGGGTAGGCGGCGGCGTGCCGTGCCGCGTTCTCGGCCGCGATGACCTCGATGCCGACCCCGCCGAGCAGGCTCGTGGTGCCGGTGAAGTAGTGATCGACGAAGGCCTGGCTGAGGCCGACCGCCTCGAAGGCCTGCGCACCGGCGTAGGAGCCCACGACCGAGATGCCCATCTTGGACATGATCTTGAGCACGCCCTTGCCGAGGGCCTTGATCAGGTTCTTGACCGCCTTCTCGGGGGTGATCCCCGAGATCATGCCGCTCAGCACGAGCTGCTCGGCGGTCTCCATGGCGAGGTAGGGGTTGATCGCCGATGCGCCGTAGCCGATCAGGAGCGCGACGTGGTGGACCTCGCGTACGTCGCCGGCCTCCACGATCAGGCCGACCTTCATCCGGTTCTCCTGCCGGATGAGGTGGTGGTGCACCGCGGCGAGCATCAGAAGCGACGGGATCGGGGCGAACTCGGCGTTCGAGTCGCGGTCGCTCAGCACGAGGAACTGAGCACCCTGCTCGATCGCCTCGTCGGCCTCTTGGCACATCGCCGTGAGGCGCTCGGTGAGGCCCTCGGTGCCGTCCGCGACGCGGTAGAGCCCCTTGATGACGCGGCTGAGCTTGACCCCGTGCTCGAGCTGACCGGTCGCAGGCGCCTGGATGTGCTGGATCTTGGCGAGCTCGTCGTTGTCGATGACCGGGAATTCGAGCACGACCTGCCGTGCATGCTCGGGCGTCGCCGTGAGCAGGTTGCGCTCCGGGCCGAGGCCGAGCTTCATCGAGGTGACGACCTCCTCGCGGATCGAGTCGAGCGGCGGGTTGGTCACCTGCGCGAAAGCCTGGGTGAAGTAGTCGAACAGCAGCCGGGGACGGTCGCTGAGCACGGCGATCGGCGTGTCGGATCCCATCGCGCCGAGCGGTTCCGCTCCGTTCTGCGCCATCGGCGTGACGAGGATGCGCACCTCCTCCTCGGTATAGCCGAAGGTGCGCTGCCGACGGACGACCGAGGCCGGGGTGTGCGTGATGTGCTCGCGCTCGGGGAGGTCGGCGAGGTGGATGCGGCCGGCGTCGAGCCAGTCCTGCCACGGTTCGGCCGAGGACAGCTCGGCCTTGATCTCGTCGTCCTCGACGATGCGGCCCGCGACGGTGTCGACGAGGAACATCTTGCCCGGGCGCAGGCGGCCCTTGCGCACGATGCGGTCGGCCGGGAAGTCGAGCACGCCGATCTCGCTGGCGAGCACGACGAGCCCGTCGTCGGTCACGAGGAAGCGACCGGGGCGCAGACCGTTGCGGTCGAGCGTCGCGCCGACCAGCGAACCGTCGGTGAAGACCAGCGCGGCCGGGCCGTCCCACGGCTCCATGAGCATCGAGTGGAACTCGTAGAAGCTGCGCCGACGCGGGTCGATGTCGACCTGGTTCTCCCAGGCCTCCGGCACCATCATCATGATCGAGTGCGGCAGGGAGCGGCCGGAGAGCAGCAGCAGTTCGGCGACCTCGTCGAAGGAGGCCGAATCGCTCGCCCCCTCGCTGACGATCGGGAACAGCGGCCGCAGCTCGCCCAGGACCTCGGACTCGAGCTGGCTCTGCCGGGCCCGCATCCAGTTGCGGTTGCCCTGGACCGTGTTGATCTCGCCGTTGTGCGCGATCACCCGGAACGGCTGGGCGAGCGGCCACGACGGGAAGGTGTTCGTGGAGTACCGCGAGTGCACGAGGGCGAGCTTGGACGCGAAGCGCTCGTCGCTCAGATCGGGGTAGAACGGCTCGAGCTGGAGCGTGGTGACCATGCCCTTGTAGACGAGGGTTCGGGCCGACAGCGACGGGAAGTAGGCCCCCAGTTCGCGCTCCGCCCGCTTGCGCAGGCGGAAGGTCTGCCGGTCGAGCTGGATGTCGCCGAGCGGGGCGCCCGCGGTATCCGTGCGCGTGGACTCGAGGAACAGCTGCTCGAACGCGGGTGCGGCGTCGCGAGCCAGCTGGCCCAGGTGCTCGGAGTCGGTGGGCACCTCGCGCCAGCCGAGGACGCGCAGACCCTCCTGCTCGGCGATCGCGCCGACGCCGCTCTTGAGCTCCTCGCGCTCGTCGGGGTCGAGGGGAAGGAACGACATGCCGACGGCGTAGCGGCCGACGGGCGGCAGCGCGAAGTCGACGACGGCGCGCAGGAACGCGTCGGGGATCTGGGTGACGATGCCGGCGCCGTCGCCGGTGCCCGCATCCGACCCGACGGCCCCGCGGTGTTCGAGATGGCGGAGCGCGTCGAGCGCCTGGGCGATGATGTCGTGCCCCGCCGTGCCGCGCAGGGTCGCGACCATGGCCAGACCACAGGCGTCCTTCTCACGGCGTGGGTCGTAGAGACCCTGTGCCGAGGGAACAGAACTGAACCGTTCGAATGGGGTGGAGTGCGCCATGAGTACCGTCCTCACGATGGAGCTGGTGTCGGGACGTCGATGGCCCAGCAGATTGGAGGGGTGCCGTGGACCGCGGGGGCTGCGGATCCGGCGTGTCGGCGTGGTGTCGCTGGACGTTAGGAGGGGTGGGCGGCCCCGCTTGTGGCGGGAGCGCCCGTCTCTCGCGAGCCCGCCTCTGCATCATCGCCAGATTCGTCGGTATCGGAGTAGAACTCCTCCGAGTCTACCGCAGCCGGGGGCGTCCACTGTCGTCCGGGCAGGTAGAAGCTCGGCTCGGCCCCCGGATGACGCCGGGTCTGCACCGCGATGATCACGATTCCGAGCACGACGGCGGCCAGGGCGCCCCAGACGTTGTCGCGGATTCCGAGGAAGCTCTGGCTGGGATCGACGCGGATCGACTCGAACCAGCTGCGCCCCGCGCCGTACCAGATCAGATACAGCCCGAGGACCTTGCCCCACTGCCAGCTCGCCTTGCGCGTGAGGTGCGGAACGCGCGCGCCGCCAGCGCGGGAGGCGACCCAGGTGACCTTGTTCTCGATCAGCAGGATCAGCACGAAGCCGCTGAGGTTCCAGATGATCTCGTAGAGGAAGGTCGGGTGGAAGTAGACGCCCGAGGTCGGAAGCCCGGACGGGTACGCCGCGTTCGTCGACTCGATCTCGAGCCCCCACGGCAGGTTGGTGGGCAGTCCATACAGCTCGTGGTTGAAGTAGTTGCCGAGGCGGCCGAGGGACTGCGCGACCAGCAGCGTCGGCGCGAGGGCATCGGCGACGCTCCAGAACCGGACGCCGGCGAAGCGGCTTCCGATGTAGATGCCGAGGGCGCCGAAGATGAGCGCGCCGAAGATCGCGTTGCCGCCGTCCCAGATGTTCCATACGGCACCGGCCTGCAACGGGTTCCAGGTGTTCTTGCCCGGGCCGAAGTAGTCGTCGATGTGGGTGACCACGTGGTAGAACCGCGCGCCGGCGATCCCCAGCACGATCGCCCAGAGCGAGATGTCGATGATGATCCACGGCTCGGCGCCGCGACGCACCATGCGCCGGTTCGTGATGAGCAGCGCCGCGATGATGCCGGCCAGGATGCACAGCGCGTAGGTGTGCACCGGAAGGGTCCAGTTCTCGGGCCAGGCCGGAATCCAGGAGTGCAGCCAGGAGCCGACGTAGAACACCTGCCAGTCGATCGGAGGACTCGGGATGGTGAACGGGACCACTGACGACCTTTCGGCGGGAAGACGAGGGGAAAACCGGATCGAGTCTAGTGACTGCGACCCTGTGCGAGAGCCGCGGCGGTGCGGGCCAGCCCGGCGACACCGTGCTCGGCGAGAGCCGTGACGAGCGCTGAGCCCACGATCGCCCCGTCGGCGTAGGCGAGCACCTCGGCCACCTGATCTCCGGTGGAGATGCCGATTCCGACGCAGACCTGGTCGGCCTCGGCGGCGCGCAGCCGCGCGACGAGCGTGCGGGCAGCGGCGTCGACATCCTGCCGAGCCCCCGTGATGCCCATGGTCGAGACCGCGTAGACGAAGCCCCTGGTGGCGGCGACGGTGTCGGCGATCCGCGCGTCGGTCGACGAGGGCGCGGCCAGGAACACCCGGTCGAGCCCCGTGCGATCGCTCGTCGCGAGCCAGTCCGCCGCGGAGTCGGGGGTGATGTCCGGGGTGATGAGCCCGGCTCCCCCGGCATCGACCAACGCGTCGGCGAACCGGTCGACGCCGTACTGGAGCACGGGGTTCCAGTACGTCATGACCAGCACGGGCGCCGCGACGCGGGAGCGGATCGCCTCGACCGCCGTGAACACGTCGCGCACGCGGAAACCGCCGGCCAGGGCGGCCTGAGTGGCCTTCTGGATGGCCAGGCCGTCCATGACGGGGTCGGAGTACGGCAGCCCGAGCTCGAGCACGTCGACGCCGTGCTCGACCAGGGCCACGGCGGCATCGATGCTGGTCGCCAGGTCGGGGAACCCGACCGGCAGGTAGCCGACGAGCGTTCCCCCCGTCGCGCGGTTCGCCTCGATCGTCGCGGCGACCGATGTGGGGCGCGCGCTCACGACTGCACCGCCCCCTCGTCGAACAGGCCGAACCACTCGCCTGCGGTCTGCACGTCCTTGTCGCCGCGGCCGCTCAGATTGACCAGGATGACGGCGTCGGGCCCCAGCTCCCGGCCGAGCTTCAGCGCCCCGGCCAGGGCATGCGCCGACTCGATCGCCGGGATGATGCCCTCGGTGCGGCTCAGCAGGCGCAGGGCCTCCATGGCCTCGGCGTCGTTCGCAGGAAGGTAGACGGCCCGACCGATGTCGGCGAGGTAGGCGTGCTCCGGTCCGACGCCCGGGTAGTCGAGTCCGGCCGAGATCGAGTGCGACTCCACCGTCTGGCCGTCCTCGTCCTGCAGCAGGTAGCTGCGGGCGCCGTGCAGGATGCCGGGACGGCCCCGCTCGATCGCCGCCGCGTGCCGCTCGGTGTCGATCCCGTCGCCGGCGGCCTCGTAGCCGTACAGCTTGACGCTCGGATCGTCGAGGAAGGCGTCGAAGATGCCGATCGCGTTCGATCCGCCCCCGACGCAGGCCGCCACGGCATCCGGGAGCCGGCCGGTGAGTTCGAGCACCTGGCGTCGCGCCTCTTCGCCGATGACCTTCTGGAAGTCGCGCACCATCGCGGGGAACGGATGCGGCCCCGCCGCTGTGCCGAATACGTAGTTGGTGGTCTCGACGCTCGTGACCCATTCCCGATAGGCCTCGTTGATCGCGTCTTTGAGGGTGCGCGAGCCGGTCGTCACCGACACGACCTCGGCGCCGAGCAGCCGCATGCGCGCGACGTTGAGCGCCTGCCGCTGGGTGTCGACCTCGCCCATGAAGATCGTGCACTCGAAACCGAACAAGGCTGCGGCCGTGGCCGTGGCGACCCCGTGCTGGCCGGCGCCGGTCTCGGCGATGACCCGGGTCTTGCCGATGCGCCGCGTCAGCAGCGCCTGGCCGAGCACGTTGTTGATCTTGTGCGAACCGGTGTGGTTGAGGTCTTCGCGCTTGAGGATGATCCGCGCGCCGCCGGCATGCTCCGCGAAGCGCGGCACCTCGGTGATGATCGACGGGCGGCCCGTGTAGCTGCGGTGCAATTCGGCCAGCTCGGCGTGGAATCCGGGGTCGGCCTTCGCCAGCTCGTAGGCGGCCGCGAGCTCGTCGATCGCGGCGATCAGCGACTCCGGCATGAAGCGACCGCCGTATGGGCCGAAGAACGGCCCGGGCAGCCCGCGCAGGCTGCTCACGCGTTCACCGTGCCCGCGTTGAGGAAGCTCTCGAGGGTCGCAACCGGGTCCGACCCCGTGACCAGGGCCTCCCCCACGAGCACGACGTCGGCGCCGGCGGCTCGGTAGTGCGCGACGTCTGCAGGCTCCTTCACGGCCGACTCGGCGATCCGGATGACGCCGGAGGGAATGCGGTCGGCGAGCGTTCCGAACAGCTCCCGATCGAGTTCGAAGGTGCTCAGGTCACGGGCGTTGACGCCGACGACCGACGCCCCCACATCCAGCGCGCGTTCGACCTCTTCCGCCGAGTGGGTCTCGACCAGTGCGGTCATGCCGAGCTGGACGATCAGCGCGTGCAACTCGGCGAGCTGCTGCTGATCGAGCGCCGCCACGATCAGCAGCACGAGGTCGGCGCCGGCCGCTCGGGACTCGTACACCTGATACGGATCGGCGATGAAGTCCTTGCGCAGCACCGGTATGTCGACGGCGGCGCGAACCGCCTCGAGATCGGCAAGCGAACCGAGGAACCGGCGCTGCTCGGTGAGCACGCTGATGGCGCTGGCTCCGCCGGTCTGGTACGACACCGCGAGCGAGGCGGGATCGGCGATCTCGGCCAGCGGCCCTCGGGAGGGGCTCGCCCGCTTGACCTCGGCGATGATCTTGACCCGCTCGCCGGGCGCGAGCGCGCTCAGGACGTCGAGGGCCGGAGTCGCAGCCCGGGCGTCGGCTTCGACCGCCTCGAGGCTTCGCACAGCGCGGCGCTCCGCGGCGTCGGCGACGGCCCCGGCGACGAGATCGGAGAGCACTCTAGGAGTGCGCCTTCGGCACGTAGCGCGGACCCTTGACGCCGTAGCCGAGCTTCGAGAGCACCGCTCCCGTGATCGCACCGACGGCCACGAGGCCTGCGCAGGTCCAGACCAGCCAGGGCAGGTCGAACCAGAACGCGAACGTTCCACCCGCGATGGCGGCGAGCATGATGATCACAGCGACCCATGCTGCGGGCGAGTTGCCCTCGCCGGGCTCGGTCTCGTCGCTCACTACTGCTCCTTCTGATCGAGTCGAGCCAAGTCTAGTGGCGCGTCGGGTCGTCGCCTTCGCTCATCGCGTCCCACTCGCGGACCGGGTCGAGCGCGCCGGTGTCATCGCCGGGCCCCTCGGCTGCGACGACGCGTGAGCGCGAGTACTTGCGCCCTGATGTCGGCCACGACCGGGCCGTCACCGCGATCGCGAGGCCGAGCAGGACGATGACCACGCCGAGCACGGCGGCGGCGATCGGCCACGCCGTCATCGAGCTCCCGGTGACGAGCCGGGCTACCGAACGAGGGCCGGCAACGCCCGTCGCCTTGGTGATGGCGGAGGTGGCGGCCACGACCGGGTTGGCCATCGCGAACGCCGACACGACGATCACGCAGGCGCCCAGAAGCGCCTCGAGCACCCCGAGCACCACGCGGAAGAACGGGCCGGCGATCGCCAGCGCCGCCACCAGGGCGAGTGAGGCCAGCGCGAGCGCCGACAGGGCGCCACCGGCGACCCCGCCCCCGACCACGAAGGGCTTGCCCTGCACGGTGAGGGTGAACCAGGTCTGCGACCAGGCGGTGAAGAGCAGCACCGCGAGAAGCGTGATCGCGAGCAGCGACAACAGCTTGAGACGCCCACCGCGGGAGCGCCGGGCATCGCCGGCAGGAGTCGCGTCGTCGCTCACGCCAGCCTCTGCATCGCGTTCGCGACGGCGATGGCTCGCAGCGGCGCCGCCGCCTTGTTCTGGGCCTCGAGGTGCTCGCTCAGCGGATCGGAGTCGGCCACGAGCCCGGCACCCGCCTGCACCCGGGCGAGACCGCCCACGATCGTGGCGGTGCGGATCGCGATGGCCAGGTCGGCGTCACCTGCGAGGTCGAAGTACCCCACCACACCGCCGTAGACCCCGCGCTGCGCCACCTCGAGCTCGTCGATGATCTCCATGGCACGGGGTTTGGGCGCGCCCGAGAGGGTTCCGGCCGGGAAGGCCGCACGGAAGACGTCGATCGCGGTGGCATCCGGCTTCAGGTCGCCCTCGACACTCGAGACCAGGTGCATGATGTGGCTGAACCGCTCGACCTGCATGAACTCCGTCACCTCGACGCTTCCCGCGACGCAGACCTTCGACAGGTCGTTGCGGGCCAGGTCGACCAGCATGAGGTGCTCCGCCTGCTCCTTCGGATCGGCCAGCAATTCGTCGGCCAGCTCGAGATCGCGCTCCGGCGTCTCGCCGCGCGGGCGCGATCCGGCGATCGGGTGCGTGAACACACGACCGCCCTGCACCTTCACGAGCGCCTCGGGCGAGGAACCCACGATCGAGTACGAGTCGCCGGCTGGGGCATCCAGCGTCAGCAGGTACATGTACGGACTCGGATTGAGTGCGCGCAGCACGCGGTACACATCGATCGGCTCCGCGGTGATCTCGTGATCGAAACGCTCCGAGATGACGACCTGGAAGACGTCGCCGTCTCGGATGAACTGCTTCGACCGCTCCACCGCCGACCGGTACTCGTCCGCGCTGACCCGCGGAATCGGGGTCGGGGCGGTCGTCAGGTCGACGTCGGCGATCCAGGCTTCGGAGGGCTGCGCCAGTCCGGACTGCAGCACGTCGAGTTCCCGCTGCGCGCGGTCCCAGAGCGCATCGGCGGCGTCGGCGCCATCATTGAGGGCCGAGGCGATGAGAGTCGCCGTGCCCTGCCGGTGGTCGAGGACGACGAGTTGCGAGACGAAGCTCAGCGCCTGCCCTGGCACCGCGAAGTCGGCGGGCGGGGCATCCGGAAGGCGTTCGAGCTGGCGGACGGCCTCCCAGCCGATGAAGCCGACCAGGCCGCCGGTGAGGGGCGGATGCCCGCTCACCCGGGGCGTGCTCCACCGGGCGTACAGATGCGCGAGCGCCTCGAGGGGCGCGGTCGGAGCATCGGGGCCGAGCGCCCGCTCCGCGCTCAGCCCGTAGTCGAGCCAGACCGCGCGGGCGTCACCGCCCTCGGAGAGCTCCTGGGTCAGTACGCCGCGCGACCCCACGCCGACGAAGGAGTACCGCGACCAGATGCCGCCCTGCTCCGCCGACTCGAGCAGGAAGGTGCCGGGTCTGCCGATCGCGAGCTTGCGGTACACGCCGATGGGCGTCTCACCGTCGGCGAACAGTTCTCGCAGTACGGGCACGACCCGGTGCCCGGCCGCCACGGCGGCATCGAACTCGGCGCGCGAGGTGGTGATCATGGTGCTCCGAGCAGGGGGTGAAGCGGGTCGACGTCGAAGCAGGCGTGCGCGCCCGTGTGGCAGGCGGGACCGTGCTGCTCGACCTGGACCAACAGCGTATCCCCGTCGCAATCCAGGGCGGCGCCGCGCACGTACTGCACGTTGCCGCTCGTGTCGCCCTTGCGCCAGTACTCCTGGCGGCTGCGCGACCAGAACGTCACCCGGCCCTCGGTGAGGGTGCGGCGCAGCGCCTCGGCGTCCATGTAGCCCAGCATGAGCACCTCGTGGGTGTCGTGCTGCTGGATGATCGCCGGCAGCAGCCCATCGGCCGAGAAGCTCGCGCGCTCGATGACCGCACCGACCGTCTCGGCGTTCAACTCGTTCTGATCTGCACTCATCGCACCGCGATCCCGTCTGCTCTCAGCGCCGCCTTCACATCGCCCACGGTCAGTTCCCCGCTGTGGAACACGGATGCCGCCAGCACGGCGTCCGCCCCGGCCGCGACCGCCGGCGCGAAGTCGCCGAGCGCGCCCGCACCGCCGCTCGCGATGACCGGCACCGAGCTGAGCTCGCGCACGGCGGCCACCAGCTCGAGGTCGTAGCCGTTCTTGGTGCCGTCGGCGTCGATCGAGTTCACGAGCAGCTCGCCCGCGCCGCGCCGGATGACCTCGTGCGCCCATTCGAGCGCGTCGAGCTCGGTCTCGGTGCGCCCGCCGTGCGTCGTCACCACGAAGCCGCTCGGAACGCGCGCGCTGCGCTTGATATCCAGGGACAGCACGAGCACCTGTGCCCCGAAGCGGTCGGCGATCTCGCCGATGAGCTCGGGCCGCGCGATCGCGGCGCTGTTGACGCCGACCTTGTCGGCGCCGACCGCGAGCAGCCGCGACACGTCCTCGGTCGAGCGCACTCCCCCACCGACCGTCAACGGGATGAACACCTGCTCGGCCGTGGCGGTGACCGTCTCGTACATCGTCGCGCGGTCTTCGACCGTCGCGGTGACGTCGAGGAAGGTCACCTCGTCCGCACCCTGCTCGTAGTAGCGCCGGGCCAGCTCGACGGGATCGCCGGCATCGCGGAGGTCGAGGAAGTTGACTCCCTTGACCACCCGGCCGGCGGCGACATCCAGGCACGGGATGACGCGGGTGACGACCGTCATCGCGCCCCCTGTTCGGTGTCCATCGTCAGATCCGGGCGGCGTGGATCGAGCTGACCAGGATCGCCCGCGCCCCGAGGGCGTAGAGCTCGTCCATGATGTGATTCGTGTCGTGGCGCGGCACCATGACCCGCACGGCCACCCAGTCGGAGTCACGCAGCGGCGAGACCGTCGGCGACTCGAAACCCGGGGTGATCCGGGACGCGGCCTCGACCAGTCCCGAGGGCAGGTCGTAGTCCATCAGCACGTACTGGTGAGCCACCATCACACCCTGCAGCCGCCGGCGCAGGGTCGCGAGGCCCTCGACCTCGGGAGTCGCGGCGATGAGCACCGCGGTGGACTCCAGGATGACGGGGCCGAAGATCTCAAGACCCTGCTTCTTGAGGGTCGAGCCGGTCTCGACGACGTCGGCCACGGCATCCGCGACCCCGAGTCGGACCGCCGACTCGACCGCCCCGTCGAGGCGCACGACCTCGGCGACGACGCCCTCACGGGCCAGGAAGTCGCCGACCAGCGCCGCGTAGCTCGTGGCGACGCGGACCCCGTTCAACTGCTCGAGCGAGGTGAACCGGCCGATCGGCCCGGCGAAGCGGAAGGTCGACGCGCCGAAGTCGAGCACGTCGATCTCGACCGCGGCGGAGTGCGAGTCGAGCAGCAGGTCACGGCCGGTCACGCCGACGTCGAGCGCGCCCGACCCGACGTAGGTCGCGATGTCGCGCGGACGCAGGTAGAAGAACTCGACATCGTTACGCAGGTCGCTCACGATGAGCTCTTTGGGGTCGCGACGAGTCGCGTATCCGGCCTCCTGCAGCATCTGCACGGCCGTCTCGGAGAGGGTGCCCTTGTTGGGCACCGCGATTCGCAACATGGAGGAAGTCTTTCAGGTCGAAGGGGTGGTGAGCTGACACGAGAGCGCCCGGCAGGCGGCCGGGAGGCGACTAGAGATGTCGCTGCACGTCGTCGAGCGTCAGACCCTTCGCCAGCATGAGCACCTGCAGGTGGTACAGCAGCTGCGAGATCTCGGCGGCGGTCTCGTCATCGCTCTGGAACTCGGCGGCCATCCAGACCTCGGCGGCCTCTTCGACGATCTTCTTGCCGATCGTGTGCACACCCGCGTCGAGCTCGGCGACCGTGCGCGAGCCCGCGGGCCGGGAGGCGGCCTTCTCGCTCAGCTCGTCGAAGAGGGCGTCGAAGGTCTTCACCCTCTCAGGGTAGCGGTGCCGGCGCCCGTGCCGATGCCCGCACCGATCCCGTCGGGATGGGCGGTTCCCGGCCGCGGGGCGGGCCGTAGGGTGAATCCATGACGTTCGACGCGGTGGTGCTCTCGGGGGGACGCGCGTCACGTCTTGGCGGCACGACCAAGGCGACGCTGCTCGCGAGGGGGATGCCCCTTCTACTCGGAACCGTCGCGGCGACGACGGGCGCCCGCAGAACCGTCGTGGTCGGCGACGGCGCTCCCGGTCTCCCCGCCGACGTCCTTCTCGCCCGCGAGACACCCGCATTCGCCGGCCCGGCTGCGGGAATCGGCGCCGGGCTCGACGCCCTGCGGCGCCGGGGCCCGCTCGCGGAGCTGCTGCTCGTGCTCGCCTGTGACATGCCCGGCATCGCGACCGCGGTGGGCGTTCTGCTTGCTGCCGCCGCAGCGGCGCCCGCATCGGACGGGATCCTGGCCGTCGATGACGGCGGACGTCGCCAGTACCTCGCGGGGGTCTACCGCTCGGGCGCTCTCTCGGCGGCCGTGTCGGCTGCCCTGTTGCGGCACGGTTCGCTCGAGGGGCTCTCGATGCGGGCGCTGCTCGACTCGCTTCGGCTCGACGGGGTCGAGGTGCCCCCCGGGGCCACCTCGGATGTCGACACCTGGGCCGATGCCGCTCGTCACGGTGTCACGGATCCGGCCGATGCCGGCCGCTCGTCGGTGCCGACGTTGCGATCATGAGAAGGGTGTGAGCCGATGACCGAGGACGAGACCCTGGCCGAGGTGCGCGTCTGGGCGGAGCTGCTCGACGACGCGCTGCAGCTCGAGGGGGCCGCGCTCGATCTCGACGCCGTGCTCGGCGTGGCTGGTGTGGCGGCGCGCGCGGTCGTGAGGCCCGCCGCCCCGGTCACGACCTATCTCGTGGGCTACGCGGTGGGTCGTGCCGCGGCCGGCGGTACTCCGGTCGAGGCGGCCTTCGCGGATGCCGTCGCGACGGTGCGCGCCCTCGCCGAGCGGCGGCGGGGCGACGGCGACGGCGACGGCGCGCACGACGGCATCCCCAAGGGCACGGAGTGACGTCGGGCTCATCGGACGTCATCGACTGGAGCGCCGCGCGGCGACTGGCCTTCGACGCCGCCGCGCCACTCGGCGCCGAGCAGGTGGGCCTTGCGGGCGCGATCGGCCGCGTGCTGTTCCGGGATGTCGCGGCGGCCCAGGACATCCCGCACTTCGCGTCGTCGGCGATGGACGGCTGGGCCGTGGCCGGTCCTCCGCCCTGGTCGCTCGACGTCGAAGCGGGCGCCGTGCTGCTC
This sequence comes from Lysinimonas soli, assembly GCF_042655435.1. NCBI lineage: Bacteria > Bacillati > Actinomycetota > Actinomycetes > Micrococcales > Microbacteriaceae > Lysinimonas > Lysinimonas soli. Next base: position 1,114,696 of record NZ_JBHSMG010000001.1, read on the forward strand.
CCCCGCACCGCGTGCCCCGTCGTGACCGGCGGCACGATTCCGCTCGGCGCCGATGCCGTGGTCCGCGCCGAGCACGGGCGTCTCGTGGGGCGGACGCTGACGCTCGCCGACGATGGGCGGCTGCCGATCCCGGGGGCCGACATCCGCTCGGCCGGAGAGGAGGCGCGTGCGGGCGACACGCTCATCGCGGCGGGCACCCTGCTCAATCCGGCGCACATCGCGGTCGCCGCGTCATGCGCGCGGGACCTCCTCGACGTCGCGACTCGTCCCCGGGTCGCCCTGCTGCTGACCGGGGACGAGGTCGATGAGAGCGGCCTTCCGCCCTCCGGCCGGGTGCGCGACAGCTTCGGCCCCCAGCTGCCGGCCGTGATCTCGATGATGGGCGGCACCGTCGTGGCCCACCGGCGGGTGCCCGACCGCCTCGCGGAGACGATCCGGGCGATCGAGGCGCCGGGCGCGGAGGCCGAGCTGATTCTCACCACCGGCGGCACCGGCTTCTCGTCGGCCGACCAGGTGCGTCCCGCGCTCGCCTCCTTGGGAGCCGAGATGCTCGTCGCCCGCCTCGGGGTGCGTCCCGGCGGGCCGAGTCTGCTCGCGCGGCTCCCGGACGGACGCGTCGTGGTCGGTCTGGCCGGCAACCCGCTCGCCGCGGTCATCGGGGCGCTGCTGCTGGCCGCTCCCCTGATCTCGGGCTGGACGGGGCGGCCCCTCGGCGGACTCTCGACGGTCCGTCCCGCTCACGCGATTCCCGGGCACGCGCGAGCGACGCTGTTCGTGCCCTATCGGACGGTTGGCGGCGTCGCAGTCCTGGCGGAGCGCGTCGGATCGGGGATGATGCGGGGCCTCGCCGAGTCGAACGGCATCCTCGTCATCCCGCCCACGGGACTCGAGCCGGGTGAGAGCGCCACCGCACTGACCCTGCCCTGGAGCGAGCCGAGCGGCTCGACGCGCTAGCGGACCGCGAGCAGGTCGATGACGAAGACGAGCGTGCGGCCCGAGAGCCGGTGTCCGCCGCCGACGGGTCCGTAGGCGTAGGCGGGCGGGGTCACGAGCTGGCGGCGGCCGCCGACCTTCATGCCCGGGATACCCTCCTGCCAGCCGCGGATCAGTCCGTTGAGCGGGAACTGGATCGACTCGCCGCGCCCCCAGCTGGAGTCGAACTCCTCGCCGGTCTCGAAGTCGACGCCGACGTAGTGCACGTCGACGGTCGCCCCGGGGGTCGCCTCGGCGCCCTCGCCGATCTCGAGGTCGGTGATCACCAGATCGGCCGGCGCCTCGCCCTCGATGAAGTCGATCTCGGGCTTGGTCTTGTCAGTCGCCACGCGTAAACCACCGTTCGTTCGAAAAAGGCTGCCGAACCACGTTAGCCGGTCGGCGGGGTCAGCTGCTCTTGCGGCGGAACTCGCGACGGTTGCCGGCCTTGCCGTGCACCCCGTGAACGGAGGACTCGCCGCCGGGGGCCGCCATGCGGGTCTCGCCCTGCTGCTTCTTGCGCTCGAGGGCCTCGCGGAACTTGCGCTTCGTCTCGTCGGACGGGCTCTGCTGGCTGTTCTCGTCGGTCATGTGACCAGTCAACCAGACTCGGGCGGGCGGGTCAGGACCGCCGGATCACGTGCTCAGTGCGCGTGGGTGGCTGCGGCGGCGCGCAGCCCCGCGATGGCGAGACCGGGGTCGGCGGCGCCGAACACGCTCGAGCCGGCGACGAAGGTGTCGGCACCCGCCTCGGCGGCCTGAGCGATCGTGTCGATGGCGACACCGCCGTCGACCTGCACCCAGATGTCGAGCCCCGCCGTGTCGGCCACCGAGCGCACCGCCGACACCTTGGGCAGCACCTCGGTCATGAAGCTCTGGCCGCCGAACCCCGGTTCGACCGTCATCACGAGCAGCTGGTCGAATTCGGGAAGCAACTCGAGATAAGGCTCGATGGGGGTGCCGGGCTTGACCGCGAGCCCGGCACGCGATCCGATCGACCGCAGCAGGCGGGCGAGGCCCACCGGGTCGTCGGTGGCCTCGGCGTGGAACGTCACCGAGAACGCACCCAGCTCGGCGTAGCCCGGGGCCCAGCGGTCGACATCCGTGATCATCAGGTGCACGTCGAGCGGTACCGGCGAGACGGCCTGCACCCGCCGGACCATCTCGGGGCCGAAGGTCAGGTTGGGCACGAAGTGGTTGTCCATGACGTCGACGTGCACCGCGTCGGCGGTGGCGATCGCCTCGACCGCGGTCTGCATGTTCACGAAATCGGCGCTCAGGATGCTCGGGTTGATGCGCACGGTCACGAAGTCACCCTAGCGAGCAGCTGGATGAACATGGCGTCGGTGCCATGGCGGTGCGGCCAGAGCTGTGCGTGCGCGACCGGCGGCAGCCCGAGTTCGCGGGTCGCGATCCGGGACAGCACCGCCGGGGTGTCGACCCGCTCGAGACCCGGATGCCGCGCCAGCGCTCCCGAGATCACCTCGACCGTCTCGCTCAGGTGCGGCGAGCACGTCACGTAGGCGATGAGTCCGCCCGGTGCGAGCGCAGCGACGGCCGAGTCCAGCAGCTCGCCCTGCAGCACGCGTAGTTGCGCGACATCGCCGGGCGCCTTGCGCCAGCGCGCCTCCGGACGCCGGCGCAGCGCGCCGAGACCGGTGCACGGCGCGTCGAGCAGGATGCGATCGAACCGCTCGGCGCCGGCCGAGAATCGCCGCCCATCGCCTTCGACGACCGGTGGTGGCGGGTCGAAGACCGCCAGCGCATTGCGCACCAGGCGCGCGCGGGTGGGCACGAGTTCGTTGGCAAGCAGACTCGCTCCCCCGAGCCGCGCTTCCGCGGCCAGGACCGCGGCCTTGCCGCCGGGACCCGAGCACAGGTCGAGCCAGCGTTCGCCGGCACGGACGGGCCGCGCCCGGGTCAGGGCGAGCGCGGCCAGCTGCGAGCCCTCGTCCTGCACGCGGGCACGACCGGAGGCGACGATGGGATTGCCGGCCGGGTCGCCCCCCGCGCTGCGTGCCGCGATCGGCGAGACGCCGCCCGGCTCGCCGACGTCGTGCGGCACGGCGAGCCCGGGAAGGGCGACCAGGCTGACCTGCGGTGCCCGGTTGTCGGCCTCGAGCAGCTGTTCCAGCTCGTCGGCCCGGCCCTCCTCCGCCAGTGCCGCGCGGAAGGCCTCGACGACCCAGAGCGGATGCGCGTGCTCGACCGCGAGCCGCTCATCGCCGACGAGCCCGTCGAGCAGGCGCTCGCGCCAGCCCTCGGGAGGCGTGCGGGAGATCGTACGGAGCACCCCGTTGGCGAACCCGGTCGCCGAGCGCTTGCCGGAGGCGGCGACGAGCGCCACCGATTCGTCGACCGCCGCGTGCGCGGCGACCCGCATGCCGATCAGCTGATGCACCCCCAGCCGCAGCGCGTCGAGAACTTCGGGGTCGAGCCGGTCGAGGGGGCGACCGCTTGCCAAGGCGATGATGCGGTCGTAGTAGCCCTGCCGGCGCAGGGTGCCGTAGCTCAACTCGGTGGCCAGGCCGGCATCCGCCTCGCTCAGGCGCGCGATCGCGAGCTTCAGCGGAAGCAGGAGGTTGGCGTAGGCATCGCTGTCGTGCACGGCGCGGATCACCTCGTACGCGATCCGGCGAGCCGGCTGGATGCGCGGGCCGCTCACGAGGCGACGACCGCGGCGCCGGCGGGACGCCCTCGCCACCAGTCCGCGGCCGGCATGGCACGCCGGCCCGCGGGTTGCACCGTCACGAGCTGCACCGGGTCGCTCGCCGTGCCCACGAGCAGCCGGCCGGCGCGCAGCTCGACCCGACCCGGATCGAGCTGCGGCGCGTCGTGCGCGATCAGCGCGTCGAGCACCTTGATTCGCTCGTCGCCGAGCTCGGTGAAGGCGCCCGGCTCGGGTGTCGTACCCCGAATCCGGGCATCCACCGCCACCGCCGACGCTGCCCAGTCGATCCGCCCGTCGGCCTGGGTCAGCTTCGGGGCCAGGGTCACCTCGCCCTGCTGAACCGTCGCGACGGCGGCGCCCCCGGCCAGATCGTCGACCACCCCGGCCAGCAGCTGCGCCCCCGACTCGGCCAGGGACTGCAGCAGATGTCCCGCGGTCTCGTGCGCGCCGATCGGACGGCGGACAGTGGCGTAGACCTCGCCGGCATCGAGCTCGGGCACGAGTCGGAAGACGGCGGCGCCGGTCTCGACATCGCCGGCCATGATCGCCCGCTGCACCGGCGCAGCCCCGCGCCATCGGGGCAGCAACGAGAAGTGCAGGTTGATCCAGCCCAGACGCGGGGCGCCCAGCAGCGGCTCGCGAATGATGCCGCCGTACGCCACGATCACGCCGAGATCGGGATCGAGGGCGCGCAGCTGCTCGGTCACCGGGGCGAGCCGATTCGCGCGGATCACCGGAACGCCGGCGGCCTCCGCCTCGAGAGCCACCGGCGTCGAGGTCATGACCCGTTTGCGCCCCTGCGGCGAGTCCTCGCGGGTGACCACCGCGACCACCTCGTGCGGGCCATCGAGCAGTCGTCGCAGGCTGGGCACGGCGGCGGCGGGGCTTCCCGCGAAGACGATCCGGAGTGGGGGCACCCGTCGATTCTGTCAAGCTCGCCGGGGCGGGCGCCGCCGCCCTGCCGCCGAGCGCGCGGCCGCCCAGCCGCCGGCTCACTCGGCGAAGGGCTCGGGATCGTCGAATCGCGCCCGCAGCGGCAGCGGCTGACGGCCACGTCGCACCTGACCCGGCACGGGTTTGCGGCGCATCGTGGCCTGCCGGATGATCTCGGAGCGGACGACGGCCGCGACCTCGGCGCCGTGCGCGTAGTCGAAGCGGACGATGGCCCGCGCTCGCCCGTCGACCTCGGTCGTGCCGACCGGATCCACCTCCGCGGGAAGGGCGCTGAGGGCGGCGGCGACCGCCTCCGGCGTCCCCTGCAGCGTCGCGACCCGAGCGGCCGGTGGAAAGCGCAGCAGGCGTCGATCCGCCAGTTCGGCGCGCGCGTACTCGGCCTGACGCCCTGTCACCATGGCGGAGGCGAGCGCGCCTCCGACCCCCACGAGCACGACGGGGGCGTCGTCGGCCGCGAGGGACGCGGCATCCGACCACCAGCGCAGGCAGTCCTCGCCGACGCGCAGGGTCTCGCGCGCCACCATCCGTTCGCCGTCCAGCAGAAGGACCGCGCGATAGCCGCCCGCGGCGATCGGCTCGGCCCCTCGGGTCGCGACCACGATCGCCGGCTTCGCGTCGACGGCCTGGATCGCGCGCTCGCCGTCGGCGACGATCACGCGCACCCCGGGGAACGCCCGCCCGAGCTCGTCGGCCGTGCGGCTGGCGCCCGCTCCCGCCGGCCGCAGACGCGTCGACTGGCAGTTGGTGCACCGCCACGAGGCTTCCGGGGCGCCGCACCAGGAGCAGCTGGGGATTCCGCCGCGCCGGCTCTGATGCAGCGGACCGTCGCACACCCGGCAACGGGCGGACGCGCCGCAGTCCCCGCATCGCAGACCCGGCGCATAGCCGGGGCGGGCCACCTGCACGAGTACGGGACCGGTCTGGGAGCCCGCGCGCGCTTCGCGCCAGGCGATCGACGGGATGCGCGCCTGCGCCGCCAGGCGGTCCTGTGCCGGGATGTTGGCGGTGGGGATGACCCGCGAGCGACGGGGGCGCGTCGGGCCGAGTTCCCGCAGGTAGCCGAGCTCGACGAGGCGTTCGGCCTCGGTCGTGCGGGTGTGGCCCGCGATCACCAACGCGCCGCCCTGCTGCTCCTGCCGGATGAGGGCGGCGTCCCGGGCGTGAACGTAGGGTGCAAGCGGCTCGCCCAGCAGCGGGTCGCCGTCGTTCCAGATCGCGATCAGGCCGAGTCGAGCCGCGGGGGCGTAGACGACCGAGCGGTTGCCCAGCAGCACGACGGGGTTCTGTCCCAGCGCCCGCAGGATGCCTCGGTAGCGGTCGGGATTCGATTGGCGGGCATCCAGGCGCACCACGGCATCCGCGGGCAGCAGCGGCGCGAGAGCGGCGGCGAGCTGCTCCTGATCGCGGTAGTCGGGTGCCACGACGATCGCCGAACGCCCGGCCGCGACGACCCGCGCCGCCACCCGGGCCAGCGTGACCGCCCAGCGGCCGACCCAGACACCGTCGCCGAGCTCGGTGACTCCGGGATCCACCCCGAGCACCAGGCGCTCATCGGCCTCGAGCGCCTCCGTCACCGCATCCGGATAGCCCTCCAGCGCGGGAGCCGCGATCGGCGCGCGTTCCGGCTCGCGGCCGCGCGCGAGCCACGCCTTCTCGACCCGCACCTGGCGCGGCGGGATCGCAAGACGCAGCACGTCACCGGCCGAACCGGCCGCGCGGTCGGCCACGGCGCGCGCCAGGGCCCACACCTCGGGCCGCAGGATCGGCACCGCCGAGGCGAGCGCGGCGATGTCGCTGAGCGGGCCGGGGAAGTCCTGCTGCGAGCTCAGCTCGACGACGAAACCCTCGGCCACACGGCCGGCGGAGCGAAGCGGTACCGTCACCCGCACCCCCGGCACGATCCCGTCCATCCCCTCGGGGATGCGGTAATCGAGCAGTCGGTCCAACTGCGGCAGCGGCGAGTCCACCAGGATCCGTGCGATCCGCGCGGCCGGCACGTCAGAACCCGGCGGCGGCACGCACTGCGTCGACGCGGTCGGTCTTCTCCCAGCTGAAGTCGGGGAGTTCTCGGCCGAAGTGTCCGTAGCTCGCGGTCTGCGCGTAGATCGGCCGCAGCAGATCGAGGTCGCGGACGATGGCTGCCGGACGCAGGTCGAAGACCTCGCGGATCGCCTCGATGATGCGCTCCTCGGGCAGGTGCGCCGTGCCGAAGCTCTCGACGTAGAGCCCGACCGGGGAGGCCGTGCCGATCGCGTAGGCCACCTGCACCTCGAGGCGGTCGGCGAGGCCCGCCGCGACGACGTTCTTGGCGACCCAGCGCAGGGCGTAGGCGGCCGAGCGGTCGACCTTGGACGGGTCCTTGCCGCTGAAGGCCCCTCCCCCGTGCCGGGCGGCGCCGCCGTAGGTGTCGACGATGATCTTGCGGCCCGTGAGGCCGGCGTCGCCCTGCGGGCCGCCGATCTCGAAGCGGCCGGTCGGGTTGATCAGCACGCGTGCATCGGCGGACGGCAGGTCGATCCGGTTGAGAACCGGGCGGATGACGAGCTCCTCGACCTCGGACCGCAGCTGCTCGGTGCTCACCTTCGGCGAGTGCTGGGTCGACACCACGACCGTCTCGACCGTCCGCGGGACGGCGCCGTCGTAGCCGACGGTGACCTGCGTCTTCCCGTCGGGGCGCAGGTAGTCGACGAGGTCCGCGTGCCGCACCTCGGCCAGGCGCTCGGACATGCGGTGCGCGAGCCAGATCGGCAACGGCATCAGGGTCGCGGTCTCATTCGTCGCGTACCCGAACATGATGCCCTGGTCGCCGGCACCCTGCTTGTCGAGTTCGTCGAAGCTGCTGCCCTCACGGGTCTCGAAGGCGTCGTCGACGCCCTGCGCGATGTCGGGCGACTGACCGCCGATCGAGATCGAGACGCCGCAGGAACGGCCGTCGAACCACACGTCGGACGAGTCGTAGCCGATGTCGGTGATCCGCTTGCGCACGATCGAGGGGATGTCGACGTAGCCGTTCGTCGTCACCTCGCCCGCGACGTGCACGAGCCCCGTGGTCACGAGCGTCTCGACGGCGACCCGCGCGCGGGGGTCGACCGAGAGCAGGGCGTCGAGGATCGAGTCGCTGATCTGGTCGCAGATCTTGTCGGGATGCCCCTCGGTGACGGATTCCGAGGTGAAGAGCCGCAGTGCAGAGCTCACGGTTGCCTGTTCGGTCGGTGGGCGGAGCGCGAGTCAGCGCACCACGTCGAGGATACGGTCGGCGACCGATGACTTGCTGCCCTCGGCCTCCGTTACATTACGTCCCGTGGCATCGAGCACGATGACGACGTTCTCGTCCTTGCCGAACGTCTCGGTCCAGCCGACCCTGTTGACGACGAGATAGTCGACGCCTTTGCGCGCCGCCTTGGCCGCCCCGAGTGCCAGCAGGGCATCCCGATCCGGTTCGGTCTCGGCGGCGAAGCCGACGATCACCTGGCCGTCGTGGCGCGCGCCGGTCAGCTCGTGGAGGATGTCGGGATTCTTGACGAGCTTCAGCTCGAGCGTGTCGCCCTGGGTCTCCTTCTTGATCTTGCCGGCGGCGACCGTCTGCGGTCGGTAGTCGGCCACGGCCGCGGCCATGATGATCAGATCGGCCGTTCCCGCTGCGAGCAGAGTCGCCTCCTGCAGTTCGAGGGTGGTCGACACGTGCTGGACGGCGATACCGGGGCTGAGCGGTTCGAGCACGCCGTCGTCGAGATTCGCCACGATCAAGGTCACCTCGCCGCCACGGTCGGCTGCGGCACGTGCCAGGGCGACGCCCTGCTTTCCGCTGGAGCGGTTACCGATGAAGCGCACTGGATCGAGCGGCTCGCGCGTGCCCCCGGCGGTCACGAGGATGCGGCGCCCGGCCAGATCCTGCGGCGCCGTGGAGGCGAGCGCCTCGGCCACGATCACCTCGGGCTCGGCCATGCGCCCCGGCCCGGAGTCGGACCCGGTGAGCTGACCGCTGGCCGGCCCCACGATCCGCACGCCGCGCCCTCGCAACAGGGCGACGTTGGCCACGGTGGCCGGATTCAGCCACATCTCGGTGTGCATCGCGGGCGCGAGCACGAGCGGCGCCTTGGAGGCGAGGATCGTGTTGCCGAGAAGGTCGTCGGCCAGGCCCGCCGCGATCTTCGCGATCGTGTTCGCGGTCGCCGGGGCGACCACGATCAACTCGGCCGCCTGTCCAATGGCCACGTGCCGCACCTCGGCGACGCCCTCGTAGAGCTCCGAATGCACCGGATTGCGGCTGATCGCCTCGAGGGTCGGCCGGCCGATGAAGCGCAATGCGGCGTTCGTCGCGACGACGTGCACGTCGTGACCGGCGAGCACGAATGCGCGCACGACGTTGACTGCCTTGTAGGCCGCGATGCCGCCGGTGATGCCGACGACGACGTTCATGCGCGCGCTCCGGGTGGGGTTACTCCGCGACGGGCTCGAGCGGCGTCAGGACGAGCTTGTCCTCGTTGATCTCGCGCAGGGCCACCGACAGCGGCTTGTCGTCGATCGTCGAGTCGACCAGGGGGCCGACGTTGTCGAACAACGAGCCCTCGTGCAGATCGGCGTAGTAGTCGTTGATCTGGCGGGCGCGCTTGGAGGCGAAGATCACCAGCTGGTACTTCGAGTCGACACGCGAGAGCAGCTCGTCGATGGGCGGGTCGATGATTCCGCTGAACTTGTCGGCCATGGGGTCCTCCTGGACTGTTCGCGAGGCACCGCGGTATGCGGCACGGGGAAGATGGCGGTCGAACGACCGCAAAGCGTGAACGCCCGATCCGCTCGGATCAGGGCACTGCGAGCAATTCTACGACCTCGGCGGCCGCTTGGCCGACTTCGCGGTTGACGATCTTGACATCGAACTCGTCCTGGGCACGTAATTCGACCTTCGCGGTCTCGAGTCTGCGGGCCTGTTCCTCGGGCGATTCGGTACCCCGACCGACCAGGCGGCGCACCAATTCCTCCCAGCTGGGCGGCAGCAGGAACACCAGGAGCGCCTCCGGCATGGCTCCACGGACGGCCCGTGCCCCCTGCAGATCGATCTCGAGCAGCACGCTCCTGCCGTCGGCCAGGGCGGCATCGATCGGCGGACGGGGCGTGCCGTAGCGCCAGGCGTTGTGCACGGTCGCCCACTCCAGGAACTCGCCGCGCGCGATCATGTCGTCGAACTCGGCGTCGCTGACGAAGTAGTAGTGCTCGCCGTCGACCTCGCCGGCCCGAGGCGGTCGCGTGGTGGCAGAGATGCTCAACAGCACGTTCGGGTAGTGCTCGCGGATGTAGCGCGACACAGTTCCCTTGCCGACCGCGGTGGGGCCGGCGAGCACCACGAGCCTGCTGGTCGGCAGCTGGCCCCGGCCCTCGCGGCCGAGCAGGTAGTCCCGCAGTTTCGTGCGCTGGCGCACTCCCAGGCCGCCCACGCGCTTCGAACCGGCGATTCCGAGCAGCGCCATCACGCGGTCGGCGCGTGTGGGGCCGAGGCTCGGAATGCTCATGAGCAGCTCGCGCACCCGCAGCGTCGCCTCGGGGGCCGTCGGCTCGCCCGCCCAGGCCGACTCGGCCACGTCGAGGGCCCGTCGTTCCCGCGCGGCCACCGACTGCTTCACCGCGGCGCGAGCTCGCCGCGCGGCGACCGCGGCGCGGGCGGCGGCGGCCCGGTCGACATCGGGAGGCGTCACGCGCGGCATGCGGCCACCTCGGCGACGTGGGCATCGATCGCCCCGGCCAGCCCGGCGGGGCCTGCCGACAGGATGCTGCGCGATGCACTCACCAGGACATTCTGCGCCTCGCTCCCGAACAGCTCCGGCAGCTGCGCGATCCGCGCTCCCTGGTGCCCGAAGCCGGGAGCGAGCACCGGCATGCCGCTCAGGGCTTCCGTGCCGATCCCGAACTCCGACAGCGCGATCGTCGCGCCGACGACCACGCCGACCGACCCGAGGGCCGCGGTCGACAGGCCGGCATTGCGGGCGGCGACATCGGCGACGACACCGGCCGCGACCGAGAGGCCGTCGGCGCGTCGTGCGGTCTGCGTGAGCTTCGCCTCGGGATTCGAGGTGGCGGCGAGCACGAAGAGCCCCTTGCCGAAGCGCTCGGCTCGGTCGATGACCCCGTCGAGCGAACCGAGGCCCTGGTAGGCGACCACCGTCATGGCGTCCGCCTCGAGCGGCGACCCGGGCATGAGCCACGCGTCTGCATAGGCGTCGACGCTCGTGCCGAGGTCTCCGCGCTTGACGTCGGCGATCACCAGCAGACCCGCGGCCCGCGCCGCGGCGAGCACCTCCTCGAGCGCGGCGTATCCGGCGGCTCCGTGACGTTCGTAGAAGGCGATCTGGGGCTTCACGATTCCGGCTCGGTCGACCGAGGCCTCCACGACGCGCAGCCCGAACTCACGCGCCCCCGCCGCCGAATCCGGCAGACCCCAGGCTTCGAGCAGCGCGGCGTGCGGATCGATTCCCACGCAGAGCTGTCCCCATGCGGTGAACACGGCCGAGAGCCGGTCGCCGAATCCTGGTCGAGGATCGTGCCGCACGGCCGCCGTCACGAGGCCGCCAGGCGCGCGGCTCGGTCGGCGGCGTAGTCCTGCAGGCTGCGCACCCGCATCTCGCCGCGGTGCACCTCGAAGGAGGCGACCGCCGCGCCGACCTGCGCGATCGTCGTGAACAGCGGTTTGTCGGCCGCGACCGTGGCCGTGCGGATCTCGAAGCCGTCGGCCCGGGCGCTGCGGCCGCTCGGCGTGTTGATCACGATGTCGATCTTGCCCGCATTGATCAGGTCGACGATGGTCGGCTCCCCCTCGGCGGCCTGTCCCATGAAGTACTTGCGTACCGTCCTGGCCGGGATGCCGTTGCGCGCGAGCACCTCGGCGGTTCCCTCGGTCGCCACGATGTCGAAGCCGAGCTGCGACATCCGCAGCATCGGCAGCACGATCGCCCGCTTGTCGCGGTCGGCGACCGAGACGAAGACCGTGCCGGAGTCGGGCAGCCCGCCGTAGGCGGCATCCTGACTCTTCGCGAACGCGCGGGGGAAGTCGGCGTCGATGCCCATGACCTCGCCGGTCGAGCGCATCTCGGGACCGAGCACCGAGTCGACCACCTGGCCCTCGCGGGTGCGGAAGCGCTTGAACGGCAGCACCGCTTCCTTGACCGAGACCGGCGAGTCGAGCGGCACATGTGCCCCGTCGGCGGCCGGCAGCATGCCGTCGGCGACGAGCTCGCGGATGCTGCGGCCCACCATGATGAGCGAGGCCGCCTTGGCGAGCGGGATGCCGAGCGCCTTCGACACGAACGGCACGGTGCGCGAGGCGCGCGGATTGGCCTCGAGCACGTAGAGGATGCCCGCGCCGATCGCGAACTGCACGTTGAGCAGCCCGCGCACGCCGATGCCCTCGGCGATCTTGCGGGTCGCGACGACCACCTGGTCGATGACGTCCCGCCCCAGCGTCACGGGCGGCAGGGTGCAAGCCGAGTCTCCGGAGTGAACGCCCGCCTCCTCGATGTGCTCCATGATGCCGCCGACGTAGAGCTCGTTGCCGTCGTAGAGGGCGTCGATGTCGATCTCGAGCGCATCGTCGAGGAAGCGGTCGACCAGCAGGGGCGAGCCGGGGCCGATGATGGCCTGCTCGCGCACCCGGTCGAAGTAGTCCTCGAGCCCCGGGGTGTCGTAGACGATCTCCATGCCGCGGCCACCCAGCACGTAGCTGGGGCGCACGAGCACGGGGTAGCCGATCGACTCCGCGACCGCGACCGCCGAGGGGGCGTCGGTCGCGGTGCCGTTCTTGGGTGCGAGCAGCTGCGCCGCGTCGAGGATCCTCGAGAACAGGCCGCGTTCCTCGGCCAGGTCGATCGCGCTCGGCGAGGTGCCCAGGATCGGCACGCCGGCCGCCTCGAGCCCCTTGGCGAGCCCGAGCGCGGTCTGGCCGCCGAGCTGCACGATGACGCCGACGAGCTCGCCCGACTGCGACTCGGCGTGGATGACCTCGAGCACGTCCTCGAGGGTGAGCGGCTCGAAGTACAGGCGGTCGCTCGTGTCGTAGTCGGTCGAGACCGTCTCGGGGTTGCAGTTGATCATGATCGTCTCGAAGCCCGCGTCGTGCAGTGCGAAGCTCGCGTGCACGCAGGAGTAGTCGAACTCGACCCCCTGCCCGATGCGGTTCGGGCCGGACCCGAGGATGACGACCTTGCGAGCGTCGCTCGGACGCACCTCCGTCTCGAGGTCGTAGCTCGAATAGTGGTACGGGGTGAGGGCGGGGAACTCGCCGGCGCAGGTGTCGACGGTCTTGAAGACCGGGCGAACGCCAAGCTGCCAACGGGCGTTGCGCACCTCCTGCTCGGTGAGGCCGCGCAGTTCGGCGATCTGGGCATCCGAGAAGCCGTGGTCCTTGGCCAGCAGGAACAGCGAGCGATCGAAGGGGCGCAGGCCCGAGATCTCGGCCGCGACCTCGTTGATCAGCACGATCTGGTCGAGGAACCACGGGTCGATCTTGGTCGCCTCGAACAGCTCCTCGACCGTCGCGCCCTTGCGCAACGCCTGCTGCACCGTCACGATGCGGCCGTCGGTGGGAACGCGGGAGGTCTCGATGAGTTGCGCCTTCGTGCGGCGCTCCTCGCCCCAGTGGAAGCTGCTCCCCCGCTTCTCGAGCGAGCGCAGCGCCTTCTGCAGCGCTGTCGAGTAGTTTCGGCCGATGGCCATGGCCTCGCCGACGCTCTTCATCGTGGTGGTGAGGGTGGCATCCGCCGAGGGGAACTTCTCGAAAGCGAAGCGCGGCACCTTCACGACGATATAGTCGAGGGTGGGCTCGAAGCTCGCCGGCGTCACCTTGGTGATGTCGTTCGGGATCTCGTCGAGCCGGTAGCCGAGCGCGAGCTTGGCCGCGATCTTGGCGATCGGGAATCCGGTCGCCTTCGAGGCGAGCGCGCTCGAGCGCGACACGCGCGGGTTCATCTCGATCACGATGATCCGGCCGTTGGCGGGATCGACCGCGAACTGGATGTTGCAGCCGCCCGTGTCGACCCCGACCGCCCGGATGATGTCGATGCCGATGTCGCGCAGCCGCTGGAACTCGCGGTCGGTCAGCGTGAGCGCCGGGGCGACCGTGATCGAGTCGCCGGTGTGCACGCCGACCGGGTCGACGTTCTCGATCGAGCACACCACGACCGTGTTGTCGGCCGTGTCGCGCATCAGCTCGAGCTCGTACTCCTTCCAACCCAGGATCGACTCCTCGAGCAGCACCTCGTGGGTCGGCGACTGGTGCAGGCCGTCGGTGACCATCCGCTCGAGCTCGCCACGGTCGTAGGCGAAGCCCGAACCGAGGCCGCCCATCGTGAAGCTCGGCCGGATGACCAGCGGGTAGCCGAGATCCTCGGCGAAGTCGACGGCCTCGCCGACGCTGTGCGCGATGTGGCTGCGCGCCACCTCGGCACCCGCGGCGATGACCAGCTCCTTGAAGATCTGCCGGTCTTCGCCCTTCTTGATCGCCTCGACCTTGGCCCCGATCAGCTCGACGCCGTACTTGGCCAGGATGCCGGCCTCGTCGAGCGCGATCGCGGCGTTGAGAGCGGTCTGGCCGCCGAGCGTGGGGAGCACGGCATCCGGACGCTCGAGGGCGATGATCGCCTCGAGCGCCTCGTTGGTGATCGGCTCGATGTAGGTGGCATCCGCGAAATCGGGGTCGGTCATGATCGTCGCCGGGTTCGGGTTGACCAGGATCACGCGCACGCCCTCGTCGCGGAGCACACGACAGGCCTGGGTGCCGGAGTAGTCGAACTCGGCCGCCTGGCCGATCACGATCGGACCGGATCCGATCACGAGAACGCTGTGGATGTCTGCACGCTTGGGCACTAGTTCGTGGCGTCCTTCTGCTGGGCCTGCTGGGCGACGACCATGTCACGGAACCGGTCGAAGAGGTAGTTGGCGTCGTGCGGCCCTGCGGCCGCCTCGGGGTGGTACTGCACCGAGAACGCCGGGATGTCGAGGGCCTTGAGCCCCTCGACCACGCGGTCGTTGAGTCCGATGTGGCTCACCTCGAGCCGCCCGTAGCCGTTGGGGCTCTCGATGATGCCCTCGAGAGGCGCGTCGACCGCGAAGCCGTGGTTGTGGGCGGTGATCTCGACCCGGCCGGTCTCCTTGTCGAGCACCGGCTGGTTGATGCCGCGGTGCCCGAACGGCAGCTTGTAGGTGCCAAGGCCGAGGGCGCGGCCGAGCAGCTGGTTGCCGAAGCAGATGCCGAAGAAGGGAAGGCCGGCATCCAGGATGCCGCGCAGCAGCGCCACGTGCGAGTCCGATGCCTCGGGGTCACCGGGCCCGTTCGAGTAGAAGGCGGCGACCGGATGGATGGCGAGCAGCTGCTCGAGCGTGACGTCCTGCGGCAGCACGTGCACCTCGAAGCCGCGGCGCGCCAGGTTGTCGACCGTGGACTGCTTGACGCCGAGGTCGAGCACCGCGAGGTTGCCAAGACGCTCGCCGACCGCCGGCGTCACCGTCTCGGCGGGCACCGAGACCTCGGCCGAGAGGTTGAGGCCGGCCATCTCGGGCGCACTGCGCACCAGGGCGAGCTGCTCGTCGGGGCTGAGTCCTGCATCCGGTCCCGAGAACACCCCGGCGCGCATGGCGCCCGCGTCGCGCAGCCGCCGGGTCACGGCACGCGTGTCGATGCCGCTCATGCCGACGATGCCGTTGGCCTCGAGCTCGCTGTCGAGGCTGCGCTTGGCCCGGAAGCTGCTCACCACGCGCGAGGGGTCGCGCACGACATAGCCCGACACCCAGATGCGGCGCGATTCGGGGTCCTCGTCGTTCATACCGGTGTTGCCGATGTGCGGCGCCGTCATGACGACGATCTGGCCCGCGTAGCTCGGGTCGGTCAGGGTCTCTTGATAGCCCGTCATGCCGGTCGCGAAGACCGCCTCGCCGAGGGTGCGGCCGCGGGCGCCGTAGGCGTGGCCGTGGTAGCGGGTGCCGTCTTCCAGGACGAGCACCGCGGGGTCGGATGTGGTCATGCCTCGGCTCCCGCCGTCGTGGGGATGAGCTCCGTGATCGCGGCGACGAGTGCCGCGGGGTCGGCGGAGCGGAAGTAGCTGTCGAGAGAGGTGCGGGCACCGGGTGCTTCGGGGCTCCCGGTGGCTTCTGCCGGTGCGCTCCAGCGCACGAACACCAGCCCGTCGTTGCCGACGACCCGGTCGATCGTCCAGGTGGCCCGGCCGACGCCCTCGAGCGCGGTCACCGGGATGAACCCAGGCTGCTGCGCCGCGAGTCGCAGTTCGATTCCCGCGGCCGTCACCGTCAGCACGGCGCGCGAACGGAAGCCCAGGCCCGCCACCGCGATGCGGTCGAGCGGGGAATCGGCGCGCGTCGTGGCGACGTAGAGCAGGTCCTCGGTGAGCAGCGCAGTCGCGCTTCCGGGTGGGACGGGCGCGAGCCCGACGACATCGGCCTGGCGGCGACGGCGGGTGCGCCATCCGATCGCCATCAATCCGAAGACCAGCACGAGGAACGCCGCGACGATCAGGCCGGGAACGACCCTATCCATGGCCCACCACCTCCTCAGGGGCTCGCAGTTCGCCGTCGAGCACGGTGGGCACCCCGCGGTGCACCGTCGCGACGACGCGGCCGGGCAGCCGTCGGCCGAGGTACGGGGAGTTGACGCCCTTGCCGCGCAGCAGCTCGACGCCGAACGCGCGCCGCACGCTCGGGTCGTAGAGGGTCAGGTTGGCGGGCGCGCCGACCGTCAGAGGCGCGTCGTAGCCCGCCAGCCGGCCGATCGCCGCCGGCGCGATCGACAGCACCCGCGCGACATCGGCCCAGCTCAGCTGTCCGCTGTCGACCACGGCCGCCTGCACGACGCTGAGGGCGCTCTCGAGCCCCACCATGCCGAAGCTGGCCTCCTGCCACGCGCATTCCTTGGTCTCGACCGGATGCGGGGCGTGATCGGTCGCGACGATGTCGATGACGCCCTCGGCGAGAGCCGCGCGCAGCGCGAGCACGTCCTCCGCCCGTCGGAGCGGCGGATTCACCTTGAACCGGGCGTCGTAGCCGCTGGCCAGCTGCTCGTCCAGCAGCAGATGGTGCGGGGTCACCTCGGCGGTCACGGCGATCCCCCGTGCCTTGGCCCAGCGCACCACCTCGACGCTGCCGGCCGTCGAGAGGTGGCAGACGTGCAGCCGGGCGCCGACATGCTGCGCGAGCAGCACGTCGCGGGCGATGATCGCCTCCTCGGCGACGGCGGGCCAGCCCGGGAGCCCGAGCTCCGAACTCAGCACGCCCTCGTTCATCTGCGCACCCTCGGTGAGGCGCGGCTCCTGCGCGTGCTGGGCGATGACGCCGCCGAAGGTCTTCACGTACTCCAGGGCGCGGCGCATCAGAAGGGCATCCGAGACGCACCGGCCGTCGTCGCTGAACACGCGAACGGCGGCCCGCGACTGCGCCATGGCGCCGATCTCGCTGAGTCGCTCCCCTGCCAGCCCGACGGTGACGGCCCCGATCGGTCGCACCGTGACGTAGCCGTGCTGCTCGCCGAGCGACGCGACCTGCTCGACCACCCCCGCCGTGTCGGCCACCGGCGAGGTGTTGGCCATGGCGTGCACGGCGGTGAACCCGCCCGCTGCGGCCGCGCGCGAACCGGTGAGCACCGTCTCGCTCTGCTCGAAGCCCGGCTCGCGTAGATGCGTGTGAAGGTCGACGAGACCCGGAAGCGCCTGAAGCCCGGAGGCGTCGATGACGGTCGCTCCCGCCTTCGTGAGCCCGGTGCCACGGCCGGTGATGACGCCGTGCTCCACCAGCAGGTCGCTCGTCGTGCCGTCGGGCAGGGTCGCGCCGGTGATCAGGATGTTCACGATGCGCCTCCCGCGGATGCGATGCCGGCCTCGGGACCGCTTCCGCTGAGAACCAAGTACAAGACCGCCATCCGGATCGACACCCCGTTGCTGACCTGATCGAGCACGACCGAGCGTGCCGAGTCGGCGGCGGCCGACGAGATCTCGAGCCCGCGGTTCATCGGGCCGGGGTGCATGATCATCGTATCGGGGGCGAGCCGGGCCAGCCGTGCATCGTCGAGCCCCCACTGGCGGGCGTACTCGCGCTCGTGCGGGAAGTAGGCGGCGTGCATCCGCTCGCTCTGCACGCGCAGCATCATGACGACATCCGGCTTCTCGGCCAGAGCGGCGTCGAGATCCGTCCCGCTTGTCACCGGCCAGGCGCCGACGCCGAGAGGCAGCAGCGTCTCGGGACCGACCAGGTGCACGCTCGCCCCGAGCGTCTGCAGCAGCCACACGTTCGAGCGCGCGACCCGGGAGTGCAGGATGTCACCCACGATCGTCACCCGCAGGCCGTCGAGGTCCCGGCCGCGCGCCGCTGAGCCGTGCAGCGTCTTGCGGATCGTGTACGCGTCGAGCAGGCCCTGGGTGGGATGCTCGTGCGTGCCGTCGCCCGCGTTGACCACGGCGGCATCGATCCAGCCGCTGTCGGCCAGCACCCGGGCCGCCCCCGAGGCGCTGTGCCGCAGGACGACCGCATCGATCCCCATGGCGGCGATCGTCTGCGCGGTGTCCTTCAGCGACTCGCCCTTCGAGACGCTCGAGCCCTTGGCGCTGAACGTGATCACGTCGGCGCTGAGCCGTTTGGCGGCGGCTTCGAAGCTCAGCCGGGTGCGCGTCGAGTCCTCGAAGAACAGATTGGCGACGGTGCGGCCGCGCAGGGTCGGCAGCTTCGGGACCGCCCGGGTCGCGACCTCCGCCATGTCCTCGGCGAGATCGAGGATGCCGATCGCGGCCGTCCGGTCGAGGTCGCGCACCGAGAGCAGGTGCCTCATGCGTCCTCCCCCGAGATCGCCACGAGATCCTGACCGTCGGTCTCGCGCAGCTTCACGTAGATGCGCTCGCCCCGTGCCGTCGGCAGGTTCTTGCCCACGAAGTCGGCGCGGATCGGCAACTCCCGATGGCCGCGGTCGACCAACACCGCCAGGCGCACCGCACGCGGCCGGCCGAGATCGCTGATCGCGTCGAGGGCGGCCCGGATCGTGCGCCCCGAGTAGAGCACGTCATCCACCAGCACGACGGTCTTGCCGTCGATGCCCTGCGACGGCACGCGGGTGGGACTCGGCGTGCGCGTGGGCTGACGGCCGAGATCGTCGCGGTACATCGTGACGTCGAGGGCGCCGACGCGGGCCTCGCCATCGGGCGCGCCCGGTTCGAGCTCGTCGAGCACGGCGCCGATGCGTTCGGCGAGCAGCACCCCGCGGGTCGGGATGCCGAGGAGGACCAGATCCGAGGAACCATGGTTCGACTCGAGGATCTCGTGAGCGATGCGGGTGAGAGCCCGCGTGATGTCAGCCTGCTGCAGCACGGTTCGTGCAGCCATCCTGACCTCCTTCCCCGCCTCTCCGGACGGACTTAAAGGATGTCTATTTGCTTCAGCTTAGCAGCCGCCGGCGGGGCGGAGGCGGACGCCCGTGCGCGCCGCGGCGCGGTCCACGGCTCCCCTGGGCTCGGGCACGCGCCCGACACCTCCGAGCCGGCGCGCACGGTGTCGGGTGACGACGCGGGTGGCGGCACGGTGTCGGGCGACGACGCGGGTGGCGGCCGCAGGGCGTGCACCGCGGCCGTGGGCCCGACGTCGTGTCGGCGCCACGGCCGCACCGCGGGCGGGGTGGGCCGTGACGTTATCCTCGGAGCATGTCCGCCCCCGACGATGCCGCTCTCGCCGAACTGGCGCGGGGGCTCTCGTTCGCGATCGGGCGTACGAATCGCCGGATGCTCGCCGCGACCCAGGGGCTCGGCCAGGGCCACCTGAACGCCCTCGCGACCATCTACCGCTCCGGCCCCATCCGCCCGGGCACGCTGGCTCAGCTGGAGTTCGTCAGCGCCCCGACCATGACGCGCACCCTGCGAGATCTCGAACGACGCGGCCTGGTGCGCCGCGAACCGGATACCCGCGACGGCCGGTCGATCCTGATCAGCGTCACGGAGGCGGGCGAGCACCAGGTGCTGCGCGCCCGCTCCTACCGGGCCGAACTGCTCGCGGACCTCCTGGCACGCCTCGACCCGCACGAAGTGGCGACGTTGCGCGACGCCCTCGGCGCGCTCGAGCGGCTCGCGACGATCGAGGGCGACCCCGGGGACCGCCCAGGCGGTCGACGCGACAGCTAGGCGGGCTCGTCCGAGTCCGGTGCGTTCCCGTCCGACGGCACACCGGGCAACACGCTCGGCGACGCGGCCGCATCCCGCGCGATCGCCCCGAGCAGCCCGTTCAGGAACCCCGCGGAGTCCTCGGTGCTGAGCAGCGACGCGAGTTCGACCGCCTCGGAGATCGCCACGCCATCGGGGACCTCGTCGTTGTACAGGATCTCCCACGCGCCGATGCGGGCGAGCGCCCGATCCAGCACGGGCATCCGCTCGAGGGGCCAGCCCTGCGCGTGCGCGCGGATCACGGCATCCAGATCGCCCAGGTGCGAGTCGACCCCCTCGACAATGTCGCGCGCGTAGGCCCACGACGACTCGCGCTGGGGCGTCGCCTCGGCGCGCCCGGCCTCCTCATCGAGCAGGCCGGCGATCGGCAGCTCGCGCAGATCGGCCCCGAACAGGATGTCGAGGGCGCGTTTGCGCGACTTGGTGCGTGCGCTCATGAAGGGGTGGCCGCCTAGTCGGTGACGCGGCCGAGGTAGTCACCCGTGCGGGTGTCGACCTTCACGCGGGTGCCGGTCTCGAGGAAGAGCGGCACCTGCATTTCATACCCGGTCTCGAGCGTCGCCGGCTTGGTGCCCGCGCTCGAGCGGTCGCCCTGCAGCCCGGGCTCGGTGTAGGTCACCTCGAGAACGACCGAGGCGGGCAGCTCGACATAGAGCGGCTCCCCCTCGTTCGTGGCGATCGTCACCGTCTGGTTCTCGAGCATGAAGTTGGCGGCGTCGCCCACGATCTTCGCCGGAACCGTGGTCTGGTCGTAGTCGGTGGTGTCCATGAACACGAATCCGTCGCCGTCGCGGTACAGATAGGTGAAGTCGCGGCGATCGACCGTGGCGAAGTCGATCTTGGTGCCGGCGTTGAAGGTGCGGTCGACGACCTTGCCGCTCATGATGTTCTTCATCTTGGTGCGCACGAAGGCGCCGCCCTTGCCCGGCTTGACGTGCTGGAACTCGACGATCGTCCAGAGCTGTCCGTCGATGTTGAGGACGCTGCCGTTCTTGATGTCGTTCGTCGTTGCCATGGTTTCGGGGTGTCCGTTCGTCTGCAGGGGCGGGAAGCGCCCGTACGAGTGTAGACGAGGGCTATGCGCTGGGGGCGACCACGCGCAGCGCCAACAGGTACGAGTCGAAGCCGAATCCCGCGATCACCCCGGTCGCCACGGCCGAGATCACGCTGTTGTGACGGAACTCCTCGCGCGCGTGCGGGTTGCTGATGTGCACCTCGACGAGCGGGATCCCCGCCTTGGTCACCAGCGCGGCGGCGTCGCGCAGCGCGTAGCTGTAGTGCGTGAACGCCGCCGGATTCAGGATGACGGGGGTGGTGGCATCCACCGCCTCATGCAGCCAGTGGATGAGCTCGGCCTCGTCGTCGGTCTGTCGCAGATCGATCTCGATCGAGGCGCCGGCCTGCGCCGCGAGAAGGGTGCGCAGCGCGCTCAGGTCCTGGTTGCCGTAGACGTCGGGCTCGCGACTGCCGAGCCGGCCGAGGTTGGGACCGTTGAGCACCAGCACGCGCGACATGCCTCGAGCCTACGATGTCTGCCGGCTCCCGTGAGGCCGAGAGCTCGAAAGCGGCTACTCGGCGATCTCCTGATACGCCGCGAACAGCAGCTGCTCCTCCGGTCCGGTCAGGGTCGTGGGCCGGCCGATATCGTCCAGCACGATGAAGCGCAGCAGGTCGCCGCGGGCCTTCTTGTCGCGCTTCATCGCGGCCAGCAGCATGGGCCAGCGGCCGGCCGGGTAGGTGGTCGGCAGATCGAGCAGATCCAGGATGCGGCGGTGCCGATCGACGGCCGCGTCGCTCAGCGAGCGGGTCAGCCGCGACAGTTCGGCGGCGAACACCATGCCGATCGCGATCGCGGCGCCGTGGCGCCACTGGTAGCGCTCGGCGTGCTCGATCGCGTGGCCGAGGGTGTGGCCGTAGTTCAGCACCTCGCGCAGCCCCTGCTCGGTGAAGTCCTCGCCGACCACGCGGGCCTTCATGGCGATCGCGAGCTCGAGGTTGCGGCGGAACTGCGGCGTGGTCGGATCGACCGCGGCGTCGACATCCGCCTCGATCGTGTCGAGGATCTCCGGCTCGGCGATGAATCCCGCCTTCGCGATCTCGGCGTAGCCGGCCAGGATCTCGTTGCGGCTGAGCGTGTCGAGGGTGTCGAGGTCGCACAGCACCGCGCGGGGCGCCCAGAAGGCCCCGACCAGGTTCTTGCCCTCCGCCGTGTTGATGCCGGTCTTGCCGCCGACGGCTGCGTCGACCATGCCGAGCACCGTGGTCGGCAGCTGGATGAGGTCCACCCCGCGAAGCCAGGTCGCGGCGACGAAACCGGCCAGGTCGGTCGTCGCGCCACCTCCGAGCCCGACGACCGCGTCGGAGCGGGTGAAGTCGGTCTGCCCCATGACCTGCCAGCAGAACGCGGCGACCTCGACCCGCTTGGCGGCTTCGGCATCCGGGACTTCGGCGAGCACCACCTCGTAGCGATCGCTCAGCTGCTGCCGCAGGATCTCGGCACGCGCGCCGAGGGTCGGGGCGTGCACGATCAGCACCTTCTTCACGCGCGGCGCGAGGAACTCCGCGAGCCGGGCGTGCAGCCCTCGCCCGACGAACACGCTGTACCCGGGCACGCCGGCGACCGGGATCTCGGTCGTGCCGTCGGACGCGATCACGCTGCCGTCTTGGACCATTCGGCCACCTCCTGGGCGACGGCGTCGATCGGACGGTGCGAGGTGTCGACCGTCAGACGCGCCAGCTGTTCGTAGATCGGGCGGCGCTCGGCGTAGATGCGCTCCCAGTCGGCGAGCCCGTTGCGCACCAGGGGGCGACGGCCGTCGCGAAGCCGCGGGGCGACGGCCTCGGGGGCGACCGTGACGAGCACGACCCGCTCCCCGGCCAGCGCCGCGCGGGTGTCGGCATCGAGCACCGCTCCCCCGCCGAGCGCGACGACGTCGCTGCCCCGCAGCGCGCGCGCGACGGCATCGCGTTCGAGAGCTCGGAAGTGCGGTTCGCCCAGGGTGTCGAAGATGTCGGCGATCGGTCCGTGTTCTGCCACGATCATGCGATCGGTGTCGACGAAGCCGGTGCCGAGGATGCGCGCGACGCGTTTGCCGATGCGCGTCTTGCCCGCACCCATCGGGCCGATCAGCACGACGGGAGGCCGTTCGCTCATTCCGAGGCCGGCCGATCGGCGACCGATTCGGATGCCGTGCGCAGCGACGCCGGGATCGCCGCCAGGTACGCATCCAGGTTGCGACGCGTCTCGCCGACCGAGTCGCCGCCGAACTTCTCGAGCATCGCGTTGGCGAGCACGAGGGCGACCATCGCCTCGGCCACGACGCCGGCGGCGGGCACGGCGCAGACGTCCGAGCGCTGATGGTGGGCGGCGGCCGCCTCGCCCGTGGCCACGTCGACGGTGCGCAGCGCGTGCGGGACCGTCGCGATCGGCTTCATCCCGGCGCGCACCCGCAGCAGCGTTCCGGTGCTCATGCCGCCTTCGATGCCGCCCGCCTTGTCGCTGAGCCGGGCGATGAGTCCTTCGTCGGCCACCAGTTCGTCGTGCGCGTGCGAACCGCGGCGCTTCGTGGTCGCGAAGCCGTCGCCGACCTCCACACCCTTGATCGCCTGGATGCCCATGAGGGCCGCCGCGAGCTGGGCGTCGAGCTTGCGGTCCCACTGCGCGTAGCTGCCGAGACCCGGAGGCAGCCCGTAGGCGAGCACCTCGACGACTCCCCCGAGGGTGTCGCCCGTGTCGTGTGCGTCGTCGACCTCGGCCACCATCAGGGCGGATGTCACGGGGTCGAAGCAGCGCAGCGGATCCGCGTCGAGCGCCGCGACGTCGGCGGGCGTCGGCAGGGGCGACTGATCGGGTACCCGCACCGGACCGATCGACAGCGTGTGGCTCACCAGAGTGACGCCGAGTTCCCCGAGGAAGGCCCGGGCGACGGCGCCGAGCGCCACGCGGGCGGCGGTCTCGCGGGCGCTGGCCCGCTCCAGCACGGGGCGTGCCTCGTCGAAGTCGTACTTCTGCATGCCGACCAGGTCGGCGTGGCCGGGTCGCGGACGGGTGAGGGCGGCCCCGCGGGCGCCGGCGAGACGAGACGGGTCCACCGGCTCGGCGCTCATCACGTCGACCCACTTGGGCCACTCGGTGTTTCCGATGCGCAGGGCGATCGGGCTGCCCATCGACAGGCCGTGCCGCACGCCGCCTGAGAAGTCCAGCTGATCCTGCTCGAACTTCATCCGGGCGCCGCGTCCGTAGCCGAGCTTGCGGCGCTCCAGATCGGCTTGGATGCCCGCGCGCGTGATGGGAACGCCCGCCGGGAGTCCCTCGAGGACGGCGACGAGCTCAGGGCCGTGGGATTCCCCGGCGGTCAACCAACGCAGCATCTGCCCAGTCTTCCAGACCGGCGCACCCCCGGCGCACGGGCGACGGCTCCGTCGCTCAGAGCCCGACCGACGCTCGCATCGCGGCGACGACCTCTCCCTCGCGCGGGAGCACCCCGTCCTGCTCGCCGGTCACGAAGATCCGCACCTGGGCGATCGCCTGGTGCAGCAGCATCTCGAGGCCGCTGACCACGGTGCCGTCGGCCTCCGCCCACGAACGGGCGAGCTCGCTCGGCCACGGCTCGTAGGCGACATCCAGCAGCACGGACCTGGCGCGCACGGCCTCCGGGAACACCACGCCGTGCTCGCTCGCCCCGGGAAGCGTCGAGATCACGGCGCTCGGGACCGTGAGCGAGCGATCGGTCAGCCCCAGCCGGCGGATGGTCAGTTCGAGGCCCAGCCGGGTCGCGAGCCCTTCGAGGGAGGCCGCGCGTTCGGGGTCGCGGGCAGACACCAGCGCGTGCCGGGCGCCGAGCTGTGCGGCCGCCGCCAGCACGGATGCCGCGGTGGCGCCCCCGCCCAGGATCTGCACGGTCTCGAGGGCCCTCACACCGTGATCCGCGAATGCCGCGACGATGCCCTCGACGTCCGTGTTGAAGCCCTTCAGACCGCCGTCCTCGTCGAACAACACCGTGTTCGCGGCGCCCACCGTGTCGACGAGCGCCGTCCGCGAACTCAGCATCGGCAGGACCTCGCGTTTGAGCGGCATCGTCAGCGAGAGGCCGCGCCACGAACGGTCGCAGGTGTTGAGGAAGGCCCCGAGGCTGCCCTCGATCACCTCGATCGCCGTGTAACTCCAGGGCAGGCCGAGCACCGCATACGCGGCCGAATGCAGCAGGGGCGACTTCGAATGCCCGATCGGCGAGCCGAGCACCGCCAGGCGGCGCGGCGTCGGGCTCATCGCGGCGTCATTTGCAGTACACGGCATTCTCGGCGCTCGCCCGGCACCAGGCCTGCCACTGCTTCACGGCGGCCGCGTGTTCGGCGGCCGTCGTCGAGAACACCGTCTCGCCGGTCTTGAGGTTCACCGCGACGAAGAACAGCCACGGTCCGGGCGTCGGATGCAGCGCGGAATCGATCGCGTCATCCCCGGGAAGGCCGATCGGACCGATCGGCAGCCCGTTGTTCGCGTAGGTGTTGTACTTGTTGCTCGCGTCGGCGCGCTCCGCGCTCGTCGTCGTCACGCGATCGGTGTGCCCGGTGCCGTAGGCGACCGTCGCGTCGGACTGCAGCCGCATCCCCTGATCGAGGCGGTTCTGGAAGACGCGCGCGATCTTGTGCATGTCGGCGACGCTCGGTCCCGACTCGCGCTGGACGATCGACGCGAGCGTCACGACCTTGAGCCGGTCGGCGGGCGCGACCCCGGCTTTGTCGAGGTGCGAGATCATCGTCGACACCAGCTGCTGCAGGGCTTGTTTCGCCGTCACGCCGGGATCGAAGGTGTACGTGGCCGGGAACAGGAAGCCCTCGATGCTCGGCGCCGCAGCGGGAACGCCGAGCGCGACGTAGTCCTTCGCCGCAGCTTGGAAGTCGGCCACCGGCAGTCCTGTCGCCGAGGCGAGCTGCACGAAGGCACTCTGGGCCGAAACGCCCTCTTTCAACACCGCCACACGCACGATCTTGTTCTTCGGATCCCGCAGGGCGGCGAGTGCGGAGGCGGCGCTCATCTGCTTCTGCAGCTGGTAGCTGCCGGGCTCGAACGTCACGCTCGGCTTCTTCAGCAGCAGCTGGTAGAAGGCGTCGAAGGTCTTCGTGACGCCGGCCTGCTGCAGCGTCTTGGCCACGTCCGAGCCGATGTCACCGGACTGGATGACGATCGTCACCTTGGTTCCGTCCCCGCTCGTCGCGTAGTCGGTGCTCTCCCAACCGAGTACGTGACGGATCTTGTCCTCGAACAGGAACCATCCCGTCGTGCCGGTACCGACCAGCAGCACGAAGACCGTGATCAGCGCCAGGGTCCAGCCGCGCCGTCGCTTCCGCGGCGGGCGTCGGGTCGTACCGACCCGCGCGGTCGTGCCGCTCGCACCACCGCGCTGCGCCCGCTCCTGGGCCTCCCGGGCTTCGCGGCGGGACATCGGCTGGGTCGCGGGGGGCGCCGACTGGGCGGCTCGTGCTTCGGCGGCGGCCACCGCGTAAGGGTCGGAGAGCCGCGCCTGCGGGAACTGCTCCGAGACGGGCTCCACCGGCCCTGGGGGGTTCGGCGAGCTCGGTCGGGTCGGCTCGCCGCCCGGCGGACGGAAGATGTCGTCCCAGCTCGGTTCCTCAGCCACGGCCGGCGATCTTCATGAGCTGGGGCGTCCTTTGTGCGGTTCGACCAGGGTGCCCGGCGGACGGCCCGCCGTGCGCTCGAAGTCGAGAGCGTTCTGCAGGATGATAACAGCGGCCACCTGATCGATCACGGCGCGCGAGCTCTTCACCGAACGGCCGGACTGGTGCAGCGCCCGCTGAGCAGTGACCGTCGAAAGGCGCTCGTCGACGAGTCGGACCGGCACGGATGCCGCTGCCGCGAGTTCGTCGGCCAGAGCGCGAGCGTCGGCCGTCGAGGCGGTGTCGCCGCCCCCGAGCGACAGCGGAAGCCCCACCACCAGCTCGACGGCACCGTGCTCCTCGGCGAGGGCGCACAGCTCGGCGACGGTGCCGTCGCCTCGCCGGAGCGTCGCCACCGGCGTCGCGAGCAGACCCTCGCGGTCGCAGAGGGCGACGCCCACGCGCGCCCGCCCCGCGTCGACCCCCAGCCGGATGCCCGGCCTCATCGCGCGCCCGGCTTCATGCTGACGCCTAGCCGGCCAACGTCGCCGAGATGCCGCTGAGGGCCGCCCCGATCGCCGCAGTGTCGCTTCCGCCGCCCTGGGCGAGGTCGTCCTTGCCGCCTCCGCCTCCGCCGAGTACCGTCGCCGCCTGCTTGGCGAGGGCTCCGGCCTTCGCTCCGCGCTCTCGAGCCGCCGGCGAGGTCGCGACGATGACCGCGGGCTTGTCGCCGACCCGGGCCGCGAGGGCCACGACCGACGGCTCGCTGCCGAGTCGCTCGCGCACGCTCGTGGCGAGCGAGCGCAGCTCGTCGGCCGACGAGAGCGTTCCGAGGTCTTCGACGACCGCGAGATAGCCGCCGACGCGCGCGGCCTTCTCGACCAGCGCGGGCACCCGGCCGGAGAGCTGGGACGCCTCGAAGGCCGCGATCTTCTTCTCGGCCGCCTTCAGCTCGGCCACGAGCGACTCGATCCGCTGCGGAAGCTGCTCGCGCGGGGTCTTCAGCGAGGACGTCAGCGTCGACACGATCGCGCGTTCGGCGGCGAGGTCACGGAAGGCCTCGAGACCGACGAGGGCCTCGACGCGGCGATTCGCCGATCCGACCGACGACTCGCTGACCAGGTTGACCAGTCCGACCTCGGCCGAGGTGCGCACGTGGATTCCGGCACACAGCTCGCGCGACCACGGGCCGCCGATGTCGACCATCCGCACGGTGTCGCCGTACTTCTCGCCGAACAGCGCCATCGCGCCGGCCGCCTTCGCCTCGGCGATCGGCAGGATGCGGGTGGTCACCTCGAGGTTGTCGCGCACCGCGTTGTTGGCGATCTCTTCGAGCTCGCTGCGGGTCTCGGCGCTCAGCGCCTGGTTCCACGCGAAGTCCAGCCGCAGGTAGCCGGCCTTGTTGAACGAGCCGGACTGGTGCGCCTCGGAGCCGAGCGTCTGACGCAGGGCGGCATGCACCAGGTGCGTCGCCGAATGCGCCTGTGCGGCCGAGTGACGGTACACGGGATCGACCACGCTCGTCGCGGGCACTCCTACCGCGACCTCGCCGGACCGCACCTCGACGGTGTGGCTGATGAGTCCCTTCACGGGGCGCTGCACGTCGAGCACCTCGAGCTCGAAGCCGTCGCCGACGATCGCTCCCGCATCCGCGGCCTGTCCACCCGACTCGGGATACAGGGCCGTCTCGGCCAGGATGACCTCGACGATCTCTCCCGCCGCGGCACGATCCACCGGCAGTCCGTCGAGCAGGATCCCGAGCACACGCGAGTCGGTCTGCAGGTAGTCGTAGCCGGTGAACACCGTCTCGCCCGCCGCGCGCATCTCGGAGTAGACCGAGAGGTCGGCCAGCGCCCGCTTCTTGGCCTTGGCATCGGCCTTCGCGCGGGTGCGCTGCTCGAGCATCAGCCGGTCGAAGGCCGCGCGGTCGACCGTGAGCCCGGCCTCCTCGGCGATCTCGAGCGTCAGGTCGATGGGGAAGCCGAAGGTGTCGTGCAGCAGGAACGCGGTGTCGCCCGGCAGCGCGGCGGCGCCCTTCTTCTGCGTGTCCTCCACCGCGAGGTCGAGGATCGTCGTGCCGCTCGCGAGGGTGGTGCGGAAGGTCTCCTCCTCGGCCACCGCGAGACGGGAGGTGCGCTCCCACTGCTCCTCGACATCCGGATAGGCGTCGCGCATCGCCAGTCGCGATGCCTGGAACAGCTCGGGGAAGCTCGGCGAATCCACCCCGAGCAGGCGCATCGCGCGCACCACGCGGCGCAGCAGGCGGCGCAGGATGTAGCCGCGCCCCTCGTTGCCGGGGCTCACGCCATCCGTCATCAGCATGAGGCTCGAACGCACGTGGTCGGCGATGACGCGCATGCGCACGTCGTCGTCGTGGTCGGAGCCGTAGACCCGGCGCGACAGTGCCGAGGCCGCGTCCAGCACGGGACGCACCTGGTCGATCTCGTACATGTTGTCGACGCCCTGCTTGAGGAACGCGACGCGCTCCATTCCCATGCCGGTGTCGATGTTCTTGCGCGGCAGCTCGCTCACGATGCGGAACTCGGTCTTCGACTGCACGTCGGCGATCAGGTACTGCATGAAGACGAGATTCCAGATCTCGATGTAGCGGGTGTCGTCGGCCGCCGGGCCGCCCTCGGGGCCGTACTCGGGACCACGGTCGAAGTAGATCTCCGAGCACGGGCCGGCGGGACCGGGCTGGCCGGTCGACCAGTAGTTGTCCTCCTTGCCCATGCGCTGGATGCGCTCATCGGGCAGGCCGGCGATCTTCTTCCAGAACCCGATCGCCTCGTCGTCGTCCTCGTAGACGGTGACCCAGAGGTCCTTCTCGGCGAAGCCCAGGCCGCCGTCGGCCTCGGATGAGGTGAGCAGCTCCCAGGCGTAGGCGATCGCCTGCTCCTTGAAGTAGTCGCCGAAGCTGAAGTTGCCGTTCATCTGGAAGAAGGTGCCGTGCCGCGTGGTCTTGCCGACCTCCTCGATGTCGAGGGTGCGGATGCACTTCTGCACGCTCGTGGCCCGCGGGAACGGCGCGGGCACGACACCCGTGAAGTACGGGATGAAGGGCACCATCCCGGCGACCGTGAACAGCAGGGCCGGGTCGTCGCTCACGAGGGAGGCGGAGGGGACGACGGTGTGTCCGCGCTCCCCGAAGTAGGTGAGCCAGCGGCGTTGGATTTCAGCGGTCTGCACGGTGATCTGTTCTCTGATGGGCGCTCGCCCCGATGGGCGCGACGGTACCTGGATGGAGGGGTGACGACGTCCGGTCCGCCGGCCGTGAACAGCCGGCGCCGGACTACCGGGCTCGCGCGGTGAAGTCGGAGACGATTCCGTCGGCGGCGGCGCGGAGCTCGGCCTCGCGCACCTTGTAGCCGTCGACGACGGCCTCGCCGAAGTCGCGAGCCTTGGCGTCGACGTCGTCGAAGAACTGCTTGCCCTGAGGGGTCTTCGCGAGCTGGTGGGCCGCCACGAAGCCGACGGCGACTCCTACTGCCAGAAGCAGTACACCCTTCATCGTGTTCTCCTCTTCGAAGTGAACGGAACCGGCGCGTGCCGATCGTGTCGGCTCTAGCTTAGGCCGCGCCTCTCGGTGTGCGCTTTCAGGAGTCGGCGAGCAACGCGCCGCACGCGGCTCCTGATCCGCCGGCACGCCGCGGCGCGGCATCCTGAATTGCGGAAGGCCCCGGGGCGACCCGGGGCCTTCGATTCGCGACGGAATCAGCGTGCGGCGTAGTACTCCACCACGAGCTGCACCTCGGCCGTGACCGGCACCTCGGCGCGCTTGGGGCGACGCACCAGGCGCGCGTGCAGCTTGTCGAGCTCGACCTCGAGGTACGCCGGCACCTTGGGCAGCACGTCGACGTGCCCACCCGCGGCCGCGACCTGGAAGGGCTCCATGCTCTCGGAGCGCTCCTTGACGTGGATCAGCTGTCCCGGCTTGACCCGGAACGAGGGGCGGTCGACGAGCTTGCCGTCGACGAGGATGTGACGGTGCACGACCATCTGGCGCGCCTGCGCCGTGGTGCGGGCGAAGCCCGCGCGCAGCACGAGCGCGTCGAGACGCATCTCGAGCAGCTCGACCAGGTTCTCACCGGTCAGGCCGGCGGCACGACGCGCCTCGGCGAAGACGATCTTGAGCTGGGCCTCGCGGATGCCGTACTGGGCGCGCAGGCGCTGCTTCTCGCGCAGACGGACCGCGTAGTCGCTGTCGGCCTTGCGCTTGGTGCGACCGTGCTCGCCCGGGGCGTACGGACGCTTCTCGAGGTACTTGGCCGCCTTCGGCGTGAGCGGGATGCCCAGCGCACGGGAGAGGCGGGTCTTGCTACGGGTGCGTGACTTGGTCGACACGGATGTCCTTCTGCTGGTCTCTGGATGATGGATGCCGCAAGCGTCTGCCCGCCCGCGAACGGGCACGACGATGTCTCTTGCGAAAGTAGAGGGATGAACCACGGCGATCGATCGGCTACAGATCTGACCACCTCGACCGGGATCTCGACGCAGCCGCACGCGAGAAGCCGGTTTCAGGCCTCGTAAACCTTAGCAGATGGCGTGGTTTCGGGCGATCCCCGGCCACGCGAGCGGCGTCAGCGCTTCATTCCGCCGCGCGGCGTGGCCTGCGGGCCGCTCACCGGGCCGCAGCGGGTCCCCGTGACGACGCAGGCCTTGACGTCGGCAGTCAGCACCGCCTGGTTCCATCCGTTCATGAAGTCGGCGTGGGCCGTGTCGACCGAGCCCTGGGTGCTCGGCCCGACCGAGAGGGTTAGGCCGCTCGCCGACGAGGTCGGGTAGACGACGTGCAGCACGATCTGAGGGATCTGGACCGGATGCGACGCGGGGCAGCTGCGGCCGGTCATCGCGACGACGTTGGTCTGCTTCGCGCCGTCGAGACCGTGCCCGTCCCAGCAGTCCGGGAAGGCGATCACGAGCCGCAGCTTGGCCGCGGCGGCGCAGTCGTGCGGCGAATCGGTGAGACGCACCTGATCCGCGCCCGTGCAGCTCCAGCCGATCACCGCCTTGCCCTGCGGCGCGCTGGCGTTCTCGTTTCCCGCGATGATCGTCAGACCCGCCGGAATCGTCTGCACCTGCCGTTGAGCGCCGATGGGAGCCCGCCAGTAGATCAGCGTCGACTTCGGCGCGAGCGCGGCTCCGTTCTGGAACAGCACCGGGGTCCAATAGGCGGAGGCGTCGGCCGAGGTCGTGCACCCGGTCGTGCCTCCCACCAGCTGCTTCGTGGTGGTGTCGGCAACCGTGGCGGTGTTGCCGAAGAAGTCGTGCTGCATCGACGCGCCCGCCATGCCGGGCATCAGGATCGGGTCGTCGGCGGCGGTCTTGGTGCGCCGACAGGTGTCGGTGAAGATGCCGGGGCCCCCCGTCGGGAACCCGGCGGTGTCGACGGACGGCCCGGAAGCGGGGACCGGAGTCGGCGCGCTGGTTGCCGCCATCCCCGGCATCGTCGACGAGCCCGGCGAAGTGAGCGCGACCGCGGTCACCGCGGCCGACCCGAGCGCGATGACCAGGGCACCTCCGATCGCCGCCGCGATGAGCCGCACCCGGCGGCTCTGCGGCGCCCGGGCGTCCTCCGGCACCGCCATCGGAACGCCGAGGTGCCCCCGCGCCGGGACGGGCTCGCCCGGCAGAGGCGCGGCGGTGGATCCGGAGCTGTCGTTCTTCTTGGCCATGCGGCAAGGCAACCCCCGCAATGTTCGAGGAGTGTCAGGGCGCGGTCACGCCCGCGTCATGCGCCCGATCGGCCCTCGCCCGATCAGGCGTCGCCGCGCAGGATCGCCCGGATCTTCTCGAGCCGCGCCGCCACGTCCCGCTCGTTGCCGTAGCCGGTCGGTTCGTAGTAACGGGTGCCCACGAGCTCGTCGGGAAGGTACTGCTGGGTGGCCACGCCGAACTCCGCGTCGTGCGAGTAGCGATAGCCCTTGCCGTGACCGAGGCGCTTCGCTCCCGGGTAGTGCGCGTCGCGCAGCGGCTTCGGCACGCGCCCGATCTTGCCGGCCCGCACGTCGGCGATCGCGGCATCCAGAGCCAGATACGCCGCGTTCGACTTGGGCGCAGTGGCCAGGTAGACGACCGCCTCGGCGAGCAGGATGCGGCCCTCCGGCATGCCGATGAGCTGCACCCCCTGGGCCGCGGCGACCGCGATCGGCAGCGCCTGCGGGTCGGCCATGCCGATGTCCTCCGCGGCGCTGATCATGATGCGGCGCGCGATGAACCGCGGATCCTCCCCCGCCTCGATCATGCGTGCGAGGTAGTGCAGCGCCGCGTCGACGTCCGAGCCGCGCACCGACTTGATGAAGGCGCTGATCACGTCGTAGTGCTCGTCGCCCTGCCGGTCGTAGCGCAGCAGGGCCCGATCGACGGTCGTCGCGACGATGTCGGCGGTGACCACGGGCGGCGCCACCACGTCGTCGGGCGCGTCGGCGTCGGCCGCCACCGCCGCCGCCTCCAAGGCGGTCAGGGCACGCCGCGCGTCGCCCGAGGCGAGCCGCACGATCATGGCGCGCGCCTCGGGATCGAGCGTGACCGCCCCCTGCAGCCCGCGCGGATCGGTGACGGCCCGGTCGATCAGCAGCCCGAGGTCGTCGTCGCCGAGTGCCTCGAGCGTCAGCAGGAGCGAGCGCGACAGCAGGGGCGCGATGACCGAGAACGAGGGGTTCTCGGTCGTGGCGGCCACGAGGATGACCCAGCCGTTCTCGACCCCCGGCAGCAGGGCGTCCTGTTGGGCCTTCGTGAAGCGGTGGATCTCGTCGAGGAATAGCACCGTCGACACTCCGTAGAGGTCGCTGGCGGCGCGCGCCTGCTCCATGACCTCCCGCACGTCCTTGACACCCGCGGTGACCGCCGAGAGCTCGACGAACTTGCGGCCCGAGCTGTGCGCGATCGCTTGGGCGAGCGTCGTCTTGCCGGTTCCGGGCGGCCCCCACAGGATCACCGACACCGAGCCGGATGCCCCGCTCGCGTCGTTGGCCAGGTTCACCAACGGCGATCCGGGCTTCAGCAGGTGCGCCTGCCCGGCGACCTCGTCGAGGGAGGTGGGACGCATCCGCACCGCCAGCGGGGTGGACCCGGTGCGGAGTCCCGGCTGGCGCGTCATCTGCCCAGAGTATCCGGGGCGTGCGACGCGCGGCCGGTTGCGCGTTCTCCCGCGCTTTTGGCGCCCTCAGGTGGACTCACTAATGTTCTCGTGGCGGCACCGACCAGCCGACCGCAACGGGAGTACGGCCTTGGCATCCAAGAACCAGCAGCGCGAAGCACGCGAAGCGCGGGAACGACTGAAGGCATACCAGGCACGGCAACAGGTTCACGAGCACGCCACCAAGCGGCGTCTGCGCGACAACATCGTCGCGGTCATCGGCATCATCGTGGTCGCCGGACTCGCGGCCGCGACTCAGATCTTCTACTTCACCGCGGGGCCGGGCAGCCCTAGCGCCTCCCCGTCGGCCTCGGCATCCCCCTCGGCCTCCGCCGCGGGCAAGAACGTGGGAGCGCCGAATCCGAGCCTCGCCGAGGGCCGCACGTGGACCGGCACGCTCACCCTCAACAAGGTCGAACTGGGCGTGTCGCTCGACGGTGCCAAGGCACCCCAGGCGGTCTCGGGCATCATCCAGGACATCAACAAGAAGTACTACCCGGGCAAGACCTGCCACCGCCTTGCCGAGAGCACCGGGTTCGGCATCATCCAATGCGGTTCGCTCGATGGCACGGGCGCGGCCGACCCCAGCTTCTCCTACGGGCCGGTCGAGAACGCCCCCGCCGACCACGTGTACAAGGCCGGCACCATCGCGATGGCGCGGGCGAGCGGCAACGGCTACAGCAACGGCCACCAGTTCTTCATCTGTTTCGAAGACACCACCTTGCAGCCGGATGCGGCGGGCGGTTACACGGTCGTCGGCCAGGTCACGAGCGGACTCGACCAGCTGAAGAGCCAGATCGTCGCCGGAGGAATCACGGCGGGCACCGGCGGATCCACCGACGGCTCCCCCACCATTCCCACGACGATCACCGCGTTCACGCTGAAGTAGCCCCGTTCCGCGTGCCGTAGGTCGCGGGCAAGGGGCCGACAGGGGCGTGCCGCCGCGCCGGCGGAGCCGTGCAATAGGCTGGTGGCCGTTCGGCGAGAGGCCGTCGGACTCGATGACGAGGTTGGCAGAAGTGGCGACAGACGATCTGACCCCCTGGGGTCGCGTCGACGACGAGGGCACCGTGTACGTGCGCGAGGCCGAAGGCGAGCGCGCGGTCGGTCAGTATCCCGACGCGACTCCCGAAGAGGCTCTCGCCTATTTCGAGCGCAAGTACACCGAGCTCGCCGGTCAGGTCGGGCTGCTCGAGCAGCGCGTCCGGGGCGGCGCACCCGCGCGTGACGTGGCCAAGGCCATCGCGAAGCTCAAGGAAGCGGTGGCCGGGGCGAACGCCGTCGGTGATCTGGCATCCCTCCTGACGCGTCTCGAGAAGCTCGGCGGCAGCGTTGGCGAGCTCACCGAGAAGCAGACCGCCGAGGCCAAGGCCGCGATCGCCGACGCGGTCGCCGAGCGGGAGAAGCTCGTGGCCGAGGTCGAAGCGCTCGCCGCGCAGGATCCGGCCAAGGCGCAGTGGAAGCAGGTCTCCGCTCAGCTCGACGCGCTGTTCGCGCGGTGGCAGGCCCACCAGCAGGAGGGGCCGCGGCTGCCCAAGGCCGACGGTGACGAGCTCTGGAAGCGATTCCGCGCCGCCCGCACGACGATCGAGACCCACCGCAAGTCCTTCTTCGCCGAACTCGACGGCACCCACCGCGAGGCGCGCGCCCAGAAGCAGCAGCTGGTCGAGAAGGCCGAGGCGCTCGCCGTCAAGGGCACGGCCGCGATTCCGGAGTACCGCAAGCTGCTCGACGACTGGAAGAGCGCGGGTCGTGCGGGCAAGAAGGTCGACGACGCCCTCTGGGCGCGGTTCAAGGCCGCCGGCGACGTGCTCTATGCCGCGAAGGCGGAGGTCGACGCCAAGGAGAACGAGGAGTTCGCCGGCAACCTCGAGCTGAAGCTTGCGCTGCTCACGGACGCCGAGAAGCTGCTGATCGAGACCGATCGCGCGGTCGCCAAAGAGACCCTGCTGGGCATCCAGCGCAAGTGGGATGCCATCGGCAAGGTTCCGCGTGACTCGCTCAAGTCGATCGAAGACCGCCTGCGCAAGGTCGAGACGGCCGTGCGCAAACTCGACGAGGAGCACTGGAACCGGTCGAACCCCGAGAAGCAGGCCCGCTCGGAAGGGCTGGCTTCTCAGCTGACCGCGGCGATCGAGAAGCTCGAGAAGGAGCTCGACGCGGCGAAGGCCGCCGGAGATGCTCGCAAGATCAAGGATGCCGAGGAGGCGCTCGCCGCCCGGCGCGTCTGGCTGGACGCGCTCGGCTCGTAACGCGCGTCGCTTCTCGCGCCGAAGCTGGTTGTCCACAGGCCACGGCATCCACCGATCGGCACCGGATGCCGCCCGGCGCCCCTGGCGTGGGTCACGATCGCCGTATGCCTCCGCTCCCCGCAGTTCTGACCGACCGCGACATCCCGGCTCCGGAACTGGGCGGAATGCGACTCGATGGCGAGGTCTACCCGCTGGCCGACGGCTGGTGCGCGATCGACGAGCTCGAGAGCCCTGCTCACCGCGCGCGAGCCGTGCTCGGTCACCGCTCCCCGCGGCTCATCGCCGAACTGGGAACGGCGGCCTGGGTCTGGGGCGTGACCGCCACCCTGCCCCGGGTGACCGAGTTCTGCGTCGAGCTGGGGGCGCGAGCCCGACTGGGGATCAACCCGACCGTGCGTGTGCGCGAGCTCGTGCTGGATCCGGGCGACCGGGTCGAGCTCGGCGGGGTCGGCGTCACCTCCCCGCTGCGCACGGTCGTCGACCTCGCCCGGTTCCGCGACCCGCTGCCCGAGCAGGAGCGCGAGGCGATCCGCGAACTGGCGCTGCTGGGCGGCGTCGGGCTCCCCGACTGCTACGAACTGATCAATCGCCGGCGCAACCTGCCCGAGAAGCGGCGGGCCCTGCGCCGCTTGGACGAAGTGCTGGGCTGAGACGGTGCTGGGGTTCCTAGCCCGAGCTCACCCGGTACACGTCGTAGACCGCGTCGATGCGCCGCACCGCGTTGAGCAACCGGTCCAGGTGCACGGTATCGCCCATCTCGAAGACGAAGCGGCTGAGCGCCAGCCGATCGCTCGAGGTCGACACGGTCGCCGAGAGGATGTTGACGTGGTTCTCGCTGAGCACGCGCGTGACGTCCGACAGCAGCCCCGAGCGGTCGAGCGCCTCGACCTGGATCTGCACCAGGAACAGGCTCGACGAGGTGGGCGCCCACTCGACCTCGATGATCCGATCGGGTTCGGCCAGCAGCGACTTCACGTTGTTGCAGTCGCTGCGGTGCACCGAGACGCCGGTGCCCCGGGTCACGAAGCCGACGATCTCGTCGCCGGGAACCGGGGTGCAGCACTTGGCCAGCTTGACGAGGATGTCGGGCGCCCCGCGCACCAGTACTCCGGAGTCGCTCGGGCGCAGCTGACGCGCCCGGCCCTTGGGCGTGAACGGCAGCTCGGCCTCGTCGGCGTCGGCGTCGGTCTGCAGCGAGGCGAGCACCTTCTCGATCACCGACTGGGTGGAGACGTGCCCCTCGCCGACGGCCGCATAGAGCGCCTCGACGCCGTCGTAGCGCATCTGCGCCGCGACCTCGCTCAGAACGTCCTGGTTCATGAGCTTCTGCAATGGCAGGTTCTGCTTGCGCATGGCGCGCGCGATCGCGTCCTTGCCCTGCTCGACCGCTTCCTCGCGGCGTTCCTTGGTGAACCAGCCGCGGATCTTGTTGCGGGCCCGCGGGCTCTTGACGAAGTTCAGCCAGTCCTGGCTGGGGGCGGCATCCGGGTTCTTCGAGGTGAACACCTCGACCACGTCGCCCGAGTTGAGCGCGCTCTCGAGCGGGACCAGCCGGCCGTTGACCTTCGCTCCCATCGTGCGATGGCCCACCTCGGTGTGCACCGCGTAGGCGAAGTCGACCGGGGTGCCGCCGGCGGGCAGGCCGATCACCTTGCCCTGCGGGGTGAAGACGTAGACCTCCTTCGCCCCGATCTCGAAGCGCAGGTTGTCGAGGAACTCCCCCGGGTCTGCGGTCTCGGACTGCCAGTCGCTGATGTGGGCGAGCCAGGCCATCTCGTTGTCGGACTGCGGCGCCTTGGTGTCGGTCGAGCGCCCGCCGTTGACGCGCTCCTTGTACTTCCAGTGCGCGGCGACGCCGAACTCGGCGCGCTGATGCATCTCGTGTGTGCGGATCTGGATCTCGACAGCGCGGCCGTTCGGGCCGATGACCGTCGTGTGCAGCGACTGGTACAGGTTGAACTTCGGTGTGGCGATGTAGTCCTTGAAGCGCCCGGGAATCGGGTTCCAGCGTGCGTGGATCGCCCCGAGCACCGCGTAGCAGTCGCGGATGTTGTTGACCAGCACCCGGATTCCCACGAGGTCGTAGATCTCGTCGAACTCGCGGCCGCGCAGCACCATCTTCTGGTAGATCGAGTAGTACTGCTTGGGCCGGCCGACCACCTGCCCCTTGATCTTGTCGGCGCGCAGGTCGTCGTTGATCGCGTCGATCACCTGCTGCACGAACTCCTCGCGCTGCGGGGTGCGATTGCGCACGAGACTCTCGATCTCGACGTAGAGCTTGGGGTAGAGCACGGCGAAGCTCAGGTCTTCGAGCTCCCATTTGATGGCCTGGATGCCGAGTCGGTGCGCCAAAGGAGCGTAGATCTCGAGGGTCTCGCGTGCCTTGCGCTCGGCCGACTCCGCGGGCACGAAGCCCCAGGTGCGCGCGTTGTGCAGCCGGTCGGCGAGCTTGATGATCAGCACCCGGATGTCTTTCGACATCGCGACGACCATCTTGCGCACGGTCTCGGCCTGGGCGCTGTCGCCGTACTTGAGCTTGTCGAGCTTGGTCACGCCGTCGACGAGCATCGCGATCTCATCGCCGAACTCGGCGCGCAGCATGTCGAGCGTGTAGTCGGTGTCTTCCACCGTGTCGTGCAGCAGGGCCGCCGCGAG
This sequence comes from Lysinimonas soli, assembly GCF_042655435.1. Taxonomy (NCBI): domain Bacteria; kingdom Bacillati; phylum Actinomycetota; class Actinomycetes; order Micrococcales; family Microbacteriaceae; genus Lysinimonas; species Lysinimonas soli. The sequence goes on from NZ_JBHSMG010000001.1 coordinate 1,153,138, forward strand.
CGTCTTCGAGCCGATGCCGAGGTCGGCGAGGATCTGGGCGACGGCGACGGGGTGCGTGATGTACGGCTCGCCGCTCTTGCGCTTCTGGCCGGCGTGGGCCTTCTCGGCGGCGGCGTAGGCGCGTTCGATGAGCGCGACATCCGCCTTCGGATGATGCGTCTTGACGGTCTTGAGCAGCCGGTCGACGGCGCCCACCGGCTGCGCGCGCGAGAACAGCCGGGGCAGGATCGCCCGCAGCGATGAGGTGCCGACCTGCGTCTCCGTCACGCCATCACCTCCCGCATTCCGCTGAAGCGAAGTCTACGGTCGCCATGCCGAAGCTGCCGGTCGGTCCGCTGAGGGCGATCGGGCTACGCCGCGACGCTCTTGGAGCGCAGCGAGAGCACGCGCTTGTCGCGCTTCTTGATGGCGGCTTCGCCCTGCCGGAACGTCGCGTAGAGCGGCGAGGCGACGAACGGCGTCGAGTAGGTGCCGATCAGCGTGCCGACCAGCAGGGCGAGCGAGATGTCGCGCAGCGTGTCGGCGCCGAGGATGAACGAGCCGATGAACAGGATCGCGGCGACCGGAAGCGCGGCCACGACACCCGTGTTGATCGAGCGCACGAGGGTCTGGTTGACGGCCAGGTTCACGGCTTCGCCGAAGGTCCTGGTCGACTCGTCGCCCAGTTCCGCGGTGTTCTCACGGATCTTGTCGAAGACGACGACCGTGTCATACAGCGAGTAGCCGAGGATCGTCAGGAAGCCGATCACGGTGGCCGGCGTGACCTCGAACCCGGTTGCGGCATAGACCCCGGCCGTGATGATCAGGTCGTGGGCCAGCGAGATGATCGCCGCGACCGACATCTTCCAGGTGCGGAAATAGATGGCCATGAACAAGGCGGCGAGGACGAGGAACACGATCAGGCCGATCACGGCCTGTTGCGTGATGTCTCCGCCCCAGGTCGCCCCGATGAACGAGGAGGTGACGTCGCTCGTCTTCACGCCGTAGGTCTTCGCGAGTGCGGCTGACACGTCGATCGTCTGCGGGTTGGTCAACTGGTTGGTCTGCACCTGGACGCCGTCTTTGCCGACCGTGGTGATGTCGACGATGGCAGACGGAACGACCGAGTGGACGGCCCTCTCGCCGATGATCGTGTTGAGCGACTGCGCGCCCGAGATCTGGAACTGCGAGCCCCCTCGGAACTCGATTCCGAACTTGAAGCCCGCGCCGATGTTGCCGCCGCCCTTGATCAGCGGAACTGCGAGGGCCCCGATGACGAGCAGGATGGCGATGATGAACCAGATCCGCCGTTTGCCGACGAAGTCGATCGATCGCTTGCCGGTGTAGAGGTCGTTGCCGAAATCCGAGAAACTGGCCATCAGGACTTCTTCCCCCCTGCGCGGCCTGACTTACTGCTGCGCTTGGGCTGGGTACGCGCCGCGGATGTCGCGGGCTTGGTGGTCGGGGACGTCGTCGATGCCGCGGCGCCCGCGTCGAGCGTGTCACGGGCATCCGGCGCCTCGACAGCGGACGCTTCCACGACTGTTGCCGTGCCTCCGGCGGCGGCGAGCTCGGCGGCCTTGCGTTCTGCGATGGTCTGGCGACGGGCCGCTTCGCGACCGGCACCCGCCTTGCGTGCCTCGGGCGAGATCCGGAACTCGGCGCGCCCACGATAGATCGCGCCGAGCGCGGTCGGATCGAGGCCGCTGAGCGGATGACCGCTCGAGAAGAACCGGGTCTGCGCGATGAGCTGCAGGATGGGGTGGGTGAACAGGATCACGATGAGCACGTCGATCACCGTCGTGATGCCCAAGGTGAGCGCGAAACCCTTGACGTTGCCCACTGCGACGACGAACAAGACGATGGCCGAGAGCAGGTTGACCGACTTCGCCGCGTAGATCGTGCGGAGGGCGCGCTTCCAGCCCGCCTCCACGGCTCCGGGCAGAGCCCTCCCGTCTCGCAATTCGTCTCGGATTCGTTCGAAGTAGACGATGAACGAGTCCGCCGTGAATCCGATGGCGACGATCAGACCGGCCACGCCTGCCAGAGACAGACGGTAGCCGTTCTGCCAGGACATGAAGTTGATGACCTCATAGGTGAGCGCCGCGGCGACCACCAGGGAGGCGATGGTCACCAGACCGAGCAGCCGGTACTGGAACAGCGAGTAGATGATGACCAGCAGGAGGCCGATGCCGCCCGCGATCAGGCCGTTCTGCAACTGGCTCGCGCCGAGGGTCGCTGCGATGGTGTCACGGCTCTCGACCTTGAACCCGATCGGCAGTGCACCGTACTTGAGCTGGTCGGCGAGCGTCGTCGCGCTGCTCTGCGTGAAGTTGCCGCTGATCTGCGCCTTCCCGTTGGGAATGGCTTCGTTGATGGTCGGGGAGGTGATCACGCGCCCGTCCAGCACGACGGCAAAGCGGTTCCGCGGTTGGCTCAGAGCGAGAAGGCGAGTGGACACGTTGCCGAACTGGGTCGTGCCCGTTCCGTCGAACGAGAGATTGACGACCCACTGGCCCGTCGACACCCCTTGACTCGTGGTGGCGGTCCCAGCGCTTGCGTCAGAGATCCTCTCACCGGCGACCTCGACAGGACCCAAGACGTAGATCACATTGTGGTCATCGCACGTGACAAGGGGCTTCGTGGCCGAGACGACATTGGTGTCGACGGTGGTAAGTGACGAGCACTTGAAGTTGCTGTAGGTGTTGAGCACCTTCGGTGTGACCCACGCCTCGTCGCTTCCGCTCGTCGGCTTGGTGGCTGGCGTGTCGGACAGCTGTGGGGTCGCACCGGCGGTTGCGCCCGGTGTGGGCGTCGCGGTGGGGGCCGTGGGCGTACAGGCCGCGGAGGGAGCGGACTCGCTGCTCGCGCAGATCACCGCACGGAAGTCGAGCTTGGCCGAGGCCTGGATGCGCTGCAGGGTGGCTTCGTCCGGGGTGCCCGGGAGCGAGACCACGATGTTGTTGTTGCCCTGGGTGCTGATCTCGGCTTCGGAGACGCCGGCGGCGTCCACACGCTGCCGGATGATCGAGACGGCCTGGTTGAGCTGATCGGGCGTGGGCGACTTCCCCGCGGCGAGCTGCGGGGTCAGGATGATCTCGGTACCACCCTGCAGGTCGAGCCCGAGTTGCGGGGCCATCTTCCAGCCCCAGAACAACGTGCCCGCGCCCAACAGCGCCCCCAAGGCGACCACGAGGGCGAGGAGCCAGGCCAGCGATCTCCAGGCCTTGCGGACCGGGGACGATCTCGTTGCCAAGTGCGACTCTGCTTTCTGTCGGACGTCGCTGCAGCGACACGCGCGGACGCTCGGAACCGACCCGGGGTACCCGGGTCAGCATCCAAGGGTATCGGCTACTCGGCGGCCTTCTTGCGCGGGGCGCGCTTCGGCTTGTCCTCGTCGAGGCGTTCGCCGTACTGCGGCTCCCCGGCCTGAACGGCGTGGTCTTCGTTCACTTCGGGAGCCGCCGGCTCCTCGATGACGTCCTGCTCGGCCTCGACCGGGTCGATCACGCGCGAGATGGTCTGACGGTGCACGCGGAGCTTGGTGCCCGGGGTGGTCTCGATGACCGCCTCGTTCTTCTCCTCATCGATCGAGATGAGCGTGCCGTAGATGCCGTGCTGCGTCATCACCTCGGCGCCGGGAACGAACTTGCTCTTCAACTCCTCGGCCTCGCGCTTGCGCTTACGGGAGTTGCGGAACATGAAGATGACCATGACCGCGAGCACGACGACGAGCCCGATGGTCAGATAGTCGGGGCCGCTCGAGGAGGCGGCCGCGGCGTGCACGAGGATCGGTGCGAAAGACATGAGGGAGGGAGACCTTCCGGATTCGGGGAGAAACTCGCTGCAGCTTAGGGATCCCGGCTGTGCGGCTCCCCAGAATCATACGTCGTCGAACAGTGAGCCCGAGTCAGGGCGGCGCACGCCCAGGTGGTCCCAGGCCCGCCGGGTCGCCACGCGCCCGCGCGGCGTCCGGGTGAGCATCCCGATCCGCACCAGGAAGGGTTCGACCACCGACTCGATCGTCTCAGCCTCCTCGCCGACCGAGACGGCGAGGGTGTTGAGACCCACGGGGCCCCCATCGAAGCGGGTGACGATCATCTCGAGCACCGCACGGTCGAGACGGTCGAGGCCGATCGGATCGACGTCGTACAGCTCGAGCGCGGCATGCACCGCCTCCATCCCGGCTCCTCCGCCGCGCACGATCGCGTAGTCGCGAACCCGGCGCAGCAGTCGGTTGGCGATGCGGGGCGTGCCGCGCGACCGCGAGGCGATCTCGAGCCGAGCATCGGCCGGCACGTCGAGGGCGAGCAGCCGGGCGGCCCGTGCCAGGACCTCTTCGAGCTCCACGTCGTCGTAGAACTCGAGGTTGGCGGTGAAGCCGAAACGGTCGCGCAGCGGATTCGGCAGCAGGCCCGACCGCGTCGTCGCCCCGACCAGCGTGAACGGGGCGAGGTCGAGGGGGATGCTCGTCGCCCCCGCGCCCTTGCCGACCATGATGTCGATACGGAAGTCCTCCATCGCGAGATAGAGCATCTCCTCGGCGCTGCGGGCCATGCGGTGGATCTCGTCGATGAACAGCACCTCGCCCGGCACGAGGCTCGAGAGCAGCGCGGCCAGGTCGCCGGCGTGCTGGATCGCGGGGCCGCTCGACATGCGCAACGGCCGGTTGCTCTCGTGCGCCACGATCATGGCGAGCGTCGTCTTGCCGAGGCCGGGCGGTCCGGCCAGCAGGATGTGGTCGGGGGTGCGCGACTGCATCGCCGCGGCGTCCAGCAGCAGCTGGAGCTGCCCGCGCACCTTCGATTGGCCGACGAACTCGGCGAGGGTGCGCGGACGCAGGGCTCCCTCGAAGGCCAACTCGGCATCCGACTCGGGGGTCGGGCGGATGACGAGGTCGGCCGGGTCGTCGCGCGTCGGGTCGGTCACGGCCGAACCCCCCGCGCCGAGACACCGGTCTGCTGCGGACCCAGTCGCGACAGCGCCAGCCTCAGCAGCGCCTGCACCGTCGATCGTTCGCCCTCGCTCGCCTCGGCGGCCGCCTCGTCGACCGCCTGGGCCGCCACCCGCTCGTTCCAGCCCAGACCCACCAGGGCGCCGATGACGCTGGCCGTGACGGTCGTCGGCGATGAGACAGCACCGCTCGAAGGAGGTCCGGTCGGCGCGACCAGCTTGCCGGCGAGCGAGACGGCGATGAGCTTCGCGGTCTTCGGCCCGATGCCACTCACCTTGCGGAACGGGGCATCGTCCTCGGCAGCCACGGCCTGAGCGACCTGCACCGGCGTGAGCGTCGAGAGCACGCCCAGCGCCGACTTGGGGCCGACTCCCGAGACGCCGCGCAGCAGGTCGAACACCACGAGCTCCTCGGGAGTCGCGAAGCCGAACAGGCTCAGGTCGTCTTCGCGCACGATGAGCGCCGTGTGCAGCAGGGCCTCCTGACCGACGCGCAGCGTGAGCCCGTGCTGCGGCGTCACCTGCACGCCGAGACCGACCCCGCCGACCTCGATGACGGCGACGGTACCCGCGACCGTCAGCACGGTTCCGCGCACCGACGAGATCACCGGTTCACCGCCTTGCGCTCCGCGGCACGCCAGGCGCGCTGCGCCGAGGTCATGCCGTCGCCGGTGAGGCCGACTCCGCCGCGACGTGATGCGTCGCTCCAGACTCCCGCGCGCCAGGCGTGGCAGATGGCAAGCGCCAGGGCGTCCGCGGCGTCCGCCGGTCGCGGAGCGGACTCGAGGCCGAGCACGCGGGCGACCATCGCCCCGACCTGCGCCTTGTCGGCGGCGCCGTATCCGGTGATCGCGGCCTTGACCTCGCTCGGGGTGTGCAGCCCGACCGAGAGGCCGTGCTCCGCGCCGAGCGCGAGGGCGATGCCGCTCGCCTGGGCCGTCCCCATCACCGTCCGCAGGTTGTGCTGCGCGAAGACCCGCTCGACGGCCATCGCCGTCGGCGCGTACTCGACCAGCACGGCCCGGATGCCGCGCGACACCGCGAGCAGCCGCTCCGCGAGCGGATCCCCCGACGGCGTGAGCACGACGCCGACGTAGACCAGCGTCGCTCGGCGATCCGCCCCGATGTCGACGACGCCGATCCCGCACCGGGTCAGGCCTGGGTCGACTCCGAGTACGCGCATGCCGTCGAATCTACGGGGAACATTCGCACATGTGTTCGAGACGCGCCGCGCGTCGGAGCGATGCGCGCTACTCCTCGGCGTCGAGCTCCGCCTGGACCTCGGCGGGGATGTCGAAGTTGCTGAAGATGTTCTGCACGTCGTCGCTCTCTTCGAGCGCGTCGATCAGCTTGAACACCTTGCGCGCGGTCTCGGCGTCGACCTCGACCTGGATGTTGGGCACGAACTCGGCCTCGGCCGAGTCGTAGTCGATGCCCGCCTCGACGAGGGCGGTGCGCGCCTGCACGAGGTGCGAGGGCTCGGTGATGACCTCGAAGCCGCCGCCTTGGTCGGCGACCTCCTCGGCGCCGGCGTCCAGGACGGCCAGCAGGATGTCGTCCTCGGTCACACCCTCGCTCTTGGTGATCGAGATGACGCCCTTGCGACTGAAGTTGTAGGCCACGCTGCCGGGGTCGGCCATCGTGCCGCCGTTGCGGGTCATGAGGGTGCGCACCTCGGCCGCCGCGCGGTTCTTGTTGTCGGTGAGGCACTCGATCAGCAGGGCTACGCCGTTGGGGCCGTAGCCCTCGTACATGATCGTCTGGTAGTCGACCGACTCGCCGCTGAGGCCGGCCCCGCGCTTGATCGCGCGGTCGATGTTGTCATTGGGAACCGAGGTCTTCTTGGCCTTCTGCACGGCATCCACGAGGGTCGGGTTGCCGGAGAGATCGGCGCCGCCCATCTTGGCCGCGACCTCGATGTTCTTGATGAGCTTGGCGAACGACTTGGCACGACGCGAGTCGATGATCGCCTTCTTGTGCTTGGTCGTCGCCCACTTGGAATGCCCGCTCACGGTGCTCCTCTACTTGCCACAGATCCTTGCCATTCTAGCCAGCACCCCGAGGCCCGGCCCCGCGGCTAGGCTCAGCGAGTGGTCGCGCGCTGGTTTCGGATCTCGTACGCCGAGAACGCCTTGCGACGGTTCGCGACCGACGGCGGCCATTCGCTCGAGACCTTGCGGGCGACGGAGGCGGTCGCCCTCGCGCTGGCGTTCTACCGCGAGCGACGCGCCCAGCACACCCGCATCACCGACGAGGGCGACGGGCTGCTCTGGCAGTGGGGTCCGGATGCCGATGCCGAACGCTTCACGATCGACCTGACCCGTCAGCTCGTGCGCGAGGATCAGGATGCCATCACCCAGCTCTGCCTGACACTGGCCTACCGCTGGACGCCGGGCAGACGCGCTCTCGGACGCGGGCACGCCTGGTGCTTCACCCCCACCCAGATCGACGACTTCGGCCGCGAGATCCGCGCATCAGCGGCCTACCGGGCGATCGCGACGGCGAGCCCCGTCGCAGTGACCCTGCGCACCGAGGTGCTCTGAGCCTCGGCCCGTCTTGCCTCGACCGGCTGCTACCCGACCAATCCGTGCTGCCAGGCGAAGGCGACGACCTGAACCCGGCTGCGCAAGCCCAGCTTGCTGAGGATCTTGCCGAGGTGGGTCTTCACCGTGGTCTCCTCGACGAAAGCGCTCTCGGCCACCTCCGCGTTCGACAGGCCCTTGGCCACCAGCAGGAAGATCTCCTTCTCTCGCGGCGACAACTCGTCGATGACCGAGGCGTCGGGGCCCGGGCGGGAGTTGCCGAACTGCCGGAGCAGGTCGAAGGTGGCCGCCGGCGCGATCACGGAGTTCCCGGCCGCCACCGTGCGGATCGCGGCCAGCAGGAACTCCGGGTCCGCGTCCTTGGTGACGAAGCCGCTCGCGCCGGCGCGGATGGCGCGAACGACGGCCTCGTCGCGCCGGAAGGTCGTGACCACGAGCACCCGGGGCAGCGGGTCCCGACCGGACGCCAGGATCAGTTCGGTCGCGGCGAGCCCGTCGAGCCCCGGCATCCGGATGTCCATCAGCACGACGTCGGGCCGCATCGTCTCGACCCGCTCGACCGCGTCGCGGCCGGTCCCGACGCTGCCGACGAGCTCGAGGTCGGACTGGGATTCGATCAGCATGCCGACGCCGTCGCGAAAGAGCTCCTGGTCGTCGGCGACGAGCACCTTCGTCTTCACGCGGCCACCACCGCCGGCGCCTCGCGATACGGCAGGAACGCGGTCACCCGGTGATCCCCCGTGTCGTCGACCCCGGCCGAGAGCCATCCGCCCGAGAGCCGCGCCCGCTCGATCATGCCCGGGATGCCGCGGCCGGGACGACCGGCCTCGCGCGGGACCGCGTCGCCGCTGCCCGAGCTGACCAGCTGAAGCGCCAGTCCGGGACCACGCCAGTCGAGGACCACCGCCACCCTGCTCCCGCGTCCGCGGTGGCGGAGAGCGTTCGTCAGCCCCTCCTGGACGATCCGGAACACCGTGACCTCCTGCGCCGGCGCGAGGGCTCCCGGGTGCCCCGCCTCCGTGACGGTCACCTCGACCCCCGCCGCCCTCACACTCGCGGCGAGTTCGGGGATGCCTGTCAGGCCGGGCTGAGGCGTCGTCGAGCCGTCGAGCACGCTGTCGATCATGCCGCCGACATCCGAGAGCGCGCCCCGGGCCGCCGCCGCGATCGAGACGAGAGCCGCGTCGACCGCGGCCGGGCGCTTCGACCGCAGATACCGGGCCCCATCGGCCTGGGCCACGATGACGGCCAGGGAGTGCGCGAGCACGTCGTGCATCTCCTGCGCGATCCGATCCCGCTCCTCGGCGATCGCCAGCCTGACCTCGGACTCGGCGAGCCGCGCCTGGGCGTTCTGCTCGCGGACCTCGGCGGCGTCCAGTCGGCTGACGACCCGGATGCCCCACCCCATGCCCCAGGTCATCCCGACCAGTACGGTGCCGAGTGCCAGTAGCAGCAGGAATGCCGGAGCCGAAGTCCGCGCGCTGCCGACCCACTGCACGAAGCCGTCCTGCTGGAACACCATCATGGCGACGGCGATCGCGATCGCGGCCTCGCCAAGCACGAGAGGGATCCAGACGCGGGCGACTCGGCCCTGGGCCGTCGCGAATCCCACCACGAGGACGATCCCGAAGTTCGCGGGCCAGTCGGTCGCGTGGAAGGCCCCGATCCCGAAGAGCTGCAGCAGCAGGGTTGCGCCGATCACTCCGAAGGCGATCCGGGGTGCACGGCGGCTCAGAGCGATGGCCGCGCCCAGGCCGATGAAACCCACCAGACCCGCGTCACGGCGCCCCGACTCGGCGACGACCCAGAGGGTGACGAAGACGAGGGCGACGAGAGGCTCGATGGCCCAGCTGGCTGCTCGCAGGTATCTCATGCCGCCACTGTAAGAGGCGGTGGCGGCGTACTAGCCGGATGCCGTCGCGAAATCGTCCTTTCGGACGACTCAGGCCGCCGCGGCCGTCCGGGACCGCACCGTGTCGAGGAAGCGGGCGTGGAACCGGTAGTCGTCGGTCATCTCAGGGTGGAACGAGGTGCCGAGCAGGTTGCCCTGCTCAACCGCCACCACGCGGCCGTCCGGAAGGGTCGACAGGGCATGCGCCTTCGGCCCGACGGTCTCGACCACGGGCGCACGGATGAACACGGCGTGCACCGGCGGCTCGCCGAGCTCGGGAATGGACAGATCGGTCTCGAAGGAGTCCAGCTGGTTGCCGAAGGCGTTGCGGCGCACGGTGATGTCGAGCCCGCCCAGGCTCTGCTGCCCGTTGATGGCGTCGAGCACGGTGTCGGCCAGCATGATGAGGCCCGCGCAGGTGCCGTAGACGGGCATCCCCTCGGCGATCCGTTTCTTGAGCGGCCCGGCGAGCCCGAAGGTACGGCTCAGCTTGTCCATGACGCTCGACTCGCCTCCCGGGATGACGAGGCCGTCGACCGCCGCCAGCTCGCTTTCCCGGCGCACCGGCACGGCATCCGCCCCGAGGCCGCGCAGCACCGCGAGGTGTTCGCGGAAGTCGCCCTGCAGGGCGAGCACGCCGACCTTCGGCCGGGCGGCCGGTGCCGAGGGCTCCGGGCTACCAGCCACGCTCGGAGAGCCGATGCGGGGCTGCCAGATCGGACACGTTGATGCCGACCATGGCCTCGCCCAGACCGCGCGAGGCCTCGGCCACGATCGTCGCGTCGTCGTAGAAGGTGGTCGCCTTGACGATCGCCGCGGCCCGCGCCGCCGGGTTGCCCGACTTGAAGATGCCCGAGCCGACGAAGACACCGTCGGCGCCGAGCTGCATCATCATCGCGGCGTCGGCCGGCGTCGCCACCCCGCCCGCCACGAACAGCACGACGGGCAGCTTGCCGGTCGAGGCGATCTCGGCGACGAGCTCGTACGGGGCCTGCAGTTCCTTCGCCGCCACGTACAGCTCGTCTTTCGTCATCGAGCGCAGCACGTTGATCTCGCCCGTGATCTTGCGGATGTGCTTGGTCGCCTCCGACACGTCGCCTGTGCCCGCCTCACCCTTCGAGCGGATCATCGCCGCCCCCTCGGTGATGCGACGCAGCGCCTCGCCCAGGTTGGTCGCCCCGCAGACGAAGGGAACCGTGTAGTCCCACTTGTCGATGTGGTTGACGTAGTCGGCCGGCGAGAGCACCTCGGACTCGTCGATGTAGTCGACGCCGAGCGACTGCAGCACTTGTGCCTCGACGAAGTGCCCGATGCGGGCCTTGGCCATGACGGGGATCGACACCTCGGCGATGATCGAGTCGATCAGGTCCGGGTCGCTCATGCGCGCGACGCCGCCCTGAGCACGGATGTCGGCCGGCACGCGCTCGAGCGCCATGACGGCGACCGCCCCCGCGTCTTCGGCGATACGCGCCTGCTCGGCGGTGACGACATCCATGATGACCCCGCCCTTCAACATCTCGGCGAGGCCTCGCTTGACGCGGCTCGTGCCCAGGTCTCCGGTGCTGCTGTTCTCGGTCATGCGTCGATTCTACTTTCCGTATTGGAGTACCGGCTCGGCCCGGGCAGGTCCACCCGGGGATTGCTGGCGTGGGTCACGCGGGCCAGGCGCCGGCGATCTCGTCGCGAACCTCGCCCAGCAGCCGCGGGAGGACCTTGGTCTGAGCGATGATCGGGAAGAAGTTGGCGTCGGTCGCCCACCTCGGCACGACATGCTGATGCAGGTGCGCCGCGATGCCCGCGCCCGCGATCGCGCCCTGATTCATACCGATGTTGTAGCCATCGGCATGCGAGGTCGCGGTCAGCACGCGCATGGCCGTCTGCGTCAGGCTACCGACCTCGGCCACCTCCTCCGGGGTCGCCGCGTCATACGTCGCAACATGCCGATACGGCACGACGAGCAGGTGCCCGCTGTTGTAGGGGAACAGGTTGAGCAGGACGTAGGCCGTGGTGCCCCGGTGCACGATGAGGGCCTGCTCGTCGCTCAGAGTCGGAGCGGTGCAGAACACGCACTCGTCGCCGGACGCAGCCGGACCCTTCTCGATATAGGCGATGCGGTGCGGCGTCCACAGCCGGGCGAAGCCATCGGGCACCGCGGCGAAGGTGCGGCTCGACTCGGCCTCCGGGTACTCCGAGCCGTCGTAGTCGCGCACCGTCAGACCTGGGCCTTGGCGGCGATCGCCTCACGGATGCGGCGCACGGCTTCGTCGATCGCGATGCCGTTGTCCTGCGTGCCGTCGCGGAACCGGAAGCTCACCGTGCCGGCCGCGCGGTCCTGCTCCCCCGCGATCAGCTGGAACGGCACCTTGGCCTGGGTGTGCGTACGGATCTTCTTCTGCATGCGGTCGTCGCTGCCGTCCAACTCCGCACGGATGCCGTCGGCCTTGAGGCGCGCGATGATCTCGCCGAGATACCCGGCGTACTCCTCGGCGACGGGGATGCCCACGACCTGCACCGGTGACAGCCAGACCGGGAACGCGCCGGCGTAGTGCTCGAGCAGGATCGCGAAGAAGCGCTCGATCGAGCCCAGCAGGGCGCGGTGGATCATCACCGGCTGCTGCAGCGAGCCGTCGCTCGCGGCATAGCGCAACTCGAAGAGCTCGGGCTGGTTGAAGTCGAGCTGCACCGTCGACAGCTGCCAGGTGCGGCCGATCGCATCGCGGGCCTGCACCGAGATCTTGGGGCCGTAGAAGGCGGCCCCGCCCGGGTCGTCGACCAGCTCGAGCCCCGAGTCGACGGCGACCTCGCGAAGCGTCTGGGTCGCCTCCTCCCAGACCGCGTCGTCGCCCACGTACTTCTGCGGGTCCTTCGTCGACAGCTCGAGGTAGAAATCGGTGAGTCCGTAGCCGCGCAGCGTCTCGAGCACGAACTCGAGCTGACTCGCGACTTCGGCGCGCACCTGATCGGGCGTGACGTACACGTGCGCGTCGTCCTGGGTCAGGCCGCGCACGCGGGTCAGGCCCGAGAGGGTTCCGCTCTTCTCGTAGCGGTACACCGTGCCGAACTCCGCCAGCCGCAGCGGCAGCTCGCGATAGCTGCGGCCGCGCGCCCGGAAGATCAGGTTGTGCATCGGGCAGTTCATGGGCTTGAGGTAGTAGTCCTGGCCCTGCTTCGTGACGTTGCCCTCGGCATCCAGCTCTTCGTCGAGGTGCATGGGGGGGAACATGCCGTCCTTGTACCAGGTGAGGTGCTGACTGATCTCGTACAGGTGTCCCTTGGTGATGTGCGGGGTGTTGACCAGCTCGTAGTCGTTCGCGATCAGCCGCTCGCGCATGAAGTTCTCGATCTCGGCGCGGATGATGCCGCCTTTGGGGTGGAAGACCGCGAGGCCCGAGCCGATCTCCTCGGGGAACGAGAACAGGTCGAGCTCCTGCCCGAGTTTGCGGTGGTCGCGCTTGGCGGCCTCCTCGAGGCGGGTCTGGTACGCGCGCAGCTCGTCCTTGCTCGGCCAGGCGGTGCCGTAGATGCGCTGCAGCTGCCGGTTCTTCTCCGAGCCGCGCCAGTAGGCCGCGGCGACGCGCATCAGGGCGTATCCGCCCCTGATCGGCTGCGTGCTCGGCAGGTGCGGGCCCCGGCAGAGGTCTTTCCACACGGTCTCACCAGTGGCGGGATCGACATTGTCGTAGATCGTCAGCTCCGAGCCGCCGACCTCGACGCTCTCGCCCGCCTCGAACTGCGCGGTGCCGGTCTCGTGGCCCTTGAGGCCGATCAGTTCGAGCTTGTACGGCTCGTCCGCGAGCTCGGTGCGAGCCTCGTCGTCGGTCACCACCCGTCGCACGAAGCGCTGACCCGACTTGATGATGCGCTCCATCTCCTTCTCGATGGCCTTCAGGTCGTCGAGGGTGAACGGGGTGTCGACATCGAAGTCGTAGTAGAAGCCGTCGGTCACGGGCGGTCCGATGCCGAGCTTGGCCCGCGGGTTGATGGACTGCACGGCTTGCGCCATGACGTGCGTCGCCGAATGCCGCAGGATGTTGAGCCCGTCGGGCGAGTCGATCGTCACGGCCTCGACGGTGTCGGCGTCGGTGACCGTCGTCGCCTTGTCCTTGAGCTGGCCGTTGACGCGGAGGGCGACCACGGCGCGGTCGGGGAACAGGTCGAAACCGGTCTGCGCGCTCATTCCCCCAACTGTACCGGCGCGTTCGGGGGCTCCGTGTCGGGCACGAACGCCGAAGCCGCTAGTGCGGAAAGGCGCTCAGCGCGGTCGAGAGCGCGTGCATCCAGTCGAGCACGACCGGCCGGTTGAACGCGATGGCCCAGGCGATCGCGATCTGCAGCACGGCGACCACGTCGACCAGCGCGATCGTGAACCGCTCGCGCGCCGTCGGGATCAGGGCGATCGCCATGAGCGTCATCAGGATGAAGGTGTTGCCGGCCGAGCCGGAGGGGACGAGTCCCAGCGTCGAGGCCCCGAGCACGGCGACGAACACAAGCGTCGACACCACGATCGACCCCGGTCGACGCACGATGAGCCCGATCACCCAGGCGCTCAGCACCGGCGCGGCCAGCAGCAGACCGTCGATGCTCGTGAACATCGCGGTGATCGTCTCGAAGCGCTCCGGCACCCCCGCCAGCAACCCGCGGCCGAGGCTGCCGAGGATGCGTCCGGTGAAGATGAGGTTGAGCGCGCCGATCGCGCCGATCGCGGCGGCCGTCGGGAACACGATCACCAGGACGTTGGCGCGGCGGGCGCCGACCTGGTCCGCGCGTCGGTGCCGCAGGAATGGTGCGGCGGCGGCCGCCGTCAAGACGTACAGCACGCCGCTCAGGTCGGACAGCGTGGCGAGCATCAGCAGGAGTCCGGCACGGAAGCCGGACTGGGTGTTGCCCCAGGCGACGAAGCGCACGACATCGGCGATACCCAGGCCGAAGAAGGCCAGCCCGAGGAAGGCGGGGAAGTTCTCGGTCACGTTGTAGGCGAACAGCGGGTTCGCGGCCAGCGCCAGCATCAGGATCACGGTGGTCGTCACCGCGAACCGGCGCTGCACCATCACCTCGAGGATCCTCTGCAGGAAGACCCCCGCGACCAGCGCTCCCGCGACGGCCAATCCGGCGCGGCCCCCGGGGATCGCGGCGGCCAGCAGCGTCGACAGCGGGGGGAAGATGTCGCTGATCCATGAGACGTCGGCGCGGTTCCAGTCGATCGTCGCGATCCGGTCGATCAGCTGCTGGTTGGGGGTGGTGAGCCGGAGGTTCGCGCCGGCAGATCCGACCCAGGCCACCAGCAGGTACGGCACGGCGAAGGCGAGCCGAAGCGCCCACCGCAGCAGCGGATCACGTGGGAACGCATCGAGGCGGGTGCGATCCGGGCGGCGATCGGTGCGATCGCGCTGTTCGACGCCGCCGAGGCTGACGACGTGGCTCATGACGCTGCTCCGCCCGAGGTCTGGGCCGTGAGCCCGTGCTCGGTCTTCTCCCAGTAGTGCGGCTTGGTGAGCAACTGCCACAGAGCCTTGTACGAGGCGATGGAGTGCAGGATCCAGTAGATCGGATTCAGCAGGGCCCACAGGATGAGGCTGAAGGTGCCGCGCTTGTACGGCCCCATCATCGACAGGTAGACCATCACCGAGTTGCCGATGATGAAGTTGATCAGGCAGATCCAGAGCAACCAGACCGGGAAGAACTGCCCGAGCACCGCCGCCGGGATGAAGGCGGTGAAGATGGTGACGATGTACAGCGGCAGCACTCCCAGGAAGGTCGCCGGGGTTCCGGCGATCAGCAGCGCGAAACTCAGGAAGCGGCGCACCCCGATCTCGCGGATGAGCTGCCCCGGACGTCGGGCGTGCACGAGGCTCGTCTGCATGTAGCCCTTGATCCAGCGGCTGCGCTGCCGCACGAAGTTCGGGATCGAGGTGTTCGCCTCCTCCATGGTCGTGGAGTTCACAACCCCGACCCGATAGCCCATCGCACTCGCCCGGATGCCCAGGTCGGCATCCTCGGTGACGTTGTACGGATCCCAGCCCCCGAGCTCGATGAGTGCCGAGGTGCGGAAGTGGTTCGAGGTGCCGCCGAGCGGGATCGGCAGGTCGGCGGCGTCGAGCCCGGCGAGCATGTAATCGAACCAGTAGCTGTACTCGAGCGTGAACATGCGCGTCAGCACGTTCTCGTCGGCGTTGAAGTAGTTGAGCGACGCCTGCACGCACACGGTCTTGTCACCGCCGCGCCGGAACGCGATGTACGCCTTCTTGAGCTGGTCGGGGTCCGGGGTGTCTTCGGCATCGTAGATCACCAGGAAGTCGCCGGTGGCGAAGAACAGGCCCACGTTGCAGGCGCGGGGCTTCGTCTGCGGCGCCCCCTTGCCGATCGTGATCACGTGGAAGTTGGGTGGCGGCGAGGCCTTCATCAGGGCATCGCGGGTGAGCGTGTCCTCCTCCTCGATCAGGATCAGCACCTCGAGCTTCTCGGCCGGCCAGTCGATGCTGCCGAGGTTCTCGACCAGCTGGCCGACGATGTTGGCCTCACGGAAGACCGGCACGAGCACGGTGTAGACCGGCAGCTCGCTGTCCGGCAGGGCGGCGACCTGCGCCGCGCTGACCCGCTCGACGACGTCGAACTTGGCGCCCCGCATCGCGACCAGGAACTTGAACAGGGTTCCCGCGAAGAACACGACGCTGATCACGGCGATGAGCGCGATCACGACGTAGGCGGGCCAGATCACCAGCGCGATCACCCCGACGAGCAGCAGCGCGATCAAACCGATCTTCTGGCCCCGCGAGAAGACGATGCGCGCCGAGAGCTCCGGGTTCTGCCGGAACAGCTCGTTGGCGGCCTCGTCGGCGATCTCGGCCCGGAACACGTGCAGGGCCAGATTGCGGATGTCCCAGGAGGTCGCGACTCCGAAGCGCGCTCGCGCCCCGATCATCCACTCGATGTGGGCACGTCGTTCCGCGTCGGGGATGCGAGCGGTGGCGACGACGACGGTGCCGTCCGGTTCACGGCGCAGCGGCATCCAGTTCTCGGCCACCATCATCTGACCCGACCAGCGGTGCATGAACTCGCTGTCGTGATGCTCCGTGTGCAGGTCGAGCACCGGCAGCGCCCAGGATCGGGCCATGACGCTGCGCAGGGCCTCCGGGGCGACCATGCCCTGGCTGACCAGGATCTCGTCGATATGTGAACCGGTGCGGGCCTTCGCGGCGCGCGCCAGCTCGAGTTGCTCCCCCGTGATCAACCCCGATTCCAGGAGCATCTCCGCAAAAGCGGTGCTCTGGACCGAGGGCACCCCCACCTGTGCCATGCGTTCATGCTCGCGCTCGGGGAGGCAGGTCGGCAAGGTCCCCAAGCTGGGGCCGACCGCCTGAGAGGAATGCTCCCCCTCGCTAAGATCGAGGCGTCCACGGGACAAGGTGCGCCGGGAAGACTGGTCGGCAGACTTCATCGACGACCCCGGAGGCAGCCGTGCCCGAATCGCCCTCGTATCACGCTCATGTCTGAGCTCGACGGATTCACGCTGGCCCTCGGGCTCGGCGCGCTCGCCCTCATCGCGGCGGTGCTGTCGAATCAGCTCAGCAGCTGGATCCGGATTCCCGCGCCGGCCCTCTTCCTGGTCGCTGCCGCGGCCCTCGCCACGGCCTTCCCGGCACTCGGTGGTGTTCCGCGCCTGCTCGACGAGGAGGTCGTGAGCGTCGCGCTGGTGTTCATCCTCTTCGACGGGGGCATGCACATCGGATGGCGGCGCTTCCGGGCATCAGCCCTTCCGATCACCTGGCTCGGCATCGCCGGCACGGCCGTGACCGCGGTCGGGATCGCCGCCGTCGCCCACTTCCTGCTCGGGTTCGACTGGCGTCTCGCCTTCCTGCTTGGCGCAGCACTATCGCCGACGGATCCTGCGGTGGTGTTCTCGGTGCTCGGCAAGCGCGAGATCGCGGGCCGATCGGGGACGATCCTCGAGGGCGAGTCGGGCGCCAACGACCCGGTGGGCATCGCGTTGATGGTCAGCCTGCTCGCGGCGACGGGAACGGGGCTGGATGCCGTGGCCGGTGGCGTCGCCGAGTTCGCCCTGCAGATGCTGGTCGGCGCCGTGGTCGGCGTCGGCGGCGGCTGGCTGCTCGCGCGCCTGATGCGGCGCATCTCGCTCAGCAACGAAGCACTGCACTCGATCTGGACGCTGGCCTGTGTTCTGCTGCTCTACGCGCTCGCGACTCTGCTGCACGGATCGGGGTTTCTCGCGGTGTTCCTCGCCGGCATCCTGAGCGGCGACAGCCGAGCCCCCTTCAAACGCGAGATCGAGCGGTTCAGCGCGGGCATCGCGAGCCTCGGCGAGATCGTCGTCTTCACCCTGCTCGGCCTCAGTATCAGCGTGTCGGACGTGCTGCGAGCCGACGTCCTCGTGCCCGGACTGGTGATCGCCGCCCTGCTGATCTTCGTCATCCGGCCCGTTCTGGTCGGTCTCATCAGTTGGCCGCTTCGACTCTCGCGCGGCGAACGCGGCTTCCTGTTGTGGGCGGGGCTGAAAGGGGCGGTGCCCATCCTGCTCGGCATCTTCATCCTCGAAGCCGACGTGCCCCAGGCCCAGCGGATGTACGGCATCATCTTCGTCGTCGTGCTCGTCTCGGTCGTGCTGCAGGGCGGTCTCGTGCCTCTCTTCGCCCGGCTGTTCGGGGTGCCGATGCGGATCATCGAACCCGAGCCGTGGGCCGTGGGTGTGCGCCTCAACGAGGAGCCGCAGGGCTTTCACCGGATCGTGCTCCAGCCGGACTCGCCGGTGATCGGCCGGCGGGTCGGCGAGCTCGACCTGGGCGACGACGCCTGGGTGAGCTTCGTGCGCCGCGATGGGCGGCTGGTCACGCTGCGCCCGTCGAC
Organism: Lysinimonas soli; assembly: GCF_042655435.1. NCBI lineage: Bacteria > Bacillati > Actinomycetota > Actinomycetes > Micrococcales > Microbacteriaceae > Lysinimonas > Lysinimonas soli. Next base: position 1,171,363 of record NZ_JBHSMG010000001.1, read on the forward strand.
CAAGCTCAGGGTCGGCGACGAGGTTCTGGCCCTCGCCGAGAGCGAGCGACGGCTGAACGAGCTCTTCGACCCGCGCTAGGGGCGACACCCGGGACCTTGGACTCTGCTGCGAACCGACCCGCCAGGGGATGCTCGGGTCAGTCATCAACCGGAGAGGTCACGCCCATGGAGCGCATTCTGATCGGAATCGACGCCGACGGCAGCAGCGAGGCTGCGGTGGCGTGGGCGGCTCACCGGGCGGCCTCGGGCTCGGCGCAGATCGAGCTGGTCACGGTGATGGACACCCTTCTCACCGACACGGCCGACACGGAGGCGTTGCTCGCCACCACGGCATCCCGGATCGAGCAGGAGGCGCCGGGTACGGCCGTCAACACCGAGATCCTCGAGCTCTCGATCGTCGGAGGACTTGCCATCGCGGCGAGAGCGGCGGATCTGCTCGTGATCGGCTCGCATCCGCATCATCGCCTGGCGAGCATGATCAGCGGGGCCCTGCCGGTGCGGATCAGCACGGACGTCTCGTGCCCGACCGTCGTCGTGCCGGTCGGGTGGAAGCCGGTCGACGGGCGCATCGTCGTCGGGATCGACATCGACGACTCCTCCGACAAGGCGCTCATCTTCGCCGCCCGCGAGGCCGCGGCGCGTGGACGCGAGCTGGACGTCGTGCACGCCTGGCGCCCGACCCCGTACTCCCCCGATCCCGCGACCGCGCTCGTCTTCGCCCCCGAGGCGATCCTCGCGGCACACCAGAAGATCCTCGACACGGCGGCGGCACGTGCGGCGGTGGAGCTGCCGGCCGACCGGATCCACACCCACCTGGATCGCGGGCGCCCCCTGGATGCCGTGGTCGCCCACGTCGAGGGGGCGGAACTCGTCGTGCTCGGAACGCACGAGTGGGGCCCGATCACCGGCGCCCTGTTCGGTTCGACCGTGCAACAGGTCATGGAGCAGATCCCGGTGCCGCTGGCGATCGTGCCGATGGGGCGGCAGGAGCAGTAGGCGCCATCTCGATCCACCGGCCGAAAGCGTTCGACGAGGCCGCTCACACATGCAAAACCCCCGCGTGAACGGGGGTTTTATTTGGTGGGCGATACTGGGATCGAACCAGTGACCTCTTCCGTGTCAGGGAAGCGCGCTACCGCTGCGCCAATCGCCCGTCGCCGGCCCGTCTCGAAAGACTTCTCGGCTGCGGTGAGTGAGGTGGCGACGGGATTCGAACCCGTGTGGACGGCTTTGCAGGCCGCTGCCTCGCCTCTCGGCCACGCCACCAGGTGTGCGGTTCGAGCCAATACTGCTACTGACACGTGAACCGTGAGACTTCACTCGAGCGGATGACGAGATTCGAACTCGCGACCCTCACCTTGGCAAGGTGATGCGCTACCACTGCGCCACATCCGCATTCGCTCCCGTTCCCGGGTGCGGAGTCGACTCTATCCGATCCCCCGGCGCTGTCCAAACCACGACGCTCCGTGACGTCAGCTGCCCCAGATCGCGTCCAGGATCCTCATCGTGACGATCCGGATCGCCGGAACCATCGCCGACACTGCCGCGACGCCGAGCAGAATCAGGATGGTCTCGACCGTGGTCGTGGCGTCGGTGACCAGCGACACGGGCCCGGTGGGGAACACGAAGGGATAGCGATCGACCAGCGGCACGAGGGCGAAACGGAAGACGAGCCCGCCGATCACCGTGCCGACGGCCGCCGTGGCCATCGACTTGAGCACGTAGCTGCCGACGATCGATCCGGAGCTGATCCCGATCGCGCGCTCGATGCCGATCTGGCGTCGGCGGTTGGTCAGATCGACATAGGTGATGATGAAGACCGTGATCGCAGCCACCAACAGCGAGATCACCCGCATGATCCGGTCGATGAGGTCGAAGGTCTCAACCTGATCCTGGATCGCCGCCGCCAGCTGCGCCGGGGTCTGGAACTGAACGCCGGATCGCAGCGGCCGCAGCCCCGCCGTCATGCGACTCGCACTGACCCCCGCCTTGGTGCGGACCACGATCCGAGTGACCGTGTCTTTTGCAGGGATCTCGGACGACTTTCGCAACAGCTCGACGAGCGCATCGCGATCCTTGGTGGCGATCTTCGGGATGCCGGCCGCGCCCTGCTGTAGTCCCTGGGCGAGCTGCTGAGAGGCCTGCGCGATCGTGCGGGCACTCGCCGCCACACCCCCGGTGGCCGTGCTCAGCTGCCGTGCGGCTGAATCGCTCGCCGTCGCCCCGGATACCAGCCCCCGCGCAGCATCGACCACGGTGCCGACTCCGGTGTGAAGTGCACCGATCCCGGAAGACAGCGCGGATGCCGATGCCGCAGCCGCGTGCACCGACGTCGCTACGGTGTCGACCGTCGACGCAGTCTCCTGGAACCTCGAGGCAGACACCGACGCGGCACTCGCATTCGCGCTCAACTCGGAGCAGAAGACGGGGTCGCTCGCTACCGGGCAACTGGTGACGAGGGCCGCCTCCTGCCCGGCGGCGGCGACCGCGGCATCGGCCCCGGCGTGCGCCGCCGGAGCGACCGTCGTCGTCAGCTGCGAGGCCAGCGTGGCGACACCGGAGGCGAGTTGACCGGCGCTCGTCGCGAGTTGGCCGGTGCTGTCATCCAGCTGCGCCGCCGCCGCGAGGAGCTGGGCTGCCGAGGAGTTCAACCGCGAGGCTCCGCTCTCGAGCGCCGACACGTTCGCGGCGAGACGATCGGCGCCGGCCGCCAGGGCCGACGAGCCGTCGGCGAGTCGTCCTGCCTGATCCGCGGCCGTCCCCAGTGCGGCGGTCAACTCGTCGATCGCGCCGAACATCTGGGTGACCGTCGCGGCGTAGTCCGTCGTCGGGATCAGCGCGTCGGCGCCCGCGATCGTGATGTAGGCGCCCTGGTCGCTGAGCGGGAAGTGGTTCTCGTAGATCCCCCGCACGACGAAGTCGTGTATGACGCCTCCGAGCAGGCTCACCTGCACGCGGTCGCCGGCGTGCACGGTCTGGAGTGAGGTCGAGTACGAACGCAGCCGCGTCTGGTCCGCGCCGGCGATATCGACCCCGAGCACGATCCCGTCGGTATCCCCCTCGCTCAGGAACGTCCCTTCGATGAGGTGCGTCGGCGTCGAGAACACCTGCGCGAAGCTCCGGGGGTCGATCGCGTCCACTCCCCAGGCGTTCGACCGGTCGCCGAAGGCCACCTGCGTGCCGACCCTGCGAACGCCGGTCGCCGCGGTCACCCCCGACACCGAGCGGATGCGCTGGAGATAGTCGCCGGCATCCGCGATCGTCGTGCTCTTGGCCGCGGTGATGCTCAGGTCGCCCGTCAGCGTCGAGGTGACCTGTTCGTTGATCGCGGCGACCGCTCCGTTGATCAGCGACGGCAGGAACGAGACGCTGATGAACACGACCGCCATCATCACGACCGACATCGCGGTGACCCCGACGTTGCCCCGGCGAAGGCTGCGGCCCGCGAGGAAGGCCGCGACGCGGAGTCGCGCGAATCGTCTCACCGCGACGACCCGGCCGTCGCCCCGGCCCCGACCGCGTCCGCGGCGACCAACCGCCCGTCGCTCAGCCGGAGCACGCGATCGGCGTAGCGGCTCTCGTCCAGATCGTGCGAGACGAAGACCACCGTGACGTCCAGCTCGCGGTTCAGGCGCGCCAGGGTCTCCATCACCGTGCGCCCCGACACCGTGTCGAGGTTCGCGGTCGGCTCGTCGGCGTAGACGATCGCGGGCGAGTTCACCAAGGCCCTGGCGATCGCGACCCTCTGCTGCTGGCCCCCCGAGAGCTGCTTGGGCCGGTGCCGCATCCGGTCACCCAGGTCGACCTGCTCGAGCAGCCCGGCGGCTCGATCGCGATAGTCGATCCCCCGCCTGCCGAGCATCATCGCCGGAAGGTAGACGTTCTCGGCCGCGGTCAGCTCGGGGATCAGGGCGTACTCCTGGAAGACGTATCCCAGCCGTGCCAAACGCAGCGCCGAGCGCTCCCGCTCCGAGAGCTCGCCGACCTCCTGACCGTCGATCACGATGCGCCCTGAGCTGGGGCGATCGATGAGACCCAACTGGCGCAGGAGGGTGCTCTTGCCCGACCCGCTCTTGCCCATGATGCAGACCATCTCGCCCGCGTCGATCGACAGCGAGACGTCGTCGAGCGCCGGCACCGTCACCGTGCCCAGAACATAGCTCTTGCGAAGGTGCTCGACCGAGATGATTGGATGCGAGGTCACGCGCGACGCTCCCATCCGTGGTCCGCCCTCATTGCGCCCCAGGCTAACGACGGGTTGCGTCGGGGTGTCAGGACCAACGACCCACCGCGCACGCTCGAGCCGTCACCCGCAAGAAGTCGCGTTCGGCTATGGCAAGATGGATGCCGCGGGCGATTGGCGCAGTTGGTAGCGCGCTTCCTTCACACGGAAGAGGTCATCGGTTCGAGTCCGGTATCGCCCACTTCACATTCCATCCAAGCCGGGATGCCGCGGTCAGGCCCCGATCATCACGAGCACGTGGTACACCACGTAGACCGGCCAGACGATCGCCTGGAGCAGCCCGAGCAGGACTCCGCCGAAGGAATGGTCCGACGCCGAGATGAAGTAGATCGCGGCGCCGATATAGGCCAGCAGGAAGATGAAACCCCACGGCCCATCACGCACCACGCGAATTCGGTTATCTGAAGACATGAAACCCTTCCCTTCCGGGGCGGCCGGCGCCTCCCGTTGCCACGACGCTATCGCTCCTCGGCATCCTTGGGTCGTGTCGAATTGACGACTCCGTCCGCGTCGTCGGAGGTATCCGACCTGATGGCGGCGGGCACCCGGTCCCGGCTCGCATGCCGCTGCAACAGCACCCAGGTCGGCGCCGACACGAGCAATGAGAACAGCCCGACGCCGAGGAACGAGAGCAGCGGCACCGAGAGAACGTCGAGATGCGCCGAGAACAGGATGCCGACCGTGTCACCCGCGATCGCCGGCGCCAGGTAGCCCACCGCGGTCGCGACCAGGATCACGAACCCCCAGCGCGCCGCCAGCCCAGCGGATCCCGTCGCACGCGACGAGTAGCTCACCGCCCCCACAGCACCTGCCAGCGCTCCCACGGCGAGCGACCACGGGAACGACACGGCGACCGCACCCGGGATCGTCGCGGCGATCCCGGCGACCAGCCCGAAGACGAGCGATCGGGCGATCGGCCGGCGCACGTCTCGCAGCCGATCGGCCAGCGCCCAGGTGACCGAGGCGCTCGCCGGCCCCACGAAGGCGGCCAGGGCGATCCGCGGGGTGAACTCGTCGATCGCGCCCTCGAGCGTCGCGAGCCAGATGACGAACGCCGTCCAGAAGAGCAGAAGCGCGAGCACGGCGCGACGATGCGATTGCGGGTCGGGTTCGGCACGCTCGATGACCCCCGCCGGCAGCCAGGCGAGCAGCACGAACGCACTCGACGAGACGAGCAGTGGCAGCGCTCCCCCGAAGTCCTCGAGCTCGCAATCCGTGCCGGCGCAGGATGCCGTGAGCCACAGAGGCACGAGCGCGCTGAGCGGGAAGATGATCACCCCCCAACTCAGCATGAGTACCCAGCGGCCGAAGGTGTCGGCACCGGACGCGATCGCGGCGGCCTCCATCAGCACGAGCACCGGCAGGGCGAAGGCCGAGATGCCGATCAGGTAGACGAGCGGCGCGATCCCGAACGCCGTTCCCAGCCCGATCGTGATCAGCGCGGTGGCCGCTGCGGCGCCCAGGGCCGGCCACAGCATCCGATCGTTCAGAAGGGTGCGCGTGAGCAGGACGATCGCCAGAGCAGCGACGAGGGCGGCGACGATGCCCACGGCGATCAGCGCTGCCATGCGCGCCCCTCTCGGTCGGAAACGGACGAGCACCACACTAGAGGCGTCGCGTGCGGCACAGGGAAACGGGGCGCCGCTCCCGAAGAAGCGACGCCCCGCGACGAACCGAAGAGGATCAGCCCTCCAGCACGTAGCTCTCTTCGCCGTGCACGACGGTGTCAACGCCGGCGACCTCGTCTTCGTTCTTGATACGGAAGCCGATGGTCTTCTCGATGACCCAACCGATCGCGAATGCCAGGACGAACGAGTAGATCGCGACGGCGAATGCACCGACGGCCTGCGCACCGAGCTGATAGAACGAACCCGAGTCGAGGAGGCCGATACCGGTTCCGAAGAAGCCGATGTACAGCGTTCCGACCAGACCGCCGACGAGGTGGATTCCGACAACGTCAAGCGAGTCGTCGAAGCCCAGCTTGAACTTAAGCTCGATCGCGAGAGCACAGATCGCACCGGTCACCAGTCCGAGCACGATGCCCCAACCGGGAGTCAGGATGTTACACGCGGGGGTGATCGCAACCAGACCGGCGACGGCACCTGACGCCGCACCGATCGACGTCGGCTTACCATCCTTGATCTTCTCAACGATGAGCCAGCCAAGCGTGGCAGCGGCAGGCGCAGCGAGGGTGTTAATCCAGGCCAGCGCCGAGATCCCATCAGGCGATCCCTCCGACCCGGCGTTGAAGCCGAACCAACCGAACCACAGCAGCGACGCACCCAACAGGGTCAACGGCACGTTGTGCGGCGCGTTCATACCCTTCTTGAAGCCGATGCGCTTGCCGAGCACAAGAGCGAGCGCGAGCCCAGCCGCACCAGCATTGATGTGGACCGCGGTTCCACCTGCAAAGTCGTTGACGCCGAGGCCCCAGACCGACCATCCACCGTCGGAATACCCGTGCTGTCCGAAACCGCCGGCGGTGTTCTTCGCGTCGACGGTGAAGTTGAACACCCAGCTGGCGACCGGGAAGTAGACCAGGGTGACCCACACACCGGCGAAGATCATCCACGACCCGAACTTGGCGCGATCGGCGATCGCCCCCGAGATGAGCGCAACAGTGATGATCGCGAAGGTCGCCTGGAAGCCCGCGAACGCGAAGTTGTGAGCTTGGTCGCCGCCCGTCGCGGCCAGTTCCTTCTGCAAGAAGGCATCGGCGAACGGGTTGGCGAGCACGTGAGGGATCAACCAGTCGCCGCCCGAGGAGAACGACATTGAGTAGCCGTAGATCACCCACAGTACGGAGACCAAGGCAATCGCGCCGAAACTCATCATCATCATCGAGATGACGGACTTCGCCTTCACCATGCCGCCGTAGAAGAAGGCGACGCCGGGGGTCATGATCAGGACGAGAGCCGCCGCGACCATCAACCAAAGGGAGTTGTCGTAGATCGAAGGACTATCTGCCAAATGGAGCATGTGCAAGTTCCTCTATTTCTCTTAGCCCAGGAGGGGAACCTTCCGCGGGTCTTCGCGGCAGCGCCTGACGCTGTGACCTCGGGTTCATCGCTCAGTGTGGCCGGGGCACGTTACCGCCCCGGTGTCTACGTGTTTCCGAGCCGTTACGCGAAGCCGCCGGATGTAAACATCGTGTTTCGGCGGGCAGCGGATCCGCCGCCAATCACCCGCGATTGTGCCGGTGCGGCGCACCAGAATGGAGGGGATGACCTTTCTGCGCTCCGAACGCGTCGCCGCGGTGCTGCTCGTGCTGGCGGCGGCCCTCGGGGTCGGCCTGGCCAACAGCCCCATCGGGCCCTCCCTCGCAACGGTGCGCGATGCGCACCTCGACCTCCCCTGGCTCGGTCTCGAACTCTCGGTCGGACATTGGATCACCGACGGCCTTCTCGCGGTCTTCTTCTTCCTCGCCGCGATCGAGTTGCGTCATGAGCTCACGCACGGCGAGCTCGACACGCCCCGCAAGGCCCTCGTGCCGGCGATCGCCGCGGTCGGTGGCGTTCTCGTGCCCGCGCTCGTCTATCTCGCCTTCGTGCGCGACCCGGCGCTGGTCGATGGATGGCCGATCCCGACCGCGACCGACATCGCCTTCGCGCTGGGCGTGCTCGCCCTCGTCGGCCGCGGCCTGCCCTCGCGCGTGCGCGCTCTGCTGCTCGCTCTCGCCGTCATCGACGACCTCATCGCCATCCTGCTCATCGCGGTGCTGTTCACGCGCGACCTCCAGCTCGTTCCGCTGATCGCCGCGGTTCCCGTCGTGCTGGCCTTCGGATTCCTGAGCTATCGGGTGCGCGGACGGGCCGCGCCCGTCGTCGTCGCAGCTCTCATCGCGCTGGGACTCGCCGCCTGGGTTCTGGTGCACCTCTCGGGCATCCACTCCACGATCGCGGGCGTCGCACTCGGCTTGGCGATGGCACCCGCCGTGGCGGGTCCGACGCGCCATGCGCTCGAGCCGTGGTCGAACGGCGTCATCCTGCCGGTCTTCGCGTTCACCGCCTCGCTCGTCGTGATCCCGGCGGTCGGCATCTCGGGTCTGAGCCCGGTCTTCTGGGGAATCGCGATCGCCCTCCCGGTCGGCAAGCTGATCGGTATCACCGGAGGCGCCCTGATCGCCGGCCGTCTGCAGCCGAAGAGCGAGCGGACCGCCGCGATCCCGATCGCCGACGTGCTGGTGGTCGCGACCCTCGGCGGGATCGGGTTCACCGTCTCGTTGCTCATGAACGATCTGGCGTTCTCGGCACCGCATCCGGTCAACGCCGAAGGCACGCTCGCGGTGCTCTGCGGCTCGATCTGCGCCGCCCTGATCGGCGCGGTCGTGACCGGGTTGCGCGCACGAGCACTGCGCCGCCGTACCCACACCCGCCCCGCGCTCTAGCCGAGCGGACGCGCAGGCGGCGCCCGTCGTCCATCGACGAGGTACCTCGTCAAGTCGCCCCGTTCCGCTGCTCCGACGCGGCATTTCGAGCGGATTAAGCCCCTGTCAGCGCCATCAGGCGCGACACGGCGCGCAGGTACTTCTTGCGATAGCCTCCGGCCAGCATGTCCTCGGGGAACACGGTGTCGATCGGGATGCCGGTCGCCAGCACCCGAACCTGGGCGTCGTAGAGGCGGTCGACGAGAGCGACGAAGCGCAGGGCATCCGACTGGTCGGTGAAGACGCGCACGTCGCGCAGGCCGATGGCGTCGAGCCCCTCGACCAGCTTCACGTAGCGCGAAGGGTGCACCGTGGCGAGATGCTTCAGCACCGCGGCGAAGTCATCCACCGTCACGCCGCCCAGCGACGACGCGGCCGCCAGCTCGGAAGCGAACTGCGCCTCGTCCAGCGCGACGGCGTGGCCCTCCAGCTCGCGATGGCGGTAGTCGAGACCGTCGATCCGGATGATCTCGAAGCGATCCGCGATGGCCTGGATCTCGCGCAGGAAGTCGGAGGCGGCGAAACGTCCCTCGCCCAGCGCGTTCGGCGGGGTGTTCGAGGTGGCGGCGATCCGGGTTCCGCTCTCGGTCAACTGCTTGAGCAGGCGGCTCATCATCATGGTGTCGCCGGGGTCGTCCAGTTCGAACTCGTCGATCGCCAACAGGCTCGCGCCGGTGAGCAACTTCAGTGTGGGCTCGTAGCCGAGCGCGCCCACCAGGGCGGTGTATTCGATGAAGGTTCCGAAGTACTTGCGGCCCGGCGCGAGCTTCCAAAGGGCGGCCAGCAGGTGGGTCTTGCCGACGCCGAAGCCGCCGTCGAGATACAGGCCGGGCTTCGTGGCAGGCGCCTTGCGCCGACCGAAGAGCCCGCCTCCCGATCCCGCACCCCACGACGCCACGAAGGCGCGCACCCGCGCGACGGCGTGCGCCTGGGAGGGATAGTCCGGATCGGGACGGTAGTTGTCGAGGGTCGCCGACTCGAACTGCCGAGGCGGCACCAACGACGCCGCGATCTCGGTGCCGCTCATCTGCGGAGCGCGCGCGACCAGCGAGGGAATGGACAGCTGCTGCATGGGACGGGCCTTTGGACTAGAGATCCGTGTCGAACTCTTACGGCACGTCAGCGGGCACGGCGGTCGACTGTCTACCCTGAAGGGGACGCCTCAGCCTACCGCTCCGGCCGCACCACCAGGAGATGCAGATGCCCATCGAGACCGATCCGTCGCCCGCCTTCGCGTCCTACGCGCACCCCGAACGGCTGGTCAGCACGCAATGGCTGGCCGACCACCTCGGGACTCCCGGGCTGGTGGTCGTGGAGTCCGATGAAGACGTGCTGCTCTACGAGACGGGTCACATCGACGGCGCCGTCAAGATCGACTGGCACACCGACCTGAACGACCCGGTGACCCGCGACTACCTCGACGGAGCCGGCTTCGCCAAGCTCGTCGGCGGCAAGGGCATCGCCCGCGACACGACCGTGGTCATCTACGGCGACAAGAACAACTGGTGGGCGGCCTACGCGCTCTGGGTCTTCACGCTGTTCGGCCACCCCGACGTCCGGCTGCTCGACGGCGGCCGTGCCAAGTGGGAGGCCGAGGACCGCCCCTACACGACGGTCGCGCCCACACCCGCCCCGGTCGACTATCCCGTCGTCGAGCGCGACGACGTGACCCAGCGCGCGTTCAAAGACGACGTGCTGGCCCACCTCGGCTCGCCCCTCATCGACGTTCGCTCACCCGAGGAGTACGTCGGCGACCGCACCACGGCGCCGGCCTATCCCGAAGAGGGTTCCCTGCGCGCCGGGCACATCCCCACCGCGCAGAACGTGCCGTGGGCGAAGGCGGTCGCCGACGACGGCACCTTCAAGCCCCGAGCCGAACTCGAGGCGGTCTACCTGGACGGCGCGGGCCTGAAGCCGGGTGATAGCGTCATCGCCTACTGCCGGATCGGCGAACGCTCGAGCCACACCTGGTTCGTGCTGACCCACCTTCTCGGCTTCGAGGGAGTACGCAACTATGACGGATCGTGGACGGAGTGGGGCAGCGCGGTGCGCGTCCCGATCGTCAAGGGTGCAGAGCCGGGCGCTCTGCCGCGCTGAGCTCGGCACCTCGCAGACGGTCGCCGGATGACGTCGGCGGCCCTTCCCGAGGAACTCGCAGCGATCCGTGACGACTTCCTGTCGCTCGAGAAGCCCGAGCGCCTTCAACTGCTGTTGGAGTTCTCGCAGCAGTTGCCCGAGCTCCCGGCGCGCTACGCCGACCATCCCGACCTGCTCGAGCGGGTCGTCGAATGCCAGTCGCCGGTCTTCCTGTTCGTCGAGGTCGATGAGAAGCGGATCGTCCACGTCTTCATGACGGCGCCGAAGGAGTCACCGACCACGCGCGGTTTCGCATCGATCCTTGCTCAGGGCCTGGCCGGCCTGACGGTCGAGCAGGTGCTCGCCGTGCCCTCCGACTTCCCCTTCGAGCTCGGCCTGACCGAGGCGGTGAGCCCCCTGCGTCTGCGCGGCATGGTCGGCATGCTCGGCCGCATCCAGCGACAGGTGAAAGACAAGGCCGCGTGATCGTCCGGCCGGTTCACCCCGTCTGTGGCGATCCGATCGAGACGACGGATGCCGACGCGCGTGATCGGCTCTCCGCGATCTACGAACCCCCAGCATCCGACTGGCTGCGCATCAACCTGATCACGAGCATCGACGGGAGCTCACGCGGCTCCGACGGCACCTCCGAGACGCTCAGCAATCCGGCCGACCGGGCGATCCTCGGCGTCATTCGGGCGCAGAGCGACATCGTGCTGGTCGGCGCGCAGACCCTGCGCGCCGAGGGAACACTGCTGCCCAAGACCGCGCGACTCGCGGTGCTGACGGCAGGTGGCGATCTCAGCGGGGCCCGCGTGCGCGACGACGTCGAACCGGGCCGGATCCTCGTCATGGGGCCCGCACGCGCCGAGGCGGCGGTGCGGCGCACCTTCTCGGCCCCTCATGAGTTCGTCGTACTCGACACGGCACCCGGCGCTCCGCCCGATGGTCCGGTGGACGTGCGCGTCGTCGTCGCCGCACTGCGCGAGCGGGGCCTGCGTCGTATCGTCAGCGAGGGCGGACCTCGGATCGCGGCCCAACTGCTGAGCGCGGGTCTCGTCGACGAGCTCTGCCTGAGCACCAGCCCGCAAATGATCGGCGGCGCGGGCGGACCGTTCGGTGATGCGGCCCTGCCCGCCCTGCCCGCGACACTGACCAGCCTGCTGATCGACGATTCCGGCGGGCTCTACGCGCGATGGCGGCTCAGCCGATCGGCGTGACCTCGTCGCCGGCGGGTGCCGCCCCGTCGGCGAGCGACATGATCCAGCGTCGGATCGCCCCCTCCCAGCGCTCCCGGTCGTAGTTCCAGAGCTTGGTGTGGCGGGCGACGTCGAAGGCCTCGTAGCTCACGATGTCGGGCCGCGCCAGGGCGAGGGCACGCGACGCGGTCGACGGGACGAACCCGTCGTCGTCGCTGTGCAGCACCAGGATCGGGCGGTCGAGTTCCCGGGCACGGGTCACGAAGTCGAGACGGTCGAGGTCGAGCGGCTCGGCGAGTCCGGTGAGGATCCCCGCCCAGCGGTTCTTGAGCAATGCCAGCACGCCGTATCGGATCGCGGACGGCAATTTGCGCAACTCGACCTGGAAGTCGAGGGTCGCGATCCAGTCCACGACCGGCGACTCGAGCACGACGCCGACCACCTGTTCGGCGAACACCGACCGGGTCAGTGCCTGCAGCACGGTCGCGCCGCCCATCGACCAACCCATCAGCACGATCTCCCGGGCACCGTGCGCGAGGGCGTAGCGCATGGCCGCCTCGACGTCGAGCCACTCTCGGTCGCCCAGGGCGTAGCGGTAGTCGGCGCTGCGGGGCGCTTCGCCGTCGTTGCGATAGCTCACGATCAGTGAGGTGAAGCCTTCGGCGCGGAACGGGATCACGCCGCGCAGCGCCTCGGGGCGTCGCACCGCACGACCGTGGACCCCGATCATCCACCGCGTCGTGTCGGGATCGGCCGCGGGGATCAGCCACGCCGGGGCGTCGCCGAGCGGGGTCCCGATCGAGATGTCCTGGAACGGGACACCCAGGTCATCCGGGGTCAGGTAGAACCAGCCGTTGAACCGCCCCCTCTTCGCCTCGCCCAGATCGCCGAAATCCGCCGGCTCGATGGAGCGGGTGACGCTCGAGACATCCATCGTGATGATGTCGCCGACGCGGGCGTGTCCGGTGTCCGCGGCGAACCAGAAGCTGTACTCCCCCGGCAACCGCGAGTCGGGAGTCGACGACAGCACGATCGTCGACGCCCCTGGGTCGAACGTGACGATCTCCACGTCGTCCTTGCGGCGGGACGGAGGGATGATGACCGTCCTCGCCACGATCACGCTCACGACTCCGGCGGCGGCCAGCGCGACCCCGCCGAGGGCCAGCACGCCGAGGGTCGATGCCGCGAGGATCCGTCCGGTCCGACTCACCACTCGACCCCTTCTCCGACAGCAATTCCCGCCGATTCCACAGGCGATGCGGGACTCGGGCGACCGCACCGGGGCGGCGTGGCACATCACGCCGCACGTCAAGAAACCCTAGTCTGCAGACGTGGCCGAATCCGCTTCAGGACCTCTGGTCCCGGCCGCCTTCGGTCGGGCCATTGAGTCGGTTCGGCGTGCGACGGCCCGACCTGAACTCGAACTCGCCGAGATCACGGCGCCGACCGGGCTGGCCCCGCACGCGATCGCGCTCGCCGGCGACGTGCGGCCGACCCGCCACGGCCTTGATTCCGTGCTCGGAACCGGACGGTTCGTGCTGCTGTACGACGCCGAGGAGCCTGAAGCCTGGGGCGGCGCGTTCCGGATCGTATGCTTCGCTCAGGCACCGCTCGAGACCGACATCGGCCTCGATCCCTTCGTGGCCGAGGTCGCCTGGTCGTGGCTCATCGACGCGCTCGAGCTGCGCGGAGCCGGGTACCGCGCGGCCTCCGGCACGGCGACCAAGGTGCTCTCCAGCGGCTTCGGCGAGCTCGCCGGGCAGAGCGACGGCGCGCAACTCGAGATCCGCGCGTCGTGGACGCCGAGCGACGAGCAGTTCGCGCACCATGTCGAGGGCTGGAGCGACCTGGTCTGCCAGCTCGCCGGTCTGCCGCCGACCGCCGATGCGGTGAGCCTCCTCCCCGAGCTGCGGGGGTCGCGTGACTGACGAAGTCGCGCCCGACAGCGGCGCGGAGCCCGAGGACGAGATCGAGGGCGCAGCGGACGGCGAGGTCGAGGGCACGATCGAGATCGAGATCGACGCGATCGCCCTCATCAGTGAGCCCGAACCACACGCACCCGTGACCGTCATCGACACCGTCGAGGGGTACCGTGCCGCGGTCGCCGCGCTCGCCGCCGGCAGCGGGCCGTTCGCGGTCGACGCGGAACGCGCATCGGGATTCCGCTATTCGCAGCGGGCCTACCTGATTCAGATCTTCCGCCGCGGTGCCGGCGCGTTCCTGCTCGATCCACCGGCGATCGGAGACTTCTCCGAGCTCGCCGCGGTGCTCGCGGGCGAGGAGTGGATCCTCCATGCCGCCAGCCAAGACCTGGCCTGCCTGCGCGAAGTCGGACTCGATCCGGAGCGCATCTTCGACACCGAACTCGGGGCACGGTTGGCGGGCCTGCCCCGCGTCGGACTCGGGCCGGTGGTCGAGCAGTTGCTCGGCATCCACCTGGCCAAGGAGCACTCCGCCGCGGACTGGTCGACGCGACCCCTTCCGCACAGCTGGCTCGTCTACGCCGCCCTGGACGTCGAGCTGCTGCCCGACCTCCGCGACAAGATCGGCGAGATCCTGGATGCCGCGGGCAAGACCGAGATCGCCGAACAGGAGTTCGCGGCCACGCTGAACCGCGAGGCGCCCGTACGCGAGGAGCCGTGGCGACGGCTGTCCGGCATCCACTCGCTTCGTCAGGCGCGCAACCTTGCGGTGGCGCGCGCACTGTGGACCGCCCGAGACGACTACGCCCGCGAGATCGACATCGCTCCCGGCCGCCTGGTTCCCGATGCCTCGCTCGTTGCGGCGGCACGGGTGCTGCCCGCCACCAAACGCGAGCTCGCCGCCATCAAGGAGTTCACGGGCCGCGCCAGCCGCAGCCAGCTCGATCGCTGGTTCGACGCGATCCAAGCCGGCATGACGACCACCGAGCTGCCTCAGGTGCGCCCTCCCGGCGACTCCCTCCCTCCCCCGCGGATCTGGTCCGATCGCAACCCGGAGGCCGACGGCCGGCTGAAGCGCGCCCGGGCTGCCCTGACCGAGGTCTCGACCGCGCTCGACATCCCGATGGAGAACCTCCTGACTCCCGATTTCCTGCGGCGCGTGGCGTGGGCTCCCCCGGTTCCCGCGACGGCCGACGCCATCGCGGAGGCCCTCGCCACCCTCGGGGCGCGGCCCTGGCAGCTTGACGCAACTGCACAGGCCATTGCCGATGCCTTTGTCGAACCCCTCCAAGCCCCCGAGGGCCCCTCCGAGCCCGATTCGTCGGAATGATCAAAGGATTCTGACCCCTTCCTGAGCCTGCCTAGGATCGCAAGCATCCCGGGTTTTCAGCGCGTAACGTGCTGCCCGGAACCGAATCAGAACTGAGCAAAGGTGGGCACCGTGGCCGAGAAAGCTGAAGTCGTCTTCGTCGATGGGGTTCGCACTCCCTTCGGACGGGCTGGCGAGAAGGGCCAGTACTGGAACACGCGTGCCGATGACCTCATCGTCAAGGCCATGATCGGCTTGCTCGAACGCAACCCCAACCTGCCCAAGGATCGCATCGACGACGTCGCGATCGCCGCGACGACTCAGCAGGGCGACCAGGGGCTGACCCTCGGACGCACCGCCGCGATCCTCGCCGGTCTGCCCCTCAGCGTCCCGGGCTACGCCCTCGACCGGATGTGCGCGGGGGGCATGACGACCGTCACGACCATCGCCGGGGCGATCGCCTTCGGCGCCTACGACGTCGGCATCGCCGGCGGCGTGGAGCACATGGGACGCCACCCGATGGGTTTCGGCGCCGACGTGAACCCGCGCTTCGTCGCCGAGAAGCTCGTCAACCCGGACGCGCTCGCGATGGGCGCCACCGCCGAGAACCTGCACGACCGCTTCCCCGCGCTCACCAAGGAGCGGTCCGACCGCTTCGGCATGCGCAGCCAGCAGAAGGTCGCCGCCGCCTACGAGGCGGGCAAGATCCAGCCCGACCTGATCCCCGTGGCCATCAAGAGCGAGGCCGGCTGGGGGCTCGCCACCCAGGACGAGGGCATGCGCCCCGAGACCACGATGGAGGGCCTCGCGGGCCTCAAGACCCCGTTCCGTTCGCACGGTCGGGTCACCGCCGGCAACTCCTCGCCCCTCACCGACGGAGCGACGGCGTCGTTGATCGCCAGCGCGGATGCCGCCAAGGACCTCGGTCTGAGCGTCAAGATGAAGATGATCAGCTTCGCCTTCGCCGGTGTCGAGCCCGAGGTGATGGGCCTCGGCCCCGTGCCCAGCACCGAGAAGGCGCTGCGCAAGGCCGGCATGTCCATCGGCGACATCGGGCTGTTCGAGCTCAACGAGGCGTTCTCGGTGCAGGTGCTGTCGTTCCTCGACCACTTCGGGATCGACGACGACGACCCTCGCGTCAACCCCTGGGGCGGCGCGCTTGCGATCGGGCATCCGCTCGCCTCCTCGGGCGTACGCCTGATGATCCAGTTGGCCCGCCAGTTCGAAGAGCACCCGGAGGTGCAGTACGGCCTCACCGCCATGTGCGTCGGCCTCGGCCAGGGCGGCTCGGTCATCTGGGAGAACCCGAACTTCAAGGGCGGCAAGTGATGGCGGGCACCGACTCGGCGATCGCGCAGTACGCGAACGTCGACTTCTCGAAACTCATCGCGCTCGACCCCGACGAGGTCGTGACCCACTCCTACGTGCGCGACATCACGCTGCCGAGCGGCAAGCGCCTCGCACTCATCACGCTCGACAACGGACGCGACCACACCCGGCCCAACACCCTGGGGCCCGCGACCCTGACCGAGTTGGCCGGCGTGCTCGATGCGCTGAAGGAGCGCGCCGCCCGGCACGAGATCGACGCGGTCGCCGTCACGGGCAAGCAGTTCATCCTCGCGGCCGGCGCCGATCTGACGCACGCCGGCGAGCTGCCCAGTCGCGAGATCGGGCTGCTGATGGCCCAGCTCGGGCACGCGACCCTCGGACGCCTGGGCGAACTGGGAGTCCCCTCCTTCGTGTACACCAACGGCCTCGCGCTCGGGGGCGGGGTCGAGATCGGCCTCAACGCCACCTACCGCACGATCGATGCCTCGGTGCCGGCCTTCGCCCTGCCCGAGGTCTTCCTGGGCATCATCCCCGGCTGGGGCGGCGCGTGGCTGCTGCCCAACCTGATCGGCATCGAGAACGCTCTCGAGGTCGTCATCTCGAACCCGCTCAAGACCAACACGATGCTCAAGG
Organism: Lysinimonas soli; assembly: GCF_042655435.1. NCBI lineage: Bacteria > Bacillati > Actinomycetota > Actinomycetes > Micrococcales > Microbacteriaceae > Lysinimonas > Lysinimonas soli. The sequence continues at coordinate 1,188,500 of NZ_JBHSMG010000001.1, forward strand.
GGCCGCAGGCCTTCGAGCTGGGGATCGCCGACGCGATGTTCCCCCCGGTCAACTTCCTCGAGGATTCGCTGAAGTGGACCGACGGCGTCTTGACCGGCGCCATCAAGGTCAAGCGGCCGCACGAGCCGGGCAAGCTGGAACGCGCGGTGAAGTGGGATGTCGCCATCGGCATCGCCGAGAAGACGCTCGCCAGCCGCATCGGCCGGGTCGCGCTCAGCCCGTATCGCGCTCTCGCCCTGCTGAAGGCCGCCAAGAACACCGATAAGAAGACCGGGTTCGCCGCCGAGGATCAGGCTCTCGCCGACCTCATCTCGGGAGACCAGTTCCGCGCGAGCAACTACGCCTTCGACCTGGTGCAGAAGCGCGCCAAGCGCCCGGTCGGCGCCCCCGACAAGGCCCTGGCCAAGAAGATCACCAAGGTGGGGGTGATCGGCGCCGGCCTGATGGCCAGCCAGTTCGCGCTGCTCTTCGTCCGCCGGCTGCAGGTGCCCGTCGTGATCACCGACCTGGATCAGTCGCGCGTCGACAAGGGGCTCGACTACATCACGGGCGAGATCGACAAGCTGCTGGCCAAGGGCCGCATCGGCTCCGACGAGGCGAACCGGCTCAAGGCGCTCGTCAGCGGGACGACGGACAAGAAGGACTTCGCCGACTGCGACTGGGTGATCGAGGCCGTCTTCGAGGAGCTCGGCGTCAAACAGCAGGTCTTCGCCGACGTCGAGCAGTACATCGCCGACGATGCGATCCTCGCGACCAACACGTCCTCGCTCTCGGTGGAGCAGATCGGTGCCGAGCTGAAGCACCCGGAGCGCGTCGTCGGGTTCCACTTCTTCAACCCGGTGGCCGTCATGCCGCTCATCGAGGTGGTGAAGACCAGGAACACGACCGATGCGGCGCTCAGCACCGCCATGGTCACCGCGGCCGCGCTGCGGAAGAATGCCGTCATCACGGCCGACACCCCCGGTTTCGTCGTGAACCGCATCCTGGCGAAGCTGCTCGGAGAGGCCATGCACGCCGTCGAGAACGGGACCTCGTTCGACGCGGTCGTGGAGGCCGTGCGACCCTTCGGTCTACCGATGGATCCGTTCGCGCTGCTGGAACTCGTGGGGCTCAAGGTCGGTGCGCACGTGCTCGACACGCACCACGCCGCGTTCCCCGAGCGCTTCTTCGAGAGCGCCGCGCTGCACGAACTGGCCGACTACGGCCACCTGCTCGAGAAGGATGCGAAGGGCAAGACGAAGGGCTACGACCCGAAAGCGCTCGCCATCGTCACGACGCACCAGGCCGCCGATGCGACGCCGTACACGGCCGAGCAGTTGCGTGTCCGCATCGAGGACGGTCTCGCGGATGAGATCCACCGGATGCTCGATGGCCAGGTCGTCGCGGCCGCCGAGGACATCGACCTCTGCCTCATCCTCGGCGCCGGATGGCCGTTCCAGATGGGCGGGGTGACCCCCTACCTCGATCGGGTCGGCGCGAGCGAGCGCGCATTCGGCGACACCTTCCACCACCCCAAGATCGTCGGGGTCAACTAACGGCTGTCACAGAGAGAAGGGCCCGGGATCGCTCCCGGGCCCTTCTCTCTGTATGCCCCGCTCAGTGCGAGGGAGCAGCCTGTGGGTCGTCCTGGTCGACCGCTTCCAGCTCGGCGTCGGTGACCTCGGGCTCGAGCGGCTTGTGCACGAAGAACGCGACGACCACGGCGGCGAGCGACACGATCGCCCCCGCCAGGAACGCCATCCGCACGCCGCTCGCGATGGCAGCCCCGTCGCTGAGACCCGCCGCCTCGCCGCTCGTCGTTCCCAGCGTCAGGAACGCGATGAAGATCGCCGTACCGGCTGCGCCGGCAACCTGCTGGATCGTGGCCAAGGTCGCGCTGCCGTGCGAGTAGAGATGCGGCGGCAGTGCCCCGAGGCCGGCCGTGAAGAGCGGGGTGAACAGGAATGCCAGCCCGAGACTCAAGGTGACATGAGCGATCAGAATCAGGTACACCGGGGTGCTGTCGGTGAGCATGCTCAACGACCAGAACACCGCGCTCACCACGATGGCTCCCGGGATCACGAGCGGGCGCGGACCGTACTTGTCGTAGAGCCGACCGACCAGGGGCCCGAGCAGACCCATGGTGAGCCCGCCGGGTAGCAGCGTGAGGCCGATCACGACGGTGCTCTGATGCAGCACGTTCTGCATGTACAGCGGAAGCACGATGACCGTGCCGAACAGGGCGATCATGCTGATCGCGAGCATGAGCAGCGACATGGCATAGGTGCGGGCCTTGAAGGTTCGCAGGTCGAGGAGGGCCATGTCGCGCTTCTGCAGGCTCAGTTGGCGGAAGATGAACGCCACCAGAACGACGGCACCCACGACGAGCGGGATCCACGGTGGCAGGGCCGCATCGCCCTCGGCCGCTTGACCGAAACTGCTGAGGCCATAGACCAGGCCGCTGAACGCGACCGCCGAGAGGATGACCGAAAGAACGTCGAGTGGCGCCGTGCGGGTCTCGGTGACGTTGGGGACGCGGATGACTCCCAGGATCAGCATCGCCGTCGCGATCGGGAGCATGACCCAGAACAGCCCGCGCCAGTGCACCAGCGGAAGAAGGAACCCTGAGATCGTCGGTCCGACCGCGGGCGCCACCGACATGACGATCGAGATGCGGCCCATCATGCGCCCGAGCGACTGCGGCGGCACGAGGGTCATGATCGTGGTCATCATGAGCGGCATCATGATCGCCGTGCCACTCGCCTGCACGATCCGGCCGACGAGCAGCAACCCGAATCCGGGCGCTGTCGCGGCGATCAGGGTGCCCGCGGTGAACAGGCTCATGGCGGTGATGAAGACGGGCCGCGTGTTGAGACGCTGCAGGAGCCATCCGGTGATGGGGATGACCACCGCCATCGTCAGCGCGAAGCCCGTGGTGAGCCACTGCCCGAGGCTCGGCGTGATCTTCAGATCTTTGAGGATGTCGGGAAGGGCGACGCTCAGGAACGTCTCGTTGAGGAAGACGACGAACACCGCCGCGAGGAGCAGCACGATCGCGACCCGGGAGCGCGTGTCGAGCCTGCCTTCGGCATAGGCGGTGCTGTCGGACAGGGTGGATTGAGTCATGAATTCTCCGGTGGCTGGGATTCGTCGCACGCGACATCGGATGAGCACTGCGGGGACAAGACCTGCGGAACGGCGCCTGCATGAGGCAGTTGTTCACACTGTCCACATACTAGACCGCACCACCGACATCTCGGTGTCTCCTGTGTCCGCTCTGAGAGAAACTCCCGTGACGATCCGGAGTATTCCCGGATGTCGTGGCCAACCCGGCCGCGGCGCCTATCGGTTCAGCGGAGTCATGTCGGCGTAACGGTCCCCCGCCGCCGCGGGCAGCTGGTTCAGCGTCGCGAGCTGCTCGGCCGAGAGCACCAGGGCGTCGGCGCCGACGTTCTCCTCCAGGCGTGACACGCGCTTGGTCCCGGGGATCGGGGCGATGCCCTCGCCCTGCGCCAGGATCCACGCCAGGGCGACCTGCGCGGGCGTTGCCGCAGCATCGCGCGCCACCGACTCCACGGCATCCACGATCGCGAGATTGCGGGTCAGGTTCTCGCCCTCGAAACGCGGATTGCCGCGGCGGAAGTCGCTGGGCTCGAGCGACTCGAGCGACCGGATCGCGCCGGTCAGGAATCCGCGCCCTAGTGGGGAGTAGGGCACGAAGCCGATCCCGAGCTCGCGCAGCAGCGGGATGAGCTCGGCCTCCGGGTCGCGGCTCCACAGCGAGTACTCGGTCTGAACCGCCGAGACCGGATGCACGGCGTGCGCCCGCCGGATCGTCGCCGGCGCGGCCTCCGACAGCCCGTAGCCGCGGATCTTGCCCTCGGCGATCAGCTCGGCGAGCGCCCCCACCGTGTCTTCGATCGGGGTGCCGGGGTCCATCCGGTGCTGGTAGTAGAGGTCGATGTGATCGGTGCCGAGCCGGCTCAGCGAGCCCTCCACCGAGAATCGGACGTTGGCGGGCGAGCCGTCGAGTCTGCGCTCGTTGGTCTCGTGATCGATCGTGCCGAACTTCGTCGCCACGACCACCGACGCGCGGTCGGCGCCGAGCGCGCGTCCGAGCAGTTCCTCGTTGACGTACGGACCGTAGATCTCGGCCGTGTCGAAGAAGGCGATGCCGAGCTCGAGGGCGCGCCGGATCGTGCGGATCGACTCCGCCTCGTCGCTGCCGGCGCCCGAGTAGAACGCCGACATGCCCATGGTGCCCAGTCCGAGACGCGAGACGTCGAGGGTACCGAGGGTCGTGTGCTTCATTTCGTGGAGAACCTTTCGTAGCTGGAGATCTTGTAGTCGATGGCCGCGAGGCTGCGCTGCGCCTCGGCGAGCTGCTCGAGGACGCGTTCGCGATGGGCGACGAGCAGCTCGAGGCGGTCGGGAGTGGTGTGCTCGCCCTGCCGCACCAGCTCGGCGTAGCGGCGGATGTCGCGGATCGGCATCCCCGTCGAGCGCAGCCGGGTGATGAAGGTCAGCCAGCCGACCACCTCCGGTGCGTACCGGCGATGGCTGCTGCTGGCCCGCCCCACCTCATCGAGCAGGAGGCCCTCCTGCTCGTAGTACCGCAGAGTCGAGGTGCTCAGCCCGGTCTCGGCGGCCACGTCCGAGATCGAGAGCGCCGAGTCGGTGAGGGTCATGAGCCCACGCTATGACTTCGAGTGCACTCGAAGTCAAAAGAACGATCAGAGATGCTTCTGTTCGACCCGCAGACTCGGCTCCTCGGGGAGCGGTCGGGCGACCGGGATGCGGGTTCCCACCACTTGCGCGACGATGTCGCGGGCGATCTGCTGATCGGTGAGCCCCACCTCGGCGAGGATCTCGTCGCGCGTGGCGTGCGGGATGAACTCGTCCGGAAGGCCGAGCTCGTCGACCGCCGTGTCGACGCCGGCCGCACGAAGCTCCTGGCGGATGCGGGTGCCGATGCCGCCCACCCGGATGCCGTCCTCGATCGTCACGACCAGCCGATGCTGCGCCGCGAGCTCGATGACGCTTGCCGGGACCGGCACGACCCAGCGCGGGTCGATCACCGTCGCCCCGATGCCCTGGGCCGCGAGACGCTCGGCGACCTGCAGGCCGAGCGTCGCCATCGGCCCGACCGTGACGATCAGCACGTCGCGATGAGCGGCCTCCCGGAGCACGTCCACGCCGTCGGCCGTGCGACGCGTCGCCGCGAACTCGTTGCCCACGACCCCCTTGGAGAAGCGCAGCACCGTCGGCGCATCCTCGACCGCGACCGCCTCGGCGAGCTCCTCGCGCAGCCGGGAGGCGTCACGCGGGGCGGCGATACGGATGTTCGGGACGACCTGCAGGATGGCAAGATCCCACATGCCGTGATGACTCGGTCCGTCCGGCCCGGTGACTCCGGCCCGGTCCAGCACGAAGGTGACGCCGGCTTTGTGGAGCGCGACATCCATCAGGATCTGATCGAACGCGCGATTCACGAAGGTCGCATACAGAGCGACGACCGGGTGCAGTCCGCCGAAGGCCAGGCCCGCCGCGCTCGTGACGGCGTGCTGCTCGGCGATGCCGACATCGAACACGCGCGCCGGGTACTTCTCGGCGAAGCGATGCAGCCCGGTGGGCCGGAGCATCGCCGCCGTGATTCCGACGATCTTGGGATTGCGCGACGCCAGCTCGACGATCTCGTCGGCGAAGACCGAGGTCCACGACGGCCGGCTCGCCGTCTCGACGGCCTCGCCGGTCTCGGGATCGATCTGGCCGACCGCGTGGAACTGGTCGGCGACATCCGCCACCGCCGGCTCGAAGCCGTGGCCCTTCTCGGTGATCACGTGCACGATCACGGGCGCCTCGTAGTTCTTCGCCTGGGTGAGGGCCTCTTCGAGCGCGGGCAGGTCGTGACCGGGGATCGGGCCGATGTACTTGATGTCGAGGTTCGAGTAGAGCGCCTCGTTGTTGCTGAATCGCGCGAGGAACCCGTGCATCGCCCCGCGCGTGCCGCGGTAGATCGCCCGACCCGGCGCCCCGAACTTCGCGAACAGGCGCTCGCTCGAGCGGTAGAGGTTGCGGTAGCCGCGCCGCGTGCGCACCGTGTTGAGGAAGCGCGCCATCCCTCCGATCGTCGGGGCGTAGGAGCGGCCGTTGTCGTTGACCACGATCACCAGGCGCCGGTTGTTGTCGTCGCTGATGTTGTTCAGCGCCTCCCACGTCATGCCGCCGGTCAGCGCCCCGTCGCCCACGACCGCCACGACGTAGCGATCCCCCTGCCCGGTCATCGCGAAGGAGCGCGAGATGCCGTCGGCCCAGCTCAGCGAACTCGAGGCGTGCGAGCTCTCGACGATGTCGTGCACCGACTCGGAGCGCTGCGGGTAGCCGGCGAGGCCGCCCTTCATGCGCAGACGCGAGAAGTCGTGGCGACCGGTCAGCAGCTTGTGCACGTAGCTCTGGTGGCCCGTATCGAACACGATCGCGTCGTGCGGCGACTCGAACACCCGGTGGATCGCCATCGTGAGCTCGACGACTCCGAGGTTCGGCCCGAGGTGCCCGCCGGTCTTCGAGACGGCGGTGATCAGGAAGACCCGGATCTCCTCGGCGAGCTCGCTCAGCTGCTCGCGGCTGAGCCCGTCCAGATCGCGTGGCGATCGGATCCCTTCGAGCAACGACATGTCCTCAGCCTACGCGCGGGACTCGGGAAGAGGCTGGAGCGGCATCCGCCCCGCGAGTGGTGCGCAATGGCGCGGCGTCGCGCGACGAGCCGCCATTCCGCACCATTCGTCGAGACTTCGGCGTCGAAGCGCCGCCGCTAGACCAGGGAACGCAGCACGTACTGCAGGATGCCGCCGTTGCGGTAGTAGTCCGCCTCACCGGGCGTGTCGATCCGCACGATCGCGTCGAACTCGACCGGAGTCTTGCCCGCCGGCGAGTGCTCGCTCGGCACGGCCGTCACATGCACCGTCTTGGGGGTGCTGCCGTCGTTGAGCGCCGTGATGCCCGAGATCGAGACGACCTCGGTGCCGTCCAGGCCGAGACCCTCGGCCGTCTGGCCCGCCGGGAACTGCAACGGGATGACGCCCATGCCGATCAGGTTGGAGCGATGGATGCGCTCGAAGCTCTCGGCGATGACCGCGCGCACCCCGAGCAGCGAGGTTCCCTTCGCCGCCCAGTCACGGCTCGAACCCGAGCCGTACTCCTTGCCCGCGAAGATCACGAGGGGCGTTGCGGCCGCCTGGTAGTTCACACTCGCGTCGTAGATGAACGCCTGCGGTCCGTCGGCCTGGGTGAAGTCGCGGGTGAATCCGCCCTCAACACCGTCGAGCAGCTGGTTCTTCAGACGGATGTTGGCGAAGGTGCCGCGGATCATCACCTCGTGGTTGCCCCGGCGCGATCCGTAGGAGTTGAAGTCCTTGCGATCGACGCCGTGGCCCTGGAGGTACGCACCGGCCGGGCTGTCGGCCTTGATGTTGCCCGCCGGGCTGATGTGGTCGGTCGTCACCGAGTCGCCGAGCTTCGCGAGCACGCGGGCACCCGCGATGTCGACGACGGGGCTCGTCTCGAGGGTCATGCCGTCGAAGTACGGGGGCTTGCGCACGTAGGTCGAGGCGGCATCCCACTCGAAGACCTCGCTGTCGGGCGTCGGAAGCGAACGCCAGCGCTCGTCGCCGTCGAAGACCTCGCCGTACTCCTTGGTGAACATCTCGGTCGTGATCGACGAGTCGATCGTCTTCTGCACCTCGGCCGCATCCGGCCAGATGTCCTTGAGGAAGACGTCGTTGCCCTCGGTGTCGGTGCCGAGCGGGTCGGTGTCGAAGTCGAAGTTCATCGACCCGGCCAGTGCGTAGGCGATCACCAGGGGCGGTGACGCGAGGTAGTTCATCTTCACGTCGGGGCTGATGCGCCCCTCGAAGTTGCGGTTGCCCGAGAGCACCGCGGTCACCGCGAGGTCGTTCTGGTTGATGGCGGCCGTGACCTCGTCGATCAAGGGGCCGGTGTTACCGATGCAGACGGTGCAGCCGTAGCCCACGGTGTAGAAGCCCAGGGCCTCGAGCTCGGCGGTGAGGCCGGACTTGTCGTAGTAGTCGGTCACGACCTTGGACCCCGGCGCGAGCGTGGTCTTCACCCACGGCTTGGCCTTGAGTCCCTTGCGGTTCGCGTTGCGCGCGAGCAGGCCGGCGGCGAGCATGACGCTCGGGTTCGAGGTGTTGGTGCACGAGGTGATCGCGGCCACCGCGACCGCGCCGTGGTCGAGGGTGTACTCGGTGCCGTCCTTGAGTGCGACGTGGGTCGGCTTCGAGACCGAGGCCGGCGCCTTGCTCGCGTGGATATGGTGCACCTGGTGCGCGGTCTGCTCGTCCTCGGCCGTGAACCCGATCGGGTCGGATGCCGGGAAGGTGCCCTCGATGGCCTCGTCGACGTACGACAGGTTCGAGTCGGCGTAGTCGACGATGTCCTTCTCGAACTGCGCCTTGGCGTTGCTGAGCTCGACCCGGTCCTGCGGACGCTTCGGTCCGGCGATCGACGGAACGACCGTCGAGAGGTCGAGTTCGAGGTACTCGCTGTAGACCGGTTCGTGCTCGGGGTCGTGCCACAGCTTCTGCAGCTTGGAGTACTCCTCGACGAGCTTGACCTGCTCGGCGCTGCGACCGGTCATCGTCAGGTAGTCGAGCGTGACCTGGTCGATCGGGAACATCGCGGCGGTCGAGCCGAACTCGGGGCTCATGTTGCCGATCGTGGCGCGGTTCGCCAGCGGCACCTCGGCGACGCCTGCTCCGTAGAACTCGACGAACTTGCCGACGACGCCGTGCCTGCGCAGCATCTGCGTGATCGTGAGCACGACATCCGTCGCGGTCACGCCGGTCGGGATCGCGCCGCTCAGCTTGAAGCCGACGACCTTGGGGATCAGCATCGACACGGGCTGACCGAGCATCGCGGCCTCGGCCTCGATTCCGCCGACGCCCCAGCCGAGCACGCCAAGGCCGTTGACCATGGTCGTGTGCGAGTCCGTTCCCACGCAGGTGTCGGGGTAGGCGCGCAGCACGCCGCCGACGGTGCGCGTGAAGGTGACCCGGGCGAGGTACTCGATGTTGACCTGGTGCACGATGCCGGTTCCCGGGGGAACGACCTTGAAATCGTCGAAGGCGGTCTGGCCCCAGCGCAGGAACTGGTAGCGCTCGCCGTTGCGCTCGTACTCGATCTCGACGTTGCGCTCGAGGGCGTTCTCGGTGCCGAACAGGTCGGCGATCACGGAGTGATCGATGACCAGCTCCGCCGGCGCCAGGGGATTGATCTTGTTGGGATCGCCGCCGAGGGCGCCCACCGCCTCGCGCATCGTGGCGAGGTCGACGATGCAGGGCACACCCGTGAAGTCCTGCATGATCACGCGCGCCGGGGTGAACTGGATCTCGGTGTCGGGCTCCGCGGTCGGAACCCACGATCCGAGGGCCTCAATCTGCGATTTCGTGACGTTGGCGCCGTCTTCGGTGCGCAGCAGGTTCTCGAGCAGCACCTTGAGGCTGAACGGCAGCTTCTCGTGACCCGGAACGGAGTCGACCCGGAAGACCTCGTAGTCGGTCGCTCCGACCGTCAGGGTGCTCTTTGACCCGAAACTGTTGACTGCCGACATGGCGTCTCCCTTGCTCGTCTTCGACCATCCTGCTGGCCGCAACCGCCCCGTTCCAGCAAGGCAAGCCTAAGCCCGCGGGCTCGGCTCGCCGCCGTTGATCGGCGCGCGATTTATCTCGATATCAAGATATATTACACGCCGGGTCGGATAGGGCTCACGACGAGGTGCCGTCGTCCTCGACCCGCTCCGGAGCGGTCCAGGCGGTGCGCATGACGAGCCAGGTGAGCCACAGGATCACGGCGTAGAGCGGCACCCCGGTCAGCAGCCGTGCCGTCGCAAGGGCCGAGGTATCGCCGACGGCCCAGAGCGGCAACTCCACTCCGAGCCGGATGACCGCGAGAGCCACCCAGAACCAGGTCGCGATGACCGCGACCTTGAACTGCGCGCGGTCGGCGCGCCATTCCGGGTCGCTCAGCAGAAGCGACGCGAGCACTCCGATAAGTGGTCGTCGCACGAGGAGGCTGACGACGGTCAGCAGCAGGATGGCCCCGTTGATGAAGAAGCCCGGAACGAAGTTGTCCTCAGGCCGCCCGGTCAGCAAGGCGATCACCGCCGAGATCACGATGCCGAGCGCCCCGGCGATCGCCGACGTGATCGGCTCGCGCCGCACCAGCCGGATGACGATGAAGACGAGCGCGATGACGACCGGCGCGGCGACCGACAGCCAGAGGTTGCGAGTGATCGTGTACGTCACGAGGAAGAGCAGTCCCGGCAGGATCGACTCGACGATGCCACGCACTCCACCCATGGCGAGAAGGAGGGTCGCCGCCGAGGGTGCCTGGTCGGGTGCGACGCGGCCGAGGCCCGAGCGACGCACGGCGCGCGCCATCGCCTCGCGCAGATCCGGATCGCCGGAGCCGGCGGGCGGATCCTCGTGGGGCTCGCGCGCCATCAGACGCTCTGCGGAGCGCCGCCGGCCATCGACGGCGGCACCTGAAGCGGGATCAGATCGCGGGGCGGCATCGGCGTGTTGCCGCGCACGACCACGATGCTGCGGAAGAGCTCCTCGACCTTGGCCGCGGCCTCGGGATCGGCGAGCGCCTGCCCGCTGATCACGCCGCGGAGGAACCAGCGCGGCCCATCCACTCCGATGAACCGGGCGATCCGCGTGCCCGCCGGCTCCGATCCGGGCGGAGCGGGGATCTCGGCGCGGATCTCGGGTCCGAACTGTCCGTCGCTCGTGCTGGTCGTGCCGCCCTGGCGTGCGATCTGCTCCACGATCTGGCCGCGGATCTCATGCCACAGCCCGCTGTTGCGCGGCGCCGCGAAGGGCTGGACCTGCAGTGTCGATCCCGCGTAGTCGAGGGCGACCGCGACGACCCGCTTGCTGCCCTCCTCGACCTCGAGTCGCAGCGCGAGATCGGGGCGGGGAAGCACCTTGACCCCGCCGAGGTCGACGTACGGACGGACGTGATTCGCCTCGGACTCGTCGAACGGCCCGTTGATCTCGCGATCGGCGGGAGCCGACTTCGGCTGCTCGTCCTGGGCGGAATCTGCGAGGTGATCGCTCACGCGTGTGCTCCTGACATGGGGGTGGCGCCGGCCGTGCCGGCGGCCGCATCGCCGGATCCGTAGCCGGTCGAGCCGAAACCTCCGTGGCCGCGCTCCGTGCCGGGCAGGCGCTCGACGGGGATGAAGCGGGCCCGGGTCACCGGCATCAGCACGAGCTGCGCGATCCGGTCGCCGGCGCGCACGGTGTACGGCTCGCGGGCATCCGTGTTGAGCAGGATCACGCGGATCTCGCCGCGGTACCCCGCGTCGATCGTGCCGGGCGTGTTGACGATCGTGATCCCGTGCTTCGCGGCGAGGCCGCTCCGGGGAACGACGAACGCGACGAAGCCGTCGGGCAGCGCGATCGAGACCCCGGTGCCCACGGTCATGCGCTCTCCCGGGCCGAGGGTCACATCATCCGTCGACAGCAGATCGGCACCGGCATCGCCGGCATGGGCGTACTGCGGCGGCTCTGCGCCGTACAGCAGCACCTCGACGGACTCGGTCACGCAACGAGGCTAGCCCATGGTCGAATAGGAGAATGCCGATCTATCGGGAGCGCCTCTGGCCCGCTCCGTGGGTGTTCCTCGCCACCGCACTCGTGATCCCGGCGAGCCTTCTCGTCTTCCTCCCGATCTCGACCACGGTCGGGATCATCTGCGCGATCGCCCTGTACAGCGCGATCCTCGCGGCGCTGCTGCTGACCACCCCGGTGGTCGAGGTGACCGACGTGCTGTTCGCCGCCGGGCGCGCTCGGCTGCCGCTCGCCGTCGTGACCGTGGCGGAACCGTTCGATGGTGAGGCGGCGACGGCGCAGCGCGGCACTCAGCTGGATGCCCGCGCCTGGATGCTGCTCCGCGGCTGGATCCCCGGGGTCGTCCGCGTGCAGCTCGACGACCCCAGCGACCCGACCCCGTACTGGCTCGTGTCGACGCGACGGCCGAAGAAGCTCGCGGCCGTGCTCAACGCGAGCGCCGCGTCGCCGAAGTCGGCGAACTAGCGGCGGGCGATCAGGCCGCGCACTCCTGGCAGATCGGGCCGAGCTTCGTGTCGTGGTCGAACTGCGATTGCAGCTTGACCAGGAAGCAGTTCACGCAGGTGAACTCGTCGGCCTGCGGCGGAAGCACCACGACATCGAGGTCGAGGTCGGAGAGATCCTGCCCCGCGAGCTCGAAGCCCGGGTTGTCGGCGTCATCCACATCGACGACTCCCGACATCTTGTCGGGAACACGCTCCTGAAGGGCCTGGATCGAGTCAGTGTCCTCGTCCGTCTTCCTCGGTGCGTCGTAGTCGGTTGCCATGCCCATCCATCTCTTGAAGGTGCCGTAATGACTCAATCGGCGGCGACAGTCTGCAACATCGAACCTGGATAAGCAAACCGTTGAGGACATCTCCTCGCCGCGCCCACATCAACTGACGGCACGCCCGCGTTATTCCCAGGATTTCGGCCGGGAGCGTGTCATCCTGTGCAGGAATCGTGACGGCTGGAGGTCGTTCGGCATGGAAGAGCTGAAAGTCATCGGAGTGGAGAACGGGGCCCTCCTCGTCGCCTCCGACGAGGGGACGCGGTTCCGGCTTGCCATTGACGAGGTGCTGCAGTCGAGGCTGCGGCAGACCTCGCCCGAACCGGGGATGGCGCGCAAGCTCGCGCCACGGGACGTACAGGCGCACATCCGCTCGGGAATGTCCGCAGAGGACGTCGCCGCCGTGACCGGCGCGCCGCTGGAGTACATCCAGCGTTTCGAGGGCCCCGTGCTCGCCGAGCGCGAGTACGTGATCGAGTCGGCCCTGAACGTCACGGTGCACACCGCCGTCGAGACGGACCCGCTGGCCGAGGGCGCGACCTTCGGCGCGGTCATCCGCAGCCGGCTGGCCGAGATGGGCGCCATCAGCGAGCGCTGGGCCAGCTGGAAGGAACAGGGTGGCGGCTGGATCGTCAAGCTGACCTTCGTGGCCGAGCAGATCGAACGCGACGCCCGCTGGTCGTTCGAGCCCAAGAAGAGCGCTCTGTCGCCCCTGAACCCCGAAGCGGTATCTCTGTCGCAGCAGGGTGAGCTGCCCGCGAGCCTGCTCCCCCGGCTGCGCGCCGTGCCCCTCGACGAGGGCGGGGACTCCGGACGATTCGACAGCGGCGCCTTCCAGGTGGCCGAGAACGAAACCGGTCAGGCGCCGGGGCTCGAGGCCGTCTCGATGGTGGCCATCACCGAGTTCGAGACCGGCATCATCGCGAGCGGCGCGGTCCAGAAGGATGCCGCCCCCGCCTCGACGAACCAGACGGCCGACCTGCTCGAGGCGCTTCGGCGCCGGCGCGGCGAACGCGATCCGATGGACCTCGAGCACGAGGAGTCCATGGCCGCCCACCCGTCGACCGGTACGGTGCGGCTCATCGACATCCCGCTCGACACGGCCACCGACAATCCGGTGGTGTCGAAGGGCACCCCCTCGGCCGGGGCGACGCGCGACACCGCTCCCCTGGGCAAGACTCGCCGGGGGCGGACCGCCATGCCGAGCTGGGACGAGATCGTCTTCGGGGCGCGCACGGACGACGACCTGTAGCCGCGACGGATCAGGCGAAGGCGCCGAACCGGAGCAGCGGGATCGCGGTCTCGTCGGGTGACAGCGAGCCGTGCTGGCCGATCATCGCGCGGCCGCGGTCGTCGGGGTCCACGTAGTACGCCACGCGCTTGCGTGCCGCGATCAGCACCTCGCCGATCCGCGGGAGCACCTCGGACGCGACCTCGCCGAACCAGCCCGCCGCGACCGCCTCGCCCCGAGTGGCGACCCAGGCCCGCGGCCCCTCGACGGCCCGCCAGCGCTCGGCGTGCTGCTCGGCCGACTCGCCGGGTTCGAGGTGAAGCTGCAGACAGCGCGGCTCCCCCGCGACGTGGCGCACCCCGTCCAACAGCTCCGGCGCCACGAGACGCTGCGCCGCGTGCGGCACGTCGATCACGCCGTGGTCCGCGGTGACCAGCAGGCCGTGCGCGGGGCCGAGACCCGGCACGAAGCGGCCGACCGCCGCATCCAGCTCCTCGAGGGCGGCCAACCAGTTCGGCGACTCGAGGCCGTGTGCGTGGCTGGCGGAGTCGAGTTCGGGCACATAGACGTAGATGAGGGCCGGAGGGCCGGAGAAGGCCTCGTGGGCCCGGGCGAGGCGCTCTGGGATCGAACCCGCCGAGTGGTACTCGGCCCCGCGGAGCACCGCCCGCGTGAAACCCGATTCACGGTAGCGCGCGGGGCCGATCGCGAGCGAGGCGACGCCCGCGGCCTGCGCCCTCTCGAAGATCGTCGGACAGCGTTGCCAGTCGGGCGTCATCGACTCGTCCCAGCCGGTCAGCTGGTTGACGACCCGGTCGTTCGCCGCGTCGAGCACCGTGTAGCCGACGAGCCCGTGCTCGCCGGGCGGCCGCCCCGTCGTGAGGGTGGCCAGGGCCGCTGCCGTCGTCGTGGGAAAGACCGACGAGATCGTCGGGTCGACGCCGAGCCGGGAGGCGAAGGTACGGGCATGGCCGGCGCGGGGTGTCAACGCGGTCATGCCGAGCCCGTCGGCGAGCAGCACGACCGCGTGGGTCACGGGCGCCAGGCCCAGCGCTCCCCGGCGTCCGAGCACTGCATCGAGGCAATTCGGGAGCACGTCGGCAAGGCTGAAGCGGTGCGATTTCGCCGCCGGTAACATGGGCTCGATCTTATGACTCCGCCCGAATCCCCCTCCGCGCCCTCCAGTCCCGTTTCCGCGTCCGGGGAGCGCATCGAAGACATCGATGTCTCCGCCGAGATGCAGGGGTCGTACCTCGAGTACGCGTACTCCGTCATCTACTCCCGCGCCCTGCCGGACGCGCGCGACGGGCTCAAGCCGGTGCAGCGCCGCATCCTGTTCCAGATGAGCGAGATGGGCCTGCGCCCGGATCGCGGCCACATCAAGAGCGCCCGCGTCGTCGGCGACGTCATGGGCCGACTGCATCCGCACGGCGACACCGCGATCTACGACGCCCTGGTGCGGCTGGCTCAAGACTTCACGATGCGCGTCCCCCTCGTCGACGGTCACGGCAACTTCGGCTCGCTCGACGACGGCCCCGCCGCCTCCCGCTACACCGAGGCGCGGCTGCAGGCGGCCGCGCTCGCGATGACCGACGACCTCGACGAGGATGTCGTCGACTTCGTGCCCAACTACGACAATCAGCTCACCCAGCCCGAGGTGCTGCCGGCCGCCTTCCCCAACCTGCTCGTCAACGGCTCCAGCGGTATCGCCGTGGGGATGGCGACCAACATGGCGCCGCACAACCTCATCGAGGTCGTCTCGGCCGCGCGTCATCTGCTCGACAACCCCGAGGCCACCCTCGAGGAGCTGATGGCGTTCGTGCCGGGGCCCGACCTGCCGACCGGGGGCACGATCGTGGGCCTCGACGGCATCAAGGACGCCTACGCGACCGGGCGCGGATCGTTCAAGACCCGGGCCAAGGTCACGGTCGAGCAGCTCTCGGCCCGGCGCACCGGCCTGGTGGTCACGGAGCTGCCGTACCTCGTCGGGCCCGAGAAGGTCATCGAGAAGATCAAAGACGGCGTGAACGCCAAGAAGATCACCGGCATCGCGGATGTCATCGATCTGACCGATCGCAAGAACGGCCTGCGCCTCGTCATCGGCATCAAGACCGGCTTCAGCCCCGAGGGCGTGCTCGAACAGCTCTACCGGCTGACCCCGCTCGAGGACGGCTTCTCGATCAACAACGTCGCCCTCGTGAAGGGGAAGCCGCAGACGCTCGGCCTGCGCGAGATGCTGCGGGTCTACCTCGATCACCGCATCTCGGTGATCACACGGCGTTCGCGCTTCCGTCTCGCTCGACGTCAGGAGCGCCTGCACCTAGTCGACGGCCTGCTCGTCGCGATCCTCGACATCGACGAGGTCATCCAGGTCGTCCGTTCGAGCGACGACACGGCGCAGGCGCGGGCCCGGCTCATGGAGGTGTTCGACCTCAGCACCCTGCAGGCCGACTACATCCTCGAGCTGCAGCTGCGCCGGCTCACCCGGTTCAGCCGAATCGAGCTCGAAGCCGAGCGAGACAAGCTCCGGGCCGAGATCGCCGAGCTCGAAGCGCTCCTCGCCGATCCCGCGGCACTGCGCGCCCTGGTCGCTCAGGAGCTCGACGAGGTCGCCGACAAGTTCGGTACCCCGCGCCGCACCCTCCTCACCGAGGCACGCGGCGGGGTCGCCGTGACTCCCGCCCAGCGCAAGGCGGCCGCCGCCGGCGGCCCCGCCCTCGAGATCGCCGACCTGCCGACCCTGGTGGTGCTCTCGACGACCGGACGCGCGGTGCGTGTCGATCTGCCCGACGGGGCCGAGCCGCCCGTGCCGGGGACCCGGCGGAGCAAGCACGACGCCATCCTCTCGACCGTTGCCACGACCACGCGGGGCGAACTCGGCGCGATCACCTCGCGCGGACGCCTGGTGCGCTTCACGCCCGTCGATCTGCCCTCGGTTCCCGCGAACTCGGTGCAGCTGGCTGCTGGCGCTCGCATCAGCGACTATCTGGGCATCGCCGACAAGAAGGAGCGGGTACTCGGGCTGGTGGCGCTCGACTCCGAGTTCCCGATCGCGCTCGGGACGGCTCAGGGCGTGGTCAAGCGAGTCGCCCCCGGCGGGTACCCGGGTCGCCCCGACTTCGACGTCATCGCGCTGAAGTCGGGCGACGAGGTGGTCGGCGTGGCTCAAGGTCCGGATACCGAAGAACTCGTCTTCGTCGGCTCCGACGCGCAGCTGCTCCACTTCGGAGCCGCCCAGGTTCGCCCGCAGGGAGTCGCGGCGGGGGGCATGGCGGGAATCAACCTCGCCCCCGGAGCGACCGCCCTCTACTTCGGCTCGGTCGACCCGGGAGCGTCGAACTCGGTCGTCACGATCTCGACACCGACCGACACCCTGCCGGGCTCCGACCCGGGCCGCGGCAAGGTCTCGGCGCTGAGCGAGTTCCCGGGCAAGGGCCGTGCGACCGGCGGCGTCCGGGCGCACAGCTTCCTCAAGGGCGAGAGCGCGCTCGCCCTGGCCTGGGTGGGACCGGCTCCCGCCCTCGCCGTCGGATCGGACGGCGCGACGCGCTCCCTCCCGGAGTCAGGGGCCAAGCGGGATGCCTCGGGAACCCCACTCGACGGTGTCGTCGGGAGTGTCGGCCGCTCCCTCTAACCTGCTTGGCATGGACCTCACTGCCCTGCGGAGCGACGTCTCCGGCACCGTTCTGACCTCCGATGACGAAACCTTCGTCGCATCCCTGCTCGGTCTACCGGGCGGCTCTCCGGCCGCCGTCGTGAACGCGCGGTCCGAGGCCGATGTCGCGGCCGCGGTGCGGTTCGCCGCGGACGAGGGCCTCGGGGTCGCGGTCCGCAGCGGCGGGCACAGCGGAGGGGTGTTCTCCCCCGGGCCCGATCGCCTGCTGGTGGACCTGCGCGAGCTGAACTCGGTGACCGTCCATGACGACGGAACCGTCGATGTCGGGCCCGGCGCGGTGTGGGGGGATGTCGCCGCGCAGCTTCAGAAGCACGGCCTGGCGATCTCCTCGGGTGACCACGCGGCGGTCGGCGTCGGCGGACTCACGCTCGGCGGTGGCATCGGGTGGCTGGTGCGGCGCGATGGGCTCGCGCTCGACAGCCTGATCGGCGCGCGGGTCGTGCTGGCATCCGGCGACGTCGTCTCGGCCTCGGCCGACGAGGAGCCCGAGTTGTTCTGGGCGCTGACCGGTGGCGGCGGCAACTTCGGAGTCGTGACCTCGTTCCGGTTCCGAGCTCACGCGCTGGGCGCCGTCCTCGGCGTCACGCTTCAGCTCGATCCGGCCCACCTCGCCGAGACGCTGCGCGGCTGGCGCGAGGCGATGCGCGAGGCGCCCGACGAGCTCAGCGCCACCTTCGCCGTGATCCCGAACGGGCCGCCCGGGCCGGAGTTCGCCCTCCTGCGCCAGATCGTCGCCTGCTGGGCCGGCGACGATTCCGACGTCGCCCGCGATGCCATCGCGCCTCTGCTGGCCCTGCCCGGTGTGATCGAGTCCGAGGTGCGGCGCACCGACTACCGTGCCCTGCTCGCCGAGCTTCCCGAGGGAAATGGGGGCCCGATCCCCGCCATCGCCGCGCGCACCGCTCTGTTCCCTGATTTCGGCGATGCGGGCATCGACGCCATGCTCGACGTGCACAGCCGACTCGGGTTGTCGGTCTTCACGATCCGCTATCTCGGCGGGGCATTCGGCCGGGTGGATCCCACGGCCACCGCATTCGCCCATCGCGATGCCGAGGTCGTCGCGAGCATCGTCGAGTTCCTGCCGCCGGGAACCCCCGCGTCCGCCGCGGGGGTCACCGCGGCGTGGACCGCGGTCGCCCCGTTCTCGATGGGGGTCTACGGCAACTTCACCACCGAGACGGGGCCGGAGGTGATCGCCGCCATGTACCCGGCGCCGACTCTCGAGCGGCTGCGCTCGGCCAAGACCCGGTACGACCCGCGCAACCAGTTCTCCAACAATCTCAACGTCGCTCCGCGCTGATCGCGGGCCGCGCCCGCGGTTCGCCCCGCACCCGTCGTTCAGATGTGCGGTACGAACTCCCGCCAGGCGAGCCGGCGCTCGGCGTGCGGATCCCATTCGATGCGATCATCGGCGTCGATGATCAGAGTCGCCCGGTCATGCTCGGTGTACGCCGGCCAGCCGGCATCCACGCTTCCGTCTCGCGCGAACCGCAGCCAGTTGATGCGCATGCGGCGTCCCGTTCGCTCGAAGTCGCGGTACCCCCCGAGGGCGCCCATCGCGAGACCGAACGGCGTGCGGGCGCGGTCGAAGACCGCGAAGAGCTCGATCCCATGGGTGGCGTCGAGCCCGAGCATTCTCGCCAACCGCGGCGCGATGTCGAAGCGGTAGAAGTGCACGGGTGCGAAGCGCGAGTGCCCCTCGGCCACCTCGATCGAGGGATACCAGAAGGCGTAGTCTCCGGCGAAGTCGGCTCTGCCCCGGCGGGTCGGCAGGTGAGGGTACTGCGCGGCGAGGCCGCGGGCGAACGGGCGGTAGGTCTTGACGAAGATGCCCTGGATGCGGGTCGGCGTCGTCGCGAGGATGTCGAGTCGGCCGCGGAACAGCGAGCCCTCGCGCTCGTTGGTGCCGATGATGAGCGGAATCGGATGCGCTGTGCCTTCGGCGAAGGCGTGGATCGGGCGCGTCGGCAGGAAGTCGCCGTCGATCGTGGGACACAGGGCGATCGTGCCCGGCACCCGGTCGGGAGTCGCCCGCACCAGCCGGGCGGTCGCGGTGACCAGCTGCTCGACCGTCGCGGCCTGCAGCAGCTCCGCCGCCCCGGATGCGGTCGCGGGTCCGCCGACCACCTCGGCGAGCATCCGCACGAAGTCCTCGCCCCAGCGCGCCGTCACCTCGGCGTCGTAGACCGCCTCGGCGGGCGGACTCTCGGCGATCGCCCGCGCGAAGAGCCCGCGCGCGGCCGGAACGCACATGAGGGTCGTGACGGCATTGGCCCCGGCCGACTCCCCGAAGAGGGTCACGTTGCCCGGGTCGCCGCCGAAGGCCCGGATGTTGTCACGCACCCACTCGAGCGCCGCGACGATGTCGCGCAGCCCCAGATTGTTCTCGATCGGGCGATCCGAGGTCGAGAAGCCGGCGAAGTCGAGAAACCCGAGGGCGCCGAGCCGGTAGTTGAGGTTGACGAAGACCACGCCGCCCTCGCGTACGAGGCCCTCACCCTGTTGGGGCATCTCGCGCGAGGAGCCGACCGCGTAGGCGCCGCCGTGCACGTACACCATCACGGGCCGTAAGCCCTCGGACCGCTCCTGCGGCGCGATGACGTTGAGATTCAGGCAGTCTTCGGAACTGTCCACCAGTCCGCTCCGCCCGGGGAACAGGATGCGTCGGTCCTGCGGGGCGATCGGACCGAAGTCGGTCGCGTCCCGCGTTCCCTCCCATGGCTCCACCGGGCGTGGCGAGCGGAAGCGGTTCGGGCCGGAGGTCGGCGCCGCGTAGGGGATGCCTCTCCACATCCGCAGTCCGCGCCGGATCACGCCGCGCACGCGACCGCCGGTCACCGTCACCGTGAGTGAGCCGCGATCCATGCTGTGAATCGTAGGACGAGCGCCGCGAGCTTTGCTCGGCGAACGCTGTGACCGGCCGTCAGACATCGACGCGCGAGCGGTCGAGCCCCTGGCCGGCGATGATGAAGTCCTTGCGCGGGGCGACATCGTTGCCCATCAGCAGCTCGAAGACCGTCGCGGCCTGCTCCGCATCGGCCACTCGCACGCGCCGGAGGGTGCGGTGCGCCCGGCTCATCGTCGTCTCGGCGAGCTGATCGGCATCCATCTCGCCGAGTCCCTTGTAGCGCTGGATCGGGTCCTGGTAGCGGCGGCCGCTCTTCTTCAAAGCGGCGAGCACCCCATTGAGCTCGGCCTCGGAGTAGGTGTAGATCGTCTCATTGGGCTTCGACCCGGGGTTGATCGCGACCACCCGGTGCAGCGGCGGCACCGCCGAGTAGACCCGGCCATCGGCGATCATCTCGGGCATGTAGCGGAAGAACAGCGTGAGCAGCAGGGTGCGGATGTGCGCCCCGTCGACGTCGGCGTCGGCCATGATGATGACCTTGCCGTAGCGTGCCTGCTCGAGGTCGAAGCTGCGTCCCGATCCCGCTCCGATCACCTGGATGATCGACGCGCACTCCGCGTTGGAGAGCATGTCGCTCACCGAGGCCTTCTGCACGTTGAGGATCTTGCCCCGGATGGGCAGCAGGGCCTGGTATTCGCTGTCCCGCCCGAGCTTGGCGGTTCCGAGCGCCGAATCGCCCTCCACGATGAACAACTCGCTGTTCGCGACATCGTTGGAGCGGCAGTCGACGAGCTTCGCGGGCAGCGACGAGTTCTCGAGCGCGTTCTTGCGACGCTGTGTCTCCTTGTGAGCGCGAGCCGAGATGCGGCTCTTCATCTCGGCGACGATCTTGTCGAGCACGAGAGCCGACTGCGCCTTGTCATCGCGCTTGGTGCTCTCGAAGCGTTCGGCCAGTCCCTTGGCGACCGCGTTCGCGACGATGGTGCGCACGGCCGGGGTGCCGAGGATCTCCTTGGTCTGGCCCTCGAACTGCGGCTCGGGCAGGCGCACCGTCAGCACGGCGGTCAGGCCGGCGAGGATGTCCTCCTTCTCGAGCTTGTCCGTTCCGACCTTCAGGCGGCGGGCGTTCCTCTCGACCTCGGCGCGCAGGAACTTCATCAGGCCCTGCTCGAAACCGGCCTGGTGGGTTCCGCCCTTCGGCGTCGCGATGATGTTGACGAAGCTGCGGAACACCGTGTCGTAGCCCGCGCCCCAGCGGAGCGCGATGTCGACCTCGCAGTCGCGCGACAGCTCGGTGGCGACCATGTGCCCGTTCTCCTGCAGCACGGGGACCGTCTCGGTGTAGCCGCCCGTTCCCTGGATGCGCCAGGTGCTCGTGAGCGGGGCATCCGGAGACAGGAACTCGACGAACTCGCTGATTCCGCCGGCGAACCGGAAGGTCTCGCGTCGGGTCTCGCCTCCGTCGGTGGTGGGGCGGGCGTCGACGATGTCGATGCCCAGCCCGGGAACCAGGAAAGCGGTCTGGCGGGCCCGATCGACGAGCTCGTCGAGCTGGAACCCGGCGCCCTTGGTGAAGATCTGCGGGTCGGCCCAGTACCGGATGCGGGTCCCTGTGACCCCCTTGGCGACCTTGCCGACGACCCGCAGCTCGCTGTTGGAGACGTAGGGAGTGAAGGGCGAACCGGGGCTCGGCTCCCCCGAGTCGACGAAGACGCCCGGCTCGCCGCGGTGGAACGACATGGCCCAGGTCTTGCCGTCGCGGTCCACCTCGACGTCGAGCCGCTCGGAGAGGGCGTTGACGACCGAGGCGCCCACACCGTGCAGGCCGCCGGAGGCCGCATACGATCCGGAGCCGAACTTGCCCCCGGCGTGAAGCTTGGTGAAGACGACCTCGACCCCGCTGAGACCCGTCTTCGGCTCGATGTCGACCGGGATGCCGCGGGCCGTGTCGCGCACCTCCACACTGTCATCGGGATGCAGCAGCACCTCGATGTCCGCGCCGTGGCCGGCGAGGGCCTCGTCGACGGAGTTGTCGATGATCTCCCAGAGGCAGTGCATCAGGCCCCGCGAGTCGGTCGACCCGATGTACATGCCGGGGCGCTTGCGCACCGCCTCAAGTCCCTCGAGAACGCTCAGGTGTCGGGCGTTGTAGTCGGCGTTCGTCACGGACGACGCTCCTTCGGGGGCGCACTCGGATGGGAGGAGGGAATGATCGGCACCAGGGCCGTCGTTAAGACTAAGGCGATCAGCAGACGGCGCCTCGACGCGACACCCACAGGGTTCGCTCGGTACGCGGTCAGCGAAATGCAACGTCAATGACACACCTCCGACACCCACCGGTGGTTGGATTGAGCCAGATGGATCGCACCACGAGCCCGAGGGAGCACACCATGACCCAGATCACCGACACCATCGACATCGACGAACTCGACGTGCCCTCCCTGACCGCGCTCGATCGCTGCGACAGCTGCGGGGCGCAGGCGTACATCCGCGTGACGCTCGCCTCGGGCGAGTTGCTGTTCTGCGCGCACCACGGCGCGAAGTTCAAGGAGAAGCTCGCTCCGACCGCGATCAACTGGCACGACGAGAGCGACCGGCTCAACGAGTCGCGCGGCGACTGACTGCCGCTCACCAGTCTTCACGAGACGCCCGGGGCTTCGGCTCCGGGCGTTTCGCTGTCCGGAGCCACCCTCACATCCGGGGTTCCTGGGAATGATCGACTGACGGAGGGTTCTCCCATGCCGTCTTCCTAGTGTGAAACAGGTGACTCAACTCGCCGAACGCCAAGACCGCATCGCGGTCAGCTCCGAGCTGACCGTCTCGCCGACCACCTCCCCGACCTCCCCGAGCCCCCGATTGACCTCGCTCGACGGGCTGCGTGGGGTCGCCGCCCTGGCTGTCGTGCTGCATCACCTCTACCTCATCGCGACCCCCGTGCTCATCCAGCAGGACGGATCGGGGATCGGCAGCCCGGATTGGTGGCTCTCCGACACTCCCCTCAAGCTCGCGACCGCCGGCGCGGAAGCGGTGCTGGTGTTCTTCGTGCTGAGCGGGCTCGTCGTGGCCCTGCCCGCCATCCAGCAGAAGGGGTTCAGCTGGGCCGGCTTCCTCGGGGGCCGGATGATCCGGCTCTACCTGCCCGTCTGGGCGTCCTTGGCGCTCGGCACGGCGTTGCTCTGGCTGGTGCCCCGCGATCCGAGCACCGTCACCGACGGCTCCTGGCTCGCCGACTCCAATGCGAGGTCGACGACGGTCGGCTCCCTTCTGCACCAGGCCGGGCTGACCCAGGCCTCCTACGAAGTCAACAACGTGCTCTGGTCGCTGCGCTGGGAGCTCGCCTTCTCGGTGCTGCTGCCGCTCTTCGTCGCCATCGCCGTTCTGGTCCGCCGCCTCTGGTGGCTCGCGGCCGCGGTCGCGGTCGTGCTGGGCGCCGTCGGGACGCAGACCGACACCCCCGCGCTTCAGTACCTGCCGGTCTTCTTCCTCGGCACCCTGCTCGCGGTCCGTCTCGAGGTGATCCGGGAATGGACCCGGCGACGGATGCGGCGTCCCCGCGCCCGGCTCTGGAGCGTCGGCATCGTGGCGGGCTCCCTGCTCATGCTCGTGTCCGGCTGGCTGATCCGGCCCCTTCTCCCGTCGGGGACCCTCGGCAACGACCTCGTCACCGACGGCGAGGTGATCGGTGCGCTCGGCCTCGTGGTCGCCGCGATCGGTGCGCCGTTCCTGCGCCGCCGCCTGGAGTCGCGGGGTTGCCAGTGGCTGGGCCGTATTTCGTTCAGCCTGTATCTGGTGCACGTGCCGATCCTCGCGACGCTGGCCTTCGCGCTCGGAGACCGGAGGTGGTGGCTCATCGCCGTGATCGGGATCCCGCTCAGCCTGCTGGGGGGCTGGCTCTTCCACCGGGCGATCGAGCGCCCGTCGCATCGCCTCGCCCAGTGGACCGCGGGCCGGATCGCGACGCGAATCGGTCACGTGCGCAATCTTCCGCGTCGGGTCGAGCCCCTGGAGGCCTAGCGCCGGGGCTCGGAGGCGAGTCTCGTCAGAATCACCTGGCGGGCCGCCGCAGCGTAGCCGTCGGCGGTGATCGTCTGCGCCGAATCGTTGCGGTAGGCGTCGCCGAACGCGGCGACGAGCAGCGCGTCCGCCAGTGCCGGGTTCTTGGCGAGGACAGGGCCGTGCAAATGCGTTCCGATGGCCGAGCCGATGCGGGCGCCCTCCGAGCGGTCGCCGTTGCCGACGCCGTGCACGATCGAGCCGAGCGGGTCCGGCGCCGTGCCGGCCGCGGCCCCCGCGGCGACCTCCCCGACGACGTAACCCCGGGCATGGTTCTCGAAGCCGACGAGTCGTCCCGCGGGGGCGTCGACGACCAGATCTCCGGTCGCACGCGCCGCGAGCGGCTCGACGTGACCCGGGAAGATCCCGAGCCCGGCCAGGGGCTCTCCGCCATGCTCGAGCCGGATGCCCTCGCTCAGCAACTCGAAGCCGGTTCCGACCGCGAGCAGCGGCACGCCCGCCGCGACCCAGTCGCGCAGTGCGGCCGCGAAGGGCGCCAAGTCTGCTCGCAGCTGCCCCAGCGCCGAGTCGACCGAGGAACCCAGCACGACCGCGGCGGGCCGATCCGGCACCGAGTCCCCCCTCGATACAGCGCGGAGCTCGACCGCCAGACCCGCCCAACGCGCGCGCTGCGTCAGTACGAGGGCGTTCTGGGCATCGCCGTTGACGTCGAGGCGCTCCGGAAAGAACTGCAGGATCTCGCTCACGAGCTCAACCCCAGGTGCGCCCGGGTGCGACGCATGGGGTCGGCGGTGAAGATGATGGTCTTGATCCCGTGCACGGGAGCAGGCAGGGCGAGAAAGGCGTCGAGAGCAGTCGGGATATCGGGCTCCACCTCGTCCACCGGGACCCCCTGATAGACGAGTTGCAGGGCCATCTCGGCGGCCTTCGACCCCGTGACGATCCGGGCGTGCCCGATGCGGCGGGCATCCACCGGCCAGAAGTACCCCGGGTCGCGCACGTCCGACCCCATCGCGACCAGCACCTGGTCGAGTCCCTCGTCGAGAGCATCGACGTTGAGCTGGAAACTCGCCGGGTTCTGCACGAGCACGAACTCGACCTCGACGCCGCGCACCGTGGTGATCTCTCCGCGCGCGAACACGGGGTCGAGGCGGGCGATCGTCTCCGCGGCACGCTCGGGATCGAAGTCGGCACGGAGCAGGGCGCGTGCCGCAGCGAGAGCGGCAGCGGCATCCACCGCGTAGTGGACCCCCTTCGACGGCACGGTCAACTCCAGCGTGGCGTCCCCCAGCGCGACGGTCGCGCGGCGCCCGCTCGCGGCGGTCACGACGACGCCTTCGGTGATCCGGGATGCCGCGGTGCGCGTCGATCCGAGGCCGCGCGGCTGCTCGGCGAGCACCGCAGCGCTCACCCCGAACCGCTCGATGCGTAGTCGGCCCAGCCCCGCCACGAGCTCTTCGAGCATGGCGTCGTCGCCGTTGCTGACCACGCACTCGGTGGCTCGCCCGGCGATCGTCGCCAGAAACGCGAGCACCTTCTCGGAGTCGAAGAAGCGGTCGATCTGATCGGTCATGACGTTCGTGAGCAGCACGAGCCGTGGGGTGAGTCGGGGCGCGAGCAGGGCGCCATGCCCCTCGTCCATCTCGAGTACCGCGATGTCGGCGTCGATCGCGCCGGTCAGGCTCACCCGTTCCAGCAGAGCCGAACTGAGGCCCTGGGAGATGTTGGCGGTCGACGGATTCGTGAACACGCGCCGGCCGTGCGCCTCGAGCACGGCCACCAGCATCTTCGTCGTCGTGGACTTGCCGCTGGATCCGCTCACGATCACGAGCCCGTCGCGGAAGCCGCCGAGCACCCGCGACAGGAATCCGGGAGCGACCGCGTTGACGACCAAGCCGGGGACGGCCGACCCGCCTCCGGGCTTGCGCAGGCGCGCCGCGACCCGCGCGGCCCTGCCGAGCAGGATCGCCGGGACGTAGCGCAGCGTCACCGCGCCGACCTCACGCCGAGCGCCGGTTTACTCGAGGTAGTCGCGCAGCGACTGCGAGCGGGACGGGTGACGGAGCTTCGCCATCGTCTTCGACTCGATCTGCCGGATGCGCTCGCGCGTCACGCCGAAGGTGTCGCCGATCTGGTCGAGGGTCTTCGGCATGCCGTCACCGAGCCCGAAGCGCATGCGGATCACGCCGGCCTCGCGCTCGCTCAGCGAGTCGAGCAGGCTCTCGAGCTGCTTCTGCAACATCGTGAAGCCCACGGCGTCCGCCGGCACGACGGCCTCGGTGTCCTCGATCAGGTCGCCGAACTCGCTGTCGCCGTCCTCGCCGAGCGGGGTGTGCAGCGAGATCGGCTCGCGGCCGTACTTCTGCACCTCGATGACCTTCTCGGGGGTCATGTCGAGTTCGCGGCTCAGCTCCTCGGGCGTGGGCTCTCGGCCCAGGTCCTGCAGCATCTGGCGCTGCACACGGGCGAGCTTGTTGATGACCTCGACCATGTGCACCGGAATGCGGATGGTGCGGGCCTGGTCGGCCATCGCGCGGGTGATCGCCTGGCGGATCCACCAGGTCGCGTAGGTGGAGAACTTGAAGCCCTTCGTGTAGTCGAACTTCTCGACCGCACGGATCAGGCCCAGGTTGCCCTCCTGGATCAGGTCGAGGAACTGCATTCCGCGACCGGTGTAGCGCTTGGCGAGGCTGACCACGAGGCGCAGGTTCGCGCCGAGCAGGTGGCTCTTCGCACGCTGGCCGTCGCGGGCGACCCACGACAGCTCGCGCCCGAGCTGGGAGCGCTTCTCGGCGTCGGTCATGTGCGAGAGCTTCTCTTCGGCGAACAGGCCGGCCTCGATGCGCATCGCGAGCTCGACCTCTTCGGCCGCGTTGAGCAGGGCGACCTTTCCGATCTGCTTCAGGTAGTCCTTGACCGGGTCGGCCGTCGCACCGGTGATCGCGGCCGAGTAGACCGGGACCTCGTCGTCGTCATCCGTCATGGACAGGCGCAGGGCGCCGGTCGGAAGCGGCTCGTCGCTGCCCTTCGAGACAGTGTCGTCGTCGTCCTCATCGGAATCGTCGGCGACCTCATCGGTGTCGGCGACCTCGACGGCCCCCTCTTTCTCGATCACGTCGACGGCGACGACCTCGTCGTCGACATCGGCCACGTCGACGTCATCGAGCTCGACGATGTCCTCGTCGAGCTCGTCGTCGTCGGCCTTACTCGCGGCGCCCTTGGCCGCGGGCTTCGCGGCGCCCTTGACTGCGGCGCCCTTGCTCGCGGGCTTGGCGCCGGTCTTGGCTGCACCGGCCTTCGCCGGAGTCTTCGGGGCGCCGGTCTTGCTCGCCGCGGCCTTCGGAGCGGCGGCAGCGGCCGCCTTCGCCGGCGCGGCAGTGGTCGTCGACGCGGTCTTCGCGGCGATCGCGGGCGCGGTCAGGTCGTCGTTGACCTGGTCGGTCGCCTTGGTGGTACGGGTGGCCATGCTGACCCCTTCCTTACGGATTCGGGTGCTGCAGCGCGCGGGCGGTTCGCCCGTTCGGCGCTTTTCGGGCAGTACTAAGACCCATGTCAAGTCCCTCGCGATTCCGCGCCGAACGCGGAACCGACTCCGGGGACAAGACCGGGTCCTTATACCGATTATCGCACATCTTTGCCAGGGCCCCCGCCGCCTGGCGTGCGGCGACCGGCCCTGATTGTCGGGGTGCGTGTGGTCATCGATCTCGTCGTGACCTGAAGAGTGCAACCCACAACGGGGCCACCTCTATTCCCTCTTCCTCGTACAGCCGACGACGGGTGCGACGACGCGCGTTCAGCAGACCGATGACGCCGATCGCGACGATGACCACAGGGACGAGGAACGCGATCCGGAACGAGTCGAACGAGTACAACTGCGACGAGCCGCCGCCGGCGACCCGCACCGCGTCGATGACGTCGAGTGCGACCCCGATCCCGAACATGCAGACGAAGCCCCCCAGGAATCCCCCCACGTTGACGATCCCCGACGCGGAGCCGAGGGCGTGGCCCGGGTTGAAGCTCCGGGCCAGATCGAAGCCGATGAGCGATCCCGGTCCCCCCATCCCGATCGCGACGAAGAGTGCGACGACGAGGCCGAGCGGCGGATGCCCCGGCCACAGCAGCACGGCGAACCACAGAGCGAACATGATCCCGACGAGCGTCAGGACCAGGTTGCTGCGGCGCAGCGGATACCGCGCGACCAGCAGGCCCACGACCGGGCCCGCGACGACACTCCCCACCACCAGCATCGAGAACACGGTCGCGGCGGTCGCGACGTCATAACCGAGCCCCGCGGTCAGGAACGGGTAGCCCCACATGATCGACATGAGCGTGGGTACGGTTCCGCCGACCAGATGCGCCCAGAACCCGAGCTGGGTTCCCGGCCGTCTCGCGCTCGCTCGCAGCTGGGCCCACGGTCCGTGCGTCGGCAGGGGCCCGGTCGCGGCCGGCGGTTCGCCGCGTCGCACCAGGGCGAGCGCCACGGCGGCCGCGACGATCGAGGCGCCGCTGGCCCACAGCAGTCCGCTCTGCCATCCGACGAGGTGCAGCAGCAGCGCGAACGGCACGGCCGAGACGATCTGCCCCAGCTGGCCGATCACGCCGACCCACTGGCTGAGTTGCGGCAGCAGACGCCCGCCGAACCAGTTCGGCAGCAGGCGGATGACCGAGACGAAGGTCATCGCGTCGCCGACGCCCACGAGCACCCGGGCTGCGATCGCGAGCGTCAGGGTCGGCGAGACGGCGAGCACGGCCTGTCCGGCCGCCATGATCAGCGCGCCGCCGACGATGAAGGTGCGCGGGCCGACGCGGTCGACCAGGATCCCCACCGGGATCTGCAGGGCGGCGTAGACGATGATCTGCACGACGGCCACCGACGAGACGGCCGCCGCCGTCACGTGGAAACGTTCCGTCGCGTCGACCGTCGCCACACCGAACGAGGTGCGCTGCGTGACGCCGATCAGATAGGCGAACACCGCTCCCGCGAAGACGATCCAGGAGCGGGCGGAGTTCACCTGTTCAGGCTAGAGCCTGGACGCGGACTCGCCGCCGCCGACTCAGTCGTCGTCGCGGCGATTGGCGAGGAACTTCTCGAGTTCGGCCGCGATCGTGTCGGCGCTCGGCAACTCGCCGTCTTCGTCGACGAGCGGCGAACGCAGCGGGTTGTCTTCCATGTACGAGTCGTGGCGGGCCTCGAGAGTGCTCACCAGGCGCTGCAACTCCTGGTTGCCCTCGACCTGGTCTTCGACCTTGGCCAGGAACGCGCGGTTGTCTTCTCGAAGGCGATCGGTCGGGAAGATCAGCCCGGTGGCGGCACTGATGCTCTCCAGCGCGGTCACGGCGGCGAGCGGGTACTCCGTGTCGGAGAGGTAATGGGGCACGAGCAGCACGAATCCCGCCGTCGGGTGGCCCAGCTCGGACAGCCGGAACTCGAGCAGATGCAGCGCGTTGCCCGGCACCTGCGTGCGCGGCCGCCAGACCGACATCGCATCGATCAGGTCGAGGCGGTTGCCACTGACCGTGACACCGATCGGCCGGGTGTGCGGCGTCGGCATCGGGATCGCGTGCACCCAGGTGGTGTCCTTGACCTCGTAGCGGTCCACGAGCTGCAGCACGGCCTCGGTGAAGCGCTCCCATTGGAAGTCGGGCTCGAATCCGGTGAGCAGCAGGAAGGGCTCGCCCAGCTCGTCCTTCGCAAGGTAGAGCGACAACTTGAGAGGCTTGTAGTCGGTCAGGTGGTCCTGGTCGAAGTACACGGTGGGGCGCCGCGCGCGATAGTCGAGCAGGGCATCCGTGTCGAAGCTCACGATCTCACGGACCTCGAGGGTCTCGAGCAGGTACTCGCTGAACTGTGACACCGCCGAGCCGGCATCGGCGAACCCGGTCAGCCCCGCGACGAGGTGCAGGCCGTGCGGAACCTGGGCGACCTCGAAGGAGAGGTCGTAGAGTCCACCGGGATCGCGCATGATTCGATTGTAAATCGCCGCCTCACGCCCCCGCCGGAGCGCGCGGCGGCGGCGTCAAGCTGACAGCGAACATCCGCCCGCTACCGTTGAGCCATGCCCGCGCCCTCGCTCGCCCTCTCTGCCCTTCCCGCCCTCTCCACCGATGCCGAACTGCTCGTGCTGGGCGTGATGAAGTCCGATGACGGTCCGGTTCTGCTCAGCACCGACCCGGCGTTCGCGTCGATCGCGGCGGCCCTCCCGCAGATCGGAGCGACGGGATCGACCGACGAGTTGCGGCGCCTTCCGGCCGTCGAGGGCTCGGCCGCGCCGATCGCCCTCATCGGTCTGGGCAGCGACGTCACGCCCGACACGCTCCGGGGCGCCGCGGGCGCCGCGGCCCGGCAGCTCACCGGGATCGCCCGGCTCGCGATCGCCCTGCCCGTCACGAGCACGGCCGACGCGTCCGCCGTGCTCGAAGGAGCCGGGATCGGCGCCTACCTCTACAGCGAATACCGTTCGGCGACCCTCGGAGCGAGCAAGAGCCCCGCGACCGCTGTCACGGTGCACGTTCCGGCCGAGTTCGCCGACGACGCGGCCGTCGTGCGCGCTTCGGCCGTCGTCGCGGCGGTCCACTCGGTGCGCGACCTGGTGAACACGCCACCATCGGATCTCTACCCCGAGTCGCTCGCCGAGGCGGCGGTCGAACTCGCCGCGGGCCTACCCGTGGAGGTCGAGGTGCTCGACGTCGCCGCGCTGCAGGCGGGCGGTTTCGGCGGCATCCTGGGCGTCGGACAGGGATCGAGCCGCGGGCCTCGCCTCGTCGTGGTGCGCTACTCCCCCACCGGAGCCTCGACGCACCTCGCACTCGTCGGCAAGGGCATCACCTTCGACTCGGGCGGCCTGTCGCTCAAGCCCCCCGCCTCGATGGTCGGCATGAAGTACGACATGACCGGATCGGCGACCGTGTTGGCCGCGACACTGGCGGCCGCGCGACTGGGGCTTCCCGTGCGGATCACGGCCTGGATGTGCCTCGCCGAGAACCTGCCATCGGGCACCGCCCTTCGACCGAACGACGTATTGCGCATCCGCGGCGGCAAGACCGTCGAGGTGCTCAACACCGACGCCGAGGGCCGGCTCGTGCTCGCCGACGGGCTGGTCGCCGCGAGCGAGGAGCGCCCGGACGCCATCGTCGACGTGGCGACCCTGACCGGCGGTGCCCGGGTGGCCATGGGCGAACGGTTCGTGCCGATCATGGGCGACGACGCACTGGTCGGCCGCACGCTCGCCGCCGGCACCGCCGCCGGTGAGCCGATGTGGCACATGCCGCTGCCTCCCGAGCTGCGTTCCGTCCTCGACAGCGACATCGCCGACATCGCCAACGCGCGGGTGGGCAATCCCGCCGGGGGAATGCTGGTCGCCGCGCACTTCCTCAAATACTTCGTCGGCAATGTCAGCGACGAGAAGAACGCCGCACAGATCCCCTGGGTGCACCTCGACATCGCCGGCGCGGCGAACAACCCCGGTGGTCCGCACGGTGAGATCGGCAAGGGTCCGACGGGCGTCGCCGTGCGCACGCTGATCGCG
Source organism: Lysinimonas soli (assembly GCF_042655435.1). Lineage (NCBI taxonomy): Bacteria > Bacillati > Actinomycetota > Actinomycetes > Micrococcales > Microbacteriaceae > Lysinimonas > Lysinimonas soli. The sequence goes on from NZ_JBHSMG010000001.1 coordinate 1,220,197, forward strand.
TTGGCAGAAGATTTTTCGCGCCCATAGTAGGGTCTTCGTGGCAGGGAATCCCTTGCCGTGGCATGTGGCGCGAGAGCCGCTTGACAGCGACCCCGCACACTGATTCGAGTGCTGTCGCACGAGGGAGTTGCCGGTTGTCCGAGCAGAACTTTGACCTTGTCGTGCTGGGCGCGGGCAGCGGCGGATACGCCGCCGCGCTGCGCGCCTCCGAACTGGGCATGACCGTCGGCCTGATCGAGAAGGACAAGGTCGGCGGCACCTGCCTGCACGTCGGCTGCATCCCGACCAAGACCCTGCTGCACTCGGCCGAGGTCGCCGACTTCGCCCGCGAATCGGCCAAGTTCGGCGTCAACGCCGACTACCACGGCATCGACATCGCCGCCGTGACGAGCTACCGCGAGGGCATCGTCGCCAGCAAGTACAAGGGCCTGCAGGGCCTCATCAAGTCCCGCGGCATCACGACCATCGAGGGTGCCGGCCGGCTCACCTCGCCGACGACCGTTCAGGTGGGCGACGACACCATCACCGGCAAGCACGTCATCCTGGCCACCGGCTCGTACTCCCGCACCCTCCCGGGGCTCGAGATCGGCGGTCGCGTCATCACCTCCGAGCAGGCCCTCGCACTCGACTTCGTTCCGAAGAAGGTCATCGTGCTCGGCGGCGGCGTCATCGGAGTGGAGTTCTCGAGCGTCTGGAAGAGCTGGGGCGCCGAGGTGCAGATCGTCGAGGCGCTGCCCCACCTCGTGCCCAACGAAGACGTGAGCGTCAGCAAGCAGTTCGAGCGGGCGTTCCGCAAGCGCGGCATCAACTTCAGTCTCGGGGTGCGCTTCCAGAGCGTCACCCAGGACGAGAACGGCGTGGTCGTCACCCTCGAAGACGGCCAGACCTTCGACGGCGAGTTGCTGCTCGTCGCGGTCGGTCGCGGCCCGGCGACGGCCGGACTCGGCTTCGAAGAGGTCGGCGTGCAGACGGATCGCGGATTCGTCATCACCGATGAGCGCCTGCAGACGAACATCCCCGGCCTGTACGCCGTCGGCGACATCGTCCCCGGCCTCCAGCTCGCGCACCGCGGATTCTCGCAGGGCATCTTCGTCGCCGAAGAGATCGCCGGACTGAATCCCGTGGTCGTCGAAGACGTCAACATCCCCAAGGTGACCTACTCCGACCCCGAGGTCGCCTCGGTGGGCCTCAGCGAGGCCAAGGCCATCGAGAAGTACGGTGCGGATGCCGTCAGCAGCTACGACTACAACCTCGCGGGCAATGGCAAGAGCCACATCCTCGAGACCTCCGGATCGGTGAAGGTCGTCCGCGTCAAGGACGGCCCCGTCGTCGGCGTTCACATGATCGGCGCCCGCGTCGGCGAGCTCATCGGCGAGGCCCAGTTGGCCGTGAACTGGGAGGCGTACCCCGAAGACGTCGCTCCGTTCATCCACGCACACCCCACCCAGAACGAGGCGCTCGGCGAAGCGTTCCTCGCCCTCGCGGGAAAACCCCTTCACGCGATCTGACCTCGGTCTGCGGACCGCTCGCAACTAAGCTACAAACACGCTGTGCATTAAGGAGCATCACCGATGAGCGAATCCGTCAGCCTTCCCGCACTCGGAGAGAGTGTGACCGAGGGCACGGTGACCCGCTGGCTCAAGAAGGTCGGCGACCGCGTCGAGGTCGACGAGCCGCTGCTCGAGGTCTCGACCGACAAGGTCGACACCGAGATCCCGTCGCCTGTCGCGGGTGTCATCGAGGCGATCCTCGTCCAGGAGGACGAGACCGTCGAGGTCGGCACCGCGCTCGTGACCATCGGGGACGGATCGGGAGCAGCCGCTCCCGCCGAGGCACCGGCCTCGCCGGTTGCCGCTCCCGAGCCCGTCGCCGCTCCCGAAGCTGTCGCCGCGCCTGAGCCGGTTGCGGCACCTGAGCCCGTTGCGGCACCCGAGCCCGTCGCGGCACCTGAGCCCGTCGCGGCACCTGAGCCCGTCGCGGCGCCTGAGCCCGTCGCGGCGCCCGAGCCCGTCGCGGCGCCCGAGCCCGTCGCTGCGCCCGAGCCCGTCGCCGCGCCCGAGCCCGTCGCCGCGCCCGAGCCCGTCGCGGCACCGGCCGCCGTTGCTCCCCCGACCGGCGTGAATGCGGGATACGTCACGCCGATCGTGCGCAAGCTCGCCCACGAGCAGGGCGTCGACCTGTCCGGTCTGTCCGGAACCGGAGTCGGGGGCCGCATCCGCAAGCAGGATGTGCTCGCCGCCGTCGCCCCCGCTGCGGTCGCACCGACCGCGGCGCCGACGGCTCCCGCCACACCGGCTCCCGCACCCGCCGTGTCGCCGCTGCGCGGAACGACCGTTCCGATGTCGCGCCTGCGCAAGGTCGTCGCGGAGCGCGCCGTGGTCTCGATGCAGACCATGGCCCAGCTCACGACGGTCGTGGAGATCGACGTGACCAAGGTGGCGGCGTACCGCGACCAGGTCAAGGCCGCGTTCCAGGCCAAGACCGGCACGAAGCTGAACTTCCTGCCGTTCTTCACGCTCGCCGCGGCCGAGGCTCTGCGCGCGTACCCGATCATCAACGCGACGATCGACGGCGACAGCATCGTCTACCCCGACCACGAGAACATCAGCATCGCGGTCGACACCGAGCGCGGACTCCTCACCCCGGTACTGCGCAACGCGGGCGATCTGAATCTTGCCGAGATCGCGCATCAGATCGCCGACCTCGCCGAGCGCACCCGCGAGAACAAGCTGAAGCCCGACGAGCTCGCCGGGGGAACCTTCACGCTGACCAACACGGGATCGCGCGGTGCGCTGTTCGACACGCCCGTCGTGTTCCTGCCGCAGGTCGCCATTCTCGGAACGGGCATCGTCGCCAAGAAGGCGGTCGTGGTCAGCGATGAGGGTCTCGACGCGATCGCGATCCGCTCGACCGTCTACTTCGCCCTCTCGTACGACCACCGCATCGTCGACGGAGCGGACGCCGCACGGTTCCTCACGGCGGTCAAGAACCGGCTCGAAGGCGGCGACTTCGCCGGTCAGCTCGGGATCTAGTCCGGACCCGTCGCGGGCTGCGGACCGGTAGCCCGCGCGGCCGCGATCACATCACGGATCCGCCATCCGGCCTCGGCCTTCACCAGAAGGATCGAGGCCGGTTCGGTGCCCGGGATCGGCGCCGCCCTCTGTTCCGCGCGGGCCGCCTCCGTCAGCCGAACCAAGGCCGAATCCCCCAGCCGCTCGATCAGCACGGGCGCGAGCCGGGCGAGGTCGCGCACGAGCGGATCAGCGGGCTCGCCGCCTCGTTGCGCCGCGCGGATCGCCGCACGGTCGTCGCGGATCGCTCCGGAGTCGGCCTGGTCCACACCGTCGAGACACCCGAGCGAGAGCGAGGTCAGGCAGCGCTCCCGCGCCCGGACCAGGGCGAGCGTCGCGGCGATCGGATCGTCGCCGTGGATGACAGCCTCGGTCTCCCCGCCGGGGAACGCCGATCCCTGCGTCGTTCCTGACGCGTGCGACGTCTCCGACGCGGGCCGCACGATGACGGCGTCGGAACTCGGCAGAACCGCCGCGACGACCGCGATCGTCATCGCTCCCGCCGCCACCGCCAGGATCGCCCGGCGCCGACGGCCGCTCCAGCCGTGCCACCGGCGGAGCGCGGCAGCCGCGGCCGGTCTGATCACGGTCGCCAGGAGGCTCGCCTCGACCGCGTCGACGGCCCGTCGCGCCCATGACTCGGGAACCAGTCGTGCCAGCACCCTGCCGAGGGCAGCGGACCAGGATGCCGACCCCGGAGCCTCGCGAACCGGATCACCGAGCGGCACCACGCGGTCGGAGCGCGCATCCGGCTTCGGCTGCTCGTCGACGCTGAACCGCACCGGAACCGCGGCCGCCAGCTCGAAGATCCGCGAGGTGACGAGCGGAAGGAGCGCTTCATCCGGACAGCCCTCGATCGCGGCGAGCAGTTCACGGGCGGCCCGCGCGCGCGGGCCCCTCACCCGCCCCAGCACGGCGGCGATCAGTACACGTACCGCTGCCCGGTCCGCGACAACCGCTTCGACCCTCTCGAGCACGACCTCAGGAGCGGACGGCGCGAAGCAATCGGCCCGACCGAACCCGATCAGGGTCGGAGCGCCATCGGCGCGGAACAACACGGTGCGCACCCCGAGCGCTCCGTGGGCGACACCCGCGCTGTGCATCCTCGCGATCGTGGTCGCGATCGGAGCCAGGAGGGTGACCGCCTCTCCCCCGTCGAGCTGCTCGCGAACCCTGAGCAGCTCGGCGAGGCTGCCCCGGGGCAGTCGCTCGAAGATCAGGGTGATCCCCGCATCGTCCGCATCGACATCGCGCAGTTCGACCACGTGGGGCCCGCGTGCGCGCTCCAGCGCCTCCAGCTCGGCGATCACGCGCCGCCAGACCTCGGCCGTGGCCGGGAACGCCTTGAGGGCGACCGCGGTCGACTCGCGACCCTCCTCGCCGGGGAGGAAGCCGAGCAGCACCTCGGCGTGCTCGTCACGCGACAGGGAACGCAGCACCCGGTAGCCCGCGCGCTGGTGGGGGGCGAGGGCGACATCCGACACGATCATCGATCCAGGCTGCCTCGAGAACCGGGGCCCCGGCGCCCATCGACAAGCCCCGTGGAGGACGCGTCGCTGCGCGGCGCCGGAAGGACCAGCCGGACGTGCCTAGACTGAGGACATGGTCGACTACGTCGACACGGGGCTAAGCGCCAACTCCGTGCCGTACTTGACGGCCCTCGAGCAGCAGCGTGCCACGCACGCCGCCGTGTCGAGTGGCCGGGCGTCAGATACTGTCATCCTCCTCGAGCACCCCTCGGTGTACACCGCGGGCAAACGCACGGAGCCCCACGAACGGCCGATCGACGGCACGCCCGTCATCGACGTGGATCGCGGGGGCAAGATCACCTGGCACGGTCCCGGACAGCTGGTCGGCTATCCGATCGTCCGGCTTGCGGATCCGATCGACGTCGTCGCCTACGTGCGACGCCTGGAGGGCATGCTCATCGCCGTGCTCGCCGAGTTCGGCATCCCCGGTGTGCGGGTGAAAGGACGCAGCGGAGTCTGGCTGGTCGATTCCTCCAGACCGAACGGCGACAAGATCGCGGCCATCGGCATCCGTGTCGCCGAAGGCGTCACGATGCACGGTTTCGCCCTCAACTGCAGCAACGGCTTCGAGGCCTACGTCCCGATCGTCGCGTGCGGCATCTCGGATGCCGGCGTCACCAGCATCACGCGCGAGCTCGCGCGCCGCGAGCCGGGCCGCGTGGTCACCCCGGCCGAGGTGGCGCCGATCGTCGAGCGGCTCTTCGCGGAGCATCTCGCCCCGAGCCTGGCCACCGATCCCACCCGAGAGACCCCGGTTCCCGCATGAGCACGATCACCAACGGCCAGGCGCACGAGCCGGCCGAACGCAAGCTGCTGCGCCTCGAGGTCCGCAACGCCGAGACCCCGATCGAGCGCAAGCCGGAGTGGATCAAGACCCGCGCCAAGATGGGCCCGGAGTACACGGCACTGCAGCACCTCGTGAAGGAGGAGAACCTCCACACGGTGTGCCAGGAGGCCGGCTGCCCGAACATCTACGAGTGCTGGGAGGACAAGGAGGCCACCTTCCTCATCGGCGGCAGCCAGTGCACCCGGCGGTGCGACTTCTGCCAGATCGACACCGGCAAGCCCGCCGACTACGACACGGACGAGCCGCGCCGAGTCGCCGAGTCGGTGACCGCGATGGGGTTGCGCTACGCGACCGTCACGGGAGTCGCCCGCGACGACCTGCCCGACGAGGGCGCCTGGTTGCACGCCGAGACCGTGCGGCAGATCCACGCCCAGAACCCGGGTACCGGGGTCGAGATCCTCGCCACCGACTTCTCGGGCAATCCGGATCTGCTCGCCGAGGTGTTCTCGTCGCGCCCCGAGGTGTTCGCGCACAATGTCGAGACGGTCCCCCGGATCTTCAAGCGCATCCGCCCGGCGTTCCGCTACGAACGCTCGCTCGACGTGCTGACCCAGGGCCGCGCGGCCGGACTCATCACCAAGTCGAACCTGATCCTCGGCATGGGCGAGGAGCGCGCCGAGATCAGCCAGGCGCTGCGCGACCTGCACGACGCCGGCACCGACATCATCACCGTGACGCAGTACCTGCGCCCGAGCGCGCGGCATCTACCGGTAGCGCGCTGGGTGCGGCCGGAGGAATTCGTCGAGATCAAGGCCGAGGCCGAGGAGATCGGATTCCTCGGTGTGCTGGCGGGACCGCTCGTCCGCTCGAGCTACCGTGCCGGCCGGCTGTGGGCCCGCTCGATGATGGCGAAGGGGCGCGACATCCCCGCGCACCTGCAGCACCTCGCGGATGCCGAGCTGGGCTTCGCGCAGGCGGTGTCCTGAGCCCGTCGCGGGCCCGTATCCTGAATCCATGGCACGTCCCACCACCAAGCCCGAGAAGGAACCCGGCCGCCTGAAGCAGATGTGGCAGGTGTTCCAGATGACCCGGCGATACGACTCGTCGATCGTCTGGCTGTTGATCCTCTGCCTCGCGGCCCCGATCGGCGCCGGCATCATCCTCGGCGTGGTGCTCTCCCGCACGAACGTGCTCGGTCTCGTGCTCTACATCATCACCGGTGTGCTCGCGGGTGTCCTGATCGGACTCATCGTGCTCGGTCGCCGTGCCGAGAAGGCGGCGTATGGTCAGATCGCCGGAGAACCCGGTGCCGTGGGCGCCGTGCTCAAGAGCGGTCTGCGACGCAGCTGGACCGGCAGCGAGATGCCCGTCAACGTCAGCCCGCGCACCCAGGATGCGATCTACCGCGCGGTCGGGCGCGGCGGGGTCGTGCTCATCGGCGAGGGGCCCCGGTCGCGCACGCAGCCGATGCTCGACAAGGAACGCGCCAACGTGCACCGCATCCTGCCGAACGTGCCGGTCAACTTCCTCTACGTCGGGCCGGACCCGGACGCGACTCCCCTGCACCGCATCGTGCCCAAGATGGCGCGCTACAAGAACGTGCTCACGAAGGCGGAGGTGCTGGCGGTGTCGAACCGCCTGACCTCACTCGGCAAGAACGGGCTGCCGATCCCCAAGGGCATCGACCCGACGCGCGTACGGGCGCCGCGGCCCCGCTGAGCCTTCCCGCGTTCGGTGCCGTCGTCCGTCGTGCACGATGTCGGATGAGACGGCGCAATGTCGACGGCACGTCGGTGTGAGGCCACGACATCCGACATCGTGCTCGTCGGCGCCCGGCGCCGGTGTCGGCGCCCGGCGCCCCGCGTCGCAGCTACACCCGCACGAGCACGGTCCCCGCGAGCCGATCGTGCAGACCACGCTGATCGCGATCCCAGATCAGGGCGGGAATCGCCAGGCACAGCAGCAGCGTGCGCACGACGGGGCGCCAGGGAGCGAGCGCCCCTCCCCGCACCGGCACCACGCGCATCCGCAGCACCAGATGCCCGATGCCGCCGTTGAAGAACAGCAGGAAGATCACCTGGAGCGCCGCGAACACGCCCAAGGTGACCCACGGGTTCGTCGAGCCGTCGGGCTGACGCACCAGGAGCCACGACACCGCGGACGCGATGGCCCAGTCGATCGCGATCGCCCCGATCCGACGGCCGAGGCGGGCCACCGAACGCGGTCCGTCGTCGGGCAGCCCCAGCCGCGCGCCGGGCCAGCTGTCGGACTTCGGAACGGTCATCCCTTCAGCCTAGGTCGCGCACTCCGGCGGCCCGCATCGGCATCCCCATAGGGACCCGTAACATGCCGGAAACAATTGCGTCACGGTCGGGAAACCCCGTACCCCTAGCCTCATGAGAGGCTGCGGTCCGCAGTCTCACTCGTTCCACGGCCCTTGGAGTAACTCTCTATGTCCACCCCTCTGTTCAGCGACTCATCCGAGGTCCTGAAGTTCATCAAGGACACGGATGTCAAGTTCCTCGACATCCGATTCACCGATCTTCCCGGCATCCAGCAGCACTTCAACATCCCCGCCTCGACGGTGGATGAGGACTTCTTCTCGGTCGGCCAGCTCTTCGACGGTTCGTCGATCCGCGGTTTCCAGTCGATCCACGAGTCCGACCTGCAGCTCATCCCGGACATCTCAACGGCCTACGTCGACCCGTTCCGCACGGAGCGCACCCTCGTCATCGTCTTCGACATCTACAACCCGCGCAACGGCGAGGTCTACGGCCGTGACCCGCGCCAGGTCGCCAAGAAGGCCGAGAAGTACTTGGCCTCCACCGGCATCGCCGACACCGCCTTCTTCGCCCCCGAGGCCGAGTTCTACATCTTCGACGACGTCAAGTACGAGGTGAAGCAGAACAAGAGCTACTACGAGGTGGACTCGAGCGAGGCCGCCTGGAACACCGGTCGCGACGAGGAGGGCGGCAACCTCGCCAACAAGACCCCGTACAAGGGCGGCTACTTCCCCGTCACGCCGGTCGACCAGCACGCCGACCTGCGCGACGACATCGTGCTCAAGCTCATCGAGGTCGGTCTCGAGGTCGAGCGCAGCCACCACGAGGTCGGCACCGCCGGCCAGGGCGAGATCAACTACAAGTTCGACACGATGGTCCACGCGGCCGACGACATCCTGAAGTTCAAGTACATCGTCAAGAACACCGCCCTCGAGTGGGGCAAGGTCGCGACCTTCATGCCGAAGCCGCTCATGGGCGACAACGGATCGGGCATGCACACGCACCAGTCGCTGTGGAACGACGGCAAGCCGCTGTTCTACGACGAGAAGGGCTACGGCGGTCTCAGCGACATCGCGCGCTGGTACATCGGCGGCATCCTGAAGCACGCCGCGGCGATCTCGGCGTTCACCAACCCGACGGTCAACTCGTACCACCGGCTGATCCCCGGCTTCGAGGCCCCGGTCAACCTGGTCTACTCGGCGGGCAACCGCTCGGCGTCGATCCGCATCCCGATCACGGGCACCAACCCGAAGGCCAAGCGCATCGAGTTCCGCGCGCCCGACGCCTCCGGCAACCCGTACCTCGCCTTCGCCGTGCAGCTCATGGCCGGCCTCGACGGCATCAAGAACAAGATCGAGCCGCACGAGCCCGTCGACAAGGACCTCTACGAGCTTCCCCCCGAGGAGGCCAAGACCATCCCGCAGCTGCCGGGGTCGCTCGACGAGGCGCTCAAGGCGCTCGAGGCCGACCACGACTTCCTGCTCGAGGGAGGCGTCTTCACCGAGGACCTGATCGAGACCTGGATCAGCTACAAGCGCGAGAAGGAGCTGCTGCCCTTCGCCCAGCGCCCGCACCCCTTCGAGTACGAGCTGTACTTCGGGGTCTGATTCCCAGCCGCATCACGACGGGCCGTCTCCTTCCGGAGGCGGCCCGTTCGCGTTGCGCGACGTCTTGCTCAGGATGCGGGATGCCCCCTCAGCGACCAGCCACGTGCAGCAGCAGGAAGTCGTGGCGACGCAGCAGACGCAGGATCCATGATCGGGGCGCTCCATACGCGCGCAGACCGGCATCTGCGTCCAGACGATCGATCGCGTCGACGCGGAATGCGCTCCCGCGGTAGCGCAGGACGCAGCCGCCCGCCGCCCCCGAGTTGAGGTACCACGCGACCTTCGGTCCGTAAGTCAGTTCGGCCACGAACCCCTTGGCCACCGGCGCAACGATGATGGGCGTCCTATATCGCCTCCCGCTGACCCGACCGATGTGTTCGATGATCGAGAACGGTCCTCTGCCGCGCAGCGCGGAGCGGACCGCCAGCGGATTGACCGTTCGCTTGATGAAGGCGAGCCACAGCGAGCGCGCGCTCACTTGCGCTCTCCGTAGAACCGCCGCTCGAACACGTGGCGCGCGAGACGCGTCGTGCGCAGGTAGTCCTCTTCGAGGCCTGCAGCACCCCCCGGTGGGTACTCCAGCAGGCGCGCGACGCCCTCGAGCTGCTGGCGATCGGTGGGCAGCACGTCGGCTGTCTTCGCCGTCCACAGGGTCATGGCCGACCTGGCGCGGGACGCGATGATCCAAGCCGCGCGCAGCTTGGCGGCGTCCGCCGCCGGAACGAGCTCGGCCGCGACCGCAGCGTCGAGGGCGCGGAGGGTCGAGGTCGTGCGCAGCGTCGGCACCGCCGCCGCATGCTGCAGTTGCAGCAGCTGGACGAACCACTCCACGTCGCTCAGCGAGCCGCGTCCGAGCTTGAGGTGCCGTGCCGGATCGGCCGCCTGCGGAAGCCGCTCGGCCTCGACGCGCGCCTTGATCCGCTTGACCTCGCGCACGTCGGCGACCGAGATGGATGCCGGATACCGTACCTCGTCGGCCAGTTCCTCGAAGACGCCCAGGAGGTCCGGGTCACCGACCGCGGCGCGGGCCCGGAGCAGGGCCTGCGCCTCCCAGGTCAGCGACCAGCGCCGGTAGTACGCCCGGTACGACTCGAGCGATCTCACGACGGCGCCGTTCTTGCCTTCGGGACGCAATCCCAGGTCGAGGTCGAGCGGGAGCCGCATGTCTTCGGTGAGGCGCTTCAACTCTTTCACGATCGTCTCCGCGCGCTGCTGCGCCTCCTCGTCGGAGGCCCCGGCCGGCCGGTACACGTAGACGATGTCGGCGTCGCTGCCGAATCCGAGCTCCTCGCCGCCGTACCGCCCCATCGCGACGATGCCGAACTCGATGCCGTCGCCCCAGCGGTGCACGAGCCCGAGCGCGCCCGTCAGGATCGCCGTCGTGATGTCGCTCAGGGCGACGCCCAGCTCTTCGATCGTGACCATGCCGATGATCGCCCCGAGCGCCAACCTCAGCACCTCACGGCGGCGGGCGGTGCGCAACGCGAGCGCCGCGGCATCCACATCTCCGGAATGGCGGGCCACCGTCGCCGCCGTCTCGGCCAGCAGCTCGCTCAGCGGTCTCGGCCGCAGCTCGCCATCGGACTCGAGCCACGCGGCGGCTTCCGGGATGCGCTCGAACAGCACCCCGACGAAGCGCGAGCCCGAGAGCACGCTCGTCAGCCGACGGGCCGCGCCCGAGGAATCGCGCAACATCCGCAGGAACCAGTAGGTCTCCCCCAGATCGTCGCTCAGCCTGCGGAAGGCCAGCAGCCCCAGATCCGGGTCGGCGCCCTCGGCGAACCAGGCGAGCATGACCGGCAACAGGTTGCGCTGGATCTGGGCCCGCCGCGACACCCCCTGCGTGAGCGCCGCGATGTGGTGCAGGGCGCCCCGCGGGTCACGGAATCCGATCGCCGCCAGCCGCGCCTCGGCCTGGGCGCTGGTGAGGGCGAACCCGTCGCCGGGAAGACCGGCCACGGCCGACAGGAGAGGGCGGTAGAACAGCCGCTCGTGCAGGCTGCGCACCGCGTGCTTGGTGCGCTGCCACGCCTCGACGAGCGCGTCGGAGGTGGTCGCGAGGCCGGATCCCCTCGCGAGCGCCCGCAGCGCATCCGGGTCGCGCGGCATGAGATGGGTGCGCCGCAGGCGCGAGAGCTGGATGCGGTGCTCGAGCAGCCGCAGGAAGCGGTAGTCCTTGCCGAACTCGGCGGCCTCGACCCGGCCGATGTAGCCGCGCTCGGCCAGGGCGATCAGCGCGTCGAGCGTGGCCCGCTGACGCACCTCGGGGTCGGTCTGACCGTGTACGAGCTGCAGCAGCTGGATCGTGAACTCGACATCGCGCAGACCGCCGGGCCCGAGCTTGAGCTGCACGTCGACCTCGTCAGGAGGGATGTGGGCCGTGACCCGCTCGCGCATCTGCTGCACCGACTCCACGAAGTTCTCGCGCGAGGCGCTCGACCACACCATGGGGGCGACCCTGTCGACGTAGCGCTCACCTAGTTCGAGGTCACCCGCCATCGCGCGCGCCTTGAGCAACGCCTGGAACTCCCAGCTCTTGGCCCAGCGCTCGTAATACGCCAGGTGCGAGTCGAGGCTGCGCACGAGGGCACCGTCCTTGCCCTCGGGGCGCAGATTGGCGTCGACCTCCCACAGGGGCGGCTCGACGGCGAGTTCGTGGATGGCGCGCATCGTATCCATGGCGAGCCGCGTGCCGATCTCGACCGCCCGCTCGTCACTGACCACGGGGTGATCGCCATCGGGGTCGGATCCGCCCGCGACGAAGATCACGTCCACGTCGCTGAGGTAGTTGAGCTCGCGCGCCCCTGCCTTGCCCATACCGATGATCGCCAGCCGGGTCGCCGCGACCTGATCGGGCGGAAACCGGCTCGCGGCGCGGGCGAGCGCCAGCGCGGCATCGAGCGCGGCCGCGGCCAGGTCGGCGAGCCCCGCGGCGACCCGATCCACGACCTGCAGCCCTTCCGGCTGCTCGAGGTCCCAGGCGGCGAGACGGGTCAGCTCGCGCCGATACGCCACCCGCATGGCGTTCCAGCCCGCCTCCCCCTGGGCGTCGCCGACGGCCGCCATCAGGGTCGCGCGTATCTCGCCCGCGTCGGGAAGGGCTGTCATCCGCTCCCGGAGCACCGTGAGCTGTTCGGGATGGTGGATGAGGAAGTCCCCCAGCCCGGAGGACGCACCCAGCACGCGCAGCAGGCGCAGAGTGGCGGCGTCGTCGGCCAGGAGAGGAGCCACGGCATCCGGCGCCGAGTCGAGCAGACCGCGCAGCAGCCGGAGCGCCTGATCGGGATCGGCCACGTGCGCGAAGTTGCCGATCCGCTCGGCGGGCACCTCGGCCACGCCCTCGCCGGCTGCGCCCAGGTCGGCGAAACCCAGCCGCGCCAACTCGGTGAGCGTCATCGTCGATCTCATCGGGCCGCCACCGTCGTCCCCTCTTGGCGCCGTCGCGACGACGGACGCTACAGGATCTCCAGGTTGCTCTCGAGCTCGAAGGGCGTGACCTGCGAGCGGTACCCCGCCCATTCCCGGCGCTTGTTGAGCAGCACGTACTCGTAGACCTGCTCGCCGAGGGTCTCGGCGACGAGCTCGCTCTCTTCCATCAGGGCGAGGGCGGCATCCAGGCTTGCGGGCAGGCCGTCGAAGCCCAGGGCGCGGCGTTCGCCGTCGGTGAGGCTCCAGACGTCGCCTTCGGCCTCGGGCGGCAGCTCGTAACCCTCTTCGATGCCCTTGAGCCCCGCCGCCAGCAGCAGCGAGAACGCGAGGTAGGGGTTGGCCGCCGAGTCGATGGCACGGTATTCGACGCGGGCGCTATTGCCCTTGCCGGGCTTGTACAGCGGAACCCGCACGAGCGCCGAGCGGTTGTTGTGCCCCCAGGTGAGGTAGCTCGGAGCCTCGTCGCCGCCCCACAGCCGCTTGTAGGAGTTCACATACTGGTTGGTCACCGCGGTGATCTCGGGGGCGTGCCGCAGCAGGCCGGCGACGAACTGACGGCCGATCTTCGACAGCTGGTACTGACCCGCGGCATCGAAGAAGGCGTTCGTGTCGCCCTCGAAAAGCGACATGTGGGTGTGCATGCCCGACCCCGGATGATCGGTCAACGGCTTGGGCATGAACGTCGCGTAGACGCCCTGCTCGATCGCCACCTCTTTGATCACGGTGCGGAAGGTCATGATGTTGTCGGCCATCGTCAACGCGTCGGCGTAGCGCAGGTCGATCTCGTTCTGGCCCGGGCCCGCCTCGTGGTGGCTGAACTCCACCGAGATGCCGAGGTCTTCGAGCATGCGCACCGAGCGCCGACGGAAGTCGTGCGCCGTGCCTCCGGGCACGTTGTCGAAGTAGCCGGCCGAGTCGACGGGCTGGGCGACGCCGTTCTTGAGCTTGCTCGACTTGAGCAGGTAGAACTCGATCTCGGGGTGGGTGTAGAAGGTGAAGCCGCGATCGGCCGCGCTCGCGAGCGTGCGCTTCAGCACGTTGCGCGGGTCCGCCGCCGCCGGCTGGCCGTCGGGCGTCATGATGTCGCAGAACATGCGCGCCGTCGGGTCGATCTCGCCGCGCCACGGCAGGATCTGGAACGTCGCCGGATCCGGATGCGCGAGCACGTCGGCCTCGTACGAGCGCGTCAGCCCCTCGATCGCCGAGCCGTCGAATCCGACGCCCTCGCTGAACGCGCCCTCCACCTCGGCCGGCGCCAGAGCGACCGACTTCAGGGTGCCCACGACATCCGTGAACCACAGGCGCACGAACTTGACGCCGCGCTCCTCGATCGTGCGAAGAACGAAGTCACGTTGCTTGTCCATGCAAGCCCCTTCTGGTCGCCCGCCACGGATGCACCGTGTGCCTCCCGTCTAGGCTACCGTCATGCCCCGACTGCGATTGGCACTGGCACAGTCCAACCCCATCGTCGGTGACTTCGAGGGCAACTCGGAGCAGATCATCGCCGCGGCGCGACGGGCATGGGAGGCCGGCGCCGACATCCTGCTGACGGGCGAGATGGCCATCAGCGGCTACCCGATCGAAGACCTCGCATCGCAGCCCGGATTTCTGCGCGCGTCGCACGTCGCCGTCGACGCACTCGCCGTCCGCCTCGCCGCGCAAGGCCTAGGCGAGCTCGTCGTGATCGTCGGGCATCCGGACGGCCCCTTCGAACCGCGCACGCTCGGCAGCTCCAACGCGCCGACGGCGATCGCGCAGAATTGCGCGAGCGTGCTGCAGGGGGGCGAGGTGCGAGCCCGCTACGCCAAGCACCACCTGCCGAACTATTCGGTGTTCGACGAATACCGCGTCTTCATCCCGGGCGACGAGCTGCTCGTGCTCCGGGTCGCACAACCGGGGCGGCCGGCGGCGGACGTCGCGCTCATCATCTGCGAGGACCTCTGGCGCGACGGCGGCCCGATCGCCCGGGTTCTCCGCGCGGACGCCGGGCTGCTGCTGGTCATCAACGCCTCGCCCTTCGAACGGGACAAGGATGAGACGCGGCTTCCCCTCGTGACCCGGCGAGCGAGGGAGACCGGCACGATCGTGGCGTACGTCAACATCGTCGGCGGTCAGGACGAGCTCGTGTTCGACGGCGACAGCGTCGTCGTCGACGGCGCGGGCACGATCCTGGCGCGCGCGCCGCAGTTCCGCGAGCACCTGTTGATCGTCGATGTCGACCCGGCCGACGCGATTGATCACCCGCGGGCCGACGACGTCGTGCTCGTCGAGGTGGCCGCCCGCAACGACACCCCCGCCCGGGCAGCCGCACCGGATGTGGCCGTACTCCCCGACGATCGCGAACAGCTGTGGAACGCCCTCGTGCTCGGCTTGCGCGATTACGTGCGGAAGAACCGTTTCGCGAGCGTCGTGCTCGGGCTCTCGGGCGGCATCGACTCGAGCGTGTGCGCCGCCCTGGCCGCGGACGCGATCGGAGCGGACCGGGTGCACGGGGTGAGCATGCCCAGCCGCTACAGCTCCCCCGGCTCGCGATCCGATGCCGACGACCTCGCCGAGCGGATCGGGCTCCACTACTCGACCCAGCCGATCGCCGAGCTCGTCCACCCGATCGAGACCCAATTGGGCCTGCGCGGAACGGCCGCCGAGAACGTGCAGGCGCGCATCCGGGGCGTCATCCTCATGGCGGAGTCGAACATGCGCGGCCATCTCGTGCTGACCACGGGCAACAAGACCGAGCTCGCGGTCGGCTATTCGACGATCTACGGTGACTCGGCCGGCGGCTTCGCCCCGATCAAGGATGTGCCCAAGACCCAGGTCTGGGAGCTCGCCCGCTGGCGCAACGAGGCCGCCCTCGCGCGCGGGGAACGCCCCCCGATTCCCGAGAACTCGATCAGCAAGCCGCCGAGCGCCGAACTGCGTCCCGATCAGACCGACCAGGACACGCTGCCGCCGTACGAGGTGCTCGACGCCGTGCTCGACGGGTACGTGAACCGGCGCCTGGGTGTCGCCGACATCGTCGCCCAGGGCTTCGACCGCGAGGTGGTGGAGTTCGTGGCCGGCCTGGTCGACCGCGCCGAGTGGAAGCGCCGCCAAGGGGCGATCGGACCCAAGATCTCGGGTATGGCGTTCGGTCGTGACCGGCGCGTGCCGATCACGTCCCGGTGGGCGGGCCGATGACGACGACCACCGATCTCGGCTGGCGACTCGGCTACCGCCTGGCCGCATTCGTGCCGTACGTCGCCGTGACGGTCGTGCAGCTCGTCACGAAGTTCACCAACGACAGCGCGCTCGACCACGTCACGAAGGCGCTCGAGATGCCGACTCTCGCGGCAGGAGCCGCGGTCGTGCTGCTGGGTTCGACGCCTCGGCCCCGCCCACCGGTGACGGCGCTGCTGTTCGCAGGTCTCGCTCTCTCGTGGCTGGGCGACGTCTTCCTGGACCGGCTCACGCTGGGTCTCGGACTGTTCTTCGCGGCCCACCTGGCCTACATCTCGATGTTCGAGCTCTCCTTCCGACCGCGGCGACCCTCACCGTTCGGCCTGCTCGCGATCCCGTGGTTCGCGGCCCTCCTGGCCCTTCTGGCCCCGCACCTGGGCGGGATGCTGCCGCTCGTCGCGCTCTACGGGGCGGCGCTGGGGTTCATGGCCGTCGCCTCGACGCGAGGCACCGCGCTCACGAGCGTGGGCGGCATCCTGTTCCTCGCCTCGGACTCGTTCCTCGCCTTCCGGCTGTTCACGCCCCTGTTCCAGGACGACGTCTCGGAGTTCCTGATCATGCTCGCCTACCTGGCGGCGCAGGCCTGCATCGTCCTCGGGATGCTGCTTTCCCGCCCCCGCACCAACCCGCCCTCGACGGTCGCCGAAGCCTAGACTGACGCCATGGCAGACGCAGTGATCAAGCGAGTCCGCACCCGGCACTTTCAGAACGCCAAGGAGCAGGGCATCAAGATCACCGGCCTCACGAGCTACGACATGCTCACCGCCGCGATCTTCGACCAGGCAGGCATCGACTTCCTGCTGGTCGGCGACTCGGCCGGCAACAACGTCTTCGGCTACGACACGACGCTGCCCGTCACGCTCGATCAGCTGATCCCGCTCACGCGCGCGGTCGCCGGAGCGGTCAAGCGCGCCTTCGTCGTCGGGGACATGCCGTTCGGTTCATATGAGACCGGCCCCGACGAGGCGCTGCACTCCGCGTTCCGCTTCATGAAGGAGACCGGCGCCCACGCCGTCAAGCTCGAGGGCGGCGTGCGCAGCGCCGAGCAGATCCGCCGGATCGTCTCGGCCGGCATCCCCGTCATGGCGCACATCGGCTTCACCCCGCAGAGCGAGCACCAGCTCGGCGGCCACGTGATCCAGGGACGCGGCGAGGGCGTCGAGCAGCTGCTCGCCGACGCGCACGCCGTCGAAGACGCCGGGGCGTTCGCGGTCGTGCTCGAGATGGTCCCCGCCGAGGCCGCCAAACGTGTCACCGATGAGCTGAAGATCCCCACGATCAGCGTGGGCGCCGGGCCGCACACCACCGGGCAGCTGCTCGTCTGGACCGACTGGGCCGGGCTCACGCAGGGCCGCATTCCGAGCTTCGTCAAGCAGTACGCCAACCTGTCGCAGGTGCTGACGGATGCCGCGAAGGCCTGGACCGCCGACGTCGTCTCGGGCGCGTACCCCGGCCCGGAGAACAGCTACCAGGGCTGAGCGGGAGTCGCGCGATGGCTCGGTACCACGTCGGGATGTCCGGCTGGGTGTACGAGCCCTGGCGCGGTGAGTTCTACCCCAGGGGGCTTCGGCAGTCCGACGAGCTCGCCTACGCGGCCTCGCGGGTCAACTCGATCGAGCTCAACGGCTCGTTCTACTCGCTGCAGAAGCCGGCCAGCTGGCAGAAGTGGCGCGAGGCCACCCCCGACGACTTCGTGTTCTCGGTCAAGGCGCCCCGTTTCATCACGCACATCCGCCGTCTCGACGACGTGGCGGAGCCGGTCGCCAATTTCTTCGCCTCGGGGGTACTCGCCCTGGGCGCGAAGCTGGGCCCCATCCTGTGGCAGCTGCCGCCGAACCTCGACTTCGACCCCGAGCAGCTCGAGACGTTCCTGACTCTGCTGCCGCACACCACGAGCGAGGCGGTCGCGGTGGCGAAGGGGCGCAGCGAACGGATGACGGGCAAGGAGTACCTCGAGACCGACGCAGAGAGACCCGTGCGGCACGCCATCGAGCCGCGCAACTTCAGCTTCGACGACCAGCAATTCGCGTCGCTTCTCGAAGCGCACGGCGTCGCCGCGGTGCTCGGCGACAGCGCCGGACGCTGGCCCAAGCTCGACTGGGTCACCGCCGACTTCGCCTACGCGCGACTGCACGGTGACAAGGAGCTCTACACGAGCGGCTACGACGCCGCGGGGCTCGACGAATGGGAGGAGTGGACCCGCGACCACCTCGATCACGACCGCGACGTCTACGTGTACTTCGACAACGACCAGAAGGTGCGGGCGCCCTTCGACGCCATGGAACTGCTGAAGCGGCTGACGGGCTAGCCCTCAGTCGTCATCCCCCTCGGCGGCGTCCTCCTTCGCCCAGGCCCGCGCGCGTTCCTGCGCGATCTCGGGGGCGCGCGCCGCGTCTTCCCGCGTCGCATACGGCCCGTCACGATCCGATCCCAGCGACTTGGGGCCCTCTTCGACCTCGCCGGTCTTGTGGTTGTACCACCACTGCGTCATGCCGCCAGCCTAACCGCGTCGACGTCCGGCCCGGCAGTCCCGCGGCTCGTAGAATCGGGGCATGTCCCGGGACGAGCACGGCCGCCTCCTCCCCGGACGGATCTCGGCGCCGCGCCCCGTGCCCACCACGATCCCCCGCCCCGAGTACGTCGGCAAGGCGGGCCCCCGCGACTACGACGGCGACGACCGCTACGACCCCGCCGAGATCGAGCGCATCCGCACCAGCGGCCGGATCGCGGCACAGGCTCTGGAGGCGGTGGCCGCCGCCATCCGGCCCGGCGTCACGACCGACGCCCTCGACGCGATCGGTCACGAGTTCCTGATCACCCACGACGCCTATCCCTCGACGCTCGGATATCGCGGCTACCGCAAGTCGATCTGCACCTCGATCAACGAGGTGATCTGCCATGGAATCCCCGACGACACCGTCCTGCTGGAGGGTGACATCGTCAACATCGACATCACGGCGTTCCACGACGGCATGCATGGCGACCTCAACGCGACCTTCGCCGTCGGTGAGATCTCGCCAGAGACCACGGATCTCGTCAGCCACACCCGCGAGGCCCTCGCCCGGGGAATCAGGGCCGTGGCTCCCGGCCGCTCGATCAACGTGATCGGCCGCGCGATCGAGAGCTACGCCAAGCGGTTCGGGTACGGGGTCGTCAAGGACTACACCGGGCACGGGGTCGGTTCGGCCTTCCACTCCGGGCTCGTCATCCCGCACTACGACGCCTCCCCCGGCTTCGCCACGGTCATGGAGCCCGGCATGGTCTTCACGATCGAACCGATGCTGACGATGGGTACTCCCGCCCACCCCGGCACGACCGAGTGGGACGAGTGGGCCGACGGCTGGACGGTCGTCACCCGCGACCGCAGCCTGACCGCCCAGTTCGAACACACCCTGGTCGTCACCGAGCGCGGCGCCGATATCCTGACCCTGCCCTGACCGCCTCGAGAGGACCCACGTGAGCACCCTGGCCATCGGAATCGATATCGGCGGAACCGGCATCAAGGGAGCTCTCGTCGACGTCGACGCCGGCGAGCTGGTCAGCGAGCGCTTCAAGGTGCCCACGCCCGAGGGCGGCGAACCGGACGCGATCATCGCCGAGGTCGTGAAGATGCTCGAGGGCATGGGGCCGAAGGCCGACGGCGTTCCGGTCGGGGTCTGCTTTCCCGCGATCATCCTGAACGGGCGCACCATGTCGGCGGCCAACGTGTCGAAGAAGTGGGTCGGGCTCGACGCGGAGGCGGCGTTCGAGAGGGCCCTGCACCGCGATATCACCTTCATCAACGACGCGGATGCCGCGGCCGTCGCCGAAGCCCGCTACGGCGCGGCGAAGGGCAAGTCGGGCCTCGTGATCCTCACGACCCTCGGCACCGGCATCGGCAGCGGCCTGCTCTACAACGGCGTTCTGATCCCGAATGCCGAACTCGGGCACCTCGTGGTGAGCGGCAAGGACGCCGAGAAGCGCGCCTCCTACTCGGCGAAGGAACGCGAGGGGCTGGACTGGAAGCAGTGGGCCCGGCGGCTGCAGAAGTACTACGAGACGCTCGACTTCCTGTTCTCGCCCGACCTCATCATCGTCGGCGGAGGCGTCTCGAAGAGTTACGAGGAATTCCTGCCGCTGCTGAAGCTGCGTCCTCCCATCGTGCCCGCCGCGCTGCGCAACAACGCGGGCATCCTCGGCGCCGCGGCGATGGCGGTGCACGCCCGTTAGGGATACGCGCGCGGCCGTTAGGGAGTCGTTAGTCCCTGACCCGGGTCGTGCCGCAGGGTATTGACTCCATCCGTGGCATTCGCCGCAGCGCACTTGCACGTGCTTTGACCGGATGGAGAAGACTCCGTGCTCGACGTCATCTATGTCGTTGCGATCCTGGCCCTCACCGCTCTCGTCGTCCTCGTGGCGAAGGGGGTCGAGAAGCTGTGATCGTGTTCTCGATCATCGCCGGCGTACTCGCCGTCGCCGCAATCGGCTACGTCATCGTCGCCCTGGTACGTCCGGAGCGGTTCTGATGACGCCCGTCGGCACCGAGTGGGTGCTCTTCGCCGCCCAGCTGATCACCCTGATCGTCCTGTTGGGCCTCGGGCACGTGCTGCTCGGCGATTACATGGCCCGGGTCTACACCGATCCCAAGCACCTCAAGCTCGAGCGCGGCTTCTATCGCGTCATCGGAGCGAGCGGCGACGCCGAGCAGAGCTGGGGGGCGTACCTGCGCTCGGTCCTGGCCTTCTCGGCGGTCGGGGTGCTCGTCGTCTACCTGTTCCAGCGCATCCAGACCTGGCTGCCGATGTCGCTCGGCCTCTCCCAGCCGAGCGAACCCCTGTCGTTCAACACGGCGATCTCGTTCGTGACCAACACGAACTGGCAGTCGTACTCGCCCGAGACCACCCTCGGCTACACGGTGCAGATGCTCGCCCTCGCCGTGCAGAACTTCGTATCGGCCGCCGTCGGCATCGCGGTCGCCATCGCCCTCGTGCGCGGGTTCATGTACCGCCGCAGCGGCACGATCGGCAACTTCTGGGTCGACCTCACTCGCGGGATCCTGCGCATCCTGCTGCCGATCTCGGTCGTCGCGGCCGTCATCCTGATCGCCGGAGGCGTCATCCAGAACTTCGCGGGCTTCCAGCACGTGACGACGATCACCGGATCGACCGCCACCATTCCGGGCGGCCCGGTCGCCTCGCAGGAGGCGATCAAGGAGCTCGGGACCAACGGTGGCGGGTTCTTCAACGCGAACTCCGCCCACCCGTTCGAGAACCCGACCGCCTGGACGAACCTGTTCGAGATCTTCCTGTTCCTGCTCATCCCGTTCGCGCTCCCGCGCACCTTCGGCCGGATGCTCGGCGACCGTCGCCAAGGCGTCGCGATCGTCGCGACCATGGCCATCTTCTGGGTGACCTCGAACCTCCTGCTGGCCTGGGCGGAACTCAGCGCCCACGGCACGGCGCCGCAGCTCGCCGGCGGGGCCATGGAGGGCAAGGAGGATCGCTTCGGCATCGTCGCCTCCACGATCTTCGGCTCGTCCACGACGCTCACCTCCACAGGCGCCGTGAACTCGATGCACGACAGCTACACGGCGCTCGGCGGCGCGGTGACCCTGACCGACATGATGCTCGGCGAGGTCGCGCCCGGCGGCGTCGGGGCGGGGCTCTACGGCATCCTGATGCTCGCCGTGATCGCGGTCTTCGTGGCCGGCCTCATGGTCGGGCGCACGCCCGAGTACCTGGGCAAGAAGATCGGCCCGCGCGAGATGAAGCTCGCGAGCCTCTACATCCTCGCCACCCCGACCCTCGTGCTGCTCGGCACGGGCCTCAGCTTCGCGATCCCCGCGGTGCGGGCCGAGCTCGAGAAGACCTCGATCTGGAACCCGGGCCTGCACGGCTTCAGCGAGGTGCTCTACGCGTTCACCTCGGCCGCCAACAACAACGGTTCGGCGTTCGCCGGGCTCACCGCCAACACCGTCTGGCTCAACACGGCGCTCGGCGTCGTCATGTTCCTCGGGCGGTTCCTCCCCATCGTGTTCGTACTGGCCCTCGCCGGCTCGCTCGCTCAACAGGACAAGGTGCCCGTGACCGCGGGGACCCTGCCGACGCATCGGCCCCTTTTCGTCGGGCTGCTGATCGGGACGACGCTCCTGGTCTCCGCTCTCACCTATTTCCCCGTTCTCGCGCTGGGTCCCCTGGCGGAAGGGCTGAAGTAACCGACATGACCACCCTCACTCCCACCCAGGCACCGGCACCGGTGCGCACGCCGCGCGCGGGCGCGGCGCTCTCGCCCCGCCTGTTCCTCGAGGCTCTTCCCGGCACGTTCCGCAAGCTCGACCCGCGACTGATGTGGCGCAATCCGGTCATGTTCGTCGTCGAGGTCGGTGCCCTGTTCACGACCGCGCTCGCGATCGCCGAGCCGTTCCTGGGCGCGCAGATCACCAGCGCCGGCCCGCTCGCCCCGAGTTTCAGCGCGGGGATCGCGGTCTGGCTGTGGCTCACGGTGCTGTTCGCGAACCTCGCCGAAGCCGTCGCCGAGGGGCGCGGCAAGGCCCAGGCGCAATCGCTGCGCGCCACCCGCACCACCACGCTGGCCCACCGGGTCGCCGGTTACGACGCGAAGGGCGACCCGGATGCCCTGCAGGCGACGGTCGTCGAGGTCGCGTCGGCCGAGCTGCGGCTGGGCGACGTCGTGATCGTGTCGGCTGGCGAGGTCATCCCGGGCGACGGCGACATCATCGCCGGCATCGCGAGCGTCGACGAGTCGGCGATCACCGGTGAGTCGGCCCCGGTCGTGCGCGAGCACGGCGGCGACCGCAGCGCCGTGACCGGCGGCACCCGCGTGCTCAGCGACCGCATCGTGGTGCAGATCACCTCGAAGCCGGGCGAGACCTTCGTCGACCGGATGATCCGGCTCGTCGAAGGGGCGTCGCGTCAGAAGACGCCCAACGAGATCGCCCTCAACATCCTGCTGTCGAGCCTCACCGTGATCTTCCTGGTGGTGGTTCTCACGCTGAACCCGATGGCGGCCTACGCGGGCGGGGCGACCACGCTCGTGATCCTCGTCGCCCTGCTGGTGTGCCTGATCCCGACCACGATCGGCGCTCTGCTGAGCGCCATCGGCATCGCGGGGATGGATCGCCTGGTGCAGCACAACGTGCTCGCCATGTCGGGCCGCGCGGTCGAGGCCGCGGGCGACGTGACGACCCTCCTGCTCGACAAGACGGGCACGATCACGTACGGAAACCGGCAGGCGTCCGAGTTCGTCGCCCTCGGCGACACCACCGACGCGGAGCTGAGCGATGTCGCCCGCCTCTCCTCGCTCGCCGACCCGACGCCCGAGGGCACCTCGGTAGTGACCCTGGCGGGCGGGCCGGTCGCGATCCCGACGGGATCCGAGTTCGTGCCGTTCACCGCCCAGACCCGCATGAGCGGCCTCGATCTGAGCGATGGGTCGCAGATCCGCAAGGGGGCGGCTTCCATGATCGCGCAGTGGGTCGGCAAGGTCCCCGCCTCGGTGCAGACCGATCTCGACGCCGTCGTGACCCGGATCTCGCAGTCGGGCGGCACGCCGCTCGTCGTCGCGTCGAAGGACGCGGCCGGTGTCGGAACCGTGCGCGGCGTCATCCACCTCAAGGACGTCGTCAAGGACGGCCTGAAGGAGCGCTTCGCCGAGCTGCGGGCGATGGGCATCCGGACGATCATGATCACCGGCGACAACCCGCTGACCGCCAAGGCGATCGCCGCCGAGGCCGGCGTCGACGACTTCCTCGCCGAGGCGACCCCCGAAGACAAGATGGCCCTCATCAAGAAGGAGCAGGAGGGCGGCAACCTGGTCGCGATGACCGGCGACGGCACCAACGACGCACCCGCGCTCGCCCAGGCGGATGTCGGGGTCGCGATGAACACCGGTACGAGCGCGGCCAAAGAGGCGGGCAACATGGTCGACCTCGACTCGGACCCGACCAAGCTGATCGACATCGTGCGCATCGGCAAGCAGTTGCTCATCACGCGCGGCTCGCTGACCACCTTCTCGATCGCCAATGACGTCGCGAAGTACTTCGCGATCATCCCCGCGATGTTCGCCGGCGTCTTCCCGGGCCTCGCGACGCTCAACCTGATGCACCTGCATTCGCCGGCGTCGGCGATCCTGTCGGCGATCATCTTCAACGCGCTCGTGATCGTCGCCCTGATCCCCCTGGCGCTGCGCGGGGTCGGCTACACCCCGCGCTCTGCCTCGAGCATCCTCAGCCGGAACCTGCTGATCTACGGGCTCGGCGGCATCATCGCCCCGTTCATCGGCATCAAGATCATCGACCTCATCGTCACCCTCATCCCGGGCTTCTGAGCCCCCGAGAACGACACGAAGGACAACTGCCATGAAGCTCTCCCGCCAGGCGTGGGTCTCGATCCGCGCGATGCTCGTCATCACGGTCGTGTGCGGCATCCTCTACCCGCTCGCCGTCTGGGGCCTCGGGTCGGCGATGCCGTCGCAGGCCGACGGCTCGCTCGTCACCAGGAACGGCACGGTCGTCGGCTCCTCGCTGATCGGCCAGTCGTTCACCGACAAGAAGGGCAACGCTCTTCCCCAGTGGTTCCAGTCGCGCCCCTCGGCCGCCGGCAACGGGTACGACGGGGGTGCCTCGAGCGGCTCGAACTACGGGCCCGAGAACAAGGACCTGATCTCGGCGATCAAGAGCCGGCAGGCCGCGATCGAGAAGCTCGACGGCGTCAGCGCGGAGCAGATCCCCGCGGACGCCTTGACCGCGTCGGCCTCCGGCCTCGACCCGCACATCAGCGAGGCCTACGCGCTGCTGCAGGTACCCCGGATCGCTCACGCACGGGGGCTGGCCGAGGCCGACGTGCGCTCGCTCGTCGAGAAGCACGTCCAGGGCCGCGACCTCGGCTACCTCGGCGAGCCGACGGTCAACGTGCTCGAACTCAACCTCGCCCTCACCGCGCTGAAGTGATCATCCGGATGCGTCAGACTGTGGCCCATGGGTAGAGGTCGCCTGCGGGTGATGCTCGGCGCCGCCCCGGGCGTGGGCAAGACCTTCGCGATGCTCGAAGAGGGCCGTCGGCTGCTCGACGGAGGCAAGGACGTGGCGGTCGCGATCGTCGAGACCCATGGCCGCGCGGCCACCTCCGCCCTCGTGGACGGGCTGGAGGTGATCCCGCGACGGCAGATCGAACACCGCGGGGTGAAGCTCGACGAGATGGACCTCGACGCCGTGCTCGCGCGGCATCCGGACATCGCCCTCGTCGACGAACTGGCCCACACCAACGCGCCGGGCTCGCTGCATGCGAAGCGCTGGGAGGACGTGCAGGCGATCCTCGATGCCGGAATCGACGTGATCTCGACCGTCAACATCCAGCACATCGAGTCGCTCAACGACGTCGTGCAGCAGATCACCGGGGTGCCGCAGCGCGAGACGATCCCGGATTCGGTGCTGCGCTCGGCCGACCAGGTCGAGCTGGTCGACCTCACCCCGCAATCGCTGCGCGACCGGCTGGCACAGGGGCTCGTCTACCCCGCCGGCCGGGTGGATGCCGCCCTCAGCAACTACTTCCGTCTCGGCAACCTCACCGCCCTGCGCGAGCTGGCGCTGCTCTGGCTCGCCGACGAGGTCGACACCGCCCTGCAGGCCTACCGGGCGGAGCAGGGCATCAAGCAGTCCTGGGAGGCGCGCGAGCGCATCGTCGTCGCCCTGACCGGAGGCCCCGAGGGCGACACCCTGCTGCGCCGCGGGGCGCGGATCGCCCAGCGCTCGGGCGGCGGCCAGCTGTTCGCCGTGCACGTCACGAGCCCCGACGGACTCGTGGGGCCGGATGCCGGCGTGCTCGCGGGCCAGCGCGCCCTGGTCGAGACCCTCGGCGGCAGCTTTCATCAGCTGGTGGCCGAGCAGGTCCCGTCCGCTCTCGTGGACTTCGCCCGCAGCGTCAACGCCACCCAGCTCGTGATCGGGGTCTCGCGCCGCAGCCGGCTGCAGACCTTCTTCGGCGGCGCCGGAACCTCCTCGACGGTCATCCGGCTTTCGGGCGACATCGACGTGCACATCGTCTCGCACTCCGAGGCCGGCAAGCGGAGCCTTCCGCACGTCGGCGGGGCCCTGTCAGTGCGTCGCCGCCTCATCGGGCTCGGGCTGGCCGTGCTCGGACTCCCCCTGCTCACCCTGTCGCTGACCCTGTTCCGAAGCGCTCAGTCGCTTCCGAGCGACGTGCTGATGTTCCAGCTCTTCATCGTGATCGTCGCCCTGGTCGGCGGCATCTGGCCCGCTCTGCTCTCGGCCGTCATCGCCGGATTCCTGCTCGACTACTTCTTCGTCCCGCCGCTGTACCTGATCCGGATCGCCGACCCGCTGCACTTCCTCGCGCTGATCATCTTCGTCGTCGTGGCGGCGCTCGTGAGCCTCGTGGTGGATCAGGCCGCCCGCCGTGCGCGGGTCGCCGCGCGGGCATCGGCGGAGGCCGAGGTGCTGGTCGCGGTCGCCGGCGGGGTCCTGCAGGGGGCGGACGCCCTGCAGGCGCTCGTGTCGCGTCTTCGGGACAGCTTCGGCATGACCAGCGTGCTGCTGCGACAGGGCGACGAGACCGTGGCGGTGTCGTCGGACCCCGAAATCGCCTCCGGCGCCGACCAACGCACGACGCTCCCGCTCGGCGAGGGCGCGCAGATCGAGGTCGTCGGACATCCGCTCGAGCCCTCGGACCGCCGCATCCTGGGTGCGTTCGTCTCGCAGCTCGAGTCGGCCCTCGTGCAGCGACGGCTGACGACCGAGGCCGAGGGCGCGAAACCGCTCGCCGAGGCCGACCGCCTGCGCAGCGCCCTGCTGGCCGCCGTCAGTCACGACCTGCGACGCCCGCTCGCCGCGGCCACAGCCGCCGTGAGCTCATTGCGCTCGCCGGACATCAAGCTGAGTCCCGCCGACCGCGCCGAGCTGCTCGCCACCGCCGACGAGAGCCTCGTGGCCCTCGGGACCCTCGTCACGGATCTGCTCGATGTGACCCGCCTGCAGGCGGGCGTGATCGGCGTCGCCCTGCGTCCGGTCGCGCTCGACGACGTGGTCGGGGGCGCCCTCGACGAGCTCCGGCTGTCGCCCGGCGAGGTCACCCTCGAACTCACCGCGGTGCCCATGGTCGACGCCGACGCCGCCCTGCTGCAGCGCGCGGTCGTGAATCTGCTGAGCAACGCGATCCGGTTCTCTCCCCCCGGATCACCGCCCGTGCTGTCGACCAGCCAGTTCGGTGATCACGTCCAGTTGCGCGTCGTCGATCGTGGCCCCGGCATCCCGGCGGAGCAGCGCGACGACGTCTTCCTGCCCTTCCAGCGGCTCGGCGACGTCGACAACTCGGTCGGCGTCGGGCTGGGCCTGTCCCTCTCGAAGGGCTTCGTCGAGGCGATGGGCGGCACGCTCGAGGCCGAAGACACCCCGGGAGGCGGGCTCACCATGGTGATCGAGCTGCCGGTCGTCCGCGCCTCGCGCAGTCTGCCCGTCGTCGAACCGAGCATCTCGACGTCTGCCGGCACCGTCGAAGGCGGCGAGTCGTGAAGATCCTGATCGCCGACGACGATCCGCAGATCCTGAGGGCTCTGCGGATCACCCTCACCGCCCGTGGCTACGAGGTGGTGACTGCCCACGACGGCAAGGCCGCTCTGGATGCCGCGACCGCAACGCATCCGGACATCGTCGTGCTCGACCTCGGCATGCCGGGTCTCACCGGGGTGCAGGTCATCGAGGCGATCCGGGGATGGAGCCGCGTGCCGATTCTCGTGGTCTCGGGCCGCAGCGGATCCTGGGACAAGGTGGAGGCGCTCGACGCGGGCGCGGACGACTACGTGACCAAGCCGTTCGCCGCCGACGAACTGCTCGCCCGCATCCGGGCCATGGGCCGGCGCACGCCGTCGGCAACCGAGGAGCCCGTCGTGCGCTTCGGGGATGTCGTCGTCGATCTCTCGGCGCGACTCGTGACCCGCGCCGGGGTCCCCGTGCGCCTCACCCCGACCGAATGGCGGCTGCTCGAGGTGCTGGTGCGGAATCCGGGACGGCTGGTCACTCGCGAGACACTGCTCACCGAGGTCTGGGGCCCGCAATACACGACCGACACCGGATATCTGCGGCTCTACCTCTCGCAGCTGCGCAAGAAGCTCGAGGCCGAGCCGTCCGCCCCACGCCACCTCGTGACCGAGGCCGGCATGGGCTACCGGTTCGTCGCCGAACCGAGTTAGACGCGGCGGTACTGACCCACCATCGGGCAGTCGAAGGTCGCGAATCCGGAGTAGCTGCCGACCTGCTTGAGATAGCTCAGCACGATCACATAGGCCCGGCGCAGCGTGGTCTCGGTGTACGGGATCCCCTCGCGGGCGCAGGTCTCGCGCACCAGACGGCGGGTGCGGGACAGGTGAGGGCGCGACATGCTCGGAAAGAGGTGGTGCTCGATCTGGTAGTTGAGGCCGCCCATGAGCACGCTCATCCAGAATCCGCCCGAGACGTTGCGCGAGGTGAGCACCTGCTTGTTCAGGAAGTCAAGCTTGGCGCCAGCCGGAACGACCTCCATGCCGATGTGGTTCGGGGCGAAGGAGGCGCCCATATAGACGCCGAAGACCGCGAGCTGCACACCCAGGAACGCGAACGCCATGCCCAGGGGAAGCACCGCGAAGATCGCCACGACCAGGATGCTCATGCGCACCGCGATGAGGGCGATCTCGATTCCGCGGCCGTCGACCTTGCCACGACCGAAGAGGTGACCGAACGACTTGACGTGCAGGTTGATGCCTTCGAACAGGAGGAAGGGGAAGAACAGCGCCGCCTGATGGCGGGTGATGAGCGCGCGCAGGCCGGTGGCCGACGCCGCGTCCTCTTCGACGAACGAGATCGTGTCGACCGCGATATCGGGGTCCTTGCCGATCATGTTGGGGTTCGCGTGGTGGCGGGTGTGCTTGTTCATCCACCAGGAGTAGCTGATGCCGACGACTCCGACGGCGAGCGCGCGACCCGCGCGGTCGTTCGCCTTGCCCGAGGCGAAGACCGCCCGGTGCGAGGCCTCGTGACCGAGGAACGCGAACTGCGTGAAGATGATGCCGAGGGCCCCGGCAATGAGCAGCTGGAACCACGAGTCACCCAGCAGCACGAACCCGGTGACGGCTCCGCCCAAGGCGACGACGAGGGTCGCGAACACGCTGGCATAGAAGACCTTGCTGCGCTCGAGCAGGCCCGCACCGCGCACGGTCGACAGCAACTGGGAGTAGCTGCTGATCGGGGAGGACGCGCCGGCGACTCGGGGGACGGTCGAGCGCACGGCTCCAAGAGATGAAATAGGAGACATCTGGCCTTCAATAGTCGGGTTGCGACTTCTCAGCCGGATGATCGAGCAACTGCTCTAGATGCCTGAGAGTACCGCGCCAGGCTGTGCAGAAGCCCCCAAACGACGGTCCGCCACACCCGAACAGCAGATATCGCTTCTATTTCGGTTGGGTGAAATCTTCCCGGCACATCCTCAGAATCACAGCTTCGTGCAGTACCGTTATCGATTAGTTGTTGTGTTACGCAGGTAAGTGACATGGGCGTCCGCCGCCGGCGGGGTCGATGTCATGTATGAGCGGATCAAGACACCGCGACGATCCGCTCCGAACGACGGAGCTGAGCAGTAGAGAAAGCAGTACAAGAATGCCCACTGGAACCGTGAAGTGGTTCAACGCCGAAAAAGGTTTCGGCTTCATCACCCCCGACGACGGATCTCAGGATCTGTTCGCCCACTACTCCGCCATCGAGGCGTCGGGTTACCGCAGCCTCGAAGAGGGACAGCGGGTCGAGTTCGAGGTCACCCAGGGCCAGAAGGGCCCTCAGGCCGCCGCGATCAAGCTCGCGTAGTCCAGAACCTTCGCAAGGAACGCGCCGTCCGGTTCGCCGGGCGGCGCGTTCGCGCGTCCGGGGCTGCCGCGGTCGGGCAGTAGGTGAGCCTCACCTGTATGGCGAGCCGTGCCGCGCAGTGGTTGGCTTGCTTCATGACCTCCGACACCGCATCCGGGCTGGACGCGCACGCCGATGAACCGCACAACGCCGGCGTCGCCAGCAAACTGAACTGGCTCCGAGCCGGAGTGCTCGGCGCCAACGATGGAATCGTCTCGGTCGCCGCGATCGTCGTCGGCGTCGCCGGCGCCACCTCGGCCATCGCTCCCCTCATCACCGCGGGCTCCGCGGCCCTCATCGGTGGCGCGATCTCGATGGCGCTCGGCGAGTACGTCTCGGTGAGCAGCTCGCGCGACACGACGCGCGCGCTGATCGCCAAGGAGAAGGCCGAGCTTCGGGACTTCCCCGAGGAGGAGCTGGCCGAGCTGGCCGGCCTCTATCGGGATCGCGGCCTCTCTGCCGAGACCGCTCAGACGGTCGCCGAAGAGCTCACGGCCCGCGATGCCCTGAAGGCGCACCTCGAGACCGAGCTCAACATCGACGAGAACGACGTGGCGAGCCCCTGGCACGCGGCGGGTGCCTCGGCCCTGGCCTTCTTCATCGGCGGCATCCTGCCCCTGCTGGCGATCCTGTTGCCGCCCGACGGAGCGCGCGTCCCCGTGACGTTCGCCGTGGTGCTCGTGGCCCTCGCACTCACCGGATGGACGAGCGCGAAGATCGGCGGCACGCCCAAGCTGCGTGCGATCCTGCGAGTGGTGGTCGGGGGCGCGGCCGCGCTGGTGGCGACGTTCGTGATCGGGACGCTGCTGGGGACGTCGGGGGTCGTGTAGGGGGTCGGGGATCGCCCTCTCGTCGGGGGCTCGACTGGGATGTCGGCGCGTTGTCGGCGCTCACTTGGGGCCGGGACTGCGTTGTGCTCACGCCATTTCGTTCGCGCAGAAGGCGCCGTAGCGCCTTCTGCCATAGCGAAACGAAATGCAAACGGGCCGGCCGATACGCCGGGTTCTGTCCGGTGCCGAAGCACCGGGACGGCCATCTCTCTCGGGACTACGTTGCCGCAGCCCTCTAGCGGTCTACCCGGGAACTCGGCGAGCAGCCTCGGCGTTCCCTGTCTGACCTTGCTCCGGACGAGGTTTACCCAGCGAGCCCGATCACTCGGGCCCCTGGTGGTCTCTTACACCACCGTTTCACCCTTACCGCCGGTCCGACGCCCGAAGGCGCGGCCCGGAGGCGGTCTGCTCTCTGTTGCACTTTCTCGCGGATTGCTCCGGGTGGGTGTTACCCACCGCCCTGCTCTGTGGAGCCCGGACGTTCCTCGGCACCCGGCCGAAGCCGGATGACGCGACCGTCTGGCCGACCCGTTTGCGAGTTACAGCGTAGCGCCGTGCGCCTCGTGGCCGCGTTCGAACGACCGCATCTTGTCCATCGCCTCGTTGGCCAGGCGATCGGCGCGCGAGTTCTGCTCGCGTGGGATCCACTCGAACTTGACCGGCGTCCCCGACAGGATCTCGCGAGCCTCCGCCGCGAGATCGGCCATGTCGGGGTGCTTGATCTTCCACCGGCCCGACATCTGCTCGACGACGAGCTTCGAATCCATCCGCACGTGCAGCACGGCGTGAGGGTCGATCTCGATCGCCTTCGTCACTCCCGCGATCAGCGCGCGGTACTCGGCGACGTTGTTGCTGGCGATGCCGACGTAGATGCCGATCTCGACGAGGACCTCTCCCGTGACCGGATCGATCACGACGGTCCCGGATCCGGCGCGGCCGGGGTTGCCGCGGGACCCGCCATCCGCCTCGACGAGCAACTCGCGCGCCGCGCCGGGCGCGGGCGGGTCCGCTCGGAAGGAGACGTTCACAGGCCGGACTCCGCCGTACGCACCAGGATCGCGCTCGAGTCGGGGCAGAGCAGAACGTCATCCGGTGCCGCCGCGCGCACGACCGTCATGTCCGAGGAGTTGAGCGCAACGCCGCTCGCGCTCGACACGCCGCCGCGCAGCAGGGAGGCGCCGATACCGTAACGGGCACGCTGCTTCTCGTAGAGCGCGAGCAGATCGGCGGGAACCTTGGCCGCGATCGCCTCGCGGTCGGACACGGCGCGCTGACGCTCGTCGTCCAGCTCGGCGAGGGCCGCATCCCGGGCCCCGGCCGCCTCGACGATCTTGGCCTCGACGGCCGCCAACAGCGCCCGGCTCCCCGCGAGCACCGACGCCCGCTCCTCGACGGTCTCCATGACGGCGAGCTGGATGTCTTCGAGGTCGCTCTGGCGCCGTGCGAGAGCTGCCAGCTCCTGCTCGAGCGCCGCCACATCCTTCACGGAGGCGCTGCCCTGCAGGCGCTCGCGATCGCGGGCCACCCGCGCTTCGACGACCGCGACATCCGCCTCGGTGCGCTTCAGCTCGGTCTGCGCGTCTTCGGAGGCGCCGCTCTGCTCCCCCACGGTGACCCGCAGCGCATCGCGCTCGCCGGCCAGGGTGGCGATCACGGCCAGTTCCGGCAGGTTGGCGGCGCGGTGGCCGAGCTGCTGCAGCTTGGTGTCGAGCGCCTGCAGCTCGAGCAGCAGGGCCTGGTCTTCTGGGGCGGCCTTCAGGGCCATCGGATCTCCGTTCGGTGGGGCAGAGTCGGGGTGGTCGGCGGCGACATCACACGATGGCGAAATCCCACGGGTCGGTGCGCAGTTCGCTGACCGTGACGGTCACGCCGGGTAGCGCTCCACGCAGCTGCTCGGCAGCGACATCGAGCCACAGCCATTCGCTCGCCCAGTGCGAGACGTCGAGCAGGGCGGGCCCGCGACCGAGTCGGGCTCGTTCGCGAGCCTCGGAGGCGGGATGGTGGCGAAGGTCGCTGGTCACGTAGACGTCGGCGCCGACCACGGCAGGATGCGCGAGCAGCGAATCCCCTGCGCCCGCGCAGAGCGCGACCGAGACGACCTCGCGGTCGTACTCCCCCGCGGCCCGCACGCCCTGCGCCGTCGCGGGGAGCAGATCGGCGAGCCTCCGGGCCAGCGCGCCGAGGGTCGTCGGTTCGGCGAGACGCCCGACCCGGCCGAGCCCGAGGGCGGGATCCGATCCCGGCTCGATCGGGCGGGTCTCACGCAGTCCCAGCCGTTCGGCAAGCACCGCCGACGTTCCCCTCGCGACGACGTCGGCGTTCGTGTGCGCCGCGATCAGAGCCGCTCCGCCGCGGATCAGCCGGGCGAGCACGAGGCCCTTGTAGCGATCCTCGGCGACGCTCGTGACGCCGCGCAGCAGCAGCGGGTGGTGCGTGAGCAGAAGCTGCGCCCCGAGTTCCAGGGCCTCGTCGACGGTCTCGGGCACGGCATCCACCGCGAGATGGACGGCCGTCACCTCGGCGCCCGGGTCGCCTGCGATCAACCCGACGGCATCCCACGACTCGGCCCCGCTCGGCGGCCAGAGCGCCGAGATGGCGGCATCGGCGTCGGCGAGGGTGGTCGGCATGCGTCCCAGTCTAGGAGCGCGTCCCGCGACGGCCCGCGTCACGCGACCGCCGTGCGCTCCTGCCGACGGATCGCGGGCACGCCGGCCGCCAGAGGCACCGCGAGGCCGAGCAGCAGGGCAACGAAGACCCCGATGTCGCTCGTCGCGAACGGCGAGCCGGAACCGGCACCGAGTGGGCCGAACAGGAATCCCTCCCAGCTGAGCCCCGCGGCGGTCGACGAGATCAACCCGAGCCCGATCAGGCTGACGACGATCAGGCCGAGGAAGTTCACCCAGCGGATCTGGGGGTAGATGCCCCCGGGAGCCAGCAGCGAGGGCGTGTGGAAGCGGCGGGTGCGGATCATCATCTCGGACGCGAAGATGCCGGCCCAGGCCGCGACCGGAACCGCGATCGTCGTCAGCAGATCGCGGGCGAGCGCGCCGAAGTCGGCGACCAGGAACAGCAGAGCCGCCGCCGCGACGAGCACCAGGAGCGCCGATACCAGGGTCCCGATGCTGCGTCGGATCCGCAGCCCGACCGCCTGGACCGCGAATCCGCCGGAGTAGATCGTCAGGATGGCCGCGGACAGCAGGCCGAGCGCGGCCGCCGCGAGCAGCGGCGCCGGATACCACGCGGGAAGGAGCGTGGCGATCGCGGTCAGGGGGTTGCGGGCCAGGCTCGTCGCGAGGGCATGGTCGGATGCCGCGAGCATCGCGCCCCACGCGATCAGCAGGAATGGAGGCAGGGTGGCGCCGAACGTCGCCCACAGCATCGAGGATCCGCCGAAGCCGGCGGGCCGCTGGTAGCGCGCCAGGTCGGAGCTCGAGTGCACCCAGGCGAGGCCGACGACGCTGAAGACGAGCACGGCGCCCGGGACCACGAGCAGCCACGACCCATCGGGCACGGTGAGCGCGGTCCCGAAGTCGAGGTGCTGGGCGGTGAGGGCGACGGTGCCGACGATCAGCAGTCCGCTCACGATGCTCAGCACGAGCTGCACCTTGGCGACGAAGCCGTAGCCGAAGACGGCCACGACCGTGACGATCACGAACCCGACCACGAGGCCGACCAGCTGCAAGATCGTCGTTCCGAGGCCGGCGTCGAGCCCGGCTCCGACGAGGACCTGTGCGACGGCGGTGGCCAGCAGCCACAGCAGCGCGCCGCCCCAGAGGACGCGCGTCACGACAGCCAGCAGCGCGGGCAGGATGTTGCCGGCGTGGCCAAAGGAAGCGCGCGAGACGATCATGGTCGGCTGACCACTCCGCTTTCCGGCGAGCGTGCCGAGGCCCAGCGGAAGGAACGAAATCGCCACTCCGGCGAGGGTTGCCACGATGGCCTGGCGGAGGCTCATCCCCGTGCCCAGGAGCACGGCACCGAGGCCCACGCTGATCACCGAGGAGTTCGCGGCGAACCACAACCAGAACAGACGGGAGGCGCGGCCGGCGCGCAGGTCGAGGGCGGTCGGTTCGACTCCCGCGGTCTCGATCTCGAACGCCGGCGGCTGCTGGACCTTCGCGCCGACGAGGGCGGCCTCGCCTTCGGGCAGGCGTGCGCTCGCCACGGGCTCGGACAGCGGGGCGGCCGGCTCGGCCGCGTCCGCATCCGACGCCGACACCGGTGCCGCACCGGACACGAGGGCATCGACTCCGGTCTCGGCGCCGCCGACCCGATCGACCGCATCGATCACGTCGTCGTCATCGTGATCGAACGAGGAGGGCTGCTCCACCGGGGACGCCGCGGGTGAGGCGACGAGGCTCTCGAACGGATCTCTCGTGGCGGCTCCGACCGGCGCGGCCGCGGCATCGCCGGACAGGATCGGGATGTTCTCGTACCCGGGGGGCGGAGGCAGTTCGGCGCGATCGGCGATGTTCGGCTGATCGGTCGGCAACGGCATCGGCAGGGCCGACATCGTGCTCGCCGTGATCGGCGGCACGGATTCCACCGCCGAAGCGGGAGGAGTGTCGACGAACGGCGGCGGCTCGACCAGCTCGGGCGGGCTGTACACCGGCGGCGGCGCGTCGAGCCAGTCCGGCGGCTCAGGCTCCGTCGGCGGCGTCGTCGAGATCGGCACGGCGACCGGAAGGTCGGCAGCGGGGCCCTCGGACTGCGCGGGGGCGACCGGGACGACGGGTGGGGCGGGAGTCGCCGTCGCCGCTGGCTCCTCGGCGGGCTCGGGGGCCGTCCAGGGCCGCGACTCGGGCTCCGGCGGGGCCTCGTCCAGCGGCGGAAGCGTCGCGGCGAGGGCGGGCTCGATGAGGCTGGCATCCACCGGAGGAAGGCCCGGAATCGGTGCGGCATCGGCCACAGCGGGGGCAGCCGGTGGAGTGAACCAGGCAAGAGCTTCGGGAACCGCCGGCTGCACGGTGTCCGGCGCCGTCACCTCGGACATCACGGGCGGCTCGGGCATCACGAGAGGCTCCGGAGCGATCGCGGGTTCCGGTGTGAGAACAGATTCCGCGATAGCGGCCTCCGGCGCGAAGGTCGGTTCGGGTGCGGCGGCCTCGGGTGCGGCGTTCCACCCCAGCGCGTCGGTCCCGGGCAGGGGCCCCGGCGGCACCTCTCCGAACGTCGGCGTCGACGTCGCCTGAGGCGCCCCGAAGGGTACTTCGGAGCCGGCAACGTCCGCGATCGGCGGTGCCGGCGCCTCGGCGGGCGGCGGCGGCACGATGGGGTCGTAGCCGCGAGGGAAGAAGTGGCTGGCGGCCGGGTAGTCCGGGATGGCATTCGTCGGGGGTGCCGTCGTCGTCGTCGGCAGATCCACCGGATCGGCCGGGGTCACCGGGAGCGGAGCCGCGAGCAGGTCTTCCGCCGGCGTGCTCGGGGTCGGTGGAGCCAACCAGGGCAGCACGCCCGGGCCGCCCGGTTCGCTCCCGGTAGGGCTCGGACCAGGTTCAGGCGCGGATGCTGCCGGAGCCTCGTGTTGCGTCGCCGGTGTCTCGGCCGGCTGCGCTGCCGGAGCCTCGGGCTGCACGAGCGGCGTCGAGGCGGTTCCCGTCGTCGAGAGCATCCGCAACTCGCGCTCGAGTCGCTCGATCGCCTCGAGAGTGGATGCCCCTTCGAGGTCGACGGCGGGCTCCACCTCCAGGCCGGCTTCGGCTGCGGAAGGCGGGCGCGACGCCTGACCCGGCGCTGACGGAACGGTGGCAGGCGTGACGGGCGGCGGCGGCCCGGCGACCTCGGAGCCGACGGGAGGCGACATCATCGGCAGCCGGATCGGCTCGGTGTAGGGCCGCACCTCTGCGGCCATCGCCTCCGCGAGGGCGTCGTCATCGAAAGTCGGAGGTTCGGTGTCCGGCGGGGGCGGCGTGAAGCTGCTCCTCCGGATCATCGGAGGTTCGGAGGTTGCGTCCGATGCGGCGTCCGGTGCGCCTTCGTCCGGATATCCCTCGGTCATTCTCCGGATTCTAGAGTCGCTCAGCGATTTGGGACCCGCGACGAGCCGTAATCAGCACGACGAGACCGGCGAAGACCAGTGCCAGCCCGGTCCATCCGACCGCCGTCAGACGCTCCCCGACCACGACGACGGCCAGAATGGTGGCCACGACCGGCTCGAGAAGGGTCACGGTCGTCGCCGCCGAACTCCGCACGGTGCGCAGTCCGACTCCGAACAGCAGATAGGCCAGGAACATCGGACCGAGCGCCAGATACGCCGCGATGCCGAGGGACGCCGACGACTGCAGCAGCGGTGCACCGGTGACGAACAGGACGGGCAGCAGCAGCACCGCCCCGATCCCGAACATCGCGCCCATGACGCCGCGACTCGGCTGAGGCGATCGGATCGCCCGCGACGACGCGTAGGTGTACCAGGCGTAGGCCGCCCCGGCCAGCAGCCCGAGCGCGACGCCCGGCAGGGTCCCCGTCGTCGGCGTCGATGGACCGGCCGCGCGCCCGAATGCGAGGCCGACGATGCCGAGCACGGCGAGCCCCGTCGCCACCGTCCAGCGACGCGAGAGCGGATGCCGCTCCCCCAGCCACTCGAAGAGCGCCGCGAACACAGGGCCAGACCCCAAGGCCACGACGTTGCCGACCGCGACACCCGCGAGACTCATCGCCGAATAGAACGCGAGTGGATACACGACCACCCCGATCGCGCCCAGCGCCGCCCAGCGCCGCCCGACCCCATCTCTCAGCACGCGAGTCGACATCCGCGGCGAGGTCGCGAGCAGCAGCAGACCGCCGACGCCCATCGTGCACGCACCCACGGCCAGAGAGCTCACATCGTGAGGCAGGAAGGCCGCGGCCGTGCCGGTGGTGCCCCAGAGCAGCGAGGCCAGGAGGAGGGCGAGGATCCCGCCGGTGCTCCTGTCGTCCACATTCCGACGATAGCGGGAGGCCGGGCATGCGGCGCGAGCGGTGAGTGGGCCCTGAGGGATTCGAACCCCGAGACGCATCGCGTCTCGCGTCAGTCCTACTCCGGCGTGCGGCGCGAGCGGTGAGTGGGCCCTGAGGGATTCGAACCCCCGACATCCACGGTGTAAACGTGGCGCTCTAACCGACTGAGCTAAGAGCCCGCGTGCCCGATCGTAGCCGGACTCGCACCTACACTCGCAGCATGGCGACGCGAACACCGAGGGCGATCCCCGAACAACCGGAGCAGCGCTGGCCGGCCATCGTCGCCGTCACCGTCGCCGTCGTCGTGTACGTGCTGCTGCCCTCGACCTTCCTCGGGATTCCGCGATACATCCTCCCGATCGTGGCGACGCTCCTGCTCATCCCCCTGATCGTGCTCAACCCGCGTCACTTCACGCGGGAGACCGCCTGGTCGCGCTGGCTGTCGATCACCCTCGGCGGTGTGCTGACGATCGCCAACCAGATCGAGGTCGTCGGGGTCGTGCAGGAGCTGCTCTCGAGCAGTGCCCACGGGCCTCAGGTGCTCCTGACCGCCCTGCAGGTCTGGGTGACCGACATCATCGCCTTCGGCCTGGTCTATTGGGAGGTGGACGGCCGCGGCCCGGTCTCGCGTCGCCTGCCGAACGATCCCGAGGCCCGCGACTTCCGCTTCCCGCAGGAGGACACCGGCAAGCCGACGTCCTGGCGCCCGGCTTTCTTCGACTACCTGTACTTCTCGCTGACCAACATGATGGCCTTCAGCCCCACCGACGTGATGCCGCTGACCCACCGGGCCAAAGCCCTCATGGCGGTGCAGTCGATCACCGGTTTCGGGCTGCTCGCGCTGGTCATCGCCCGCGCGGTGAACATCCTGACCTAGCGGAGCCTCCTGACGGCGCCCGCGAGCGCGCTACACGTGCGCGGGAAGCACCTCGTCGAGCGCCGCACGATACTCGTCGATCGAGCGCGGCTCCCCCGGAGCGGTGATGAAGGAGGCGCGGATGACGCCCTTGACGTCGATGACGAAGGTCGCGCGGTTCGCGAACCCCTTCTCCTCGAGGAACACGCCGTACTCCTTGGCGACGGCCCCATGCGGCCAGAAGTCCGCGAGCAGCGTGAAGTCGTAGCCCTCCTGCTCGGCCCATGCCCGCAGGCTCGCCTTCGAGTCGACGGAGATCCCGATGAGTTCGACCCCGTTGGCCTTGAACAGCGAGAGGTTGTCGCGCAGGGCGCACAGCTCACCCGTGCAGGTGCTCGAGAACGCCAGCGGGAAGAAGACCAGAACGACCGGCCGCTTGCCACGGAAGTCGCTCAGCCGGATGTGTTCACCGAACTGATTCGCCAGATCGAAGTCGGGAGCCTGAGTGTCGTTCTCGAGAGCCATCGTCGCTCGTGTCCTTTCGAGCCGGGCGGCGTAGGAGGCCTCGCCCGGTAGTCCAGCGCACGATCATACGCCGCGGCCTGGCGTTTCGCCGTGGACGCGCCTCGGCTCCCCTGCGACGCTCACCACGTCGTCGCCGCCGAACTAGAGTGGACTGCGCACGAAACGGCTTCCGCCCGCAACCCGGTGCGGGAGTCGACGACCGCTCTCATGGCCCCACCCGGCTATGTCGCCACCCAGAGAAAGAGGTCAACGGTGACGGTGAACGACCAGGACCCGTATTCGGTCAACTACACGGACTCCGATCCCGACGAGACCGCCGAGTGGCAGGAATCCCTCGACCAGCTGGTGGCCGAGAAGGGTCACGGCCGCGCCCGAGACATCATGCTGAGCCTGCTCAAGCGGTCGAAGGACCTGCAACTCGGTGTGCCGATGGTCCCCACGACGGACTACATCAACACGATCGCTCCCGAGAACGAGCCGGCCTTCCCGGGTGACGAGGAGCTCGAACGCCGCTATCGCGCCTGGATCCGCTGGAACGCCGCCATCACGGTGCACCGCGCCCAGCGCCCCGGGATCGGCGTCGGCGGTCACATCTCGACGTACGCCTCCTCCGCCGCGCTCTACGAGGTCGGCCACAACTGGTTCTTCCGCGGGAAGGACCACCCGGGCGGCGGCGACCAGATCTTCTACCAGGGCCACGCCTCCCCCGGCATGTACGCGCGCGCCTTCCTCGAGGGCCGCCTGAGCGAGCAGGACCTCGACGGCTTCCGCCAGGAGAAGAGCAAGGCCCCTCATGGCCTCAGCTCCTACCCGCACCCGCGGCTGATGCCGCACTTCTGGGAGTTCCCGACCGTGTCGATGGGTCTCGGCCCGATCAACGCGATCCACCAGGCGCAGTCCAACAAGTACCTGACCAACCGCGGCATCAAGGACGCGAGCGACCAGCACGTCTGGGCCTTCCTCGGCGACGGCGAGATGGACGAGGTCGAGAGCCGGGGCGCCCTGCAGTGGGCCGCCAATGACAAGCTCGACAACCTGACCTTCGTGATCAACTGCAACCTGCAGCGGCTGGACGGCCCGGTTCGCGGCAACGGCAAGATCATCCAGGAGCTCGAGAGCTTCTTCCGCGGTGCGGGCTGGAACGTCATCAAGGTGGTCTGGGGCCGCGAGTGGGACGCCCTGCTCGCCGCCGACACCACCGGCGCGCTCGTCAACCTGATGAACGTCACGCCCGACGGCGACTACCAGACCTACAAGGCCGAGAACGGCGCCTACGTGCGCGAGAACTTCTTCGGCCGCGACCCGGTCACGGCGAAGCTCGTCGAGGGATACTCCGACGAGCAGCTGTGGAACCTCAAGCGCGGTGGCCACGACTACCGCAAGGTGTACGCGGCGTTCAAAGCCGCCGTCGAGCACAAGGGGCAGCCGACCGTCATCCTGGCCAAGACGGTCAAGGGCTACGGCCTCGGCCCGAGCTTCGAGGGCCGCAACGCGACCCATCAGATGAAGAAGCTCACGCTCGACAACCTCAAGCAGTTCCGCGATGTCATGCGCATTCCGATCACGGATGCCGCGCTCGAGGAGAACCCGTACCAGCCGCCGTTCTACAACCCCGGCCCCGACGACCCGGCGATCCAGTACCTGCAGGAGCGTCGCCGCGAGCTCGGCGGCTACGTGCCGGAGCGACGCACCAAATACACCCAGATCGCCATCCCCGACGACTCCGTCTACGAGATCTCGCGCAAGGGCTCGGGCAAGCAGGAGGTCGCCACCACGATGGCGTTCGCCCGCCTGCTCAAAGACCTGCTGAAGTCGCCCGATTTCGGCCACCGGATCGTGCCGATCATCCCGGATGAGGCGCGCACCTTCGGCATGGACGCCTACTTCCCGACCGCGAAGATCTACAACCCGAACGGCCAGCACTACACCTCGGTCGACCGGGAGCTGCTGCTCGCCTACAAGGAGAGCCCGCAGGGCCAGATCATCCACACCGGCATCAACGAGGCCGGCGCGTTCTCGGCGTTCACGGCCGCGGGCACCGCCTACGCGACGCAGGGCGAGCCGCTCATCCCGGTCTACGTCTTCTACTCGATGTTCGGGTTCCAGCGCACCGGCGACGCCATGTGGGCCGCCGGCGACCAGATGGCCCGCGGCTTCATCATCGGGGCGACGGCCGGTCGCACGACGCTGACCGGCGAGGGCCTGCAGCACGCCGACGGCCACTCGCACCTGCTGGCCTCGACGAATCCGGCGGTGGTCAGCTACGACCCCGCGTACGGCTACGAGATCGGCCGTCTCGTGCAGGCGGGCATCGAGCGCATGTACGGCGGGCAGCATCCGAACCCGAACGTCATGTACTACATCACGGTCTACAACGAGCCGCACCAGCAGCCCGTCGAGCCCGAGAACCTCGACGTCGACGGCCTGCTCAAGGGCATCTACAAGCTCAAGGCCGCCGACAACCTCGGCCCGAAGGCCCAGCTGCTCGCCTCGGGCGTCGCCCTGCCGTGGGCACTCGAGGCGCAGGAGCTGCTCGCGCGCGACTGGAACGTCGCCGCCGACGTGTGGAGCGTCACCTCGTGGACCGAGTTGCGCCGCGACGGCCTGGCCGCCGACGAGCACAACTTCCTCCACCCGGAAGAGCCGCCGCAGGTGCCCTACCTCTGGGCGAAGCTGGCCGGGTCCGATGGCCCGTTCGTCGCGGTCTCGGACTACATGCACGCGGTGCCCGACCAGATCAGGCCCTTCGTGCCGGGCGAGTACGTCACCCTCGGCGCCGACGACTTCGGCTTCAGCGACACGAGGCCCGCTGCGCGTCGGTTCTTCAAGATCGACGGCCCGTCGATCGTCGTGCGCACGCTGCAGTCGCTGGCGCGTCGCGGCGAGGTCGACCCCGCTGCGGTGACCCAGGCGATCGAGAAGTACCAGCTGCACGACGTGACAGCCGGCACCTCCGGGTCGGCGGGCGGGGAGAGTTGACGCGCGCCGCCGGATCACCGTTCGGCGCGGCATGAGCGCGCGGCGCGATGGCTGAGCGCACCCGCCCGCAGACTCTCGCCTGGCTGCGCACGCTCTCGGGCGAGCTGTCGACGGCGACTCTCAAGCGTCTCGACGACACCCTGCCGTGGTACCGCGACATGCCCCCTGGTCGACGGAGCGCGGTCGGCCTGGTCGCTCAAGCCGGCATCACCTCGTTCATCTCGTGGTTCGAAGATCCGACCTCGACCCCGTGGATCGCGGCCGACGTCTTCGGAGCGGCCCCGCGCGAACTGCTGCGCTCGGTCAGCCTGCAGCAGACGCTGCAACTCATCCGGGTCACGGTCGAGGTCGTCGAGCAGCGGGTCAAGGATGCCGACGAGTCGCTGCGCGAGGCGATCCTGCTCTACTCGCGCGAGATCGCCTTCGCGGCCGCCGACGTCTACGCGAGGGCCGCGGAGGCCCGCGGCCTGTGGGACGCCCGCCTCGAAGCCCTCGTGGTCGACTCCATCCTCACGGGGGAATACGACAGCGAGCTGCCGAGCCGCATCGCCGCACTCGGTTGGAACGGGCACGGCGCGGTCAGCGTGCTCGTGGGCACCGCCCCGCGCATCCTCGACGTCGACATGCTCCGGCGCACCGCTCGTCATCTCGACTCGGATGTGCTGATCGGCGTGCAGGGCAGCCGGCTCGTCATCGTGATCGGCCGGGTCGACCCGGCCGAGGAGTCGGAGTCGAAGGACCCGCTGCCCTTCCTCGAGATCGCGGCCCGGCTCGAACCGGGCTTCGGGCCCGGGCACCTCGTGCTGGGTCACGAGGTGCCGTCGCTCGTCGACGCGGCACGCAGCGCCCGGGCGGCCCTGGCCGGGTTCGCGGTGGCCAAGGCCTGGCGCAACGCACCCCGGCCCACCCTCGCCGACGATCTGCTGCCCGAGCGCGCCCTGGCCGGCGATCCGCTCGCCCGTTCGACCCTCATCGCCCGCATCTACAAGCCGCTGCAGAACCACTCGACCGAGCTGCTGACCACGCTGTGGTGCTACCTCGACAACGGTCGCTCGCTTGAGGCCACCGCCCGTGAGCTGTTCGTGCATCCGAACACCGTGCGCTATCGGCTCAAGCGCATCAGCGAGGTGATCGGCTGGGACGCCACGGGCGCCCGCGAGGCGCTGATCCTGCAATCCGCCCTCATCATCGGCTCGATCGCCGATCCCGACGGTCGACCGCAGAAGTAGCCGCCGTCCGGACCTCGGAGGTGGCGTTCGCCGCCGGGCCTGTAGCTTTCCGCCAAGGTCACGCCGGATTCTTAGTACCCCGAGTTCGACGCGGGCGCCTCCGAGTTGACAGACTGGGCTGGTGAGTGTCGTCATCGTCGCCCCCGGTCAGGGATCGCAGACCCCCGGATTCCTGGAACCCTGGCTCGCCGAGCCCCGCTTCGCGGAGCATCTCGCGGCTCTGTCGGAGGCCGCCGGCCTCGATCTGGCGGCGCAC
The DNA here is from genome assembly GCF_042655435.1 of Lysinimonas soli. Classification (NCBI taxonomy): domain Bacteria; kingdom Bacillati; phylum Actinomycetota; class Actinomycetes; order Micrococcales; family Microbacteriaceae; genus Lysinimonas; species Lysinimonas soli. The sequence goes on from NZ_JBHSMG010000001.1 coordinate 1,263,611, forward strand.
GGAACGGTGTCGGACGCCGACACGATCCGAGACACGGCCGTCGCCCAGCCGCTCATCGTGGCCGCATCGCTCGTGGCCCTCGCCGCGGTTCTGGATGAGGGCTCCGGCTCGGGCTGGAAGGGCAAGACCGCGGGCATCGCCGGCCATTCCGTGGGCGAGGTCGCCGCGGCCGCCGGCGCGGGCATCCTCAGCGAGCAGGACGCGATGAAGCTCGTCGCCGCCCGGGGTACGGCCATGGCCGCCGCGGCGGCCCAAGTCGCAACCGGCATGAGCGCCGTGATCGGTGGCGACGAAGACGAGCTGCTCGCCAAGCTCGAAGCGCTCGGGCTGCAGCCGGCCAACTTCAACGGCGGCGGTCAGATCGTCGTCGCCGGCGAGCTTCCCGCTCTGGCCGCGTTGCAGTCGGACCCGCCGGCCGGTGCTCGGATCATTCCGTTGCAGGTGGCCGGTGCATTCCACACCCGGTATATGCAGCCGGCGGTGGAGACCCTGCGCGGGGTCGCCGCCACCCTGGATGTGAGTGATCCGGACTGGACCATCTGGACCAACAAGGACGGGTCGATCGTGAGGTCCGGCCGCGAGTTCATCGACCTCCTGGTGGGCCAGGTGGCGTCGCCGGTGCGGTGGGACCTCGACATGGCGGCGTTCGCAACGGCCGGGGTCACGGGGCTCATCGAGCTCGCGCCGGCCGGCGCCCTCGTCGGCCTCGCCAAGCGGGGCCTGAAGGGGATCCCGACCGTGGCCGTCAAGACCCCCGACGACATCCCCCTCGCCCACCAACTCCTCGACGACATCGCCGACGCCGACGCAGACAACGGAGCATCATGACCGCCACCGCATCCTCTTCGACGTCGCACCCGCGTCTGCACCAGTCCGTCGGGCACCCCTACACGCGCATCCTCGCCCTGGGCGCCGCCCGCGGCGACATCGTCGTGCCGAACTCCGAGCTCGTCGAGGCGATCGACTCGAGCGACGAGTGGATCCGTCAGCGCACCGGCATCATCACCCGCAAGCGGGCGCGCAAGGGCCTGAACGCGATCGACCTGGCCGAGACCGCGGGGCGGGAGGCGATCGCCAAGTCGGGCATCCGTCCCGATCAGATCGGAGCCGTGCTGGTCTCGACGATCAGCAATGTCGCCGTGACCCCGTCGATGTCGTCGCTGCTGGCCGAGCGCCTCGGGGTCAGCCCGGCCCCGGCCTACGACATCAGTGCCGCGTGCGCCGGCTACACCTACGGGATCGCCCAGGCCGACGCGCTCATCCGGTCCGGCGCCGCCGACTACGTGCTCGTGGTGGGCGCCGAGAAGCTCTCGCAGTATGTGCACCCCAATGACCGCTCGATCTCGTTCCTGCTCGGCGACGGCGCCGGCGCCGCGGTGGTGGGTCCCGCCGACGAGCCGGGAATCTCGACCACGATCTGGGGCTCGGACGGCTCGAAGTGGGATGCCGTCGGCATGAACGCGACCTTCGAGGAGTACCTCGACAAGGTGAAGCCGTGGCCGACCATGCGGCAGGACGGTCAGGCGGTCTTCCGTTGGGCGGTGTGGGAGATGGCGAAGGTCGCGAAGCAGGCGCTGGCGGCCGCCGGCGTCACCCCGGCCGACCTCGCGGCGTTCATCCCCCACCAGGCGAACATGCGGATCATCGACGAGCTGGCCAAGCAGATCGGCCTTCCCGAGACCGTGCAGATCGCCCGCGACATCGAGACGACCGGCAACACCTCGGCCGCCTCGATCCCCCTCGCGACCCACCGTCTGCTCGAGGAGCACCCGGAGCTCAGCGGCGGTCTCGCCCTGCAGATCGGCTTCGGCGCCGGCCTGGTCTACGGGGCCCAGGTCGTGCGGCTCCCCTAGGATTGTCCACGGTCACTCGACACCACCCCTCGCACCACCCCCTTCAAGGAGATACGAAATGGCACTGTCCCAGGACGAGGTTCTCGCCGGTCTGGCTGAACTGATCAATGACGAGACCGGCATCGCGACGGACACTGTGGAGATGGGCAAGTCGTTCACCGACGACCTCGACATCGACTCGATCTCGATGATGACGATCGTCGTGAACGCCGAAGAGAAGTTCGACGTCAAGATCCCCGACGACGAGGTCAAGAACCTCGTGACCGTCGGCGACGCCGTCACCTACATCGTCAACGCGCAGGCCTGAGCCCCGCCGCAGCGGCATGGGGCGGGGACACGACTCGTCTCCCCGCCCGTTGCCCGGCTCGCGCCGGGTTCTTCCACGGGAGAAAGTTCGAATGACCAAAAAGATCGTCGTCACCGGAATCGGCGCGTCGTCGCCAGTGGGCGGCACCGCCCCCGACAGCTGGGCCGGACTGCTCGCCGGTGAATCCGGCGCCCACTCGCTCACCCACGACTGGGTGGCCGAACTCGATCTGCCCGTCACCTTCGCCGCCGAGGCCAAGGTGCGGCCCGACGAGGTGCTGGAGCGCATCGAGATCAAGCGACTCGATCCGGTCAGCCAGTTCGCCCTGATCTCGGCTCGGGAGGCGTGGGCCGACGCGGGATCCCCCGAGGTCGAGCCCGACCGTCTCGGGGTCGAGTGGGCCACCGGAATCGGCGGCCTCTGGACCCTCCTCGACGCCTGGGACACCCTCAAGGAGAAGGGTCCGCGCCGGGTGCTGCCCATGACGGTGCCGATGCTGATGCCCAACGCGGCCGCCGCGGCCGTGAGCATGAACCTCAACGCGCGGGCGTTCGCCCGCACCGACGTCTCCGCGTGCGCCTCGAGCACCGAGTCGATCGCGAACGCCTTCGACCACCTGCAGTCGGGCTACGCCGACGTGATCGTCGCGGGCGGCTCCGAGTCGAGCATCCACGGCATCACCCTCGCCTCTTTCGCCTCGATGCAGGCGCTCTCGAAGCGCAACGACGACCCGGCCACCGCCTCGCGCCCCTACGACATCTCGCGTGACGGCTTCGTCATGGGCGAGGGCGCTGCCGCTCTCGTGCTCGAGACCGAGGAGCACGCGAAGGCCCGCGGAGCGCGCATCTACGCCGAGATCGCCGGCGGCGGGGTCACGAGCGACTCGTACCACATCACGGCGCCCGACCCCGAGGGCTGGGGCGCGGCCCGCGCCGTGCGCGCGGCGCTGGCACAGGCCGGCGCGACGGTCGACGAGGTGACGCACATCAACGCCCATGCCACGAGCACGCCGGTCGGCGACATCGCCGAGTACCGGGCTCTGCTCGCCGTGTTCGGCGATCGCGTGCACGACATCCCGGTGTCGGCCACCAAGGCCTCCACCGGTCACCTGCTCGGCGGCACCGGCGCGCTGGAGGCGATCTTCACGATCCTCGCGGTCGCGAACCGGCTGGCGCCGCCGACGATCAACATCACCGAGAAGGACCCCGAGATCCCGCTGTCGGTCGGCGGGGATGCTCAGTCGCTCGGAGACGGTCCGCAGCTCGCGATCTCGAACTCGTTCGGATTCGGCGGCCACAACTCGGTCATCGCGGTCCGCAGCTACGACGCCTGACCCGGGCTGCCCGGGCTACGCCAGGATCGTGATGGACTCGGCGAGTGAACGCCGGGCGTCCTGTCGTGGGCGTGCCCGCTCGAGACGTTCGAGCATGGCCATCAACAGCGTGATATCCGCGCCCTGAGCGAGCTGCCGCCCCCGCGGCTCAACGAGAGCGTCGGCCCTCGGTCCGCTCCCGCTGCGCGGGTGCATCCCCGCTGCTCGACCTGCCCGGTGCTTGCCCACGTGCAGTCCTACCCGACCTTGTGCAGCCAGACGACGGCGCTGTCTTCGCTCGCGTGCCGGAACGACTCGAGTTCGTCGTCCCAGGCCTGACCGAGCGCGAGCCGCAGCTCGCGGTGCAGCTCGAAGGCGTCCGATCCGGCCGACTCCATGGCGAAACGGACCCGGTCCTCGGGGATCACGACGTTGCCCGCCGTATCGGTCTGGGAGAAGAAGATCCCCAGATCGGGCGTGTGCATCCAGCGGCCGCCATCGGTGCCGAGCCCGGCATCCTCGGTGACCTCGTAGCGCAGGTGCTCCCAGCCACGCAACGCAGACGCCAGTGCGGCTCCGGTGCCCCGCGGGCCTTCCCAGAAATACTCGGTGCGGTGCGCGCCGGGCAGCACAGGCTGATCGCGCCAGTCGAAGTTGACGGCGCGACCGAGTGCACGGCCCGCGGCCCATTCGACATGCGGGCACAGCGCACGAGGAGCAGAGTGGATGAACACCACGCCGCGTGCCAGAGCGCGCTGAGTTGTCACAGCAGTCATTTCTCTCTCCGTTCGTCGGTGCGACTTCCCCATCGACTGGCGAAACGGACAGCTGAGCTGCTGGTTGAATTATGCCGGAATCGGAGCGGAAATCACAAGACTGTGATTCCGGGGTTCTTCGTGTCGCGCCGGGAGGCGCAGCCCCTACTTGGCCTGGTCGTAGCTGTCGACGATCGCGACCGTGACGGCGAACTCCACCGGAGCCGCCCCGAACAGCAGGCGCCCGGCCTCCGCTGCCGATTCGCGCAGCTCCGCAGCCACCTGTTCGGCCAGGGCGCGCGGCGTGTGCACGATGAGCTCATCGTGCAAGAAGAAGACCAGATGCGGCCGGTCGGTGAGCGGGGCATCCGCGGCGTCACCGCCTCCGAGCTGCCACAGCCGCCGGCGCAGCGACCCCATCCAGCACAGGGCCCACTCCGCGGCGGTGCCCTGCACCACGAAGTTGCGGGTGAAGCGCCCCCAGCCCCGGGCGTCGTTGCGCAGCTTGCGCAGTTCGGCATCCGACGCGGTCTCGTCGTAGCTGTCGGCAGCCCCCGGCGGCGAGCTGCGCCCGAGCCAGGTGCTGACGACCTCGCCCTTCTCGCCGGCGCGGGCGGCCGACTCGACGTACGCCATCGCTGTCGGGAAGGCGCGCGCGATGCGGGGGCGCATCCGCCCGCTCTCACCGGTGGTGCCGCCGTAGATCGCCCCGAGCATGCCGTATTTGGCCTGCGGCCGCGTCTCGACGGCGCCCGCGTCGACCATGCCCTGGTACATGTCCTGGGCCTGGCCTGCGCGGGCCATCGCCGCGTCGCCCGACATCGCGGCGAGCACGCGCGGCTCGAGCTGCGAGGCATCGGCCACGACGAAGGTCCAGCCCTCGTCGGCGACGACCGCCGCGCGCAGTTGTCGCGGCAGCTGCAGCGCTCCGCCGCCGTCGGACGCCCACCGGCCCGTCACGACGCCGCCGGGCACGTAGACGGGTCGGAACCGCCCGTCGTGCACCCACTCCTCGAGCCAGTGCCAGCCGTTGGCCGAATACAGGCGGGCGAGCTTCTTGTACTCCAGCAGAGGCGCGATGGCCGGATGCTCGATCCGCTTCAGCTCCCACGACCGGGTCGAGGTGGCTCGCAAGCCGGCGCGCTGCAACCCCTTGACGAGCTCGACCGGGGAGTCGGGGTTCAGGTCGGGCTCGTCGAGCGCCTCGCGCACCCGTGCCAGGGCCGCCTCCATCAGCGCCGGCCGCCCGAGAGCGGGGCGCGGGCCGAGCAACTCCGTGAGCAGTTCGTCGTGTCGCGCGGGGCTCCAGGGCAGGCCGGCGAAGCGCATCTCGACGGCGACGAGGGCGCCGACGCTCTCCCCCGCGAGCAGCAGAGCCAGCCGGCCGGGTTGCGAGCTACCCTCGACGGCCGACCGCTGCCGCAGCCACTCGACGACCGGATCGTCGTCGACCGGTGGCGGCTCGAGGTCGAAGAGCGCGTCGGGGGCCGCCGACGGCGCCGGGGGCGGCGAGTCCCAACCGTCACGCCCGCCGGTCGCGAGCTCCGAACCCGCGGCCGACACGGCGTGCCGCAGAATGCGGTGGCACAACCGCAGGTCGACGCAGCGCTCGACCCGCACCCCGGCCCGCAGCAGCGGCGGGTACCACCGTGCCGTGTCGCTCCAGACCCAGCGCGGATGCCCCGCCTCCCGCTCGCGGACCCACTGCGTCAGCGCGCCCTCGTCGAGGTCGTGCCGACCGAGCTCTGCGCCGGCGTCGTCGAGCTCGACCGCCTCGACCCGCGCGGCGGCAGACTGACGGAGCGCGATGTGCACCCCGCCAGTCTGCCGCCTGCGGCCGACTGCGGCCCGGGCCGCCTCGCTGTCAGTGCGTGACGAGCCCCGACGACGGATCCAGGTGGAGGGCTCGCGCGTCGCCGTCTCGGTGCGACGAGAAGTCGAACATCCCCGTGATCGAGCCGGCGAGGGAATCGTAGGAGCCGTTGCCGATCCGTCCCGTCTTCCAGTTGTCTTCGATGAACCGCAGGACCGAGGTCTGGTCGGTGACCGTGTGGTCGACGAAGTTGGTGCGCGCGTACGGCGAGATCACCAGCAGCGGCAGGCGCGGTCCGTAGCCGCAGCGGTCGGCGTAGCCGCCGAGCACGTGGCTGGCGTTGGTGCCGCAGGAGGTGCCGCTGAGCGCGTCGACCGCGGGATCGGCGCTCTGGTTCACGATCGGGCCGATCTGGTGGTCGTACCAGCCATCGCTGTCGTCGTAGGCGACCACCACAGCCGTCGAGCGCCAGTCCGGCGTCTTCTGCAGGTGATTGATCGTGTCGACCAGGAACTTCTGCTCATCGAGCGGAGTCGAGTAGCCGGCGTGGCCGTCCTGATACCCCGGCGCCTTCACGAAGCTCACGGCGGGCATCGAGCGGGCATTGACTGACGACCAGAAGTCGCTCAGGTCGTACTGGTGGTTGGCGGGACCGGCGTGACCGATCTCGGCGACCGAAGCAGGGCGGGTGTGGGTCAGGTTCGCGGTGCTCGCGAAGTACTGGAACGGCTCGTGATGCGGGATGTAGTCCTTGCTGGTCACCCCGGCGGCGTTGGCGTGGCTCGCGGTGCAGTCGGCGAACCCGCCCTGGAACCAGCCCCAGCTGACGTTCTTGGCATTCAGCAGGTCGCCGATGTTCTTGTTGGCGGAGTCGACCGAGGTCGTCGCGTCGCGGCTGTCGCAGACGTCACCAGCCGGTTGCGGGTCTCCGATGACCGTGCCGGATGCGGTGACGGCCTTCGAGGTGGTCGCGAAGCCGTGCGTCTGCCCCGACACGAGGTTCAGCGCGCCCGGCGACGAGGGGCCGAAAGTCGTGCCGTACGAGTTGTCGCTCATCGCGTAGTGCTGCGCGTAGTTCCACATCGCCGTCACGGTGTTGCCGTCGTAGTAGCCCATGACCAGTCCGGGGCCCTTGCCGTAGTCGGTGCACGCCGCGGTGCCCCGTCCGACGGTCTCGACGAACTTGTCCATCAGACCGCTGTCGAACGCCTTCTGCTCGTCGGTGTAGCTGTGATCCTGGTCGCAGGTCTCGGCCTGAGTGCGGTCGAGTCGGAACGGCTGAACCGCATTCGGGTTCGAGGTGAGCAGCGCCGAACCCAAGCCGTTGACCGTCGGCGTGTTCTTCGCCGCCCAGAACTTCGGCTCGCCCGCCGGATTGGCGGCGACGGGGTAGGTGGCGAAGTAGTGGTCGAACGAGACGTTCTCTTGGAAGATCACCACGAGGTGCGTGATCGGGGTCGACGTCGACCCTGCCGGCGGGTGATCCGTCGCCAGTCCTGACGCCATGGCAGGCATCGTCGCACCGATCGCCAGAACGCCGACGGCGGCAGCCACGATCGCGGTGCGTGCCATAGTGCTTCTGATCTTCACCAGGTCTCCTCACTTCGTCGACCCGGGAGGAGTCCCCGGGTGCGGTGTGATTCTCCTCCGTCACCCCCGACAGGGGGTGGAACGATCGGGCATCCGATGGGTGAACCCGCGGTGAACGAGGCTCAGGCGAACGGCGCCTCGATCTCCATCAGCCGCGAGCGGATGAGAAAGCGCACGCCCTCCGGCGCCTCCACCGAGAAGCCACTGCCGCGCCCGGGGACGACGTCGACCGTGAGATGGGTGTGGCTCCAGTACTCGAACTGCTCGGCCGACATCCAGAACGCGATCGGCTGCGAGCCATCGCCCGCCGGCGAGATGTCGAAGACCCCGAGCAGCACGTCGGCGGCCGAGGTGAGGAAGTCGCCCGCAGGAAAGCACATCGGTGAACTGCCGTCGCAGCATCCGCCCGACTGATGGAACATCAGCGGTCCGTGGCGGCTCCACAGCCGGCGCAGCAACTCGAGCGCGTCGGGATTCAGCGCGACGCGCGAGAGCCTTTCGCCGGGAATCACGACCGTGGCGTCGAGTGACATCGGGGCCTTTCCTGCTGGTCATGGATGGGAAATGGTGGTCGGCGGAGCCCAGGCGGAACCGCCGACCACCCGTTCGGGCCGGAACGACGCGGCTCAGAAGAATCCGAGCGCGTTCTCCGAGTACGAGACGAGCAGGTTCTTCGTCTGCTGGTAGTGGTCGAGCGCCAGGGCGTTGTTCTCGCGGCCGATGCCCGAGCTCTTGTAGCCGCCGAAGGCCGCACCCGCCGGGTAGGCGTGGTAGTTGTTCACCCAGACCCGTCCGGCCTGGATGTCACGCCCCGCGCGATACGCCAGGTTGCCGTTGCGGGTCCACACGCCGGCGCCGAGCCCGTAGAGGGTGTCGTTGGCGATCAGCATGGCCTCGGCGTAGTCCTCGAAGGAGGTGACCGCGACAACCGGCCCGAAGATCTCCTCCTGGAACAGCCGCATCGAGTTGTTGCCCTCGAAGATCGTCGGCTCGACGTAGTAGCCGCCCGAGAGATCGCCACCGAGATCGGCACGCCCGCCGCCCACCGAGAGCTTCGCGCCCTCCTTCACGCCGATGTCGATGTAGCTGAGGATCTTCTCCAGCTGGTCGTTCGACGCCTGAGCGCCGACCTGCGTGTCGGTGTCGAGCGGGTTGCCTTGGATCGCCTTCTTGGTGCGCGTGATCCCCAGATCGACGAACTCGTCGTAGATCGACTTCTGGATGACCGCGCGGCTGGGGCAGGTGCACACCTCGCCCGAGTTGAAGGCGAACAGGGTGAAGCCCTCCAGCGCCTTGTCGCGGTAGGCGTCATCCTTGTCCATCACGTCCTCGAAGAAGATGTTCGGGCTCTTGCCGCCGAGCTCCAGGGTGGCCGGGATGATGTTCGCTGCGGCGTACTGCAGGATCAAGCGCCCCGTGGTGGTCTCACCCGTGAACGCGATCTTGCGGATCCGCTTGCTCGACGCGAGGGGCTTGCCCGCCTCGACACCGAAGCCGTTGACGATGTTGACGACCCCGGGCGGGAGGATGCCGCCGATCAGTTCGATCAGCACGAGGATCGACACCGGCGTCTGCTCGGCCGGCTTGAGTACGATCGCGTTGCCGGCGGCCAGGGCGGGAGCGAGCTTCCACACCGCCATCAGGATCGGGAAGTTCCACGGGATGATCTGCCCGACCACGCCGAGCGGCTCGCGGAAGTGGTAGGCGACCGTGTCGGCGTCGAGCTGGGTGAAGGAGTCCTCCTGCGCCCGGATCAGGCTCGCGAAGTAGCGGAAGTGGTCGGCCGCGAGCGGCAGGTCGGCGTTGAGCGGCTCGCGGATCGGCTTGCCGTTGTCCCAGGTCTCGGCGACCGCGAGCAACTCGAGGTTCGCCTCGATGACGTCGGCGATCTTGTTCAGGATCGCGGCGCGCTCCGTCGGCGAGGTCCGCCCCCATGCCGGGGCGGCCTTCTCTGCCGCGTCGAGCGCTGCCTCGATATCGTCGGCGGTGCCGCGGGCGACCTCGGTGAACGGCTTGCCGTTCACGGGCGAGATGTCGTCGAAATACTCCCCGCGCTTCGGCTTCACCCAGTCACCGCCGATCCAGTGCTCGTAGCGGGGTTTGAAGGCGACCTTGGCCCCCGGGGTTCCGGGGTTCGCGTAGACGGTCATGTCTGCTCCTCGACGTCGTTGTCAGTGACGGAGCGGTGGCATCCGTCCCTGGTGACCGTAGAGCCGGGCAGGTTGCGTCAGGGTTGCAAGGCGTTGCGCGCGAAGTCCCGTTCGATGCGCTCGATACGGGAGACGACCGATGCCCGCTTGGGCGAACGGGCGGGCAGAAGCCGCAGGCACGCCGTCCAGACCTCGAGATCATCGGCGGCATCGTCGCTGCGGGCGTAGTCGAGCAGGGTGTCGGCCGAGGCATCCGTCAACATCGCGTCGCGGAGTGCGCCGCGCAGCTCCTCGCGGATCGCGATGACGCCCGGCGCATCCGACCGCGGCAGCACCGGCCCGGAATACGCCCCGAGAGCCACCTTGTGCGCCCCGCGCTCGAGGAAGGCGAGCACGCGTTGCGCGTCGAGCTCGAGGGGCTGGTTGACGCGGTACGGACGGGACTCGAGCGCGAGGGATGCCGGCAGGCTCTTGCGCAGGCGCACCATCTCGGCCCGGAGGGTGACAACGGCATCCGGTCGCCCGTAGACCAGCTCGGTCAACCGCTCCGCGCTCAGGCCGCCGCGATGCCAGGCCAGCAGGGTCAGGATCTCGCTGTGCCGCAGTCCGAGGCTCTCGTGGTCGCGGCCGTGTTCGAGCTCCGCCTCGTCGCGCCCGAGCACGCTCAGCATCGGACGTACCACGGCCGCCCGCGGACGCGGCGCCGAGGCGACCACCTCGTCGAAGTGTTGAAGGCGCAACTCGGCCTCCACCGCGGCCACAGTGGCCTCGAGCAGCGGCAGGGTCACGGGCGAGACCGCGTCGTCGCCCCCCGTGATGTCGATGACGCCGAGGATCCCGCCGTCGAGATCGTGGACGGGCACGGCGGTGCAGCTCCAGGGGTGCGCGATCCGGCCGAAGTGCTCGGCCTGCGTGATCTGGACGCCCTGGTCGAGGGCCAGCGCGGTGCCGGGCGCGCTCGTGCCCGCCGAGCGTTCGGACCAGTCCGCTCCCTCGACGAAGAGCATGTCCTCGGCGCGCCGGCGCAGCTCGCGGTCGCCGTCGATCCAGAGCAGCCGCCCGGCGCGGTCTCCGACGGCCACGATGAGACCGGCGTCGAAGGTGTGCCGGATCAGCAGGCGATGGATGGTGGGCAGCGCGAGGCTGAGCGGATGCGCGCGCCGGTACTCGCGCAGCTCCTCCTCGCCGAGGTCGGTCGCCGCCACCACGCGATCCGGATCGAGCCGGAACTCCATCGAGCGCCGCCACGACTCGAGCACCAGGTGCCGCACCCCGTCGGTGGGCCCTCCCCCGTCGCCGACGACGAGGTCATGTGCGCGCCGCACGGCCGTGCGATCGACGGCGGGCGCGGTCCTCCGGGGACTGCTGCTCATCGCCACCTCCGATCGCCCTCGCTCGCGGTGGGCTACATCGTACGCCGCGTCAGCTATGCAGCAACGAGCCGTCCTTGGCGAGCACGTTCTTCTCGCCGGCCTCGATCGGCACACCGAACCGGTTCTGCTTCGGCGGGAGCGGGCAGTTGAAGGCGTAGCTGAACGCGCAGGGAGGCAGGATCGCCCGGTTGAAGTCGAGGGTGATCGTGCCGTCGGCGTTCGGAGCCACGAAGAGGAAGCGGCCGACCGAGTACGTGGAGTCGCCGCTCGTCGCGTCGGCGAACACGAGCTGAAGGGCGCGCCCCGACTTGAAGGCGGCGAGGTCGTAGTCCACGCCGTCGCGCGTGAAGGTGATGCGCCCGGGCACCACCTCCTCGCGGGTCTGCCCGTCGTCTTTGAGGTGCTCGAATCCCATGGTCGTGCCGGCCGGGTTCTCGGACCAGTCGGCCGTGACCACCCAGTCGGGGTCGTAGTCGAAGGCGTCGATTCCGCCGAAGTTCTCGATGGCCTCCGACTTCGCGTCCCAGACCCGCAGCGCGTAGCTGCCCCCGTCGAGCCGGATGACGAAGCCGGTCACCGTGTCGCTGAACACGATCGCGCTCGGGTTCGGGTCGTCCTTGCCGCGCACGACCGCTTCGCCGTCGACCAGCACGCCGTCGACCCGGATGCCGTCGGCCGCCTGCGCGATCACCTTCAGCCCCGACTCCCCCGCCGGCAACGGCGCCCACCGACCAGGAACGCCCCAGATCGTCTGCTCCGAGTCGATCGCCTGCGTGTTGGTCAGGGCGAGGCTGCCCTGCGGCTGGACGACGGCCAGTTCGCGGCGTTCGTGGAAGTAGGCGTACTGCTCGGCGGGGGTCTGCTGCGCGATCGCGGTCTCGGTCATGGGGTCCATCCTCTTCCAGTCACCGGCCTCAACCGAGTCCGACACGAGGGCATTCCTTGGCCGGTGCGCAGCGACCGCACAGACACGGCATCCGGCTTTTGCCTAGACTGCAACGCAATGCCTACGACCTCGAAGCCTGCGCCCGCCGAGCAGACCCCCGCGCCGGTGCTCAGCAACAAGCAGCGCCGCAAGCTCTCCAAGCGCGAACAGGCCGCGTACTCCCTCGAGATGGTCGAGGTGCGTCGCAGGGAGGCCCGCCGCAAGCAGATCCGCCGCCGGGTGACCGTCGTGATCAGCTCGGTGCTGGCCGTCGCCGTCGTCGGCACGGGTGCCGGCCTTCTGATCTGGAAGGACATCCGCGACAGCTACATCGGGCCGGCGAACATGCTGAGCGATGGGCTGCTGCTCACCGGATCCACCGACTCGAGCACGAACAAGGCGACGATCTCGCCGGTGACCACCGACGCCATCCAGACGGATGCCAAGCCGGTCGCCACCAACCTCGCGAACCACAAGTCCACGGCCAACGTTGCGCTGTACCTCGACTACGCCGATCCGAAGAGCGCCACCTTCATGGCGGCCAACGGGGCGACGCTCGAGAACTGGCTCGGCGCGGGGTACATCACCCTCGAGATGCACCCGATCGCGACCACGAGTTCGGCCAAGAACGACTACTCGCGCCGCGCCGCCAATGCCCTCGCCTGCGTCGCGGCCAACGATCCGAGCCAGTTCCTCACGGTCAGCGATGCGCTGATCAAGGCGGCGTCGACCAAGAAGCAGACGTCGAAGTCGACGACCGCTCTGACCGCCCTCGTCACCAAGGCGGGCGTCACCGACACCAAGGTCACGGACTGCATCGGCGGCACGAGCTACGGCAACTGGGTGGATGCCGCCACCCACCGCGCGACCCACGGCGGCCTGCTCAACGCCGACAAGAAGTCGCTCACAGCCGCACCCCTCGTCGAGATCAACAAGAAGTCGTACACCGGCAAGCTCGACGACTCATCGGCCCTGACCTCGTTCATCGCCTCGCTGTACTCGTCGAGTTCGTCGAGTTCGTCGACCGGGGGCTGATCAGGCTTCGCGTCCCACCGCTCAGGCCGACGGCGTCTTGTCGTCCTCGGGCGCGCCGTCCGAACCCGGAGCCTTGATCGCGGTCTGCCCGGGCGGCAGGTTCGACAGATCGGGCGCGATGACGAGCGCCTCCACCCCGGAGTCGGGCAGACCGAGCAGCGGGGTCCTGCCCTCCACTCCGGCCAGCACCAGGTCGGCCGAGCGGCGGGTCAGGGTCTTGCCCCGGAAGAAGTCCGGCTTGCGGACCCACCAGATGGCCATCAACACCACCCCGAGCAGCAGCCCGCCGACGCCCACGACCGCCTCCGCGCCGATCCCGAAGATCGTCACGTTCTTGCCCTTGTCGTCGGTCAGCCAGTCGGGGGCCGAGAACTGCACGAGGCCGTACACGAACACCGCGAGCAGCATGCCTCCCCCGAGGAATGGGAACAGGCCCCGCAGCACGAAGCTCTTGACGCTCGACACCAGCGTCTTGCGATAGAACCACACACAGGCGAAGCCGGTCAGCCCGTAGTAGAAGGCGATCATCAGGCCGATGGAGCCGATCAGGGCGCTCAACAGGTTCGGGCTGATCAGGGTGAAGACCAGGTAGAAGGCCGCCGAGATGATCCCCATGCCGATCGTGGACCACGTCGGGGTCAGGTACTTCGGGTGGATCCGGGCGAAGCGCTCGGGGATCGCCTTGTAGACCGCCATCGACAGCGCGGTGCGTGCCGTCGGCAGGATCGTGGTCTGGGTCGACGCGGAGGCCGAGGTGAGGATCGAGGCGGCCAGCAGCAGCATCAGGATGTGCCCGAGCACGCTGTTGCCGAACAACGCCGGCCCGATGGCTGAGAAGACGTCAGACGAGTTGTTCGCGTTGCCGAGCCCGACCCCCTTGGTCCCCACGCCGGCGAAGGCGACCGATGCCGTACTGACCACGGCGTAGGTCGCCAGCAGCAGCAGCGTCGAGATGACCGCGGCGCGTCCGGGGGTCTTCTCGGGGTTGCTCGTCTCCTCGTTGACCGAGACCGCCGAATCCCATCCCCAGTAGATGAAGATGCCGGTGAGCAGGGCCGGCGCGAGCACCCCGCCGAAGTCGAGCGTGAACGGGTTGAACCAATCCCATTGCGGGATCAGAGAGTAGCTCTCGCCGGTGCCGGTGTAGACCCGCACGAGGGCGAACACGGCGAAGACCAACAGGATGATGACCTCGATGCTCAGCAGCACGTACTGGATCCGAGCCGAGATCTCGATGCCGCGATAGCAGATGTAGGTCATGATCGCGATCCAGGCGAGGCCTGCGAGAGTCGACCAGATCGGAAATCCGCCGATCGTGACGCTGCCGAGATCGGCCGCTCCGGGGACGCCCAAGTCGCCGATGAAGGTGAACGAGTACGACCCGGCGATCTGCGCCAGGTTCGACATGACGATGATGTCGGCGACGATGATGCCCCAGCCGCCCATCCAGCCGGTGATCGACCCGAATGCGCGAGTGGCCCAGGTGAAGGTCGTGCCGCAGTCCGGTTCGGCGCGGTTCAACTCCTGGTATGCCAGGGCGATGAAGAACATCGGCACGAACGCCAGGAGGACCACGCCGGGGGCCTTCGTCCCGGCGAGGAGTGCGCCGCCGCTGGCCACGATGAACCCGAGGCTCGCGGCGAGGCTGTACGCAGGCGCGGTCGACGCGACGCCGACCACGATGCTCGAAACCAGACCGAGCGCCCCGGTTTTCAGACCCTTCTGATCGGGACTGTTCGTCTGAACGGGAACGGGTGCGGTCATCTTCGGGTCCTCCTCGACAGTGGCGCTGGCGCCGACAATGGGCGACAGTACACCCGGGTGGACCGCCCGGATAGTGTCGCCGCATGGCGATCTTCCACGTGACCGAAGGTGAGACCTGGGCGGCGGCCGCGCGCGCGGGCAGCTATCGCATGTCGACCAGGGGCGCGACCCTCGACGAAGTGGGGTTCATCCACGCGTCCACCCAGGAGCAACTGCCCGCGGTCGCCGGATTCCTCTATTCGGATGCTTCGGAATCGCTCGTGGTGCTCGAACTCGACGATGAGGCGATCACGACGGCCGGTGTCCCCCTGCGCTGGGAGGACGGCGGCGACGGCGAGCTCTTCCCGCACATCTACGGGGCCATCGATCCGGCCTGGGTCGTCGCGGTGTCGCCCGCCGGATTCGATGAACGCGGCCGGTTCGGCTGGTCGGGCTGAGCCGAGGAGAGTCGAGACCCCGTCGGTACGGGGCCCCCGCTGACCGACGACGGATTCCGTGGTGGAGACCCCAGTAGGGCGGGCGGGACTTGAACCCGCGACCCAGGGATTATGAGTCCCTTGCTCTAACCAGCTGAGCTACCGCCCCGTGCCCCTGTCGAGAACGCGACGACCTATTCGGGTGCCGTGATCGTCTCGGGGCCGGATACCGGGTCTGCGACGATCCCGGCGACCGGTTCCCCACGATACAGCGCCTCGAACACGTCGAGCGTGTGCGCCATGGAGTGGTGCGCGACGACCTCGAGCGAGGCCCGCTTCATCCGGTCGAGCTTCTCGGGGCCCGCGGTGAGAACGTCGGTGAGCGCGGCGGCCAGACCGTCGATGTCGCCCGGTTCGTAGAGGTGGCCGTTCTCGCCCTCGTGCACGAGGTGCGGCAGCGCCATCGCGTTGGCGGCGACCACCGGCAGTGCCGTGGCCATGGCCTCCATCGCCGCGATGCATTGCAGCTCGGCACGCGACGGCATGGCGAAGACGGTGCCGCGGGTGAGCGTGGCGCGCAGCTCTTCGTCGCTGACCTTGCCGAGGATGTGCACCCGATCCGACACTCCGAGGCTCGCCGCGAGGTCGCGCAGCTTCTGCTTCACCTCCCCGCCGCCGACGATGTCGACCTGCACGTCGAGAGCGGGATCCATCCGCGCCGCCGCCCTGATCAACTCGTCGACGTGCTTCTCTTCGTCGAGACGGCCGACGTAGACGACGCGGTTGTCGGGTTGGCGCGTGAACTCGGGCGTGTACGCCGTCGTGTCGATCCCGTTCGAGATCGCGACGACCTGCGTCAGTCCCGTCATCTTCTCGAAGTAGCTGGCCGAACTCTGCGTCGGACTCGTGATCACGTCGGCCATGCGGAAGATGCGCGCCGCCGCCTTCCACTGCACCCGGGCCAGCCAGTCGAGCATCGGCTGCGGGAAGATCGTGACGTGCTGCAGCACGTTCTCGGGCATCGTGTGGTTGGTGCCGACGATGCGGATGCCGCGGCTCTTGGCGACAGGAGCCAGCCCGCTGCCGACGACGATGTGCGACTGGAAGTGGACGACATCCGGATGCATGGCGTCGATCACCTTGCGCGAGTTGGCCTTCATGCGCCACGGCAGCATGAATCGCAGCCACGGATGCGGCAGCCAGCGCCAGCTGTAGACGCGGTGCACCGTGAGCGTCTGACCGTCGAACACCTCGGCGAAGGTGCCGACCCGGTGCGCCTGCGCCGGGGCGATCACATGCACGTCGTGGCCGCGCGCGGCGAGACCTGCCCCGAGCCGCTTGGCGAAGCTCGCAGCACCGTTGATGTCGGGGGCGAAGGTGTCGCAGCCGATGAGTATGCGCATCGGCGGCCGCGCTGATGGCGCGTCGGTCACTCGGTGTCCTTCGGTCTGGGGGCAGACGATCTGATCCCCCACGGTACCTCAGGCATGGTCGATCTTCCCCTCCTCGGCACGGGTGGCGGCGAGTTGCGCCGCCCGGGTTCTGGCGAGTCGGAACACCCCGAACACGGCCATGCCGGCCGCGACGATCCAGACGAACAGGGTCCAGATCGGCGCGTTCGCTGCCTCGTTGAGCACGACGACGCCGATCGAGACGGCCACGAGGGGGTCGACCACGGTGAGGCCGGCGATCACCAGGTCGGGAGAGCCCACCGAGTACGCCGTCTGCACGAAGTAGGCGCCGAGGGCCGTTCCGAGCAGCAGCGCGAGGACGCACACCAGGGTCAGCCACTCGAAGTTGCCGTTGACGACGCGGTTGATGACCACCTTGGCGAGCGTCGCCACGAAGCCGTACAACACCCCGGCCGACAGGATGTAGAAGATCGCCCCGAACCGCTTGCGGAACACGGCGAACGCCACGCCGAGCAGCACCAGCACGACGGCCAGCACGATCAGGATCGTCAGCAGCTGCTGCTCGCCGATCAGGGTCTCCTGAGCGACGAAGGCGGCCACCGTGACGAAGATCGCGATGCCCACGACGCAGAAGGTGATGGCCCGCACCGCCGAGCGGTTGAGCCGGGTGTGCGACACCCGGGCGTTGACGAGCGCGGTGATCACGAGGGCCACCACCCCGAGCGGCTGCACCACGATGATCGGCGCGAAGGCGAGGCTCGTGAGCTGGCAGAGGATGGCCAGGCCGAGCAGCAGCGAGCCGAGGGCCCACCAGGGACTCCGCAACAGCCGCAGCAGCTGCCCGATGCTCAAGCCCGCCTTGTGACCGCTGCCGTGACGTTCTTCGACGACGACGACCCCACGGTGCTGGAACTGCGCCCCCAGCGCCAGGAACAGACCGCCCACGAGGGCGATCACAATCCCGACGACCGGGATGCCGTGGAAGTACTGAGCCGTCGTAAGATCGCTCAGTTCGGGAGGCACCCGTCGAATCTATCTGCTGAGGCCCCGATATCCTTGGCAAATGGCCGTGCTCCCGATCCGCATCACGGGCGATCCGGTTCTGCACACGGCGGCACGCAGAGTGGTCGATTTCGACGAGTCGCTCAGCACCCTCGTGCGCGACATGGAGGACACCATGGCCGCGGCACCGGGGGTCGGCCTGGCCGCGCCGCAGGTCGGCGTCCCCCTGCGTCTGTTCGTCTACAACTGGCGCGACGAGGAGGGTCGACTGCACCGGGGCACGGCGATCAACCCCGAGCTGTGGATCAGCCCGCCCGCCGTCGGAGAGCTCGACGAGGAGAGCGAATCCGAGGGCTGCCTATCGATCCCCGGCGAACGATTCCCGCTGCGCAGGGCGGCACGCGCGATCCTGCGCGCCACCGAGTTGGACGGCAGCGACTACGAGATCACGGCCGAGGGCTGGTTGGCGCGCATCTTCCAGCACGAGTACGACCACCTCGACGGGCTGCTCTACGCCGACCGGCTCGCCTACCCGGCCGACCGGCTCATGGCCAAGGTGATCCGCAAGCGCAGCTGGGGCTCCCCCGGTCTGGCCTGGACTCCGGGCATCGATCATCTCGAGGACTGAGCGAGGGGTCCGTTCAGGCCATCCAACCGAGTAGGCGGAGAACAGCCGCGACGACGGCCGCGGCCAGCACGACGACGATGAAGGGCGCGCGGATCGCGAGGAGCACGGCCGCCACGCCGAGTGCGGGGAGGCGAGCATCCAACACGATGTGAGCGCCGCTTTGAACCGTCTGAGTCACGACGAGCGCCGAGAGCAGTGCGACGGTCAGCAGCGTGGCCACGCGCGACGGGGTCGGCCGCTCGATGAACGACGGCGGCACGAGATAGCCCACGAGCTTGAGAGCGAGCACCGCGGCCGAGGCAAGCAGCACGAGATTCCAGGTGGTCACGACGACCTGCCCAGCCAGTTGGTGACGCCGACGACGACGGCGACGGCGGCGGCGATCAGGACGGGAAGCCCGGAGGGGAGCCACGGGATCAACACGGCGGCCACCACGGCCGCGGCGACGGCGACCGCGATCGGCTGACGGCTGCGCAGTCGCGGCCACAGCAGCCCCAGGAACGCGGCGGCCGCCGCGGCATCCAAACCGAACATCCGCACGTCGCCGATCAGGTTGCCCAGCAGCGCCCCGATCAAGGTCGTCAGGTTCCATCCCAGGTAGATCACGACGCCGGTGACCCAGAACCCGATCCGCTGCCCACGCAGTGTCGGCTGCACCGTCGACACGGCCGTGGTCTCGTCGATCGTCCACTGCGCCGCGAGGATCCTGCGCCACCACGGGCCGCCGACGATCGGCGCCATCCGCATCGAATAGAGCGCGTTGCGCACGCCGAGCAGCGACGCCCCGGCGATCGCGGCCGGCGCGGCCGCAAGCCCGCCCGAGGCGAGCACCCCGATGACGGCGAACTGCGATCCGCCCGAGAACATGAACAGGCTCAGCACGCAGCTCTGCCAGACATCCAGTCCGGATGCCACGGCCAGCGCTCCGAACGACACGCCGTAGGCCGACACCGCCAGTCCGACCGCGAGACTCGCCCGCACTGCTGCCGCCCGCTCGGGATCGCGCACCGTGCGGCGTGCGGCCGCGCTATCCGTCACGCCGCCCGTCGGAGCCGGCGCCCGACGGCTCGCGCGATGCCTCCCCGAGTCCCTCGTCCGGCCGGTACGGGTCGGCGCGGAAGGCGGCGGCCTCCCGGATCGTCTGGAACAGCCCCTCCGGGTCGACGTCCTTGTAGAGCACGGCATAGGCTCCCGCGACCGCTGCTCCCGGAACATGGCCGTCAAGATCGAGCGCGGTCACCAGCACGATGCGCGGCACCTGGCCGAGGGCGCGCACCCGCTCGTCGGAGCGGATCCGCTCGGCCGCGATCAGGCCGTTGACGCGGGGCATCTGGATGTCCATCAGCACGACGTCGATCGGCTCGCGCCGGGCGAGGGCGAGCGCCTGCGCCCCGTCGCCGGCCTGGCCGACGACCTCGAGATCCGGTTGGGACGCGATCAGCTGGACCCACCCCTCGCGTTGGCTGCGGGAGTCGTCGACGATCGCGATCCGCACCCGCGCGTCGGGCGCGCCGTCGACCGGGCTCACGACGGATCCAGCTTCACCCCGTGCACCCCGTTGTGATACTTCAAGGCCGGGAAGATCGCCGAGACCGAGAAGCCGACGCCGGGCACCGTGGTCGCCGAGAACATGCCGCCGAACAACTCGGTGCGCTCGCGCATCTCGGTGATTCCCCGGCCGACCGGCGACTGCGTCAGCGCCGCCAGGTCGTCATCCTGCGAGTAGCTGCGATTCTGCGCCTCGACATTGGGGTCGAGTCCGTTGCGGATCGCTTCGGCGCGGATGCCGTCGTCATCGACGAGCACCTCGAGCCCCTGCTCGGTCCACTTGAAGGTCACCCGGGCGTTCGTTCCCTCGCCGCCGTGCGTCAGGGCGTTGCTCAAGGCCTCCTGCAGAATCCGGTAGACCGCCAGCTCGGCGCCGTGCTTGAGGTCGAGGCGCGTTCCGCTCTCGACGAAGTCGACCTCGAGGCCGGCGTCGCGCATGACCTTGAACAGCTCGCGAGCCGAGGAGAGGCTGGGCTGCGGGGCGGCATCCGCCTCGCCACCGCGCACGACCGTCATGACGCGCCGCAGATCGGCGAGCGTCGAACGCGCGGCCTCGGCGATCGCCGAGGCGCTGCGGGTCGCGACATCCGGATCCGTGGTGGCCGCGTAACGCGCGCCGTCGGCCTGGCTGATGATGACCGAGACCGAATGGACGGCCAGCTCGTGCAGTTCGCGGATGATCCGCAGCCGGCTGGTCTGCTCGGCCAGCGACAGCTCCAGCTCGATGCGCTCGCGCTCCCAGTTCACCCGTCCGGCGAGGGCGGCGCGTTCGGCACGGCGGGCCCGGCGCCAGAGCACGAGGAGCACGAGCGCGACGATCAGCAGCACGACCGCGGCGATGCCGAGCGCGAGACCGATGACGATCGAATTGTCCTGGAACCAGGCGTTCACGCGAAAAGTCTCTCCTCCGGGCCATGATTCGGCCCGAAGGAGAGACTACCGGTCGCTCTGGACCGGGATTTCGGCTACTTCTGGGGTCCGACCGGCCCCATCGGCGGTTGGGGCGCGTTCGCGCGAAGGACCTCGAGCCGGGCCCGATACTCCTTCTCGTCGATGTCGCCCTGCGCGAAGCGCTCGGCGAGCGTCGTCTCAGCGGCCCGGGAGGCCGAGTCGGAGAAGGCGCCATGGCCCCAGGGACCGTGGCCCCACGGGCCGAAGCCGGCGGCGGCCCAGTGGCGACGGCGACGGGTCACCGCGATGATGACCGCGACGATCACGAGCAGCCAGAACAGGTGTCCGAGGATGAAGAGCAATCCGAAGCCGAAGCCCAGCGCAGGGTGCGCGAACGGGACTGCGGCTGCGAGAGCGGTGGAGGTGAGCACGGTGATCCTTCGATTCGAGGGTTCCGGCGGAACCCGATGACCTCACTCTCGTCGCTCGGTGCCCATCGCGAATCTGCCCGGCAGATGCTCTCGACTACTCCCCCGGATGCACACCGGCGAGCCGGTGTACTCCCCGGCGGGGGCCAGGGCTATTCGCTCGCGCCGGGCGTGACCAGCCCGGTCTCGTAAGCGATCACGACGAGCTGCACGCGGTCGCGCGCCAGCAGCTTCGACATGATGCGCGAGACGTGGGTCTTGGCCGTGAGCGGGCTGAGGTACAACTCGCGCCCGATCTCGTCGTTGGTCAGGCCCTGGCCGACCAGCGCGAGCACCTCGCGCTCGCGCTCGGTGAGCACCGCGAGCCGGGCAGTATCGGGGGGCCGGTGGAACGTTCCGGCCACCCGTTCGAGCAGCCGCTTGGTCACGCGCGGGCTCAGCAGAGCCTCGCCCCCTGCGACGACGTGGACGGCGCGGATCAGTTCGACCGGCTCGGTGTCTTTCACGAGGAAGCCGCTCGCGCCCGCGCGGATCGCCTGCGCGACGTACTCGTCGAGTTCGAAGGTCGTCACGACGACGACCCGCGTTCCGGCCAGCTCGGGGTTCGCCACGATCTGCTCGGTGGCCCACAGACCGTCGCCATCGGGCATCCGGATGTCCATCAGCACGACATCCGGGCGTTCGCGCGTCACCAGTGCGACCGCCTCGCGCCCCGTGGCGGCCTCCCCGACGACCTCGAGATCGGGCTCGGCCTCGAGCAGGCTGCGGAACCCCGCGCGGATCAGCTGCTGATCATCGGCCAAGGCGACGCGGATGACCGATCGAGGCTCGGTCATGCGAGGGTCTCCCGCAGTTCCGCGGCGTGGGCAGGCAGCGTCGCGACGACGGCGAAGCCGCCCCCTTCGGCGGGACCCGCGCTGAGGTTCCCGCCCAGCAACTCGGCGCGTTCGCGCATGCCCAGCAGCCCTCGTCCTCCCGACTCGGAGGCCGTCGGCGGCGAACTCCCCGTGCCGTCGTCGCGGATCTCGATGCGGTATCCGTCGGAATCCCGATCGAGCATGACGGTCGCGTGCGTCGCCCCCTCGGCGTGCCGGGTGACATTGGTGAGCGACTCCTGCGCGATGCGGTACAGCGCCAATTGCACGGGCTTGGGCACCTTCTCGGCGACGAGCCGGTCATCCAGCGTCACGGTCAGCGACCCGGTGGCGACCGAGGCGACCAACCCGGGCAGCCGCGAGAGATCGGGTTCCGGCAGCAGCGGCGCGCTCGGATCCGCGCCCCCCTCGGCGCGGAGCACGCCCAGCACCGTGCGGACCTCGTCGAGGGCGGTCTTGCTCGTCTCCTTGATGCTCGCGAGGGCCTCCTTGGCCTTCTCGGGCTGCTTGTCCATCAGGTGCAGACCGACGCCCGCCTGCACGTTGATCTGACTCAGCGAGTGCGCGAGCACGTCGTGCAGTTCGCGCGCGATGCGCACGCGTTCGGCCTGCACCTCGGTCTGCCGCCGCTGCGAGAGGATGCGACGGAACTCGTCTCCGCGTTCGCGGCGGGTGCGGATTCCCTCGCCGATGCCCACGACGATCAGGATGCCGAGGGTCGTTGCCGCGATGCGCGGCCCGGTGATGCGATCGGCGCCCATCGCGACCGCGACCGACAGGGTCGCGGTCCAGGCCACGGCGATCGAGACCCAGGCCCACACCCGCGCGTTCCGCACGATGGCGCTCACGATCCCGAAGGCGAGCGCGAGGTACGGCGGGCCGTAGTGGCTGTTCACGAACAGGTCGAGGGCCGCACCGACGGCGGTCACCGCGACCACCGGACCGGGAAAGCGCCGCGCCCCGATCAGGGCGAGCGGGCCGATCAGGGCGATCCCGATCGAGACCGCCGCCTCGGTCGGGGCGAGATGGAACCACCGAGCGAGAGCGACCGCGACGGGCACCTGCACGAAGAAGGACAGCAGGACGGGGACCCACAGGCTCGCCCAGCGCGGAAAGCGCGCGTGCTCGGCTGCCCCGGCATGCCATCCGTTCCAGGAGTCGTGCCGCTGCATCCAGAGGGCGTACGCCGCGGCGCGCCGCTCCTCGCGCGAGGGGGCGGACGGCGCAGGCATGGCTCGATGCTACGCGCGGGCCGAGCGCAGCACGTCCGCTGACGGGGTGGCGCCGGCTACTCCCTCGGGAGTACCCACGCTGACGGCTACGCCTTCGGGATCGTCTTCTCGAGCGCCGCGATCTTGTCGAGCAGCGCCCCGATCGAGGCGTCCTGCGCCGCCAGATGCAGCTGGATCTGCTTGGCCTCCTCGAGAATCGCGCCGGCATCCTTGTAGGTCGCCGCCGCGCGGTCGTCGGATGCCGCGGCCTGGATGTTCTGCCCCACGATGATCACCGGCAACAGCACCAGCTGCAGGAAGGTCTGGGCGATCCAGCCGACGATGATGATCGCGCTCCCGCTCGCCAGCGCGGCGGGAAGGCTCACCAGGGAGAGCGCCGCGAAGGCGTAGGCCGCCCACATGGTTCCGACCGACTTGGTGATGCCCAGCCCGATGCGGCCGTTGAACTTGGCCACCGAGCTGGTGCGGCGCCGGCTCGCCGACTTGTGAACCGTCGGCGGTCCCTCGGCCACGCGCTCGGTAACGCGCGGGTGGGGCTGGTAGTGGTAATCGGTGGTCATGGAGCGGCTCCTTCGCGGCGACGTGCAGGTGATGACGTGGACTCCATGATCGTGCACCTAGCATCGAGAAACCGAGATTCCGAGGAGTCGCATGACCGAGGCGAAGCCACCGACACACACCGCACTGGACCGCGTCTTCCGGGTGAGCCTCGCGCTGAAGGGCGCCGACGGCATCCTGGAGCTGATCGGCGGGGTCCTCCTGCTGCTGGTGTCGCCGCGTCAGCTCAACGACCTGGTGCGGGTGCTCACGCAGCACGAGCTCTCCGAGGATCCGCACGACCTGATCGCGACCACGCTGGTGCATGCGGTCAGCGGGCTCTCGACGTCGGCATCCCTGTTCGGCGCGATCTACCTGCTGCTGCACGGCCTGGTGAAGGTCGTGCTCGTCATCGCGGTGCTGCTCGACCGGCTGTGGGCCTACCTGTGGATCATGGCGTTCCTGGCGATCTTCATCGTCTACCAGTGCTATCAGCTCGTCGTCGGTTTCGGCTGGGGTCTCGCCCTGCTCACCGCCTTCGACGTGTTCGTCGTCTGGCTGACCTGGCGGGAGTACCGCATCCATCGCGATCGTCGTCGACAGACGACGGCGGCCGCGTCGCCGTGAGAACCGCCTTTCAGATGCCGGCCTTGTCGATGGCCGACTGCACGGAGCGCAGGTAGGCGTCGCTCGTGTAGGTCGCACCGCTGACGTTCGAGACCTTGGCCGACTGCGAGGCGAGCACCTCGGAGCGAAGGATCGGCGCCGCCGCCTTGCTGAGCTGCACGGACCGGCCGCCCTGATCGGTCAGATGCAGCGCGACGACATCGGTGATCTTGCCCGAGACGACGACGATCTTCACCTGCACGCTGCCGTACTGCGTGTTCTCGGAGGTTCCCGTGAACGAGCCCGAGACGGTGGTGCCGCTCGACGACGGGCCGGGACTCGTCGAGCCGGACGAGCCGGGACTCGGCGGCGGGTTGACCGTGCGGGAGTCGAAGACGACCCCGAGCTGCCAGGCCGCGGTCAGCACGATCGCCGATCCGACCGCGCCGAGCACCATCGCCCGGGCCCTCACCAGTCGAACCTCTCCGCGTGGATCTGGTGGTCGGGCAGTCCGGCGGCGCGGGCATCCGCCTCGATCTCGTCGAGCCACGCGGTGGGACCGCAGAGATACAGGTCGCTCTGCAGCAGATCGGGGAAGAGCCGCAGCAGGGTGAGACCCGAGTCGGCGGCGGCCTGCGTCATCCACGCCGGGCCGTCGGCGCTGCGACGCCCGATCATCGTGGTCACCGCGATGCCCCTCTCGCGGGCGAGCGCGTCGATCTCGCCCCACAGGAAGGTGTCATCCGGCCGCGACGCCCGCAGCAGTACCGTCGCCTCGCCCGGGGCCAGCTGCGCGTCCTGCAGCATCGCCCGCACCGGTGTGATGCCGATTCCCGCCGCCACGACCGCGAGCTTCGGCGCCGTGCGCCCCGCGTCGGTGAACACGCCGTAGGGACCTTCGAACCACACGCGGGTGCCGGGACGCACGGCGCTGATGCTGCGGGTTCCCTCACCGAGGTCGCGCACCGTGATGCGCAGCTCGGTGTCGGTGGGGGCGGCCGAGAGCGAGATCGGATGCGAGTGCCACCAGGTGCCCGGCGTCCAGAACCGCCAGACGAAGAACTGACCGCCCGCCGACTGCAGTGCCCGCAGTCGCCGTCCGGCGAGGTGGATCGACACGACGCCGGGGGCCTCCTCGGTCATCCGGTCGACCCGCAGGCCGTGCTGGATGCTGGCGATCAGCGGCTCGAGGAAGCGGTGGAGGAAGATCGCGCCGAAGGCGATCACGTAGAGCAGCAGCCAGTAGACGCGCTCGATGCTCGTCGGAGAGAAGACCTTGCCGATGCTGAGCTGGTGCGGGATCGACGCCACAACGGCGGCGTAGCTCAGCAGGTGGATGAGATGCCAGGTCTCGTAGCTGACGCGCCGTCGCACGGCCACGAACGAGCTCACGATCACGACCGCCAGCAGCCCGAGGGCCGCGACCGCGAGCGGCATGTCGGGAATCG
This sequence comes from Lysinimonas soli, assembly GCF_042655435.1. Taxonomy (NCBI): domain Bacteria; kingdom Bacillati; phylum Actinomycetota; class Actinomycetes; order Micrococcales; family Microbacteriaceae; genus Lysinimonas; species Lysinimonas soli. Next base: position 1,289,511 of record NZ_JBHSMG010000001.1, read on the forward strand.
AGAGCAGGGGGGCGAGCTCGGCGATCGGGTCGATCCCGGTGCCCAGTCCGTATCCGATCAGCAGCAGGAGCCCGTGGGCGACGAGCAGGTAGAAGGCGGGCTTGCCGAGAGCCCGGTGCACCGCGATCGCGCGGTCGTGTCCGATCGCCCGGTCGATGAACGGCACCCGGGCCGCGAGCAGCAGCATGGCGAGCACGAAGTCGGTGCCGACCAGACCGGTGACGATGCCGGCGCTCGTGACCGCGTCGGGGACCGTGGCGAAGCGCGAGACCCCTCCCGTCAGCAGGAAGAGCGCGACCGCGATCGAGGCGCTCAGCCAGAGCGAGACGACCAGGATGTCGCCGACCCGGGCGCGGCGTCGGTACATGGCCGCGTGGTCGGGAGTCGGGCGGGACAGGCGCGACTGCGATCGCGTGTCGATCGTCATGGAGCGCTCTCCGGCATCCTGCGAGTCTGGCGCTCGGGCCGCTCCCGATGGAAGGGCCTTTCGACCCGGCCTCGCGCCGAGTCGCGGAGCCTTGTCAGGACCGTCGGCCGGGAGTAGCTTGCCGTGCAGGTGCTCGGCGTCGACGCCGGGCAGGACTAGGAGCAGACCATGTCCGATCTCAATGCCCCCACGCCCGCAGGAAGTTCGTTCGCCGATCCCGGGGCTCTCGGCCTCGGCGGCTTCGCCTTGACGACCTTCGTGCTCAGCATGGCGAACTCCGGTTTCGTCGCCGGCGCAGGCGTCGCCGTGCTGGGGCTCGCGCTGTTCTACGGCGGGATCGCGCAGTTCGCCGCCGGCATCTGGGAGTTCGCCCGCGGCAACACCTTCGCCGCGACCGCGTTCTGCTCGTTCGGCGCGTTCTGGCTCGCGTTCTGGTTCCTCGTCGTGTCGAAGGGCGACGCGGGCGCCGGTGGCGCGGGTGTCGGGGTGTTCCTGCTGGCGTGGACCATCTTCACCGCCTACATGACGATCGCCGCGATCAAGACCAACATGGTCGTCCTGCTGGTCTTCATCGCGTTGACCGTGACGTTCCTCTTTCTCACCCTGGGCGCTTTCACCAGCCAGGCGGTCATGACGCACATCGGCGGGTACCTCGGGCTGCTCACGGCGGCCTTCGCCTGGTACGGATCGTTCGCGACAGTGCTGAACTCGACCTTCAAGCGGACCGTTCTGCCGGTCGGCCCCGCCAGCTAGGCCACTCCGACACCAGCGCGATGTCGACAACGGAAGCAGCACTCTCGAACCTCTCCCACGAGGAGCGTCGGTTCTTTCCGAGCCCCGAGTTCGCGGCGCAGGCCAACGTCACGGCAGCGGCATACGCCGAGGCGGCGGCCGACCGTCCCGCGTATTGGGCCAGGCAGGCCGAGCGGCTGAGCTGGGACCGCAGATGGGATCAGGTGCTCGACTGGAGCAGAGCTCCCTTCGCCCGATGGTTCGTCGGCGGCCAGCTCAATGTCGCCTACAACTGCCTCGACCGGCACGTCGAAGCCGGTCTGGGCGACCGCGTCGCCTACTACTTCGAGGGCGAGCCGGGCGACACCCGGATCATCACCTATCTCGAACTGACCGACATGGTCTGCCAAGCGGCGAACACGCTGGAGAGTCTCGGCGTGAAGGCCGGCGACCGGGTGGCGATCTACATGCCGATGATCCCCGAGACGATCGTGGCGATGCTCGCCTGCGCCCGGATCGGTGCGCCGCACACTGTCGTCTTCGGCGGCTTCAGCGCCGAGGCGCTCGGGGCGCGCATCGACGACTGCGAGGCCCGGATCGTGATCACCGCCGACGGAGGCTACCGTCGCGGCGCCCCGGCGGCCCTCAAACCCGCGGTCGACCAGGCGCTGTCGACGCGCCCCGAGGTCAGGACCGTGCTTGTCGTGAAGCGCACCGGTCAGGATGTCGACTGGACCGAGGGCCGCGACCGCTGGTGGCACGACACCGTGGACCATGCCAGCACCACGCACCAGCCGCAACCCTTCGACGCCGAGCACCCGCTCTATGTCATGTACACCTCGGGCACCACGGGCAAGCCGAAGGGGATCCTGCACACCTCGGCCGGTTACCTCCTGGGGTGCTCCCTGACGCAATGGGAGGTATTCGACCTCAAGGCCGACACCGACGTCTACTGGACGGCCGCCGATATCGGCTGGGTCACGGGGCACAGCTACATCGTCTACGGCCCGCTCTCGAACGGGACCACCTCCGTGCTCTACGAGGGCACCCCCGACTCTCCCCATCGGGGGCGTTGGTGGGAGATCATCGACAAGTACCAGGTGACGACCCTGTACTGCGCGCCCACGACCATCCGCACCTTCATGAAGTGGGGCAAGGAGATTCCCGCCGACTACGACCTCTCGAGTCTCAAGATCATCGGATCGGTCGGGGAACCTATCAACCCCGAGGCGTACATCTGGTACCGCACGAACATCGGGCACGATCGGGTGCCTGTGGTGGACACCTGGTGGCAGACCGAGACCGGATCCCAGATGATCAGCCCGCTGCCCGGGGTCACGGCGGGCAAGCCGGGAGCGGCGATGACCGCTCTGCCGGGCATCGCCGTCGATATCGTCGACAACGCAGGCAAGTCCGTGCCCAACGGGAGCGGCGGGTACCTGGTCATCACCGAGCCGTGGCCGTCGATGCTGCGAACGATCTGGGGCGATGACGACCGCTACCGCGAGACGTACTGGAGTCGCTTCCCCGGTCGTTACTTCGCGGGTGACGGAGCCAAGCGGGACGATGACGGCGACATCTGGCTGCTCGGCCGCGTCGATGACGTGATGAACATCTCGGGGCACCGGCTCTCGACCACCGAGATCGAGTCGGCCCTGGTGTCGAACCCCAAGGTGGCCGAGGCCGCCGTGGTCGGTGCGGCGGACGAGACCACGGGACATGCGATCGTCGCGTTCGTCATCCTGCGCAGCGAGGCCGGTGACGGGGGCGAGCACATCGTCAGGGAACTGCGCGAGCACGTCGCCGCCGAGATCGGCCCGATCGCGAAACCACGCCAGATCATGATCGTGGCGGAACTGCCCAAGACACGGTCCGGCAAGATCATGCGGCGCCTGCTCAAGGATGTCGCCGAGGACCGCCCCGTCGGCGACGTTACGACGCTGGCCGACTCCGGCGTGATGGATGCCATCCGAGCGGGTATCGCATCGTCGGCTCACGACGAGGACTGACGCCTACGACCTTGCTTCGTTCGAGACGGTCAACTGCAGCACCGCCTCTTCGAGCGCAGCTCGGAATTCGTGAGCGAACCCTGGCCAGAGGAGCGTGAGGCGGCCGCTGCGCGGATCGACGTACCAGCTGTCGCAACCGCCGGTGGTCCACACCGTGGACTCGGCCCGAGCATCCAGGGTCTCGGTCCATGCCTGTTCCGCGGTCGAGGAGACCTCGAGGGTCCCCCCGCCTGCGAGCGCCTGCAGCACGAACTCGATCTGCGACTCGATCATGTGGATCGCCGAGTTGTGACCGAGTCCGGCGTTCGGTCCGTCGAGCACGAAGAGCTGCGGGAATCCCGCCACCATCGTCGAGCCGTAGGCGCGCATGCCGCCCGCCCAGTGCTCCGCGAGGGTTTCGCTGCGGCCGTGGACATGCGCGGCATACGGCTGCTCGGCGGCGAGGAATCCGGTGGCGAAGACGATCACGTCGACCTCGTGCGCGGTCCCGTCGGCGCCGATCGCCGTGCCGCCGTCGATCGCCGCGATCGGTGAGTTCACGAGCGTGACGCCGTAGCGCTCGAACGCCGGGTAGTACTCGTTCGAGATCAGCACGCGCTTGCAGCCGATCTCGTAGTCGGGCGTCAGCAGCTTCCGCAGCTGCGGATCGCCGATGCCCTTCGCCAGGTGCGCGAGAGCGCGGGCGCGGGCCGCCTCGGTGCGGCGCGGGTCTCCCGCACGCTCGGCGAAACCCTCCTCGGCCGCCCAGAAGAGCTCGGAGCGCAGCCGGGGGATCTCGTCCGGGTCCTTCGCGAACAGGGCGCGCTCGGCATCCGTGTAGGCGCGATCGACGCGGGGCACCACGTAGGGCGCGCTCCGCTGGAACAACGTGACATGGTCGGCCAGCTCGGCGATCCGCGGCATCAGCTGCACGGCGGATGCGCCCGAACCGACCACGGCGACACGCTTGCCGGCGAGGTCGACATCGTGATCCCAGCGGGCGGAATGGAACATCTCTCCCGTGAACTCCTCGAGCGCCTCGATGCGCGGGATGTAGGGGTCCGCGAGCCGGCCGCAGGCGAGCACGAGCAGCCGTGCGGTGTGGACGCCTCCCGGGGTGCCGAGCATCCAGAGTTCGCGGGTCTCGTCCCACGCCATGTCGAGCACGGGGGTGTTCAGCCGGATGCGCGACCGCACCTCGTCGGCCGTCCGCTCCAGGTAGTCGCGGATCTCGTGACCCTGCGCGAAGACGTTCGACCAGCCCGGGTTGGTCGCGAAGGAGAGCGAGTACAGGTGGGCCGGGATGTCGCAGGCCACTCCGGGGTAGGTGTTGTCCCGCCAGGTTCCGCCGACGGCCGCGGCGCGCTCGAAGACCGTGAAGTCGGTCTGCCCCGAGCGCTGGAGCCGGATCGCGAGCCCGATTCCGGCGAAGCCGGCGCCGACGATGGCGATGTCGCTGTGTGCGACCGGCGTCTCGTCGGTCACCCGGTCACCGCACGGACGACGGAGGGATGCGCGGCGAACTCCGACACCAGGCTCAGCACCTCGGCGGGGCGCTCGACCAGGGCGGCGTGCCCGGTCGCGAGCTCGACGTAGCGGGAGTCGGCGATGCCGCCGTGCAGCAGACGGGACTGGTGCGCGGTGGCGACGAGATCGAACGTCGCGCCGATCACCAGGGTCGGGCTTCCGATCTCGCCGAGCCGAGCGAGCTGCAGCGTCTGAGCCAGCGGGAGCAGCTCGACGTCGAGGATCGGGGCGCGATCCGAGTCGGGGCCGACCATCGTGTGACGGGCGAACGCCGCATCGCCGGCATGCTCCGCCCAGTCGACCAGTCGGGCGGTCGGCTGTGCCCATCCGCAGATGAGCACGAGGGCGGCGACCGGATGCTCGGCGGCGTGGGCTGCCGCGACCACCGCGCCGAGGCTGTAGCCGACCAGAACGGTCTCGGGCCCGGCATGGATCGGGGCCGTCGCCTCGACGATCGACACCTCGTTGGCCCGCGCGAGCATCGGCGCGACGAAGTCGAAGTCGGCAGCCCCGCCGAAGCCCGGGACCAGCACGAACGCGCTCATGCGAGAGCCCCCGAGCGCCGCGCGGGCTCGCCGTACATCGTGGTGCGCCGCCGCAGCGTGCGGCTGAGGCGCCGCGTGATCGCTTTCGCCTCGGCCCAGGGAAGCTGCGCTCCGGGGTTGCTGCCGGCATCCGGGCGCACGGTGCCGGTCAGCAGCGTGCCGCCGAGGTCGTCGGCGCCGGACTGCAGCAGCAGCGCGGCGGTCTCGAGCCCGACGCGCGGCCACGGCGCCTGCACATGCGGGATCGACCCGTGCAGCATCAGGCGGCTCGTGGCGAACACGGCGCGATGCGTGTCGAGATCCACCTCCGAGAACGGCATCGGCACGAACTCGGTGAAGCCGCCGGTCTGGCTCTGGATCTCCCGCAGGGTGCGCAGATGCGCGACGCGGTCTGCCGCGGACTCCCCCGCACCGTAGTACATGATCGACGTGGACCGCAGCCCGGCCCCGTGCGCGGCGACGACGGTGCGGATCCAGGCGTTCACCGGAAGATCGGTGGGCGCGATCCGCATCCGGATGCCGTCGTCCAGCAGCTTGACGCCGGTGCCCGGGATCGAGTCGACGCCGGCCTCCACGAGCAAGCGGAGGAACTCGTCGATGTCGAGGTGGTGCCGCGCCGCGCCGGCCACGAGGTCGGCCGGTCGGAAGGCGTGGAGGTGGATCGACGGAGCACCGGCACGGACCGCGCGCGCGATCTCGAGCGGGTCGAGGGTGGTGCTCCCCTGCAGGCACAGCTCGGTCGCTCCGAGCTCGGCGGTCTCGATTGCGATGTCGGCGATCTCGTCGAGTGTGAGTGCGGCGGCGTCGAGCGCGACGGCTCGGTTCTCCACGATGCTGACCGACTCGCCGACGGTGTACCGGCGCAGGTCGTCCGCGGCCTGGGTCAGCGCGTCGAGCTCCTCGCCGCGCGCCTCGAACAGGGCAGCGTAGTCGGCGTCGCTGAGCGCGGCCGGCTCGTTCTGCGCCAGCTCCAGGATCGATCGGATGTCGGTGCGCCCGCCGTCGGAACTCGACAGCGGAGCGGTCGCCGCCCGCCCGCGCGGGAGCGCCATCTCGAGCGTCGCCGCCTCGCCGAAGGCCTCGACGGCCGGCAGCAGGGTCTCATCGATCCACTCCGGCACATACCGATCGTGCACGGTCAGCCGCTCCCGCAGCGTGTAGCCGGCGTCGGCCGTCAGGCGCGCGAGCTCATCGATCTGTGGCCACGGACGCTCGGGGTTGACGTGGTCGGCGGTCAGCGGACTCACCCCGCCCCAGTCGCTCACGCCGGCCCGCACGAGGATCTCGAGCTCGGCGGCATCCGCCAGATTCGGCGGGGCCTGGATGACGGCGACCGGTCCCATGACCAGCCTCGCGACCGCGATCGCGGCTGCATACTCGGCGGTGCCCAGATCGTCGACGCCCTGCATGGCGGTCGCATCCTTCGCGCGGAAGTTCTGCACGATCGTCTCCTGCACCTGCCCCCAGCGCTCGTGGGACGCGCGGATGGCGAACAGCGACTCGGCGCGATCCCGGAGCGTCTCGCCGATCCCGACCAGGATGCCCGTCGTCAGCGGAACGCGGGCGCGGCCCGCGTTCTCGAGCACCTCGAGCCTCACGGCGGGGTCCTTGTCGGGCGAACCGAAATGCACCTGCCCGGGCTCCGACCACAGCCGCCCCGAGGTCGTCTCGAGCATCATCCCCATGCTCGGCGCGACCGGCCGCAGGAGCTCGAACTCCTCGAGGCTCAGCACGCCGGGATTCATGTGGGGCAGCAGCCCCGTCTCGTCGAGCACGAGCCGAGCCATGTCGCGCAGGTAGTGGACGGTCGAGGAGTAGCCGTGCGCGTCGAGCCACTCGCGGGCGACCGGCCAGCGCTGCTCGGGACGATCGCCGAGGGTGAACAGCGCCTCCTTGCAGCCGAGCGCAGCGCCCTGACGGGCCACCGTCAGAATCTGCTCGGGTGACATGTACGCCGGCTTGTGCTTCGTCGCGAGCTTCGCGGGAGTGTCGACGAAGATGCAGTAGTGGCAGCGGTCCTGACACAGCGTCGTGATCGGCAGGAACACCTTGCGCGAATACGTGATGACCCGAGCCGGATCGCCGGCGTCGCGTACCGAGCTGGCGACGTCGAGCAGGCGCTCCAGCTCGGGACCCCGCGCGCCGAGCAGAACCTCGGCGTCGTCCACGGTCAGCGCACCGCGGGCGCCCCGCGCGAGGGCATCCGCGAAGGCGAGGTCTGCGGGGGAAGTGATCACGGTTCCGTCCATGCGCCGCGGGATGCGGATGACCATTCTCGCACCAGATTCGCCGCGGCCGCCGGGCCGAGACCGGTGGTGAGGTGGAGATCTGCCAGGGTGCGAATCAGAACAACCCCCGCGACAGCCGACGATCGCGGGGGTTTCGGCTCCCCCACTTGGACTCGAACCAAGAACCTATCGGTTAACAGCCGATTGCTCTGCCAATTGAGCTATGGAGGATCACTGCGAACAGCCCCGCTAGCTTAGCAAACCCGGGGAGCCGCTCCGCGCCGTCACGGCACCGCGACGAGCACGGTCGGCGAGGGAACCGGCGCCGGTTCCCCGAGGCTCGTGAGGGAGCCGTCGAGCCCGATCTGAAAGCTCGTCACCGTGCTCGAGAGCTGATTCGCGACGTGCAGGGTGTCGGCGTCCACCACGAGATGGCGCGGCCAATGCCCGCCGGACGGCGCCCAGCCGACCGGCCTGAGTTCGTCGGCGTCGAGGCCGAGGATCGCGATGCGGTCCGCTCCGCGAAGCCCCGCGTAGAGGAATCGTCCGTCGTGCGAGAGCCCGAGGGCGGATGCCTGGCTCGCGTCGGTCGCGCCCGGCAGCGCCTCGATCTGGACGATCTCGAACGTCGACCCGGACGGCTCGGCGATGACGAGCTCGCGGCTCCACTCGCCGAGGATCGCCAAGCGGCCGTCCGGGAGGCGGAGCAGGTCGCGCGGCCCCGTACCCGGTGGCATCGGGAGCGAGTCGACGCGCACGAGCTCCGCAGCATCCGGACCGTCTTCCCAGCGGTGCACGTGCAGCAGGTCGGTGCCGAGATCGACGGTCAGCACGTGCCGCTCGTCCCAGACCAGCACGTGGTGGGCGTGCGGCCCGTCCTGGGCGGGCAGCGGGCCGGTGCCCTCCGCCGTCAGCAGCTCGGTGGGGCCGTCGACGGCGGGGCTCTCCCCCGTGCCGTGACCGCGCCGGTGCACCGCGATCGCCCCGTCGCCGTAGCAGGCGGTGATCACGGAGTCGGTCGTGACGGCGAGGTGACAGGGCAGCCTGCCGCCGATCGGCACCCGGTCGATGAGCCGTAGCGCGCCGACGGTGCCGAGGACCGCCAGTTCGGCGGTGCCCTCGAGCGCCGCGAACACGGCGCCGTCGGCGGCGATCGAGATCCACGACGGCGACGGCACCTCGACGGCGACGCCCAGGTACTCCAGCCGTCCGTCCGCCGCGGTACGGGCACGGCCGACGCCGAGCGCTTCGCCGCCCAGGTCTGCCGAGTAGCCCCCGACCAGGAAGTCGGTCATCGCGCTCCGAGCTGCAAGGCGGCCAGCCGCTCGACGTAGGGATGCAGCGGATTTCGCAGCACCTCATCCACCTGTCCGTAGCCCACCAGAAGGCCCGCGTGCATGACCGCGATCTGCTCGGTCATGGTGCGCAGCTCGCGCAGGTCGTGCCCGATCACGAGCGCCGAGAACGCGCGCTCGCGCTGCAGGTCGGCGATGACCGTGAGGATGCGCCCGCGCACTAGGACGTCGACGCCCATCGTCGGATCATCGGCGACCAGCAGCGTCGGCTCGAGGATGAGGGCCCGCGCCAGGGCGATGCGCTGCCGCTGCCCCCGGCTGAGCTCGTGCGGGAACTTGTTCATCACCGACAGCGGCAACCGCACGGCGTCGATCAGGCTCGCGACGGCGGCGCCGGCCTCGAGCCGGTCGAAGCGCCGGTCACGACGGTAGATCGGATCGGCGACGTTCTCGCCCACGGTCAGATGAGGTTCGAGAGTGGACCCACCGTCCTGCGGCAGATAGCCGACCCGCAGCGAGAGCGCATCGAGATGGCGGGAGGAGGTGCTGCGCAGTTCGACGCCGAGCACCTCGAGGAGTCCCCCGGTGATGTGCGGGGCCTCCCGCTCGCCCGGGAGGGTCTGGGCCGCAACGGCACGTGCCAGGGTGCTCTTGCCGGATCCGGCTTCGCCGATGACCCCGAGGATGCCCCCGACCGGGATCTCGAGGCTCACGCCGCTGACGGCCGCGCGGCCATCGGCGTAGGCGAGGGAGAGGTCGGCGGCCCGGACCGCGATCCCGGTGTGCGTCACGCGATCGACCCTACCGCGCGGGCGACGACGGACTCGACGAGATGTCGCCTTCTGCCTCGAGGTTCATCGCCGCTCGCCGTGCGGTGCGGCGTAGCTCCTGCTCGATCGGATCGGGAACCGGCAGCGACGCGAGCAGGCGACGGGTGTACGCGTCCTTCGGGGAGCCCAGTACCTGCGCGGTCGGCCCCTGCTCGGCGACGGCGCCCTGATGCAGCACGACGACGCGATGCGCGAGCTGATCGACGACGGCCAGATCGTGGGTGATGAACAGCGTCGCGAATCCGAATTGCCCCTGCAGCTCGGCGAACAGTTCGAGCACGCGCGCCTGCACCGAGACGTCGAGCGCGCTCGTCGGCTCGTCGGCGATCAGCAATCTCGGGTTGAGAGCGAGCGCCCTCGCCAGCGACGCCCGCTGGCGCTGACCGCCGCTGAGTTCGTGCGGATAGCGGTCGCCGAACGCCTTGGGCAGCTGCACCGCCTCGAGCAGCTCGTCGACGCGATCGCGGGCCGCGGCGGGGCTCTCGGCGATGCCGTGAACGACGAGCGGCTCGGCGACGCACTGCGCGATCGTGAGCAGGGGGTTGAAGCTCGTGCCGGGATCCTGGAACACGAAACCGAGCTCGCGGCGCAGCGGCCGGAAGCTGCGCTCGCGCATGCCGCGCATCTCGGCGCCGAGCACCCGGAGCGAGCCGTCGGACACCCTGGTGAGCCCCGCGATCGCCCGTCCGATGGTCGTCTTGCCCGATCCGCTCTCCCCCACGAGCCCGAGCACTTCGCCCGCCGAGATCGTGAAGTCGACCCCCGCCACCGCCCGGAAGCCGGGCCGGCCGAATCGGCCCGGATACTCGATCACGAGGCCCTCGGCACTGACCACCGGCGGTTCGTCCGTCGCAGCGACCTGGGCCCGGTCGACGATCTCGAGCCGCGGCACCGCCGCCAGCAGCCGCCGCGTGTACTCGTGCTTCGGCGCCGCGAACAGCTCGCGCGACGGCGCCGTCTCGACGATCCGCCCGGCGAGCACGACGGCGACCCGGTCCGAGAGGTCGGCGACGACCCCCATGTTGTGGGTGATGAGCACGATCGCGGTGCCGGTCTCGTCGCGCAGCTGACGCAGCAGGTCGAGGATCTCGGCCTGCACCGTCACGTCGAGCGCGGTCGTCGGCTCGTCGGCCACGATGACCGACGGCGACAGGGCGAGCGCCATCGCGATGATGATGCGCTGCTTCTGCCCGCCCGAGAACTGATGCGGGTAGTCGTCGACCCGCCGCGAGGGATTCGGGATGCCGACGCGCGCCAGCATCTCGATCGCCCGGGCGCGGGCGGCCCGCCGCGTGTACTTGCCGTGGGCCCGGAGCCCCTCGGCCAGCTGCCAGCCGACCGTGTAGACCGGGTTCAGGGCCGACGACGGCTCCTGGAAGATCATCGCGACCTCGGTGCCGCGCAGCTCGCGCAGCCGTGCCTCGTCGACGGTCACGATGTCGTGGTCGCCGAGCAGCACGACGCCGTCGACCCGCGCCGTCTCGGGCAGCAGGCCCAGGATCGACCGGGCCGTCACCGTCTTGCCGCTGCCGGACTCGCCCACGATCGCCAGCACCTCGCCGGCGCGCACGTCGAGGCTCACGTTCTTGACCGCCGCGACATCCCCGCCGTCGGTCGCGAAGGTCACGTCGAGGTTCTGGATGCGCACGGCCAGATCGCCGTCCGCCGCGTGCCGAGTGGGCCGAGTCGTCATGGCAGCTCCACCGCGGCTTCCGAGACGGGCTCGCTCGCCGCCATGGCGTCGGCCGGGGTCTGTGCCGCGGCACGCCGCCGGGTGCGCAGGCGCGGGTCCGCCAGGTCGTTGAGGCTCTCGCCGACCAGGGTCACGCCGAGCACGACGAGCACGATCGCGAGGCCCGGGAAGACGGACGTCCACCAGATGCCGCTCGTGACATCCGACACCGCCTTGTTGAGGTCGTAGCCCCATTCGGCTGCCGAGGTCGGCTCGATGCCGAAGCCGAGGAAGCCCAGGCCCGCCAGTGTCAGGATCGCCTCGGAGCTGTTGAGCGTGAGGATCAGCGGCAGGGTGCGGGTCGAGTTGCGCAGCACGTGGCGGAACATGATGCGCGGCGTGCTCGCGCCGATCACCTTGGCCGACTCCACGAAGGCCTCGGACTTGATGCGGATGGTCTCGGATCGGATCACGCGGAAGTACTGCGGGATGAACACGGCCGTGATCGAGATCGCCGCCGCGAGCACGCCGCCCCACAGACTCGATTGCCCCCCGCTGATCACGATGGCAGCCACGATCGCCAGCAGCAGGCTCGGGAAGGCGTAGACGGCATCCGCGATCACGACGAGCACCCGATCGAGCCAGCCGCCGAGGTATCCGGAGAGCAGCCCGAGGAAGACCCCGACGAAGAACGACAGCAGGATCGCGACGACGATCACCAGGAACGCCGTCTGGGTGCCCCAGATCACGCGCGACAGCACGTCGTACCCGCCCGAGGTCGTGCCGAGCAGGTGGGCGGCGCTCGGCGGATTCTGCGCGCCGAACAGACCGTGAACGTCGCGCAGCTGGTTGAACCGGTACGGCGAGATGACGGGGGCCAGCGCGGCGACCAGCAGGAAGAAGCCCGTGATGACGAGACCCGTGACGAGCATCCCGCGCTGCAGGCCGATGGACTGACGGAACTGGTGGACGACCGGGATCCGGTACCAGAGGGTGCGCAGCCGGCGCGGAGACGACTCGGACATCAGTACCTCACCCGCGGGTCGATGAGCGCGGCGACGATGTCGACGATGAAGTTGGTCAGGGCGACGATGACGGCGAGCAGGGCGACGATGCCCTGCACGGCGACGAAGTCGCGCTTCGACAGGTAGTACGCGAGCTCGAAGCCGAGCCCCTTCCACTCGAAGGTGGTCTCGGTGAGCACGGCGCCGCCGAGCAGCATGGCGATCTGCAGGCCGATGACGGTCACGATCGGGATGAGCGCGGGTTTGAGAGCGTGCTTGCTCACGAGCCGGATTTCGCGCACCCCGCGCGAGCGGGCGGCGTCGACGTAGTCGCGCGACAGGGTGCCGATGACGTTGGTCCGCACCAGCCGGAGGAAGATGCCTGCGGTCAGCAGGCCGAGCGCGATGCCGGGCAGCACGGCGTGGCTCAGCACGTCGCCGATGATCTGCGGGTCGCCGCTGCGCAGCGCATCGATCAGGTAGATGCCGGTGCGGCCCGGCATCGACGAGAAGAAGATCTCCGAGCGGGTGGATGCCCGGCCGGCGACCGGCAGGATGTCCAGTTGTACCGCGAAGACCAGCTTGAGCAGCAGGCCGGCGAAGAAGACGGGGGTCGCGTAGGCGAGGATCGCGAAGATGCGCAGCACGGCATCCGGCCAGCGATCACGGTAGTAGGCCGCGACCTGACCGAGCGGGATTCCGATCAGGAACGCCACGATCAGGGCGTAGAACGCGAGCTCGAGGGTCGCCCCGCCGTGGGTGAGCAGGATCTGCGAGATCGGCTGACCGTCGGTGATCGAGGTGCCGAAGTTGCCCGTGAAGATCTGGCCCAGGTACTCGAAGTACTGCACGATGATCGGCCGGTCGAAGCCCGCGTGATGGATGCGCTCGGCCAGCTGGTCGGGCGGGAGCTTGCCGCCCAGCGCGATCGTGATCGGGTCGCCCGTGAGGCGCATCAGCACGAAGACCATGCTCACGAGGATGAAGATGGTCGGGAAGATCAGCAGGAATCGGATGAGCAGGTAGCGCCACAGGGTGCTGCCGCCTCGCCCACCTCGTCGGCTGCCGGTCCCGGGCGCGCCCGCGACGGGCGGCTCGACCATGGGAGCGGCGACGGTGCTCATGGATTCCTTGCGATGACGGGGCGGTGGCGAGTGAACGGGGCGGCCGACGACGGCCGACCACCCCGTTCACTGTAATTCAGGCTCGGATCAGCCCTTGACGAGCGTGCCGAAGCGGAACTTGAACGCCCCGTCGAGCGTGGTGCCCGAGATGTCCGTTCCGGTGACCGCCACCTGCGACCCCTGAAGCAGGGGAAGGGTCGGCAGGTCCGCCGCCACCTTGGCCTGGATGTCCTCGATCAGCGCCTTGCGAGCGGCCGGGTCCGACTCGGTCGCCTGCTTCTTGATCTGGTCGATGACCGCCTGGTTGCTGTAGTGGTTGACCAGGAAGCTGTCCGCCCCGAAGAACGGCGTCAGGTAGTCATCCGCGTCGGCGTAGTCCGGGAACCAGCCGAGCTGGTACTCGGGGTACACATCGGCCGTACGGTCCTTGGAGTACTGGGTGTACTCGGTGGACTGCAGGGTCACCGTGAACAGGCCGCCGGCCTCGAGCTGGCTCTTCACGAGCGCGTACTCGTCGGTCGACGACTCGCCGTAGTGGTCGGTGTTGTACTGCAACTTCAGGGCGACCGGAGTCGTGATCCCCGCATCGGTCAGCGCCTTCTTGGCCTTCGCCGCGTCGGGGCCGCCCTTGCCGTTGCCGTACATGCTCTTGAGCACCGTGGTGGCGCCGGTCAGGCCGTCCGGGACGAAGGAGTACAGCGGGGTGTAGGTGTTCTTGTACACCTGGCTCGCGATCTCGGAGCGGTCGATCAGATCGGCCGCCGCCTGGCGCACCGCGAGGGCCTTCTTGGCATCCGCACCCGGCTGGGTGGCGCCGTAGGGCATCGTGTTGAAGTTGAACACGATGTAGCGCATCTCGCCGCCCGGACCGTGCACGACCTTGACCTTCTTGTCGCTGCTCAGCGACTGCACGTCGGTGGCCGACAGGCTGCGGTACGCCACGTCGATGTTGCCCTCCTGCACGTCGAGCTTCAGGTTCGACGCGTCCGTGTAGTACTTCTGCGTGATGCTGCTGGTCTTGGCCGCGCCGAGCAGACCTGCGTAGTTCGGGTTCGCCTTGAAGGTGATCAGGTTGTTGAAGTCGTAGCTGTCGATCTTGTACTGACCGTCGAACGCCTCACCCTTGACGATGTCCTTGTCGGGGGTGACCTTGTCGGCAGAGAAGACCTGCTCGTCGACGATGGCGCCGGCACTCGTGCTGAGCACCTGCGGGAAGACCTGGTCGTTGCCCGCCTTCAGGTGGAAGACCACGGTGGTGTCGTTCGGCGCGTCGGTGCTGGCGAGGTTCGCGAGCAGGTACGAAGGGCCGTTGGGGTCGTTGATCTTGAGCTGACGGTCGAAGCTGAACTTCACGTCGGACGCGGTCAGCTTGTCACCGTTGGCGAACTTGAGTCCGGACTTGAGGGTGACCGTGTACTCGGTCGGGCTCGTGAACTCGGCCTTGGAGGCCAGGTCCGGCTGCACCTCGGAGGTGCCGGGCTTCGAGTTCATGAGGTTCGCGAAGACCTGCGTCTGCACGGTCAGCGAGCCGTTGTCGAACGAGCCGGCAGGGTCGAGGAAGGTCACCTTGTCGGTCGTTCCGACGACGATGCTGTTGCTCGAGCCCCCGCTGCTGGTGCCGCCGCCGCTCGCGCAGCCGGCGAGCACGAGGGCTGCTGCTGCGGTGCCGGCGACGGCGACGACGCGCCATCCCTTGTTGGACACGGATGTCATCCGTCCACCTCTTCCTGTTGTCAAGCACTGTGTTGTGCCTGGTGGGCGCGAAAAAAGAACGCCCACCCGTTCCCCGTCAGTCCTAACACAGGCCATGGGAGCGTTCCACCCGAGGGCGCCCGTCATGACGCATGTTTACGTCATCGAAATGTTCGGCGCGTGATTCCTGCGCGGATCGCCACTCGGCGCAACGGAATGCGCACTTCACGAGGATCTGGTGCGTCGGGCGTTTCAGGACCGAGCGGCGGCACGGGGGTAGCGCGGGCGGGCGCGTCGTATGCGCGAGGCGGGGTACGCGGGGCGGCGTGTACGCGCGGAGCCGCGTGCACAGATCAGGTGTGACGGAGCGGCGCGCCGGGCGCCGGTCCTGATCCGGGGACGGGGCTCGGCGTGTCTCCTGATCCCGGCGCCGGGGTGGGCCGGGGCGGCCGGGCCGGGCCGGGCACGAGGGTGGGGCTGCGGAGGGGCGGGGCCGGGCGGGTGGGGCTGCGGAGGGGCGGGAGCTACTCGTTGCGGATGCGGCGGCGCTCGATCTCGAGAGCGGCCTCCTCACGGCGGAGCAGCTCCCACCGGTCGAGGTCGCCCGAGGCCTTGGCGCGCTGCATCGCGCCCAGTACCTCGGCCTTGCGCCGCAGCAGGTCGCGGTCGATCAGATCGGCGACGACCCGCTCGCAGTAGACGCCGACGCGATCCGGGCGCTCCGGGATCGGCGCCACGCCGAGCTGGGTCACGAGCGTTCCGAAGCCGCCGGGCACCTGATCCGCGACCCGCTGCAGCCAGTCCGCCGAGCTCGCCTGGTCGATGCTCGCGGCCACGCCGTCCCGGATCACGGCGAGCGTCGGATTCGAGAAGTTCACCTGCATGGCGCGCGACATCAGTTCGTGCCCGACGGAATCCGGATGCTGCAGCATCGCCATCAGCGCGTCGCGTTCCCCGCGCGTGGCCGGGTCGGTGGGCAGGTCCGTGATCCTCGCCTCCCGGCTCGCCGCGCTCGAAGAGGCGTCGTCGGAGGGGCCGCCCGAGCCGCCGGAGGCGCTCGAGGCTCCCGCGCCACGGGCCGCGCCCGGAGCACGGCCCCACGTGTCGCGCGGCGCCGCGCGCACATCAGCCCCGCGCCCGTCGGCTGCACGCCCCTCCCCCGCCCGCGGAGGATCAGCCCGGGTGCCCTCGGAACGCGCGGGCGTCCGAGCCGCCGCCGACCGCGCCGACGCCACGGCGCGGGCCACCTCGTCGGGCTCGAGCCCCAGCCACCCCGCGAGGCTGCGCACGTAGCCGACGTTCATCGCGCGGTCGCGGATGCCGGCCACGATCGGCGCCGACGCCCGCAGCGCAGCGACCCGGCCCTCGACCGTCTCGAGATCGCGCCCGGCGAGCTGGCGGCGGATCATGAACTCGAACATCGGCTTGCGCGAGGCGATGAGGCGTCGCACGGCGTCGTCGCCCCGCAGCTTGCGCAGGTCGCAGGGGTCGAGGTTGTCGGGGCCGACGGCCACGAAGGTCTGGGCGGCGAAGCGCTGCTCCTCGGCGAAGGCCTTGCTCGCGGCATTCTGCCCGGCCTCGTCGGGGTCGAAGGTGAAGATGACCTCGCCGGTTCCAGTCGAGTCGCTGTTGGCGACATCCCCGAGCACCCGGCGGATCACCTTGATGTGCTCGACCCCGAAGGCCGTGCCGCAGGTGGCGACCGCGGTCGTGACGCCCGCGAGGTGGCAGGCCATGACATCCGTGTAGCCCTCGACCACGACGACCTGCTTGCCCTTCGCGATGTCGCGGCGGGCGAGGTCGAGCCCGTAGAGCACCTGGCTCTTGTGGTAGATCGGGGTGTCGGGCGTGTTGAGGTATTTGGGGCCCTTGTCCTGGTCGTCGGGCAGCAGCTTGCGGGCCCCGAATCCGACGGTCTGGCCCGTGATGTCGCGGATCGGCCAGATCAGCCGACCGCGGAACCGGTCGTAGCTGTTGCCGCGATCACCCGTGCTGAGCAGGCCGGCCGTCACGAGTTCGGCTTCGGTGAAGCCCTGGCCGGTGAGCGCGGTGCGCAGCGCGTCGAACGATTTCGGGGCGAAGCCAACACCGAAGTGCGCAGCCGCCGCGGCGTCGAATCCGCGCTCACCGAGGAAGTCGCGGCCCAGCTGCGCCTCGGGCGTGGCGAGCTGCGCCTGGAAGAACGACTCGGCGGCGGCATTGGCCGCGAGAAGGCGCGCCCGGTTTCCGTGCTCGGTCGCCTGCCCCCCGTCTTCGTAGTGCAGTTCGTAGCCCAGCCGGGCCGCCATGCGCTCGACGGCCTCCGAGAAGCTGACGTGATCCATGCGCTGCAGGAAGCTGAACACGTCGCCGCCCTCGCCGCAGCCGAAGCAGTGGTACGCGCCGACCTGCGGCCGCACGTGGAAGCTGGGGCTGCGCTCCTCGTGGAATGGGCAGAGCCCCTTCAGCGACCCCGAGCCGGCGCTCTTGAGGGTCACGTAGTCGCCGATCACGTCGGCGATGTTGATGCGCGCCTTGACCTCGTCGATATCGCTCTTGCGAATGAGGCCGGGCATGCCTTGATTGTAGGAGCGGCCGGCGATGCCGGCTGGCCGTCCCCACGCGCCCGCTAGCTGAGGTACCGCTCGTGCCAGGCGATGGCCGACACGTCGGTGAGCGAGGCGACCTGATCGACGACGACCCGACGCCGTGCCGCATCGTCGGATGCCGCCGCCCAGTCCGCCTGGAACCCCAGGTCGAGATGGGCAGGGCCGGTCGCCCAGAGATGGTCGGCGAGCTCGGTCAGGATGCCGCGCTGGCGCGCGTAGATCGGCTTGCGCGCGTTCGTCGACATCACGTTCGCCGCGACGATGCCCTTGAGCACGGCGATCTCGGCCTGGGTCTCGGCGGGCACCACCACATCGGCGGCGAAACGGGTGAGCGAGCCGTGCGGATGCCCCGCCCGCGTCGCGCGCACGGCGTCGCCCGCGAATCGGCCGATCAGCTGGCTGGTCAGGTTCTTGAGGCGGGCCAGGTCGCGGCGGCTGCCGTCCCAGCTGTCGAGCCAGACGTCCAGCCGATCGAGCCGGTCGAAGGCCGCGACCAGTTCGTCGTGCGGGATCTCGCCGCCGATCCAGACGAACATGCTCTCGACGAGGGCCTCATGGTCGACCCGCGCGCTCAACGCCGGCACGTCGAGGTAGCCGTTGACGATCGCATCCTCGAAGTCGTGCACCGAGTAGGCGATGTCGTCGCTCAGATCCATCACCTGGGCCTCGACACAACGGACCCGGGCCGGCGCATCCGCGCGCAGCCACTCGAAGGCGGCGGTGTCATCCGCGTAGAAGCCGAATTTGCTGCGCCCGCTGGGGTCGGGGATGCCGTCGGACTCGGGCCAGGGGTACTTGCAGCTGGCATCGAGGCTCGCACGCGTGAGGTTGAGCCCGTAGCTGCGACCGGGGATGCCGCCGACATCGGGCCCGAACACTTTCGGCTCGAGGCGGGTGAGCAGCCGCAGGGTCTGCGCGTTGCCCTCGAATCCGCCGATCTCGCGCGCCCAGTCGTTGAGGGCCCGCTCGCCGTTGTGCCCGAACGGCGGGTGGCCGAGGTCGTGCGCGAGGCAGGCCGTGTCGACGACATCCGGATCGAGCCCCAGGTTCACGGCCAGCTCGCGGCCGATCTGCGCGACCTCGAGCGAGTGGGTGAGCCGGTTGCGGGCGAAGTCGAGCCCCGCGGACGGGCTCAGCACCTGGGTCTTGACCGCGAGGCGGCGCAGCGCGCTCGAGTGCAGCACACGGCCGCGATCGCGGGCGAAGTCGCTGCGGCGGGAGGAGTGCTCCTCGGGGAGCCAGCGCTCGGCATCCGTCTCGGAGTACCCGGGCGAGTCAGCCACCGCTGTGGTGCAATTCGGCTTCGGCGACCTCGGCGCGGTGCGTCTCGTTCAACTCGCGGCTGTCGAGCCAGCCGTAGGGCAGCGTCGGCTGCTTGGGCGTGCCCGCCCGGCCGCGCTGACCCTCGGCGTCGGCGCCCGGATAGGGCTGCGCACCGTCGAGTTGGCCCAGCAGCTCGTCGATCTCGGCCAGGCTGCTGCTCGTCGCGAGCGCGGCGCGGATCTCGCCGCCGACCGCGTAGCCCTTGAAGTACCAGGCGACGTGCTTGCGGATGTCGCGGCAGGCCCGTCCCTCGTCGTCGAAGAACTCGATCAGCAGCTCGGCATGCCGCCGGAACGCCGCCGCGACCTCGCCCAGGCTGGGCTCGGCCTTGAGCGTCTCGCCGCGGAACGCCGCCGCCAGGTCTCCGAAGAGCCACGGACGCCCCAGACAGCCGCGGCCCACCACGACGCCGTCGCAGCCGGTCTCGTCGACCATGCGCAGGGCATCCGCGGCGCTCCAGATGTCGCCGTTGCCGAGCACGGGCACGCTCGTGATCGTGTTCTTGAGCTTCTCGATCGCCGACCAGTCGGCGGTGCCGGAGTAGAACTCGGCCGCCGTGCGCGCGTGCAGGGCGATGCTCGAGACCCCGGCTCCCTCGGCGATCCGGCCCGCCTCGAGGTAGGTGAGGTGGTCGGAGTCGATGCCCTTGCGCATCTTGATCGTGAGCGGCAGCGGCCCGGCCGCCTGCACGGCGCCCTCGACGATGTCGCGGAACAGATCGAGCTTCCACGGCAGGGCCGCTCCCCCACCCTTGCGGGTGACCTTCGGCACCGGGCAGCCGAAGTTCAGATCGATGTGGTCGGCACGGTCTTCGGCGACCAGCATCGTGACGGCCTCCGCCACGGTCTTCGGGTCGACGCCGTAGAGCTGGATGCTGCGCGTCGTCTCGGACTCGTGATGCGTGATCAGGCGCAGGCTCTCGGGGGTGCGCTCGACGAGGGCCCGGCTGGTGATCATCTCGCTGACGTAGAGCCCGGCGCCGTATTCGCGGCACAGCCGGCGGAACGCGGTGTTGGTGATGCCCGCCATCGGCGCCAGCACGACCGGCACGTCGAGCGCGAGCGGCCCGATCATGAGGGGCGCGGCGGGCGCGGTTAGGGTGGACATCTCTCGATTCTCCCAGAAAGGCGGGCGGCCATGCCGACGGGACGCGAACGGGTGGCCGCGGACGCCGCGGCACGCGGCATCGACCTCGAGTTCGTGGAGCGCACCGCCGCCCGGTCTCTGGAGGAGGCGGCCGAGATCCTCGGCATCCGGCCTGCGGACATCGTGAAGTCCCTCGTGGTGAAACGTCACGACGGCAGCTTCCTGTTCGCCGAGGTCCCGGGCGACCGGCAGATCTCCTGGGCGAAGCTGCGCGCGGTCGTCGGGGTCAACAAGCTGCAGCTGCCCGAGGCGTCCCTCGCCCTGGAGGCGACCGGATACGAGCGCGGCACGATCACCCCGCTCGGCTCGACGACCGCCTGGCCGGTCTACGTCGACGAGCGGATCGCGGGTCGACGCGTCTCGATGGGAGCCGGCGAGCACGGACTGAGTGCCTTCGTGGACGCCGATCGCCTGATCGCCGGGCTCGGCGCCACGGTCGCCGACATCAGCGACGAGCTGCCGCCGCGTTAGACCCGGTCGTCGTCGACGCGGCGGTTCATGACCGCCTGCTCGTGGTGGGCCGGGATCGCGCAGAAGTCTCCGTCGCAGGCCGCCGCTGTCGGATCTCCGATCAGCTGCAGGGCGGGAGCCGCCGGCACCGCCTCGACCACCGGGATCGACGCCGTCATCGCCTCGCTCATGCCACGGACTCCCTCTCGTCGCGCACCTGTGCGAGCACGCTAGCGAAGGTCGCGGCGTCCTGAGCCCCCGACACCCCGTACTTGCCGTCGATCACGAAGAACGGGACGCCCTGGATGCCGTACTCGACGGCCAGCGCCTGATCGGCGCGCACCGCGGCCAGGTGCTCCTGCGCGGTCAACGAGCGCACGACATCGTCGCGGTCGAAGCCCAGCTCGGCCGCGAGATCCGCCAGCTGGTCGATACGGCCGAGGTGCCGGCCCTCCTCGAAGTACGCGGCCAACAGCCGCTCCTTCATCTCGAGCTGGCGCCCGTGCGCCTTGGCGTAGTGGATCAGCTGGTGGCCGAGCACGGTGTTGGTGTGCTGCAGGGCGTCGTAGTCGTAGTGCAGACCGACCGTCTCGGCGATGCCGGTGACCCGCTCCAGCATCCCGTCGACCTGATCGGCCGGAAAGCCCCGTCCGACGAGGTAGTCCTGCTCGCTGCCGTCGAAGTCGACGGGGGTGTCGGGCGAGAGTTCGTAGGAGTGGTACTCCACCTCGACCTCGCCGCCGAACTCGGCGGCCCCCGCTTCGAACTTGCGCTTGCCGATGAAGCACCAGGGGCAGGCGATGTCGCTCCAGACGTCCACCTTGATGGGAGTACTCATGACAGAGACAACAGGGTGACGCGTCAGCTATTCCCGGCCAGCGGCTCGAGCACGATCCGGATGCCGCGGCGCCGTGCCATCCACTCGACGAGCAGCACGTAGATCGCCATCGTGACGATCGTGACCAGGAGCGACAGGAGGTCGCCCGCGCCGCCCGTGTTGCGCGTGGTGCCGGTAATGCTCGACGCCAGGGTGAGGAAGGCGATCGTGTTGTTGGCCGCGTGCAGCGCGATGCCGGCCTCGATGCCGCCCGTGCGCCAGGTGAGGTAGCCCGCCACCAGGGCGAAGACGAAGACATCGACGGTCGCCCAGCCGATGTACTGGGTGTGCGCGGCGGCGAACAGCACCGCGGCGAGCGGGATCGTGATCAGGACCGGACGGATCCACGAGCCGAACATCTGCAGCACGAGGCCGCGAAACGCGAACTCCTCGGCCGCCGCCTGGATCGGGGTCAGCACGACCACGATCAGAGCGCAGAGCAGGAAGGAGCCGAGGGGAACGGTCGGGGCCACGAGGACTCCCCCGCCCTCCAGCAGCGGGAGGAGGAAGAGTCCGACGCCATTGGCGATCAGCGTGATCAGGAGCGCCGGAACCAGGCACAGCGCCATCCAGCCCCAGCGCAAACGGAAGGCCACCGAGCGCAGCACCGACAGCGGCCTCAGACCGACGATCCGGTAGGCAAGCAGTACGGCCGGGAGCAACGTCGCCACCCCGCCAAGCCCGACGATGAGCGAGAGCGGGTTGCCCGCATCGATCAACAGGAAGCGCGTGACATCCGCGATCAGGTGCTGCGGCGTGTCGGTGCGCAGTCCGCCGCGCAGCAGTTCGAGGATGACGCCCGCCCCGGCGAACACCACTTGGAACGCGATCCACAGGAACGCGGCCGCGACGAAAGCGACCAGCGGCTTCCACCACCGGTACCCCGGCAGGGCATGCAGCAGCCGCGGATAGCGGAGCGGGGGCAGGGCCCCGGCCGCCGTCACGATCCGAGCAGCCGCTCGGCCAGGTACCCGGTGAGCCGGTCGAGCGACACCCGCTCCTGCGACATGGTGTCGCGTTCGCGCACGGTGACCGCCCGGTCGTCGAGGGTGTCGAAGTCGACGGTCACCGCGAACGGCGTGCCGATCTCGTCCTGACGGCGGTAGCGACGGCCGATCGCGCCGGCGTCGTCGAACTCGATCATCCAGTGCTTGCGCAGCTCGGCGGCCAGCTCCTTCGCGACGGGCGACAGCTGTTCGTTGCGCGACAGCGGCAGCACGGCGACCTTGATCGGAGCGAGCCTGCGGTCGAGACGCAGCACGGTGCGCTTGTCGACGCCGCCCTTGGTGTTGGGTGCCTCGTCCTCGGCGTAGGCGTCGACCAGGAAGGCCATCAGCGCGCGGGTCAAACCGAACGCCGGCTCGATCACGTAGGGGATCCAGCGCTCGTTCTTGGTCTGATCGAAGTACGACAGGTCGACACCGGACTTCTCGGAGTGGGTCCTGAGGTCGAAATCGGTGCGGTTCGCGACGCCCATCAGCTCGCCCCACTCGCTTCCCGCGAAGCGGAAGCGGTATTCGAGGTCGATCGTGCGCTTCGAATAGTGCGAGAGCTTCTCTTTCGGGTGCTCGTAGCGGCGGATGTTCTGCGGGTCGATGCCGTGACCGACGTAGAACTCCTCGCTGGCGTCGATCCAGTAGTCGAACCAGGTCTCGTCGGTTCCGGGCTCGACGAAGAACTCCATCTCCATCTGCTCGAACTCGCGGGTGCGGAAGATGAAGTTGCCGGGCGTGATCTCGTTGCGGAAGCTCTTGCCGATCTGGGCGATGCCGAACGGCGGCTTCATGCGGGCACTCGAGAGCACGTTGGCGAAGTTGACGAAGATGCCCTGCGCGGTCTCGGGGCGCAGGTAGGCGAGGCCGTCCTCGTCGTCCACCGCACCGAGGAAGGTCTTGAGCAGGCCGGAGAAGTTGCGCGGCTCCGTCCAGGCGCCGGGCTGGCCGGTATCGGGGTCGCGGATGTCGGCGAGGCCGTTCACCGGCGGATGCCCGTGCTTCTCCTCGTAGGCCTCCAGCAGATGGTCGGCCCGGTAGCGCTTGTGGGTGTGCAGCGACTCGATCAGAGGGTCCGAGAACACCTCGACGTGACCGGATGCCTCCCAGACCTGGCGGGGAAGGATGATCGAGGAGTCGATGCCGACGATGTCGTCGCGCCCCTGCACCATGAACTTCCACCACTCGCGCTTGATGTTCTCTTTCAGCGCGGCGCCGAGCGGGCCGTAGTCCCAGGCCGAGCGGGATCCCCCGTAGATCTCCCCCGACTGGTAGACGAAGCCACGGCGCTTCGCGAGGGAGATGATCGAATCGAGCGGATTGGGCGTGGCCACGAGGTGAACTCCAGGGGTCAGCCGCGCTGGCTGCGCGGTCGCGATGTGCGTGATCAGCCTATCGACGATCTGCGACCGGCCCCGCCGCGCTCAGGAGCGCAGCGCCTGCACCACCCGGACGACGTCGCTGGGGTCGTTCCAGAGGTGGAACGACGCGCGCAGACGCCCCGCGCGGCCGGAGACGCGGACGCCGGCGTCGATCAGCTTCCTGAGGTCGTGACCCGAGGCATCCGGCCAGGTGACGATCGCCTGATGCTGCAACGGAATGCCGAGCGCCTCGCACAACTGGTCGCCCAGTCCCGAGGTGAGATCCCAGACCTCCGCCAGGTCGAGACCGGCGAACAGGCCGATGGACTGCTCGGCGCCGATCCAGGCCTGCCAGGCCGGCGAGACGTCGAACCGCCGCGCGTCGCGGGCGAGCGCCATCGCCGGGCCGTAGACGCTCGACCACACGTCGTCACCCGCGTACCAGCCCGCCTGCAGCGGGGTCAGCAGCGGATCGATCCGCTCGCTCACCGTCAGGAAGGCGACCCCGCGCGGCGCGCACAGCCACTTGTAGCTGTGGCACACCGTGATGTCGAAGAGCGCCGCATCGACCGGATGCACCCCCGCCGCCTGGGTGAAGTCGCAGAAGGTCATCGTGCCGGTGCGGGCCGCGGCCGCGCGGATCCCCTCGACATCGGCGATCACCCCGGTCGCGGACTGCACGAACGAGAAGACGACCAGCCAGGTGTCGTCGGCGATCGAGTCGGCCAGCGCCTCGAGGGGAACCGAGCGCACCCGGATGCCGGGCCGCTGCAGGAACGGGAACTCGATCGACGAGAAGTCGCCGTCCGCCACGAGCACCTCGGCCCCGTCGGGAACGGCCGCCGCGACCAGGGAGGTGAGCACGGAGGTCTGCGACCCCTGCGCGACGCGCGACTCGGGAACCCCGACCAGCCGGGCGTAGTGCCCGCGGGTGCGGGCGATCACGGGGTCGTAGCCCTGCGGGTCGCGCTGGGCGGCGGCCCAGGCGTCCAGGTCGGCGCGGAGAGCATCGACGGCATCCCGGGGCGGGATGCCGATCGAAGCGACCGCGAGGTAGCCGCGCGGATCGCCGAACTGGGTGATCGCGGCGGCGAGGGAGTCGGACGTCATCCCCCGATGATGGTCGGCGGCGGCAGCGGCCACAAGAGACCACCCGGCGGTTCGTGGCCGTCGCCTCAGTGGGCCAGCAACGCGTCGATGGCCTCGCGCACGCCTCGCACCGCCTGATCGGCATCCGCCCGCGTGCTGTCGTAGCCGAGCGTGAACCGCACGGCGGTCTGAGCGAGTTCGGCGGAAACACCGGTCGCGAGCAGCACGTGCGAAGGCTCGTCGCTGCCCGCCGCGCAGGCCGAGCCGCTCGAGCAGACGATCCCGTGCGCCTCGAGACGCAGCAGCACCGCCTCGCCGCTGGTGCCGGGAAACACGAACGAGGCCGAGTTGGGCAGTCGTCGCGCGCGCGGTCCGGTCAGGCGGGCGGTCGGCACGTCCGCGAGGATGCCGTCGATGAGGGCGTCGCGCACCGCCTCGACGGCGGCCGCCTCTGGCCGGGACGCCGCCGCGAGCCGCATCGCCACCGCCAGGCCGACGATCGCCGCGACGTTCTCGGTGCCCGACCGGCGTCCGCGCTCCTGCCCGCCACCGTGCAGCAGGGGCTCGAGCGGGGTGCCGGACCGGAGCGCGAGCACGCCGATCCCCTTCGGCGCCCCCAGCTTGTGTCCCGCGACCGAGAGCGCGTCGACCCCGAGCCGGCGAAGACCCACCTCGAGCCAGCCCGCGGACTGCACCGCGTCGGTGTGGAACGGGACGCCCTGCGCCCGCGCGAGGGCGGCCAGCTCGGCGACCGGCTGGATCGTGCCGATCTCGTTGTTGGCGTGCGCGATGCTCACCAGGGTCGTGTCGGGGGTCAGCAGCCGCGCGAGGGCGGCCGCATCGACGAGTCCCTCGCGGTCGACCGGGACCTCGACGATCGTGAACCCGTGCAGGCGGCGCAGATAGTCGCAGCTCTCGAGCACCGCCTCGTGCTCGATCGCCGTCGTGAGGATGCGGCGCCCGCGCGGCTGTGCCAGAGCGATGCCCTTGACGGCGAGGTTGTCGGCCTCCGTTCCGCCCGAGGTGAAGATCAGCTCCGAGGCGCGGCAGTCGAGCTGCGCCGCGATCGTCTCGCGGGCCGCCGCCAGCGCCCGGGCCGCCTGCTCCCCCAGCTCGTGGTGGCTGCTCGGGTTGCCGAACTCGCCGGTGAGGTACGGCCACATCGCCTCGAGCACCTCGCGGCGAACCGGGCCGGTCGCAGCATGGTCGAGGTAGATCACGCAACGACCTCGACATCCAGACCCAGGTCGAGTGCGCGGACCCCGTGGGTGAGCGCGCCGACCGAGATCAGGTCGACGCCGGTGCGGGCGATCGCGGCGACCGTGTCGAGTGAGACGCCGCCACTGGCCTCGATCAGGGCTCGGCCGGCGACGATCGCGACCCCCTCGCGCAGCTCGTCGACGGTGAAGTTGTCGAGCATGATCGTGTCGACGCCCGCGGCGACCACCGTCTCGATCTGGTCCAGGCGATCGACCTCGACCTCGAGGTGCGTGGTGTGCCCGATGCGGGTGCGCGCCTCGCGGATCGCGTCGCCGAGCTCGCGACCCGAGGCGGCGAGCACCGCCAGGTGGTTGTCCTTGGCGAGCACGGCATCCGAGAGCGAGAAGCGGTGGTTGTGTCCGCCGCCGTCGCGCACCGCCTGGCGTTCGAGCGCACGCAGCCCCGGGGTGGTCTTGCGGGTGTCGACGATGCGCGCCCCGGTGCCGGCCGCCTCGGCGACGAAGCGGGCGGTCAGGGTGGCGATTCCCGACATCCGCTGGATGAGGTTGAGACCGATCCGCTCGGCCCGCAACACAGAGCGGGCCGACCCGTCGACGCGGGCGAGCGCGTCGCCGGGCTCGAACCGCTCGCCGTCGTACGCGAGCAGCTCGACGCTCGTGCCGGGGTCGACGAGTTCGAACACCCGCGCGAAGACCCGGATGCCGCTGAGCACTCCCGCTTCGCGCGCGGCGAGACCGGCCACGGCCCTGGCCGACTCGGGAAGGAAGACCTCCGAGGTCACGTCGCCCCACGGCGCGTCTTCGGCGAGCGCGCGGAGGATCACCTCATCGACGGGGTTCATCGGACCACCTCCAGGGTGTCGGCCGCGAACGCGGCGCTGGTCTCGGGGAAGTCGGACCGGTGATGCGCGCCGCGCGACTCCTCACGCACGAGGGCCGCGGCGGTCATGAGCCGGGCGAGGTCGAGCAGATTGCGGTTCTCGAGCTCGCGCACCGTGCGCGGTTCCTGGTCGCGGGCGGTGTCGCCCCGGCTCCACTCGTCCAGGCGCGATGCCGCCGCCTCGAGACCGGCCGCATCCCGCTCGAGTCCGACCTGGCGCCACATCAGCTCCTGCAGCTGCGAGCGGCTCAGGCGAAGGCTCGACGGCAGTTCTCCTGCCGGCCGCTGCGGCTCGGCGCGGGGCACCGGCGAACCGTCCGCGTCGAGCGCCTCCGCCGCGCGCCAGGCGAAGACGAGCGACTCGAGCAACGAGTTCGACGCCAGCCGATTCGCGCCGTGCACACCCGTGTGGGCTGCCTCGCCGACCGCGTACAGGCCCGGGATCGAGCTGCGCCCGTCGATGTCGGTGTGGATGCCGCCCATCCAGTAGTGGGCGGCGGGCGTCACCGGAACGGGCTCGCTCGCCCAGTCGATCCCGTGCTCGCGGCACACCGCCGTGATGCCGGGGAAGCGCTCCTCCAGCCGGGTGCGGCCGAGCATCCGGGCGTCGAGGAGGGCGGGGCGGCCGCCCTGGGCGGCCATCGTGGCCGCGATCGCCCGCGCGACGATGTCGCGGGGGGCGAGTTCGGCATCCGGATGCACCTCGAGCATGAAGCGGCGCCCGCTCTCGTCGAGCAGCACGGCGCCCTCGCCGCGCACGGCCTCCGAGACCAGCGGGTCGCCGGGAACCGCGAGCGAGGTCGGGTGGAACTGGTAGAACTCGAGGTCGGCCAGCACGGCGCCGGCGCGCGCGGCCGCGGCGATGCCGTCGCCGGTGGTCACCCCGGGGTTGGTGGTGTGCCGGTAGAGCTGACCGGCTCCGCCCGTGGCCAGCACGACCGCGTCCCCGAGCAGGCGCAGCGGCCGTCCGTCGGGCGCGATCGCGTCGATCCCGATGACCCGCTGCCCGGCATCGAGCACGAGATCGCGCAGGAAGGTGTGCTCGTGTACCTCGATGGCGAGCCCGGCGACCGCGCGCAGCAGGGCGAGCTCGATGGCGAGGCCCGTCGCATCGCCGCCCGCGTGCAGCACGCGACGTCGCGAGTGCGCCGCCTCGTGACCGCGGGCGAGTTCGCCGTCGATCCGGTCGAACTCGACGCCGAGCGCGATCAGCTCGCGGATGCGGCGCGGACCCTCGCTGCACAGCACCTCGACCGCGACCGGATCGCACAGCCCGGCCCCGGCGCGGAGCGTGTCGGCGACATGCGCGGCGACGCTGTCGTCGGGGAACATCGCCGCGGCGATCCCGCCCTGCGCGTAGCGGGTGTTGCTCTCGGCGAGCTCGGCCTTGGTGACCAGCATGACCTCGTGGCCGCCGCGCGTCATCGCGCGGTAGGCGGTGACGAGGCCCGCGATGCCGGTACCGACGACGACGATGCGCGCCATCTCAGGCTCCGTGCGGCGCTGCGGGTGCCGGCACCGACCCGGCGGGTCGCGAGGCGAGCATGCGCTCGAGGGCGACGCGCGCGTCGGCGGCCACCGCATCCGGAACCTCGATCACGTTGTGCGTCTCGCCGTTCACCAGGCCCTCGAGCACCCAGGCCAGGTACCCGGGGTGGATGCGGTACATCGTCGAGCACGGGCAGACCACCGGATCGAGGCAGAAGATCTCGTGCTGCGGGAACTCGGCCGCGAGCCGGTTGACCATGTTGACCTCGGTGCCGATCGCGAAGGTCGTCGGCTCGGTCGCGGCGGCGACCGCCCGGCGGATGTAGTCGGTCGAGCCGGCCTCGTCGGCCGCGTCGACGACCGCCATCGGGCACTCCGGATGCACGATCACCCGCACACCCGGGTGCTCGGCGCGCGCCCGCTCGACCTGCTCGACCGTGAAGCGCTTGTGCACCGAGCAGAAGCCGTGCCACAGCACGACCCTCGCGTCGAGCAGCTGCTCGGCGGTGTTGCCGCCGAGCGGGCCGCGTGGGTTCCACATCGGCATGCGCTCCAGCGGCACGCCCATCTTCTTGGCGGTGTTGCGGCCGAGGTGCTGATCCGGGAAGAACAGCACCCGCTGCCCGCGCTCGAAGGCCCACTCGAGCACCGTCTCGGCGTTCGAGCTGGTGCAGACGATTCCGCCGTGCCGGCCGCAGAACGCCTTGAGAGCGGCCGAGCTGTTCATGTAGGTGACGGGGATGATCGGGGCGCGGCCCTCGGCATCCGGCTCGGTGCCGTAGAGGGCTTCGAGCTGCTCCCAGCACTCCTCGACCGAGTCGCTGTCGGCCATGTCGGCCATCGAGCAGCCCGCGGCCAGGTTGGGCAGGATCACCCGCTGGTGCTGCTGCGCCAGGATGTCGGCCGTCTCGGCCATGAAGTGCACCCCGCAGAACACGATGGTCTCGGCGTTCGGCACGGTCTGGGCCGCGTTCGCGAGTTGGAACGAGTCGCCGAGGAAGTCGGCATGCTGCACGATCTCGTCGCGCTGGTAGAAGTGGCCGAGGATCACGACGCGGTCGCCGAGGGCGGCCTTCGCGGCGCGGATCCGCTCGTGCAGCTCCTCGGTGGTGGCCCGCTGGTACTCGGCGGGCAGGCCGCCCTGGCGAGGCGCACCCGCCGGGATGACGTCGCCCATCGACGAGCCGGGGCCGTAGCCCGGGACGGTGTCGAAGCTCCACGGCTGCTTCGCGAGCTCGGGGGTGCACGCGGCGGCGGGGGCCGCCTGGATGGTCAGGGCGATCGAGGGCATGTCAGCCTCCCAGGGGGCCGTTGTCGGCCAGTCGGATGGTGGTGTCGTAGCGGTACAGACGGGGTGGGCGGTGGCGTCCGCCCGAGACGACCTCGTCGGTCGCGACGACGGTCGCGGAAGACTCGATCTGCCGGCGGAAGTTGGCCGGATCCAGGGTGCGCTGGAGCACGATCTCGTGCACCCGGCGCAGCTCGGCGAGCGTGAACGTCTCGCCGAGGAAGGCGTGGGCGATGCGCGAGTACTCCATCTTGTTGCGCAGGCGCCAGAGCGCGTACTCGACGATCCGGTTGTGGTCGAAGGCGAGGTCGGGCAGCTCGTCGGCCGCGAACCAGCGCACGTTCTCGCCCTCAGCGGCCTGATCGGCGAGCTCGGATCGCACGAGGGCCCAGTAGACGACGCTCACCACGCGACCGCTCCAGGCCCGATCGACGTCGCCGAAGGCGTAGAGCTGCTCGAGGTAGGCCGGGGCGAGCTGGGTGGTCTCGTAGAGCTTGCGCGCCGCGGTGTCGGCGAGGCTCTCGTCGTCGTCGGCGACGCCACCGGGCAACGACCATCTCCCCGCGAAGGGATCGCGCGTGCGGCGCACGAGCGGGATCGACAGGATGCTGGGCTCATCCGGCCGCGACGAATCGGGCCGCAGCGCGAAGATCACGGTCGAGACCGCGAGGCCGATCGGCATCCGAATCCACATCCTCAGTAAAGGTCATTGTGACCAGAACAGAGTCTATCACTTCGGGTCGTGGCGACTCAAACCCGGGTGGGACCGTGTCTCGCCCGTCGCGCCGGGTCGCGGCTCGCGAGCCGCGCACCGGCCGGTGGCTCCCTGCGCCGGCCGTTCAGGAAGAACCCCGAAATCCGGGCCCACACCCCCCACCGCCCATGGATGTCCCTGAACCGCCTGCACCCGCGCGCCCCGAGTTAAGAATCAGTCGATCCGGGCCCCAGCGGCGCCTGCCCGCGACCGCGGGTCGCCCGTCAGACGGACGGGGCGTCGACCGCGCCGCCGAACCGCCGCGTCCGTGACGCGTACAGCTCGATCGCATGCCAGAGTTCCTGCCGCGAGAAGTCCGGCCAGAGGGTGTCGAGGAACACCATCTCGGCATACGCGCTCTGCCAGAGCTGGAAGTTGCTCGTGCGCTGCTCGCCCGAACTGCGCACGAACAGGTCGACATCGGGCACGTCCGGGATGTACAGGTGCTTCTGGATGGTGCGCTCGCTGATGCCGGACGGCTTCAGCCTCCCCG
The DNA here is from genome assembly GCF_042655435.1 of Lysinimonas soli. Taxonomy (NCBI): domain Bacteria; kingdom Bacillati; phylum Actinomycetota; class Actinomycetes; order Micrococcales; family Microbacteriaceae; genus Lysinimonas; species Lysinimonas soli. The sequence goes on from NZ_JBHSMG010000001.1 coordinate 1,320,524, forward strand.
ACCGCACCTCCTCGGCGATCGCGCGCACGGCATCCGTGATCTCGTTGCGGCCCCCGTAGTTGACGCACATCGTGAGCGTGAGGGTCGAGTTGTGCGCGGTGAGCCGCTCCGCGAACTGCAGCTCGTCGATGACCGAACGCCACAGCCGCGGTCGGCGTCCCGCCCAGCGCACCCGCACCCCCCAGTCGTTGAGCTGGTCGCGGCGGCGGTGCAGCACATCGCGGTTGAAGCCCATCAGGAACCGCACCTCGTCGGGGCTGCGCGACCAGTTCTCGGTCGAGAAGGCGTAGACGCTGAGGTGCTTGACGCCGATCTGGATCGCGCCGGCCACGACATCCAGCAAGGCCGCCTCCCCGGCGCGGTGGCCTTCGATGCGCGTGAGGCCCTGGCGGTTGGCCCAGCGGCCGTTGCCATCCATGACGATCGCCACGTGGCCGGGAACCGCCGCGGCGGGCAGCTTCGGCGGATAGAGCCCGGTCCAGTCGACGGGCTTGAAGTCGACGGCGTCCTTGTGGGTCTTCGGAACCGGCGTCACGCGATGGTCCGATCCTGGTGTTCCAGCGAGCGCAGCCCCCGCTCGAGGTGGAACTGGGTATACGCGGCGACGACCCCGCTGGCCTGCGCCTTCGCGCGCTCGTCGGCGGCCTCGGCGGCGGACCACTCCCCCGCCAGCAGCGCGGCGAGCAGGCCCAGGGTCTCGGCATCCAGTCGAGGTGCTCCGTGCGGCGCGACCTCGTCGCTGACGACACCGCCGAGCTGCACGACGAACGCGGTGTGCGGCCCCGGCGCCCCCGTCACGGCGCAGTCGACGAAGCTCGGCGCCCATCCGGCGATGGACAGCGCCCGCAGCAGGTAGGAATCGAGCGTCAGCCCGGGCGAATGCTCCGCCTTGGCCAGGGAGCGCAGCGCCCCCACGAGCAGCAGGTAGTGCTGCGGGGTCACCTCGTGGTCGCTGAGCCGGTCGGCGGTCTCGACCATCGCGTTGGCCGCGGTGAAGCTCGGGTAGTCGGCCACGATGTCCGCCCCGTAGGAGCCCAGGGACTCGGCCTGCTGCACGATGTCGAGCGAACGCCCGATGTAGAACTGCGCGTCGACCACCATGAACGGCTCGAGCCGGGCGCCGAAGCGCGAGCCGGTGCGCCGCACGCCCTTGGCGACCGCGCGGATCTTGCCGTGCTGCTTGCTCAGCATCGTGACGATGCGGTCGGCTTCGCCCAGCTTGTGGGTGCGCAGCACGACGGCTTCGTCGCGGTAGGTGGGCATGCGCCCATTCTCCCAGGCGCTCGTCCTCCGCAGCTGGAAGGCGTGCCAGACTCACACCGTGGCGGACTTCGTGTGGCGTGGAATCGAGATCGACTCGCTCGAGCGATTGCATGTGGAGGAAGGGCCGACCGTGCGGGCGCAGTCCGTGATCGACTCGGCCCGGGGCCGATTCAGCTACGAGCTGGTGTGCGACCGCGACTGGACCTTCCGCCGGCTGCGTCTCGAGGCGGCGACCGGCGAGCGCGCGCTCGAGGTGGAGTCCGACGGCAAAGGCGAGTGGACGGTCGACGGCGAGTGGCGATCCGATCTCGACGAGTGCATCGACGTCGACCTCTCGGGCACACCGTTCACCAACTCGCTGCCGATCCGCCGGCTCGATCTCGCGATCGGCGAGGAGGCCGACCTCGTCATGGCGTACATCGACTTCGAGGACCTGACGGTGCTGCCCGACGCGCAGCGCTACACCCGGCTCGACGAGGACCTGTACCGCTACGAGTCGCTCGACTCCGACTTCAGCCGCGACATCACGGTCGACCTCGCGGGCTTCGTCGTCGAGTACCCGGGGCTGTTCGAGCGGCTGTGAGCGATCGCTCATGACACCGAGGAGGTCCATCGGATGACGGTGCTCGTCACAGGAGGGACCGGCGGCCTCGGCCGACCGACCACAACCCTGCTGCGCTCCGCCGGGCACGAAGTGCGCGTGCTCAGCCGACGCCCCGGAGAAGGGCGCGCGACCGGCGACCTGTCGACCGGATCCGGGCTCGCCGATGCGCTGACCGGCGTCGACACGGTGCTCCATCTCGCGACGACCGGCAGGTCCGATGCGGCGCAGACCACACATCTCCTCGACGCCGCGAAGCCGGCCGGTGTCGCTCACCTCATCTACATCTCGATCGTCGGCGTCGACGAGGTGCCGCTCGGCTACTACCGCGACAAGCTCGCCTGCGAGCGACTGATCGAAGCATCGGGCATCCCGTTCACGATCCTGCGAGCGACGCAGTTCCACGACTTCGTCGCCGCCGTGTTCCGTCCGCAGCGACACCTCCCCGTGCTGATCTCGCTCGACGTGCTCGATCAGCCGATCGCCGTCGACGAGGTCGCCGAGCGCCTCACCGAACTCGCGGCGAGTCGCCCGGCCGGCCGGGTCGCCGACATCGGCGGGCCGGAGACGCGTCCCGTGCGCGAGTTCGCCGAGATCTGGCAGCGCGCCCACGGCACCCACCGACCGATCTGGAACCTCCCCGTACCCGGCGGGATGGGCAGGGCGATGCGCCGCGGCGACCACACGACCGCGCTCCCCGGATTCGGTCGGCAGACGTTCGCCCAGTACGCTGCGGCCGACGCCGCGCGCCTCGATGTCGCGGATGCTCGCCGCGGCTCTCCCGGTGGTACGGACGAGCCATGAGCGCCATCGTCAGCATCCCCCTCTGGGCCAACCTGCTCGCCGTCGGGATCGGGAGCCTGCAGGGCGCCCTGTTCGCCGCCCAGTTCCGCGACAGGCGGCTCGACCTGCTCGGCGTCGCGATCATCGGGGTCGCGACCGGTTTCGGGGGCGGCATCCTGCGCGACATCCTGTTGAGTGAGATCCCGCAGGCCCTGCTGAGCAACTGGTACCTGCCGGTCGCGACCGCGTCCGCCCTGATCGGGATGCTGCTGCAGCGGATCCTCACCCGCATCCACGCGCTCATCACCGCACTCGACGCCCTCACGATCGGGCTGTTCGGCGCGATCGGGACGACCACCGCGCTGGCCCTCGGGCTCCCGGCGATCCCCGCCGTCTTCGTGGGCGCCGTCTCGGCGGTCGGGGGCTCGATCCTGCGCGACCTGCTGCTCAACGTGCCGATCGCGCTCATGCAGGTCGGATCGCTCTACGCCGTCGCTGCGCTCGTGGGCGCCGCGAGCCTGGTCGCCCTCGTGGCGGCCGGTGCGGCGCCGTGGGTCGGCGCCGTCGTCTGCGTCGTGCTGACCTTCACGGTGCGGGTGCTCGCGGTGCTGTTCCACTGGACGCTGCCCGAGCAGCGGCCCCTGCGGCGCGGGGTGCGAGGCGCGACTCGGGATGGCGCGGCCGGTCGCGGCGCGGCCGGCGACATGGACAGTGGCGCGACCGGCGGCGACAACCGGGACGCCTAGGACCCGTACGAGCGGCGCGCGGCAGGCCGCGCCGCGGCGCGAGACACAGGTCTCGGCGCCGCAGCGCGACCGCGAAGTCGACGCCGTCCGGGCGGTTACGCCCCGACGAGCTGCCGGTCGCCCGCCTCGGTGCGCACGGCGCGGTTCACCGCCGAGACGACCGCCTTGAGCGATGCCGTCGAGATGTCGCCGTCGATGCCGACGCCCCAGAGCCGCTTGTCGCCCACCTGCAGCTCGACGTACGCGGCGGCCAGGGCATCCCCGCCCTCCGAGAGGGTGTGCTCGACGTAGTCGTAGAGCTTCAGATCGTGCCCCTGCTCGGCCATGATCTCGAGGAAGGCGGCGATCGGACCGTTGCCGACGCCGCGTGCCTCCTCGACCTCGTCGCCGACCCGCAGCCGCACATCCAACTGGACGGATCCGGACATGTCGCTCGCCGTCCGGGTCGACAGCAGCTCGTAGCGTCCCCACTTGTCGTCGGGACGATGCGCCGGCGCCGGCAGGTACTCGTCCTGGAAGATCTCCCAGATCTCCTCGCTCGTCACCTCGCCGCCCTCGGCATCGGTCTTGGCCTGCACGACTCCGCTGAACTCGATCTGCAGGCGGCGCGGCAGATCGAGGGCGTGGTCCGCCTTGAGCAGGTAGGCGACGCCGCCCTTGCCCGACTGGGAGTTCACGCGCACCACGGCTTCATAGCCGCGCCCCAGGTCCTTGGGATCGACGGGCAGATACGGAACCGCCCATTCGAGCTCGGAGACCGGCACGCCACGACGGGCCGCCTCCGCATCCATCGCCTCGAAGCCCTTCTTGATGGCGTCCTGGTGGCTGCCGCTGAAGGCCGTGTAGACCAGGTCGCCCGCCCACGGCGAGCGCTCGTGCACCCGCAGCTGGTTGCAGTACTCGGCGGTGCGGCGCACCTCGTCGAGGTCGCTGAAGTCGATCTCAGGATCGATCCCCTGAGTGAACAGGTTGATGCCCAGCGCGACGAGGTCGACGTTGCCGGTGCGCTCGCCGTTGCCGAACAGGCAGCCCTCGATGCGGTCGGCCCCGGCCTGGTAGCCCAGCTCGGCCGCAGCCACCGCGGTGCCGCGGTCGTTGTGCGGATGCAGGCTGACGATCACGTTCTCGCGGTGGTCCAGGTGCCGCGACATCCACTCGATCGAGTCGGCGTACACATTGGGGGTCGCCATCTCGACCGTGGACGGCAGGTTGATGATGACCTTGCGTTCGGGGGTCGGCTGCAGCACCTCGAGCACGCGGTTGCAGACCTCGACGGCGAACTCGAGCTCGGTGCCCGTGTAGCTCTCGGGCGAGTACTCGTAGTACACGACCGTTCCGGGAACCGTGGCCTCGTACTGCTTGCACCAGCGCGCGCCCTGCAGGGCGATGTCGATGACGCCCGCCTTGTCGGTGCGGAACACGACGTCCCGCTGCAGGATGCTCGTCGAGTTGTACAGGTGCACGATGGCCTGCTTGGCGCCCTTGATGCTCTCGAAGGTGCGCGCGATGAGCTCCTCACGGGCCTGGGTGAGCACCTGGATGACCACGTCATCCGGGATGAGGCCCTCCTCGATGAGCATCCGGACGAAGTCGAAGTCGGTCTGACTCGCCGACGGGAACCCGACCTCGATCTGCTTGTAGCCCATCTTGACGAGCAACTCGAACATGATGCGCTTGCGCTCCGGGCTCATCGGGTCGATGAGGGCCTGGTTGCCGTCGCGCAGGTCGACGGCGCACCACATCGGCGCCTTCGTGATGACCTTCGACGGCCAGGTGCGATCGGGCAGTTCCGTGGCGAACTGCTCCGAATACGAACGGTAACGGTGGATCGGCATGCCCGAGGGCTGCTGGGTGTTCTTCATGGTCTTCGGCTTCTCTGGCTTCTCTTCGTGAGTCTGGAGGTGTCAGGCAACGACGAAACTCCGCGACGAGAGGGCCTGGCCGAACTAGACCTCGTCGCGGCAGCTAAGAAGAAGCAAGCCGAAGCGCACATCACAAGGGTAGCACCGCCGTCCACGGTCGTGACCGCAGACCTCAGCCGCGGCCCCCGAAGGCGCGGGTCGCCTGGCGGAGCGTCATGGTCGGCAGGTAGCAGCGTGCGATCGCCATGCCGATTCCGGGCAGCTGAACCGGATCGCGGTACGACAGGTACATGGAGTGCAGGGTGGGCGCGAACTTGCGCTTGAACCGCAGGAGTGAGCTGAAGCCGTAGACCGGTTCCAGCATCCGGCCGACCAGCCGCAGCACGCGGGCGAGCGCGCCCGTCGCCTGCGGGCCGTCGGCCGAAGCGGCCAGCGGCGAGCCCGACAGGCTGGCGAGCTCGAGTCCCTGCTCGCCGAGCAGCCGCAGGCCGTCGGCGATCAGGAACTCCATGACGCCGTTCGCCCCCTGCGGGTTGCGCCGCATGAAGTCGAGCGTGCGCCCGACGATGACGCCGTCACGACGCACCGGAAGCCAGCTGGTCACGGCCTGCACGACATCCGCCTCGTCGAGGGCGACGCCGACCAGCACCTCGTCGTCGCTCAACTCATCGAGGCCGCCGAGCGTGAAGCCCAGCTCGGGGAGGTCCTTCTCCGACATCCACTCCTCGGAGAGGGCCGAGATCTGCCGTGCGACCCGGTGCGGCAGCTCGTCCCACCGCGCCCAGACGGCACGGATGCCCTCACGCGCCGCGCGGTTGACCGAGTAGCGCACATCGTGCATGACCTTGCCTTCGAGGGTGAAGGCGCGCGGATCGATGGTGGTCTCTTGTGCAACCGGGATCGAGCTCCAGCCGCGGGCCGCAAGGCGGTCCCGCCACTCCTCGTGAACGCTGTAGAAGACCGGGGTCCAGGCGGCCGAGTCGCAGAACGCGAGGAACTCGGTGAGCGCGGCATCCGGATCCGCGGCGCGACCGATCGGGTCGGATGTCGTCACGGCATAGCCGTTGACCACGCGGTAGGCGATACCGAAGGTCCCGCTGTGGTCGAGCCAGAGCCGGTTGCCCTCCCAGGTGCTCATGAAGCCGAGGGTTCCGGAACCGACGGCCAGCAGTTCGCGCAGCTTGGTGTGCTCCGCGGAGTCGGCGACCGCCTCGCTGCGGGCACGGAGGAAAAGCACGGTCGCGACCACGACGGCGATCCAGAACAGGGGTCCGACGCTCTGGGTCACCAGGTGAGCCAGGGGCGAAACCGGTCGGAAGTCACGTCGTTCCTCGCTCAGGAACTCGATCGGGATGAATCGCTGCGGCAGGTTGGACAGCAGTTCGCCGAAGCTCGGCACCGGGCTGAAGCCCGCCCGCAGCATCCAGCCGAAACCGAGGTAGAGCGCACTGGGCACGATCACCGCACCGGCGATCGCCGCGAGGTAGCGCCGGATGCTCGACGGCGAGGTGCGAACGGGGAAGGCACGGCGCTGGGTGATGAGAACCACCGCGAAGGCGAGGGGCACGAGCGCACTGACAACCAGCCAGAGAGCGAGTTCGGCTTGGCGTTGCGGAGCGAAGGGCAACGCGTAGGCCGAGCCAAAGGCGGGCACGACGCCGAGGTACCAGGCCGCGAGCAGGCTCTCGGCGACGAGCATGACGACCAGCAGCCCCAGAGCCGCACGGCGCCCGGCGAGCAGGCCGCGAGCGAGCACGACCATGAGCGCGAGCGGCAGGAGCGAGACGAGGGTGGCACCGACGCTGTGCAGCGGCAGGTGCGTGAGCTGGCTGACGCACCCCGGCGCGATGCGCCCGGCGATGCAGCCGATGGCGTGGTCGACGCCCGACGGCGACGCGTTCGAGATCGCCACCCCGAGAGGCGACAGGACGCCGTACCGGGTGGCCGAGAGCACGGTCAGCAGGGGGCCGATCGCCAGGATGACGGTCGTCACCGCGAGCAGCGTGCGCGTCTCGTGCCGGGACCCGCGCCACAGCACCGGACCGCGTTCCCGGTGGGTGAGTGCGCCGAGGCCGATACCCAGGCCGATCGCGACCAGCAGGTACAGGTCGGCCGGCTGCCCGGAATACAACAGCAGAGCGGACGCGGACGCGATCAGGATGGTGCGGAACCGCCGGCGCCACAGGGTTGTCGCCCAGGCGCTCGCCCAGGCCAGCGTCCCCGCGATCGGGGTGAGCGGATCGAGGGTCACGACGCCGTGAACCGAGGTCGACCAGAACTCGTGGAACTGCATCCCGAGGGTGACGAGGCCGACGCCGGCCGCCGTCGCGATCAGCCCCGTCACCACGAAGGCGATCGCCGTCCTGAGCGAGCCCATGAGGCGCTCCGCGGTGCCGACCGCGAGCAGCGTCGCGATCACGGCGATGATCAGCTGGACGATCGTGCCGGCATCGACGAGGGAGGTGAACAGCCCCCACCAGTGGCGCTGCTGCAGCAGATGCGGGCCGATACCGGCCAGCGCCGGCGCGAAGGGGCCTTGCCGTCCCGTTCCCAGAGCGATGATCCAGACGACGATCAGCACGACGGCGATGCCGATCGTGACGGGCCGATTGCGCAGCTGGCTGAGCCAGAATCCCACCCGACGGCGCGCCCGGGCCGGCGCGTCCCGCGCCGTCACCGCAGCCGCGCTCATGAGGCGCTCACCAGCCCGAGCTGCTGATAGACGGCCGTCATCGCGTGGGTGAGCACCCACTGCACGGTGTGCCAGTCGTGACCGGTTCCGGGCGACACCGCCTCGGTCGCGACCATTCCGGCGGCCTGCGCCGCGGCCGTCATGCGCGCGGCCACCGGTCCGTACCGGCTGTCGAGCTCGCCGACACCGAACACCGCAACGGTGTGGCGGTACGGCGCGTGGCGGGTCATCACGGCTTCCGGGAGCGCGGCGCGGTACGCCGCCGAGTTCCCGCCGAAGCCGATCGCCGTGGTCTGGGCGACTCCGCCGTTCTTCGGCGCCAGCTGACCCGAGATGTCGACGATCGCCGAGAACAGTTCCGGATGCGCCGCCCCGAGCTGGATCGAGCAGGTCCCACCCTGCGAGAAACCGCCGATCGCCCACGCGCCCGGGGCCGCCTGCACCGTCAGGTGCGTACGGATCCAGTTCGGCACATCGACGGTCAGATAGCTCTCGGATGCGCCGAGCAAGCCGTTGACGCACATCGGGTTGCGGCTGGGGGCGCCGAGCTGGTCGGGGGCGACCACGATCGGGGCGATCCCGCCGTGCGAGCGTGCGAAGGCGTCGAACACCGCGGCGATCTGACCCGACGAGATCACATTCGCCGGCGAACCGGGCTGACCCGACATCATGATGAACACGGGCAACGCGACGGGATGCGGCACGAGCGCCGCCGGAGGCAGGTACACGTACGCGCCGCGCGCGGGGAAGTGCGACACGGTGGCCGGGATGCTGACCGAACCGACGATCCCGTGACTCGGTGCCGCGGGGTCGGCTGCGGTGCGCCAGAGCGCGGCCGAATGGTGTGAACTCGTCCGGACCGCCCCGGGAGCGCCGGACAGTTGGTCGGCGAGCACGCGCGTGGGCAATGGCGGGGCGATCGCGGTGTCGACGAGCGATCCGACCGTCGTGTACTGACCGAAGTCGGCATTGACGCCCAGGGCCCCCGCCAGCACGGCGGTGACGGCGGCGAGCGAGGCCACCGTCCGGCGGAGGGCGGGGCGGTCGATCCTCCGGCCCGCGGTGCGGCCGGAGCCGCGCCGGACCAGCGCCACGACGGCGATCCCGACGGCCGCGAAGGCCGCAACCACCCAGGCGCGCGAGGTGGGTGTGAGCGAGACCTCGAAGAGATTGAGCTGATCCGAGAGCAGCCAGCAGAGCAGCCAGCCGAGGGCCGCACCGGCGGCCGCACCGACCGCTGCTGACACCGCCCCGCGACGGCGCAGCCCCGGCTTCACGGGTACGGCAAGCCAGATCACGACGGCGATCAGCAGCCCGGCCGCGGCGAGATTCACCACGATCGGCAACCAGCCGCCGATCAGGTGGATGCCGGCAAGCGCGCCGTTCATCTGGTTTCCTCCAACACGTCCTCGACCTTCGAGGGCATCTCAGTATCGGGGATCGAAGCTCGAATCCGCTGCATGACGCGGGCCTTGTGCCTGAGCCTTCTCACATGCATCGCTGTGAGGTTTCTTGGACTCTCCCGGGAGCCGGGAGACATCAGGTCGCGACGCGTCACTCCACGGCGAGCGCTGTGATCGGCGACACCCGCGTCGCCCGACGGGTGGGCGCCCACGATGCGATCGCGGTGAGAGCAGCCCCCGCCCCGACCACGATCGCGACGATCAGCCACGGGATCGCCGGGAACACCAGCCCCGGGCTCCCGTTGATCGAGCCGAGCATCGACTGCGCTCCCACCCAGCCGTAGAAGGCGCCCAGCACGAGGCCGAGCAGCACCGCCGAGAAGGTGAGCTGCGCGCTCTCGGTGAGGATCATCCGACGGATCTGCGCCACCGAGAATCCGAGCGCCCGCAGCAACCCCAGCTCGCGGATGCGCTGCAGCACGCTCAACGACAGGTTGTTGACGAGCCCCACGGCGGCGATGAGGCCGCTGAAACCGATCAGCACCGAGAACACCGTGACGATGCCCGTGAGCAGTTGCTCGGTTCCCTGGTAGACCTCGGGCTGCGCCTTCTGCGCGTCGTGGATGATCTGCTCGAAGCTGGCGACCGCGACACCGAACATCGTGATGAGGGTGACCCCGATCACGAGCCCGATCGTCGCCCGCGAGCTGCGCTGCGGATGACGCAGAGCGTTCTCGGCGGCCAGTCGTGCCGGCGCCGAGCGGCCGAAGAGCCGACCGACGAGACGGAGCGCAGGGGGCATGACGACATCCGCACCGAGCACGAGCCCGGTGAACGAGAGCACCCCGCCGACCACTCCGATCAGCACCGCCGCCGGCGTGATGAGCCCCACCCCGACGCTCAGCAGCAGCGCAGCGAGACCGAGAGCGCCGAGGGTGATCGCCACTCCGTTGCGCCGCGGTCGGTGCGCCGCCTCCTCGCGACTGAGCTCCTCCGATCCGCCGAGCGCCTGGAGGGGCGTGACGCTGAGCACGCGACGCGAGCCGATCCACGACGCCAACCAGGTCGTGAGCACGACCGCGGCGATCGGCAGCAGCAGCCCCGGAGCGATGAAGGAGTAGCTGAAGTCGGGCACGATCCCCGCCGCGACGGCGCCGCGCGCCAGCGCGAACGCCATCCCGGTTCCCACCAGGGCGCCGCCCACGCCACCGAACAGGCCGGCCTTCAGCCCCTGACGGGCGACCGCTCGCCGCTGCGCACGTGCGCTCGATCCCAGCAGGCGCAGCAGGGCGATGCTGCGTGCCCGCCCCGCCACGATCGTCGCGAAGGTGTTCGCCGTGACGATCGCGCCGACGTAGATCGCGATGACGATGAAGACCCAGCCGACGATGGGCAGGATGAGGGCAAGCGATGAGCTGCCGGCTGTCTGCGGATCCGCCTCGATCACGGCCGTCAGCGCGCCGATCACCTGCAGAAGGCCGACCCCGAACGCCGAGCTGAGCCCGGCCACCAACACACTCGCCCTCATGAGGAGGCCTCCATGTCGAGCATGAAGCGCGAGATCTCGGCAGCATCGCTGCGTCCCCGGTCTTCGACGATGCGCCCGTCGGCGAGGAAGACGACCCGGTCGGCGTAGCTCGCCGCGATCGGATCGTGGGTGACCATGGCGATGCTCTGTCCGTACCGCGTGGATGCCGTGCGCAGCAGCTCGAGCACCTCGCGTCCCGTACGCGAGTCGAGGTTGCCCGTCGGCTCATCGGCGAACACGAGTTCCGGACGGGTCGCCAGCGCTCGCGCGATCGCGACCCGCTGCTGCTGTCCGCCCGAGAGCTCGTGCGGCCGGTGCGCCAGCCGCCCCTCGAGCCCGAGGGCCTGCTCGAGCTCGTCGATCCAGTCGCGCTCGCGCGTCGTGGGGCGGCGGCCGTCGAGCTCGAAGGGAAGCAGCAGATTGCCCTCCACGTCGAGGGTCGGCACCAGGTTGAACGACTGGAAGACGAAGCCGATGCGGCGGCGACGCAGCAGGGTCAGGTTCGCGTCGTCCATCCCGCCGATCTCGGCGTCCCCGAGCCAGACTCGACCCGAGGTGGGCGAGTCCAGGCCGGCCATGATGTGCATGAGGGTCGACTTGCCCGAGCCGCTCGGCCCCATGATGGCGGTGAACTCGGCCCGGCGGATGCCGAGGTCGACGTCGCGCAGCGCGTCGACCCTCGTGCGGTCGGTGCCGTAGCTCTTGCTGAGGTTCTGAACCCGGGCGACGAGTCCCAGATCGGTGGTCGTGATATCCATGTCAGCGACGCTACGGAGAGCGACGCCGAGCCGAATCGGGCTCAAGTCTCGACCAGGGTCATCCGGGGGGATGACCTGATCACACCAGCCGGTGCTCGAAGGCGTACACGACGAGCTGAACGCGATCCCGCAGGCCGAGCTTGGACAGGATCCGGCTGATGTGCGTCTTGACGGTCGCCTCGCTCAAGAACTCTCCGCCCGCGATCTCGGCGTTGCTCAGGCCGCGCGCCGCGAGCAGGAAGACGTCGCGCTCGCGCGCGGTGAGGGTCGCGAAGGCGGCCGGCTGGGGCGGTACCACCGGGCGCGAGTCGAAGTGCTGGAACAGTTCCCGCATGGCACCCGGGGCGAGCACGGCGGTACCGGCATGCACGGTTCGGATCGCGGCGAGCAGGAACTCGGGGTCGGCATCCTTGAGCAGGAAGCCGCTCGCTCCCCCGCGGATCGCGCGCGTCGCCGCCTCGTCGAGGTCGAAGGTGGTCAGCACGATGATCCGCGGCCGCGCAGCGCCCCGGGCGTCGGCGGCCGCGAGGATGCGCTCGGTGGCGTCGATCCCGTCCATGACCGGCATCCGGATGTCCATGAGGACCACATCCGGGGCGGTGGATGCCGCGACCGCGACCGCCTCGGAGCCATCGCCCGCCTCGCCCACCACCTCGAGGTCGGGCTGCGATGCGACGAGCATCCGGATCCCGGTGCGGAACAGGGCCTGATCATCGACGAGCAGCACCCGGATGGCGCGGCTCACGCTCGCACACCCGTGCGGTCGAGGGCGGGCTGCTCCGGCAGCCAGGCGTGCACGAGGAAGCGGTCGCCGTCGACCCCGGCCGTCAGATGGCCGCCGACCAGGGCCGCTCGCTCGGTCATCCCGGCGATGCCGTGGCCCGGCATCGCCGGCGCGTCGGATGCGCCGATGGTTCGAATCGGGCGTGTCGCCCTGCTCGCTCGCTGCTGCGCCACGAGGGCACTCGAGATGGTCAGATCAAGTCCATGCATAGTCCATGCGAAGTGCACGACGACCTCCTGGGCCGGGTCGGCGTGCCGGAGCGCGTTCGTCAGCGACTCCTGCACGATGCGGTAGATCGCCAGTTGCTGGCCCGTCCCGAGGGCGAGGGGCGTGCCGGTGACCTCCTGGACCACGATCAGCCCCGAGCCGCGGAGCTGCTCGAGCAGGCGACCGAGGTCGACCAGGGTCGGTTGCGGGCCGTCGCCCTGCGAGTGCCGCAGCTGCGCGAGCAGCACCCGGACATCCGAGAGGGCCTCGCGAGCGGTCGACGCGATCGCGGCGAGCGCGGCGTCGGTCGCGGCGGGATCCGTCGCGCCGAGGTAACGCGCCCCGTCGGCCTGGGCGACGACGACGGCGAGCGAGTGGGCGACGACGTCGTGCATGTCCCGCGCGATCCGGGTGCGCTCCTGCTCGGCGACGACCTCCTGCTCGGAGACGACCGCCGCGCGACGGCTCTCGCGGGCCTGGCGCCAGGTGCGCACGAGGAGGCCGCCGGTCCACGACAGCAGGAAGGCGGCGGTGGATCCGACGAAGATGATGATCCCGTTGCCCAGCCAGCTGCGGGTCGACCACAGGCCCGGGAGTCCCAGCCCGTTGTCGGCGAGCAGGGCGGCCACCTGGGGCCCCACCTCCGCCACCGTGATGACGGCCGCACCGAGGAAGGTGGAGGCGAACGCGACCCAGCGCACCGTCTTGGAGCCGTAGGCCGCCGTGGCGTACAGCATGGCCAGGATGGCCAGGTTCGAGACCTGTGGCGGCACCAGCGCGAACACCTGGACCAGCGATGCCAGCCACGCGATCCCGAGAGCTACGGGTGGAGACAGCCGCCGGAAGGCGAGCGCGGCGCCCATTCCGAGGGCGACGCCGGCGCGGGCGGCGTCGATCCCCCCGGCGAATCCCGTGAGCAGGGTCCAGATTCCCGCGACCACCAGATCGGCGGCGAGCTGGCTCTGACTCAGCTTGCGGAACATGCCCACCACGCTACGGGCACGCTGCCCCCTCCGCACCGCCCGCGGGCCGCGCCCCCCTCATCCTCCCGATGTATTTCCCCCGCCTCTGCTGCTCGCGCTCCTGCTCGCGAAGTGCCACTTGGTGCGGGAATTCGGCGAAATCCTCGCACCAAGTGGCATTTCGCGAGCTGGGAGCGGGGTCTAGGGGCGCCAGCCGTTGGCGATCAGGGCGCGGCGGATGCGGTCGACGACCAGGAAAGGATAGGCGAGGTGGTCGGCGAGCACGCGCACGATGGTCCAGCCGGCTGCGGTCAGCTCCTCGAGCCGGAGGACGTCCTGTGCGAACTGCTGCCGATCGGTGCGGTGATGGTCTCCGTCGTACTCGACGATGACGCGCCAGTCCGGATACACGAGATCCCCGTAACGGAGCCGCGTCGCGCCCGCCTCCGAAACGATCGCGTTGACGCGCGGTTCGGGAAGGCCGCCCGCGACCATCAGCATCCGGAGCTCGGTCTCCCGCGCCGAATCCGTGCCCGGTCGCACCTGCGCGTAAGCGGCCCGAAGGGCCACGACGCCGCGCCGCCCGCCGTGCCGCGCCAGCGCGCGACCCAGCTGATTCGAGCTGAGCAGGGGATCCTTCCGGCACACAAGACCGTCCCCCACGACGACCAGTTCGTCGACGCTCAACACCGTCGACAGCTGCCGCCAGGTGTCGACGGGCGACGACACGGGAACCCCATGCAGCGGCTGAACCTCGATCCGCCCCGTGCCGCAATGGTGGCCACGCACTCCGCGCATCCGCGGGGCCCGCAGCGGAAGGGGTGCCGTCACGTCGAGCAACCGACTGCCGCGAAGCCGCCAGGGCAGTCGCATGCCCCACAACCGCGCGGCCGTGACGTGACTGAAGAAGTGGTCCGGCGGCATCCGCTCGAGGTAGACGCGACATCGGTCCAGATCGGAGAGCTCGAGCTGCGCGGGCGCTCGAACCCCGCGATACGGCGCGACGACCTCACGCGACCGCAGCGCCGAACGCGAGATGCCGACGGCCTCCGCGTCGCGGATGTGGAAGAAGGAGCCGGCCAGTGGTTCCGGGAGGGATCTGGATGCCATCCCCCGAGATTCCCCCGCCCCGCCCCGCTCCCGTCCCCCGGCATCCGCCCCCGGGGATTCCACCGCCGAAATGCCACCTGGGGCGGAAAGGACGCGGATTCGTCGCCCCAAGTGGCATTTCGGCAGCCGAGGAGGGGGCCGAGGAGGGGGCGGTCAGAAGCCGAGGCGACCGAGCTGCTTCGGGTCGCGCTGCCACTCCTTGGCGACCTTCACCCGCATCGAGAGGAAGACCTGCTTGCCGACGAGCGGCTCGATCGCGGCGCGGGCCCGGGCTCCGACCTCCTGCAGTCGCTCGCCTCCTCGCCCGATCACGATCCCCTTCTGGCTGTCGCGTTCGACCCAGAGGTTCGCGTAGATCTCGAGCAGCTCCTTGTCGTCGCGCTCGACCATGTCGTCGATCGTGACGGCGAGCGAGTGCGGCAGCTCGTCGCTGACCCCCTCGAGGGCCGCCTCGCGGATGAGCTCGGCGATCCGATGCTCAAGTGTCTCGTCGGTCACGGCGTCGTCCCCGTACAGCGCGGGGCCGACCGGCAGCAAGGAAAGCAGCTGGGTGAGCAGCACGTCCAGCTGGATGCGGCTGGTCGACGACACGGGAACGATCGCCTCCCAGTCGCGAAGCTCGCTGATCGCGAGCAGCTGTTCGGCGACCGCCGTGCGCGAGGTCGCGTCGATCTTCGTCACGATCGCGACCTTCTTCGCACGCGGGAAGGCGTCGAGCTGCTCATTGATGAAACGGTCGCCCGGCCCGATCTTCTCGTTCGCCGGGAGGCAGAATCCGATGACGTCGACGTCACCGAGGGTCGCCTGCACCACGCTGTTCAGCCGCTCGCCGAGCAGGGTCCGCGGCCGATGCATCCCGGGGGTGTCGACGATGATGAGCTGGCCGGCGGTCGTGTGCACGACTCCCCGGATCGCGTTGCGCGTGGTCTGCGGCTTCGACGAGGTGATCGCGACCTTTTCGCCGACGAGCGCGTTGGTCAGCGTCGATTTGCCCACATTGGGGCGGCCGACGAACGAGACGAACCCAGAGCGGAACGGTTCTTTCACGGGGTCTTTCACGGGGTCCTCCCCTGATCGGTCTGACGTTCGACGGGTTCGGGGCCCGTCGCAGGCTCCGCACCGAAGGCCACCTCGGCATCGAACAGCGCGCGGTCCCGCTCGACGAGCACCCCGGTGAGGCGCTTGCGACGCCCCTCGGTACGCTCGGCAGTCAGCACGAGTCCCGACACGACCGCCGACGAGCCCATGACCGGCAGGCGACCGAGCGCCTTCGTCAGCAGGCCGCCGACCGAGTCGACGTCGTCGTCGTCCAGCTCGATGCCGAACAGATCGCCCAGCTCGTCGGTGGGCAGCCGCGCGCTGACCCGGTACACCCCTTCGGCGAGGCGGACCACCTCGGCCACGTCCCGGTCGTACTCGTCCGAGATGTCGCCGACCAGCTCTTCGATGAGGTCCTCGAGCGTGACGAGCCCGGCGATCCCGCCGTACTCGTCGACGACCATCGCGAGGTGGTTCGACTCCTGCTGCATCAGGCGCAGCGTCTCGTCCGCCTTCTTCGACTCCGGGACGAAGAGCGCGGGGCGTGCGAGTTCGCGCACCCGTCCGTTCGCCGCGTCGAGCGGCTCCTCATGGGTCAGCCGGGCCACATCGCGCAGATAGAGGATGCCGAAGACCTCGTCGGCATCCTTGCCGATCACGGGCATCCGCGACACCCCCGTGGAGAGGAACTGCGTCATCGCCGACCTGACCGTGGCGTCGTCGTCGATCGTGATCATGTCGGTGCGCGGGATCATCACCTCGCGCACGACCGTGTCGCCCCACTCGAAGATGGAGTGGATGAGCTCGCGGTCGTCCTCCTCCAGCACGTCCAGCTCGGTCGCCTCGTCGACCATGCTGAGCAGCTGTTCCTCACTCGAGAACGACACCGCGGTGGGGCGCCCCGGGGTCACCCGATTGCCCAGCGCGACGAGCCCGTCGGCGATCGGTCCCAGCAGGGCCCGGACGAATCGCAGGATCGGCGCCGAGAACACCATGATCCCCTTGGCGTGCGCCCGCCCGACCGAGCGGGGGCTCGACCCGACCAGCACGAAGGAGGTCGCGGTCATCACCAGGGCGCTCAGCAGCAGCACGAGCCACCACTCGCCGATCGCCGCGGCGAAGGCGAGGGTCACCAGGACCGCCGCCGTCGTCTCGGACACGACGCGCATGAAGTTGAGCGCGTTGACGTAGCGGCCGAGATCCGACGAGATCGCGAGCAGTGACCGCTTCGGGCGGTGGTGGGCGGCCAGGTCGACCAGGTCGGTGCGGCTCAGCACCGAGAGCGCCGCATCCGCCGCCGCCAGCAGTCCCCCGAAGGCGACGAGCAGAACCGCCACCGCGACGAAGACGGCGATCACCCCGCACCTACCGTCGTCGCTCGGCGAGCGTGAATCCGACCAGGATGTCGCGCTGAAGCGCGAACATCTCCTTCTCGTCCTCCGGCTCGGTGTGGTCGAAGCCGAGCAGATGCAGCAGGCCGTGGGCGGTGAGCAGCAGCAGCTCGTCGAGCACGGAATGGCCCGCGCTCTTCGCCTGCTCGATCGCGACCTGCGGGCAGAGCACGATGTCGCCCAGCAGCCCGGGCGGGGTGATCTCGTCCTCGTTGCCAGGACGCAACTCATCCATCGGGAAGCTCAGCACATCGGTGGGACCGGGCTCATCCATCCACTGGACGTGCAACTGCTCCATCGCGGCCTCGTCGACGAGCAGGATCGCCAGCTCGGCATCCGGATGCACGCGCAAGAAGTCGAGCTCGTAGGCCGCGAGCCGCTGCAGCGCGCTCTCGTCGACCTCGATGCCCGATTCGTTGTTGATCTCAATGGACACGTCGTTGCACTCCTACCCGCGCCACCCGCGCTTGGGCCGCTCGGCACTCGGGGGACGGTGGTCTTGCGGATTGTGGCCGCGGCGTTCGGCCCGGTTCTGGCCGTCGAACTCGGCCTGCGTGCGTTCGTACTGGCGCAGTTGCCGCTCCGCGTCGTACTGCGTGTAGGCGTCGACGATGCGGCCGACGAGCGAATGGCGCACCACGTCCTCGCTGGTCAGGCGCGCGAAGTGGATGTCGCCGATCCCGTCGAGCACCCGCGTCACGAGCTGCAGGCCGCTCGCCCCACCCGGCAGGTCGATCTGCGTGATGTCGCCCGTCACCACCATCCGGGTGCCGAAGCCGAGGCGGGTCAGGAACATCTTCATCTGCTCGGGCGTCGTGTTCTGCGCCTCATCGAGCACGACGAACGCGTTGTTGAGCGTGCGACCGCGCATGTAGGCGAGCGGGGCGACCTCGACGGTGCCCGCTGCGAGCAGCTTGGGCACCAGCTCGGGGTCCATCATCTCGTTGAGGGCGTCGTAGAGCGGGCGCAGGTAGGGGTCGATCTTGTCGGTCAGCGTGCCGGGCAGGAAGCCAAGCCGCTCCCCCGCTTCGACGGCGGGGCGGGTCAGGATGATCCGCTCGACCTCTTTGCGTTGCAGGGCCTGCACGGCCTTCGCCATCGCGAGATAGGTCTTGCCGGTGCCCGCGGGGCCGATGCCGAAGGTGATCGTGTTGAGGTCGATCGCGTCGACATAGGCCTTCTGGCCGAGCGTCTTGGGCCGGATGCTCTTGCCGCGCCCGGTCAGGATCGCCTGGCTGAGCACCTCGGCCGGGCTGCCATCGCCGCGTTCCAGCATCCGTGCCGAACTGGTCACGTCGAGGGGCCCGAGATCGGCCCCGTTGCGCACGAGCTGGATGAGCTCCTGCACGAGACGCTCGGCGGCGCGCACCTGCTCGTCGGGGCCCTCGAGGGTCACTCGATTGCCTCGCACGTGGACGGTCACGTCGGGGTACTGGTGCTCGATCGTGGTGAGCAGACGGTCCTGGGGACCGAGCAGACGCACCATCGCCACGCCGTCGACCGAGAACTCGGCGCGGGCGGTCTGGTTGCCGACCGGCTCGCTCGCCGCCGAACCGCTCGGGCCGCCCGGGAACTCGCTAGAAGCCAAGGGTGCCTTCTGACTGGTCGCCCCCGAGAACATGGGCGTGCACGTGGAACACGGTCTGCCCGACCCTGTGTCCCGTGTTGAAGATGAGCCGGTACTGACCGCCCGCGTACCGATCGGCCAGCTTCTGGGCGACGGCCACCACATCCGCGAGCAGCTGCGGGTCGCCGGCGGCGAGTTCGGTCACGTTCGCGTACTGCGCCGTCTTGGGCACGACGAGCAGGTGAACCGGTGCCTTCGGCGCGATGTCTTCGAAGGCGATGATGCGGTCGTCCTCGTACACCACCGTCGCCGGAATCTCGCGCGCGACGATGCGCTCGAAGATCGTGGGCTCGGCGGTCGGCATGTCATCCATCTTAAGGTGCCCGGTCGTCGAGCGCCCGGTCGTGGGCCGGCTCGTCACCAGCGCCCGAGCCGCGCATTGAGCACCGCGAGCGCGGCGGGCCCGGCGGTGGACGTGCGCAGCACCTCGGGGCCAAGCCGCACCCGCACGCCGCCCTCTGCCTCGAACGCCGCGAACTCGCGCGGCGAGATGCCGCCCTCCGGCCCGACGACGAGCGTGATGCGCTCCTCCCCGAGTGGCACCTCGCTGAGGCGCACCGTCGCCAGCGGGTCGAGCACGAACAGCACGCCGGGCAGGAGGGCCAGCTCCCCGCTCGTCGCGAGGCCTGCGACCTCCGGAACGCGCGATCGGATCGCCTGCTTGCTCGCCTCGCGCACGATCGTGCGCCAGCGGTCCTGCCCCTTCGCGACCTTCGCGCCCTCCCACCGCGACACCGAGCGTTCGGCGACCCACGGGATGATCCCGGAAACCCCCAGCTCGGTCGCCGCCTGCACCGCCAGTTCGTCGCGGTCACCCTTGGCCAGCGCCTGGGCCAGCCAGAGGGGAGGTTCCGGCTCGGGATCGTGCCGCACCTCGTCGACCTCGATGGCGAGTTCGCCGGGTTCGGCGGTCACCACGGCACCCCAGGCCACGAAGCCGGATCCATCGCCGATCGCGATCCGTTCGCCGAGCCGCACGCGGGCTACCTGCACCGCGTGCCGCGCCTCATCACCGGTGACGCTCACGCGCGCGCCGAGTTCGGCATCCGCCGGTTCGAGTTCGGGATTCAGGTACAGGGACGCCATGGGTCCAGCGTGCCACGTCCGGCGCAGGGCGGGCCTCCCGTCCTGCCCATCCCGCGCCGCGCCGTCCCGCCCCGTCCCCTCCTGTGCGGGATTCAGGATGCCGCGGGCAACACGCCGGAGCCGCATCCTGATCCACGGCGCAACACGGCGTGTCGGCCTGAATCGCGTCGGCACGCAACCGCGGGTGTCGGCGCAAGCCAGCCGGCCAGCTCCCCGCCCGCGGGCCCACCCAACGGCAGGGAGTGCTAGATCCCGAGGAAGCGGTCGCGCAGCTTGGCGAACAGGCCCTGCTGGAAGGTGGCGAACTCGGGTGGCACGGGCCGGCGGCTCTCGGAGAACTGCTTGATCAGCTGCTGCTCCTTGCTGTTGAGCCGCACCGGCGTCACCACCTGGATGCCCACCTTGAGATCACCGCGTCCGCCGCCGCGCAGGTGGGTGATCCCGCGATCCTTGACGGTCACGATGTCGGCGCTCTGCACCCCGGGCTTGATCTCGATCGCGACGTCGCCGTCGAGGGCCGCCAGGGTCGCGGTCGTGCCGAGGATGGCATCCGTCATCTGCACCTCGAGGGTGGCGAGCAGGTCGTCGCCGTTGCGGCTGAAGACGTCGTGGTGCTTGACCTTGACTTCGAGGTAGAGATCGCCGTTCGGTCCACCGGCCGGGCCGGCCTCGCCCTCGCCGGGAAGGTGCAGGCGCATGCCGGTGTCGACGCCCGAGGGCACGTCGACGGTGACCGTGCGCTTGGCGCGCACCCGGCCCTGGCCGGCGCAGGTGGGGCAGGGGTTCGGGATGACCGTTCCGTACCCGCGGCAGGTCCCGCAGGGCGAGGAGGTCATGACGTTGCCGAGCAGCGAGCGCACGGAACGCTGGATCGACCCGGTTCCGCGGCAGATATCGCAGGTGACCGGTGAGGTGCCCGGCGCGCAGCACGATCCGGCGCAGGTCTCGCACAGGATCGCGGTGTCGACGTCGACCTCGCGCTTGGTGCCGAAGATGACCTCGTCGAGGTCGATCTCGATGCGCAGCAGGGCGTCCTGGCCGCGCTCTCGACGGGACCGCGGGCCGCTCGTACGCCCCTGTGCCGCACCGAAGAACGTCTCGAAGATGTCGCCGAATCCGAACCCGCCGGCCCCGCCGCCGAAGCCGGCCTGCGGGCCAAGGTCGTAGCGCTCGCGCTGATCCGGATCGCTCAGCACGTCGTAGGCGTGCGTCACCAGCTTGAAGCGCTCGGCCGCGTCGTCGCTCGGATTGACATCCGGATGCAGCTCGCGGGCCAGTCTGCGGTACGCCTTCTTGATCTCTTCTGGTGTCGCGGCGCGGTCGACCCCCAGAACCTCGTAGTGGTCAGCCACTCTTACCGTTCCTCACGCGCTTTCTTCACCCAGCAGCCGCGTCAGATAGCGAGCGACGGCTCGCACGGCTGCCATGTTGTTCGAATAGTCCATGCGGGTCGGACCGAGCACGCCGAGACGTGCCACGCTCCCCCCGGATGCCGAGTACCCCGAGGCGAGCACGCTCGTCTCGCTCAGCTGGCCGGCATCGGCCCCGAAGCCCTGGTTCTCGCGACCGATGCTGACCGACACTCCGTCGGCGTCGATCTCCATCTCGCTGAACAGCCTGATCAGGATCACCTGTTCTTCGATCGCTTCGAGGACAGGATAGATGCTCCCGCTGAAGTCTCCCTCGGTGCGAGCGAGGTTCGCGGCGCCCGACATGACGAGGCGATCCTGCCGGTTGGCGGCGACCTGTTCCGAGAGGCACGCGGCGACCGCCTCGACGATCGCCGAGTGCACAGGGGCGAACGACCCGGCGAATGCGCGCAACAGCTGCCCGGCCTCCGCCAGTGACTTGCCACCGAGTTCGGCGTTGAGCTTGCCGCGCAGCTCGCCGAGCAACTCCTCGCCGAGCACGACGTCGCCGAGCCCCGACAGTTCGAGAAGGCGCTGATCGACCCGTCCGGTGTCGGTGATGAGCACCGTCATGAGCCGGGCCGGCCCGAGCGCCACGACCTCGATGTGGCGCACCCGTGCCATGCCGAACGACGGATACTGCGCGAGCGCGACCTGATTGGTGAGCTGGGACAGCAACCGCGTCGTCCTCGAGAGCACGTCGTCGAGGTCGACCGCCTGCCCGAGAAACGCCTCGATCGCGGTGCGCTGGGCCGCACTGAGCGGCCGGACCTCGGTGAGCTGGTCGACGAAGACCCGGTACCCCTTGTCGGTCGGGACCCGCCCCGAGGAGGTGTGCGGTGCCGCGATCAGCTCCTCTTCCTCCAGCTGCGCCATGTCGTTGCGGATCGTCGCGGCCGAGACGCCGAAGGAATGCCGTTCGACGATCGTCTTCGATCCGACGGGTTCGCGTGAGGCGACGTAGTCCTGCACGATGACGCGCAGCACCTCGAGACCGCGTTCCGAGACCATCGTGCACCGCCTTCCGTCATCCATCGCCCCTGCGGCAGGGGCTTAGCACTCGCCCCACCTGACTGCTAATAATAGCGCGACACACCGTTACCAAGTCGTTGCACCCGCCATTTGCGAGGCGCTACCTTGTGTCTGTGCTTGCGCCACTCCTCTTCGGAGGCCAGCGAAGGCGCCAGCCCGTGCTCTTTCTCAGAACCCCGGGTCCACCCCGCACATCGAAAGGCGACATACCATGACCGAACCCGCCCCCGCCGCCCCGCAGCCGGCAGCGCCGCTGACCGAGGCAGAGGACAAGCAGTGGGCCTCGTTCGCTCACTTCGGAAATATCATCCTGCTCCTGCCGGCTCTCATCATCTACCTGGTCTTCAAGGACCGCGGCCCCAAGGTTGCCGTCGAGGGCAAGGAGGCCCTCAACTGGACCATCAACGTGACGGGCATCATCATCGCCGGCAACATCGTCAACCTGATCCTGGGCTTCATCCCGGTCGTCGGCTGGATCCTCGCCCTGCTGATCACGCTCGTCATCTGGGCCGTGATCATCGTGAACATCATCTTCGCGATCCTCGGCGGCGTGAAGGTCAACGGCGGCGGCTCGTACCGCTACCCGGTCAATATCCGCTGGATCAAGTAGTCGCACACTGATTCTCCACGAGAGCCGGGCCTTCGGGTCCGGCTCTCGTGCTGTCTGCCTTCGATGCGCCAGACTGACGGGATGACGCAGCTGCCGCCCGCCGACCCCACCGCCGCACAGCCCACCATGAGTCCCGCCGACGAGAAGATGTGGGCGACACTGGTGCACATCGGGGGAATCTTCTTCCACTGGCTCGCGCCGCTCATCGGCTACCTCGTGCTCAAGGACCGCGGCCCGTTCGTCCGCTGGCACACCCGGCAGGCGCTCAACTTCCAGCTGACGGTGCTGATCGGCTACCTCGTCGGCGTCGTGCTCGCCTTCGTGGTCATCGGCTTCTTCGTGCTCGCCGCGGTCGCCGTCCTCAACATCGTGTTCGGCATCATCGCCGCGATGGCCGCCAACCGCGGGGAGTTCTACCGCTATCCGGTCGCGATCGAGTTCGTGAAGTAGCCCCCTGCCCCCTGCCGAGGGTGGCTAGGAGCCGAGGAGGCGTCGCACCACGGCGTCGGCGAGCAGACGTCCCGGCAGAGTCAGCACGATTCGGCCGGCGAGGGCCGCCCGTCCATCGATCAGACCGTCGGCGATCAGGCTCGCGACCTCGCGCCGACCCGACGCGTCGAGCATGGTGGTCGGCAGGCCCTCGACGATCCGGCTGCCGAGCAGCACCGTCTCAGTGCGACGCGTCTCGGCGTCGAGGGTCTCCCGCCCCGCGGCGGGCGAGACACCCGCCGCGATCCGTTCGGCGTAGGCGGCGGGGTGCTTGACGTTCCACCAGCGCACTCCGCCGACGTGCGAGTGGGCCCCGGGGCCCACGCCCCACCAGTCCTGACCGGTCCAGTAGGCGAGGTTGTGACGCGAGCGATGGGCGGCATCCCGCGACCAGTTGCTCAGCTCGTACCACTGGTAGCCCGCCGCCGAGAGGGTCGCGTCGGCGAGCTCGTACATGTCCGCCTGCAGATCGTCGTCGGGCTCGGGCACCTGGCCGCGCGCGATCTGGCGTGCCAGCTTGGTGCCGCTCTCGACGATCAGCGCGTAGGCGCTCAGATGATCCGGATGCTGCGCCACCGCCAGGTCGAGAGACGCGCGCCAATCATCCAGGGTCTCCCCCGGCGTTCCGTAGATCAGGTCGAGACTCACCTGCAGCCCCGCCGCGCGCGCCCATTCGACCACGAGCGGGATCCGGGCAGGATCGTGGGTCCGTTCGAGGGTCGCCAGCACGCGAGGCACCGCCGACTGCATCCCGAAGCTGACCCGCGTGAAGCCTGCCTCCGCGAGCTCGGCGAGCGACTCCGGCCCGACCGAATCGGGGTTCGCCTCGGTCGTGACCTCGGCGCTGGGCGCGAGACCCCAGGCCTGACGGACCCCGTCGAGCAGCTGCGCGAGCTGGCTCACCGGCAGGAGAGTCGGGGTGCCGCCGCCGAAGAAGACGGTCGAGACCGGACGGGACACCGCGCCGGTCGCCGCGAGCACCTCCCGCCCGCGGGCGATCTCGACCAGGGCCTGCCCCGCGTAGTCGCTCTGCTTGACGCCGCGGACCTCATCGGCCGTGTACGTGTTGAAGTCGCAGTAGCCGCATCGCACGCGGCAGAACGGCACGTGCACGTAGACGCCGAAGTCGCGCTGATTCCAGCCGTCGACCACTGAGGCGGGCAGCAGCCCGTCGGCGGGTGCGGGGTCGGCGAGCGGCAGGGCGGAGGGCATGGTGTCCCCATTGTCCCCCGTCATTCGCCACGGCATCGCCTGCGACGGCCCACGCGACTGCGCCGGCGCCCGGACCGGGACGGATCGGCAGGACGTCGCCGCTAGCGACTCACGAGGTCGGCGAACTGGCCCGCGTCGAGCGCGAACAGGTCGGTGGCTCCGGCGGTGGCCGCCGCCGCGAACCCGCTCGCGGCCGGCAACTGCTGCTCGGCGAAGAACCGCGCGAGCACGAGCCGGGTCTCGGCCACGCTCGGGTCCAGCGGGGCGGCGGCAAGCGCACCCTTCGCCAGCAGCCAGGCGAGCACCACGAGACCGAACTGGCGCAGGTACGGGCTCGAGCCCGAGAGCGCCGCCGCCGGATCGCCGGCACCGGTGCGCAGCATCCAGTTCGTGGTCTGCTGCAGCTTGTCGAGCTGCTCGATGAAGTTCGACCGGATGCTGGCGAACTCCTCGCCCGCGCCCGCCAACTCGCCATCGAGCTCACGCAGCTGCGCGAGGAACTCGATCACCGAAGCGCCGCCGCGCACCCCGAGCTTGCGCCCGATCAGATCAGCGGCCTGGATGCCGTTGGTGCCCTCGTAGATCGCGGCGATGCGGACGTCGCGGTAGTGCTGTGCGGCCCCGGTCTCTTCGATGAAGCCCATGCCGCCGTGGATCTGCAGCGCGAGAGAGGTGAGCTCGTTGCCGAGGTCGGTGCCCATCGACTTGCAGATCGGGGTCAGCAGCGCGACGACCTCGGTGGCGCGGGCGCGCACGTCCGGGTCAGGGTGGTGGACACTGCGATCGGTCTCGCCGGCGTTGTAGAGCATCAGGCTCCGAAGGGCCGTGATGAAGCTCTTCTGCGTCATCAGCATCCGCCGCACGTCGGGATGATCGATGATCGGCGCGTCGGGGACGATCCCGCCCGGCACGACGGCCGCTCCCTGGTGGCGCTCTTGGGCGTACGCGAGCGACTGCTGGTACGCGCGTTCGCTCAACGCGACTCCCTGGTTGCCGACCGAGAGGCGCGCGCTGTTCATCATGACGAACATGATCCGCATGCCCTTGTTCAGATCCCCGATGAGGTAGCCGGTGGCGTCGTCGTACTCCATGACGCAGGTCGGCGATCCGTGGATCCCCATCTTGTGCTCGATGGAGAGCACCTTCACGCCGTTGCGCTCGCCCAGCGACTCGTCCTCGTTGAGCAGGAACTTCGGCACGATGAAGCACGAGATGCCCGCGGTTCCCTCCGGTGCGCCCGGGGTGCGCGCCAGCACGAGGTGCACGATCTGCTCGGCCATGTCGTGCTCGCCGTAGGTGATGAAGATCTTCTGACCGGTGATGCCGAAGGTGCCGTCATCGCGCGGGACGGCCTTCGTCACGAGGGCGCCCACGTCCGAGCCCGCCTGAGGTTCGGTCAGGTTCATCGTGCCAGACCACTCTCCGGAGACCATGTGCGGCAGGTAGAGCGCCTTCTGCTCGGCACTGCCGTAGTGCAGCAGCGCGTCGATGGCGCCCTGCGTCAGGAGCGGAGCGAGCGAGAACGCCATGTTGGCGCCGAGCAGCATCTCCTGGATGGCCAGCCCGACGACCGCCGGGAACCCGCCGCCGTCGAACTCCTCCGGGAACGGGAGCGACGCCCACCCGGCCTCGACGAGCTTGGCGTAGGCCTCCTTGAAGCCCGGGGATGTGGTGACCGTCGCATCCGGATTCCGCACAGCACCGTGCGTGTCCCCCGCGCGGTTCGTCGGGGCGATGACCTCCGCGGCGAAATCCCCCGCCTCGCTGAGCAGTCCCGTGACGGTGTCGAGGTCGGCGTGCTCGAAGCCCGGGAACTGCGAGATCTCGTCGTAGCCGACGATGTGCTCGAGGATGAAGGCCAGATCGGATACGGGGGGTCGGTAGTCGCTCACGGAATGTGAGCTTACGCTCGCCTTCTGCCGATCAGGTGAGTCTTTGGTCCTTGTCCACTACTCGTCGATCGGTCCTGCCAGGGCGCGTTTGTAGCGATCGGTGAAAACGGCCTGCAGCAGCCGCAGCGCCGGGTACGCCGCCCAGAAGAACGCGTTCGCCGGGCGCGAGAACGCGCGGATGACGAGCCACACCGAATCGTCGGCCCGCCGTTCGACGACGAACGCCTCTTCGCCGCGCTCCGGATGCCCCGGCAGCGTTCCGTAGGCGAAGCCCTTGCGGTCGGGTTCGTCGATCACGTAGACCACGCGCGCCGGGATCTTCGCCGGCCAGAGCCGCCACTTCAGCAGCGCGGTGTCACCCGGGCGCACGAGGGCGGAGCCGTCGGGAGCGAACACGAGCTCCCCGTCGCCCGCCGTCGTCGCCGGCTGCACGGGAGTGCCCTCCCCGTCGAACGCGACCGGCAGGTAGGTGCCCTCGCTGACCTCGATGGGGCTGTCGAGCACCTCGACGCGGAACCCCGCCTGGCGCTGGATGCCCCAGCTCAGGGTCTGAACCCAGGCGTACTCCCACCGGATGGGCCCGTGCCCGATCCGCACGCGCTGCTCGATCGGGCGGAATCCCTTGGGCGGGTACCTGAGCAGATCGTCGGCCTGGGTGGCGCCGACGGCGGCGTAGGTGACCGGGATCTGCCACAGCGGAGGGTGCTCGGTCACGGCCATGCCGCCGATTTTACGGGCGCGCCGTCGGCTACTTCTTGTCCTTCTTCTCGACGTCGCCCGACAGCGCGGCGATGAACGCCTCCTGGGGGACCTCGACGCGGCCGACCATCTTCATCCGCTTCTTGCCCTCCTTCTGCTTCTCGAGCAGCTTGCGCTTGCGGGTGATGTCGCCGCCGTAGCACTTGGCCAGCACGTCCTTGCGCATCGCCGAGATGGATTCGCGGGCGATGATCCGGGCGCCGATCGCAGCCTGGATCGGCACCTCGAACTGCTGGCGCGGGATGAGCTTCTTCAGCCGTTCGGTCATCAGCAGCCCGTAAGCATAGGCCTTGTCACGGTGCACGATCGCGCTGAACGCGTCGACCGCCTCGCCCTGCAACAGGATGTCGACCTTCACCAGATCGGCATCCTGCTCGCCGCTGGGCTCGTAGTCGAGACTGGCGTAGCCCGCCGTCTTGCTCTTGAGCTGGTCGAAGAAGTCGAACACGATCTCGCCGAGCGGCATGGAATAGCGGATCTCGACCCGGTCTTCGCCGAGGTATTCCATGCCGAGCAAGCTGCCGCGCTTGCTCTGGCAGAGCTCCATGATGGTGCCCACGTAGTCCTTCGGCGCCAGGATCGCGGCCTTCACCATCGGTTCGCTGACGCTCGCGATCTTGGTGCCCGTCGGGAACTCGCTCGGGTTGGTGACCGTGAAGTGCTTCTTGTCCTCGGTGGTGACCTCGTACGGCACCGACGGCGCGGTGGCGATCAGGTCGAGTCCGAACTCGCGCTCGAGACGCTCGGTGACGATCTCGAGGTGCAGCAGCCCGAGGAATCCGCAGCGGAACCCGAAGCCCAGCGCGACCGAGGTCTCGGGCTCGTAGTTGAGCGAGGCATCCGAGAGCTTCAGCTTGTCGAGCGCCTCGCGCAGGATCGGGTAGTCGCTGCCGTCGATCGGGTACAGCCCCGAGAACACCATGGGCTTCGGGTCGGTGTAGCCGGGGAGCGCCTGGGTGGAGGGCTTCGCCGCGTTCGTGACGGTGTCGCCGACCTTGGACTGGCGCACGTCCTTCACGCCGGTGATCAGGTACCCCACCTCGCCGACGCCGAGGCCCTTGGTGGGGGTCGGCTCCGGGGAGCTGACGCCGATCTCGAGCAGTTCGTGCACGGCCTTGGTCGACATCATCTGGACCCGCTCGCGGGGGCTCAGCTTGCCATCGATCATGCGCACGTAGGTGATGACGCCGCGGTAGGTGTCGTACACCGAGTCGAAGATCATCGCGCGGGCCGGGGCGCCGGCGTCGCCCCTCGGCGCCGGGATCAGCTCCACGACGCGGTCGAGCAGCTCGGTCACGCCCACGCCGGTCTTGCCGCTGACCCGCAGCACGTCCTCGGGCCGGCCGCCGATGAGGCTCGCGAGCTCCTTCGCGTACTTGTCGGGGTCCGCGGCGGGCAGGTCGATCTTGTTGAGCACGGGGATGATCGTGAGGTCGTTCTCGAGGGCGAGATAGAGGTTCGCGAGGGTCTGCGCCTCGATTCCCTGGGCCGCATCCACCAGCAGGATGGCTCCCTCGCAGGCCGCGAGCGAGCGCGAGACCTCGTAGGTGAAGTCGACGTGACCCGGGGTGTCGATCATGTTGAGGGCGTAGGTGTCGCCGTCCAAGGCCCAGGGCATGCGAACGGCCTGGCTCTTGATCGTGATGCCGCGCTCGCGCTCGATGTCCATGCGGTCGAGATACTGGGCGCGCATGTCGCGGTCGCTCACGACGCCGGTGATGCCCAGCATCCGGTCGGCGAGGGTCGACTTGCCGTGGTCGATGTGCGCGATGATGCAGAAGTTGCGGATGCGCGACGGGTCGGTCGACGCCGGTTCGAGTGACGTGAGGGCGCGCGGTGACATGACGCTCGATTGTCCCATGCGCGCACGGGAGTCGCCGACGCCGTCGGACTCGGCGCCTCAGGCCGCGACGCGCGAGGCCGCGGTGCCGGCCGGCTTGTGCAGGATGTCGCGCAGGGCGCCCTCGAGCTCGGGGAAGCGGAACTCGAACCCCGCGTCGAGCAGGCGCTTCGGGAGCACCCAGCGGCTCTTGAGGATGAGTTCCGTCTCGGTCTGGATGACGCGGGCGCCGAGTTCGAGCATCCACTCCTGCAGCGGCAGGCCGAACGGCACCCCCAGCACACGGCGGATCGTCGCCATCACCTCGCGGTTGGTCGAGGGGTTCGGCGAGGTGACGTTCACGGGGCCCTCGAGCGGATGCGTCTCGAGGAACTCCATCGCCCGGAACACGTCGTCGAGGTGCACCCAGCTGAAGTGCTGGCGGCCTCCGCCCGATCGGCCACCCAGTTGCGGTCCGCCGAGCCCGAGTCTCGCGAGCCGGACGAGGGGCGTCAGAGCGGAGCCGTCGCCGAGCGTGATCGCGGTGCGCAACGCCACCTGCCGCACCCCGTCGCGCGGGGCGTCGAAGAACGCGCGCTCCCAGCTCGTCGCGACGTCGACCGAGAAGCCGGAGCCGATCTCGCCCTCGTCCTCGGTCATCGGCCGATCGTCGGCGTGCCGGTAGATCGTCGCGGTGCTGGCGTTGAGCCACAGCGGCGGCGGGGTGTCGATGATGCCGACGACCCGGCCGAGTTCGGTCGTCGTCTCGAGGCGCGAGCGGAAGATCTCGGCCTTGTTGGCCGGGGTGTAGCGGCAGTCCACGCTCTTGCCCGCCAGGTTGACGAGCACATCGGCGCCGTCGAGCAGGGCGCCGATGCGCGCCTGGTCGCCCCAGGACGCATCCGAGAACCCGTCGCCGGCGCGGCGGCCGATCGTCGCGACGTGGTCGCCGCGCTCGCGGTAGAGCTCGGCGAAGCGGGTGCCCATGAACCCGCTGGCCCCGGCGATGACGATGCGGCGAGTCATGACGCCTCCCCTGCGACGACCTCGGGCGCGGGGAGCCGGGCGATCCCGGCGAGCAGATCGTCGCGGCTTGCGGCGAGGCACAGCCGGATCCAGCCCTCGCCCGAGCGCCCGAATGCGCTGCCGGGCGCGACCGCGACCCTCTCGCGCAGCAGCAGGCGCTCGGCCCAGGCCGCGACGTCGCCGTCCGTGGCGTGCGCGACATCGGTCCAGAGGTAGAAGGCGCCGGTCGGCTCGAGATAGCGGATGCCACGCTCGCGGAGGGCGGCCGACGCCGCTTCGAAGTTCGTGCGGTAGTGGGCCGCCGCTTCGGTGACGTGGGCCTGATCCCCCTGCAGGGCGGCGAGCGCCGCGAACTGATCGGGCATCCCGACACAGCTGATCGAGGCCTCCTGCATCGTGCGCATCGTCGCCGCGAGGCCGGAGGGGGTCACGAGATACCCGATGCGGATGCCCGTCATGGCGTAGGTCTTGGAGAACGAGAACACGCTGAAGACCCGCTCGGTGCCGTCACTCGACTGCGCCTCGAGGGCCGCCAGGCTGACATGCGGCCCGCCCCAGGTGAACCGCTCGTAGACCTCGTCGCTGAGGATCCAGAGGTCGTGGCGCCGGGCGAACTCGAGCAGCTGCTGCAGAACGTGCCGGGGGAACACGGCGCCGAGCGGATTCGACGGCGAGTTGACGATGATCATGCGGGTGCGCGGCGTGACGAGGGCGTCGAGCTCCTCGATGCTCGGCAGGAAACCGCGCTCCTCGGTGAGCGGGTAGGGCACCGGGCGCGCGTCGAGCATCCGCGCGTTCATCGTGAAGGTCGTGTAGCCGGGGTCGGGGACGAGCACCTCGTCGCCCGCGGTCAACGTGAGCTGCATCGCCAGGTGCAGCGCCTGGGTGCCGCCGATGGTCACCCACACCTGTTCGACATCCGCCTCGATCCCGTTCTCGGCGGCCAGCTTGTCGACGATCGCGCGGCGCAGCGGCAGGATCCCGCCGTTCGCCGAGTAGTTCGTGTCGTCGCGGTCCCACGCGGCTTTGGCGGCCTCGGCGATGTGCGGCGCGACGGGCACGTCGGGCTCCCCCACCCCGAGCGAGATCACTCCCTCGAGTTCGGCCGCGATCTCGTAGATGCGTCGGATGCCCGACCCCGGAACGGCGGGGATGTGGGCGGCGAGGGAGGGCACGCCTTCAGGCTATCGGGGGCCGGCCGCCGAGCGGTCGTGCGATTGCCGGGCCTGCTGCGACCTGGTAACGTTGCACGTTGGTTTGCGTGTGGTTTCCACCACGCGATTGGCCGGAGACGCCCACGGCGTTCATTCGCCGAAAGACTGGCCGCTCATCCCGGCGACACTCCACACCCACGTAACGAAAGACAGATACCTTCATGGCGAACATCAAGTCGCAGATCAAGCGCATCGGCACCAACAAGAAGGCCCAGGAGCGCAACAAGGCCGTTAAGAGCGAGCTCAAGACCGCCATCCGCTCGACCCGTGAGGCGATCGTCGCCGGCGACAAGAAGAAGGCGGATGCCGCCCTCAAGCTGGCCACGAAGAAGCTCGACAAGGCCACCAGCAAGGGCGTGATCCACGCCAACCAGGCCGCGAACAAGAAGAGCGCGATCGCGAAGCAGGTCGCTGCGCTCTAGTCGTCGCCCTCGTCGTCACGGGCCGTGCTCTGGGAGCGCGGCCCGTTCGTCGTCTCTCGGGACCTTCGGCTCTGTCTGCTCCGGCGGCCGCGGTCGATGATCGGAGGCGACGCACAAGGAGACGAGATGACTGCACTGCGACCCCTGTCCGCCCACGAGCTGGAGGGGATCATCGACCGTCGCGGCGTCTGCGTGACGGTCTACACCGAGACGGGGCCGCGAGCCGACCTCGATGACGCGATCCACGCCGCCAGCCTGCTGCTGCGCGACGAGCAGGACGACGCCACGCGCACCGCCGTGCTCGACGGCTTGCGGGATGTGTCCGGCGACATCCGGGCCCACGTTCCGGGCGGTGCGGCGATCTTCGCGACGCCCACCGAGGTGCGGACCGTTCCGCTCCAGGGCCTTCCGACCGCCCCCGATGCCGGCGCCCGGGTCCAGACCGCGGACCGCTTCTTCGTCGCTCCGCTGCTCGCCGATCTCGACTCCCGGATCCCGGTGATGGTGCTCGCCCTCTCGCAGAACGCCGTGCGCCTCGTGGATGCCGACGTCGAGCCGCCACGGATCGTTCCGGTGCCGGGGCTGCCTCAGGATCTGCGGAGCTTCGATGCCCTCGACCTGACGAACGATCGGGAGACCCTCTCCCACCTGCGCACCTCCGAAGAGCCGACCATCCGCCAGCGCCAGTACATTCACGCGATCGATGAGGCCCTCGCCGAGGTCGTCGACGCCGAGACCCTGCTGGTCGTGGCCGCGGCGGAGCCCCTCGCCGGCCTCTTCGGTGAGCTGTCGCGGCACCCGCGGCTCGCCCACCCCGGGCTCGTCGGCAACGCCGATGAGCAGACCCCCGACGAGCTCGCCGTCGCGGCGGTCGCCGCCGTGGCCCGTGAACGCGCCGCCGTGCGCGACCGCGAGCTCGCGCGACTCGCCGAGTTCCCCGACCGGGACCTCGTGGCCGACGAGCCGGCCGTCGTGCTGGCCGCCGGGCGTCTGGGCGCCATCGACACCCTGTTCGTCGATCTCGACCGCTCGGACGAGGTCGACGCCGTCGAAGACGTGGCGCGTGCGGCGCACGAGGGCGGTGCCCGCATCGTCATCGCCGCGCCCACGGCCGCCCTTCCGGGGCACCGGCCGGCCGCCGCCATCCTGCGTTATCCGGTGGACGCGGACCAGGTCGAAGTCGGCTGAGCCATGCAGCCCTACCGGGATCGGCGCGATGCGGGACGACGTCTCGCGGAGTCGCTCGCGCCCCTGGAGCTGCACGACCCCGTGGTCATCGGCCTGCCCCGAGGCGGGGTGCCGGTCGCCGCGGAGATCGCGGAACGGCTGAACGCGCCGCTCGACGTCATCGTGGTGCGCAAGCTCGGCGTCCCCTGGCAGCCGGAGGTCGCCATGGGGGCGATCGGCGAAGACGGGGTGCGCGTGATCGACGAGACGCTGATCGCGCGCGCCCAGGTGACCTCGCATCAGCTCGATGAGGTGGAGCGTCGCGAGCGCGCCGTGATGGATGCCCGGGTCGCGACCGTGCGCCGCGTGCGGCCCCCGGTCGAGCTGCGCGGTCGCACCGTCGTGATCGTGGATGACGGGATCGCCACCGGGGCGACCTCGACCGCAGCCTGCCGCGTCGCCCGGCACCGCGGAGCCGCGAGCGTCGTGCTGGCCACGCCGGTGGCCTCCTCGGACGCGATCGCCCAGTTCCACGACGCGGATCGGATCGTGTGCCCGTGGGTCTCGCAGTCGTTCGGCGCCGTCGGGGCCTACTACCTCGACTTCTCGGCCACCGAGGACGCCGAGGTGCTCGAGTTGCTGACGGCCGCCGCCCGGAACGCGCGAAAGGACGAGCCATGATCGACAGCAGGGCAACCGGAACGGTGTCGTCGGAGGAGTCGCTGCTGCGCGACATCCGCGACCTCGCGCGACCGCTGGTGAGCGAGACCGACCTTGAGCCGCTCGTCGAGCGCGCTCGTTCGGCGCGGTTCATCGCGATCGGCGAGGCGTCGCACGGCACCCACGAGTACTACAGCTGGCGTGCCGCACTCAGCCGACGCCTCATCGAAGACGGCCGCATCGACTGGATCGGGGTCGAAGGGGACTGGCCGGACTGCTGGCGCATCGACCGGTGGGTGCGCGGACTGGATCCGAGCGCGCGGGACGCCCGCGCGGTGCTGGCCTCGTTCTCGCGCTGGCCCACCTGGATGTGGGCGAACTCCGACGTCGCCGACTTCCTCGACTGGCTGCGGGAGTGGAACGACCAGCGCCCCCCGGCATCCCGGGTCGGGTTCTACGGGCTGGACATCTACTCGCTCTGGGACTCCCTCGACCGCATCATCGGCTGGGTGCAGCAGAACGCGCCGGATGCCCTGCCCGAGGCCATGCACGCCTGGCAGTGCTTCGTGCCGTACGGCGAGGACCCGCAGCGCTACGCCTGGAGCACGCGGATGGTGCCCGAGTCGTGCGAGAACGACGTCGTCGAGCTGCTGGCCCGCGTGCGACGCGAGGCGGCGCACGACGGGGACGACGCCTTCGACGCCGAGCAGAACGCCGAGGTCGCGACGGGGGCCGAGCGCTACTACCGCGCCATGGTGCGGGCCGATCGCCTGTCGTGGAACGTCCGCGACATCCACATGGTCGACACGATCGACCGGCTCGCGAAGCACTTCGGTGAGAAGTCCCGCGGAATCGTCTGGGAGCACAACACCCACGTCGGCGATGCGCGCGCGACCGACATGCGCGGCGCCGGGATGGTCAACGTCGGCCAGCTGCTGCGCGAACGGCACGCCTCGGACGGGGTGCTGCTCATCGGTTTCGCCGGACAACGGGGCAGCGTGATCGCGGCCCCGGCGTGGGGCGAACGCGAGCGCGTCCTCCCCGTGCCGGAGTCACGGCCGGGCAGCCACGAGGACCTGCTGTACCGGGCCCTCGACGGCCCGTCGGTGCTGGTCTTCCCCACCGAGCGCCGCCGTCCCTGGCTCGCGGCCACGCTCGACCACCGCGCGATCGGTGTGGTCTACGACCCGGCGCGCGAACGCGGCAACTACGTGCCGACCGTCATGGGCGCCCGCTACGACGCGCTGATCTGGTTCGATCAGACGGAAGCGCTCGTGCCGCTGAGCCATGAGCCCTCGACACCGGGCCCGGAGTACGAGACCGAGCCGACCGGCTTCTAGCCGGGTCCGCAGCGGGTCCGGCCGGTCGACGTGGGTCAGCGCACCCCGCGGGTCTCGCCGCGCGACGAGATGTGCTCGACCATGCGCTCCAGGGCGTAGACCGGATCGCGCCCGCCGCCCTTGACCTGCGCGTCGGTCGCCGCGAGGGCCTCGATCGCGCGGCCGAGCCCCTCGTCGCTCCAACCCTGCAGGTCGCGCCTGGCCCGATCGACCTGCCAGGGGGCGAGACCGAAGCGCTGGGCGAGCTCACCGGAACTACCGCGCGCACCCGAGAGCTTGGCCATGGTGCGCACCTTGCTGGCGAAGGCTGCGACCATCGGGACGGGATCCGCCCCCGAGGCGAGCGCGTGCCGCAGCAGGCCGAGCGCCTCACCGTGACGACCGGCGATCGCGGCATCCGCGACGGCGAACGCCGTGGTCTCGACGCGCCCCGCGTAGTAGCGGTCGACGATCGACTCGGTGATCTCGTCGCTCGCGTCGGCGAGCAGCTGCTGGCAGGCGGCGGCGAGCTCGGCCAGGTCGTCGCTGAAGGCGTTCACGAGGGCGCGCTGCGCTCCCCCGGTGATGCGCCGGCGGGCCGCCGTGAACTCGGCCGCGACGAAGTCGAATTTGTCGGAGTCGCGCTTGAGCTCGGCGCAGACGATCTCGATGCCGCCGCCGAGGCCGCCGCGGATCGCGTCGAGCAGCTTCTTGCCGCGAACCCCTCCGGCGTGCCGCAGCACGAGCGAGGTGTCGTCGGCGGGAGCCGCCAGGTAGGCGAGCGCCTCCTCGAGAAAGGCGTCGCTGCTCTTCTCGACGTTCTCGACCCGGATGAGGCGCGGCTCGCCGAACAGCGACGGGCTCGCCAGGGTGATGAGCTCGCCGGGCGCGTAGGAGCCCGCGTCGAGGTCCGAGACCTCGAGCGACGGGTCTTCGGCCTTCAGGATGTCGCGCAGCTGCCGGATCGACCGATCGGCCAGCACGGTCTCGGTGCCGCTGACCAGCACGACCGCGGCGGGGCGCACCGCGTCCCAGGCGAGCTGCGGGATCACCGCCTTCGAGGTGCCCGACGACCGGCTCGCCGGTGCTTTGCCGCCCGGTGCTCTGCCGCTCGGTCGCGCCATCCGCCGTCCTCTCGTCGAACTCAGACTATCCGCCGCTCCCGGCATCGGCCGTCGAGCCCTTCTGGGTCCAGAGGCGCAGCTCGCCGTCGGCCGCACCCGGGGCGATCAGGATGAGCCCGTCGAGATCGGTGCGCTCCGCCCTCGTGCCGACCGCGGCGAGGATACCGAGCAGAGCCGAAGTCGGATGCCCGTAGTCGTTGTCCGCGCCCACCCCGATCAGTCCGACCGTTGCGCGCAACCGCTCGTACAATCGCGCGGACTGATCGGCAGAGCCGTGGTGCGCGACCTTGACGACGTCGACCGGCTCCAGGGCAGTGCTGCCGAGCAGCCGGGCCTGGGAGAGCTCGCCCAGGTCGCCCAGGAGGATGCCGCTGAGGCATCCCTGCACGCAGTCGCCCGCTGGCGTCAGCCGCAACGTCACACTCGCGGGATTGCCCGGCTCCACACCGCGGGACGGGGGCCAGAGCACGTCCCAGCGCAGCTCGCCGAGAGC
Organism: Lysinimonas soli; assembly: GCF_042655435.1. Classification (NCBI taxonomy): domain Bacteria; kingdom Bacillati; phylum Actinomycetota; class Actinomycetes; order Micrococcales; family Microbacteriaceae; genus Lysinimonas; species Lysinimonas soli. The sequence goes on from NZ_JBHSMG010000001.1 coordinate 1,357,012, forward strand.
GCCGGCTGCGCCGCGCGACACCTGGTCGACCTCGGCCCCGTTCGCGCGCAGCTCGTTCGCGATGCGGGTGTCGCCGGCGTCGCTCGGCGGCCCGATGAGTGCCCGCGCCACCTTGCCGTACACGGCGGAGACGCCGCCGATGTGGTCGAGGTCGTAGTGCGTCAGCACGAGCAGGTCGATGCGGCTGACCCCGAGCTCGTCGAGGCAGGCCTTCAGCAGTTTCGGATCCCGCCCGGTGTCGTCGAGGGCGACCATCCCCTGGCTGCGGATCACCGTCGCATCGCCCTGCCCCACGTCGCACATCGCGAACTGCCAGTCGCTCGGACGCGTCACCGAGTCGACAAGACGCGTGCCCGCGAGAGTGGCCAGGTAGCCCACCAGCGCAATCGCCGTCGCCGCACGCGCGATCCGCCGCAGCGGAGGAGGAACGCCTCGGAGCGCGGCGCCGAGGGCGGCCATCGTGAGCGCGATGACGAGCGCGACCCCGACGGCACCGGTCGGCCATGCCGCCCGCGCCCCCGGGAGGCCGGCGAAGAAGGCGGCGACGGCCGCGATCCAGCTGGCCGGCACCCAGGCGATCGCCGCCAGCACGGTCGCGAGGGGCGGGAAGACCGGGGCGACGACGCAGGCGGCCAGGCCGAGAACCGTCACGGGCGCCGCTGCCGGTTCGGCGAGCAGATTCGCGACGACCCCGTAGAGCGGAAGCGACGGGGTGAGTAGCAGCAGCACCGGCTGGCAGGCGAGCTGGGCGGCGATCGGCACGGCGAGCACGAGGGCGAGGCCGCGGGGAAGCACACGGGCGATGACCTCGGCGATCGGGCGGGCCAGCAGGAGCAACCCGGCCGTCGCGAGCACCGAGAGGGCGAACCCGTAGCTGCGCGCGAGCCAGGGGTCGAGCGCGAGCAGCACGACGACCGCGACGCACAGCAGGGGCAGGCCTCGCGCGGGGCGACCCGCTGCGAGCGCGAGGAGCGCCACGGCCGCCATGACGGCGGCGCGGAGGACGCTCGGCTCGGGCGTGACGAGCACGACGAAACCGGCGAGGGTGACGGCGGCGACCGCGACCCGGCCCAGGCGTGGCAGACCGATCGCTGCGCCAAGGGCGAGCGCGAGCCCGACGACGATCGCGCAGTTCGCGCCGGACACGGCGGTCAGGTGGCTCAGCGAGGAGACCTTCATCGCGTCGTCGAGGCTCGCTCCGACCGAGCTGGTGTCGCCGATCGCGAGACCGGGAAGCAGTTCGGCGCCGTCGCCGGGCAGTCCGGATGCCGCGTCCCGGAAGTCCGCGCGCACCCGATCCGCCGCGGCGAGCAGCGGGGGTGGCGCGCCGGCCGCCACCGCGTGCCCCCGCAGGAACAGAAGGAACGAGACGTCGTCCCCCGGCTCGGTCGCGGAGAGCGTTCCGCTGAGCCGCAGCCGCTCGCCGATCCGCGCCTCTCGGATCACGTCATCCCCACGATCGCCGAAGACGAGCACCGGGGTCGACAGGTCTGCCGCCGTCCCGCCCACTCGGGCGGTCCGCACGGCGACCGGGATCCGACCGTCGGCCGCCCGGCCCGTCACCTCCACGACGAACTCGACCATGCGGCCCGCGTGAGCCGCCTCGCGGAGGAGCTCGGGCGACCGCTCGGTCGCGTGCGCCGCCACCGAGCTCGTCACGAGAGCCCCGCCAGCGAGGGTGATCGCGACGATCCCGCGCCAGGCCCCGGGGAGGTGGAGCACAACCGCCGACAGGGCCGCGATCCAGAGCGCGATCGCGATCGCGACGGTCGCCGCCGAGGCCGGTGCCGCAACCGCGACGGCCGCTCCCGTCCATGCCGCGACGGCTGCGGGGAGCAGCCGCAGATCCGAGACCGCCGGGCGAGCCACCGCCGCGCGCGCCGCGACCGAGATGCTCACACCGTCACGAGGTCCTTGAGCCCATCGAAGGTCTTCTCGCCGATGCCCGAGACGCTCATCAGGTCTTCGATCGCCGTGAAGCGGCCGTTCGCCGCGCGCCAGGCCAGGATGCGGGCCGCCATCGCCGGCCCGACCCGCGGCAGGGTCTCGAGGGTGGCCTCGTCGGCGGTGTTGAGATTGACCTTGCCGCCGACCGTGCCGGCACCGGGCCCCGCCGCGCCGGACCCCGCCACGACCGCCTCGCCGACCGCGGGCACGACGATCTGCTCCCCGTCGCTCAGGAAGCGCGCGAGATTGAGGCCGCCGGGATCGGCCGCCGAGGTGAATCCGCCGGCCGCGGCGACGACATCCACCCCCCGGTCGCCGTCGTGCAGGGCGTAGAGACCCGGCTCGTTCACCTGGCCGAGGATGTGCACGTAGATGACGGCCGCTCCGCCCGTGCCTGATCCGGAGCCCGCGGCCGAGCTCTGTCGCGGACCCGGCGCGGTGCTCGGGGCCGGAGACGACGGCGCCACGACCGAGCTCGCCCCGCGCGGCGTCACGGCCGTCACGACCACGGCGCACCCGAGCCCGAGCAGGACGAGGACGAGCGCGGCCCCCGCCCCGACGCGCACGCGGGCGCGACGGGCATCGGGGGCGGGAACCGCGCTCATGCCGGAAGGCTAGGCGCGCTCCCCCGCGCTCCGAGGCCTCGACCGGCGCGGGTGTGAGCCGATCAGCCCTTGGTGGCGATGTTGACGACGCGCGGGGCGCGCACGATCACGTTGACGATCTCGCGGTCGCCGATCGAGCGGGCCACCGCCTCCGAGGCGCGTGCCAGCCTCTCGAGCTCATCGGCGTGGATCGTCGGCGAGACCTCGAGGCGATCGCGCACCTTGCCGTCGACCTGCACGATCGCGGTGATCGACTCCTCGACCAGCAGGGTCGGGTCGGGCTTACGCAGTCCGGCGAACGCGACGCTCCCCTCGTAGCCGAGACGCTCCCACATGTCCTCGGCCGTGTAGGGCGAGAACAGGCTCAGCAGCACCGTGACGGCCTCGATCGACTCGCGCACCGCCGGATCGCCCGCCCCGGGTCCGGCGTCGATGGTCTTGCGGATGGCGTTGACCAGCTCCATCAGGCGCGCGACCACGACGTTGAACTTGAAGGCCTCGAGCAGCCCCGGGGCGTCGGCCAGCAGCCGGTGGGTCTGGCGGCGCAAGGCGAGGTCGCCGCCCTTCCACTCGACCTCGGGCGAGGAGGTGACCTCTCCCGAGATGCGCCAGGCGCGGGCCAGGAACTTGGCCGAGCCGGTGGGCGAGACATCCGCCCAGTCGATGTCGTCCTCGGGCGGGCCAGCGAAGGCCATCGTCAGGCGCAGGGCGTCGGCGCCGTGGGCGCTCAGCTCGCTGGCGAATTCGACCAGGTTGCCCTTCGACTTCGACATCTTCGACCCGTCCATGAGCACCATGCCCTGGTTCAGCACAGCGCTGAACGGCTCCGTGAAGTTCAGGTAGCCCAGATCGAACAGCACCTTGGTGATGAAGCGCGCGTACAGCAGGTGCAGGATCGCGTGCTCCACGCCGCCCACGTACTGGTCGACGGGGGCCCACTTGTCCGCGTTCTTGGGATCGAAGGCACGGGTGTCGTCATTCGGATCGAGGAAGCGCAGGAAGTACCAGGAGCTGTCGACGAAGGTGTCCATCGTGTCGGGGTCCCGGGTGGCCGACCGGCCGTCCGGCAGCGTGACGTTCACCCAGTCGGATGCCGCCCCCAGGGGCGACTTGCCCTTCGGCTTGAGGTCGAGCCCGGCCGAGGCCGGCAGGCGCACCGGCAGCTCGCTCTCGGGCACCGGATGCAGCGAGCCGTCTTCGGCGTGCAGGATCGGGATCGGGGTGCCCCAGTAGCGCTGACGCGAGATCAGCCAGTCGCGCAGCCGGTAGGTCTTGGCGGCACGACCGGTCCCCGCCGACTCGAGCAGCTCGATGACGCGCTGGATGGCGTTCTGCTTGCTGAGCCCGTCGAGCGGACCCGAGTTGATCATCCGCCCCGCGCCGCTCAGGGCGACCCCGGTCTCGAACGGGTTCTGCGCGGGCAGGTCGCCGGCCTCGAGCATCTCGGGCGTGATGACCGGGATGGCCCCGGTGACCGGGGCGTTGGTGTCGACGACGACCCTGACCGGCAGACCGAACCGGATGGCGAAGTCCAGGTCGCGCTGGTCGTGCGCGGGAACCGCCATGACGGCGCCGTGGCCGTAGTCGGCGAGCACGTAGTCGGCCGTCCAGACCGGCATCCGCTCCCCGTTCACGGGGTTGATCGCCCAGCGGCCCAGCGGAACGCCGGTCTTCTCGCGGCCGGCATCCTGCCGTTCCACCTCGGTGGACTTCTGCACCTGCTCCAGGTAGGCCGCGAACGCCTCCTGCACCTCGGGTGTCGAGCCCGCGGCCAGCTCGGCGGCCAACTCGGAGTCGGGAGCGACGACCATGAAGGTCGCGCCGAACAGGGTGTCGGGGCGCGTCGTGAAGACCGTGACGGGGGTCGGATGCCCCTCGATCACGAAGTCGACGTCGGCGCCGATCGAACGGCCGATCCAGTTGCGCTGCATCGCGATGACCTTGGCGGGCCACGAGCCCTCGAGTTGGTTCAGGTCGTCGAGCAGCCGGTCGGCGTAGTCGGTGATCTTGAAGTACCACTGGGTCAGCTTCTTCTTGACCACGACCGCGCCGGAGCGCTCACTCGTGCCATCGGCGAGCACCTGCTCGTTGGCGAGCACCGTCTGGTCCACCGGATCCCAGTTGACCCAGCTGTCCTTGCGGTACGCGAGGCCCTTCTCGTACAGCTTGAGGAACAGCCACTGGTTCCACTTGTAGTACTCGGGGTCGCTTGTGTGCAGTTCGCGGCTCCAGTCGAAGCTGTTGCCGTAGAGCTTGAAGCTCGCCTTCTGCTGCGCGATGTTGGCGTAGGTCCACTCGCGCGGGTCGGTTCCCCGCTTGATCGCCGCGTTCTCGGCGGGCAGACCGAACGAGTCCCAGCCGATCGGATGCAGCACGTTGAAACCCTGCTGACGCCAGTAGCGCGCCACGATGTCGCCGTAGGCGAACGCCTCGGCGTGCCCCATGTGCAGGTCGCCCGAGGGGTACGGGAACATGTCGAGGATGTACTTGCGCGGCTTGGCGTTGCCGTCGTCGTCGACCTGGAAGGGCTTCGTCTGCTCCCAGCGTGCCAGCCACTTCTGCTGGATGCGGTCGAAGTCGTACTCCAGCGCATCGTCGGCGCGGGCGCTGTCGCCCCGGGCGGGGGCCGTGCGGTCGGGCGCGGTGCTGTCCTGCAAGGTCACGGAGCTCTCATTCGTTGCGAGGGGGATCGGATGCGACCGGGCCGAGCGGGCAGGCGCTGCGATCAAGCATCCACAGTACCCAACCGGCGACCGGCCGCCGCTGTTCCCGGCCCGCTGACGCCCAGGGCCGCGAGCAGCGCCGCCGCCTTGAGCTTGGCTTCGGCCAGCTCCTCCTCGGGCACCGACAGCGCCGTGATGCCCCCTCCCGTGCCCACGGTGGCACCGCGCGGGTCGAGCACGATGCTCCGGATGCTCATCGCCAGATCGACGCGCCCGTCGAGACCGACGTAACCGAAGGCGCCCGCGTACAGCCCCCGGGCCCGGCCCTCGAGTTCGTCGAGAAGCTGGGTCGCACGGATCTTGGGCGCACCGGTCATCGATCCCGCCGGGAAGCACGCCTCGATCGCGTCGATCGGCCGGCGGCCGGCGGCCAGCTGCCCGCGCACGGTGCTGACCAGCTGGTGCACGTGCGGGTAGCTTTCCACCTCGAGCAATTCGGTGACCGCGACCGACCCGAGCTCGCAGACCCGCGCGAGGTCGTTGCGCATGAGGTCGACGATCATCAGGTTCTCGGCGCGCTCCTTCTCGCTCGCGCGCAGTTCGGCCGCGAGCGCCGCGTCGGCGGCGGCGGCGCTGCCGCGCGGACGGGTTCCCTTGATCGGGCGCGTCGTCACGACACCGCTCGGATCGATGTCGAGGAAGCGCTCGGGCGAGGCGCTCAGCAGGCTGACGCCGCCGATCCTGATCAGCGCACCGTGATGCGTCACGCTCGACGCTCGCAGCGCCAGATAGACCCCGAGCGGATCGAAGGCGCCCTCCACCTCGGCTTCGGTCGTGAGGCAGAGCTGGTAGGCCTCGCCGTCGTGGATCGCACGCTGGCAGGCCGCCACATTGGCGAGGTAACGCGCGTCCGAGTCGTGCCAGTGCACGGTCGGCGGCGCCTGGCTGCTCCGCCCCGGAGCCGGGGGCGCGGTCCCCTGCAGGGCCAGCACCTCCTCGCGCCACCGCCCCACGGCCGCGGCGTCGTCATCGTCCCGCACGAGCAGTTCGGCGGCGCCGGTCGCGGCGTCGATCGCGATCGCCCTGTCCACGCGGAGGAACGCGGCATCGGGATACCGCGACGGCCTCGAGACGGCCACCCCGGTCGTGCCCCCGCGCAGTTCGTAGCCGAGCCACCCGACCGCGCCGAGCCGGAAGGCAGGGGCGTCATCCGCGGCGACCACGCCCTGCGGCACGGCGCGCAGCATCTCCCAGACCGTGGCGTCGTCGACCTCGACCGGCGTGCCGGCGCCGAGATAGCTCATTCCGGCGGGCCCGCTGTCGAGCCAGAACACGTCGTCGCGCCCGCCGTAGAGCGCGGCGAAGACGGTCGCCGCGTCGAACCCCGTGCCGAGGGGCGACCGGAGCAGCGTCGGATGCATAGCCTTAGAGTATGAGCGCGACGGCGACGACGTTTCGGTGGCAGGCCGGAGGGTTGAGTGCGCGCGACGACTGCGATGTCGCCCCCGCGACCATTCTCGCCGCCGATTCCTGGCTCGTCACCGAGGGCACCGTGCTCGCGATCGGGCTGCACCGGGCCCGATTCTTCGACGCCGTGACGCGCATGGCCGCGGAGCGCGGGGTGCGCGCCGACGTGGAGTCCCTCGATCTCGAGGCGTACTGGGACACGGCGATCGCCGCCGTGCCGCGCAGCGGGGACTGGTTTCCGCGGGTCGAGTTGCGCGTGCAGCATGACGCCCCCGAACTGCTGTTCCGGCTGCGCCCGGCCCCCGAGCGCCGCCGTTCGATCGTGCTCGCCACCCACCGCGGGCGCGACCCGCGCACCGAGCCGTGGATCAAGGGTCCCGACCTGGAGGCGATGACCCGGTTGCGCACCGACGCTCAAGCACGCGGCGCCGACGAGGCGGTCCTGTTGAGCGCGGCGAACGGCTCCGGATCCGTCTGCGATGGGTCGACCACGAGCATCGCCTGGTGGCTCGGCGATGCGATCTGCGTCCCCTCGCTCGACCTGCCCCGCGTCGACGGGGTGACGGTGCGCAGCGTACTGGCGCTGGCGGCGGCGACCGGTGTGGACGTGCTGCACGACGCGGTCGCGCCGGAGCAGTTGGACGGGCTCGAGGTGTGGGCGCTGAACGCGCTGCACGGCATCCGGATCGTCACCGGCTGGGTCGATGGATCCGCCACCGCCGAACAGCCCGGACGGCTGGACGCCTGGCGGACGCGGCTCGACGCCCTGCGCAAGCCGTTGCCGGCCGCTGCGGAAGAGGTGGCATGATCGATCCGCTCGGCTGGATCCTCGCGATCGTCCACGACGTCGACCCGATCACGCGCACGCTGCTCGCGGCCGCCGGGATGTTCTGCGAGACGACGATCCTGATCGGGCTGCTCATTCCCGGCGACACGATCGTGCTCGTCGCGAGCACCGGGGTCTCGAACCCGGCCGAGTACCTCGGGATGCTGGTCGCCGTCATCGTCGGATCGCTGGCCGGCGAGAGCGTCGGCTACGCGCTCGGCTGGTGGTTCGGTCATCGCATCCGCGCCTCCCGGCTGGGCCGCCGGCTGGGCGAGGCGAACTGGGTGCGCGCCGAACAGTACGTCGACCGTCGGGGCGGGATCGCGATCTTCGTGTCGCGGTTCCTCCCGGTCCTGCATTCGCTCGTGCCGCTCACCGTCGGAATGAGCGAGCTGAGGTACCGCCGCTTCATCGCCTGGACCGCCCCCGCCTGTGTCATCTGGGCGACCGCTTACGTCACCGTCGGCACGCTCGCCGCCGGAGGCTACCGTCAGCTCTCGAGCCAGCTGCACTGGGCGGGCTACCTCTTCGGAGGAGTCGTCCTGGCGTTCTTCGCGGCCGTTCTGCTGATCCGCCGTGCCATCGAACGCCGCGAGGCGCGCCACTGGAACCCGGCGGCCACGCCCGAGACGCCGCCGCCGACCGCGCCACCGGCCATCGGCAAGCCGCGAGAATAAGGAGGGTAAGGAGGGGTGGATGCCAGGGCACCCACCCCTCCTCCTGATCAGTCCCTGGCTACTTGGTGAAGCCGTTCGCTTTCAGCCAGTCCAGGGCGACCGTCTTGGGATCGGCCTTCTCGTCGCCGCCGGTGCGCTTGTTGAACGCGAGCAGGTCCTTCGTGGTCAGCTTCGCCGACACCTTGTCGAGCAGGGCGCTGATCTTGCTCGCCTTGCTCGCGGTGACGATCGGAACGACCTGTTGCGACGCGAAGAGGTTCTTCGGGTCGGTCAGCGTGACGAACTTGTCATCGACGATCGACGGGGTCGTCGAGTAGATGTCGGCCACCTGCACCGTGTTGTCCTGCAGAGCCTTCGCCGTCGCCGGTCCGCCGCCGTCGTTGATCGCCTGGAAGGTGATGTTGCTCAGGCCGTACACGCTCTTCAGGCCGGGAAGGCCGTCGGGGCGCGTCTCGAACTCGGGGTTGGCCGCCAGGATCACCTTGCCCGACACCTTCGCCAGGTCGGCGATCGAGGTCAGGTTGTTGGTCTTGGCGTAGTCGGCCGTCACGTTGAGCGAGTCGGAGTCGGCCGCCTCGCTGAACTCGAGAGCGGTCAGGGTCTTCGGCAGGGCGGCGTCGAGCGCCGTCTTGACGTCGGCACCCGACTTCGCGTTGGCGGTCTTGTCGAGGTACGACAGGATGCTGCCCGCGTACTCCGGGACCAGATCGATCTCACCCTTCTGCAGGGCCGAGAAGTAGGCGGCCCGCGCTCCGATGTTGACCTTGTAGCTCACCGTGACGCCGTCGGCCGCGAGGGCCTCGCCGTACACGTAGGCGAGCGTGACGTTCTCGGGGAAATTGGCAGAGCCGACGACGACCGAGGTCTTGCTCGTCGTGCTTCCGCCGCCGCTGAGCGTGCCTGAGTTGGCGCATCCGGTCAGGGCGAGCGCTGCGGCTGCCGCAACTGCGATGCCCGCAATGATGCCTCTGTATTGCCTCTTCATGACTGCATACCTTCCTGGAGGGCACGCGGACGAGGTGCCCGCGCACGTTTCTGGGGGCCGTCCGCCGTGGAACGGCCGATCACGACCCCGCGAGGGATCACGAAGCGTTGGACGAGCGCGAGTACGCCGTCGACCACGAGGGCGAGAGCGGTGATCAGGATCGCGCCGCCGAGCAACTGGGTGTAGTCGGCCGTGGCGAGGCCGTTGATCAGATAGATGCCGAGACCTCCGAAGGCGAACGCGGACGCGATTCCCAACGTCGCGATCACCTGGAGAGCCGTCGCACGCAGACCCCCGATGAGCAGGGGAAGTGCCAGGGGGATCTCGACTCGGACGATGATCTGCCACTCGGTCATGCCGAGCGCGCGTGCCGCGTCGATGGTCTGTCGGTCGACGGACTCGATGCCCGCGTAGGCGCCGGCCAGCATCGGTGGGATCGCCAGGATCACCAGTACCACGGTGATCGGCAGCAGACCGATCCCGAGCAGCAGGATCAGGATCGACAGCAGGCCGAGCGTCGGCAGCGCACGGGCGACGTTGCTGATCAGGATGGCGGCTCCCCGGCCGCGACCGGTGTGGCCGATCGCGACGCCGATCGGCAACGCGATCGCCACCGCGATCAGCACGCACAGCCCGCTCACGGCGAGATGCTCGAGCAGGTGCCCCGAGATGTCGGGACCTGCGGTCCAGTGAGCCGGATCTACGATCCAGGCGAAGGCTGCGACGAAGAGGTTCACAGCGAACCCCCGAGCGGCTGGGCATAGACGTTCGGCGACGCCATGGTCGCCTTCCGCGTCCGGTTCCACGGGGTGATCGCTCGCCCGATCTGCGACAGGATCACGTCGTAGACGGCCGCCAGCGCCAGGATGCAGACCAGGCCCACGATCGCCTCGGTCGGGAAGGAGCGCTGGAAGGCATCAGTGAAGAACGAGCCGAGCTGGTCGATGCCGGTCAGTGCACCCACGCTCGCCAGGCTGACCGTGCTCACCGAGACCACCCGGATGCCGGCCAGCAGCACCGGGACCGCGAGCGGCAGTTCGACCGCGAAGAACCGTTGGCGGCGTGAGAATCCGATGGCGGTCGCCGATGCCTGCACGTCCTGTGACACGGAGGCGAACGCGTCGGCCGCCGAGCGCACCATGATCGCGACCGCGTAGATGGTGAGGGCGAAGACCAGGTTCAGGGGGTTGAGGATCGCCAGCCCGAGCACGACCGGCACGAGCACCAGCAGCGCGATCGACGGGATCGTGTAGAGGATGCCGCCGAGCGACAGCAGGATCGACCGCGCCACCTTCGAGCGGTTGGCCGCGTAGCCGAGGGGTATGGAGAGCACCAGCCCGACCACGATCGGTGGGGCGGTGAGAGCGAGATGCTCCACGATCCGCCCCCCGATCAGGCCGAGGTTGCTGCCGATCCACACCCAGTTCATCAGGCGTCGCCCGCCTGGTCCGTCTTGTTCGAGACGCTGCGCGACTTCGGGCTCGCGTTGCCGATCGCGAGCTTGCCGCCCGGCGCCGCGATGACGCCGACCGGATACCCGCCGGCATCTACCAGCAGACGATCGTCGCCCTGCGCCACCGTGTCGCTGACGGTCAGCCGCCGCTTGCCGCGATCCGCGCCGATGAAGGAGGCCACGAAGTCGTTGGCCGGGTTGGCCAGGATCTGCTCGGGCGCGCCCTGCTGCACGATCCGGCCGCCCTGCTCGAGCACGACCACCTGGTCGCCGAGCAGGAACGCCTCATCGATGTCGTGCGAGACGAAGACGATGGTCTTGGCCAGCTCGGCCTGCAGGCGCAGCACCTCCTGCTGGAGCTCGTCGCGCACGATCGGGTCGACGGCGCTGAACGGCTCGTCCATCAGCAGGATGTTGGGGTCGACCGCGAGGCCGCGGGCGACCCCGACGCGCTGCTGCTGACCGCCGGAGAGCTGGTGCGGGTAGCGGTCGGCCAGCGAGCGTTGCAGGCCCACGACATCCATCAGTTCGAGGGCCCGGGCACGCGCCGCCGCCTTCGAGACCCCGGTCAGCCGCGGCACCGTGGCGATGTTGTCGGCCACGGTGCGGTGCGGCAGCAGCCCCGAGTTCTGCATGACATACCCGATCGAGCGGCGCAGCTTGACCGGCTCGATCCCCGACACGTCCTGGCCGTCGATCTCGATCGACCCGCTGCTCGGGTCGACCATGCGGTTGATCATGCGCATGAGCGTGGTCTTGCCCGACCCGCTCGACCCGACGAGCACGGTGATCTGACGCGCCGGGATCACCAGGCTGAAGTCGGCGACGGCGAGCGTGCCATCGGGATAGGTCTTCGAGACGCCGCGGAACTCGATCATCGACGCTCGCTCCCTCGGTCCGGCGGCGCACGTGGAGCACGGTGCCCACGTCGGCTTCGACGCACAGGGCGCAGAAGCTCACCTCACCTGAACACTATTCGCCACCGCCGTCATCGCGAACGGCTCGTCGCGCGTGCCCGGTGTTCCGGGGTGTCAGCGCGCGGAGCGGGGAAAGTATTCCGCGAGCAGGGCCCGCGCCGCGATCCCCGCATGCGCGAGCACCTGCTGGTCGCCGCTCGGATCGCGCTGGAAGGCATCCGCCGCGATCGCGTCGGTCAGCGTCACCGCCGACTCGATCGCGAGCCTCGCCTCGGGGGTGTCGTTCATCCCGAAGCGCTCGACCAGCACGACGGCCATGCGATCCGCCAGGACGCGCAGCGCAGGCACGCCCACGAACGGACGCAGATCGAGCACGTCCCCGTAGCGCAGGGCAGCGAAACCCGGCTCGTCACGGAACGCGTCGACGAGAATCCGGTACGACGCCGTCAGAGCCTCGGACCACTCGTTGTGCGAGTGGCTGGACAACTCGGCGATGGCTCGCTCGCCGGTGCGCTCGACGTTGCGCGCCGCAAGGCTCTGCAGCACGGCGATCCGGTCGGGGAAGTAGCGGTAGACCGTTCCGATCGAGGCGCCGGCGCGCTCCGCGACCATCGCGGTCGTCAGGCGCTCGTAGCCGATCTCGTCGATCACGTGGGCGGCGGCGTCGAGAAGGGCGGCGAGGCGGGCGGTGCTTCGGGCCTGGACGGGCTCGTTGCGGATGGTCGCGATGGCGTCCGTCCGAGATGCGATGACGGCGGTGTCGGTCACGGGGGTCTCCTCAGCAATTCTTTGCCCGGAAAACCGGGGTGCCATCGGGCAGGTTGTGCTGATTGTATCTCGGGATCCTCGGCACGCAGCCGAGAACACGGGGTGCCACAATGAGAAAATGTCCATGAAGGCGAGCCCCGCCGATGCCCGTCGGCATTGGCTTGCACGGCTCGAGGACGGGTGGCAGGCCTGGCGTCAGCGGAGAGGGCTGCGGCGCGGCCTGGTGCCGACCGTCATCCCGTTCGCCGGGTACGGAACCGAGGACTGGGTCCGCGTGCTCGGACGGGTGGTGCTGAGACGCCCCGGCGCCGCCCCCGTGGACCGGTTCACCAACATCCGCGGCTGGCGCAGCTTCATCAGCATTCCGCTGGGCGACATCGAGGTGGAGGTGGTCGCCGGCGGCGAGCAGCGCACGATCCGCTCGGACCGGGGCGGCGTGTTGGACGCCACGATCCAGGTCAGGATGCCGCGCGGCTGGGTCGCGATCACCTTGCGGGCCGCCGGGGATGAGGCCGAGGCCCCGGTCTTCGTCGTCGAGGACGGCGTCGGATTCGGCGTCGTCTCCGACGTCGACGACACCGTCATGGTCACGGCGCTTCCTCGTCCGCTGCTCGCCGCATGGAACACCTTCGTGCTCGACGAGCACGCGCGGCGTCCGGTCCCGGGCATGGCGGTGCTGTACACCCGGCTCCAGCAGGCGCACCCGGGCGCGCCGTTCATCTATCTGTCGACCGGCGCCTGGAACGTCGTGCCGACGCTCACCCGGTTCCTCGAACGCAATCTCTACCCGCGGGGGTCGCTGCTGCTGACCGACTGGGGCCCGACTCACGACCGCTGGTTCCGCAGCGGGTCGGCGCACAAGGCCGAGAGCCTTGAGCGTCTCGCCACCGAATTCCCCCGGATGCGCTGGCTGCTGATCGGCGACGACGGTCAGCACGACGAGCAGATCTACGGGGACTTCGCCACCGCCCACCCCGGCAACGTGGCCGCGGTCGCGATCCGACGACTCACGCCCGGCGAGGCCGTTCTCGCCGGCGGCCGCAGCGATGCCGAGACGCACGATCTCGGCCGAACGCGCTGGGTGTACGGCGACGACGGCGCGGCTCTGATGGTCAAGCTGGAGAACCTCGGCCTGCTGCCGACCGGTCCGGCGTAGCGCGAGGAGCGACGGCTAGCGTGGACACATGTCACGCTACGATGACGGCTCGGCGGGCGACGCGGACTACGGTCGCATCGGGCAGGGTTACGCCGCGATCCGCCGACCCGATCCCCGCATCGAGGATCGGGTGCTGCTCGCCCTGGGCGACGCCGAGACGGTGCTGAACGTCGGCGCGGGCGCCGGCTCGTACGAACCCCGTGATCGCAGGGTGACAGCCGTCGAACCGTCGGCGTCGATGCGGGCGGAGCGTCCCGCCGACCGCGTGCCGGCGATCGACGCGACCGCCGAAGCTCTCCCCTTTCCGGACGACAGCTTCGACGCCGCGATGGCGAGCGTCACGATCCACCAGTGGCCCGATCCCGAGCGCGGCCTGCACGAGATGCGCCGGGTCGCGCGCGACGCGGTCGTGATCCTGACCTTCGATCCGGTCGTGCCGGAACCCTGGTGGATGCCGGCCTACGTCCCGGAGCTCTTCGAGGTCGAAGCGCATCGGATGCCGGCTCTGGACCGCATCGCCGCCGCCCTGGGTGGCGCGGTCGAGATCCAGATCGTTCCGGTGCCCGCCGACTGCACCGACGGATTCGGCCAGGCCTTCTTCGCGCGGCCCGAACGCACTCTGGACCCCACCGTCCGCCGGGCGATGTCGGCCTGGAGCTTCGTCGCCGACGATGTCGTCCAGCGCTACGTGCGCGAACTCGGCGACGACCTCGCCTCGGGGGAATGGGACCGCCGATGGGGATCCTTCCGCGAGCTGTCGGAGTTCGACGTGGGCCTTCGGCTGATCATCGCCCGCCCCTGACCCTCGCCCCCTGGCCCCCGATCGGGGGGGTGATCGCGGCGCCCGTGTCCCCATTATGGTGGACTGAGCACGACTCCCCGCGTGCCCCACCCGAATGCCCCCGTTCCACCCGCGTCCCGCGGTCCCCCACCCGAAAAGGCATCCCCCATGTCTGCACCCGATTCCGGTCTGCTCGCTGCGCTGATTCTCGCCGGCGGTGTCACGGCCGTCGTGGCCATCGTGCTCATGCTGGTCGGTCAGTACCGCTCGGCACGACTGACCGCCTCGCGCAGCGCCCTGAGCGTCTCGCTGGGCATCGGGGTCATGGCCCTCGCCGGTCTGGGGATCGTCGCCCTCTCCCCCGTGTCGGCCCAGGCCGCGAGCACGCCGCCGGCGCACACCGTCGTCGACGTTCAGCTCCCGACCCTCTCGCTGGATCACTGAGCGCCCCGAGGTGACCCGGCCGCCGTCGGCGGCTCGCGCAATACTGCCGACGTGGGTGATCGCGACTTCTCCGCCGCGCGACGGCGCCTGACCGCGCTGCGCCTCAGCGCGCAGGGGATCGCGCGACCCATCGGCGACGACCCCGTCGAGGTCGTGCGCGGCATGGTCGCCATGCAGGCCCAGGACTACTCCGGTGCGCTCTGGTCGATCGGCGTGCGAACGCGCTCCTCGACTCGCACCGAGATCGAGTCGGTTCACGAGACCGGAGCGTTCGTGCGCTCCTGGCCGATCCGGGGAACCCTGCACTTCGTCGCCGCGGACGACCTGCCCTGGATGCTCTCCCTCACCGGCGAGCGGATGGTTCGCGCGTCCGAGGGTCGCCGTCGTCAGCTCGAGCTGGATGCCGGGCAGTTCGACCGGGCCGAGCGGATCGCGCGCGAACGGATGGCGAGCGGCGCGACCGTCTCCCGGCCCGAGCTGCTCGCCGCCTTCGAGGCGGGCGGGCTTTCCGTCACCGGGCAGCGCGGCGTGCACATCCTGGCGCAGCTCGCCCAGACAGCGGTCATCGTGCTCGTCGGCCAGAACGAGTGGGCTCTGCTCGAGCACCGGATTGCCTCCCCGCGTCTGCCCGACCGCGCCGACGCGCTGCGGGAGCTCGCCCTGCGCTACTTCCGCTCCCATGGACCGGCCACCATCCAGGATCTCGCCTGGTGGTCGTCGCTCACCCTCACCGAGGCGCGGGCCGGGCTGGCCGCCGCACGCGAGCAGCTCGACGAGCTCCGCGTCGGCGGGGTCGAGTACTACCTCCGCCCCGGCCTCGAACCCGCCTCGAGCACGGTACGACTGCTGCCCGGTTTCGACGAGTACCTGCTCGGCTACTCCGACCGCAGCGCGCCGCTCGCCGGGGCGCACAGCTCGGTGATCGTGCCCGGCGGCAACGGCATGTTCCTGCCGACCGTCGTCGCGAGGGGCGAGGTGGTCGGCACCTGGCGCCGCACCCGGCGAGCCGGCCGGGTCGAGATCCGACCGCAGCCCTTTGACGCCTTCGACGCCACGACCTCGGCGGGGATCGCCACGGCGGCACGCCGGTACGCGCGCTTCCTGGGTGTTCCGGTCACGATCGTGTGATCGGCGGAGCAGCTGGGCGCTGCGTCACATCGCCGGAACGTGATCCAGCCAGGTGAGGCTCGCGAACTGTTCGAGGCTCAGCCCGAACCGCTGCAGGTCAGTCGCGATGAGCCGGCGGAGCTCCGGGTGCCGAGAGCCCTCGCGGATCGCGACCTCGGTTCCCGCGGGAGTCAGCCGTGACCGCTCGAAGTGGCTCACGAGCACGTCGTCGTCCAGCGCCGCGATCGACCATCGCGCCCGATTCAGACGGAGCCGTCCCGCACCGCGCCAGACGAACCCCTCCCCGGCCCAGCGATCGGTGCCCTCGATCGTGTGCGAGGCGCCCTTGGCATCCGTGAAGCGCAGGCGATCCGTGATCGCCAGGGGCTGCTGGCTGAGCAGTTCGTACTCCCGCTCGGGGCTGCGGCGCGAGCCGTCCAGCCACATCGGGAGGTTCGTCGCGCTGAGGTGCCACGTGCCCGGGAGGGCATTCGCGATGACCTCGGCGTCGACTGGTTGCCCCATCCATCCAGGCTAACCGCCCCGGCTGTGAGCGCCGTGCAGCTCGACCGGTCACGGCGCGTTGCGCCCTACGCTGTCCCCATGCTCCGCCGCCGCGCTCTCGCGCTCGCCCGCACGACGCATCCCGGCCCGACCCTCACCGTCACGGCCGTCGCGGTGCTTCTCGGGATCGCGGTGGGGCTCGAGCCGTGGAGGGTCGCGGTGCTCGGCGCCGCACTGATCTTCGACCACATGTCGGTCGGATTCTCGAACGACGCGATCGATGCCGAGCGCGATCGCGCGGTCGGGCGCACCGACAAGCCCGTGGCGATGGGCGAGATCTCGGCCCGGACGGTGTGGTGGTTCGCGATCGGCTCCCTCGTCACGGCCTTGGCGCTCACGCTCGCGCTGGGCCTTCCCGCCACGCTCGCGCACGCGGTCGCCCTGGCCGCGGCCTGGGGGTACAACGCGGGTCTGAAGAATTCGGTCGCATCGGCGCTCACGTACGCCGTCGGCTTCGGGCTGCTGCCCGTCATCGCCACGCTCGCGCTGCCGGCGCCGGCCCTTCCCGTCTGGTGGGCGGTCGCGGCTGCGGCTCTGCTCGGCATCGCCGCCCACTTCGCGAACGTGCTGCCGGATCTCGACGACGACCGACGCACCAGCATCCGCGGTCTTCCGCATCGCCTGGGGCTGACCGCCTCGATCGTCATCGCCTGGGGGGCGCTGGTGCTGGCGGCGTCGGTCATCACGGTCGGGGCCGGCCCCACGCCGGTCGTCCTGGCCGGGCTGACCGTGTCGCTGGCCGTCGGCTCCCTCGGACTGGTACTCGCCCTTCGCCACGGCGTCGGGCGCTGGCTCTTTCTGCTCGTGCTGCTGCTGGCGCTTGTGGACGTCACGATGCTCCTGCTCGCCGGATTCCGTCTGGTGGCGTGACGGTGAACCATCTTCGCGTCGGCGACGTTGTCTGTAGTGACGAGAGGTGCAGGTCGTGAGCAAAGGCGAGGCCGCCGCCACCGAGGCCGAGGCGCTGCGCGCGCTCGCCGACGCGCACTCCGCCGCGGTGTGGCGTTACGTCGTGCACCTCACCGGCGACCGCGTGGGGGCCGATGATGTCGTGCAGGAGACGCTGGTGCGCGCCTGGCGCAGCCCCGCCATCCTGGCGCAGCCGCCCGAGACCACGAGGGCCTGGATGTTCACGGTCGCGCGCCACCTCGTGATCGACGAGGTGCGCAGCGCCCGCAAGCGCCACGAGATCACCACCGACGAGCTGCCGGAGCGCGCCGTGCGTGACCGCACGGATGCCCTCTTCGAGACGCTGCTGATCGAAGAGGCGCTCGCCGGCATCGGCATCGAGCACCGGGCCGTCATCGTGCACGCGTACTACGGGGGTCGCAGCATCGCGGAGGTCGCCCGCGAACTCGGAATCCCCGAGGGGACCGTGAAGTCGCGGCTGCACTACGGATTGCGCGCCCTGCGGCTCGCGCTGCAGGAGAAGGGAGTGACCCGATGACCGAGACTCACTCGCGGTACGCCGACTGGGACGCCGCCTATGTGCTCGGAGCACTGTCGCCCGCACAGCGTCGGGAGTTCGAGACGCACATGGAGAGCTGCGAGCGATGCCGCGCCGCGGTCGCCGAGCTCAGTGGCCTGCCCGGGCTGCTCGGCCGGCTCGACGCGGCGCGCGCCTTCGAGCTGCTCGACGACGAGACGGTTCCGGATGCCGCCCCCGCCGTTGCGATCCCGCCCCTGCCCGGCGAGTTGGTCGCCCGCATCGAGCGGCGCGAGGCGATGCGCCGATCCCGCCGGATCCGCGCGCTCGTCGGCCTCGCGGCCGCCGCCGCCATCGTGGGGGCGGTCGCGATACCGCTGACGATCGCGACAGCGCCGCATCCGAACTTCAGCACCGCTCTGTCACAGGTCGTCGAGAGCCCCCTGACGGCCGAAGTGAAGCTCACGACGGTCGGCTGGGGCACGAAGCTCGAGATGAGCTGCCACTATCGCGCGGCCGGCGGATCCCCCGAGACCCGCTGGGACTACGCCCTCTGGGTCGTGCCGAAGCACGGCACCGCCAGCCAGGTGTCGAGCTGGTCGGCCACGAGCGGGAGCACCGTCGAGCTCACGGCCGGAACGGCGGTGCCGGTCGACGAGATCGCACAGGTGCAGGTGAGGTCGGTCGACGACGGGCGCGTGCTGCTGTCGTCGACCCTGGGGTGAACCCCGGGTGCCGCTACCTCGTTCCTCCCATGTCCGCATCCGCGGGCGACATCGGAAGGACTGCGCATGAACATCCGTTCCCGTTTCGGCTCCCCCGCTCGACTGATCGTCGTGCTCTCGACGTCCTCTCTGTGCCTGCTCGGGCTCGCCGCGTGCAGCATGACCTCGGGCGGCACCGGCTACGCGCCTGCCACCACCGGAAGCGCCGCATCCGCGACACCCGCGCCCGCAGCGTCGTCTGCCGCCCTGGCGACCGCCTCGACCTCGCTCGGAACCGTCGTGGTCGACGGCAATGGGATGACCGTCTACCAGTACGGCAAGGACGCCGCGGGCGCGACGTCCAGCGCGTGCACGGGCGGCTGCGCCACCAACTGGCCCGCGGTCGAGAGCGCCTCGGCGTCGCCGACGGTCACCGGCATCACGGGAAAGGTCGGCACCATCACCGGCACGGACGGCAAGCTCCAGGTGACCCTGAACGGCCTGCCCCTGTACCGCTATGCCGGCGACTCCGCGGCGGGTGACGTGAACGGTCAGGGCATCGGACACCTCTGGTACGCCGTCGCCCCCGACGGGAACAAGATCTCGGGCTATTCCAAGTAGTTCAGGCCTGCCGTTCGGGAGAACCCGTCGGCATCGCGGATGCCTGGTCGGCGGCATCCACCTCGTGCACCGGATTGCGGATGCCGAGGAAGGAGACGATTCCGCCCAGGATGAGCAGCACGGCGACGGCGATCATCGCGCGGTGCACCCCGGCGAGGTCGAGACTGCCGCCCACGATGACGCCGAGCATCGCGATCACGATGAGACCCGCCACGCGCGACACGGCGTTGTTCACGGCCGAGGCGATGCCCGAGCGTGACGGGTCGATCGACCCGAGGATGGCCGAGGTGAGCGGCGACACCGTCGCGGTGAGACCCAGGCCGAACAGCAGGATGCCCGGCAGCACCTGCCACCAGTACACGAACGGCACCGAAATCGACAGCATGAGGAGCGAACCGATGCCCGCCGTGATCGGCCCGATCGTCATGAACAGCCGCGGACCGTACCTGCCCGACAGCACGCCGACCCGCGAGCTGAAGAGGATCATGATGACGGTCACCGGGATCGAGGCGAGCCCGGCGAGCGTCGCCGGGAGCAGGGCCCCCTGCTGCAGGTAGACGCCGAGGGCGAAGCTGCTGAGCGACAGCGCGCCGTAGATCAGCGCGGTGGCGATGTTGCCGGCCCAGAAGTTGCGCACCCGGAAGAGACCGAGCGGCATCACCGGATTCTTCGCGAGGCGTTGCCGCACCAGGAAGCCGGCGAAGGCGACGATGCCGCCCACGAGAGGGAGGTAGATCGCGGGGCTCGCCCACCCGAGGGTGCTCTGCTCGATGAGGGCGAAGACCGCGCCCCCGAGCCCGAGCGTGCACAGCACGGCGCCGAGGTAGTCGATCGAGACCCCGGGCTCGCGCTGGTCCTTCTGACCGAGCCGCGCCAACAGCACGAGGGTCACCGCGATCGGCAGGACGTTGATGAGGAACGCGAATCGCCACGAGGCGAAGTCGACGAACAGCCCCCCGACCAGCGGCCCGGCGATCATGGCGATGCCGGTCATGCCGGTCCAGGTTCCGATCGCCTTGGCCTGAGCCGGCCCGCGGAAGTTGGAGGTGATGAGCGCGAGCGAACTCGGCACGAGCAGTGCCCCCGCGATGCCCTGCACGCCGCGCGCGATGATGAGGAACTCCGCGGTGGGTGCCAGCCCGACAGCGAGCGAGGCGGCCCCGAAGGCGGCCAGGCCGACGCGCAGCACCGTGATCCGGCCGTAGACGTCGCTGACCGACCCGGCGACCAGGATCAGGGATCCGAGCGTGATCAGGTAGGCGTCGACGATCCACTGCTGCGCGGTCAGCCCTCCGCCGAGTTCGCGCATGATCGCCGGCAAGGCCACGTTGACGATCGTGCCGTCGAGGAACGAGACGAAGGTCGAGAGGATCGCGATGATGAGCACGAGACGTTGCGAACGGGTCACGAGAGCTCCAGAGTCACGATCTCACGCTAGACCCGACGGCCGTCGGCGTGCTGCCGATCAGCGCTCGACGGCACGGACGACCGCGTCGGCCAGGGCGGGGTGGCGCAGAATCCGGAAGTGACCGACGACCGGGAGCTCGATGTTCTCGGCCCCCTCGAGGGTGCAGCCGTCGGGGATGTGCGGGTCGAAGCGCGGGTAGATCGAGGTGATCCGGGCGTTCACGGTGCGCTCCGCCGCGAGCGCGGTGATGACGGGGTCCTCCGGAAGAAAGGCGCGCAGCCCCGGCGTCGGGGCGATCCTCGCCATGGACGATCCCGCGAACGGTGTCGCGATGGCCACCAGCCGGTCGATCACCCCATCGCGATCATCGAGCGCCAGAAGGTGCTTGCCGACGATGCCGCCCTTGCTGTGCGTCACAAGGGCCACGCCGTGCAGTCCGCGTTCGACCAGTTCGTCCAGCACGCGCGAGGCGGTGGCCCCGATCGGCGCGCGGTTGAGGCCGAGCCCGGGGATGACCAGCACCGGATGTCCGCGCGCGTTCACCTGCTCGGCCACCGGCCGCAGATAGTGCCAGGTCTCGTAGATGCCGGGCAGGATCACCACGGTCCGCCGATCCCCGCGCCGGAACGCGTCCGGGACCGGCCAGTGCCGCAGCGATTGCACCCGGAATCGCATGGCGTTGGGGTAGTCGCCGATCAACTGCGCGAGGCTGCGCGCCGTCGGGCGCGTCTCGCCGATCCGGAACAGCTCAGGCCGAGCGCGCATGCTGGGATTCTAGGAGTCGGCCGCGTCGGCATCCTGTGCGAGCAACTCGCGCACCCGCGGCACGACCTCGCGCCCGTACAGCTCGATCGAGGTCATGAGGTGCTCGTGCGGGATGGTTCCGCTCGAGTACTTGAGGTCGAAGCGCTGGATGCCGAGCGATCGCACGGTGTCGGCGATCTTCCGGGCCACCGTCTCGGGCGAACCGACGTGCAGCGCTCCCCCGGCGATCTCGGCGTCGAAGCTCTCGCGGGTCGCGGGCGGCCAGCCCCGCTCCTTGCCGATCCGGTTCACCATGGCCTCCTGATGCGGCCACAGGATGTCGGCCGCCTCCTGATCGCTCGCCGCGACGAACCCCGGGGAGTGCACGGCGACCGGCAGATCGGGCTGACCGAGTTGCGCGAGGGCGCGGTGGAACAGCTCGACGTACGGGGCGAACCGGGCCGGAGCCCCGCCGATGATCGCGAGCACGAGCGGCAGTCCATGGCGGGCGGCACGCACCACCGACTCGGGGCTGCCGCCCACGCCGACCCAGGCCTTCAGGCGGCCCGACTCGGTCTTCGGATAGACCTGCTGCTCGCTCAGCGGAGGCCGGATGGTGCCCGACCAGGTCACCGGACCCTCGTCGAGGAGCTTGACGAGCAGGTCGAGCTTCTCTTCGAAGAGCACCTCGTAGTCGTGCAGGTCGAAGCCGAACAGCGGGAAGGACTCGGTGAACGACCCTCGCCCGAGGATGATCTCGGCGCGGCCGTTCGACACCGCGTCGAGGGTCGCGAACTTCTCGAACACCCGCACCGGGTCGTCCGAGCTGAGCACCGTCACCGCCGTCCCCAGATGGATGCGGCTGGTGCGGCTCGCGATCGCCGCGAGCACGACCTCGGGGGCCGAGACCGCGAAGTCGTCGCGGTGGTGCTCGCCGATGCCGAAGAAGTCGACCCCGAGCGAGTCGGCCAGCACCGCCTGATCGACGACGTTGCGGATCACCTGCGCGTACGGCAGGCGGTTGCCCTGCGCATCGACGCTCACGTCGCCGAAGGTGTCGAGTCCCAGCTCCACCTGGTGGGCGTCATCCGGCTGCGACATCGTGCACTCCTTGTTGTGTATGCGTTTGTATCGGCCAGAACCGCAGCCCCGGTTCGAGTATTCCGGGGATACTGTGACGATGGCAGCGCACAGCGCGGGAATCCTGCTCTATCGGATCACGGCATCCGGCCCCGAGGTCTGGCTCGGCCACATGGGCGGTCCGTTCTGGTCGCGCAAACAGGAGCGGGCCTGGTCGATCCCGAAGGGCGAGGCCGAGCCCGGCGAGGGCGACCTCGAGGTCGCCCGGCGCGAGTTCGAAGAGGAGCTCGGCGTGCCGGCACCCGATCTCGGCTACGACGAGCTCGGCACCTACCGCTACTCGAGCGGCAAGACCGTCACGGTCTTCGTGGCCGAGGCGCCCGCCTTCGAGCTCCCGGAGCTCCGCAGCGGAACCTTCGATCTCGAGTGGCCGCCGCGTTCCGGTCGGACGCAGGCGTTTCCCGAACTCGACGAGGCCCGATGGGCGCCCCTCGACGCGGCCCGCGGGCTGCTCGTCGCCGGCCAGCTGCCGGTCCTCGATGCGCTCGAGGCCCGGCTCGCCGCCCGGCGTTGAACGGCGACGCTACTGGCCGACCGAGCGGCGCTTGTTGTAGACGTCGAAGGCGACGGCGGCCAGCAGCACGAGACCCTTGATGAGCAGCTGGTAGTCGCTGTCCACGCCGAGGATCGACATGCCATTGTTGAGCACGCCGATGATCAGGCCACCGATGATCGCGCCCGGGACCGTGCCGATGCCGCCGGTGACCGCCGCGCCGCCGATGAAGACGGCCGAGATCGCATCCAGCTCGAAGCCGTTGCCCGCGCTCGGGCTGGCCAGGTTGAGCCCCGCCGTGAACACGATGCCGGCGACCGCCGAGATGACGCCCATGTTGACGAACAGCAGGAAGGTCACCCGCTTGGTCTTGACGCCCGAGAGTTGCGCGGCGCTGAGGTTGCCGCCGATCGCGTAGATGTGCCGCCCGAACACCGAGCGCTGCATGATCGCGGTGTACCCGACCACGAGGGCGCCGAGGATGATCAGCACGATCGGCGTGCCGTTGTAGCTGGCCAGCAGCACCGTCACGATGAGCACGAGGGCGACCAGGAAGACCAGCTTCACGACGAACCACCACACAGGCTCGCTCTCGAGGTTGTACTTGCGCCGGATCATCCGCTGGCGCAGGGAGGTGGCCAGGATCGCCAGGCTGGCCAGCACGCCGAGCACGAGCGTCAGCGGCTCGTACCCGGTGGTGCCGAACGCCGGGAGGAACCCGGAGCCGATCGCGCGGAACTCCTTCGGGAAGAACGAGATCTGCTGGTTGCCGAGCGCGATCTGCGCGGCGCCGCGGAAGACCAGCATGCCCGCCAAGGTCACGATGAAGGCGGGGATGCCGAAGTACGCGATCCAGAACCCCTGCCAGGCCCCCACCGCGGCCCCGAGCACGAGGCAGAGGAACACCGCCAGCGGCCACGAGAGGTGCCACTCCGAGATCATCACCCCGGCCATCGCGCCGATGAAGGCGACGACACTGCCGACCGACAGGTCGATGTGCCCGGCGATGATGACCATGACCATGCCGACCGCGAGGATCAGGATGTAGCTGTTCTGCACGACCAGGTTCGTCACGTTGATCGGGGCCAGCGTGATCCCCGCCGTGGTGATCTGGAAGAACACCACGATCACGATCAGCGCGATGAACAGGCCGATCTGGCGCAGCTGGCTTGCCAGGTAGTTGACGGCGTTGCTGAGCGGTTTCATGCTGTGGTCTTCTCGCGTTCCTGGGTCATGAATTGCATGAGGTATTCGGCGGTTGCCTTCTCGCGGGGGACGTCCGCGGTGATGCGGCCCTCGCTGAGGGTGTAGATGCGGTCGCAGATGCCCAACAGCTCGGGCAGCTCCGACGAGATGACGATGACGCCCTTGCCCGCGTCCGCGAGCCGGTCGATGATCGTGTAGATCTCGTACTTCGCCCCGACATCGATGCCGCGGGTGGGCTCGTCGAGGATCAGCACATCGGGATCGGCGTACATCCACTTGGACAGCACGACCTTCTGCTGGTTGCCGCCCGAGAGCTTGCCCGTGAGCGCGAACACGTTCGGGGTCTTGATGTTCATGGATGCCCGGAAGTCATTGGCGACCGCGGTCTCGCGGTGGTCGTTGACGAACTTGAACCAGTTGACGAGCTTGTCGAGCGCGGCGATCGAGATGTTGCGCTGGATGTTGTCGATCAGGTTCAGGCCGTAGCGCTTGCGGTCCTCGGTCGAGTACGCGATGCCGTGGGCGATCGCCTTCGAGACGGTGTTGACCGAGATCGGCTCGCCGCGCTTGTAGACCTGCCCCGAGATCCCGACGCCGTAGCTGCGCCCGAAGATGCTCATCGCGAGCTCGGTGCGCCCCGCGCCCATGAGGCCGGCGATTCCGACGATCTCGCCCGCACGTACCGTGAGGTTGACGTCGTCGACCACCTTGCGCGAACGATCGAGCGGGTGATGAACGGTCCAGTTCTCGACGCGCAGGAGCTCTTCGCCGATGTGCGGCACGTGGTCGGGGAAGCGGCTCGCGACGTCGCGGCCCACCATGCCCTTGATGATCCTGTCCTCGCTCGCGCCCTCGCCGTGCATGTCGATCGTCTCGATCGTCTTGCCGTCGCGGATGATCGTGACCCGGTCGGCGATCGCCTTGATCTCGTTGAGCTTGTGGCTGATGATGATCGAGGTGATCCCCTGTTGCTTGAGCTGACGGATCAGGTCGAGCAGGTGGGCCGAGTCGTCGTCGTTGAGGGCCGCGGTCGGCTCGTCGAGGATCAGCACCCGCACCTCTTTCGAGAGCGCCTTGGCGATCTCGACGAGCTGCTGCTTGCCGACCCCGATGTCTTTGATCTTGGTGATCGGGTTGTCGCGCAGGCCGACCTTCTGCAGCAGCTTGCCCGCCTCGAGGTTGGTCTCGTTCCAGTCGATGAACCCGCCGCGCTGCTTCTCGTTGCCGAGGTAGATGTTCTCGGCGATCGAGAGGTACGGCGACAACGCGAGCTCCTGGTGGATGATCACGATGCCCGCGGCCTCGGAGTCGTTGATCGACTTGAACTCCACCGGTTCCCCGCGCATGAGGATCTGGCCCTCGAAGGTGCCGTGCGGATACACGCCCGAGAGCACCTTCATGAGGGTCGACTTGCCGGCTCCGTTCTCACCGCAGATGGCGTGGACCGAGCCCTCCTCGATCGAGATGGAGACGTCCTGCAGCGCCTTGACACCGGGAAAGGATTTCGAGATGTCGCGCATCTCGAGAATCGTGTTGGCCATGGGTTTTCCTTGCGTCGTTGCGAACCGGGTGGTGCGACCATCGTCGCACCACCCGGTTCGCGGGGGTCAGAGCCGATCAGCCGAGATCGGATTCCTTGTAGTAGCCGCTGTCGATCAGGACCTTCTTGTAGTTGTCCTTCGTGACCACGACGGGCTGGAACAGGTAGCTCGGCACGACCTTCACCTTGTTGTCGTAGCTCTTGGTGTCGTTGACCTGGGGGGTCTTGCCGGTGAGCAGGTCATTCGCCATCTCGGCGGCCTTGTTGGCCAGCTGACGCGTGTCCTTGTAGATCGTCGAGTACTGGGTGCCCGCGATGATCTGCTTGACACTCGCGACCTCGGCGTCCTGACCGGTGATGATCGGGAGCTGCTTGCCACCCGATCCGTAGCCGGCGCCCTCGAGAGCGCTCAGGATTCCGTCCGAGAGGCCGTCATAGGGAGACAGCACGCCCTGCACGTCGGCACCGCCCGAGTACGACTTGGCGATGAGGTCCTGCATACGGGCCTTCGCGGTCGCCGGGTCCCAGCGCTGGATGGCGACCTGGTTGAACGCGGTCTGCCCGCTCTTCACGACCAGGGTGCCGTCGGTGAAGTACGGCTTCAGGGTGTCCATCGCTCCGTTGTAGAAGAACGTCGCGTTGTTGTCGTCGGGGCTTCCGGCGAACACCTCCACGTTGAACGGGCCCTTCTTGCCGGTGGCCTTGCCGTTCGCGTCGAGCACGCCGAGACCGGTGAGCAGCGAGTTGGCCTGGTAGACGCCGACCTTGTAGTTGTCGAACGAGACGTAGTAGTCGACGTTCTTGTCACCGGTCAGCAGACGGTCGTACGAGATGACCTTGATGCCGGCCTTGGCCGCCGCGTCGAGCTGGTCGGTCAGCGAGCCGCCGTCGATCGAGGCGATGATGAGCACCTTGGCGCCCTTGGTGATCATGGTGTTGATCTGCTGCACCTGCGTGGGGATGTCGTTGTTCGCGTACTCGAGGTCGACCTTGTAGCCGTTCTTCTCGAGGTCGCTCTTGACGGCGTTGCCGTCGGCGATCCAGCGCGACGACACCTTGGTGGGCATCGCGACGCCGACCAGGGCGCCCTTGTTGTCGGTGGAGCTCGACGAGCTCGTGCCGCCACGGCCGCCGGAGCAGGCCGCGAGTGTGACGGCGACCCCGATGGCGAGCACCCCGAGGGCGATTCGCTTGAACTTCACTGTGATTCCTTTCGAGCGTTGAGGAGGTCCGGACGCCGAGTGCGCACGAATCCGACCGAGCTCGGAGCGACCATCCGAAGCGCCGAAGGAGCTGACGCGACCCGAAGCGCGTCGCGGCTGTGCGAGCTGACTCCTGTCATGTGCGACCCCTTCGTCGTCGGCTGGGTGGATCCTCCGAAATTGTGACCGGTCCCAGAACGGATCAGACGCTATGCCTCCGGGGGCGCCCTCGTCAAGTCGACGACCCGGCCGAGGCTGGAATCAGGTGTCGCGCGGAGGTGCCGTGCTGGCGCGGACGATCAGTTCCGGCACCGAGACGACGGTCGGCTCCGGCGCCTCCGTGCCTTCGATGTCGGCGATCAGCATGTCGATCGCCCTCGTGCCCAGCTGCGCGAAATCCTGTCGCACCGTCGTCAGAGGCGGCGTGAAGTGCTTCGCCTCGGGGATGTCGTCGAACCCGACGACGCTCAGATCGCCCGGCACGCTCAGTCCGAGGTCGTGGGCGGCGTGAATGATGCCCAGCGCCATCTGATCGTTCGACGCGAAGACGGCCGTGAACTCCCGGTGGCCGAGCAGCTTGAGACCGACCTCGTAGCCGAGATCGACGGTCCAGTCGCCAAGCACCGGCGCCGAGGTCGGCATGTCCCACGCCGACATCTCGGCCAGGAAGCCGCGCATGCGCTCTTCCGCCTCGTTCCAGTCCTGCGGGCCGGCCACGTGCAGGATCCGCGAGTGCCCGAGCTCGATCAGGTGGCGCGTCGCGGCTCGTGCCCCCTCCAGCTGATCGAAGGCCACCACGCGATCGTTCGGGCCATCGCGCCATTGCAGACTCATGAAGGGCACGTTGATCGCGACCCGCTTGAGGGCCTCGTGCGCTCGCTGCTGGGGCGCGATGACGATGACCCCCTCGACACCCTGGGCCACGAAGGAGTCGAGGGCGGCCGCCATGCTGGCGTCGTCCTCACGCGCCAGGGTCGCCGAGGTGATCGTGTAACCGCGCGCACGTGCGGCTTCGTCCACCGCCCCCGCGGCGCTGAAGGGACCGTACTGCGAGCGCGACGAGACCAGCAGGCCGATCGCCTTCGACCGCGAGGTGGCGAGCGCGCGGGCGGCGCTGTTGGGACGCCAGGCGAGGTCCTCGATGACCTTGCGCACATGCGCCTCGGTGGAGGGCTTGATGTACGGCTGGCTGTTGAGCACGCGCGAGACCGTCTGCCGGGACACCCCGGCCAGCCGCGCGATGTCCCGGATCGAGAGGGCGCGTTCTCCGTCGACCTCGCGCTTGTCCGTCATGCCCGCTCCGTGGTCCGCGAGCACGACGGCGTTTCCGGCGTTGCTCGTGATTGGTGATCCTATTGTGACCACGGGCGTCCGCCGGACGCGTCCCGGCAGTGTCTCAGCGCGACGGGGCGAGCGCCGCGATGAATCCGCCGACGAAGGTGTCGCCGAGGCCGATCGTGGTCGGCTTCGGCGGGTGGAGGGTGAAGGCGGCGACGGCGGCCACCTCCGGCATCCGTTCGGCGAGTTCGACCGCCATGCGCTCCCCCTCGGCGTTCCTGGGCTCGAGTCCGGTCTCGAGGTAGTCCTGGGCGGTGAAGCCGTCGCCGAGGCGGTAGCGGGTGCTGGCCATCGTGATCCCGCCGGACAGAGCCGACCGGTAGCGCCCGGCATCGGCCCCGAACGCGAGCGACCAGTACCGGGTGTGCACCACGAGCACGCGGGCGGGGATCAGCGCGTGCAGTTCGTGCAGAGCGGCCTGCACGGCATCCGCGTCGAGCAGATCGACCCGGTGCCCCAGGTGCGCCTCCCATTCGTCCTCGTTCATGCTGTACACGTCGAGCAGCTCGAGCAGGGACTCGCGCACGCGGGCGCCGAGCGCCGGCTGGTGGAAGCCGGCGTCCTCGTAGAACACCAGCGCGTCGGCGGGGAGCGACCGCATGTGCGCCCGCAACTGCCGGAGGCGCTCGTCAAGAGCGGACGCATCCTGCATCGAGTTGAACCCCGACACCAGGAATATCTTGGCGTCGCGCAGCGCGGAGCCGAGGTCGGAGCTCAGCAGCAGTTCGCGGTTGGGCGGGTCGTTCGAGTAGATCAGCCGATTCGGATGCGGCGCCCGCAGCACCTGATCGCCGACCCTGACCTCGGCACCCGCCGGGAACTGCACGATGAGATGCGGATCGAGCGAGTCGTGCTCGGCGCTGCACAGGTACCCGGTGTCCCCCGGAAGCAGACGCCGCACGGTGTCGTCGATGCTCACCAGATGCACGGTGCTCGGGATCCCCAGCGCGTGCATCGCGAGTGCGGCACGCACCGGGGTACCGCCCAGCGTGACTCTCGAGACGAAGCGCGCGGCGAACTGCTCGACGATGCCGGAGGAGGCGACATAGCGCTCTCCCCCGGCACCGGTCTCGAGAAACGCCAGCACCGAGATCGCGAGATCCCGCTCGCTGGCGATCGGTTGAGTCGTGGTGAGCTCGTCGCCGCGGATCCGGTAGCGGTCCACGAGGGACTCCAGCACGGAGGAGTCCCATTCGATCTCGTAGTCGACGGTGCCGCCGAGGCCGAGTACCAGCTCAGAGTCCACCATGCGACTCAGTAGAGCGCAGCCTTGCCGGCGGCGTCGAAGAGGTCGATCTTCTGGGCCGCGACCAGCTTCATGGCCGCGATCGCGGGCGGCTGGATCGTGTTGGGCTCCCGCAGGCTGGGATCGGCCAGTTCCTTCCGCATCGCGTCATGATAGGCGACCTTGATATCGCTCGAGATGTTGATCTTGTTGACGCCGTGCTTGACCGCCTGGGCGATCTCGGTGTCGGGGTTGTTCGATCCGCCGTGCAGCACGAGCGGGATCGACACGAGCTCCCTGATCTCCTGCAGCAGGTCGATCCGCAGCTTCGGGTCCATGTTCTTCGGGTAGAGGCCGTGACTGGTGCCGATGGCGATCGCCAGGCTGTCCACCCCCGTCTTCTGGACGAAGTCGACGGCCTCCGAGGGAACCGTGTAGATGATCTCGCCGCCTTCTTCGGCCTCCTCGTCGAGCTTGCCGATGGTGCCCAGCTCGCCCTCGACCGACAGGCCGACGGCGTGCGCCGCGTCGACGACGCGCTTGGTGATCGCGACGTTCTCGTCGAAGGGGAGCATCGATCCGTCGATCATCACCGAGGTGAATCCCGCCTGGATCGCGACGAGGATCTGCTCGTAGCTGCCGCCGTGGTCCCAGTGGATCGCGACGGGCACCGAGGAGCGGTGCGCGCGTTCCCGGATCGCCAGAATCGACTCGACCCCGAGGTGACGCACCTCATCGGGATGGATCGCCACGATGAACGGAGCGGCCTTCTCTTCGCTGACCTCGAACAGGCCCTTCATCATGGCGTAGTCGCTGACGTTGAACGCCGGAATGGCGAAGTCATTGGCGTGGGCCACGGCGAGCAGGTCTCGCCCAGAAATCAACATTGCAGGTTCTCTCCTTTGTGGTGATCGCGGTGAGGTACCGCGAACTCAGTTCTTCACCGAGCCGCTTGTGAGGCCGCCGATGAAGTAGCGCTGGAAGATGAGGAAGAGAGCCAGGACAGGGATGCTGCCGAGGATGCTCACCGCCATCATCTGGTTCCAGTGGTAGGTGTTCTGCCCCATGAGCAGTTGGATCCCCACCGGCACCGTGCGCATGTCGTTCGTGCGCGTGAGGGTGAGCGCGAAGAGGTACTCGTTCCAGGCGATCATGAACGTGTACACGCCGACCGAGACGATGCCGGGCACCGAGATCGGGACCAGGATGCGCCACAGGGTCGTCCACGATCCGGCGCCGTCGACCTTCACGGCTTCGTCGAGTTCGCGGGGCAGGGTGTTGAAGTACCCGGTCATCATGATGATCGCGTACGGCAGCGTGAAGACGATGTAGGTGAGGATCAGGCCGGCGTAGCTGTTGTACAGATGCAGGGTCACCATGAGGCCGAAGAACGGGATCAGCAGCGTGATGGGCGGCACCGCCTGCACGCCGATGATGATCATGTTCAAGACCTTCTTGAACCGGAACTCGTGGCGACTGAAGGCGTACGCGGCGAGCAGCGACACGAGCACCGTCAGAGCCGTCACCGAGAGCGCCACGACGTAGCTGTTGATGAAGAACCGGATCTCCTCCGGATCGCTCAGCACCGCGACGTAGGCGTCGAACGAGAACCCCTTGGTGATGAGCTGAGGCGGGAAGGCGAAGATCTCGGTGTTCGTCTTGAACGAGCTGACGAGCATCCAGAACACCGGGAACCCGGCGAACACGGCCCCGATCGTCAGCCCGATGAGCAGGAACGTCTTGGCGGTGAGGCGGCGGCGCTGCTTGAGGGTCATGGTCATGATCAGTCCTGCGCTCTCTGCTGGCGAACGTAGAAGAACGCGACGACGAGCGAGCCCAGCAGGATGATCACGGCGCTCGCCGAGGCCTGCGAGAACTCGTAGTTGCTGAAGGCGAGCTTGTAGGTGAAGGTGCTGAGCATCTCGGTGAGGTTCACCGGTCCACCTCCCGTAGTGAGCCAGATCAGCGCGAACTGCTGCGTCGTCCAGAGCAGGTCGAGCGTTGCCATGCTCAGGATGATCGGCCGCAGCTGAGGAAGGGTGACGTTGCGGAACTGGTCGAACCAGCTCGCTCCGTCGACGGTCGCCGCCTCGTAGAGATCGCGTGGGATTCCCTGCAGTCCGGCGAGCAGGCTGATCATGAAGAACGGATAGCCGCCCCAGATGTTCATCACCGTGACCGCGAGCAGTGCGGTCGACGGGGTCGCGAACCAGGCGATCCCCTCGTGGATGACACCCGTCTGCTGGAGCAGGAAGTTGATGACGCCGTTGGGGTCGAGGATCAGCCGCCACAGGATCGCGATGATCGCCGCGGTGAACAGCCACGGCAGGATGAAGATCACGCGGAACGTGGCCCGCGACAGGCGCCCGAGCAGCGGGCTGTTGAGCATCAGGGCGAAGCCGAGACCGATCACCAGGTGGGCGATCACGCTCGACAGCGTGAAGACGAGGGTGTTCTTGACGGCGTTGAGGAAGTTCGGGTCGGTGAAGACCGCGATGTAGTTGGCCAGCCCGACGAACTTCGACTCGGGCTGGGCGATGACGTTGTCGAGCAGCGAGTACCCGATGACCATGACGATCGGGATGACCATCAGGACGATGATGAGCACCGCGGTCGGCGAGATGAATCCGTAGGGCGCGAGGGTGCGCGCCAGCCTGGATGAGGGGAAGCGACGGGCCTCGTTGCCGCGCACGCGTAGGGACGTCATGCGACGGACCTCCTTGGGCATCGGCCGCGCCACGGTGTTCGCACCGTGGCGCGGCCTGGTTCAGTGGATGGACGCGGAGTCTAGAACTTCGCCTTCCACTGCGTTTGCGTGTTCTTCAACATCGCGCTCACCGATTCGTCGCCTGCGAGCACCTTCTGGAACTCGACGTCGAAGTCGCGCATCAGCTGGTCGGCCACGGGGAGCCCCACGAACTCGTTCGCCGGGTAGCCCGCCTGGTAGATCTTGAAGGCCTGGGCGTAGAGCGGGTCGCTGCCGGAGAAGTCCGGCGTCGAGGTGGTGTTGCCGGGGAACCCGTGGGCCAGCGTCGAGACGGTCGAGTTGGTCTTCTTGCTCATCAGGAACTCGACGAGCTTCCACGCCTCGGCCTTGTGCTCCGACTTGTTGGACACGCCGATGCCCCACGAGGCGTACGGGATGCCGCGCTTGCCCGAGTAGCCGTCTGCGGCCGGAATGGCCGAGATGCTGAACTTCAGGTTGGGGTTGGCCTTCTTGATCGTGTCGATGTGCGCGAGCGAGTCGATCATCATGCCGACCTGACCATTGGTGAACTGCGTGACCTTGTCGGTCTCCTGAAGGGTCGCGGCACCGGCGGCGATCGCTTTGGCATCCGAGAGCGACTTGACGAAGTTGACCGTGTCGGCGACCTTCGAGTTGGTCAGGTCGGGTTGGCCGTTCTTCAGCATGCTGCCGCCCGAGGCCCACAGCCACGACATGATGTCGTTCTGCACGCCGTTGGGGTTCGTGGTGCCCAGCGGGAGGATCCAGCCCTTGACCGGGCCGCCGAGTGCGCTGACCGCCTTCGCGTCACTGAGGAACTCGCTCTGCGTCGTGGGCGGCGAGCTGACGCCCGCCTTCGCCAGCAGGTCGTCGTTGGTGAACATCGGGTAGACGAAGTTCACGACCGGGATCATGTAGGTCGACCCGCTGATCTTGACCTGGCTCGACAACTGGCTCGCGTCGTACTTCGAGCTGGTGATCTCTTTCGAGAGGTTGTCGAGACCGCCCTGCTTGACCAGGTCGGCGACCCAGGCGCCGTCGAGGCCGACGACATCCGCCATGGTGCCCGAGGCGACCGCGGTCGTGGTCTGGTCCTGAATGGAGGTGTAGGGGCCGCTGATGAGCTTCACTGTGATGTTGGGGTTCGCCGTCTCGAACTCACCGACGAGCTTCTTGAGGGCGCCGGCCGGCAGTTCGGGCTCCCACCACTGCGAGAACTCGATCGTGACCTTGCCACCGGCGGACGAACCGGACGAACCGGTTCCGCTGCAGGCGGCGGTCAGGAGTACAGCTGTCGTCGCTATCGCGATTCCGAAGAGCTTGCGCCGGTTACGAGCGTCCTTGCTCATGATTCTCCGATCATATTCTGCTGTTTTGTGCTGTTGAATGCGCTTTTCTGCGCGAGTCTGATGCTAGCGCTCCGGTATTGCCCCGTCAACTGCGCAGAGATACGCAATTATTTGCGCAAAACTCGGTCCTTTTCCCGCAAGTCGTCCCCGTTTCTGCTAGAAGTGACTACGTGGACACCCTCACCGACGACAGCGACGCCCAGCCGGCACGCCTTCCGGCGGGACGCAAGGCGCAGTTGGCGGCCTACGTCGCCGAAGCGGAGCAGGTCACAGTGGCCGCTCTCGCCACGCGATTCGGAGTCTCGGCCGACACGATCCGACGCGATCTCGACCAACTCGACTCCGACGGCCTCGTGGTACGCACGCACGGAGGTGCGGTGAGCCTCGACGCGATGTCGGCCACCGAGAAGAAGCTCGACGTGCGCCTGCAACTGCACACGACGGCCAAGGAGCAGATCGGCGCCCTTGCGGCCACCCTGGTCGAGAACAGCTCGGTGGTCATGATCAACGCGGGAACGACGACGCTCGCGGTCGCGCGACACCTCCGCCACCACCGGGAGCTGACGATCGCGACCAACAACCTGCGGATCCCCGCCGAGATCTCGCCCAAGGCGGTCCGCGACCTCTACGTGTTCGGTGGGGCTGTGCGATTCGCCGGGCAATCGACGATCGGACCGGTCGGCTTTCAGTTCGGGGGCGGCGCGGGCGAGCTCGAACTGCGCTGCGACCTCGCCCTGATCTCGGTCGGGGCGGTCTCGGCCGAGGGCGGGTATTCGACGAGCAACCTCGCCGAGGCGGTCATGATGGGCGAGATGATCGCACGTGCCGCACGAGTCGCCATCCTCGCCGACTCCTCGAAGTTCGGGCGCCAGCTGTTCGCACAGATCGCCGAGCTCGGTCGCGCCGACTACCTCGTCACCGATCAGGCGCCTCCGGCCGATCTCGCCGCCGCCCTCCAGCGCAATGGGGTCACCGTGCTGCTGCCCGACGAATCCGCGCCGACGCGCGCGGTTCCGCGCATCCCGTGACCGCCGAGCCGATCCGGCTTCCGGCCAATCAGCCCGCCGATCGCTTCTACGCGGGCGGCGAGCACATCGCGCGGTTCCGCCACTCGGCCACGCCGGCCGACCCCTTCACCCCCGAGGACTGGATCGCGTCCACCACGAGCGTGCGCGGGCACGCCCCGACCGGCCTGACCCGTCTTCCGGACGGACGGATGCTGTCCGAGGCCATCGCACAGGACCCCGTCGCCTGGCTCGGCCCCGAGCACGTGGCACGTTTCGGCCCCGACGCGATGCTGCTCGTGAAGCTGCTCGACGCCGGACAGCGGCTTCCCGTGCACGCGCACCCCCACCGCGACTTCGCCGCCCGCCACCTCGGTACCGCTCACGGCAAGGCCGAAGCCTGGTACATCCTCTCCCCCGGCGTCGTGTACCTGGGGCTGCGCGAGGGCATCGACCCCGCCCGGCTGCGCGCCCTGGTCGACGCACAGGACACATCCGCCTTGCTCGCGCTGATGAACCGTGTCGAGGTCGACGCCCACGACACCGTGTACGTGCCGCCGGGTACCCTGCACGCGATCGGGGGCGGAGTGCTGTTGGCCGAAGTGCAGGAGCCGGAGGACCTCTCGATCCTGCTCGAATGGAACGGCTTCGCGATCGACGGCGCCACGGAGGGCCACCTGGGGCTCGGCTTCGACCTGGCCCTCGCTGCCGTGACTACCGAACCTCTCGCCGACGGCGCGCTGTCATCGGTCATCTGCCGCGGCGCACAAGACGGACCGGCCCTGCCGCCCGCCTCGATCGGCTACTTCCGCCTCGACCGGATCGCGTCGCCGCGCGTCCTCCCGGCCGGCTTTGCGATCGTCATCGGATTGACCGACGGCCTCACCCTTTCGACCCGAGCCGGCGCGACGACCATCGACGCGGGCGCGACGATCCTCGTGCCGGCCGCCGCGGGCGACCTCAGCTTCGACGGGCAGGGCAGCGCGCTCGTCGCGCGGCCGCCGCAGGCCTGACCCGTGCGGCCGAGGCCGGTGGCGGCCGTCGAAGATGGACTCTCTTGGTGGATCTGAGGGGATTCGAACCCCTGACCCCCTGCATGCCATGCAGGTGCGCTACCAGCTGCGCCACAGACCCGTGACCCCTCGCGGGGCAACTGGACTAGGTTACTACATCCCTCGGCACCCGCTCACCGACCAGGATGGAGCCATGAGCGGCGAACCGATCACGATCTCGATCACGCGCACCGTCGACCCCGTCCGGGCGAAGGAGGTCGCCGCCTGGGCGCGCGCCGGTCAGGACCTGTTGAGCGCCAGCCCCGGGTACCTGGGGTCCGGCTGGATCCGCCCCGACCCCGAGAGCCCCGAGTGGCACATGCTGTTCCGGTTCGCGGATGCCGAGAGCCTGGCCGCCTGGGAACGTTCGCCCGAGCGAGCCTGGTGGGTGGCCTCCGCGCAGGGTCTCGTCGAAGACGCCCACATGGAACGTCGCACCGGCATCGAGGGCTGGTTCGACGAGCCGTCGAGCATCGAGGTGATCGAGTCGGGGCCGGTCGTTCCACCCCGCTGGAAGCAGATGGTGGCGATCTTCCTGGTGTTCTACCCCTTGAGCCTGGGCGCGAACGCGCTCTTCGGCACGCTGCTGGCCGGCTGGCCCCTGTGGCTGCGGGTTCTGGTCTCGGTCCTGGCCGTGACGCCGATCATGACCTACCTCGCCCTGCCGTTGGTCACCCGGGCGCTGCGGCCATGGCTCCACCGGACCCGGCCGACGGTTCTCCGCGTCGGCTAGCTGTCGGCCGGGGCGGGCTGCGGCAGCTCGAGCGGCACGACCGGGCAGTCTTTCCAGAGGCGCTCGAGCGAGTAGTACATGCGGTCCTCCTCGTGGAAGACGTGCACGACGAGGTCACCGAAGTCGAGCAGCACCCACCGGCCCTCGGCGCGCCCCTCGCGGCGGAGGGTCTTGACGCCCGCCTCGTTGAGCTTGTCCTCGACCTCGGCCGCGATGGCGAGCACATTGCGCTCGTTGCGACCGCTGGCCAGCAGGAAGATGTCGGTCAGCGGAAGGGGACCCGAGACGTCGAGCGCGACGAGGTCTTCCGCCTGCTTGGAGTCGGCCGCCGCCGCCGCGATGCGCGCGAGTCCACGCGCGTGATCAGATGCCGTCACAGTGTCCTTCGATGGTTTCGGCCACGCGCTCAGAGCGTGCCGGAAACGAGGCCGGCGACCAGCAGTCCGACGACGACCAGGGCCATGACGGAAGCGGCGACGATGAGAATGGTGAACCCGCGGGTTCCCTTGGGCTTGCTGGGCGCGATGATGCCGCCCGTCGCCGTGTGAGTGCTGACCGCCCGAATGGCGCGCACCGGCGTCGAATCGGTCGATGCCACCTGGTGGTCGCCAGGGTCGAGTACGTGGTCGATGTCGGTCTGGTCGAGCTGCGACGGATGCGCACCGGTCACC
This sequence comes from Lysinimonas soli, assembly GCF_042655435.1. Taxonomy (NCBI): domain Bacteria; kingdom Bacillati; phylum Actinomycetota; class Actinomycetes; order Micrococcales; family Microbacteriaceae; genus Lysinimonas; species Lysinimonas soli. The sequence goes on from NZ_JBHSMG010000001.1 coordinate 1,393,953, forward strand.
GACAGACTCTGCGGGAGCGAGATGGAGCCGGTGAGCAGGATCTCACCGCTGACGCCCATCGGACCGCTGAGGTGGCTCTCGGGCCCCGTCGGGAGCACGAGGGCGCTTGTCGTGATCGCGCCGCTGCCCGCGCCGACGCTGCGGGTGATCGTCGACTCGTTCACCTGCTCCGCGTCGTCGATGTCGGACTGCGTCGACCAGTGGCCGACGGTCGGACCGGTCGAGGGGTGCGCGTCGGAGGGCTCGGGGATGGGAGAGCTCGCGATCGCTGCCGGCAGCTCGGTTCGCGTCGGCGAGTTCGACGCCGGCGGCACGAGGAACGGAGACGCCAATCCGAATGCGGGGGGCGTGACGAGTGCGGGAGGCTCGACCTGGGCCGGGGGCTCGACGTGCGCGCTCGGTTCAACGGATGCCGGCGGCTCCACGAAGGCGGGTGCGCCCTGAGGCGCAGGGGCCGAGAGAAGCGGGTCGACCGCCTGGTCGACGGGTGCACCGGCGCTCTGCGAGGGAGCTGTGAAGAGGGAGTCGAACGCCGAAAGCCCCTGGTAGGTCTCCGTCTCGGCGGGAGCGGGAGCCTCGACGAAGATGTCCGAGGGCGGCTCAGGGGGCTGTACCTGGGCGGGCGCGGCGTCCTCGAGCGCGGGCTCGGGCAGAAGCGGCGCGGCGGCACGACGACCGGGAACGGGAGCCGGGACATCCGAATCGGGCGCGAACAGGCCGCGGCCGGCGGCGAGGGCATCGAACTCGGCGAGCGCGGAGTCGAGCCGGCTGGACGGCTGGGGCGCGGGCGCCACGAGGGGCGGAGGGACAAGCGCGGCGGGCGCGACGAGATCAAGGGGCTCGACGTTCTCGGGCGCGGGATCGTTCGTCTCGGCGTTCGTGGGTTCGGCGACGACCGACTCGACGTCGACCGCTGCTTCCTCGACCGGAGCCGATTCGACCGCGTGGATCGGCGCGAAGGACCCGGCGCCGATCGGCGTCTCATCGGTGGCCGCCGAGGTGAGGCCTTGAGCCTCCCGCAGAGCCCGCAGCTCGCGGCGGGTCATGGTGTGCTCGGTGACGAACGGAAGGGCGGTCGGTGACGCGAGAGGCGGCACGACGGTGGACGCAGCGACCGGTTCTGCGACAGGCGGGACGCTCGGTGCCGAACTCATGGGCGCGGGAACGGGCGGCAGCTGGCCCCGACCCTGGGTCTGGAAGTCGACGGTGCCGTCGTCTCCGACTCCGCCGTACTGCGGGGCCCAGCTCGGCGTCGCCGCACGACGTCCCTCGGGACTGAAGTCACGTGGTCGGTAGTTGGGCGCATCCTGGCGGGGCATGGCCTCGGTCGCCGGCGGCTCGTTCGATCCCGACGGTTCCGCGGTGCGCCGGGGGCGAAGGCTCTGCCCGTCGTACTGCGGAAGCGGCGGACGACTCTGCGTCACGTAGTTCAGGGGTTCTGCATTGTTCATAAGGTCGGCATTGCGGGTCTCGGCATTCACGGATTCGGCTTTCGGAGGCGCCACGTCGACCCGCGCCTGCTCTGTCGCGGGTGCGGACGACGATGCGGGGGGCTGCGTTGCGGTCTCGGCATTCGGGTCCGAGAGCGAGGCGGGCGGGGCGTCAGCCCGGTCGCTCTGTCGCGCGGCGCGACGCGACTGCAAGGGTGGGTCCTGGTATGTCGTCATGTCCTACTCCGGTAGAGGTGATGCTTGGAGATGTACTGAACAACACCGTCGGGGACCAAGTACCACACCGGGAATCCCCGGTCGACTCGCCGACGGCAATCCGTTGACGAGATCGCAAGGGCGGGTACCTCAAGGGAGCTTACGCCTTGCTCCGGCAATCCGCGAATACTCAGCGGATGTCCAGGTCGCGAAACCGCCACGAAATGCGCCAGCTCCCACAGCTCCTCGACGTCTTTCCACTCGACGATCTGCGCCACCGCGTCGGCCCCGGTGATGAAGAAGAGATCGGCATTCGGATGCAGTCTGCGCAGATCGCGCAGCGTGTCGATCGTGTAGGTGGGGCCCCCTCGCTCGATGTCGACGCGGCTCGTGGTGAAGCGCGGATTCGAGGCGGTGGCGATCACGGTCATGAGGTACCGGTGTTCGGCGGCGCTCACGCCCTCCTTCATCCACGGTTGCCCGGTGGGAACGAAGACGACCTCGTCGAGCTCGAAGCTCTGCTGCACCTCGCTCGCCGCAACGAGGTGGCCGTGGTGGATCGGATCGAACGTTCCGCCCATGACCCCGACTCGGCGCCGTCGACCCGCATTCGGGCTGACGGGGTCGCTCACGGGCAGGGTGACCTCGACGACCTAGTGGTGGCCGTGGCCGGCGTCGGCGTGATCCGCGGCCTCACCGGTCTTGTCGCTGTGGCGGTTCGCCACGTCGCGGTAGCTCCACGACACGAGGGCCAGAACGAGGAAGGCACCGGCCGCGATCGCGGGGAACGCCCACGACGGCATGATCAGGGGCGCGGGCGCCTGCTCGGCGTGGACACCGACCTGCAGGAGCGTGCTCAACAGCGACATGCGGTCCTCTCCGACGAAATCAGGATCAACACTACTGCCGGTCGCGGGGTCAGGCCCGCACCTGGCCCGTGCCGCGCACGATCCACTTGGTGCTCGTGAGCTCGGGCAGACCCATCGGGCCGCGGGCGTGGAGCTTCTGGGTCGAGATGCCGACCTCGGCACCGAAGCCGAACTCGCCTCCGTCGGTGAATCGGGTCGAGGCGTTGACCATGACCACGGCCGAATCCACCTCGGCCAGGAAGCGCTCGGCGCGACCCAGATCGTTGGTGATGATCGACTCGGTGTGATGGGTCGAGTAGCGGCGGATGTGCTCGAGGGCGGCGTCCAGATCGTCGACGATCGCCACGGAGAGGTCGAGGCTCATGTGCTCGGTCGCCCAGTCCTCGTCGACCGCGGGAACGGAGTCGGGGAAGATCGCCCGGGCGCGCTCGTCGGCATGCACCGTCACGCCCTGCTCGCGCATGGCGGTGAGCACGGGAGGCAGCAGGCGTTCGGCCACCCGCGCATCCACCAGCAGGGTCTCGAGGGCGTTGCACACGCTGGGGCGATGCACCTTGGCGTTGACCGCGACGTCCACCGCCATGCGCTCGTCGGCGCTCTCATCGAGGAACATGTGCACGACGCCCGCACCGGTCTCGATCACGGGGACCTTCGACTCCCGCACGACGGTGTCGATCAGCTGGGCGCTTCCGCGTGGGATGAGCACGTCCACCTTGCCGCGGGCCTGCATGAGGGCGGTCGCACCGTCGCGGCCGAAGTCGTCGACCGTCTGCACCGCGTCGCCGGGCAGACCCACGCTCTCGAGCGCCTCCTGCAGCAGCTCGACCAGGACGCGGTTGGTGTTCTCGGCCGCGCTGCCCCCTCGCAGCACCACGGCGTTGCCGCTCTTGAGCGCGAGAGCGGCGATGTCGATCGTCACGTTGGGCCGCGCCTCGTAGATCGCCGCGATCACGCCGAACGGCACGCGTACCTGGCTCAGCAGCAGGCCGTTGGGCAGCGTCGAGCCGCGCACGACCCCACCGACCGGGTCGGGGAGGGCGATCACCTCACGCACGGCCGAGGCGAGCCCGGCGAGGCGGGACTCGTCGAGGCGCAGGCGGTCTTGCAGCCCGATGCTCAGACCGTTGTCGCGGGCGTTGGCGAGATCGAGTTCGTTGGCCGGGAGGATGCGGTGCGCGTTGCGCGCGACGGCCTCGGCGATCGCGGCAAGGCCGGCGTCTTTGCGGCCGGATGCCGTGGTCGCCAGCACGATCGACGCGCGGCGCGCGGCGTCGAGGCGGTCGTCGACGGAACGGGGCGCGATGAGGGTCTCCGACATGGCAGGAGTCTACCCGCGGGCGACCGAGGCCCGCCCGTCGTGCGTCCCGACGACCCGCAGACCCCGTGCACGATCCCCGGCGAGGGCGTCGAGCAGGTGGTCGCGCACGCCCCGTCCGTGCTCGCGCGCTCGACGCGTGGCCGTCTCGACGTCGCGTTCGCGAAGGGCCCGGGCGATGGCCCGGTGCTCGTCACGGTGCTGGTCTCGTCGCTCGGGTGTGCTCGCCTCGAGCCAGCGCGCGCGGGCGAGGCGCACCAGGGCACCGCGCACGGCCTCGCTCAGCAGGGGGTTGTCGGTCAGCGCGGCGAGAGCGACGTGGAACTCCTCGCCGCGGCGGACCCCGTCATCGGCGCCGTCGGCCTCTCGCTCGGCGATCGAGAGCAGCTCGTCGAGCCGACGATCGTCGGCGCGGGAGACCGCGGCCGCGATGGCCGCCGTCTCGAGGGCCTCCCTGAGCTCGACGGCGTGGACGACCTCGGCGAGATCCAGCGGCGAGACGACCCAGCCGCGCCCGCTGCGGCGCACCAGCCCCTCGCCTTCGAGCCGCGAGAGCGCGGCGCGCACCGGCGTGCGGGATGCCGCGAAGGCGGTCTCGAGTCCGCGTTCGCTGATCGCCTCCCCCGGCGACAGCTCGAGGCCGAGGACCGCGGCGCGCAGTCGCGTGTGGACGGCATCCGACTGATTCATGCCCGGCTCCCTCGTCGCTGACGACCGGATGGCCGATCGAATTGGTGTACCAGATTGGTATACCACTAGCCTGGACCGGTGTCGACGACCACAGCCCGGGTCACCGGAACCCGCACTCCCCGCCCGTGGGCCATGCTCGCCGTGAGCGTGATCGCCCAGGCATCGACCACCGTCGTCGTCTCGACGCCGGCCTTCCTGATCCCGCTACTGCATTCCGAGCGGGGCATGACCCTCGCTCAGGCCGGTCTGCTCGCCGCGGCCCCCAATCTCGGCATGGTGCTCGCCCTCGTGGCCTGGGGAGCGGCAACCGACCGCTGGGGCGAGCGGCGGATGCTGGTGGCGGGACTCGTCCTCACAACCGTCGCCGTGCTCGTGGCGAGTGTCGTGAGCGGTGACACAGCGCTCGGTCTCGTGCTGGTCGTGGCCGGGGTCGGGGCCGCATCGACGAATGCGGCGAGCGGTCGTGTCGTGGTCGGGTGGTTCCCGCGCGAACGACGCGGACTCGCCATGGGGATCCGCCAGAGCTGCCAGCCGATCGGCGTCGCGGTCGCCGCCCTGGTCGTCCCCGCGCTTGTCGCGGCGGGGACGATCTCTCCGGCGCTGCTGTTCGGCGCTGCCCTCGTCGGCGCGAGCGCGGTGGCCTGCGCCGTGATCATCGTGGATCCTGCCCGACCCGAGCGGAGTCAGCGGGCGGACGGACGCAGCGACAACCCGTACCGGCGCGATGGGACGCTGCTGCGCATCCATCTGGTGTCGATCCTGCTGGTCGTGCCCCAGTTCACCCTCTCCACCTTCGGGTTGGTCTGGTTCGTGGCCGGGCTGCACTGGTCGACCCTCGCCGCCGGGCTCGTGGTCGCCGCGGCACAGCTGCTCGGCGCAGCGGGGCGGATCGGCACGGGGATCCTGAGCGACCGCGTCGGGAGCCGACTGCGGCCCCTGCGCTGGGTCGCCGTGGCCGGCATCGCCGCGCTGCTTCTCACATCGGCGTTCGGCGCACTCGACCTCGGCGTCGCGGCGGGCATCTGCTACGTCATCGCCAGTTGCATCAGCGTCGCCGACAACGGCCTCGCCTTCACGGCCGTGGCCGAGTTCGCCGGCCCGCACTGGTCGGGCCGCGCCCTCGGAGCGCAGAACACCGGGCAGTTCCTGGGTGCCGCAGTCGTGGCGCCGACCGTGGGCGCCCTGATCGGGGTGCTCGGCTACCCGGCCGCCTTCGCGATCGTGGCGCTGGCCCCGGCGCTCGCGACGCCGCTGATCCCCTCGGCGCGGCGTGAGCACGAACGGGACGTCGCCGCCTGATCCTGCCGTCGCCGGCGAGCGCCGGCGCTCGCGCTCAGCGGGCGGGGCGCGGAGCCGCGTCGAACCAGGTGCCGGTGACCTCGCCCGCGAGTGCGGCCGCGACGTTGCCGGTCGACGCCAGCAGCACGGGAGTGCCGCCGGCCGCCGCGAGCTTCGCCGCCGCGATCTTGGTGCCCGCTCCCCCGGTTCCGACCCCCGCCGAGCCGATGTCGCCGAGCTCCACGCCCGACAGGTCATCGTCGAAGGCGACGCGCGCGATCGGCCGCGCACCGGGCTCCTGCGGCGGGCGAGTGTAGAGCGCGTCCACATCGCTCAGCAGCACGAGCAGGTCGGCCCCGATCAGCTCGCTGACCAGGGCTGCCAGGCGATCGTTGTCACCGAAACGGATCTCGTGGGTCGCGACGGTGTCGTTCTCGTTGACGATCGGCAGGATGCGCAGCCCGAGCAGGCGCTCCATGGCACGCTGCGCGTTGCTGCGGTGGGTGGGGTTCTCGAGGTCGCCCGCCGTCAGCAGCACCTGGCCGGCCACGATCTTGTAGCGGTCCAGGCTGTGCTGGTAGCGGAAGATCAGCACGTTCTGCCCCACGGCAGCCGCCGCCTGCTGCGTGGCGAGGTCGGAGGGGCGCGCATCCAACTGCAGGTACGGCATGCCGGTCGCGATCGCGCCCGACGAGACCAGGACGACCTGGGCGCCGCGCGCGTGGGTGGCGGCGAGCGCATCCACCAGGGGCTCGATCTGCGCGGCGTTGTCACCGCTGATCGACGACGATCCCACCTTGACCACGATGCGTTTCGCGTCGACGACCTCGGATCGTCGCGGCGCGGCCTGCACTTCGGTCATTCCTCGTCGTCTCCTTCTGGGGTCGCGTCGTTCGCCCAGGTTCCCGCGTCTTCGCCCCAGATTCCGGCCTCGCGTTCGGCGGCGAGTTCGGCGCGGGCGGCGGCCTTGGCATCCATCCGCTCGAAGTATTCTTCCCGACGCTGGCCGCGGGTCGCGCGCCGGCTCTCGTCGAGTCGCGCATCGGTGCCGCGGGGGCTCGTGATGAGCTCGGCCGCCGAGGTGAGGGTGGGCTCCCAGTCGAAGACGACCCCGGCGCCGCGACCGATCATGACGGTGGAGCCGGGCACCGCACCCGCCTTGAACAGCTCGTCCTCGACGCCCAGCTTGGCCAGGCGGTCGGCGAGGAAGCCGACGGCCTCGTCGTTGGTGAAGTCGGTCTGCTGCACCCAGCGCTCCGGCTTGGCCCCGATGATCCGGTAGATCGGCTCGGTGCCGCCCTCGACCTTCACGACGAAGTCGACCGCGTTGACCGCCCGCGGGCGGATGACGATCCGCTGCTTCACGGCGATCGCGGCCTTGGCGGCGCGGTCGGCCTCCACGAGCTCGGCGAGCGCGAACGACAACTCGCGCAGCCCCTCGCGGCTGACCGCCGAGATCTCGAACACGCGATAGCCGCGCTCCTCGAGGGCGGGCCGCACGAAGTCGGCGAGCTCGCGGCCGTCCGGCAGGTCGATCTTGTTGAGCGCGATCAGCTGTGGACGCTCGAGCAGAGGCGTCTGCCCCTCGGGCACCGGATACGCGGCGAGCTCGGCGAGGATCACGTCGAGGTCGCTGATCGGGTCGCGACCGGGGTCGAGCGTTCCGCAGTCGAGCACGTGCAGGAGGGCGCTGCACCGTTCGACGTGGCGCAGGAACTCCAGGCCGAGCCCCTTGCCCTCGCTGGCGCCCTCGATGAGCCCGGGCACGTCGGCGATCGTGTAGCGGGTCTGCCCCGACTCCACGACCCCGAGGTTGGGGTGCAGGGTCGTGAACGGGTAGTCGGCGATCTTCGGCTTCGCGGCGCTGAGGGCCGCCACCAGGCTCGACTTGCCGGCGCTCGGGTAGCCGACGAGGGCGACATCGGCGACGACTTTGAGCTCGAGGAGCACGTCGCCTTCCCAGCCCTCGGTGCCGAGCAGCGCGAAGCCGGGCGCCTTGCGCTTGGTGCTGGCGAGGGCGGCATTGCCGAGCCCGCCCTGGCCTCCGGCGGCGACGACGAGCTCGAGGCCGGGCTGATCGAGGTCGATGAGCTGCTCGCCGTCGGCCGACGAGACGACGGTGCCCACCGGCACCGGAAGGACGAGGGTCTCGCCCTGGTAGCCGCTGCGGTGATCGCCCATCCCGGGCCCGCCGTTGCCGCTCGAGCGGTGCGGGGCGCGGTGATAGGCCAGCAGGGTGGTGACCTGCGGGTCCGCCACCAGGATGATGTCGCCGCCGTGGCCGCCGTTGCCGCCGTCGGGACCGGCGAGCGGCTTGAACTTCTCGCGTTTCACCGAGACGCAGCCGTTGCCGCCGTGTCCGGCGCGCAGGTGGAGGGTCACCTGGTCGACGAATGTCGCCATGTCATCCCTCCTTCGGATGCCGCGTGCGCGAGATGCTGCTTAAATGCGTCGAGCGAGCCGAAGCTCGCTCGCGCGGGTCGCTCATGACGAGCGGTCAGGTTACAGACCCGAAGGCGCTGCACCCTCGACGATGTTGACGACCTTGCGGCCGCCCTTGGTGCCGAACTGCACGGCTCCCGCGGCCAGCGCGAACAGGGTGTCGTCGCCGCCACGGCCGACGTTGACCCCGGGGTGGAAGTGCGTGCCGCGCTGGCGGACGATGATCTCGCCGGCCTTGACGACCTGACCACCGAAACGCTTGACGCCGAGGTACTGCGCGTTCGAGTCACGCCCGTTGCGGGTGGACGATGCGCCCTTTTTGTGTGCCATGTCTGTCAGCCCCTACTTGATGCCGGTGATCTTGACACGGGTGAGGTCGGCGCGGAAACCCTGACGCTTCTTGTACCCGGTCTTGTTCTTGAACTTCTGGATGACGATCTTCGGACCGCGCAGGTCGGCGATCACCTCGGCCGTCACGGTGACCTTGGCCAGGGCCTTGGGGTCGTGCGTGATGGTGTCGCCGTCCACGAGGAGCACCGGCGAGAGCTGGATGTTGCCGTCTTTGTCGGCCTGGATGCGGTCGAGAACGACGATCGAGCCGACCTCGACCTTCTCCTGCCGCCCACCGGCGCGCACGACTGCGTAAACCACGAATGTTCCTAACCTGAAAGATGGAAGTCTTGGTGTTTCATCGCGGACATCGCCCTGCGGACACCAAGGGTCCACAATACCGGTAAAAACAGAAGACGGTCAAACCTCGTCGAGCGCGCCGCGCACGGGAGTGGTCGGGGGATGCCGTTGCAGCCATCCCCAGAGCAGGATTCCGGCCAGAACGGCCACCGGCAGGTAGCTCACAGCCGACTGCATCGCCGAGATCAGCGAGTACAGCACGTTCTGTCCGAGACGCCCGAAAATGGCGCCGGGGTCGTAGCTGAAGGGCCGGCTCGCGATGTCGGCGACGAACTGCACGACGACGTCGACGACCCACAGCAGCACGGCGGCCACCACGACGGCCAGCAGGGACCTGGTCACGACGTGGGCGAGGCGCAGCTGCGGCGCGATGGGGGCGATCTGCCAGAAGCACAGCAGGATGCCGATCGCGAAGGGCAGCGGGCCCGAGATCGACGACAGCAGCTGGGCGAGCCAGAGCTGCCCGACATCGTTGCCACTCGCGCTCAGGCTGACCGCCTGGAGGGCGCTGAGCAGCGAGTGGACGAACCCGAGCGCCAGGAGTGCCACGAACACCCCCAGGGCCGCGAGGAACGCCGGATACGCTCCCGGTCGCGTGATCGCCCTCGTGATGGTGTCCGGCATCCGCACTCCTCATGCCCGTGATCCGCGCCTATGATCGGCCAATGACCGTGCTGATCGACGAGCCTATCTGGCCCGCACACGGCACCGTCTGGGCTCATCTGGTGAGCGACGTCTCGCTCGCCGAGCTGCACGCCTTCGCCCGCCGCGCCGGCATCCCCGAGCGCGGATTCGACCACGACCACTACGACGTGCCGCTCGCGCGGTGCGCCGAGATGGTCGCGCTCGGCGCTCAGCCGGTCACCGGTCGAGAGCTGCTGCGCCGGCTGCAGCTCTCGGGCCTTCGCGTCACGCAGGCCGAGAAGAAGCGACTCCGCGGGCAGCGGACCCCCTAGCCCTACTCGGCCGCCTTACTCAGCCGAGGCGCTTTCTGTCGGTGTGACGACAGCACCCGCGCTCGAGGCACGACGCGAGCCGCGCGAACGGCCCTGCCCCGGCTGCTTCGGTTCGGGAAGGGCACCGAGCACGGAACCGAGGATCTGCTCGGCGTCCTGGGTCGTGATCCGGGCGCGGTTGCGCGGCGTCTTGGCGATCGGGATGTCGAGGATCTCGACGACGGCCTCCGCCGCTGCGCTCGCGGCCCCCTGATCGGTCGTCAGGGTTGCCGTGCTCGCGCCTGCGTCGGCCTCGGTGTGCTCGTTCTCGGCGTGCTCGCTGGCGTGCGGCACCGTGCTCTTGGCGATCTGAGCCAGGGCGTTGCGCACGTCTTCGGTGATCGCGTGCGTGCCGTTCGAGCCGTGCCCGTTCTTCGGCGCCGTGCTGCTGGGCTGCCCGCCGCTGGCACCGCCGCGTCCGCGACGCCCCCGTGACGAGGTCGAGCCGTTCTGCTGGCCGCCGCCGATCGGCTCCGGCGCGCGGTGCTTGAACACGGGCTCGTGATGGATGACGATCCCCCGGCCCGCGCACACCTCGCAGTTCTCGCTGAACGACTCCACGAGCCCGAGGCCGAGCTTCTTGCGGGTCATCTGCACGAGGCCGAGGCTCGTGACCTCGGCGACCTGATGTTTGGTGCGGTCGCGGCTGAGGCACTCGACGACGCGTCGCAGCACCAGGTCGCGGTTGGACTCCAGCACCATGTCGATGAAGTCGACGACGATGATCCCGCCGATGTCGCGCAGCCGCAGCTGACGCACGATCTCTTCCGCCGCCTCCAGGTTGTTCTTGGTGACGGTCTCTTCGAGGTTGCCGCCGGATCCCACGAACTTGCCCGTGTTGACGTCGATGACCGTCATGGCCTCGGTGCGGTCGATGATCAGCGAGCCGCCGGACGGCAGCCAGACCTTGCGCTCAAGGGCCTTCTCGATCTGCTCCGAGATTCGGTACTCGTCGAAGGAGTCGCGCTGGTTCTCGTAGCGCTCGATGCGCTCCACGAGGTCGGGGGCCACAGCCCCTACGTAGGACGAGATGGTGTCGAGCGCGTCGTCGCCCTCGATGACGAGCTTCTGGAAGTCCTCGTTGAACACGTCGCGCACGATCTTGATGAGCAGATCGGGCTCGCTGTGCAGCAGCGCGGGCGCCTGCTGGGTCTCGACCGCGTGGGCGATCTCGGCCCACTGGCTGGTGAGCCGCTGCACGTCGAGGGTGAGCTGCTCCTCGGTCGCCCCCTCGGCGGCCGTGCGCACGATCACGCCGGCGTCGTCCGGGAGCACCTCTTTGAGGATCTTCTTCAGGCGTGCCCGCTCGGTGTCGGGCAGTTTGCGGCTGATGCCATTCATCGAGCCGTTCGGCACGTACACCAAGTACCGGCCGGGCAGGCTGACCTGGCTGGTGAGACGGGCTCCCTTGTGGCCGACCGGATCCTTGGTGACCTGCACCAGCACGCGGTCGCCCGGCTTGAGGGCGAGCTCGATGCGGCGCGGTTGGTTCTTGCCGTCGCGCCCGTCGCTGTCGGCGGCTGCGGCAGCGGCTTCCCAGTCGACCTCGCCGGAGTACAGCACGGCGTTGCGGCCACGGCCGATGTCGACGAAGGCGGCCTCCATGCTCGGCAGCACGTTCTGCACGCGACCGAGGTAGACGTTGCCGATCAGGCTGGCATCCGCAGCCCGGGCGACGTAGTGCTCGACGAGCACGCCGTCTTCGAGCACGCCGATCTGGATGCGCCCGTACTTGCTGCGCACCACCATCACGCGGTCGACGCTCTCGCGCCGCGCGAGGAACTCGGCTTCGGTGACGACCGGACGGCGACGACCCGCGTCGCGCCCGTCACGACGGCGCTGCTTCTTGGCCTCGAGCCGCGTCGAGCCCTTGATGCGCTGCGGCTCGGTGATGAGCTTGGGCTCCTGCTGCTGGCGGGGCTGGCGCACGCGGACCACGGCGTTGGGCGTCTCTTCGCCGTCGCGCGGGGCCTCACCGGAACGCCGCCTGGTGCGCCGCCGGCTCGTGGCCGACTCGGACTCCGATTCGACCGGCGCGCCCCCGCCGCGCGGCTGCTCGGCGCGGGCCATCAGCTCGGGCGACGGGGTCGGCAGGTCGGGGGCCTGGAAGAGCAGGGGCGCGATCGCGCCGCGGGCGGCGGGCCTCGTGGCGGCAGGGGTCTCCACGGCCGCAACGGGGGTGGCCGGAGCCGGCTCGGTGGTGACGGGAGCGGATGTCGCGGTGTCCGCGTCGGTCGCCTTCTTGCGTCCGCCGCCGCGCTTGGGCTTGACGGGCGCCTCGCTCGGCGTGTCGGCCTCAGCCGCGGCCGCCGCGTTGACGTGGGCGGCAGCGCTCTTCGGAGCAGCGACAGCGCGGCGCAGCAGCGATCGTCGGGGTTTCACCACCGCAGCCTCGGCAGCGGCATCGCTGCCCGAGTCGGTGGTCTGGCCGTCTGAACTCGTGTCTTTCACCATCGCTGGTGCACTCCTCATCCGGACCATGGCCGCGCCATGCCGGGTACTCTCGTGCGGACGCCTGCGGCCCCCGCGAATCCTGTGGTTTGCGCCCTGTCACTGCGCGGCGCGGCGACTGCGGTTCGCAATCCTGCGCTTCGGAACTGGCTGTCCGTCGTGTGCTGCACTCGAACGATCCGTTCGGTGCGCTCACGGCCCGGTGTGCTCCTGAGAACGTGCCCGGTCAAGCTGTCTGTGGTGTCGTCGCGAGCGCGGCCCGCGTCGACTTCTGGGCAATTATCGCATGCCGCGCCGATTGTCGGCGTTTGTGCACCGGCGGTTGCCATAATCGGCGGGTGACCGACGCCACCCTCACGCCCCGCCGCCCCTGGATCCTCGGGATCTTCCTCACCATCGCGGGCGCCGCCGGCTGGTGGGCGGCCTTCCAGCTGACGATCGACAAGTTCCTGGTGCTCGAGCACCCGAAAGCCGATCTCAACTGCAACATCAGCGTTCTGGTGCAGTGCGGAAAGAACCTGGGGTCCTGGCAGGGTTCGGTGTTCGGCTTCCCGAACCCGATCCTCGGCCTCGGCGGGTTCGCCGCTGTGATCGCCGTCGGCGTCTCCTTGCTCGCGGGCGCGCAGTTCGCCAAGTGGTTCTGGATCGCGTTCAACGTCGGGATCGCCGGTGCCCTGGTCTTCGTGGCCTGGCTGATCCACGAGAGCATCTTCGACCTGGGAACCCTGTGCCCGTGGTGCATGCTGGTCTGGTCGGTCACCATCCCGCTGTTCTGGGTCGTGACCGCGCGCAACCTCGCGCAGGGGGTGTACGGCGGACTGCTCACACGGTTCGGCCGCGGACTGCTGAGCTGGGTCATCCCGATCACGGTGATCTGCTACGCGATCGTCGCCCTCATCGCACAGCTCGTGCTCGACGTCATCCACCGGCTCTGACCCTGCGTTCGAGCCTCCGGCCCGCGGCGATCCGCTCCCAGTAGACTTCCAGCGTTTTCCGACCACCGACCCTTAGGTTCAGCCACGTGCCCGAAGAGCGACTCACCAAGAACGACCGACGCGACGCCGCCCGCGAGCAGGCCCGCCTGGCCCGCGAGAAGCAGAAGCGGCAGGAGAACCTCCGCCGCTGGCTGATCCCGACCGGGGTGACCGTGGTGGTAGTGGCGATCGTGGCGGTCGTCGTGCTGGTGGTCTCGACGAGCGCGCCCGCGCCGCAGACCGCCGCGGGACCGAAGAACATGATCAGCGACGGCATCCTGTTCACGGGAAGCGGCGGGACGATCACTCCCACGGCCACTGCGGCGATCAAGGCCAAGGGCACGCCGACACCGACCGTGCAGAAGAGCGACGGCTTGGCGCACTTCGTGACCTACGTCGATTTCGCGTGCCCCGTCTGCCGGACCTTTGAGGCGACGAACTCGGCACAGATCCAGCAGATGGTCGCTCAGGGCAAGGCGACCCTGGAGGTGCACCCGATCGCGATCCTCGACCGTAGTTCGCTCGGCGCGCGTTATTCGAGCCGCGCCAACAACGCGGCGGGTTGTGTGGCGAACTTCGCTCCCGACAGCTTCCTGGCGGTCATGGGCGAGATGTACAAGGAGCAGCCGGCCGAGCAGACGACCGGCCTGACGAACAGTCAGATCGTCAAGGTCGTGCACACCGCGGGCCTGAACAACTCCGATGTCGACAAGTGCATCAACGGCGAGACCTACAAGTCATGGATGGCTGCCGCGACTCAGCGGGCTCTGAGCGGCCCCCTGCCCAACACGAGTGTCGCCTCGGTGCAGGGAACGCCGACGGTTCTGGTCAACGGCCAGCAATACAGCGGAAGCTTCAGCGACGCCTCGGCGTTCCAGAGCTTCGTGAAGCAGGTGCTCGCGAGCTGAGCCCGCTCGGCGGCACCGGTCAGGCGAACCAGAGCGCGAGCTCGCGGGCGGCGCTCTCGGGGGCGTCGCTGCCGTGCACGAGGTTCTGCTGCACCGGCAGGCCCCAGTCCCGGCCGAGGTCCCCCCGGATCGTGCCGGGGGCGGCGCTCGTCGGGTCGGTCGTGCCGGCCAGCGAACGGAAGCCCTCGATGACGCGGTTCCCGGTCACGCGGATCGCGACCACCGGTCCGCTCTGCATGAACTCCACGAGGGGCTCGTAGAACGGCTTGCCCTCGTGCTCGGCGTAGTGGGCGGCGAGCAGTTCGCGATCGGCCTGCAGCATCCGGATGTCGACCAGCTGATAGCCCTTCGCCTCGATGCGACGCAGGATCTCGCCGGTCAGGTTGCGGGCCACGCCATCCGGCTTGACGATGACGAGGGTCTCTTCGGTCTGTTCGATCGGGGTGGTCACGGGGTGTCTCCTTCGGATGGCGTGGATGCAGCGGCCAGGTACTCGCGCCGCCGGCGGTCGATCTGCCGGGCGCGCACGAAGCACCAGATCCAGAACGCGGCGAAGCCGGCCCCGACGACGTAGATGACGGGGTTCAGCAGGCCGAGCGAGATGAGGGCGGCCTGAACGATCCAGCCGAGGGCCATGCCGACGGGCCAGCGCAGCAGCGCGATCGTCACCAGGATCATGACCACGAACGCCGCTCCCCCGCCGAAGGCGGCGGCGGGAGACAGGGTCTTGAGTCCGAACAGCACGAGAACCACGAAGAACAGCAGGATCGCCTCGAGCACGAGCACGATCGAGAGCAGTGTCTCGGTCGTGCTGCGAACGCGACGGGGCCGCGAGCGCGACGACGGGGCGGCCGACCCGCTCATTTCCAGCCCTCGGCGGCAGCGCGGGCCATGGCCTCGCCCACCAGGGTGATGGATCCGGTCACCAGCACCGCGCGGCGGGGCGCCTCGAGAGCCCAGGCGCGAGCCGCGGCGAGGGCGTCGCTCGCGTGCGGCGCGGGGAACGCGGCATCCGGTCCGGCGGTCTCGACGACCAGTTCGGCCAACTCGTCGTGCGGAATCGCGCGATCGGAACTCGAGTTGGTCACGACGAATCGGGTGACGACCGGGGCGAGCTCGCGGATGATGCCGCGCGCGTCCTTGTCGGACAGCACCGAGATCACGGCGGTCCACTCGTCGAAGTCGAAGTACTCGTCGAGAGCCGCCGCGAGGGCGCGCGCGCCGTGCGGGTTGTGAGCGGCATCCACCAGCACGGTCGGCTCGATGCCGATCAGCTGCAGCCGACCCGGCGAAGTGACCGAGCCGAGCCCCTCGGTGACGACATCGGCGGCGAGCGCCACCGATCCGTCGCCGAGGAACGTCTCCACCGCCGCGAGCGCGACGGCGGCGTTCTGCGCCTGGTGATCGCCGTAGAGCGGCAGGTACACGCCCTCGTAGCTGCCCGCCCGACCGCGCACGTCGATCAGCTGCCCGCCGACCGCGACGGTCGTCGACTCGAGCGCGAAGTCGACGGCCTCGATGGAGATGGTCGCCTCGTCGAGTCTCGCGGCCTCGCGAAGCTCGTCGAGCGCCTCGATGGTCTGCATGGCGGTCACGACGGATGCCGCGGGCTTGATGATCCCCGCCTTGGTGCGGGCGATCTCGGCGATCGTGTTGCCGAGGCGCGCGGTGTGGTCGAGCGCGATCGGCGTGAAGACCGCGACCTGCCCGTCGGCGACGTTCGTGGAGTCCCACTCGCCGCCCATGCCCACCTCGAGCACGATGACGTCGACGGGGGCGTCGGCGAAGATCGCGAAGGCGAGAACGGTGAGCGCCTCGAAGAAGGTCAGCGGCTCCTCGTCGTTGGCGATGAGCTCGGCGTCGGTCATGAGCAGGTACGGGGTGATGTCGTCCCAGTTGCGGGCGAACGCCTCGTTGCTGACCGGAAGCCCGTCGATCATGATGCGCTCGTTGACCCGCACCAGGTGGGGGCTGGTGAGCAGCCCCGTCTTGAGGCCGGTGGCGCGCAGCAGCGACTCGATCATGCGACTCGTCGAGGTCTTGCCGTTGGTGCCCGTGATGTGCACGACCGGGGCGCTGCGCTGCGGATCGCCGAGCAGCTCGGCGGCCCGGCGGGTCGGCTCCAGACGCGGTTGCGGGGCGCCCTCGCCGATCCGTTCGAGCAGTTCGCGGTAGGCCTCGTCGGCCGCATCCTGGTACTCGGCCTCGAAGGCCGCCGCCTCATCGAAGCCGTCGTCGGGGATCTCGTCACCGGGGATGTCGTCGCCCACGGCTACATCCTCTCAAGCTCGACGGCCACGCGGTGACCCTCGCTGAGATCGACCACCGCGACGGCCGGCGTCACGCCCTCGAGAAGCTGCAGATCGAACCGCGTCGTGAGGGTCTCGTCCATGATCAGCTGCTGGTGCGCCGCGACCGCGTCGAATGCGGATCCGTCCACCGTCAAGGTGAGGCCGATGCGGTCGCCGACCTCGAGGCCGGCGTCTTTGCGTGCCTGCTGCACCGCGCGGACCACGTCGCGCGCGATGCCCTCTGCCTCCAGCTCGGGCGTCAGCGCGGTGTCGAGCACGACGAAACCGCCGCCGGGCAGGAACGCGATCGCGCTGTCGGCATCCGCAGCCTGCAGCTCGAGTTCGTACTCCCCCGGTTCGAGCGGCGTGCCCGCCACGGTGACCCCGCCGTCGACCGGCTCCCAGTCGCCGGCCTTGGCGGCCTGGATGATGCGCTGCACGTCCTTGCCGACCCGCGGTCCCAGCGCGCGGGCGTTCACCGTGAGCCGTCGGGTGATCCCGAACTCGCCGAGGCTGGACTCGCCGAGTTCTGCGACCGAGACGGACTTCACGTTCAGCTCGTCGCGCAGGATGTCGGCGAACTCGACGAGCGTGGCCGGATCGGCGGCGACGACGGTCAGGCCGGCCAACGGGAGCCGCACGCGCATCCCTCGCGCCTTGCGTAGGGCGAGCCCCGATGACGCGATCTCGCGCACGCGATCCATCGCGGCCACCAGGCCGGGGTCGTGCGGGAACGCGGCCGCGTCCGGCCAATCGCTCAGGTGCACGCTGCGACCGCCGGTCAGACCGCGCCAGATCTCCTCGGTGACCAGGGGCAGCAACGGGGCCGCGATCCGCGTCAGCGTCTCGAGCACGGTGTAGAGCGTGTCGAAGGCGTCACGCCAGTCGTCGGAGCCGGCATCGCCCGCCCAGAACCGATCGCGGCTGCGGCGCACGTACCAGTTGGTCAGCACGTCGCCGAAGTCGCGCAGGGCGTTCGCCGCGAACGGGCTGTCGAAGGTGTCGAAGTGCTCCGTCACCTGCTCGAGCACCTCGCGGGTCTTCGCGAGCAGGTAACGGTCGAGCACGTGGCTCGAGTCGCTGCGCCACCGGGCCTGGTATCCGCCGGGCGTCGCGGTGTTCGCGTACAGGGTGAAGAAGTAGTACGTGCTCCACAGCGGTAGCAGCAGCTCGCGCACCCCGGCGCGGATGCCCTCCTCGGTGACCACGATGTTGCCCCCGCGGATCACCGAGCTCGACATCAGGAACCAGCGCATGGCATCCGAGCCGTCGCGGTCGAAGACCTCGTTGACGTCGGGGTAGTTGCGCAGGCTCTTCGACATCTTCTGGCCGTCGCTGCCGAGCACGATGCCGTGGCTGAGCACGTTGGTGAAGGCCGGCCGGTCGAACAGGGCGGTCGAGAGCACGTGCAGCAGGTAGAACCAGCCGCGGGTCTGGCCGATGTACTCGACGATGAAGTCGGCCGGGCTGTGCGTGTCGAACCATTCCTGGTTCTCGAAGGGATAGTGCACCTGGGCGAACGGCATCGAGCCGGAGTCGAACCAGACATCCATCACATCGGGGATGCGGCGCATCGTGCTCGCGCCCGTCGGGTCGTCGGGGTTGGGCCGGGTCAGCTCGTCGATGACCGGCCGGTGCAGATCGTCGAGACGCACCCCGAAGTCGCGTTCCAGCTCGTCCAGCGAGCCGTATACGTCGATCCGCGGGTGGTTCGGGTCGTCGCTCTTCCAGACCGGGATCGGACTGCCCCAGTAGCGGTTGCGACTGATCGACCAGTCGCGGGCGTTGCTGAGCCACTTGCCGAACTGACCGTCTTTGACGTTCTCGGGAACCCAGTTGATCTGCTGGTTCAGCTCGCTCATCCGATCGCGGAACTCGGGCACGCGGATGAACCAACTCGACACCGCCTTGTAGATGAGCGGGTTGCGGCAGCGCCAGCAGTGCGGGTAGCTGTGCTCATAGCTCTTCTGCTGCACCAGGCGCCCCTGGGCCTTGAGCGCCTGCGTCAGCGGCTTGTTGGCCTCGAACCAGAGCTGCCCGGCCACCTCGGGCACCGAGCTCAGGAAGCGGCCTCCGTCGTCGAGCGACAGGATGACCGGGATGCCGGCCGCGGCGCAGACCACCTGGTCGTCCTCGCCGTAGGCGGGCGCCTGGTGCACGATCCCGGTGCCCTCGCCGGTGGCGACGTAGTCGGCCACGAGGATCTGCCAGGCGTGCGCGGTGCCCCAGACGGCGGCATCCGCGTAGTAGTCCCACAGCCGGTCGTAGTGCACGCCGTCGAGTTCGGCGCCGCGCACCGTGCGGCTGACCGCGGCGCGAGCCTCATCGAGGGACTCGTAGCCGAGCTCCTTGACGTAGCCGCCGATCGTGTCGGCGGCGAGCAGGTACCGGTGCACGCCGTCCGCCGAGGGGATGACCGCGTAGTCGATCTCGGGCCCGACCGCGAGCGCGAGATTGGTCGGCAGGGTCCACGGGGTGGTCGTCCAGGCGAGGGCCTCGACGCCGGTCAGGTCGAGGGCCTCGGCTCTCTCCCCGACGAGCGGGAAGGTCACCGTGACCGACTGGTCCTGGCGCAGCTGGTAGACGTCGTCATCCATGCGCAGCTCGTGGTTGCTGAGCGGGGTCTCGTCGTTCCAGCAGTACGGCAGCACGCGGAAGCCCTCGTAGGCGAGGCCCTTCTCGTAGAGCTGCTTGAACGCCCAGATCACGCTCTCCATGTACTCCACGTTGAGCGTCTTGTAGTCGTGCTCGAAGTCGACCCAGCGCGCCTGGCGCGTGACGTACTCCTCCCACTCCTTCGTGTAGCGCAGCACCGACTCGCGGGCCTTGGCGTTGAAGGCGCCGATGCCCATCTGCTCGATCTCGTGCTTCTGCGTGATGCCGAGCTGGCGCATCGCCTCGAGCTCGGCCGGCAGGCCGTGGGTGTCCCAGCCGAAGCGGCGCTGCACCTGCTTGCCGCGCATGGTCTGGTAGCGCGGGAAGAGGTCCTTGGCGTATCCCGTCAGCAGGTGCCCGTAGTGCGGCAGGCCATTGGCGAACGGCGGCCCGTCGTAGAACACCCACTCCGGGCACCCCTCGCGCTGGTCGATGGAGGCCTGGAAGGTGTCGTCGCCCTTCCAGAACGCCAGGATGCCGCGCTCGATCTGCGGGAAGTCCGGCGATGCCGGCACTCCGGGCTCGTCCGATCCAAGAGGGTACATGTCGCTCCGTGCTGCTCGTGGTGTGCTCTGCCACGAGGACGACGGATGCCGCGGTACCACCTCGCTTGCCATCCGGGCGGCGCGGGCGCCTCTCGAATGACCGCTCTTGTCGCTGTGACGGGCTGGCCCGCTCGGTTCTACTGAGCCCGCGGGAACCTTCTCCCGTGCGCCGTTCTTCCGAGGACTCCCCGGTGATGGCCGGATCGATGTCGTTGCCCTCGACTTTACGGCACTATTCTGACCTCCAGCCCCCTTCCATCGCACGGGCCGCCCACCTGCCGACTCCGCCTCGAGGACGACTTTGACCGACACCGACGATCTGGACGAGTTCGCGAAACTCTTCGGTGCCGAGCCGAAGACCCCCGCCACCGGAGTGCCGCTCATCCCCACCGCCCCGCCGCGTGCTTCGTCGACGCCGACTGCGCCGCCGGCACCGACGTCGGCACCCGCGCCGGCATCCGGTCAACCCGACCCGCTGGCCTGGCTGCTTCCATCCACTCCGGCGGCGTCCGGGACCGCACCGACCGCTCCTGCGACACCGGCCGTGCTTCTTCCGCCGGCCCCGGTCCCGCCGGAGGCGCTCCCGACCGTTCGGTTCCCGCCCGTCCCGCCAGCGGCGTCGGAGGAACCGCGCAGCTGGTCCCTCACCGACCAGACGACGCAGCCGTTCGACGCCGCGACGGCGGCCGCCGTTCCCTTCGCCGAGGCGCCCGCCGAGACCTTCCCGGTGGTCCCGGCCGGCGCCGCCGCTGCCCCGCCGGCGGCCGAGCCGACCGCGGTGTTCCCCTTCGACGCGGCGTCGGTGTTTCCGCCGGCTCCCCCCACCGAGCTCTCCCCCGCCCTCGCGTCCGAGCCGAAGGAGACGGCCGCGGAGAGGACCGTCCCGGATCGGCGCACGCTGATCATCCTGGCGAGCGCGGGAGCCGTGCTGCTGATCGCGATCGTGGTGCTCGCCGTCGTTCTCGTGGCGCGCCTCAGCGGAAGCGCCGCGCCGGCTCCCGTGAGCACGACGCAGTCGGTTCCCCCGCCGAGTTCGTCCCCGACGGCGAGCCTGACGCCGACGCCCACCCCGACGCCGACGCCGACGCCGACCCCCACTCCGACACCGACACCGACCCCCACTCCGGCGCCAAGCAAGACGACAACGCCTTCGTCATCATCGCCGCAGCCGCCGACGACGCCGACGCCGCAGCCGCCGACGACGCCGTCGACGCCGACCTCCCCGGCAGCGGCCCCCACGCCGTAGGCCGTCGCGACCTCGTCTCCGGTTCAATCCGTGATCCATTGAGCAACGCTCGGACTCCCCCTATGCTGTGAGCCGTCCGGATCGGTCCGGTCAGATCGAAGGTCCCGATGAGCGACGACGCGCCCACGCAACGACTCGACGCATCCGATCCCGACCGTCCGGTTCAGCCGGGCGCACCGAACTCCGAGCAGAGGAAGTCGCGCGGCCTGCTGATCGCCCTCATCGTGGTCGGGGCGGCCCTGCTGATCGCGATCGTCGTGCTGCTGATCGTGCTCCTGGGCGGGACACCCAAACCCACCGCCGCGGCCACGCCGATTCCCGGCACGAGCAGCGCGACACCCGGCACATCGGCCGGCGCAACTCCCACGTCGACCTCCTCGCCCAGGACGGTCGTCAAGCCGACGAGCGCGCCGCCTCCGCCATCGACCAAGGTCGCGATCTCGGGCTACTCGATCTCGCCCTCCCAGATCAGCTGCGCCACGGGGACTCCGGATCTGTCGATCCACTGGTCGAGCGTCAACGGCAAGACCGCCTACTTCGGGGTCAACACCGCCGACGCGCAGACCGCCGGGATGGGCTGGGAGCTGCCACCGACCGGTTCGGATGCCGACTTCCCCAGCGGATATCACCCCTACCCGGCGATCTGCGGTCAAGACACCGAGTACACGATCACGATCGTCGGCACCGACGGGTCGAAGGTCAGCAGGATGTTCACGGTCAAGTTCAAGGAGAACTGACCCCTCCCGTAAGCTGGTTCGACCACAACCAGGCACCTCCCCATCGACACGGTGCCGCGCATATCGAACCGGAGTACACGCGATGACGTCTGCCAATCCCGCCGCCGGCGGATCGATCCCGCCCCAGCCAGCGCTCGAGGGCCTCGAGGCCAAGTGGAGCGAGGTCTGGGAGCGCGAAGGCACCCACCGGTTCGATCGCGCCGCCGCCCTCGCCGCGGGTCGCGCCGCCGTGTTCAGTGTCGACACCCCTCCGCCGACCGCGTCGGGAAGCCTGCACATCGGCCATGTCTTCAGCTACACGCACATGGACCTCGCCGCCCGGTTCCAGCGGATGCGCGGCAAGCAGCTCTTCTACCCGATGGGCTGGGACGACAACGGCCTGCCGACCGAGCGCCGCGTGCAGAACTACTACGGTGTGCGCTGCGACCCCACGCTCCCCTACGACCCGTCGTTCGTTCCGCCCCTCGAGGGCGGCGACAACGCCAGCTCGAAGGCCGCCGACCAGCTGCCGATCTCGCGCCGCAACTTCATCGAGCTGTGCGAGAAGCTCACCGCCGAAGACGAGAAGCAGTTCGAGTCGCTCTGGCGCGAACTCGGCCTCAGCGTCGACTGGTCGCTCAGCTACCGCACGATCGGGCACGAGGCCCAGCTCGCCGCCCAGCGCGCGTTCCTGCGCAACCTCGCCCGCGGCGAGGCGTACCAGGCCGACGCCCCGACCCTGTGGGACGTGACGTTCCGCACCGCCGTGGCGCAGGCCGAGCTCGAAGACAAGGACCAGCCGGCGGCCTACCACCGCGTCGCCTTCCGCCGCACCGGCGCACCGGATGCCGGCACCATCGAGATCGAGACGACCCGCCCGGAACTGCTCCCGGCCTGCGTCGCCCTCGTGGCGCATCCGGACGACGAGCGCTACCAGGCACTGTTCGGCACGACGGTCACGACTCCGCTGTTCGGCGTCGAGGTGCCCGTGCTGGCCCACCACCTCGCCCAGAAGGACAAGGGATCGGGCATCGCCATGATCTGCACCTTCGGCGACGTGACCGACGTGGTGTGGTGGCGCGAACTCGACCTGCCGACGCGCGCGATCATCGGCAAGGACGGCCGGATCCTCGACGAGGCGCCCGCTGCCGGGCTCTTCACCCCCGAGGGCCGCGAGCGCTACGCCGAACTCAGCGGCAAGAGCGTGTTCGGCGCCAAGGCGCGCGTCGTCGAGATGCTGCGGGAGAGCGGCGAGCTGATCGGCGAACCGAAGCCGATCACGCATCCGGTCAAGTTCTTCGAGAAGGGCGACCGGCCGCTCGAGATCGTCACGACGCGTCAGTGGTACATCGCCAACGGTGCGCGCGACGAGGCCCTGCGCGATCGCCTGATCGAGGCCGGCAAGCAGATCGACTTCCACCCCGACTTCATGCGCGTGCGCTACGACAACTGGGTCGGCGGCCTCACCGGAGACTGGCTGATCTCGCGTCAGCGCTTCTTCGGGGTTCCCCTGCCGATCTGGTACCCGATCGACGCCGACGGCGAGGTGCTGCGCGAGCAGCCGATCGTGCCCGGCGAGCATCTGCTGCCGGTGGATCCCTCCTCGGACGCCGCCCCCGGCTACGACGAGAACCAGCGCGGCCTGCCCAACGGCTTCGTCGGCGAACTCGACATCATGGACACCTGGGCCACCTCGTCGCTGACCCCGCAGATCGCGGGCGGCTGGGAGACCGATCCCGAGCTGTTCGAGCTGGTGTTCCCGTACTCGCTGCGCTCGCAGGGGCAGGACATCATCCGCACCTGGCTGTTCTCGACCGTGCTGCGCGCCGAGCTCGAGCACCACAGCGTCCCGTGGACTGACGCGGGCATCTCGGGCTTCATCGTCGACCCCGACCGCAAGAAGATGTCGAAGTCGAAGGGCAACGTCGTGACACCGGCCGCCATGCTCGAGGAGCACGGCTCGGATGCGGTGCGCTACTGGGCCGCGAGCAGCCGGCTCGGAACCGACGCGGCCTTCGACCCGCAGAACCCGAAGCAGATGAAGATCGGCCGTCGCCTGGCGATCAAGGTGCTCAACGCGGCGAAGTTCGTCTACTCGTTCCCCGAGCCGGCGGCGAACAGCCTGATCGACAACCCGCTCGACGTCGACATGCTCGCCGAGCTGAGCCGGGTCGTGCGAACGGCGACGACCGCCTACGAGGAGTACGACCACGCACGCGCCCTCGAGGCGACCGAGCCGTTCTTCTGGATGTTCTGCGACGACTACCTCGAGCTCGTCAAGGAGCGCGCCTACGCGGGTGACCCCAGCGCGACCTCGGCCCTGCGGCAGGCCATCGACGTACTGCTGCGCCTGCTCGCGCCGGTGCTGCCGTTCGCCACCGAGGAGGTCTGGCGCTGGACGCACGACACCTCGATCCACCGGGCGTCCTGGCCGGAGGCGCTGGTCGGCGAGGCGCCGCGCGGTCTGCTGCCGGCGGTCAGCGCGGCCCTGATCGGCATCCGACGCGCGAAGACCGAGGCGAAGGTGTCGCAGAAGACCGAGGTCGTGCTGGCCCGCCTGGCCGGCCCCGCGATCCTCGCCGAGGCCGCCGACGATCTGCGCGCGGTCGGCCGCATCGCCGAACTCGAGCTGGTGGCGGGCGACGAGATCGCCGTGACCGGGATCGTTCTCGCCGAGCCCCCGGCCGCATGACCCGCGGGCGGTAGCGCAGGATGACCGGGGCGACGAGGCGCCGGGCGGTCCGCCGCCTGTCGCTCGGGCTCGCCTTCGCCTCGGTGATCATCGCGCTCGCCGCCTGCTTCCCGCTCGAACCCGCGCCGTCGCCGTCCCCGACCCGCAGCGGCGCGGCGTCTCCCGCAGCGGTGGCTCCGCTCGCCCCGCTCGTCGTGCCGGCGGTACTGAACTACTGCCCGCTCGTCGACGCCGTGCACTATTCGGGCTATCCGCTGCCCATCGACGAGGTCTACATCTGCCGGGCCGACGGTACGCACGACACCGACGGCACCACGAGCTACGGGCCGTGGGAATCGGCGTGGCGCGTCGATCATCCGGAAGGGCTCCTACTCGCCTATCGGCGCCCCGACGCCATGAAGAGCCGCACCGTGTGCAGCTCCCACCCCCGCGCCGACCCACTGATCGTCTGGGTGCACCGCAACGGCGTCACCACGGCCTATTACGCGCCCGTCGACGGCTGCGGCGCCCCGAGCTCCGCCGCAGCCGCGGCGTATGCTCACGCCCAGCGCACCCTGCTCGTCGAAGTCGATCGCGGCGCGCCCGACCCGTCCAAGACCGGCGCGGTTCCCCGCCCCTCCTCGACCCCCTCGACCCCCTCGACCAAGGACTCATCCGGATGACCCAGCCCGATGCCCCGGCCACCCCGCCCCCCGCGGGTCGGGTGACCAGCGCCCCTGCGACCAACGCCGCCGTGATCCGGCCCGTCGCGCCCCCCGACCGCGACGCGTGGCGGCGCCTGTTCGCGGCCTACGGCGAGTTCTACGAGACCGCGTTCGACGAGTCGGTGCTCGACGGCGTGTGGGCTTGGCTGCTGGATGCCGAGCACCCGGTGACCGCGCTCGTCGCCGAGCTCGACGCCCAGGTGGTCGGATTCGCGCATCTGCGGCGTCAGCACGACACCTTCACGGCGGGCCCCGGCTGGTTTCTCGACGACCTGTACGTGCTCCCCGCGCAGCGCGGCGCGGGTGTCGCCCGTGCTCTCATCGAGGGGTGTGCGGCGACCGCCCAGGCCGGCGGCGGGGGCACCCTGCGCTGGATCACGGCATCCGACAACCACACGGCGCAGCGACTCTATGATCGGCTGGCGACCCGCACCAGCTGGGTCACCTACGGGAGGGAGACCTGATGCAGCTCGGAACCCGCTGGACGTTCGGCGACCCGCCTCCGCCGCGGCTGCCTGCCGTCATGGTGGACGCGGTCGCCCGGGTCGAAACCGAGCGGGCCGGCCACGCGGGATCGGATGATCCGCGCACCTGGCGGTGGACCCTCACCTGGCTGGAGGGCCGCGCCGTGGCCGAACTCGACGACGGGACGGTTCTGCGCCACGATCCCGCCACCGACACCGTGCTGCGCGAGCACCTGGACTAGCGCTCGGGCCGGTCGCGCGCCGGGGTTACCGCAGCCGTGCCGAGTCGGCCGAGCGCGCGATCGCCCGCTCGTTGTCGCGCAGCAGCACCATGCGCGCATGGCTCAACTGCAAGGCCCGGGTGCGCCGGCTCGACCAGTGCAGCATGCTCACTGCGAGCCGTGACACGAGCCGCTCGAGCCCCCGCTGACGAGGGGCGCAGGCCGAAAGAGCAGTGGTGGTCATGATCGTCCTCACCTCGTTCGTGATGGTCAGATTACGGCCGGCCACCGACATCGACGGCTCGACCAGATGGCGGATTCTGGGGCTTCTCATGAGGCATCTCCTGGGGTCTGCACGGCCGCGTCGACGACCGCGAACGCGTCGAATTCGATGTGGACGGGGCGCGCGCCGGGCGCGTCCTGATCGCGGTACGCGACCACGTAATGCTCGATCAGCTCGTTGACCGACGCGACGAACTCGCGCATCTGATCGATGGTCAGGCGGGCGTTGGCGGCGCGCACTTCGCTGATATCAGCCCAGTCGGGGGGCAGCTCGTCGTCACCACGCTCGATGAAGTCGTTGAGCAGGCGCTGCTGACTGGCCCGGAACTCCCGGTAGATCAGCTGCGAGGCGGCCCGGCCGGCCGGCGTGCGCTCGAGGTGCGAGGACCCGATGTTGATCGACCCCGGCACGCGCTCCCACCAGCGCTCGCGCCCGGTGCCACGGCCCTCCTGCTCCCGCACGAATCCGTGGCGTTCGAGCTGCCGCAGGTGATAGCTGGTGGCGCCGCTCGACTCCCCCAGACGCTCGCCGAGCCCGCTCGCGGTGGCCGGCCCGTAGACCGACAGCGCGTCGAGCAACTGCACGCGCAGGGGATGCGAGAGGGCCTTGAGGCTCTCCATGTCGAGGTCGCGCGACGGGAGGGCGCTCGAGCCGTGGCGCTGAGCTTCATCCATGTCCCTCAGGCTAACAGTGCAAAGGATTCTTTGCAAGCAATTGTTTGCAGCACTTTCTTTGCAGTTCGAGCCGGCACGCTTAGGCTGAGGAGATGGTCGATCAGAACCCCTTCTCCGAGCCCAGCACCCTCGAATACGGACTCCCGCCGTTCGGCGAGATCCGCGACGAGCACTACGAACCCGCCTTCCTGAAGGGCATGAGCGACCAGCTCGCCGAGGTCGAGGCGATCCTCGACGACCTCGAGCCGCCGAGCTTCGAGAACACCCTCAAACCGCTCGAACGCAGTGGCCAGCTGCTCGAGCGGGTGGCCAACGTCTTCTTCAACAAGAGCTCCGCCGACTCGAACGACTTCACGAACGAACTCGAGGAGCGGATGGCGCCGCAACTGGCCGCGCACAGCGACGCGATCCTGCTCGACGCGCGGCTCTATGCGCGGGTGAAGACCGTGCACGAGCAGCACGACCCCGCCCTCTCCCCCGAGCAGCACTACCTGGTGCACCGTTGGTACACCGAGATGACGCTCGCGGGCGCCGGACTCGACGAAGCCCAGAAGAGCACGCTCAAGGAGT
This sequence comes from Lysinimonas soli, assembly GCF_042655435.1. NCBI lineage: Bacteria > Bacillati > Actinomycetota > Actinomycetes > Micrococcales > Microbacteriaceae > Lysinimonas > Lysinimonas soli. The sequence goes on from NZ_JBHSMG010000001.1 coordinate 1,421,272, forward strand.
TCAACCAGCGGCTCTCGACCCTGACCACCAAGTTCGAAAAGAACCTGCTCTCCGACACCAACGAGCTCGCGGTCGTGGTCGACGACGTCGCCGACCTCGACGGTCTGGAGCCCGGCGAGATCTCGGCTGCCGCCGAGGCGGCATCCGCGCGGGGTCTCGAGGGCAAGCACCTGCTGACTCTCGTGCTGCCGACCGGCCACCCCTTCCTCGCCTCGCTCACCGATCGCGGCATCCGCCAGCAGCTCATGGATGCCTCCCAGGCCCGGGGCGGGCACGGCGGCGAGTTCGACAACCGGGCCCTGGTACTCGAGATCGCGAAGCTGCGGGCCGAACGCGCGGCGCTGCTGGGCTTTCCCAGTCACGCGGCGTTCGTGCTCGCCGACTCGACCGCCAAGACGCCCGACGCGGTCGCCGCCATGCTCGGAAAGCTCGCCCCGGCCGCCGCGCGCAACGCGAAGGCCGAGCAGGGCGAACTCGAGGTGATCGTCGAAGACGACCTCGACGACGGCGCCCGCGTGCGGTCGTGGGACTGGGCGTTCTGGACCGAGAAGGTGCGGCAGCAGAAGTACGACGTCGACACGGCCGCGCTGCGACCCTGGTTCGAGGCCGAGCGCGTGCTGCACGACGGGGTGTTCTTCGCCGCGAATCAGCTCTACGGCGTCACCTTCTCCGAGCGCAAGGACCTCGTGGGCTACCACCCGGAGGTGCGCGTCTTCGAGGTGCGCAATGCCGACGGGTCGCCGCTCGGGCTCTACCTGCTCGACCTCTACACCCGAGACTCGAAGCGCGGCGGAGCCTGGATGAACCCCCTGCTGTCGCAGGCCGGGCTGCTCGGGCACGAGACCTCGATCGTGGTGAACAACCTCAACGTGCCCAAGCCCGCCGAGGGCTCGCCGACCCTGCTGACCTTCGACGAGACCTCGACCTTCTTCCACGAGTTCGGGCACGCCCTGCACGGGCTGTTCGCGCAGGTCACCTACCCGAAGCTGGCCGGCACGAACGTGTTCCGCGATTTCGTGGAGTTCCCCAGCCAGGTCAACGAGATGTGGATGCTCTGGCCCGAGGTGCTCGCGAACTACGCCAAGCACTACCAGACCGGCGAACCGCTCGACCAAGGCATCGTCGACCGGCTGCACGCCTCCGAGCAGTTCAACGAGGGGTTCGCGACCAGCGAGTACCTCGGAGCGGCGCTGCTCGATCAGGCGTGGCACGGGCTCTCCGCGGATGCCGCGGCCGCCGTCACCGACGTCATCGCATTCGAGGCCGAGGCCCTGGCGGCAGTCGGACTGGACAATCCCGCGGTGCCGCCGCGCTACCGCAGCACCTACTTCGCGCACGTCTTCGCCGGTGGCTACGACGCCGGGTACTACTCGTACATCTGGAGCGAGGTGCTCGACGCCGACACGGTCGAGTGGTTCAAGGAGAACGGCGGCCTCACGCGCGCCAACGGCGACCGGTTCCGGTCACGCCTGCTCGGGGTCGGCGGCTCGAAGGATCCGCTGGAGGCCTATGTCGACTTCCGTGGCCGGCCGGCCGAGATCGGACCGCTGCTCACGCGCCGCGGCCTGGAGTGAGCCGCGCTGGGGGCGTCAGCGCGCCAGTTCGCGCACGGTCCTCAGCCGCTCGTCGACGCCGGGCCCCTGCGGCACGACGATGACCTCGTCGGCGAGCGTGGAGGCGACGAGGGCCTCGATGCGACGGCGCACGTGCTCGAGGGTGCCGATCGCCTGGTGGGCCAGGCGCTGATCGACGAAGGCGTTCTCGGCATCCGTCCACGGATGCGCGAGCGCGTCGGCGAGCGACGGCACCCGGGCCGGGCGCCCGCTGCGCAGCCGGATCATCTGCAACGCCTGAGGCAGGGCCAGCCGGCGCGCCTCGTCGGCGGAATCGGCGACGAGCGCCGTCACCGCGACCATCGAGTGCGGACGGTCGAGCACGACCGACGGCCTGAACGCGTCCCGATAGATCTCGAACGCGAGCGGAGTGGCGTCTCCCCCGGCGAAATGGTGCGCAAAGGCGAAGGGCAGGCCCATCATCCCGGCCAGTCGCGCACTGAAGTCGCTCGAGCCGAGCAGCCACAGCTCGGGCGAATCGCCCATGCCCGGAATCGCCATGATCCGGGAACCCTGACCGCCCTCGAGCGGCGGGATGGTGCCGAAGTAGGCCAGCACCTCGATCACCTGCTGCGGAAAGTCGTCGACCGTCTCGATGCCGACGTTGCGGCGGATCGCCGAGCTCACGAGCGGGTCGGTACCCGCCGCCCGGCCGAGCCCCAGATCGATGCGATCGCCGTAGAGAGCCACGAGCGTGCCGAACTGCTCGGCGACGACGAGGGAGGAATGGTTGGGCAGCATGACCCCGCCTGAACCGACGCGGATCCGCTCGGTCGCCGCCGCGATCGCCCCGATCAGCACGGGCGGCGACGAACTCGCGACGCCGGGCATGCCGTGGTGCTCCGCGACCCAGAACCGGCGGTAGCCGAGCCGGTCCGCCTCACGCGCGACCGTCAGCGTGTCGGCGACCGCCTCGGCGTGGGAGCTCCCGTCGCGGACGGAGGCGAGGTCGAGCACGGAGAGGGGAACGGTCACCCCGGGGTCAACCGGTCGAGGCTCCCGCTGATTCCCGGCGCCGCCCGATCGTGAGCACCACCATGACGATCCCGCCGACGACGAGCCCCCAGAAGGCCGAGCCGATGTTGAGCAACTGGATGCCCGAGGCCACCACGAGGAAGGTCGCGATCGCGACCACGCGGTGCGCCGGATCCTCGAGGGCCGCCGTGACCGCGCCGATGAGGGCTCCCAGCAGCGCGAGCCCGGCGACCGCCTCGATCAGGATCGGTGGGCTCGCCGAGACGAGCGCGGTGGCCGCTCCGGCCCCCAGGCCGATCAGCAGGTAGGCGATGCCCGAGGTGACGGTCGCGATCCAGCGCCGGTCACGATCGGGGTGGGCATCCGGTCCGGCCATCATGGCGGCGGTGATGGCCGAGAGGTTGAGCGCGTACGCCCCGAACACCGAGCCGACCGTCGTGGCGACGCCCGCGCTCGTCAACATCGCCCGGGCGGGCGGATGCTCGTAGCCGAAGGTGCGCAGCACGGCGAAGCCCGGCACGTTCTGCCCCGCCATCGTGACGACGTAGAGCGGGATGCCGAGCCCGACCAGCACGAGCGGATCGAACGCCGGCACGACGAAGCGGAGCGTCGGCAGAAGGTGCGGCGCGGAGATGTGCGGACCGGACACGATCACGACGACCGCCGTCACGACGACCGCTGCGGCCACCGCCCAGCGCGGGGCGAGCCGGGTCAGCACGAGCCAGACGAGGATCGGCGGCAGCGCCAGCAACGGCAGCTGAACGGCCGCCTGCACCGGGGCGAGACAGATCGGGAAGAGGATGCCAGCGAGCATCGCGCTCGCGATCGGCCGCGGGATGCGCGTCATCGTCCGGGCGAGCCACGGCCACAGGCCGGTCGCCAGCAGCAGGATGCCGCAGAGCAGGAACGCTCCCACCGCCGCGTGGAAGTCGCCGGTGGTCTTGTGCGCGGCGACGAGCAGGGCCGCCCCCGGGGTCGACCAGGCGAACGACAACGGCATCCGATACCGCAGGCTCAGCGCGATCGCGAGCACGCCCTGGAAGACGCACAGCACGAGCAGGCCGGATGCCGCCTCCGCCTCGCTCGCGCCCACCGCCCGCAGACCCGCGACCAGCAGCGCGAACGAGCTGGCGAACCCGGTGAGCGAGCCGACGATGCCCGCGATGATCGGATGGGCGATGGACGCGGGTTTCATGACCCGTCCAGGCTATCGGCGGCCGTTCACTGTGACGGCCGGCCACTCGCCGGGCGCTACGCCGACTTCTCGGCGCGCCGCGCCGCGCGGGGCACGATCGTCGGAGCCGCGTTGTCGAGCACCGCGTCGCGGGTCACGACGACCCGTGCGACCTCGTTGCTCGAGGGCACCTCGAACATGATCGGGCCGAGCACCTCTTCGAGGATCGCGCGCAGCCCGCGGGCACCGGTCTGGCGAAGCACCGCGAGATCGGCGATCGCCTCGAGCGCGTCGCTCTCGAAGTCGAGCTCGACCCCGTCGAGCTGGAACATGCGCTGGTACTGCCGCACGAGCGCGTTCTTCGGCACGGTCAGGATCTCCATGAGCGCGTGCTGGTCCAGCGGCGACACCGTGGTGACGACGGGCAGACGACCGATGAACTCGGGGATCAGGCCGAACTTGTGCAGGTCTTCGGGCAGGACCTCGCTGAACAGGGTCGCCTCGTCGCGCTTGGAGTGCAGCGGGGCGCCGAAGCCGATGCCGCGCCGGCCGACGCGCGCGGAGATGATGTCTTCGAGCCCCGAGAAGGCGCCCGCCACGATGAACAGCACGTTCGTCGTGTCGATCTGGATGAACTCCTGGTGCGGATGCTTGCGACCGCCCTGCGGCGGAACGCTCGCGACCGTGCCCTCGAGGATCTTCAACAGGGCCTGCTGCACACCCTCACCCGACACGTCGCGCGTGATCGAGGGGTTCTCGGCCTTGCGGGCGATCTTGTCGACCTCGTCGATGTAGATGATGCCGGTCTCGGCGCGCTTGACGTCGTAGTCGGCGGCCTGGATGAGCTTCAGGAGGATGTTCTCGACGTCTTCGCCGACGTAGCCGGCCTCGGTGAGCGCCGTGGCATCCGCGACCGCGAACGGCACGTTGAGGCGCTTGGCCAGCGTCTGCGCCAGGTAGGTCTTGCCGCATCCGGTCGGGCCGATCAGCAGGATGTTGCTCTTGGCGATCTCGATGTCGTCGATGACGGCATCGGCGGCCGCGATCGTCGAGCGGGCCCGGATGCGCTTGTAGTGGTTGTAGACCGCCACCGACAGCGCGCGCTTGGCGGGCTCCTGGCCGATGACGTACTCCTCGAGGAACGAGAAGATCTCTTTGGGCTTCGGCAGGTCGAATTCGCTCGAGATCTCTTCGCCCGCCTCGGCGAGTCGCTCTTCGATGATCTCGTTGCAGAGCTCGACGCACTCGTCGCAGATGTAGACGCCGGGGCCGGCGATCAGCTGCTGGACCTGCTTCTGAGACTTGCCACAAAAGGAGCACTTGAGCAGGTCTGCGCTCTCCCCGATGCGTGCCATGCGTCCGAGCCTAACCCGAACGGCAGATGGCAACCGGCAGCATGTGGAATTGGGCGATCGGCGCGCCGTGCCTACGCTGGAGCTTGGTGCTTCGGGTTCCGGTTCCGGATCGGGAGCAGCGGAAAGGATGCCGATGCACGCGCGCGCGCAGCGACTCGCCCGCGGCTGGATCGTGGGCTTGGTCGCCACCTCCGTCGCCGCGGTGTCGCACTCGCTCGCCGGCGGGTATCGGCCGGGAGCGCTCAGCTTCGGCGTGGCCCTGGTGTTCGCCGGCCTCGTCGGCACGGCCGCGATCGGAACCCGGCCGTCGTTGCCCCGGATGATCGTCGCGGTCGGCCTGAGCCAGCTCGCCTTCCACCTGCTCTTCTCGCTTCTCGGCTCCGGTTCGGCGAACGGCGTGACCACGCCGAGCTCGGGCATGGAGGGCATGACCGGGATGGATGCACACCCGTCGGCGGCGGCATCCCCGCTGCTCTCGACGATCCCCTCGCACCTGCTCGACCCGTGGATGTGGGCGGCGCACGCCCTCGCCGGCCTTCTCACCGTGCTGTTCCTGCGCCACGCCGAGCTCGCCGTCTGGGCGATGCTCGGCCGCCTCGCACGGGTGATCGCGGCCCCCTCTCGCTGGGTGCTCGTGCCCGTGGCCGTTCCCCTCGACACCTGCCCCACGGCCCCCAGCGACCCGCCGCGCACCCTCGTCTCGCGCCTTCTCGTCGCCTCCGCCCGGCGGCGCGGCCCTCCTCTGCTCGCGTTCTGATCGCATCACCGCCGCTCGGCGGATCCAGAACGCGTCGCCCGCACGGGCGACGACACACCTCGCAGACAGGAACACATTTCTCATGACACGCATGTCCCCACACGCCGTCGCGGCATCCGCCGTCGCCCTCGGCGCCGCCGCACTGCTCGCGCTCGCGGCCCCGCTGAGCGCCAGCGCGCACGTCTCGCTCGAATCGAACACGGCGACCCCCGGCACCTTCGACACCCTCACCTTCCGGGTTCCGAACGAGTCGACCGACGGCGCCACCACGAACAAGCTCACGATCAACCTGCCGGCCGATGCCGGTCTGCTGGCGAGCGTGAAGTTCGAACCGGTCGCCGGATGGACCGCCGAGCTCGTGACGACCAAGCTCGCGACGCCGGTCGTCCACGGCGACCAGACCACCACGGAAGCCGTGACCCAGGTGGTCTGGACCGCGAACCCCGGATCGGAGCTCGGCGCGGGCGCGCTGGGCGTCTTCCGGCTGTACGTCGGTCCGATCCCGAAGGTGGGCTCGTTGAAGCTCCCGATCGATCAGGGCTACAGCGACGGAACCACCGCATCCTGGAACGGCGCACCCAACAGCGAGCATCCCGCTCCCGTGCTCTACGTCACCGACCCGCCCGTGGCCGACCACGACGCCGACAGCGCGCCGAACCCGGCGGTCACGGCACACCCGGCGACGGCGGCGACCGGCGGTGACGGGGCGGATGTCGTGGCGCGGGTGCTCGGCGGAGCGGGCCTCGTGCTCGGCGCGGTCGGCCTGGTGATCGCGCTCAGCGGCCGCCGCACGGGGGCGACCCGCCCGGCGAAGGCGGACTGACCGTGCGCCGCGGCCCTGCCCTCGCCGTCTCGTTCGGGATCGCCCTGCTGCTGTCGCTCCTCGTTGCGACGCCCGCGTCGGCGCACAACCAGATCGTGTCGACGACGCCGAGCTCGGGGCAGACCCTGACCGAGCTGCCTGCCGAGTTCAGCATCCAGACCAACGAGTCGCTGCTCGACATCGGCGGGCAGGGCCGCGGCTTCGCCCTGCAGATCCGCGACGACTCCGGTCGGTACTACGAGACCGGATGCGTGACGATCGCGGATGCCACCATGAGCACGCCGGCCCGGCTCGGCGCGCCCGGGGCGTACACGATGATCTTCCAGCTCGTGTCGCAGGACGGGCACACGGTGAGCGGGGAGATCCACTTCACCTGGGCGCCGAGCGGCACGGTCACCCCGTCGAAGGGCACGACGACGCCTGCGGTCTGCCCGGGCACGACGGCCGCACCCGCGACCGGATCGACGGCCGGGTCGACGGGCACCGGCAGCGAGGGGACCCGCAACGCGACGGTTCCGCTCGCCGACGTGCTGTGGATCGGCGGGGCGCTGCTGGCCGTCGCGATCGCGATCGTCGTCACCCTGCTCGTGGTCGGCCGGCGGCGGCGGGAGGACGAGGTGGGCGGGGACGCCTAGACGCGCGAGATCTCGATCAGCGGCAGCTCGCGCCCGGCGCGCAGCTGCTGCTCGAGGAACATCGGCAGCTCGGAGGTGAGCCGCTTCCATACGTTGTCGCGCTTCTCGCCGTCGAGCACGGTCGCGCGCGCGTCGTACTCCGCGTCGGGCGCCTCGACGTGCACCGCGGGGTTGGCGACCAGGTCGCGGAACCACCGGGGCACCCGCGGCGACCCGTTGTCGGACGCCACGACCAGGATGCCGTTCTCACTCGGCCGGAACATCACGGGCACGGTCCGCGGCTCGCCCGATCGCGCTCCCGTCGTGGTCAGCAGCACGATGCGCTCCCGGTGCACCCCGTCGACGGAGATCGGGCCGCCGGCCCGGAAATCGGCGATGACCTGCTGGTTGACGGCCTTCATGTCCATCTCGCCACGTTAGGGGCATCTGCCCACGACGAGAAGGCCTGCCGGGGAACACCCAGGCAGGCCTTCTCGATCGAACGAACTACTTGACGAGTGCCGGCAGGTTCTTGCGGCTCGTCAACACCTGGTCGATGAGGCCGTATTCGAGCGCCTCATCCGCCGACAGGATCGTGTCGCGCTCGAGGTCCTTGTTGACCCGCTCCATGTCGTGCACCGAGTGCTTGACGAGAGTCTCTTCGAGCCAGGTGCGCAGGCGCAGGATCTCTTTCGCCTGGATCTCGATGTCGGACGCCTGCCCCCGGCCGGCCTCGCCGACGGCGGGCTGGTGGATGAGGATGCGCGCGTTCGGCAGCGCGAGGCGCTTGCCCGGGGTGCCCGCGGCGGCGATCACGGCGGCGGCCGATGCCGCCTGCCCGAGCACGACCGTCTGGATCTGCGGACGGATGTACTGCATCGTGTCGTAGATTGCCGTCATCGCGGTGAACGAGCCACCGGGTGAGTTGATGTACATGACGATGTCGCGATCCGGGTCCTGGCTCTCGAGCACGAGCAGCTGGGCCATGATGTCGTCGGCCGACGCGTCGTCGACCTGCACCCCGAGGAAGATGATGCGGTCTTCGAAGAGCTTCGCGTAGGGGTCCTGGCGCTTGAAGCCGTACGCCGTGCGCTCCTCGAAGCTCGGGAGGATGTAGCGCGATTCCGGCATGGTGTTCAACGGGGCTGAGCCGCCGGCCCGGTAGGTGGGGAGTTCCATCTGAATGATGTCCTGTCTCTCTGTGCAGGTCGCTGTCGGCCGGGTTACTTGTCTTCGGTTCCGCCGCCGCCGATGACGTCGGAGGCCGATTCGCGGATGTGGTCGACGAAGCCGTAGTCCAGCGCCTCCTGGGCGTTGAACCAGCGGTCGCGGTCGCCGTCCTTGTTGATCTGCTCGACCGTCTTGCCGGTCTGGGCGGCCGTGATCTCGGCGAGGCGCTTCTTCATGTCGAGGATGAGCGCCGCCTGGGTCTGGATGTCGGACGAGGTGCCGCCGAATCCACCGTGCGGCTGGTGCAGCAGCACGCGCGCGTTGGGCGTGATGTACCGCTTGCCCTTGGTGCCCGCGGTGAGCAGCAGCTGCCCCATCGAGGCCGCCATGCCGATGCCGACCGTGACGATGTCGTTGGGCACGAACTGCATCGTGTCGTAGATCGCCATGCCCGCGGTGATCGAGCCGCCGGGCGAGTTGATGTAGAGGTAGATGTCGCGCTTCGGGTCTTCGGCGGCGAGCAGCAGGAGCTTGGCCGCGATCTCGTTCGAGTTGTCGTCTCGCACCTCCGAACCGAGCCAGATGATGCGGTCCTTCAGAAGGCGGTCAAAGACACTCGGCTGGAATGTCGGGTCGGCCATGGGTTGAGCTCCGTTTCGGTTTCGCCCCGTATCGGGAAACGATGTCGAGGTCGAATCTACCGGGGGGCTCAGACCCGCATGGCGCTGTTCGCCCTGGGCAGAGGCCGCGCCCCGCTCCCGTTGCACCGACCACCCCCGCCCGGACCCCGAGCCCCGCCCCCCGTGGCCGCGATCGACGCGCTCGCCGGAGAGCGTCCGCCGGGCGACGCGCTCGCGCTGCTCGAGGCAGCGGGAGCCCGCGACTCCACCGGACGGGAGGACGAAGCCGCCCCGCCCTACCGGGCCGCCCTCGCCGCGGGACTCGACGATGACCGGCGGGGGCAGGCCGTCATCCAGCTCGCCAGCACCCTGCGCAATCTGGGTCGCCCCGACGAGTCGCTCGCGCTGCTGAGTGCCGAGTTCGCCGGTCAGCCCGAGCACCCGCTCGCGGATGCCGCCATGGCCTTCGCCGCGCTCGCCTTGGCGAGCACCGGGCGCACGACCGAGGCGCTCGTCGCCGTGCTGCACGCGCTGTCGCCGCATCTGCCCCGTTACCAGCGCGCGGTCGATGCCTACGCCGACGAGCTGCTCGTCGATCGCGCCGAGAGCTGAGGATTCAGCGGGCGAGCTTCTCGAGGGTGTTGAGGTTGCGGGTGGTCACCCATGGCTTGTAGCGCGCTGCCGACTGGGCCTTGCCCATCGCCGAGTCGAGGGTGCTGCCCTTCGGCACGCTCCAGTAGATGACGCCGTCGCCGGCCTGCGCCTGCTCGACGGCAGGATCCAGCGGCACCGCGAGCAGTTGCTCGCGCACCTCGGGAGTGACGGCGAACACCACGTAGGCGTGCCGATCGGCCGCACGCTCGAAGGGGTAGCCGGCGACGATCTCGGCGATCGCCTCCACCGTGAGCACGTGCACCCAGGCCTCGTAGCCGAACCGCTCGCGCAGCGCCTGCTCGAGGGTCCGCTTGACGGCGGATGCGGCATCCGGGCTCGTGAACAGCACGTTGCCACTGGCCAGCACGGTCGCCACCTCGGAGTACCCGAGCCCGCGAACGAGCTCGGCGAGGTCAGCCATCTTGATGGTGACCCCGCCGACGTTGACCCCGCGCAGCAGGGCGACGTAGCGCGTCATCGTGCCCGTCACCCCGCGATCGCCCGGATGCGGCTAGTGGTTGTGACCTGCGTGCTCGTCGCCCGCGTTCGCCTGCTGCAGCAGCGCGGTCGCGTCGCCGGTGTCGAACTCGTCGCCCTGCTCGTCGGGCAGGCCCGCGGTGAACGCCGAGACGTCGACCGCCTTGCCCTTGGTGTCGACGACCTTCGCCTTGGCCAGCACGGCGCCGAGCGCCTTCGCGCGGGCGACCTCGCCGATCATGGCGGGCAGCTGCCCGTTCTGGTCGAGCACCTTGATGAACTCGCCCGGCTCCATGCCGTACTGGGCGGATGCCTGCACGAGATAGGTGGTGAGCTCGTTCTGGCTGACCTTCACCTCTTCCTTCTCGGCGATCGCGTCGAGCAGGATCTGCGAGCGGAAGGTCTTCTCGCTCGACTCGGCGACCTCGGCGCGGTGCACCTCGTCTTCGAGGCGACCCTCGTTCTCGAGGTGACGGTGCACCTCGTCATCGATGAGGCCCTGCGGAACGGGGATGTCGACCTTCTCGAGAAGCACGTCGACGATCTTGTCGCGAGCCTCGACGCCCTGGCCGAACTCCTTCGACTTGCCGAGCTGCTCGCGCAGGTCGGCGCGAAGCTCGCCGATGGTGTCGAACTGGCTGGCGATCTGGGCGAACTCGTCGTCGGCGGCGGGAAGCTCGCGCTCCTTGACGGCGAGCAGCGTGACGGCGATCTGGGCCTTCTCGCCCTCGTGGTCGCCGCCGAGCAGCGGGGCCTCGAACGTGGTCGACTCCCCCGCGGTCAGCGTGTCGAGCGCGTCGTCGATGCCCTCGATCAGCTCGCCCGATCCGAGCTCGTACGAGATGTTGCTCGCGGTGTCGACCTCTTCGTCGCCGATCGTGGCGACCAGGTCGAGCTGCACGAAGTCGCCGGTCTTGGCCGGACGGTCGACGGTGACGAGGGTGCCGAAGCGGCTGCGCAGGTTCTCGAGCTCGGCCTCGACGTCATCCGGGCTCACCGTGACGGGCTCGACCTCGAGCTTGAGGCCCTCGTAGTCGGGGATGGTGAACTCGGGACGCACGTCGACCTCGACCGACACCTCGAGGTTGCCGCTGAAGTCGTCGACGCTCGGCCACTTGGTGATGTCGGCGCTGGGGCGCCCGAGGGGACGCACCTTCTCTTCGTCGGCGGCCTCGCGGTAGAACTTGTCGAGCCCCTCGTTGACCGCGTGGTTGAGCACCTCGGAGCGGCCGACGCGCTGGTCGATGATGGGCGGCGGCACCTTGCCCTTGCGGAAGCCGGGGATGCTCACATCCGAGGCGATGTGCTGGTAGGCGTGGTCGATGCTCGGCTTGAGCTCCTCGGGCGTGACAGTGATGTTGAGCTTCACGCGAGTGGGGCTGAGCTTCTCGACGGTCGTCGTGACCATGGGTGTCTCCGTTGTTCTTTTCGTGGGATCTCGTAGAAATCTGGGGTGTGAGTCGGGGCGACAGGATTTGAACCTGCGGCCTCCCGCTCCCAAAGCGGGCGCTCTACCAAGCTGAGCTACGCCCCGGTTGATGCGCTTGCTGCCCGAAAAATGGCCTCCCGAAGTCTAACGGTTCGATCCTGTCCGCGTGCCTGCTCCCGGATGTCGGTGCGGCGGCTCACACTGGAGCCATGGCAGACATCGAGATCATGGAACTGCGCGCCTACGAGCCGCGCTGCCTCGACTGCGGCGAGACCGGTCCGATCGAGACCAGCGTGTTCTTCGCGATGGCGTGGGAAGAGGCGCACGTCTGCGCCGCGATCCGCATCGATTCGGAATCGGCAGAACTGACGCCGGCAGAATCGGCGGATGCCGCACGCCTGGCCGTTGCCTGAGCCGACGTTGCCCGAACGGGGCGCTTCGTTCCGGTAGACTGCCCGGCGAGATGCGGCTTCGGTCGCCCTCCGGGGATGTAGCTCAATGGTAGAGCCTCAGTCTTCCAAACTGATTACGCGGGTTCGATTCCCGTCATCCCCTCCACATCGTGACTCTGGGTTCGATCCCCTCGACCCATAGGACCAAGGCCCTTGCCCGCCGCGCGCAGCACGAACGACGCTGGACACATGGATGCAGTGATTGTGTACGAATCGATGTTCGGCGACACCCGGCGGGTTGCGGAAGCGCTCGCGAAGGGGATGGCGCCCTCCGCCACGGTGACCCTGATCAACGTGAACGACGCGGGCAAGGTCTTTCCGAAGGCTGACCTCGTGCTGGTCGGAGGCCCGACCCACGTGCATGGCCTGAGCCGCCCCGTGACGCGGGCGGAGGCCGTCGAGTGGACGAAGGATCCGGATCGGCACCTCACGCTTGAGAAGAGCGCGCCGGGGATCGGAATCCGCGAGTGGCTCGACGAGCTCACCGGCCCGGTAGGGCAGTTCTTCGCCTTCGACACCCGCGCCGAAGGGGCTCGTCTACTGACGGGCTCCGCCGCGGCGCACATCGACAAGGAACTGCGCAAGGCCGGCGGTCGTTCCGTCGCCGATCCGGAGAGCTTCCTGGTGCACGACAGCGCCCTCGACGCCGACGAGATCGCCCGGGCTGAGGCCGTCGGCGCGCAACTGGCGCAACGAGTGAGCGTGTCCGCGAACTGACGCGGATCAGGGCGCGACGAACACGACGCGGCTGCGGGCACTGGCCTTCTCGGCCCAGACCGCCTCGACATCCGCGAACTTCCGCGGGTCGATATCGAGCACGAAGCTGCCCTTGGACACCTCCGCCAGCAGCGGCCCGAGTTCGTCGAGAATCCCGCGCGTGGTCACCGAGCCCTGACCGCTGCCCATCAGCTGCAGGTTCGCCCCGCGCAGCATGGCCGAGGCGATGGTCAGGTCCGGCCCGGCGATCGCGCCCACCTGCACCCAGGCGAGTCGGTGGGAGCGATCGGGGCGGCGGGTCAGCAGGGCCGGGATGACGGCCTGCGCCGGCTCGCCCCAGAGGTAGTCCACGACCGCGTCGACCTCGGCGGCAGCCTCGCCGACCCGGGCGGCGGCCTCGCCGAGCGGTCCGGCGAGCGAGACCACGGCATCCGCCCCGAGCCCGGCCAGTGAATCGAGAGCCTCCGGGTCGCGGCCTGCAGCAACCACACCTGACGCGCCCAGGTGGCGGGCGATCTGCACGGCGAGCCGGCCGGCGCTCCCGGTCGCTCCGAGGATGAGCACGCTCTGCCCGGGCACGAGCCCGGCGCGACGGCGCAGCGCGATCCAGGACGACATCCCGGGGTTCATCGCGGCGGCGACGGCCGCGGCATCCGTTCCCGCAGGAAGCGGCACGGATCGGCGCAGATCGATCGTCGCGCGTTCAGCCAGGCTGCCGAGCCGGGTGTCGGGCAGCACGAAGTAGACCAGCGAGCCGTCGGGCAGGCGACCGACCCCATCGATGCCCGGGATCAGCGGCAGCTCGTCGGTGCTGGTGTAGTGCGAGCCGTCAGCCTGCGAGCGGACTCGCGGATGCAGCGCTGCTGCCACCACCTCGACGACCACCTCGTGCTCGCCCCCGGCCTGGGGCTCGTCGGCGACAGACCAGCGAGGCGGCTGATCGAACTCGGTCACAACGGCGGCGTGCATCGTCTCTCCTTTAGTTGGCATTACAAACCAATGTAGTTCGTGTTACCAACTAGATCAAGTAGGATGCTCGCATGGCCCGCGACCCCGACCTCGACTCGCTCGTGCAACTCAGTTGGCGCGTCTTCGATGTGCTGGACGACACCGCGCGCCGCCACGAGCTCTCGCCCACGCAACTGCGTCTGCTCGCGATCCTGCGCGACCGCGAGCCCGAGATGCTCGAACTGGCCGCCCACCTGGGGCTCGACAAGTCGAGCACGTCGGGGCTCGTCGCCCGGGCAGAGGGCCGCGGACTGGTGCAGCGCGTTCCCTCGGACTCGGATCGACGACGAGTGGCCGTGCGGTTGACGGATGCCGGCCGGGCCCAGGCGACGGTGCTCGAACAGGAGAGCTACGCCGCGCTGGGGGCGATCATGGATCGCCTGCCCACGGATCAGCGCAGCGCGTTCGCCGCGATCTGCCGCGAGCTGCTGAAGAGGGTCGGGTAGACCGACTCCGTCGTCACCCGGAGCGGGCGGCGTTGTCGGCACGCGGGTGCAGGATGTGGCCATGACCAGGTACGCGATCGACGCCCCCACCGCGATCCGGCTCGTTCGTGACGACGTCGCCGTTTCTGCCGAGCACCAGCTCGTCGCGCCGAAGCTGCTGCACTCCCACGCCCTGTCGCAGCTCTATCGGGACGTGCGCGCGGGATCCCTGAGCAGGGAGGACGCGCGCCGGATGCTGGACGGGATCACGACGATGCGCATCCGCCTGCTGGCCGATCGCGTCTCGCGGGCAACGGCCTGGCGGGTGGCGGAGCAACTCGGATGGGACGACACCGCGCTGGCCGAGTACATCGCCGTGGCGCAGTTGCAGGCCGACGCGTTCGTCACGCTCGACGGGCAACTCGCGAGTGAGGTGAACGGCATCGTGGCCGTCGAGCCCTTCGAGGTGCTGCTGCGAAACGCGCCGCCCGCAGGCTAGAGTTCGTCGCCGGCTTCGAGTTCCGCCAGGGCTTCGGCGGCGTCCCGGCTCCCCTCCGACGCGAGTCGACGCAGCTCGTCACGATTGTCGTCGTCGATCGCCAGCTGGACCAGCTCGTCCATGGCGTCGGCGCTGCCGGCATCCGCCAGTCGGCGCAGTTCGGCCACGTCGCCTTCTTCGCCCGCCAGCTCGACGAGTTCGTCGATCGCGTCCCGGTCTCCGGCCTCGGCCAGCCTGTGCAACTCGACGCGGCCGCTCGTATCGCTCATGATCCGAGGCTGGCACGAAGCCGGCCATCGCACCAGTGGTCGGCGACGTCGATCACCACCGAACCGTCCTGACTGCGACGACGACGGCCGCGATGAGCGCCGCGATCGAGAGCACGAGTCCCGCCACAGCAAGACCGCGGCCCGAGCGACCTGACGGCATCCGCTTGATCGCCGCCGCGGAGAAGATCCAGCCGACGATCCCGAGCGCGATCGAAACCGGGAACAGCAGTCCCGAGATCGAGAGGCCGATGAACCCGCAGACGAAGCCCGCGACGCTGCCGGACGCATCGACCTCGGAGCCGGCGGCCAAAGCGTCGGGCGACTCCTCATCCGTCATTCGACAGCTCCTCACTATTCGTCGCGAGCTTAGGGCACCCCCAGGACCTAAGCCCCTACAGGCCCGCGCTCCGTGGCGGGAAAGTGGATCATGGCTACCGCGACTATCATCCCCAGAACATTCAGCGCCGACCCCGGCGGCGACGTCGAACTCGTCACCGCCCCCGCCGACCCGATCGTCGACCTCGAGGCGACACAAGCGCTCGACATCTCGCAGATCCTCGAGCTGCTCGCCGACTGACCCGCACGACCGCCACCCGGCGGTGTGCCACAATCTGCGTATGGATGCAGATAAGCAGGTGTGCGGACGACTCCCCGACAGCCAGTACGTCGAGCTCGCCGTCGAGGTGTTCGGGATGCTCGCCGACGCCACCCGCGTGCGCATCGTGCTCGCCCTGCGCGAGGGCGAGTTGAGCGTCAACCAGCTGGCCGAACTCGTCGAGAAGTCGCCGGCCGCGGTGTCACAGCACCTCGCGAAGATGCGGCTCGGCCGCCTGGTCAGCACGCGACAGGATGGCACCCGCATCTTCTACCGGCTCGCCAACGAGCACGCGCGGCAGCTGGTCTCGGACGCGATCTTCCAGGCCGAGCACGCGCTCGATCAGACACCGCGGCATCACCACACGGATGCCGAGGTCTCGGCGTGAGCGCACACGGTCACGACCACGCGCATCCGCACGACGAGCACGAGCACGAGCACGAGCATTCTCACGACCATGACCACAGGCACGGCCACGACCATGACCATGACCATGACCACGGTCACGACCACGACCACCCCACCGGCCTGAAGGGCTTCCTCTACGGCCTCTTCGTGCCGCACACGCACGACGCCTCCGACTCGATCGACGACGCGCTCGAAGCCAGTGCGGCGGGCGTGCGGGCGCTCAAGATCAGCCTCTTCGTACTGCTGGGCACCACCATCCTGCAGCTCGCCGTCGTGCTCATCAGCGGCTCGGTCGCGCTGCTGGCCGACACCATCCACAACTTCTCGGACGCCCTCACGGCGGTGCCGCTCTGGATCGCCTTCATCCTGGGGCGCCGCGCGGCCTCTCGTCGCTACACCTACGGACTCGGCCGCGCCGAAGACCTCGCCGGACTGTTCATCGTGGTCGTCGTCGCACTCTCGGCGGTCGTCGCGGCCTGGCAGTCGATCCTGCGGTTGCTCTCGCCGCATCCGCTCGAGAACCTGTGGTGGGTGGTCGCGGCCGGGATCATCGGTTTCGCCGGCAACGAGCTGGTGGCGATCTACCGCATCCGGGTCGGTCGCCGCATCGGCTCGGCCGCGCTGGTCGCCGACGGCGTGCACGCGCGCACCGACGGCTTCACCTCCCTCGCGGTCGTGGTCGGAGCGGTCGGCGTCATGCTGGGGTTCCCGCTCGCCGACCCGATCGTCGGCATCCTGATCTCGATCGCGATCATCGTGCTGCTGATCGGCACCGTGCGCAGCATCGGACGGCGGCTGATGGACGGCGTCGAGCCCGAGCTGGTCGATCGGGCCGAGCACGCCATCCGGCACGTCGAGGGCGTGCGCGCCATCCAGGAACTGCGGCTGCGCTGGGTCGGACACCGCCTCCAGGGCGACACGGCGATCGTCGTCGCCGACATGCCCGTCTCGCAGGCGGAGCGGGTCGCCGACGAGGTGGCCGCGCAGCTCGCGGCGCACCTGCCCAACGCCGACGCGATCCGGGTGCGCACGGTCAGCGACTGAGGCAGCCGCCGGATCAAGCGGGCACGCGCTCCGCTGCCTCGAGCAGCACGTTCAGTGCGTCACGGGTGCGCTCCAGTTCGGCAACCCCGACGCCGAGGCGTTCCATGATCTGGCCGGGCACCGCGATGGCCCGCTCGCGCAACGCCACCCCCGCGGGCGTCAGCGAGACGGCCAGGGCGCGGTCGTCATCCGGGTCGCGCCGGCGGTCGAGCAGTCCAGCCGACTCGAGCCGTTTCAGCAGGGGGCTGAGCGTGGCCGGCTCGAGGTGCAGCGTGTCGGCGAGGTCGCGCACGCGCCGCGGGCTGCTCTGCCAGAGGGCCAGCATGACGAGGTACTGCGGATGCGTCAGCCCGAGGGGCTCGAGCACCGGCGTGTAGACGGCGACGATCTGCCGGGCGGTGGTGACGAGGGCGAAGCAGACCTGACGGTCGAGGGCGAGCGGATCGACGGCGGTGGTCGGCATCCACTCAGCATAGCGTCCCAATAGTTAGTACACTCATTATTCGTGAGCGAACGAATGAGCTGGTGGGATCGCCTGAACGAGAGGCTCTTCCCGTACCTCGGGCCGCCGCCTCTCGGCCCTGGCCCCGGCGGCGAGCGTCCCGTCGATGCCGCCCCGGCCGCCTCCCGCTGCCCCCTGTGCGGACAGCCGATGTCGGCTCACGAGATCGAACGCACCGCCGACTGGTCCACGCCGACACGGCTGCACTGCCCGCCATCGGCGGCCTGAGCCGCGCGACTCGACGCACGGCCCATGCCGGTGGACCTCGCTACTCGTCCTCGTCGTCGTCGAACTCGATCTCGTCGATCTCGGCGTCGTCGTTGACCGCGCGGAACTCCTCGATGTTCATCCAGGTGGCCGAGGTCAGGTCGAGGTCGGCGGCCAGCTCCTCCATCTGCTCCTCGGTGAGGCGGTCTTCGAAGACCGTGCGCACCGCGTCGAGACTGGAGTGTTCGGTCACGGCGACGGTGTCGTCGTCGTCGCTGTCCGGATCCGACAGCAGCTGATCATCGGGGCTCATGAACTGCTCGAAGAACTCGTTCTCGAGCACGTCGATGTCGAAGTCATCCACCTCAGGATCAAGCTCGGCCATGTTCCGACGATAGCCCGACCGGATGGCGTCGGGAACCCTCCTCAGCGCTGCAGGTACGCCAGTACCGCGAGCACCCGCCGATGGTCGATGCCCGAGTCTTCGAGACCGAGCTTGCCGAAGATGGAGGTCACGTTCTTCTCGACAGCGCCGACCCCGATGTACAGCGCCGAGCCGATCGCGGCGTTGCTTCGACCCTCGGCCATGAGCTGCAGAACCTCGCGCTCGCGCGGCGTCAAGCTGGCCAACGGGTCATGCCGGCGGCCGATCAGTTGCGCGACGACCTCGGGATCGAGCACGGTGCCGCCCTCGGCGATGCGGGCGAGCGCATCGTCGAGCTCGGCGAGCGAGGCGACTCGGTCTTTGAGGAGGTAACCCACTCCCCCGTCGCCCGCGCCCAAGAGCTCCTGGGCGTAGGCGACCTCGACATACTGGGAGAGCAACAGGATGCCGGTGCCCGGCAGCAGCGATCGCAGCCGCAGCGCGGCGCGCACGCCCTCGTCGCGGAAGGTCGGCGGCATCCGCACGTCGAGCACCGCCACGTCGGGCGCGAGCCGCTCCACCTCGGCGAGCAGGGCATCCGCATCGCCGTAGGCGCCGACCACCTCGTGCCCCGCCTCGACGAGCACCCGCACGAGGCCCTCGCGCAGCAGCACCGAGTCGTCGGCGACCACCACGCGAAGAGCTGACACGCCCACAGCCTAGGAGGCCGGCGTCGGGGCGACCGTCGGCGCCTGGGCCGAGGCGGGCAGCGCACTCGTCACCGGAAGCTGGGCGATCACCACCGTGGGCCCGCCGCGCGGGCTCGTGACCGTGAGGATGCCGCCCAGGCCGTGCACTCGCTCCTCGAGCCCCGCCAGGCCGTGGCCGGGCGTCGCGACCGCGCCGCCGACTCCGTCGTCCGACACGGTCAGCTCCAGCCACGTCTCATCGGAGTCGGCGATCCGGCGAAGCCACACCCTCAGGGTCGCCCCCGTCGCCCGCGAGTGCTTCTCGGCGTTGGTGACCGCCTCCGCGGCGATGAAGTAGGCGTTGCGCTCGAGCTCAGGCGGCAGTTCCATGCCCTCGGGCACGTCCGAGACGAACCTGACGGGGATCGTCGCGCGCGTCGCCAGCGCCCCGAGCGCGGCGACGAGTCCGCGATCGAGCAGAAGGGGCGGGGCGAAGCCGCGCGACAGGGCGCGCAGCTCTTCGAGGGCATCCTTGGACTGCTGCATCGCCTCGCCGATCAGGGCGCGCGCGGCATCCGGATCCTTGTCGAGCTGGCGCTCCGCCGACGCGAGGTCCATCTGCAGTCGCACCAGCCGCTGCTGCGGGCCGTCGTGGATGTCGCGCTCCAGCCGCCGCAGGGCGGTGCCCTCCGCCGCCACCGCGGCCGAGCGCGACGACGACAGGCCGGCCACCTGCTGCTTCAGCTGCTCTGCGGTGAACACGCCCAGCATCCCGCGGGCGATGCCCCAGTGCAGGGCGGTCAGGCCGCGCGTGACGAACGGGAGGGTGAGCAGGGCGATCAACCCGACGATGAAGTAGAGCACCCCGTTGCCGACCTCGCGCGGAAGTCCGGATGCCGACAGACCGAAGAAACGGAACACGGTGTCGAGCAGGTGCGGCGTCCGGGCGCCCGACGGGATGAACCGCCCAAAGATCCCGAACGTCGTGCCCGAGAGCGCGGTGACCACCCACGCGAACGCGATGCTCCATGTGATGAAGCCCAGGATGGGGCCGACGAACATCGCCCAGAGCAGGTACAGCCAGTAGTGCACGTCGATGAACGGGGCGAAGATCTTGGCCAGGACGCTGCTGCCGCGGGCCTTGCGATCCCAGGCCGGCGGCGTGATCTCGGGAAAGCCGGTGAACCGCAGCCGGATGATCTCGAACATCCCGAACCCGCGCCCCACGAACAGCGCCGCCAGCACGAGGAACAGCCCGACGAAGATGAAGGCCATTCCGACGCCGGTGAAGAACAGGCTGGTCAGCACGACGATGCTGACGATCCCGATCGGAAGGATCGGCAGCAGGTACCCGAGCTCGCGCGGCAGGCCCAGCCACAGTCGGGCGTAGAGCGTGTGCTGGTGCTTCTCGGTAGCCATGGCAGGCTCCATTGTCGTCGTCATGCCTCCAGCCTGGCGACGGCCGCTGCCGGTCGGCATCCGGCTGACGACCGGACCCGGGTGGGGCTAACCCCCCGGGCGCTGCGCTCGCTCGATACCGTGGAGGGATGCGCCCCACTCAAGCCCGCATCATCGCGGATCTCCACGTCCAGCCCACGATCGACCCGGCCGCCGAGATCGAACGCCGGGTCGGATTCCTCGTCGACTACCTCACGACGACCCGGGCATCCGGTCTCGTCCTCGGCATCAGCGGCGGGCAGGACTCCTCGCTCGCCGGGCGGCTGTGCCAGCTCGCGGTCGAGCGTGTCGCCGAGTCGGGGGCCGAGGCCGAGTTCATCGCGGTACGCCTGCCCTACTCGGTGCAGGCCGATGAAGACGATGCGCAGCTCGCTCTGGGCTTCATCCGCCCGAACCGCGCGATCACCTTCGACATCAAGCGGGCCGTCGACGGTGTCGCGGATGAGTACCGCGACGCCACCGGCGACGCGCTGAGCGACTTCACGAAGGGCAACACGAAGGCCCGAGCGCGGATGATCGCGCAGTACGCGATCGCCGGCGATCGGCGGATGCTCGTCGTCGGCACGGATCACGCCGCCGAGGCCGTAACGGGGTTCTTCACCAAGTTCGGCGACGGCGGGGCCGACGTGCTGCCGCTCTCGGGACTCAGCAAGCGCCAGGGCCGTGCTCTGCTGGAGCACCTCGGGGCGCCCGAGCGGCTGTACCTCAAGGCGCCGACCGCCGACCTCCTCGACGAGAACCCCGGGCAGACCGACGAAGCGAACCTCGGACTCAGCTACTCCGACATCGACGACTACCTCGAAGGCCGGGCGGTATCGGATGCCGTCGCCGACGCCCTCGAGGCCCGGTACCTCGCAACCGAGCACAAGCGCGCCGCACCGGTCACCCCGTTCGACGCCTGGTGGCGGACCGCGGCCGACCCCTGGGCTCGCTGATCCCTCCCGTTCCACGTCCCCCAGAAGGGGGACTCGCGTCCCCATGATGGGGGCCACTATCGTGAGCCCAGATCGCAACCCGAATCCCCCACCCGCGATCCGCCGCCTCTCAGCAGGAGTCCCCCTATGAGCAATGTCGTCACCCCGACCACGAACGCCGCGCCCGCCGGCTGGTACAACGACCCCCTCGGCATCCCCCAGCTGCGCTGGTGGAACGGTATCGGCTGGACCAACCACGTCCAGGAACACCGTGCCGAATTCCAGTCGTGGGGCGCCCAGCCCGCGTCGGTCGCGTAGTCCGCTGCCCAGTTTTCTTCGTCGCGTCCCCACCGGTGGCCGCGACGCCGCGCTTCGGCGCGCCTGCATCAGTGTCGATGCGGGCGCGCTGACTTCCGCGGGGGCGGCCCAACCCGCACGGCCGAGCGAGACGACTTCGCCTCAGCAGCCGTGGCCGACCTCCGCGGAACCACCTCTTCCCGCCGCCTGACCCGGTCGGCTGATCCGGTCGCCCCGGGGGGGGGTCGCCGCGTACGCGTATCAGCGGCCGTGGGTCCAGCGACCGGCGACCATCGTCGCCCAGACCGGCATCTCGCGCAGCTGCTCGCCGGATGCCGTGAGCGGGTCGAGTTCGCTGACCACGAGATCCGCGATGCCGCCCTCGGCGACGCCCGCGACGCCGCCCCACGACGCGCGCAGGGCATCCGGGATGGTCAGGGCCTGCTCCGGATGCCACGGCTCCCGCCCGTCCCGGCTGCGGGTCACGGCGGCCGCAAGCGTGACCCACGGGTCGAGCGGAGCCACCGGCGCGTCCGAGCCGAGGGCGAGTTCGGCTCCGGCATCGAGCAGGGCGCGGTACGCGAAGGCGCGATCGGTGCGTCCCGTCCAGTAGTGGTCGGCGACATCGCGATCGTCCATCGCGTGTTCGGGCTGCACGCTCGCGCGGACGCCGAGCTGGGCGAATCGGGGAAGGTCTGCCGCGGCGATCAGCTGCGCATGCTCGATGCTGCCGCCGGGGGCCGGGAGCGGCCCGAGCGCCGCGAAGGTGTCGAGCGCGAGGGTCGTCGCGCGGTCGCCGATGGCGTGGATCGCGGGGAGGAGTCCTCGCTCGAGAGCGGCGCGCGCGAGCTCGAGCAACTCGGCGGCCGAGTGGATCGCGAGGCCCGCGGCATCCGGACCGCCCAGTCCCGGGTAGTCGTCGTAGCACCACGCGGTGCGCGTGTTGAGCGAGCCGTCCGTGAACAGCTTGAACGGGCCGCCCACGAGCAGGCCATCGCTGTGCTCGACGACATCGCCGGTGCGGATGCCGGCCGCCGCAACCGCATCGAGGTCGCCCGGGTACACCCCGGCCCGCACCCGCAGGCCACGGAATCCCGCACCGAAGCGTCGCCGCCACGAGCCCAGCGCATCGCGCATCTCGAGGTCGACGATGCCGACCACGCCTCGCGCCGCCGCCGCGGCCGCCGCCTCGACGACCCAGGCATCCAACTGCTCGTCGGCGATCGAGCTGAGTCGCACGTTGAGGTCGAACGCCTCCTGCTCGCGCAGCAGCCAGGCGTCCTCGGGCAGGCCCAGCGCACGCAGGGCGGCCCGGTTGGTCCACATGCAGTGCACGTCGCCGCTCACCAGCGCAACCGCCACGTCACCGAACTCCAGCAGCTCGGGCGTTGGCTGGTCGGGCCACAGACCGTCACGGAAGCCCTGACCCAGCAGTACCGTCCCCGGCTCCGGGGGATGAGCGGCGAGACGCTCGCGCACGATCGACGCCGCCTCCGCCGCGGATCGCGCGCCCGACAGATCGACGCGCCGGCTCAGCTGCGCCCACTGCCCGAAATGCACGTGCGAGTCCCACAACCCCGGCATGACCCAGCGCCCCTCGACGTCGACCTCCTCCGGCCCCTCCCCCGGGCCCACGTCGCTCGAGAGGGTCGGCGGGGTGGAGGGGGTCGAGAGCGTGACGATGCGGCCGTGGTCGATGAACACGTCGACGATCCGGCCGTCGAGCAGGCGCGCGTTCCGCAGCAGCACGCTAGCTCCCGGCATCCGGGTGCGACGGGTGGATGCGCCGCATCTCGTCGGCGAGCCCCGGCTGCGCGTACGGCCCGTCGGCGGCGAGCGCGGTGATGATCGTGTCGCGCACCTCGGCGGGCTTGTTCTGGCTCAGCTTGAGCCGGGCATCCATCCGGGTCACCCGGATGCGCAACCCCACCGTTCCGCGGGCGATGCGCCGCGCATGCTGCTCGTCGTAGTCGAGCGAGACCGGATGCGGCATCCGGCTCTCGAAGTGATCGACGAGTCGCTGCAGCACCTCGAAGTTCTCGTCGTCGCCGAGGACCTCAGGGGTGCCGTAGAGGTGCGCGGTCACGTGATTCCAGGTCGGGATGACGTCGCCCTCGGCGTACCAGCCGGGCGAGATGTAGCCGTGCGGACCCTGCACGATCACGAGCATTTCGTGCTGCCCCAGTTCGTGCAGCTGCTCGTCGGGGCGGCCGAAGTGGCTGACGATCGAGATGCCCTCCGCGTCCTCCTCGAGCAGCGTCGCGTAGTGCGAAGCGACGAGCCCGCTCGCGGTGTTCGACACGTACGTCGCCCACGGGTTCTCACGGATCAGGCGCTTGACGACCTGCTCGTCGTTCGTGATGAAGTGCGGAGTCTGGCGCACCGCTACGCCTGGTCCTTCGGGCACCAGTAGAGCTTGCGACCGCCGAGTTCCTGCATCGCGATCGGGGTGCCGCAGATCCGGCAGGGTTCGCCGGTGCGGTGGTAGACCCAGTGCCGGTCGGCGCGCGAGGCGAGGGCCTTGCGGTGGTCCTCGGGCGAGAGGTCGTCCATCGTCAGCATCTGCCCGGTCTGCACGCCGAGCTCGAGCAGCTTGACCCAGTCGCGCCAGAGGCCGCGCACGGTCTGCTCCGGCACCTCCTTGCCCGGCGTGAACGGGTTCAGCCGAGCTCGGAACAGCAACTCGGCACGATAGACGTTGCCGATGCCCGAGACCACCGACTGATCCATCAGCAGCAGGGCGATCGGCGTCGACTTCTTGCGCACGACCGCGGTGAAGCGCTCCTCGCCGGCGGCGTGGTCGTCGACGAGCGGGTCGGGGCCGAGCTTGGCGATCGCGGCATCCACCTGCTCGATCGTCTGCACCTCGCAGGCGGTCGGACCGCGCAGATCGGCGACCGCGGTCGGCGTCAGCAGGCGCACGCGCACCGCTCCGATCGGCTCGGGCGGAAAGCTCGTGGCATCGGGCTCGAGCTTCTCCTGCTCGCTCATCCGCAGCCGCGTCAAACGCGGGGCGCCGATCGACGACAGCGAGTGCTCATGCGCCGCCAGGTCGGTTCCGCGCTGATTGGTCTGGCCCATGCGTCCGTTCGCGGATGCCGTGGTGGCGTCGACCGTGATGTCGCCCGCGAAGTCCCAGGCCCCGTACATGCCCAGGTGCACCCGCAGCCACAGCCCGTTGTCGAACTCGAGGAACATCTGCTTGCCGACGGCCTTGGCCTGCACGATCTCGTGGCCGTCGAGTTGCGCCGCGCCGGCAGCGAAGCGCCCCTGCGGCGAGCTCACGGCGACGGGCACGTGCTCGAAGTGGCGCTCGAACTGGCGCGCGATCCGATGGACGGAGTGGCCCTCGGGCATCCCTGCTCCTCCTGAGCCTAGGCGTCGATCTCGTGCCCGGCGATCCGCCCGGTGGCCTCGTACTCGGCCAGCTGCGCGATCCGTCGCGCGTGGCGCTCCTCGCCGCTGAACGGTTCGGCCAGGAAGGCGTCGATGAGCTCGACCGCGACCTCGAGGCTGTGCTGGCGGGCGCCGATCGCGATCACGTTGGCGTCGTTGTGCTGACGGGCGAGCACCGCGGTGTCGTGATTCCACACCAGCGCGGCGCGGATGCCCTCGACCTTGTTGGCTGCGATCTGCTCGCCGTTGCCCGAGCCGCCGAAGACGACGCCGAGGGTTTGGACGCCCGCGCCCTGGTCGCGCACAACCGCGAGCGCGGTGTTGATGCAGAAGCTCGGGTAGTCGTCGAGGGGGTCGTAGCTCGTGGGGCCGTGGTCGACGACCTCGTGCCCGGCCTCGCGGAGATGCTGTTGCAGGTGCTGGCTGAAATCGAGTCCGGCGTGGTCGGTTCCGATGTGGACGCGCATGGTCACCAGGCTAGGCGATCCGGGGCCGACACCCCTTGTCGACGCCGTCGCGCGGGAGGATGATGATGTCCACATCGTGAGGTAAGCGAGGTCGACATGAGAAACGTCACCGCGATTCCCGACCTGGTTCCGACTCTGTCGGCCGGACGGCACCGCTCCCCGCGCAAGGGCGCGTGCTTCATGGAGTTCGCCTCCTACCTGGCGGGCGAGCGCTGGAGCGACCACCCGAGCTGCACCGACCCCGTGCTGGCCACCCTGGCGCGGGCCGTCAACGACACGCTGCGCGACGATCGGCGCAGCGAGTTGATCACCGACGTCCCGCGGGTCATCGGGCTGCGCGGCGACGACCTGCGGCTCGGCCTCGTCGTCGCCCTGCGCGCCGCGACCATGGCCCTGCCGGTCGCGAGCATGGAACGCCAGCGCGCTCTCGCCGTCGCGATCATCGCCACGATCGACGCCCTCGCCGAGCTCGGCATCAATCGCCCGCGCGCTCGGGCCGACGCAGAGCTCGCCCTGAGCGAGAGCCCGGATGCCGCGGCCTGGGCCCACGCGCACCTCGCCGACTGGCGCGCGCGCCCGGTCGACCTGGCGCGCCACGGTTGCGCCGCCATCGTGCGGACGGCGGCCATCGGGGTCGCCCAGGCGTGCGTGAACGATCCGGACACGCGGCTCATCGCCTTGTTGCGCGCGGCGATCACCGACGCGGAGGTGTTCCTCGGCCGTCCGCAGCGGGCGCCGATCGCGCTGCCCGGCTCGCGCAACGTCCCGCTGGCTGCACGTCTCGAGCGCGTTTCGGCGTAGGCGCGTCGCTGCCGCGACGCGCGCGTCTAGGCTGATCGACGGACACAATCCGTCGTTCCACCCCTGACGCCGAAGGAGCATCAGCGTGCCCGGAGAGAACCTCACCCGCCTCGAAGCCCAGGAGCGCTCGAGCCTGATCGCCGTGCAGTCCTATGTCGTGGCGCTCGACCTGACCACCGGTCCCGAGACCTTCCGGTCGACGACGACCATCGAGTTCACGGCCCGCGGCGGCACGGAGACCTTCCTCGACGCGATCACGACCGCGGTTCACTCCGTCACGGTCAACGGCACGACGCTCGCCCCCGACGCCGTGAGCGACAACACGCGCATCCGGCTCGAGGGGCTCGTCGAGCACAACGTCGTCACGGTCGACGCCGACTTCGCCTACACGAACACCGGCGAGGGCCTGCACCGTTTCGTCGACCCGGTCGACGGCGAGGTCTACCTCTACTCGCAGTTCGAGGTGCCCGACAGCCGGCGCGTGTTCGCCGTCTTCGAGCAGCCCGACCTCAAGGCGACGTTCCAGTTCACCGTCACGGCTCCCGCCGACTGGGCCCTCGTGAGCAACTCCCCCACCCCGGTGCCGACTCCGGCGGGCGACGGCGCCGCCACCTGGGCCTTCGACCCGACCCCGCGCATCTCGAGCTACATCACGGCGCTCATCGCGGGGCCGTACCAGTCCGTGCACTCCGAACTCACGAGCTCGAGCGGACGCGTCATCCCGCTCGGCATCTACGCCCGCAAGTCGCTGTTCGGCTACCTCGACGCCGACTACATCTTCGAGAAGACCCGTCAGGGCTTCGCCTACTACGAGCAGAAGTTCGGCTACCCCTACCCCTTCGCCAAGTACGACCAGCTGTTCGTGCCCGAGTTCAACGCCGGGGCCATGGAGAACGCCGGCGCCGTCACCTTCACCGAGACCTACGTGTTCCGCTCGAAGGTCACCGACGCGATCAAGGAGCGCCGGGTCGTCACGATCCTGCACGAGCTCGCGCACATGTGGTTCGGCGACCTCGTGACCATGAAGTGGTGGAACGACCTGTGGCTCAACGAGTCGTTCGCCGAGTGGGCCTCGACGATCGCGACGGCCGAGGCCACCGAGTGGACCGAGGCGTGGGCGACGTTCCAGGCCATGGAGAAGAGCTGGGCCTACCGACAGGACCAGCTGCCCAGCACGCACCCGGTCGTCGCGACCATCAACGACCTCGAGGACGTGCAGGTCAACTTCGACGGGATCACCTACGCCAAGGGCGGATCCGTGCTCAAGCAGCTTGCCGCATGGGTCGGCATCGACGAGTTCTTCGCCGGGGTCGGCAACTACTTCTCGAAGTACGAGTACGGCAACACCGAGCTGACCGACCTGCTGGCCGAGCTCGAGCTCACCAGCGGTCGCGACCTCACCGGCTGGGCCGAGAAGTGGCTCGAGACGGCGGGCGTCAACACGCTCAAACCCGAGATCGAGACGGATGCGGCGGGCACGATCACGGCGTTCCGCATCATCCAGACCGCAGCGCCCGAGCAGCCAACGCTGCGCCCGCACCGGCTCGCGATCGGCTTCTACGGCAGCGACGGCGCGACGCTCGTGCGCACCCACCGGGTCGAGCTCGACCTCGACGCGGAGGCCTCGACCGAGGTCGCCGAGCTCGTGGGGCTCGCCCGCCCCGAGCTCGTGCTGCTCAACGACGACGACCTGGCATACGCCAAGATCCGCATGGATCCCGCGAGCCTCGCGGTCGCGATCGCCCGGCTCTCACAGATCGAGGACCCGCTGGCGCGTGCCCTCGTGTGGGGCTCAGCCTGGGACTCGACGCGCGACGCCGAGGTGGCCGCGAGCGACTACCTCGACCTCGTGCTGGGCAACATCGCGAGCGAGACCGAGTCCACGACCATGCGGCTCACGCTCACCCAGCTGGTGCAGGCGGCGCACGTCTACGTCGCGCCCGAGAAGCGCGAGGCCGCGATCCGTCGGGTCGGCGACGCGCTGTGGTCGCTCGCCCAGAGTGCCGCCGCGGGGTCTGACGCTCAGTTCCAGTTCGTGAAGTTCTTCGCGACCACGCCGTCGACGCCCGAGCACGCCGCCGCCCTGCGCGGTCTGCTCGACGGCTCGGTCGCCCTGCCCGGTCTCGAGATCGACACCGACCTCTCGTGGGAGCTGCTCGATGGACTCGTGCTGCTCGGCGAGGCGGACGAGCCCGAGATCGCGGCGGCGCTCGAGAAGGACAACACGGCGAACGGCCAGCAGGCTGCGGCCCGCGCCCGCGCGACGGTCCCCACCGCCGAGGCCAAGAAGTCCGCCCTCGATGCCGCCCTGAACGACGAGACGATCCCCAACGCCCTGCTGCGCAACATGGGCATCGGCTTCGGCCACGTCAACGACCCGGCCGTGCTCGAACCGCTCGTGGGCCCCTACTTCGACGCCCTGACCACCGTCTGGACCCGGCGCAGCTACAAGATCGCGGAGTACACGATCCTGGGCTTCTACCCCGGTTCGCTCGCCTCGCAGGCCCTGGCGGACGCGACGAACGCCTGGCTGGATGCCCACCCCGGCATCCCGGCGCTGCGGCGTCTCGTCATCGAGTGCCTCGCCGGGGTCGAGCGCGCCCTCGCCGCGCAGGAGCGCGACCGGAGGGGCTGATCGTGACGTGGAACGACTTCGGGAACGGCGTTCTCGCCTTCCTGACGGGCGCCTGGGGCAAGCCGGTGAGCGTGCTGCTCATCATCGTCGTGTCGATCCTGGTGCGGATCATCCTGCAGTTCGTGATCCGGCGCGTGGTCGACCGCATCGTCAACGGCGTCAAGAAGAAGCAGAACGTCGAAGACACCATGGCCCTGCAGGCGTCGCCGATGGCGGCCGTGCGGATCGTGCAGCGCACCCGCGCGCTCGGCGGGGTGTTCAGCAGCGTCGTCACCACGGTCATCGTGATCATCGCCGTCGTCCTGATCATCTCGACCGTCTCGCCCCAGGCGAGCGGGGCGTTCTCGCTCATCACGGCGGCTCTCGGCGCGGGGCTCGGCTTCGGGGCGCAGAACCTGGTCAAGGATGTGCTGAACGGCCTCGCGATGGTCGGCGAAGACCAACTCGGCGTTGGCGATGTCGTCGATCTCGGGCCGGCCACGGGCGTCGTGGAAGAGGTCGGCATCCGGATCACCAAGATCCGCGACGTCAACGGAACGCTGTGGTACGTGCGCAACGGCGAGATCCTGCGGGTCGGCAACCTCTCCCAGGGCTGGGCACGGGTCATCATCGACCTCGCGGTGCCGTACGAAGCCGACATCGACGAGGTCGAGGCCCGGATGCTGGCGACCGCCCTCGAACTGCAGCAGGCCGCCCGGTGGAAGCGCCTCATCCTCGAACGGCCCGAGGTCTGGGGCATCGAGTCGATCTCGGCGGAGGCGATCGTCATCCGCCTCGTCGTCAAGACCAGGTCGGGCAGCAAGGACGACGTGGCCCGCGAACTGCGCGCGCGGCTGAAGAAGGCCCTCGACGAACTGGGCGTCAAGCTGCCCTCGCTCAACTCCATCGTGCTCAGCGGCTACGAGGGGGCCGCCTCGGTCAAGGGGGCGAGGCCGCCGAAGACCGCACAGGTGTCGGTGCCGGCGGCCCTGCGCAACCGCCGGGCGGGCACCACGCCGGCCGACGCGGGCAAGACCGAGACGGCGAAGGCGGACGAATGAGCGATCTCACCCTGCGCATGGGCCCCGGCGGCGAGCCGGTCGGCGGCAGCTTCTGGGCGGCGGTCGGCGGTCGGCCCACCTTCGAGAAGCTGGTGCGCGAGTTCTACGTCGGCGTCGCCGACGACCCCGTGCTGCGGCCGATGTATCCCGAAGAGGATCTCGAGGGGGCCATCCAGCGCCTCACGGGCTTTCTGGAGCAGTACTGGGGCGGACCTGGCACCTACAGCGAGCAGCGCGGCCACCCCAGACTCCGGATGCGCCACCAGCCGTTCGCCGTGACCCCCGATGCCCGCGACCGCTGGCTCGCCCACATGCGCGCGGCGGTCGACACGCTCGAGCTCTCGCCCCTGCACGAGTCCATGCTCTGGGACTACCTCGAGCGTGCCGCCCACGCGATGGTGAACCGGGCCTGATCCCCCGGCCGGTTCGGTCCGGCTCAGACCGTGGCGAGGGCCTCGCGCAAGCCGGTCAGCAGCGGCGTCGTCGGTCGCCCGATGAGCCGGGCGAGGTCGCCGGAGGTCTCTGCCAGCAGGCCTGCCTTGATGTTCTGGTCGAGGGCGACCACGAACCCGACGGTGCCCTCGTCGAGACCGAACCCGCTCAGGATCGCGGCGTGCTCCTCGGGAGAGACGTCGCGGTAGACGACCTCCCGCCCTGCGATCTCGGCGGCCGCGGCGGCGAGATCCTCGAAGTTCCACGCGACGTCGCCCGACAGCTCGTAGACCCTGCCCCGCAACGACGGATCGATCAGAACAGCCGCAGCGGCCTCCGCGTAGTCCTTGCGGCTCGCGCTCGCGACCCGTCCGTCGCCGACGCTCGCGACGATCTCGCCGGTCTGCATGCCCTGCTGGACCGCCTGCAGATAGTTCTCGGTGTACCAGCTGTTGCGCAGGATCGTGGCCTGGATGCCGGACGCCGCGATGGCCTCCTCGGTCGCCTTGTGCTCGGGCGCGAGGATCAACGGCGAGGTCGTCGCCTTCGGTGCGCTCGTGTAGACGAGGTGCGAGACGCCCGCGCGCACGGCGGCATCGATCGCGGCCGCGTGCTGGGCGGCGCGCTGACCCACCTCGCTGCTCGAGATCAACAGCACCTGCTCGGCGCCGGCGAACGCCGCGTCGAGGGTCTCGGGCACCGTGAAGTCGATCGGCACGACCCGAACGCCTCGATCGGCGAAGTCGGCGAGCTTCTCGACCTTGCGCCCGCCCGCCACGAGTTGCTCGGGAGCGACTCCTCGCGCGAGCAGGGCCTCGAGGGCGAGACGGCCGAGGTGTCCGGTTGCGCCGGTGACGACGATGGTCATGGGGGGTCCTTTCGTTGACGTGGTCAGGGGATGCAAGGCGCGCGACCGTCCGATACTTCCCAGCCGCAGGTACCCACTTTTCAGTAAGGTACCCACATGAAGGTGAGTTTCGAGGTTTCGCGGGTGACGCCGGGCAAGACGGGTGAGATCTACCCCGCGGCATGCTCCACCCGCACCGTGCTCGACCACGTGACGAGCAAGTGGGGCGTGCTCGTGCTGCTCGCTCTGACGGAGGGCACGCTGCGCTGGGGCGAACTGCGCCGCGTCATCGAGGGGATCAGCGAGAAGATGCTCGCGTCGACCCTGCGCACGCTGGAACGCGACGGCTTCGTCGCCCGCGAATCGTTCCCCGAGGTGCCGCCCCGGGTCGAGTACCGGCTCACCGAACGCGGGCGCCAGCTTTCCGAGCGACTGCTGCCGCTGATGGACTGGATCGCCGACAACGCCGACGACATCGTGGCGCCGTCGCGCTGACCCGCCTCAGTGGGCGGCCGGAAGGCGTCCCGCCATCCACCGCGCCATCCTGCCATTCGCAGACGGGTACCCTGGGACTCTTGAGGATCGTTCGGAGGGGACGTCATGGCGGAACAGGCTGATGCGATCGTCATCGGTGCCGGCCTCGCCGGCCTGGTCGCCACGGCTGAACTGGTCGCGGCCGGCAAGCGGGTCATCGTGCTGGAGCAGGAGCCCGAGGCCAGCTTCGGCGGACAGGCCTGGTGGTCGTTCGGCGGACTGTTCCTGATCGACTCCCCCGAGCAGCGCCGCATGGGGGTGCACGACAGTCACGAGCTGGCACGCCAGGACTGGTTCGCGAGCGCGGAGTTCGACCGCGAGGAGGACGTCTGGGGTCGGCAGTGGGCCGAGGCCTACCTCGCCTTCGCCGCCGGCGAGAAGCGCGCGTGGCTGCACCGCAAGGGCGTCCGCTTCTTCCCTGTTGTCGGCTGGGCCGAACGCGGGGGCTACACCGCCACCGGGCACGGCAACTCGGTTCCACGTTTCCACATCACCTGGGGTACCGGACCGGGGATTCTCGAACCCTTCGTCAAGGCGGTGCGCGCCGGCGTCGAGGCGGGGCTGGTCGAGCTGAAGTTCCGCCATCGAGTCGACGAGTTGACCGTCACGAACTCGGCGGTCACGGGAGTCTCGGGCAGCATCCTGGCCGACGACGACGCCGAGCGGGGTGCCGCGAGCAACCGGGACGTGACGGGCGACTTCGCACTGCAGGCCGGGGCCGTCATCGTGGCGAGCGGCGGCATCGGCGGCAATCACGAGCTGGTGCGGGCGGCCTGGCCCGAATGGCTCGGCACGGCCCCCACGACGATGCTGAGCGGAGTGCCCGCGCACGTGGACGGGCGCATGCTCGCCATCTCGGAGCGCGCCGGCGCCAACTCGATCAACGGCGACCGGATGTGGCATTACGTGGAGGGCATCACCAACTACGCGCCGGTGTGGGAGAAGCACGGCATCCGCATCCTGCCGGGACCATCGAGCCTCTGGTTCGACGCGACCGGCACGCGCCTGCCGATCCCGCTGTTCCCCGGGTTCGACACGCTGGGCACGCTCGAGTACCTGCGCTCGACCGGGTACGACCACAGCTGGTTCGTGCTCACCCAGTCGATCATCGAGAAGGAGTTCGCGCTCAGCGGCAGCGAGCAGAATCCCGATCTCACGGGCAAGAGCATTCCGCTGATGCTCAAGCAGCGTCTGGGCAAGGGTGCCACCCCGCCCGTCGAGGCGTTCAAGGAGCGCGGCGAGGACTTCGTGGTCGCCGAGTCCCTCGACGAGCTGTTCGCCGGCATGAAGCGCCTCTCGCCCGAGGTCGAACTCGACACCGTCACCATGCGGCACGAGATCGAGGCGCGCGACCGCGAGCTCGACAACCGTTTCAGCAAGGACGCCCAGGTCACCGCCCTGCGCGGCGCCCGGGCCTACCGCGGCGACAGGCTCATCCGGGTCGCGAAGCCCCACAAGATCCTCGACCCCGACCACCATCCGCTGATCGCGGTCAAGCTGCACGTGCTCACCCGCAAGAGCCTGGGCGGCTTGCAGACCGACCTGCAGGGCCGTGTGCTGGATGCCGGGGGCACGCCCATCGCGGGCCTCTACGCCGCCGGAGAGGTGTCGGGGTTCGGCGGGGGCGGCATGCACGGCTACCGCGCCCTGGAGGGCACCTTCGTGGGCGGCTGCCTGTTCACCGGACGAGTCGCCGGGCGCAGCGTGGCGGGCGGCCTGTAGAACCGGCCGCTCCCCGTGCGACTCAGCGGGAGAGGGTCCAGGCTTTGCGCTTGACCAGCACGTGGCCGCGGCGCGTGGTCAGGCGGGTCCAGGGACCGGTCTCGAAGATCCGCACCTCGTCGTCGCCGAGGAACCCGAGACCGAACGCGGCGAACGCGGCACCGGCGGGCACGTGCTCAAGCCCGTCGATGCCGCGGCTCCAGACCTCCGAGCGCACACGGCGCACGATCTGCTCCCCCGCGGTCTCGGGGACGGCACCCGCGACCTCGTCGATGCCGGCGCGCGCCGCGCGATCGAGCACGGTCGTCGTCGTGCCCGCGATGGCACGCCAGCCACCGCGCGGGGGCGAGATCGCCGACCAGGTGACGGTGTTGACCTCCATCGGCAGCGAGATCGTGATCGGGCCGTCGGCGTCGGGGCCTGGCGCAGCCGAGGCCGCAGCGCGCGCCGCCTGGGCGTTCTCGAGCCGCTGCAGCAGCGAACGGATGGGGACGACGACGTCGAACTCCGCTTGCCCGTCGCCCGGGTCGCCCAGGGCGACCGTGCGCAGACCCAGGACTGTCGGGCTCTCGTCGAGCAGACCGATGGGGTAGAACACCGCGGCGTACACCGCGAGAACCCCGCTGCCCGCGATCAACCGAACGGAGCCTTCTTCGATCCGCGCGGCGCGGGCGAGGAAGACCTGGAGGTCATCGAGGGTGGGGGTGTCTGCGAGAGTGAAGGAGCTGCCCATCTGCTCCTAAACTACAACCCATGACCGACCCCTTGGCGGGCCTTCTCGCGGCGCTGGATCTGAGCGACACCGGAGCACGCACCAACGAAGACATCTTCACCGGTCCGAGCCAGTGGACACCGCAGGGTCGGGTGTTCGGCGGCCAGGTGCTCGCGCAGTCCTTGATCGCCGCCATCCGCACGGTCGACGAGCAGCGCGCGGTGCATTCCATGCACGGGTACTTCCTGCGGCCCGGCGACGCCGAGCGGTCGATCACCTTCTCCGTGGATCGCATTCACGACGGCCGCTCCTTCACCACCCGGCGCACGCAGGCCTACCAGGGCGGCCAGCCGATTCTGTCGATGATCGCGTCGTTCCAGACTCAGGACGACGGCCTCGACCACCAGATCGACATGCCGCCGGGCCTGCCCGATCCCGAATCCCTGCCGAGCACGGCCGAGGTGCTCGCCGGCGTCGACCACCCGGTCGCGCAGTTCTGGGCGACCCGCCGCGCGTTCGACATCCGCCACATCGAGGCGCCGATCTACCTCGACGCTGTCGAGGGTGGCGCCGCACATCAGGCGGTCTGGATGCGCGCCGTCGGCACCCTGCCCGATGACCCGAATGTGCATCGGGCGGCGCTCGCTTACGCGAGCGACTACTCGATCCTCGAGCCGATCCTGCGACCGCACGGCGTCGCCTGGAGCCGTCCGGGGCTCAAGGTCGCGAGCCTCGATCACGCCATGTGGTGGCACCGCTTCGGCCGCGTCGACGAGTGGATGCTCTACGTGCAGGAGTCGCCGAACGCGATCGGCGGCCGCGGGCTCTCGCTGGGGCGGATCTACTCGCGCGACGGCCTGCTGCTGGCCAGCGTCGCGCAGGAGGGGACGATCCGGGTGCCCGGGTCGGCGGAGTGACACCGGTCGAGGCGCAGGTATAGCGTCTTCTGCAGGAGGCACGCAATGAAGTCGCCAACTCTCTCGCTGGCCGTGGTCGCGAGCGCGGCGCTCGCCCTGCTCTCGGGATGCACTCCGACGCCGCCGTCGCCGACACCCAGCAGCGCCTCCCCCACCGCATCCCCTTCGCCGTCCGCCTCGACGGCTTCCCTCATCGCCATCGACAAGCCCGCCGCGTCAGCCACCGTGCACACCCCGGTCGAACTGAGCGGGACCGCCAACACCTTCGAGGGCGCCCTCACGGTCGAGGCGGTCGCCGCGAACGGGTCGAGGCTGTGCGTGCGCGACGTGATGGCGACGTCCGGAACGGGCACGCCCGGAGCCTGGTCGGCCGTGCTCGCATTTCCTCCTCGCGATACGGCGACCGCGGTCACCTTGCGCGCCTACTCCTCAAGCCCCAAGGACGGATCGATCATCAACCTGGTCGAGCGCTCGGTCACCGTGTCGGCAGAACGACCCGCGATCATCATCACCTCGCCGGCCTGCGGCGCCACCGTCGCGGCGGGCAGCGCGCTCGCCGTCAGCGGCTCGGCGTTCGTCTTCGAGGCGGCGTTCACCATCGAGTTGCGCGACTCCTCCGGCCGGCCCGTCGTGACGCAGAGCGTCATGGCCGCGCGAGGCGACAAGGAGTCGCCGTGGTCGGCCACTCTGACCATCCCCCCGGGGTTGGCCGCCAACGCCTACGATCTCGTCGCCTTCGACAACAGCGCAAAAGACGGCAGCGTCGTGGACGAGTTCCCCGTCCAGGTGCACGTCCGGTAGTTGTGCGTCTGGCGGGCGGCAACGTCGCTCAGCGACGCGTGAAGACCAACGGCGTCTCGAGGTACGGAGCCCAGAGCTCGCGCAGCTGTGGCGGGATGCGGGTGGGGCGACCGGAGGCGGCATCCACCGTCACGATCGTGGTCGCCGAGCGGGCGTACAGCACGCGCGATTCGACCCCGACGGGCGAGTACAGCTCGAAGTAGATCTCGATGCTGGCGCCCCCGAGTCGGCCCAGCCACACCTCGACGTCGATCGGCGCGCGGGTGTACGGGATCGGAACGAGGTACTCGATCTCGCTGCGGGCCACGAGCGACCACACCCCGGCGTCGCTGGTGAGGTCGAGCACGGCGGTCGGCTGCGGGTCGGGGTCGTCGTCGGCGCTGCGCCAGAAGGCGCGCACACGCGCCTCCTCGATCAGGCGCAGGGTCTCGACGTTGTTGATGTGCCCGTACGCGTCCAGATCGCCCCAGCGCAGCGGGATCGGGATGTGGAGGCGCATGAAGGCTCCTTAGCGGAATTTTCCCGAGCGCGAGACGCACTCGGGGATTGAACGCGCGATGGCCAGAAATGGCCATCGCTTCGAGCAGCTCAATCCCTCGTCAGCTTGCGGTAGACCGAGGCGTGCGGCTTCGCCGCCTCCGGGCCGAGTCGCTCGATCTTGTTCTGCTCGTACGACTCGAAGTTGCCCTCGAACCAGTACCAGTTGGCCGGGTTCTCGGCGGTGCCCTCGTAGGCGAGGATGTGGGTCGCGATCCGGTCGAGGAACCACCGGTCGTGGGTGATGACCACCGCGCAGCCCGGGAACTCGAGCAGGGCGTTCTCGAGGCTCTGCAGGGTCTCGACGTCGAGGTCGTTGGTCGGCTCGTCGAGCAGCAGCAGGTTGCCGCCCTGCTTGAGCGTCAGCGCGAGGTTGAGACGGTTGCGCTCGCCACCGGAGAGCACCCCCGCCTTCTTCTGCTGGTCCGGACCCTTGAAGCCGAACTTGCTGACGTAGGCACGGGAGGGGATCTCGACCTTGCCCACCGTGATGATGTCGAGCCCGTCGGACACGACCTCCCACAGGGTCTTGTTGGGGTCGATTCCGCCGCGGTTCTGGTCGACGTAGCTGATCTGCACGGTCTCGCCGACCTTGAGCTCGCCGCCGTCGATCTGCTCGAGCCCGACGATGGTCTTGATCAGCGTGGTCTTGCCCACGCCGTTCGGGCCGATGACGCCCACGATGCCGTTCGGCGGCAGGGTGAAGCTGAGCCCCTCGATGAGCTCACGACCGTCGAAGCCCTTCTCGAGCTTCTTCGCCTCGACCACGATGTTGCCCAGCCGCGGACCCGGCGGGATCTGGATCTCTTCGAAGTCGAGCTTGCGCGTGCGATCGGCCTCGGTCGCCATCTCTTCGTAGCGTGCGAGACGCGCCTTCGACTTGGCCTGCCGGCCCTTGGCGTTGGAGCGCACCCAGTCGAGCTCGTCGGCGAGGCGCTTGGCCAGCTTCTGGTCCTTCTTGCCCTGAACCTCCAGGCGCTGAGCCTTCTTCTCGAGGTAGGTCGAGTAGTTGCCCTCGTAGGGGTAGAGGTGCCCGCGGTCGACCTCGGCGATCCATTCGGCGACGTTGTCGAGGAAGTACCGGTCGTGGGTCACCGCGATGACCGCGCCGGCGTACTGCTTGAGGTGCTGCTCGAGCCAGAGCACGCTCTCGGCGTCGAGGTGGTTGGTGGGCTCGTCGAGCAGCAGCAGGTCGGGCTTCTGCAGCAGGAGCTTCGTCAGCGCGACGCGGCGCTTCTCACCGCCGGAGAGGTTGGCGACGGCGGCGTCACCGGGCGGGGTGCGCAGCGCATCCATCGCCTGGTCGAGCTGGGAGTCGAGATCCCAGGCATCGGCGGCGTCGATCTCTTCCTGCAGGGAGCCCATCTCGGCCAGCAGGGTGTCGAAGTCGGCATCGGGGTCGGCCATCGCTGCCGAGATCTCGTTGAAGCGGTCGAGCTTGGCCTTGATCGGCCCGACGCCCTCCTGCACGTTCTCGAGCACGGTCTTGCTCTCGTCGAGCACGGGCTCCTGCATCAGGATGCCGACCGTGTACCCCGCACTGAGGCGGGCCTCGCCGTTGCTGGGCTGGTCGAGCCCGGCCATGATCTTCAGGATCGTCGACTTGCCGGCGCCGTTCGGGCCGACCATCCCGATCTTCGCGCCCGGCAGGAACGACATGGTCACATCGTCGAGGATGAGCTTGTCGCCGACCGCTTTGCGGGCGCGCACCATCGAGTAAATGAATTCGGCCATGCTCCGAGTCTAGGGAAGGTCGTCGGCCTCAAGCTGACAGCCGCCGAAGCCCGGCCTCGCGGCGACGAGAGACGACGCGTTCGGCCTGAGCGCGCGGTCGGTCACCAGTCGATCGTGCGGGTGGTTCCGACGAGGCAACGGCCCGTGGCCAGCACCTTCGTGACGGTGCTCGCGTAGCCGATGTTGCCGTACTGCCCGATCAGGCAGGTGGTGCCGAAGCGGACCGAGAACTGGATGTTGTCGGCCGCCAGGTTGGCCGCGGTGCGGTCGGGCGTGACCTCCATGTCGACCTTCGGGTAGCCGGCCTTGATCAGGTTGTCGATGAACGGTCGCCCGCTCAGATCACCGCCCGCCGCGATCAGCTTCTGGTTGACCATGTCGAAGTACGCCTTGTTCTGGTTCGCGGTGCCGTTGAGGTCGATCGCCGGGGTCGCCGGTGCGGCGGATCCGCTCGCCGCCGAGGTCGCGCTTGCCGTCGGTTTCGGCGCGGACGCGACGCAGCCCGCGAGAGCCGTCACGGCCAGCAGGCCCACCGCCGCGGCAATGACCGAGCGCCGTGCCGGAATCCGCCGCAGGGTTCGCTGCCGCCGACCGGTGCCGCTCATGATCCTCCTCGGCCGGTCGCACCCTGCGACGTCGGTCGCGACGATTCTAGGGTGGCCGGCTGGACTAGAACGGAAGGGCCGCCTCGGCCGGTCGCTTCGAGGGCGCCGCCGACAGCTCGTCGTCGGAGCCGGAGCCCGAGCCCGAGCCCGAGCCCGAGCCCGAATGCGTCACTACAACCGCGCCGGAACCGCCCGCATCGGACTCGTCGACATCGCCGAAGGCCGCACGATCGCTCGGCAGCTCGTCGTCGTGCGCGAGGCTCGACGACACCGAGCGGGTGAAGACGGCGGTGCCCCACGCGAGGTCGTGACCGAGGGCATCCGCGTCGACCTCAACGGTCATGCCGGCGCGCTCTCCGTTGTTCCAGTCGCGCAGTCGCAGCCGACCCGTGACGACGACGCGCTGGCCCTTGGCGACCGAGCCGACCACGTTGACAGCCAGGTGGCGGAACGCGGTGATCGTGTACCAGTTGGTCTCCCCGTCGATCCATTTCTGCGCTGCGCGGTCGTAGCGACGCTGCGTGCTGGCGAGGCGGAACGACGTGATCGGGAGGCCCTCGCTGGTGACGAGGTGTCGCGGGGTGGTGGCGACGAGTCCGGTGAGGGTGATGGTGTCGGTCATGGGCTGGCTCCTTGTCGATGGACCCGCGGCGACGCCAGCGGGCCGGATGCCGGAGCGGCGCTCGTGCCGGGAGAACCGCCCCGGCATCCGATCGCCCCATCGTGACGAGCCCGCACACACCTCGGGCGCCGCCTGCCTTCCGGTGTGGAAGGGGCGACGCCCGAGAGGCTGCGGAGGAGACGACTCCGCGTGCGGTCAGTGCTCGCGGAACTCCGGCCATTCCGAGCCGCGAGCCATGCTCGCGTGCATCGCGCTCTTGGCGACCTCGAGCGTGGGA
The DNA here is from genome assembly GCF_042655435.1 of Lysinimonas soli. Classification (NCBI taxonomy): domain Bacteria; kingdom Bacillati; phylum Actinomycetota; class Actinomycetes; order Micrococcales; family Microbacteriaceae; genus Lysinimonas; species Lysinimonas soli. The sequence goes on from NZ_JBHSMG010000001.1 coordinate 1,460,860, forward strand.
TACACGCCACGCGGCTCCGCGTCGTCGAGCATCCGCACCGCGTAGCCGGCATCGGTGTGCAGGATGGTTCCCGCCGCTCCCGCCTCGCCGAAGGCGATCCAGCGCTGGCCGGTTGTCATTCCCATCGTGGGGATCGGGCTCATCGTCGAGCTCCTTTCGTTGCTGCCACGACGCTACGCCGCTCGCGCCGCGGATGCACTCATTTCGAAGGCACCGGTCAGTTTCGGGCCAGCTGCGCGATTCCGGCGACCAGCACGTCGAGCAGGGCCTCGAAGCTGCGGTCGACGTCGTCGGGCATCCCGAAGCCGCCGTGCGCCTCCAACTCCACGAAACCGTGGATCGCTGCGCGGGTCGCGCGCACCGCATCGACCGTGCGCTGTTCGGGCAACCCGAACCCGAGCAGCACCGAGGACACGACGTCGACCGTGTCGGTCGCGGCCTGCGCGAGGGCGAGCCAGACCGGGTCGCCGACGTCGCCGTCACCGGGCTCGAACCGCGGCGCGATCTGGGTCGCCGCGTACAGTCCCGGATGCTCGGCCGCGAACCTGCGGATCGCCCGACCCAGCGCCCGCAGCGCGTCCTCGCGCACACGCCCCTCGGTGGACGCCGTGCTGCGGCGGAGCAGCTCGGCCATCCCGACCAGGGCGACCGAGCGGCGCAGGTCGGCGAGCGAGCCCACGTGCTTGTACAGGCTCGGCACCGCCACCCCGGCGCGCCCGGCCACAGCCGCGAGGGTCAGGCCGTCGAAGCCGTCCGGCGTCGAGTCGACGAGCTCGACCGCCAACTCGGTGACCGCCTCGCGGCTGAGGCCCGCCCTAGGCACGCGGCGCCCGCCATCCGGACCCGCCGCGCAGCTCCTCGACGAAGGCGAGGATGCGCGGCACCACGAGGTCGGCACGCTGCGCGTGCGGGTAGTGCGCGGCGCGCTCGACCAGCAGGGTCTGCGCGCCGAGCGATTCGCCCATGGCGACGAGTTCGGCGGCCGGGTCCTTGTAGTCGGGGTCGGAGTCGCCCACGACGACGAGAGCCGGGGCGTGCACCGCGGCGACCAGGGGCTCCACCGCTGAGTGATCGAGCTGCAGCGTCAGCTCGCGGAACGACCGCAGACGCCCCGGTTCGCGCATCGACGAGCGGATCGCCGCGACGTGCTCGGGCAGCCAGGATGCGGCGGTCCCGCGGTTGAGGGTCTTCCCGTAGTAGTTGGCCCACATGGTCGCCCCCCAGGGGCGCGCGAACAGAACGCGGTACATGAGCCGGGTGGTCGCCATCGCGCCGCGCGAGAAGAACTCGCGCAGGAACGGGCTGAGCAGCACCAGGCCGGCGACGGCATCCGGACGCTTCGCCGCCGCGATCACCGCCGCGCTGCCCGCCATCGAGTTGCCGACGATGACGGCCGGGCCGCCGAGCTCGTCGATGAGGGCGAGCATGTCGTCGGCGGTCACGACGTCGCCGTGCTCGCGGAACGTGGTGTCGGAGTCGCCGTGCCCCCGCAGATCCATCACCGCGACCCGGAACCCGGCGCCCAGCAGGGGACCGACGAGTTCACGGTAACTGTCGCGCAGGTCGCCCATGCCGGGCACCGCGACGACGAGCGGACCGACGCCGTCGACCGTGTAGGCGAGACGGCCCGCAGGCCGCGACAGGAAGTGCAGTTGGGAGGTGATGTTCTGGCTCATGACATTAAAGCTAATACCATTAGCCAAACTTCGCAACCGCCGACTCCGATCAGCTGTCGACGTGTCCCAGCTCGGGCGCCGCGCAGAATGCCAGGCGATTCGCCAGGGCGTGCAGCTCGAAGACCGTCACCTCGTTCTCGCCCGCGCGCAGCACGGGCGAGGGAACGAAGAGCGTGCGCTGCGGCCCGCGCGACCAGTAGCGGCCGAGGCAGAATCCGTTGACCCAGACCACGCCCTTGCCCCATCCGGCCGTGTCGAGGAAGAGGTCGGCGGGCTCATCGAGGCGGAAGCCCGCGCGCGCGAGCACGGGGCCCGCGATCATCGCGGATGTCGGGGTCGCTCCCCCGGACGCCATCGCTCGCAGCGCCTCGAGGTCGAGACCGAGCAGTTCCCAGTGCCCCAGAGGTTCGCCACCCACGAGAGCCGGGCCGATCAAGCCCTTGGGCTCGCCGATCCGCGGGCCGTAGTCGACGCGGCCTTGATCCTCGACGAGCAATTCGAGCACGCCCTGCGCGTTCGAGGGAAGGGTGATCGCCCGCTCCCCCAGCTCGCGCGACAGCACTCCGACGGGGTCGCCGTCGATCGAGACCAGGGCGCGATCGCGCACCTCGGCGAACTCGAGCACCGCGTCGCCATCGACCGAGATCGGCGTGCGATAGAGCGAGAACCCGGACAGGATGTCTCGCTCGTCGTGACTCGGGAGCCCGTCGCTGAGTTCGCCGATCGCCGGGAGCGCGTCGCGCAACGGCCGCACCGACTCGAACCTCGTCTCGAAGACGGGCGCGGGAGCGGCCGCGGCCGGGAGCTCATCGGGAACCTCGGCGAACTCGGCGATCACCTCGCGGAAGGCCCAGAACTTCTCGGTCGGAGCGCCCGCCTCGTCCAGCGGGGCGTCGTAGTCGTAGCTCGTGACGATCGGCTCGTAGATGCCCTTGTCGTTCGCGCCGTTGCTCAGGCCGAAGTTGGTGCCGCCGTGGAACATGTAGAAGTTCACCGAGGCGCCGTGCGCGAGCAGGACGCGCAGGTCCTGTGCCGCGTCGCCGGCCGAGGTGCGGTGATGGGCGGCGCCCCAGTTGTCGAACCAGCCGTTCCAGTACTCCGAGCACATCAGGGGCCCGGTCGGTTGATGGCGCCGGAGCGTCTGCAGCCGCTCGGCGGATCGCGAACCGAACGACGCCGTGAGGTGCAGTCCGGGCCGGCTGCCGTTGGCGAGCATCTCGTCGGTGGGCTGATCGACGGTCGTGAGTGGGACCTGGATGCCGCCCTCGCGCAGCAGTGCGGTGATCGCGTCGAGGTAGTCGGCATCCGCCCCGTACGCGCCGTACTCGTTCTCGACCTGCACCAGGATGACGGGGCCGCCGTGCTGCACCTGCAGCGGCTCGATCATCGGAAGCACGTGCCCGAAATACCCCTCGACCGCGGCGAGGAAGCGCGGGTCGGAACTCCGGATGCGCATCGGCCCGTCCCGGAAGAGCCAGGCCGGCAGTCCCCCGCCGTCCCACTCGGCGCAGATGTACGGACCGGGGCGGACGATCGCCCGCATCCCCTCCTCGGCGACGAGCTGCAGGAAGCGCACGAGATCGAGGCGCCCCGTGGCATCCCAGGAGCCCTCCTTCGGCGCGTGCGCGTTCCACGGCACGTAGGTCTCGATGGTGTTGAGACCCATCAGGCGGGCCTTGTGGATGCGGTCGGCCCACTGCTCGGGATGCACCCGGAAGTAGTGGATCGCACCCGACAGCACCCGGAAGGGCTGACCGTCGAGCAGGAAGTCGGTGTCGCCGATGGCGAAGGTGCTCGGGGCGAAAGGCATGATGCTCCAATTCGAGGCGTGGGACTGCACGGCCGGCCGGAGGGATCTCCGGCCGGCCGTGGACAGAACGGGGTCGGCTAGCCTGCCTTGACCGTGAACCCCTGCTGCTTTCCGTAGCTCAGCAGCTGGGACTGCCAGGTGCTGAGTCCTGCGTTCAGATCGGACGAGCTGGAGTACGCCTGCCCGACCGTGTCGCCGAAGATGCTGTTCGCGTACACCTGGTACGGCAGGTACGACCAGCCGGTCGCCACGGTCGACGCCGCGTCGCCCAGCACCTGGTTGATCTTCTGGCCGCCGAAGTACGCGACGGACTGGTCGGCGAACGAGCTCGCCTTGAGCTCGGCGACGGTCGAGGGGAACCCGCCGCTGGCGAGGAAGGTCTTGATGCTCGTCGGGTCGCTGTTCAGCCAGCGCAGGAAGGCCGCTGCGAGTGCGGGGTTCTTGCTCTGCTTCAGCACGGACTGACCGCCACCGCCGTTCTCGGCCGTGACCGCCTTACCGTCGTAGGTCGGGATCGGGGCAACCCGCCAGTCGCCGGAGGCGGCCGTGACGCTGGACTCCAGCACGCCGGGCATCCAGGCGCCCGTGATGAGGGTCGCGATGGTTCCGTTGCCGAGACCCTTGTACCACTCGTCGCCCCAGGCCGGGATGGTCGAGAGCAGGTGCCCCTGGAGCAGCTGGTTCCAGGTGTTCGTCCACTTCTTGGTGCCCGAGTCGGCCAGGTTGAGCGTGACGTCGCTGCCGCTCACGGTGAACGGCCGGCCGCCGGCCTGCCAGATCATGCTAGTGGTGAATCCGGCGTCACCGGTGTCGGCGGTGATGAACTTCGTCGGGTCGGCCGCCGTCAGCTTCTTGGCGTCGGCGATGTACTCGTCCCAGGTCGTCGGCACGGCGAGGCCGTACTGGTCGAAGACCTTCTTGTTGTAGAACATCGCCATGGGGCCCGAGTCCTGCGGCAGGCCGTACAGCTTTCCGCCGATGCTGACCGAGTTCCACGTGGAGGCCGTGTAGTGGCTCTGCAGCGAGTCGAGCCCGTAGCTCTTCAGGTCGGCGAGCGCACCCGAGAGCGCGAACTGCGGGAGGGCGTAGTACTCGATCTGCGCGACGTCGGGCGCGCCGGATCCGGCCTTCACCGTGTTCTGCAGCTTGGTGTACTCGTCGTTACCCGTGCCGGCGTTGACGAGCTTGACCGTGACCTTCGGGTACGCCTTCTCGAAGGCGGCGACCTGTGCCTTGGCCGACGGAGTCCAGCTCCAGTAGGTGATCGTTCCGCCGGCCTTGAGGGCGGCGTCGAGGTCGCTGCTGCTGCCGCTGCCTCCGGATGTTCCCGTCGAGCAGGCGGCGAGCCCCCCGCCGATGAGCGCCGCCGCGGCGACCACGGTGGCGATCCGGCGGATGCCGGAACCTCTGCGCATGAGAGTCATGCTGTTCCCTTCACTTCGTTGTCGAGGAATCCGGTGCAGGACGCGCCGGCGAGAGTGTGGTGTTCCGCAAGACAGTGCCTCTCGCTCACTGCTTGACGCTTCCGGCGCTCAGGCCCGATTGCCAGTAGCGCTGCAAGATCAGGAATGCGACCACGATCGGGATGATCGTGAGCAACGACCCGGTGATCACGAGGTTGTAGATCGGGTCGGCGGCGGCCCCGGTGGCCTGCGCGTTCCACTGGTTCAGGCCCACCGTCAGGGGGTACCAGCTCGGATCGCTCAGCATGATGAGGGGCAGGAAGTAGTTGTTCCAGGTCGCGACCACGGCGAACAGCGCCACGGTGACGATCCCGGGCGCCAGCAGCTTGATCGAGATCGTGAAGAAGGTGCGCAGCTCGCCGGCGCCGTCCATGCGTGCGGCCTCGAGCAGTTCGGTCGGGATCGCGTCGACGGCGTAGACCCAGATCAGGTAGAGCCCGAACGGACTCACCAGCGACGGGATGATGATCGCCCAGGGGGTATTGGTGAGGCCCAGCTGGCTGAACAGCAGGAAGGTCGGCACCGCGAGCGCGGTTCCGGGCACCGCGATGGCCCCGAGCACCAGCGCGAAGACCGCACCGCGACCGCGGAAGCGGAACTTGGCGAGCCCGTACCCTGCGAGCGTGGCGAGCAGCGTGGCCCCGCCCGCTCCGACCACGACGTAGAGCAAGGTGTTCGCGAACCAGCGGAGGAAGATGCCGTCGTTGTAGCTGAGCGTCTCGCCGATGTTCCTGAAGAACGAGAAGTCTCCGCTGAACCAGAGCCCGAAACTGTTGAAGAGCGACGACTGCGACTTCGTCGAGTTGACGACCAGCCAGAACAGCGGCACGAGCGAGTACAGCAGGAAGACCGACATGACGATCGTCAGCACCACCGATCGGCGCTGCCGCCGGTGGCTGACCCGTCCCGCGCGTTCCGCGCTCATCGCTCGTCCTTCCGCGATCCGCGCAGTTGCACCGCGTAGGCGATCACCCCGGTGATCACACCCATCACGATCGCCACCGTGGCCGAGTAGTTGTACTGCTGGGCCGCGAACGACAGGTTGTAGGCGTACATGTTCGGGGTGAAGAAGGTCGTGATGACGTTCGGAGCCAGCGGCTTGAGGATGTTCGGCTCGTTGAACAGCTGGAAGCTTCCGATGATCGAGAAGATCGTGGCGATCACGATCGCCCCGCGCAGAGCAGGCAGCTTGATGCTGAGGACCGTGCGGAACGCGCCGGCTCCGTCGAGTTCCGCCGCCTCGTAGAGGTCGGTCGGGATCACGCGCAGTGCCGAGTAGAAGATCAGCATGTTGTAGCCGAGGTACTCCCACGTCGTGATGTTGCCGATCGAGGCGAGGATCCACTGCGAGCTGAACGGCGCGAGCACCGTGGAACCCAGCCATCGGTTGATGTCGGCGGTCAGGCCGAAGTTCTGCCCGTAGAGGAAGCCCCACATCAGGGCCGCGACGACACCCGGCACGGCGTACGGCAGGAAGACGACGATCCGGAAGAAGCCGCTGGCGTGCAGCCTCGCGCTGTCGATGGCCAGGGCGGCGAACAGGGCGAGCCCGAGCATGATCGGCACCTGCACCAGCAGGAAGACGACGACGTGGAGGAACGATTGCCAGAACCGCCCGTCCGACAGCACCTGCGCGTAGTTGGCCAGCCCCACGAACGCATTGCCGCCGACCAGCTGGTCGCGGAACAGGCTCAGGTAGATCGCGTAGAGCACGGGGGCGATGAACGCCACCGCGAAGACGATCAGAAAGGGCAGGACGAAGGCCCAGCCGCGGCGACCGACGGCATTGCGCCGGCGGCGCGGGGTGGTCTCGCGTGCAACGGTCAGCGACAGCGATGTCATCGAGGTCCTTCAGATCGGCATGTTCACGTCAACATGGCGAGGTCGACGATAGCATGTTCACGTCAACATGCATGACCTCCCCGGATCGATCGGACCAGACATGACTCAGCCCGCCACGCGAGGGCCGTCGATGGCCGACGTCGCCCGCCACGCGGGGGTCTCGTCGCAGACCGTCTCGCGCGTCGCGAACGGGCACAGCAACGTCGAGGAGCCCACGCGCCAACGGGTGATCGCCTCGATGGAGGCGCTGGGTTACCGGCCCAACCGCGCGGCGCGCGCGCTGCGGAGCGGGCGGTTCCACTCGATCGGCGTCATCATGTTCACGCTCTCCACCTTCGGCAACATGCGCACCCTCGAGGCGATCGCCGACCAGGCCGCCGAGGCCGGGTACTCCATCACGCTGATCCCCGCGGGCCCGACTGCCAGCCAGGTGAGCGGGGCCTACAGCCGCCTGAACGAGCAGGCGGTCGACGGCATCATCCTGATCTTCGAGGCGCACCTGATCGGAAAGACCGACATCACGCTCCCCCCTGGCGTGCCGGTCGTCGTCATCGACTCGAACCCGGACTCGCAGCTGCCGGTCGTCGACACCGATCAGGCCCTCGGGGCCCGACAGGCCACCCAGCACCTGCTCGACCTCGGGCACCGCACCGTCTGGCACATCTCCGGACCGCTCACCTCCTTCTCGGCCACCCATCGCCGGGAGGCATGGGCCGCCACGCTCGCGGAGGGCGGAATCGAGGCGCCCCCGCCGCTCGCGGGCGACTGGTCGACCGAGTCCGGCTACCGGCTCGGCCTCGAGCTCGGCCGGCGCGACGACGTGACCGCGATCTTCGCGGCCAACGACCAGATGGCCCTCGGCGCCATCCGGGCTCTGCATGAACTGGGGCGTGAGGTGCCGGGCGACGTCAGCGTGGTCGGATTCGACGACCTGGAGGAGTCGTCCTCGTTCTGGCCGCCCCTGACCACGGTGCGTCAGGACTTCCGCGAGGTGGGGCGGCTCAGCATCCAGACCCTGCTGCGCTCGATCGAATCCCCGACCGCCGCGCCCGATCGAAGCGTCCTGGTTCCGACCGAGCTCATCGTTCGCAAGAGCACGGCGCCACCGCGCGCCTAGGCTGGTTGCATGCCCTATCTCGCCGCCGCCGACCGCTACGACTCGAAGATGCCCTACCCGCGGGTCGGTCGCAGCGGGCTGAGGATCCCCGAGATCTCGCTCGGCCTCTGGAACAACTTCGGGTCTGACCGCCCCCTCGACACGCAACGCGCGATCCTGCGCCGGGCCTTCGACCTCGGGGTGACCCACTTCGACCTTGCCAACAACTACGGGCCGACTCCCGGGGCCGCGGAGCGCAACTTCGGGCTGATCCTGCGCGACGACTTCCTGCCCTACCGCGACGAACTGGTGATCTCGACGAAGGCCGGCTACGAGATGTGGGACGGCCCCTACGGCGAGTGGGGCTCGCGCAAGTACCTGTTGAGCTCGCTCGACCAGTCGCTCGCCCGGATGGGTCTGGACTACGTCGACATCTTCTACTCGCACCGACCCGATCCCGAGACGCCGATCGAAGAGACCATGGGGGCGCTTGCGACGGCAGTGAGGTCGGGACGGGCGCTCTATGCCGGCATCTCGAACTACGACCCGCAGCAGACCAAGGCGGCGTACGTCGCCCTGCAGGCCGAGGGGATCCCCCTGCTGATCCACCAGCCGCGGTACAACATGTTCGATCGGAAGATCGAGCACGGCCTGTTCCCGGTGCTCGACGAGATCGGCGCCGGCAGCATCGTGTTCTCACCGCTCGCCCAGGGCATGTTGACCGACCGCTACCTGCACGGCATCCCCGACGACTCGCGGGCCGCGACCGGCCGCTGGATCGACGAGTCCCACATCAGCGCGAGCTATCTCGAGCGGGTGAGGGCGCTCGACGCGATCGCGAAGGGCCGCGGCCAGACGCTCGCCCAGCTCGCGCTGACCTGGGTGCTGCGGCATCCGCAGGTCACCAGCGCGCTGATCGGGGCCTCGAGCGTCGCGCAGTTGGAGAGCAGCCTGGGCGCCGTCGGCGCCGCGCCGCTGAGCGACGAGGAGCTCGCCGCGATCGAGCCCTTCGCGATCGACGGCACCGAGCGCCGCTGAACACGACGCCGAACCCCGTGGGCTACCTCTACGCACTGCTCGGTGCGCTGCTGTTCGGCGCGAACGGCAGCATGACCAAGCTGCTCGTCGAGGGCGGCCTCAGCGCGACCCAGCTCACGCTGTTCCGCACCATGGGCACCGCCGTCCTGGCGGGAATCGTGCTGCTGCTGACCGATCGGAGCGGATTCCGGATGCGGCCTCGGCAACTGCTCGTGATGGCCGTGCTCGGCGTGGCCGGCGTCGCCCTGCTGCAGGCGAGCTACGCCTCGGCCCTCGCGCTTCTGCCGGTCGGCATCGCCCTCCTGTTGGAGTACACGGCGGTGCTGCTCGTCGCTCTTGTGGCGTTCTTCGTGTTCCGCGAGAAGGTCAAGGCCCGACTCTGGGTTGCGATCGCCTGCGTTCTGGTGGGTCTCGCGATCGTCGCCCGCATCTGGGCGAGCGACCTGAACCCGCTCGGCGTCGTGCTCGCCCTGGTCGCGGCGATCACGCTCACGCTCTACTTCGTCGTCGGCGAGCGTCAGGTCAGCGCGACCTCGCCGCTCGCCGTCGCCTTCTGGACCGGGCTGTTCGCGGGGGCGTTCTGGGCGGTGTTCAGCGGATGGTGGCAGCTGGATCCCTCCGTACTCGGCAAGCCGGTTCCGCTCGGCGGATCGCACGGGGCCTTCGAGCTGCCGCTGGTGCTCCCGCTCGCCGCGACCGTCGTCTTCGGCTCGTTCCTGCCCTTCCTGCTCTCGTTCTCGGCGCTCAAGCACCTCTCGGCGACGGCGGCAGGCATCGTGGCGTCGTCGGAGGTGCTCTTCGCCTTCCTGGTCGCCTGGCTGTGGCTCGGCGAAGGGCTCGACCCGGTGCAGATCGTCGGCGCCGCGATCGTACTGGTCGGGATCGTGCTCGCCCAGACCGCCCGTGCCGGCAAGGTCGTCGACGCCGACCTCGCGCTGCCCGGGGTCGGAGCCGAGGCTCGACGCTGACCCCGATGTCGGGGGTCGAACGTATGTTCGAGTCATGGACCTCCTCGAACGCGCGACTCCGCTGCCGCTCGCGGCGCCGCATCCGGCCATCTCGGTTCTCGCCCTGCATGGCCGGCTGTCCCGCATCACCCGTCGCGACGGCACCGTGCTCGGCTACGTCGAGCCGATCGACTCGGCCGAGGGAGAGCGCTACCGCGCCAAGCGGCTGCGGGCCCGAGCGCAAGGCTTTCTGGTGGTCGGCGACTTCTGGACGGCCGATGAGGCGGTCGATGCGCTGCGGTAGCGACGTCCCGGCTCACTAAGTCTCGGGCTGAACCGAAGACTGAGAGTTTCGACGACGCGCGACGATTGCTCGGCGATCCGCCGGGGTCGGCGTATCGTGCGGCTCATGCAACCGTGGAACGATCTTCTCGACTGGATCCGGTCCGACAGTGGATGGCGCATCATCTCGACCGCGATCATCCCCTTCGTCGCGATCGTCGTCGCCGGCTTCGTCGCCGCCGGCATCGGACGCGGCACGACCAAGCGGGTGATCGCTCAGCGCGATCACGAGACCCGCTCGGCCGCGGTCGCGGCACTCATCGCAGCCGGCCATGGCGCGGCGAGCTGGCACAGTCAGTCGCCGGCCTCCCGCGAGCACGCCGAGCGGCTCGCGAGCCAGGCCGACGTGACCGTGCGGCTGCTGCCGATCGCCGGGGCCTCGCTCGCCGCCGACTGGGCGACGCACCAGCTCGCCGAGATGCGCACCAACTCGGTGAGCTACAGCTACCAGGCCGAGCAGACGCTCGAGGAGTACCGCGACCGGCTCGTCGAATGGCTGCATAGGCCGAGCCGAGCCAAGAAGCTCTTCGCTGCCGACGTCGAGCGCTGGCAGTACGCCGAGAGCGCCGTCGACCCGGTCGTGCTCGAACAGCAGCGCTGGGCCGAAGAGCAGTACTCCGCCGTGAACCACGAGTCGGCCGAGCGCGCCCCCGAACTGCCGCTCAACACACCGACGGCCGTGCTGGGGTCGGTCGCCCGCGAGTAGACGTTCCTTGGTGCCCTCGGCAGGAATCGAACCTGCGACCAAGAGATGAGAAGCACCGTGAGTAGACGTTCCTTGGTGCCCTCGGCAGGAATCGAACCTGCGACCAAGAGATGAGAAGCACCGCGAGTAGACGTTCCTTGGTGCCCTCGGCAGGAATCGAACCTGCGACCAAGAGATGAGAAGCACCGCGAGTAGACGTTCCTTGGTGCCCTCGGCAGGAATCGAACCTGCGACCAAGAGATTAGAAGGCTCCTGCTCTATCCGCTGAGCTACGAGGGCGCGGCTTCAGGGTAGCGCAGCGACCCGGAGCAACCGCGGTCAGACCGCCCGTGCCAGGGCGACGAGCACCTGGTCGAGGGTCGGAACACCCTCGGCGCGGAAGACCTCGGCTCCGTCGCGATCGCGAACGATCGCGGTCGGCGTCGCGCGGATGCCCGCCGCTTCGGCGTCATCCGGGAACGAGGCGACATTGCGCTCGACGAGCTCCATCGCGGGCACGAGTTCTGCGGCGCGTTCCAGCACGGCCCGCGTGGCCGTGCAGGCGGCGCAGAAGCTCGAGCTGTACAGGTCGACGATCACCTCGTCGCAACCTCGGCCGGGGCGGCGGCATTCCCGGCCGTCGCGAGGACGGTCGCCTGCCTTCGCTAGGCTGACCGCGTGGCTGCACATCCCGATGTCCTGGTCTGGATCGACTGCGAGATGACCGGACTCGATCTCACGATCGACGAACTGGTCGAGGTCGCGGTCGTGATCACCGACTACGAACTGAAGCTGCTCGACCCGGGTTTCAACATCGTGATCAAGGCCGATCAGTCCGCCCTCGACAACATGGGCGACTTCGTCACGGCCATGCACACCGAGAGCGGCCTGATCAACGAGATCCCCCACGGAGTGACCCTGGCCGAGGCCGAGTACGAGGTGCTCGAGTACATCCTGAAGTTCGTGCCGGATGCGCAGACCGCACCCCTGGCCGGCAATACGATCGGCACCGATCGGTCGTTCCTGGCGAAGTACATGCCGCGCGTCGACGGTCACCTGCACTACCGCAGCGTCGACGTCTCGTCGATCAAGGAGCTGGCACGGCACTGGTACCCCCGCGCGTACTTCCAGGCTCCGACCAAGAACGGCGGGCACCGGGCTCTCGCCGACATCCTCGAGTCGATCCGGGAGCTCGCCTACTACCGCAAGGTGGTCTTCGTGGCGGACCCCGGACCGAGCAGCGAGCAGGCTCAGACGGCTGCCGCCGAGACGGTGGAGTCATGGGCCCCTCTCGTGCCCTAGAATCGTTGAGTTGCCCGCGCTCCACCAGGAGTGCGTGGCGCGCATGGTGGGTGTAGCTCAGTTGGTAGAGCACTGGCTTGTGGTGCCGGTTGTCGCGGGTTCGAGCCCCGTCATCCACCCCATGTACTTTTCCGTCGAGACGGCGGTCGCGAGCGGGACGTCGACCGGCACCTCGCATGAGACCCGCACCGGCAGCCGCATCGCCCCCGATCTGCCGTGGCAGACCATCGTCTGGAACGACCCGGTCAACCTGATGTCGTACGTCACCCACGTCTTCCGCAGCTACTTCGGCTACTCGAAGGCCGAAGCCGAGCGCCTCATGCTGCAGGTGCACCACGACGGTCGTGCCATCGTTGCCACCGGACCGCGCGAAGAGATGGAGCGGCACACCGAGGCGATGCACGAGTTCGGACTCTGGGCGACCGTGGATCGGGCGAGCTGATGCGCATCGAACCGGCGATCACGGGAGTGCTGATCGAGTTCACTGCGCTCGAACGCCAACTGCTCACCACCCTGCTCGCCCAGTACGACGAGCTCGTGCACGAGCAGCTCGACGATGCCGACCTCGCAGAGGATCCGGCGCTCGCCCGGCTGTTCCCGAACGCCTACCCGGATGACGATGAGGCTGCCGCGGAATTCCGCACGTACACCCGCGAGGGGCTCGTCGAGCGCAAGTCCGCCAACTCCGGGCTGATCTCGGCTGCGCTGGTCGCCTCACCCGAGCAGCGGCTGTCGGTGGAGCGCGATGACGCCGAGCGCTGGCTTCCGGCACTGACCGACCTGCGCCTCGTGCTGGCGGAGCGCCTCGGCATCCGTCACGACGACGACCCGCTGCCCGATGACGAGCTCGCAGATGTGTACGCCTGGCTCGGCGAGCTGCAATGGTCGCTCATCGCGGCCCTCGATCCGGAGTCGGCCGAGGCGCCCGAGGGATTCTGATGACCCTGGAGCTCGACAACGAGGCGTTCGAGAGGCTCGTCATCGACGAGCTCGATCTGCTACCCGACGAGATGGTCGAGGGCATCGAGAACGTCGTCTTCGTCACCGAGGATCGCCCCGACGACGGCTCGCTCGAACTGCTCGGCCTCTACCAGGGGGTGGCCATCACGCATCGCGAGCGCTACGGGTTCGGCGAACTGCCGGACCGCATCGTGTTGTACCGCGAGCCGCTGCTCTCGGTGAGCGACGACCTGCAGCAGCTGCGCGATCAGGTGCATGTGACCCTCGTACACGAGATCGGGCACTACTACGGGCTCGACGACGAGCAATTGCACGAGCTCGGCTGGGCCTGACCGCGGCAGGACCCGACCGCGACGGCGCTCAGGCGGCGATCACGAGGTCGGCGAGGCGACGCGGGTGCTCGCGAGCGTCGAAGGCGTCCTCCTGGGCCGCCCAGCGATCCCAGTAGGGGTCGAAGCGACCGAGGTCGCGGGCCGAGGCGCGGCGACGGCGCTCGGCGGCATCCAGTTCGAGCCAGATCCCGAAGCCGGCCATCGCCCGATTCGTCCGGCTCAGCGCCCCGCAGCCTTCGACGATCAGGGGGCGCTCCGGGTCGATCGGATGCCATTCCGCCGGTCCGTCCGTCGCCCAGTCCCAGCGCCGCCACCCCGGGTCGCGCGAACGCAGCATCGTCTCGTGGACCGCTGTGGAGCCGGCCTCGAGCCCGTCCCATCCCGGGTACACGTCGTCGAGGCTGACCAACTGGGCGCCCAGCCGGGGCGCCAGGCCCTGCGCGAGCACGGTCTTGCCCGAGCCGGAGCGGCCGTCGATCAGCACGACGACGCGACCGGAGGGGTTCGAGCGGGTGATGGCCGATGCGAGCCGCTCGAGGCCCGACGGGTCGAGCGGCTCGCCCGGCGTGCCCGCGTCTGTGAGATCAGTGTCCAAGAAACACCCACTGCCCGGTCGCGACTGCAGCGGTGACGGCGGCGGCGGCGATCGCCGTCGCGACCGCGATCAGCAGCACCTCCCGGCGCCCGAAGTACGAGGCACGGGCCCAGCTGCGCGGTGTCGGGCCGCCGAATCCACGGGCCTCCATCGCGGTCGCGAGCGCGCTTCCCCGGCGGATCGACAGCACGAACAGGGCGAAGGCCGAGCCGGCGAAGCGCCGGAGGCGTCCGCGGTCGGCCACGCCGCGCGCCCGGCGGGCGAGCTCGAGGGCGCGCCAGTCGTCGCGCATCAGCCCGAACAGGCGGAAGGCGGCAAGGGCGCCGAGCACGAACCGGGCGGGAAGGCGCAACAGCTGAGCGAGGGCGTCGGCGAACTCCGTGGCATCCACGGTCGCGAACAGCACGACCGCCGGGAGCGCGATCGCGAGCACGCGAAGGACGGTCACGAGAGCCAGGTGCAGCGATCCGTCGGTCACGTGCACGAGCAGCGCATCGACGTAGACACGACCGGATGCCTTGCCGTAGAGGGCGACCGTGACGCCGGCGAGCGGCGCCGTGATCCAGAGCGCCGAGGTGCGATGCCAGAACGGCGCCCAGCCGAGCCCCGCGAGCGGCAGCGCAGCGAGTTCGAGAGCCAGGGCGACGCCGGCCGAGACGGCATCCACCGAGAGGGCGAGCGCGACGGCCAGCACCAGGGTCGCGGCGAGCTTGGCGACCGGGTTGACCGCCGCTGCGCCCCGCCGCAGTTCGAGGGAGACCACGGCTGCGCTCACGCCGCGACCCCCTGCAGCACGAGTTCGCCCGCGTCGAGCTCGGCGATCAGGCGGCGGTCGTGGGTCGCCGCCACCACCGCCGCGCCCTCGGCCCGCAGCTCGTCCAGAAGAGCGACGAGGGCAGCCCAGGTGCGGGCATCCTGCCCGAAGGTGGGTTCGTCGAGCACGAGCATGCGCGGTCGCGCGGCCAGTACCGCGGCGACCGAGAGGCGTCGCTTCTGCCCGCCCGACAGCGTGAAGGGGTTGGCCGCCGCCAGCCAGGCGAGATCGAGGCGCTCGAGCAGGGCGCCGACGCGCGCGTCGACCTCGGCCGGGGGCACCCCGAGCGCTCGAGGGCCGAGTGCCAGCTCGTCGCGCACGGTGGCGGTGAGGAACTGGTGCTCGGGAGTCTGGAACACCGAGCCGATGCGGCTCAGCAGCTCGCGCGAGCGCCAACGGATCGGCCGAGGATCGACTCCCCCGGCGAAGCCGTCGCTCGCCCGCAACTCACCGCCCGCCGGGGCGAGAAGCCCGCCCAAGGTGAGGGCGAGGGTCGTCTTGCCCGTGCCGTTGGCGCCCGTGAGCGCGAGCACCGTTCCGGACTCGACGGTTGCATCGATCCGGCTCGGAAGCGTGGCACCCGCGACGCGGGCGATGCGCAGCTCCTGCGCCCCGAGCAGCGGGGTGCGTTCCCCCGCTGCGGCGCGGCGCGTGATCCGCGGCTCACGCCCGGGCACCCAGACGCCGGCCGCCGCGAGAGCGTCGCCCTGGCGGGCCAGCACCGACCGCGGCGCTCCGTCGGCCAACAGCTTCCCGTCCGAGCCGAGCACCACGATGCGGTCCACGACATCGAGCCAGGCCTCGACGCGATGCTCGACGATGATCGCGGTCGAGCCGGTGCGCTGCAGCACGGCCGCGACGGCATCCCGCACCCGGATCACGCCCTCCGGATCGACGTTGGCGGTCGGCTCGTCGAGCAGCAGCAGCCCCGGGCGCATCGCGAGCGCCCCCGCAAGGGCGAGCCGCTGCTTCTGACCGCCCGAGAGGGCCTCGGTCGGATGACCGAGCGGCACCGCGAGCCCGACCAGCTCGAGCGCCTCCCGCACGCGGCTCCACGTCTCGTCGCGAGGCACGCCGAGGTTCTCGCAGCCGAACGCGACATCGTCGCCGACGCGCGACATGATCACCTGCGAGTCCGGGTCTTGAAGCACGAGTCCGGCGGCCCCGCGCGCCGAAGCCGGGTCGCGACCGGCAACGCGCAGAGTACCCGCGCTCTCGCCCTCCTCGTCGCCGCCGAGAACGCCCGCGAGCCCCGCCAGCAGAGTCGACTTGCCCGATCCGGAGGGGCCGAGCAGCAGAATGCGCTCTCCCGGCTCGATCCGGAGTTCGAGCTCGCGAAGGGCCCAGGCGCGGCGCCCGGCGTGACGCCAGCCCCAGCCGCGCGCCTCGACCGCGGCCGGGGTCGGCGACTCGGAGCGGTTCGTCAGACCTCCGCCGTTCGCTGCCGCCCCGAGGCGAAGCGGTTGAGCGCGCCCGTCGGCGCCAGCGCCCGCACGATCAGCCAGCCGACCACGCCGGCCAGCACCGCACCGGAGACCGCGAACGAGATGACGTAGACCAGCGAGAACACCGGGGTCGACCCGGGGTAGTACAGCACCAGATCGAGGATCGCCCCGCCGATCCCGGCGAGGATGCCCGACAGGATCGCGACGAACAACCGCCAGTTGGCGTAGAGGAATGCCGCGAACACCAGCTCGGCGCCGAGTCCCTCGACGACGCCGTAGAGCACCGTGACCGCGCCGCCCCACTGGTTGCCGACGAGCGCCTCGACGATCGCCGCGACGAGCTCGGCGAACAGAGCGGCCCCCGGCTTGCGGATCACGAGAGCCGCGAGGACGCCGGCAAGCAGCCAGAGGCCGTACCCGAGGCTCTGCACCCCGGGGAGGGCCGCGGCGATCCCGGCGGCCGGGAACTGCCAGGCCCAGTAGATCAGGCCCGTGGCGACGCCGATGACGGCGGCCACGACGATGTCGACGACGCGCCAACGCCAGACGATCCGCGAGTGATTGCCGGTGGATGTCGTTGCCATGTTCGTGCCTCTCTGAGGTGAGTGAGGGCACGGGTTCCGAGAATCTGCCTCCCTGCGCCGGCATGATCCGGATCAGGTTCGACGGTCGAAGCTTCGATCAGCTTCCTCTCAGCCCGGCACACCGGACTCCCGTGTTCAGCGACGAGTCTAGCCCCGCGGCACCTAGGCTGTGCCCCGTGGCAGCCATGGACCGCCGACGCTTCCTTACCCGGGTCGGACTCACCGTGCTCGGGTTCGGGCTCGGCGCGGGTGCCGTCGTGGCCGGCGAGGCCGTCGCGGGCGGGTTCCGCGCATCGGCCCCGACACCGACGACCCCGCGACCCGGTCCGTCGGTCGCGAGCGGGTCTCCCCGCGCCCACCCCGATCCGATCCCCTCGGCGACGCCTCTGCCGCCGCACTTCGGCGCTCCGCAACTGACCAGAGTGAAGCTCCCCGGCGCCACCCTGTACGGCCTCCCCGGCAGCGGCAGCCTGCTGGCCCTGACCGTCGACGACGGCGCCAGCAGCGAGGTCGTCGCCGCCTACACCGAGCTCTGCCGTCGCACGGGAATGCGCCTGACCTTCTTCGTGACCAAGAAGTACTCCTCGTGGACCGACAACGCCGCGGCCATGCGACCGCTGGTCGAGAACGGCCAGATCCAGCTCGGTAATCACACGATGTCGCATCCGGACCTGACGAAGCTCAGTGCGGGCGCCATTCAGAACGAACTGACCGGCTGCGGCACGTTCATCAAAGACACCTTCGGGGTGGATGCCGCCCCCTACTATCGACCGCCCTTCGGCTATCTCGACGCCCGGGTGCGCGCGGCGGCGCACGCCGTCGGCTACACGCAGCCCGTGCTGTGGTTCGGCACGCTCTCGGACTCCGGCCGGATCACCGAGGCGCAGGTCGTGCAGTTCGCGCAGAAATGGTTCCTCCCGCAGCACATCGTGATCGGGCATGCGAACTTCGACCCCGTCACGCACGTGTTCGACCAGCTGTTGCAGCTCATCCGCGACCGTGCGTTGCAGCCCGTGACCCTGGACGACGTCTTCGCGCGGTGACCACGGGCGCCGCGGGCGCCTCGGGCCTCAGCCCGCCGGATCCTCCCCGGGCAGCAGCACCTCGACGGGGCTGTCGTCGACGTAGCCGATCGCCGCGAACTCGATCTTGCCGAAGTCGAGCGCGGCGTCGAGGGTCACCGTGTTGTCGATCACGTACGCGATGTTGATCGGCAGCCCCGTCATGCCGGCCGAGAAGCTGTCGCCGACCATTCGGGTGCAGACCACGAGCCCCTGCACGAGGATGACCTCGCCGTCCTCGTCGCGGGTGCGGAATCCGGGCTGGGTTCGATCGAGGTCGAAGCCCGCGGGCGGCCGGAACGGGATCGGCCGCTCAGCGAAGCACAGCACGTAGTCGGCACGATCCGGGCCGGGCACGACCCGCAGCACCCGCGCGCGCAGCGGCAGGACCGCCTCGAACTCGGCGGGACCGCTGTCGAGGGCCGTGATGACGAAGGAGGGCATCCCCTCAGCGTGCCAGAGGCGCCCGGTGGAGCGGCCTACCGCGCCGATCCGGCGCGGCGCATCTGGTTGATGCGCACCCCCTTGAGCACGGGGTAGATCGCCGAGAAGACCACCATCGGCGCGCGCAGGGCCGGGTCGGTGATGCCGTGGTTGTCGTAGCTGCGCTCCCAGCGGCGCACGTAGTGGAAGTAGTCGCGCGGGTTGTCGTCGAGGCGGCGGGCCGACATCCCGGCGACCATCTTCGAGGCGTAGACGACCCGATGACCGCGCTGGGAGAGATGGATGCTGAGGTCGATGTCCTCGTGCATCTCGTCGGCCTCGTCACGGCAGACGTGCTCCCGGATGTCGCGCCATGCCGACGCGCGCAGCGCCATGTTGCTGCCGAACAGGAAGTGGTAGTCGCGGGCGAGCTTGAGGATCGCCCGCCGCAACCCGTCGTCGGCGCGCAGCCCGAAACGCCGCAGCGGCATGTCGTAGTAGATCATCGGCCCGGTCGCGCCGTCGACGGTGTCATCGAGGAAGATCTGCTTGACCTCCTCGACCCACCCCGGTTCGAGCACGGAGTCGGCGTCGATGCGGCCGATCACCTCCCCGATGGCGTGGTCGAGCCCCAGGTTACGGGTGGGAACCAGGCCCTGCTCGCGGTTCTGCTCCAGGATCAGCAGGGGGGCATCCGGGTATTCGATGCGCAGGGAGTCGAACACCGCGCGGGTGCCGTCGGTCGAGCGGTTGTCGACCACGATGATCTCGTCGGCCGGCACCGTCTGCTCGATCGCCGCCACCACGCAGGCGCGGATGGTGCGTTCCTCGTTGTAGGCCGGGATGACGATCGATACCGTCGGAGCGGTCACCATGGCTTGACTCTAACGGCTCCCTCCCCCGTTACCGGGCCCAGAGCACTCGACGCATCACGGCGCGTTCGACCAGGGTCCAGCTCGTCGACACGGCGAGGTACACGGTGGCGGCCAAGGGCACGATCGCGGCGAAGATCACGGTCAGGAACGGGGTCCAGCTGAGCAGATCGGCGATCCCCTGCTGGGCGGGATCGAGCGGCACCGCGATGCGTCGGGCAGCCCGTCGCGAGAGCCCGGCCACGATCGCGATGACGACCAGGAGCGCGATCGCGACACCGTCCGTCGCCAGGAATCCGCTCGTGGCCGCGATCAGGTGCCGGCCGAGCGGAGCACCCAGGAAGGTGGCGCTCAGCAGGGCGTTGGCGTGGCCGTCGATCGTCGGCGAGGTGAACAGGGCATACACCAGAGTCAGCACGGGGGCCTGCGCAAGACCCGGAAGCAGGCCGGCGATCGGCGAGACCTTCTCGGCGGCGTAGAGGGCGAGAGTCTCGCGCTGGAGACGATCGGGCTGCCGGGCGAAGCGGGAGCGCAGCTGGGCGATGCGGGGTGCAAGCCGGCGCCGATGGCCCTCGGCGCGGACGGTCGCGAGAGCGAGCGGGATCAGGGCCGTGCGGATCGCGATCGTGACGAGCACGATCGCCACGCCTGGCGTCACGACCCCGCCGAGGGCGGCGAGAGCGGTGGACGCCCCATCGAGAAGGGCGGCGATCGGGGGGAAGTCGAAGATGTCCATGGGTGTCTCCTGACAGGTCGAACGGAAGGATGAGTTCGTTCGGCCATCGCCCCCACCGGAGGTGGGCACGGCAGGAGTCAGACGGCCGGCAGCAGACGGCCCGGTGCTCGCGGTCGGCGGTGACCCCGCGCGGCGGGGTCGGTCTGGGCGGTGCGCGGCACCATGCGATCGAGGGCGGCGCGGGCCCCGACACCGAGCGGGATGCCGCCCCAGCGCGGCGGCAGAGCACGCGCGATGAGGACGGCGACGATGGCCAGCACGGCCACGACGAACGCCGCGGACACGGTCGAACTCGTCGGCGTGCTCGTCAGTGTGGTGGTCAGCGCGAGCAGCAGCTCGACCGCGGCGACCACGCGACTCAGCCTGCTCGCGATGCTGCTCGCCATCATGCGGTCAGATTACCGCCGACCGGCGCCGCGAGGAGAGCCACGATGTTGGCGCCGCCCTTCGTGGACTGCCGGCCCACCTCGACGAACCCGAGCCGGCTGTGGAAGGCGAGCGAGCCCGGGTTCGGGGGCTCGAGGTTCACCTCGCACAGCACCTCCGAGGCGCCGACGCGCCGCGCCTCGGCGAAGGCCGCCTCGTAGAGGCGTGGACCGATCCCCCGGCCTTGGAGGTGCGGGCTCAGCACGATGCGATCCACGTAGACGAAGTCGTCGGAGCGCGCGCTGAAGAACAGGTAGTTCTCGCTCCGGTAGTCGAGCCCTGGCGGCATCCCGAGCAGGAAGCCGGCGGGCCGCCCGTCGTCGACGACGAGTCGCACCGAGCTCATCGCGACCAGCTCGGCGAACTCGACGGCGGGGGTGATCGGCACCGCAGGGTACGCGGCGTCGTTCACCGCGACGAGGGCATCGAGGTCATCGTCGCGGTAGGGGCGCAGGATCGGGTCGCTCACCGGATCAGGCTAGCTGGCGGGGTGCCAGGCCTCGTTCGCGTGGGTGCGCATCCAGTCGACGGGGTTGATCGGGGTGCCCGCCGCGTCCAGGATGCCGAAGTGCAGGTGCGGTCCTGTGCTCTCGCCGGTGTCGCCGACCAGCCCCACGATCGTGCCGCGCGCGACCGTCTGACCGACGCTCAGTCGCAGGGAGCCGGAGGCCATGTGGCCGTAGACGCTGCTCACGATCACCCCGTCGATGTCGTGCTGGATGATCGCGTAGACGCCGAGCTCACCCGAGGGATTGCCTACCTCGGTGACGACCCCGTCGGCGATGGCTGCGATCGGCGTGCCCGCACCGGGAGTGAAATCGACCCCGCGGTGGAAGGTCGAGCAGCCGGCGCACGGTGCCGCGCGCGGTCCGAAGGGGCTGCTGACCGGGCTCGAGGGATCGATCGGCCACTGCACCATCGAGAAGGTCGTCACGGTGAACCCGTCGCGCTCGACGCGCACGCCGGACGATGCGGATGCCGCCACCTTCAGTCCCTGCGCCTCCGAGGCCGCGAACGGCAGCTGCTGCGTCGCCGCCTGTGCCGGCAACTCGTGGATGCCGACCGCGGCGACGACGACTGCAGTGGCCACGATGGCGAGAACGGAGCGATTGACCCGGAGGAAGCCGGCGAGCGGGGCGCGGTCGTGCGGGTGGTGGCGGGAGTTCGGGTGGCCGTCGGGGCGATGGTCGCGGGGGTGGTGGTCGCGGGGGTGGTGGTCACGGGGGCGATCGGGGCGCGCGGACGCGCTCTTCTGAAGGAACAAGGACGAGCACTTTCGAGTCGAGCGCGGCACCGTGCACGCGCGGGACGCCCAGTGTGCGTCCTCTGATGGAGCGGACCCACGTCGCCGTTCTGCACGGTGGATAACGTCACACCGGAACAAGCGGGGTCGGATCCATGCTTCTTCATGAACCTGGGCGGCACCTGGCAGCTGGACGTCAGGAGCCATGGTCGGGGCTCCCACGGGCGTGCGGCGGGCCTTCTTTCGCAGCCGCGCGTGTGCCCTGCGTGCCTTTCCCGTACGTCTCCCGTGCGCTCGGCCGATGCTCCCGCGCCCCTCCTCCACAGGATCTATCTTCGATAGTTGTCCACCAACAGGTGAGCATATCTAGAATTCTTGTTCCCTTTGTAGGAGGATCGTTCCATGCCCCTGATCGCGACCACGCATCTGGAGGTCCCCGACCTCACAGCGATCGCGCACGCCAGCGATGAGGAGCTGATCGAGGCGATGCGGCAGTGGGCTCAGACCCGTCGAGTCGTCGATGCCGGGCTCGCCACCCTTGCCGGAGTGGTCGCGGCTCGGTCCTCGCTCGAGCTCGGCTACGACGGCCTCGCACAGCGAGCCGGCGCGCGCACGGCCGACGCCCTGGTCTCGCAGCTCACGGGTACCTCGGGCCCCGAAGCGCGAGCGATCACCTCGGTCGGTGCCATGCTGGGCGATCCGGCGCCGTGGCTCAGCGAGGTGGCAACGCGCGTCACGGAAGGTGCGCTGTCGATCGGGGCCGCTGCGGCCATCCAGACCGGACTGGGCTCGCCCTCAGCCGATGTCGCCGCCGACGATCTCGCAGATGCGGCGCGCGCTCTGCTGAGCACCGCGCGCGAGTTGCCGCCCGAGAAGGTGGCACGACGGGCGCGCGAGCTGCGCGACGACCTCGACGAGGCCGGCATCGCCGATCGGGAAGCGGCCCTGCGCGACAAGAGGTTTCTGCGGCTGACGCCGCAATCCGACGGCACGACCCGACTCAGTGGTCTGCTCGACCCCGAGTCCGCCGCTCTGCTGACCGACGCGATCGACGCCGTCACCGCGCCACGCCGCGGCGGACCCCGGTTCGTCGACCCGAGCGCACGAGCTCGTGCCGACGCCGTCATTCAGGATCGGCGCACGACCGAGCAACTCGCTCTCGACGCTCTGATCGAGATGGTCCGCATCGCAGCGGCAGCCGACGAGGGTCGCGTGTTCGGCACGCGCACCCCCGCAGTACGCGTGCATGTCGCCTTGGCCGACCTCGCGCGGGGAGCGGGAGGAGCTCACCTCGAGGGTCAGACCTCGGCGATCTCGACGGGAACGGCCGAACGGATCGCGTGCGCTGAGGGCAGCGTGGCGATCCAGTTCGACGACAACGGAACGCCGCTGCGACTCGGGCGCAGCCGACGGCGGTTCACCCAGGCTCAGCGGACCGTGCTCGCCGCGATCTGGGGCGGATGCGCGATCCCCGAGTGCGAGCGACCGCCCTCCTGGACCGAAGCCCATCACATCAACGAATGGCACCGCGACCACGGATCCACCGATGTCGACGACGGCATCCTCCTCTGCCGCCATCATCATCTGCTGACGCACAACAACGGATGGAAGATCAGGCGAGACGGCACCCGCTATGACCTCATTCCTCCGCCCGGTGATCGACTCCATCGACGGTCGATCCCGCTCATCCCGAGGAATCCGACGCATCGACGCCTGCTGCGCGCGAGTGGGGTCGGTGCGGAGCGGGGCGGCGACGGCGACGGCGACGGCGACGGCGAGCGTGCCCCACGGGTGATCCCGACGTCGAGCCAGTAGCGTCGACGGCATGCAGCTCTGGCCGGGAACGGCGTACCCATTGGGAGCCACCTTCGACGGAAACGGAACCAACTTCGCTCTCTTCAGCGAGGTGGCAGAGAGCGTCACGCTGTGCCTCTTCGACGCCGAGCTGAGCGAGACGCAGATCCCCCTCACCGAGGTCGACGGCTACGTCTGGCACGGCTACCTGCCCGGAGTGCAACCCGGGCAGCGCTACGGCTACCGAGTGGCGGGACCGTGGGATCCCACGAAGGGCCAGCGCTGCAACCCCGCCAAGCTCCTGCTCGACCCGTACGCCAAGGCGACGACCGGCGACATCCGCTGGGGGCAGTCGCTGTTCTCATACCGGTTCGACAACCCCGAGCAGCGCAACGACGACGACTCCGCCAAAGACACCCTGCACGGCGTCGTCGTCAACCCCTTCTTCGACTGGAGCGGCGATCGCGCCCCGCGCACGCCCCTCGCCGAATCGGTGATCTACGAAGCCCACGTGAAGGGCTTGACCGAGCTGCATCCGGATGTCCCGGACGACCAGCGCGGAACCTACGGCGCCCTCGCCCACCCCGCGGTCATCGGTCACCTCCAGAAGATCGGCGCGACCGCGATCGAGCTCATGCCGGTGCACCAGTTCGTCGACGACAGCACCTTGCAGCAGAAGGGCCTCAGCAACTACTGGGGCTACGACACGATCGGCTACTTCGCTCCGCATGCGGCGTATTCCTCGGCAGGAGCCCTCGGGCAGCAGGTGCAGGAGTTCAAGGGCATGGTGCGCGCCCTGCACGCGGCGGGCATCGAGGTCATCCTGGATGTCGTCTACAACCACACGGCCGAGGGCAACCAGCTCGGTCCCACCCTGTCGATGCGCGGGATCGACAACGCGGCGTACTACCGGCTCGTCGACGGGCAACCCGAGTTCTACATGGACTACACGGGCACCGGCAACTCGCTCAACGCAGGGAACCCGCACACCCTGCAGCTCATCATGGACAGCCTGCGGTACTGGGTGACCGAGATGCACGTCGACGGCTTCCGCTTCGACCTGGCGGCGACTCTCGCACGCGAGTTCTACGAGGTCGACCGGCTGTCGGCGTTCTTCGAGCTCGTGCAGCAGGATCCGATCGTGTCGCAGGTCAAGCTCATCGCCGAACCGTGGGACATCGGCCCCGGCGGCTACCAGGTGGGCAACTTCCCTCCGCAGTGGACCGAGTGGAACGGCAAGTACCGCGACACGGTGCGCGACTTCTGGCGGGGCGAGCCGTCGACGCTCGGCGAGCTGGCCTCGCGGCTGACCGGGTCATCCGACCTCTACGAGAACACCGGACGTCGCCCCGTCGCCTCGATCAACTTCGTCACGGCCCACGACGGCTTCACGCTGCTGGACCTGGTCTCGTACGACTCGAAGCACAACCTGGCCAACGGCGAGGACGGCAAGGACGGCACCGACGACAACCGCTCCTGGAACTGCGGGGTCGAGGGTCCCAGCGACGACCCGGCGATCATCGCGCTGCGCTCGCGCCAGCAGCGCAACTTCCTGGCCACGCTGCTGCTGTCGCAGGGCGTGCCGATGATCCTGCACGGTGACGAACTCGGGCGCACGCAATCCGGCAACAACAACGGCTACGCCCAGGACTCCGAACTCACCTGGGTGCACTGGGACCGGGCCGACCAGGGCCTCATCGACTTCACGGCGGCGATCGCACGGCTGCGGCGCGAGCATCCGACGTTCCGGCGCAGCCGATTCTTCGACGGCCGGCCGATCGTACGCGCCCAGGGTGAGCCGCTGCCCGATGTCGAGTGGCTGACCCCCGACGGCTCGGCGATGACGCCGGAGGACTGGGAGTCGGGATTCGGCCGCACGCTCGGCATGTACCTCAACGGCCAGGGCATCCACGGCGTCGATGCGCGCGGGCAGCGGGTCACCGACGTGGCGTTCATCGTGTACTACTCGGCGCACGATCAACCGGTGCCCCTCGTGCTTCCGGATGCCGACCACGCCGTGGGGTGGGACATCATCGTCGACACCTCAGGCGCGCATGTCGACGGCGAGGTGCTCACGGCGGGGTCGGCGTGCAGGGTCGGCGCCCACTCGATCCTCGTGCTGCGGGAGCACACCGCCGCCGCCTCGGGAGACCCGGCCGTGAGCGCGAGCCTCGCGCCGCCGACGACCGTCTCGCCGGATGTCGAGTGACGACGCCCCGGGACGTCCGAGAATGCCCGAGGAGGCCGTCCCGATGACGCCCACCCCCGGCATCGACGTCACGAAGCGCGACCCGACCCTCGACCTCGCGCGGGTGTTCTGCGTGCTGCTGGTGGTCGCCATCCATCTGCTCGAGGTCGGAGTCGGCACCGGACCTCGGGGACTCGTGGTCAGCCGGCCGCTCGAGCACCAGCCCTGGTTCGACGCCGCCACCTGGGTGCTGCAGATCATGCCGTTGTTCTTCGTCGTGGGCGGATTCGCCGGCAGCACCGCCTGGCGCCGCATGCAGACCCGCGGCGAGCCGGGAGCCGCGATGACCGAGCGGGAGGGCGGCCTCGCGGCGAGCTACGCGGCGAGTCGGGTGCTGCGTCTGGCGGAACCCGCGCTGCCCTTGTTCGTCTTCTTCGCGGTCGTCGTCGGAGCGGCGACGCTCATCGGCGTCGACCCCGCCCTGCTCGACACGGTCACGCTCGGAGCCGGCTCGCCGCTGTGGTTCCTGGCGGCATACGGCCTCAGCCAGGTGCTCGTGCCCGTCGCCTCGGGGTGGCACGCCCGGGCACCGCGGCTCACGGTCCTGCTGCTGCTCGCCGGCGCGATCGTCGTCGACCTGCTGCGCTACCGCACCGGGATCGTCGAGATCGGCCTCGTCAATCTGTTCTTCGTCTGGATGCTCATCCAGCAGTTCGGATTCTGGTACGCCGACGGCCGGTTCGCCGCCCGACGGTGGTGGCAGTTGGCGATCCTGGGGATCGTGAGCTGGGCGACGCTGATCCCGCTCACGCTCTGGGGTCCGTACTCGCCCGACATGCTCAACAAACCTGAACCCGCCCACGCTGCCTCTCGTGGCGCTCGGGCTCTCGCAGGCGTGCGTGCTGCAGCTGCTGCGGCCCGCCCTGGCCGCGCTCATACGCACGAGGGTGGCATCCGTCACGGTCCGATTGGTGGGATCCCGGCTCATGACGATCTACCTCTGGCACCTGCCGATCATCATCGTGCTCTCGGGCCTGGCCCTGCTGATGCCGGGTGCGAGCCCCGAGCCCGGGACTGCGAACTGGTGGTGGCTGCGGATCCCGTTCTACCTCCTCGTGATCGCCCTGCTTTTGGCGCTGTCGAGGCTCATCGGGCGCTGGGAGACCCGGCGCGCTCCGAGCCGGACTCCCCCGGTTCGGGTCGTCATCGTCGCGGCCGCCCTGACCATCGCGCCCCCTCTGCTCGAGATCGAGTTCCCCTTCGACCTGACGCTCGCGATCCTCGGGGTGGGGTGCTTCTCGATCGCCCTGCTGCTGCTGGGTCGACGCCCGGTGCGCCTGCCTGCGGCCCGTGCGGCTCCTGCACACGAGGAAATGAGCACCTAGGCTGGCGAGCATGAAGGCGACGATCCTGCACGGTGTCCGCGAAATCCGCGTCGAGGAGCGGCCCGATCCGGTCATCCTCGCCCCGACGGACGCCATCGTCAGGGTCACGGCGGCGTGCGTGTGCGGCTCCGATCTGTGGCCGTACCGCGGAGTGCGCCCCATCGACGCGCCGCAGGCGATGGGACACGAGCTCGTGGGCGTCGTGGAACAGGTCGGCGCCGAGGTGCGCTCGGTGAAGCCGGGCGACTTCGTGATCTCGGCGTTCTCGTTCAGCGACAACACCTGCCAGAGCTGTCGGGCCGGATTCACCTCGGCCTGCGACCACAGCAGCTTCTTCGGCAGCAAGGATGCCGCGGGACTCGACACCCCCGGTGCGCAGGGCGAGATCGCCCGCATCCCCCTCGCCGACGGCTCACTCGTCGTCGTCCCCGCGCCCGTGGACGACGCCCTCGTGCCGAGCCTGCTGGCGCTCGCCGACGTGATGTCGACCGGACACCACGCCGCGGTGTCGGCCGGCGTCGGGCCCGAGAGCACCGTCGTCGTGGTCGGCGACGGCGCCGTCGGCCTGAGCGGCGTGCTCGCCGCCGCCCGGCTCGGCGCTCCGCGCGTGATCGCGATGAGCCGGCACGCCGACCGCGCCGAGCTCGCCCGTCGCTTCGGAGCGACGGATGTCGTGGCCGAGCGCGGTGAGGACGGCGTCGCCGCGATCCGCGACCTGCTCGGCGGCGAACTCGCCGACTCCGCGCTGGAATGCGTGGGCACCGAGGAGTCGATGAACCAGGCGATCGGCGCCGTACGCGGCGGCGGTCGGGTCGGCTACGTTGGCGTTCCGGCCGGGGGGTCGCGTCTTCCGATCGGGGTGCTGTTCTCGCGCAACATCATGGTCGGCGGCGGCATGGCGCCGGCGCGGCACTACATCCCCGAACTGCTACCCGACGTGCTCGACGGCACCATCGAGCCCGGACTCGTCTTCGACCTCGAGCTGCCCCTCGAGGAGGCCGCCGAGGCCTACGCGGCGATGGACGAGCGCCGCGCCATCAAGAGCCTGTTGCGCCCCTGAGGCCCCCACAACAGTTCCCGCACTGTTCAACGTCCTGACAACCGGGATGTCGCTGCGCCGTCCCCTGGCGCCGGTACCGTCCGAACAGGACGAAGAGGTCGGCGATCATCTCGGCAGCGACACCGCCGAGGAGGCGTCACGGCCGTCGACGATCACGGGAAGGGAACGCCCATGCGCATCACCGTCATCGGCTGCGGATACCTCGGAGCCGTCCACGCCGCGAGCATGGCCGAACTCGGTCACGACGTCGTCGGCATCGATATCGACGAGGCGAAGATCGCGATGCTCGCCTCCGGTCGGGCGCCGTTCTACGAACCGGGCCTGCCCGAACTGCTCGAGCGATCGCTCGCCGGCGGTCGCCTGCGGTTCACGACCGACATGTCGGCGGCCCGGGGCAACCGCATCCACTTCGTCGCCGTGGGCACCCCGCAGAAGCCACGCGAGAACGCCGCGGATCTGCGCTTCGTCGACGCGGCGATCGACGCGCTCGTTCCCTGGCTCGAGGCGGGCGACCTCGTGGTCGGCAAGTCGACGGTGCCGGTCGGCACGGCGCGCGGCATCGCCGATCGCCTGGCCGAGTCGGAGACCGGCGCGTCCCTGGCCTGGAACCCCGAGTTCCTTCGTGAGGGCCTGGCCGTGAAAGACACGCTGCACCCCGATCGGCTGGTCTACGGGGTTCCCGACGGAGACCCCGCGGGTGCTCGGCAGCTGCTCGACGAGGTCTACGCCGCGACCCTGTCCGAGGGCACGCCGCTCGTCGTCACCGACTACGAGACGGCCGAGCTCGTGAAGGTCTCGGCGAACGCCTTCCTCGCGACCAAGATCTCGTTCATCAACGCGATGGCGGAGGTGTGCGAGGTCGTCGGCGCGGACGTCACCCAGCTCGCCGACGCGATCGGGTACGACGCGCGCATCGGACGCCGCTTTCTCAACGCCGGGCTCGGCTTCGGCGGCGGATGCCTGCCCAAAGACATCCGCGCGTTCATGGCGCGTGCCGGCGAGCTCGGTGCCGATCAGGCGCTGACCTTCCTGCGGGAGGTCGACCGGATCAACATGCGCCGACGGGAGCGCGCCGTCGATCTGGTGCGCGAGGTGCTCGACGGTTCGCTGCTGGGGCGGCGGATCGCGGTGCTCGGCCTCGCCTTCAAGCCGGATTCCGACGATGTGCGCGACTCTCCCGCCCTGAACGTCGCCGCGATGCTCTCGCTGCAGGGCGCGGCCGTCATCTGCCACGATCCGAAGGCCGTGCCGAACTCGCGCAAGCGGTTCCCCGAGCTCAGCTACACCGAGTCGCTGGACGAGGCGGTCGCCGACGCCGACGTCGTGCTCGTGCTGACCGAATGGGGCGACTACCTCGAGATCGACCCCGAGGTCCTCGCCCGCAAGGTCGCGAATCCGATCGTCGTCGACGGCCGCAACTGTCTCGACGCCGAGGCCTGGCGGGCGGCCGGATGGCGCTACCGTGCGCTGGGACGGCGGCGCATGGACGCGCGAGTGGGCGCCCTGGTCTGAGGCTCAGCCGTTCCAGGGCAGGAAGGCGCTCACGAGCGGCGACCCCACCACGTGGTCGACGACCGGGACCACGAGCGAGCCGCCGAATCCGCCGCGTTCGTCGGCGCTGCGGAGGGTTCGTTCGAGCGAGCCGGGCACTCGACGTTCGGCCCGGGTCGCGGAGCGCGCGAGGGTGGCCGGCTCGCTCGAGAGCGGACGCTCCCCCGTGCCGGCTCCCCGGCTGAGTTCTTCGTAGATCGCCTCGCGCTGCGGCTCGCGGAGGTCGAGGAAGGCCTCGGTGTGCGCCTGCTCGAGGGACTCGATGGGAGCGGTTCCGAGCACGTGGCGGTAACGGCGAAGGACGCGGTCATGGGCGATATCGCCATGCTCGGTGCCGAACAGCCGGCTCAGTACACCCATCTCGTCCACCTCCTCCCATCACGGTAGGCGGGCGATCTGGACGCCTGCTGGACTGCGCCTCGGGATTGCCTGGCCGGGGAGCGGTGCCCGGTCAGACGGTGCTGGAGCCCGTCACCACCGGAGACGGCAGCGGCTCGTTGGGGATGACCGCCCAGCAGATCGCGTAGATCAGCAGCTGCGACCCGGGGAGCACGAACGACAGGATCGCGATCAGCCGGACCACCGTGACGTCCCAGCCGAACCGGCGGGCGAGGCCCGCGCAGACCCCGGCGACGATGCGGCCCTCGCGCGGGCGGACGAGAGAGGAGGTTGTCATGGCTCAAGCCTCCCCCGGATCGACAGCACGGGCCAGCGGGTTAACCCCCGGCATCCGGGTGTCCACGGCCACCGCGCCCGCGCCCGCGCCGCCACGACGCTCTCACGACCCCGGCAGCAGCATCCCGTCGATCAGCAACTCGCGCACCTCGGCGACCGTCGAGCGTTCCAGCTCCGCGACGTCGAGATCGAGCAGCTGCGCGACGGCGGTCACGATCACGCCGAGGCCGAGTTCGCCGTCGCAGGCACCCACGATCGCGGCGAGCTCCGTGCCGACGCGCACCTCGCGGCGGAATCCGCCGCCCTGACGCAGCACCAGCACGCTGGGGTCCGCCTCGCCGGGCCAATGGCTGCGCTCCTCCGTGACGTCGCCCGCGACCTGCAATCGGGCGGCGAGCAGCTCTGCGTCGGAGCGCACGGCCTGCCAGTCCGCGGCCGCGAGCGCGGTCGACAGATGCGTTCCGAGGCCCGCCGTGCCGCGACCGAGTGGAGCATCGAGGCGTTCCACCCGCCGCATTCGGCCCCTCATCGACGGCGCCGCGGGGTCCGGATGCCGCAGCAGCAGATACCCGAACCCCACCCCCGTCACTCCCCGGGCGTCGAAGTCGTCGAGCCACGCGCCGCAGAGCCGCTCGAAGTCGGCCGACCCGGGCCGCGTGCCGCCGTCGCGGATCCAGGTCTCGGCGTACTGCGACGGGTCCTGCCGTTCCCGTTCGATGATCCAGGCGTCCAGCCCCGCCTCGTCGGCCCAGCCCGCCGCTCGCTGCAGACCGTCGACGTCGGCGCGGTACTCCCAGTTGCCCAGCAGCTGCGCGATCCCGCCGGGAACGAGGTGCTCTGCCGCGCCGGCGACCACCTGCTCGATGAGCGCATCGCCGACCAACCCGCCGTCGCGGTACTCGTACTCCGGCACCCCGGGCGCGCGCGGCGTGATGACGAAGGGCGGGTTCGAGACGATCCGATCGAAGCGCTCCCCCGCGACCGGCTCGTAGAGGCTGCCGAGCCGGAAGTCGATGCCCTCGATGCCGTTGAGCACCGCGTTGAACCGGGCCAGCTCGAGTGCGCGGGACGAGATGTCGGTGGCGACCACGCGATCGGCCCACCGGGACGCGTGCATGGCCTGGATGCCGCATCCGGTCCCCAGGTCGAGCACCGTCGCGACGGGGTCGGGCAGCAGCAGCCCGCTCAGCGTCAGCGAGGCCCCGCCGACCCCGAGCACATGGTCGGGGCGCAGCTCGCGACCGGTGGCGAGCTCGCCCAGGTCGCTCGCGATCCACCAGGAGCCGGCGCCCTGGGCGTCGAGGAAGTCGTAGGGCCGCAGATCGACGAGCGCCGTGACCCGATCGCCGTGCTCCTCGACGAGGCCCAGACGGCGCGCGCCCTCGAGCGTGAGCGACGCGAGGGCCGCCTCGGCGGCGTCCCGGGCGACCGGAGATCCGAGCACGAAGAGCGAGGCGAGGGTGCCGAGCGGCGTCGTGCGGCGGCTCAGGGCACGCTCGGCGGGCACCCGGTTGCCGCGTTCGAGGGCCGCGTCGGCCTCGGCGCCCCAGAGAGCTCCGAGCGCGGGAACCGTGAACCGCGCCGCGATCAGGTCGGAGCGCAGCAGCTCGATCAGCGGGGCGGACTCGAGGGGCTGCGCGGGGGCGGTGGGCACCGCTCTATTCTGGCCGCCCGGTTGGAAGCCGCCCGATGAGGCTGGTGGACCGCTCGGCCACGGGGGCCGGTCAGCCCTGCAGCACCGACAGGATGTTACCGGCGGGGTCGAGGAACCAGGCGATGTCGGGGCCCCTGTTCGCCGCACGTCCGCGGGCGATCCCGCGCTCGTCCTGGTTCGTGCCGGGGTAGATCTCGAGCTTCACCCCGGCCGCGCTGAGTTCGTCCACCGCGACGTCGATGTCGGGCACCTCGAGGTTCAGCACCGTGAAGGTCGCGGGCACGTGATTCGGCTTCTCGTAGACGAAGACGGGCGCGCCACCCGTGACATTGAGGCGCAGGCCCATCGAGTCGCTCATCACCTTGAGCCCGAGGGTATCGCGGTAGAACGCGGTGGCCCTCTCGAGATCGTCGACCGAGAATCCACTGAAACCGCCGGTTGTCGTCAACATCGCGCTCTCCTTTGTGTACGCTGTTCACAATCTACACACGGCCTTCCCACGGGGCCAGAGGTCACCGAGCCAGACGGGCAGGAGTCGTCATGCCGACGGTCGCGCGCGCCAGCTACCGCCATGGCGACCTGCGGCAGGCCCTGCTCGACGCCGGGCTCGAGATGGCCCGCGAAGGCGGCCCCGACGCCGTCGTGCTCCGCGAGGCCACCCGGCGTGCCGGGGTCTCGCCGAACGCCGCCTACCGGCATTTCGCCGATCGTTCCGAGTTGGTCGAGGCGGTCAGCGACGCGGCGCAATCGCTGGTCGCGGGCGCGATCGAGGCCGAGTGGGATGCCGTGCCCGCGACGCTCAGCGCCGAGGAGGCGGCACACGCGCACCTGCGCGCGGTCGGCCGCGGCTACCTCGGCTTCGCACGGGACGAACCGGGGCTCTTCCGGGCCGCGTTCACCGTGCCGGGCGACCTCGACCAGGCACTGAGCCCCGAGAAGGCGGGCCCGGGCGGACGCACCTCGTTCCAGCTGCTCGGCATCGCGCTCGACGAACTGGTCGCGGTCGGCGCGCTGCCCCCCGAACGGCGCCCGGGCGCCGAGTTCTCGGCATGGTCGGCCGTGCACGGGCTCGCGATGCTCGTGCTCGAGGGTCCGCTACGCGGACTCGACCCCGAGGTGGCCCGCGCGGCCGCGGTGCGCCTCATCGACATGGTCGACCGCGGGTTGTAGCCGCAGGCCGGTTTAGGCTGAACGCAGCATGAAGCCGCTGACCGATGCCGACATCCGGGACTCGCTCGTGAACGCGAGTCAGGACGAGGCCATGCGGATGCCCCTGCCGGGCCTCCATGAGGTCGTCTGGGACGATCGCGAATACCTCGGTTGGCGCGACCCCGGCTCGCCGCAGCGCGGGTATCTCGCCTACTGGCGCGACGGACGCCCGGTCGGACTGGTGCTACGCGCCGCCGAGACGCGGCTGCGTGGCGGGTCGGCGATCTGCTCGCTCTGCAACACCCCGCAGCCCTCCTCCCAGGTCACGATGTTCACGGCACCGCGGGCGGGTCGCGCCGGCGAGCGCGGCGACTCGGTCGGCACCTACATCTGCGCGGACCTGGCCTGCTCGCTGCTGATCCGGATCGCCCCGCCGCAGTACGAGATGCAACCCTCACCCGACGAGGTCGTCGCCGGGCGGGCGATTCGCCTCGCCTCGCGGCTCGACGCCTTCGTGTCGCGCGTGCTCGAGCACGCCTGACGCGCCCGGGTCAGACGCAGACGCTCGCCAGCGCCTCCTCTGCTCCGGCATAGCGACCGAGCACCGCGCCGCGCTCGTCGCGCACGACGTACTTCCCGTGTTCCCGGGTCACGACCGCCCGCACCAGGTCGGAGTTCTCGCCGAGGATCGTCCAGCTGCCGAACGCTCCGCCTCCGGAGGTCACGGCCGGTGCTGCACGCCGCGCGGCGTCCGAGGCGACGACAGCGCCCACGACGACAGCGCTCACCAGGACTCCCCCGAGCCCTGGTGACGGCGCACGTCGTCGACGGCCGCCGCGAGCGTCGCGCGTTGCGCGACCTCGACAGCGAACTGCGGGCAGTCGCCGACGAGCGCGACGTAGACGGGATCGACGTAGTCGACGTAACCGAGGATCTCGCCGCGATCCGAGAGCTCGAGAAGACCGTCGGGTCTCAGCCGCACCGCCACGCGGGTCGCCTGTGCGAGCACCGAGGCGAGACCGGCGAGCCAGCCCGGACCATCCTCTGCTCGCGAGTGAGTACGTGTGTCTGCGGTTCTCGTCTCGACCATAGCCGGCCCCCTCGTGCGGCGAGCATATCCCCCGAACGGGGGCGATGCCTACGGCCGGGAGCTGAAAACTCGGCGAGAGTTGCCGGTGGTGCCGCCGTCATCCGGCTCAGCCGGAGACGACGCGGCGGACCTCCGCCACGAGGCCGGCCATGACCCGCCGCATGTAGCCGGCCCAGGCGAAACGCACGATCAGCGCGACGATGCCGCCGCATCCACGTCGAGCCTCGAAGCTGTAGGTCCAGGTGATCAGGGTGCCGCCGTCGGCGGCGTCGAAGCGCCACTCGGCCCGGGCGTGATCCACCAGCAGACCGAAGAGGCCCGTGAAGCCGGTGAGCTCGTAGGCGAAGAATCCGGGACGGTCGACGAGCTGGACGGTCTCGACCACGGTGCCGCCGTTGGACAGCTGGAGGGTGCGCGTCTGGCCCGCGGCATCCCACGCACCGGTCTGATCGCGTACCGCGACCACGGCGGGGAGGATGCCCGACCGGGGATAGAAGCGGCTCGGATCGCTGGGCGTCAGAAGATCGAAGGTGCGCGCCGGCGGTGCGGGCGCGATGCCCCGCGTGGTCGAGGCAGCAGGCGTGGTCTCAGTCCGTGCGCTCGAGGAGGTGGAACGGAATGGCGAGCGCGACGACCACCGAGAGGATCCCCGAGAAGAACATCAGGCCCGCCCACTGCTCGGGCGCTTCGATGGCGTAGCCGAAGAGGAAGAACGCACCGATGAAGAACGCGAGAGCCACCAGGAAGACGAAGACCTTCATGGTGTCAGCCTATCGGTCGCGGATGCGGCGACCGAGCCCCCTACCGCCACGACTTCGGGCCGGTCGAGCCCGCCGGATAGCTGTCGAGCGGCACCGCGTTCTTCCGCCAGGCGGCGAGCACCGGGGTCACGATGCGCCAGCATTCCTCGGCGACGTCGCCGCGCACCGAGAGGGTCGGATCGCCGGCGCAGAGTTCGGCGAGCACCTCGCCGTAGGCGCTGAGCTCGCTGGCGCCGAACTGGGCCTGCAGGGTGTCCCACTCCAGGTCGAAGGGGTCGTCGCGACCGTTGGTGACGAGGTCGATCTCCATCGTGGCCGGGTTCACCCCGACGCGAAGCCTCGCCTGACGCGACGGCGCGCTGAACCCGGTCGGCAGGTGCGGCACGTCACGGAAGGTGAAGACGATCTCTTGGCGCGGGTCGCCCAGCGCCTTGCCCGAACGCAGCACGAACGGCACGCCGTCCCACCGCCAGGTGTCGACCGCGACCGTCATCTCGGCCAGCGTCTCGGTCTTGCGCGCCGGATCGACGCCCGGCTCGCCCGCATAGGCGGGCATCGTGCGCCGACCGACCTTGCCGGCGGTGTAGCGCGCCCGGCGGCTCTCCGTCCCGTTCTTGAGCCACGGCCTCGTGGCCCGCAGCACCTGCGCCATCGCGCCGCGCAGGTCCTCCGACCCGACCGACGACGGCGGTTCCATCGCCGCCAGGGCCAGCACCTGCAGCAGGTGGCTCTGGATCATGTCGATCAGGGCACCGGCCTTGTCGTAGTAGCCGGCGCGGCCCTCGAGTCCGAGCGCCTCCTCGATCACGATCTCGACGTGCGCGACGTTCTGTGCGCTGAGCAGCGGTTCGAAGATCCGGTTCGCGAAGCGCAGCCCGAGCAGGTTGAGCACCGTCGACTTGCCGAGAAAGTGGTCGACCCGGAACACCTGCTCCTCGGGCACGACGGTCTGCAGCAGTCGGTTGAGCGCGCGCGCCGAGGCGAGATCGGTACCGAACGGCTTCTCGAGGGCGAGCACGATGCCGGCGGGCAGCTTCTGCCCCGCGAGCGCGGCCACGGCGAGGGCGGCGACGGCAGGCGGCAGGGCGAAGTAGAGGGCGACCCGACCGGTCGCGGCATCGATCGCCCGCATCAGGTCGGTCGCGTCGGTCGCGTCGCCCCGGAGGTAGGTCGAGGCCTGAGCGACCCGCGTGCCGAGGGCGGAGGGGCTCGCCGCGAAGGCCTTGGCGACACGGGAGCGCCAACGGGCATTCGTCACCTCTTCGCGGTCGACGCCGATGAGCTGCAGCTCGGCCCCGCGCGAGGAGGCCAGCAGCGAGGCGAGTCCGGGAAGCAGCAGGCGAGAGGTGAGATCTCCCCCGGCGCCGAGGACGATCAGGGTGTCGATGCGCGATGACGCCATGCTGCGAGGCTATCGCGCAGCATCCTGGCATTCGCCGATCCGCCGATCGAACAGCCGGCGCTCGGCTTCGCTCGGAGCCAGCGTGCGTGCCAGGCGGTAGGCCACCACCGCCTCGTCGACGCGACCGAGGCGGCGCAGTGCGTCGGCCCGGGCCGCGGCCAGCAGGTGATTGCCGGCGAGCTGCCGGTTCGCCTCGAGAGCCTCGAGGGCCGCGAGTCCGGCCGCCGGCCCGTCGCGGAAGCCCAGCGCCACGGCGCGGTTGAGGTCGAGCACGGGAGAGGGATGCCGCCGCCGCAGCCCGTCGTAGAGCGCGACGATGGCATCCCAGTCCGTGTCGTCCGGATGCCCCGCTCGGGCGTGCACCGCGGCGATCGCCGCCTGCACGCCGTAGCCGCCCAGCCCGGCGTCGGACGCGGGAGCCGCACCGAAGGCCTCGACGAGCTCGAGCCCCTCGGCGATCGCGACGACGTTCCAGCGCGATCGATCCTGCTGTTCCAGCGTCACCAGTTCGCCCGCGTCATCCAGACGCGCCGCGCGTCGGGCGTGGGTGAGCAGCAGCAGCGCGAGCAGTTCGCGTGGTTCCGGTTCGGCCGGCAACAGCCGCACGACGAGACGCGCGAGCCGGATCGCCTCCTCGGCGAGCGCATCGCGCACGGTGCTCCCGTCGCTCGGCGCGTGCCCCTCGGTGAAGATCAGGTAGATCACGGCGAGCACGCCGCTCACCCGTTCGGGCAGCAGCTCGGGCCCGGGCACCCGGTACGGGATGCCGGCGTGCACGATCTTGTTCTTGGTGCGCAGCAGCCGCTGCGACATCGTCGCCTCCGAGACGAGGAAGGCGTGTGCGATCTCGGCCGTCGTGAGCCCGCCGACCACGCGCAGCGTGAGGGCGACCCGCGACTCGAGCGCGAGCGCCGGGTGACAGCAGGTGAAGAGCAGGCGAAGACGCTCATCGGCGACGTCGATGTCGTCCGCGCCGAGGGAGTCGGGGTCGTGTCCGTCGATCGCATCGGCACTCTCGACGGCCTCGGGTGTCTCGGCGGCCACGAGCCGCAGCTTGCCGCGCTCGCGGTGCGCCCGGCGGAGCACGTCGAGCGCCCGATGCCGGGCTGTCGTCAGCAGCCAGGCGCCGGGAACGCGCGGGATCCCGTCGCGGGTCCAGGCGAGCAGCGCCCGCTCGAAGGCGTCCTGGGCGCAGTCCTCCGCGAGCGTCCAATCGCCGGTCAGGCGCATCACGCCGCCGAAGACCGACGCCCATTCCTCGCGGTGCGCGGTCGCGAGCGCCGCGCGCACCGCCTCGACGCTCGCCCCCGTCACCTCGTCTCCTGCCGAGTCATTCGACAGTGTCGAATCGGGTCAGCCCTCGAAGGGCCAGACCGGGCGCACCTCGATGCGACCGAATCGTGCCATCGGGTGCTTCGCCGCGATCGCGATCGCCTCGTCGAGGTCCGCGCATTCGAGCACGTCGTAGCCGGCGATCCACTCCTTGGTCTCGGCGAAGGGGCCGTCGGTGACGAGCAGTTCGCCGTTGCGGACCCGCACCGTCGTGGCATCGGCGGGCGGGCGCAGCCGGTCGCCGTGCTTGCGCGCGCCGGATGCCTCCAGCTCGGTCACCCACTCCTCGATGTTGTCCTGGGCCGGGTCGTACGTCTCGGCCTCGGAATCGGTGGCGATGAACAGCAGGTATTCCATGAATCCTCCTTCTGGGAACGGTACGTGAGCACGACGATCGAGGGGGCGTCGATCCGACACGTTCCGACAATCGGCCGGAAGTCGGTCGCGGAGTCGGCCGCAGGATCGCGCCAAGCTTCGCATCCGCTGAAGGGGGTGGACGAGGCCGACCCGCGCGAGTACGGTTCTGTTCATCAGACCGCCGGAGCCACGTTCCGGGTTCCGGTTGGTCGCGTCGCCGGCGAGCACGACGCCGGGGTCCGCGGCTCCGGCGGTCTCCTGGACGAGGTCGCCTGGACGATGGATTCCTTCATCCGCAGATCGCCGCTGCGATCGAGCGTGATCGCCGCGGTCGGGTACGACCCCGACACGGCCGAACTCGAGGTGGAGTTCCGCAGCGGCGACGTCTACCGCTACTACGCGGTGCCCGCCTCGGTGCATCGCGCCCTCGTCGAGGCCGACAGCCCCGGCGCCTACTTCAATCGTCGCATCAGCGATCACTACCCGACCCGGCAGCAGTACTGACGTACGCACCCCGTCCAGGTGGCACCCGAAGACGCGATACCCGCGCGCGAGGGCGATCGGCACACTGAGGGGAGGTGTCGAACGGCCGGGGGGCGCGACATCCAGCGTCGGGGAGAGGGACACAGTGGCAGCGGGGGATTCCGCCGCAAGCGAGGCGGAGCGTCAGCGTCGGCTCGCGGACGAGCACGCCCGCCTGGCCTCCGTCGCCGGGCAGATGGCGCGCAACTTCGCCGCTGCCGCGGCCAGTGAGGACCGTCTCGCCCGCACGCTCATCGAGCTCGAGCCCCTCGGGTACAGCATGCTCGCCGACCGGCGTTGGCCGGGATCGGCGCGCGCCAACGTCGACCTGATCCTGGTCGGGCCCGGGGGTGTCATCATCGTCGACGCCAAGGCGTGGCGTGAGGTCACCGTCGCAGCCGGGCGGGTGTTCCGCGACCAGGACGACGTCACGGGCGAGATCGAGAAGCTCGCCGACCTGGTCGTCACGGCGCAGATCGGTCTCGCCGAGATCGGACTCGCCGCCGGCGAGGTGCGCGCCCTCGCGGTGTTCACCCACCGGGCTCTTCCCCGCACCGATCTGTTCGGCGTGACGATGCTCGGCGAGGCGGCCGCTGTCACCGAGATCGCGCGACGCGGAACCCGTCTGAACGCCGAGCAGATCGCCCGTGTGCGCACCGAGCTCGACCGCCTGTTCCCGCCCATGACGACCGGTCCCATCCAACTGATCGACACGGCGGTGCGCGAGCCCGTGCTGCCCGCGTCGATCACGGCCGCTCGGGCGACGGCGGCGCACCCCGAGCTCGCGACCATCGACACCCTGACTTCGCAGCAGATCCAGGATGCCCTGTTCGAAGGCGTGCGCACGGCGCCGATCGAGGAATGGATGGCCTTCCTCGACCCGACGCAGGCCCGGCTCGTGCGCCGCAACTTCAACGGGCCCTCGCGCATCCGGGGCGCCGCCGGCACGGGCAAGACCGTCGTCGCGCTGCATCGTGCGGCGCATCTGGCACGCACGATGCAGGGCCGGGTGCTCGTCACGACATTCGTGCGCACGCTGCCCAAGGTCATGTCGGCCCTCACCGAGCGCCTCGCACCCGACGTCGCCGATCGGATCGACTTCCGCAGCGTGCACAGCTTCGCGCGCGACGTGCTCATCCAACGCGGGCGCCCCGTCGTGATCGACGCGACCGCCGCCGACCGCATCTTCAAGGACCTCTGGGAACGCGACGGTAAGAGCGGCCCGCTCGGCAAGGTCGATTCCGCGCCCGGGTACTGGCAGGAGGAGATCGCCCACGTGCTCAAGGGCCGCGGGCTGAACCGCTTCGAGGACTACGCGGGACTCCCCCGCACCGGGCGGCGTCGAGCCCTCAGCCGCGAACTGCGCGCCGAGGTGTGGCGGCTGTACGTGGCCTACGAGCAGGCGCTCGCGACGCGCGGCATCCTCGATTGGGAGGATGTCATCCTCGAGGCCGAGAGCTCGCTCGCCGAGACACCACTCACCGGCTACGGCGCCGTGATCGTCGACGAGGCGCAGGATCTGTCGTGCGCGATGATCCGGATGCTGCACTCCGTGGTCGGCGACGCGCCCGACGGCCTCAACCTCGTCGGTGACGGACAGCAGACGATCTATCCGGGCGGCTACACCCTCGCCGAAGCGGGAGTCGCGATCAACGGGCGCGGCGTCGTGCTCACGCGCAACTACCGCAACACGATCGAGATCGCCGACTTCGCCGCCGCACTCGTCGCCGACGACGCGATCATCGACATCGAGGGCGGGCCGGCCTCCACCGAACGGGCCGAGGTCGTACGGCACGGTCCCCGGCCGGTCTACACCGTGTTCCCCTCGCGCTCAGTGCACGATCGCTCGCTCGTCGAGCGGGTCCTGCGCATCGTGGCCGACTCCGGGGGCACGACCGGGTACGGCGACATCGGCGTGCTCGCCCTCTACAGCTGGCATGCTCGCGAGGCGGCCCAGGCGCTCGAGGCCGCCGGCATCCCGACGGTGCAGCTCGAGATGTACGACGGCCGGCCGGTGGGCGCCGTCAAGGTGGGCACGGTCAAGCGCGCCAAGGGCCTCGAGTTCAAGGACGTGCTGGTCGTGCGCACTCCCCCGCACCTCGTGCAGGCCGGGCTGGTTCCCGACACGGATGACGCGGCTCTCGAACGCCGCGAGCTGCAGCGCCGCGAACTCTACGTCGCGATGACGCGGGCGCGCGACGGCCTCTGGGTGGGCGTCGCCTGACCCGACGGCCGCGTCAGGCCTTCTTGCGCGGAGCTGCGAGCTTGAGCGCCGTCTCCTCCGCGTCGATCGCCGCGAGCACCGACAGCACGGCGGGCTCCTGGTAGCGACCCTCCCGCCGTGCCTGCAGCACGGCCTGGCGCTGCGCCGCGATCATCGTCTTGCGCAGGCGGGTGTAGGCCACCAACCTCGGCTCACGGCCGTCCTCGGGCGGATTCGCGATCGCCTCCTCGAGAAAGGCGGAGTTCATCCGCAGACGCTCCACGACCTCCTCCTCGTCGCTGTCCGTGAGGTGGTTCGCCAACTCGTCGACGCCCGCCTGCTCCGCCTCGGCCATCAAGGCGAACCGCTCCTGATGCTCTTGGTCGTAGTTCGGTGCGGGCAGCTTGAGAGCCCGGATGATCGTCGGCAGCAGGAGGCCCTCGAGCAGAGTGCCGACCACGACGACGAAAGCCAGGAACTGCAGGAACGAGCGCTGCGGGGTCTCGGGGGGAAGCAGGAACACGGCGATCAGGGTCACGACCCCGCGGATTCCGGCCGAGCTCACGGCCGCGGCGTTGCGCCAGCTCCATCCGCGCGAGCGCAGGAACCGCGGCCCGCGCCGATAGAGCAGGGTGATCGCGAACACCCAGATGAAACGCACCACGACGAGGGCGAGAAGGATGCCGAGACAGATCCCGACGGTCGGCCAGACGCCAGGGCCGTTCTTGAGGGCCCCCTCGACGATCGCCGACAGGTTCAGGCCGATGAACAGGAACACCGCGTTCTGCAGCAGGTAGTCGATGGTGCGCCAGTTGAGCCGCTCCGCCACCCGGGCCTCGGCCGACTGGATGCTCGGCGAGCGGTAGCCCAGGAACAGCCCCGCGATCACGACGGCCAGCACCCCCGAGCCGCCGAAGGACTGCGCGGCGATGAAGGCGAGGTACGGCGTGATGAGGGAAAGGCTCGTGTCGAGCACGGGGGCGTGGAGCCGTTTGCGGATCGCAGCCAGAACCCAGCCGACCGCGAGCCCCACCGCGACGCCGCCGACCACCGCGATCACGAAGTCCCCGGCCACGACCCAGGGGTTGACGACGGCGACGATGGCCGCGATCGAGGCGTTGAGCGCCACCAGGGCGGTGGCGTCGTTGAGCAGGCTCTCGCCCTCGAGGATCGTGACGACGCGCCGGGGCAGGTTGATGCGTCCGGCGATCGCGGTCACGGCGACGGCGTCGGTGGGCGCGACCACGGCACCGAACGCGAAGGCGGCGGCCAATCCGATGGCGGGCATCAGGATCCAGGCGGCGAAGCCGATCGCGACGACCGTGAACGCGACGAGTCCGATCGAGAGCATCAGGATGCTGTCGTTGCGGGCCCGCACGTCGCGGAACGAGGTGCGGATCGCGGCCGCGAACAGCAACGGCGGGATGACCCCGTAGAGCACGAGTTCGGGATCGATGCCGATGCGCGGCACGGCCGAGATGAACGAGACGACGGCCCCGACCGCGACGAGCACGATCGGCGCCGACCACCCCACCCGCCCCGAGATGCCCGTGATCGTCACGGTCACGAGCACGAAGGCGACCACCCAGATCACGGCGAGCCGGGTGTCCAGCGGCGCGGAGGCCGTCGACGCGGTGATCGATGCCAGGGTCGTCGGGCCCGGGGCGGCGAGGCTGAGCATACGGTCAGAGTAGTCAGGGAATCGCTCGCCGTGCGGCCGCGGGACGGGCGGCGGCGCAGGCTAGCCTGGTCACGTGGCCCTGCTCCCCGATGCGCCGTCGCCCCGACTCGTGATGGCGCCCGACGGCGTCGCGCTGGCCACCTACGAATGGGGCGACCCGGATGCCCCGGTCGTCGTGGCCGTGCACGGTTTCGCCTCGTCGGCGCTCACCAACTGGCATCTGACGGGGTGGACCCGCGAGCTCACCCGATCCGGATTCCGGGTGCTCGCTCTCGATCAGCGCGGACACGGCGCGAGCGGCAAACCGCACGACCCCGCCGCCTACACGATGGCGACCCTCGTCACGGATGTGCTGACCGTCGTCGACACCCACCTCGTCGACGAGTTCGCCCTCGTGGGGTACTCGCTCGGCGCCCGCGTGGGCTGGCACGCCGCCCTGGAACTGCCCGAGCGCATCTCGCGGGTCGTGCTCGGCGGCATCCCCGGCGGCGACCCGCTCACCCGGTTCCGCGTCGACGAGGCTCGCGCCTATCTCGGTGGCGGCCCGGCCCTCGACGACCCGTTGACGATGACCTACGTGCAGATGGCCGCCGGCATCCCGGGCAATGACCTGCATGCGCTGCTGAGCCTGGTCGAGGGGATGCGCGGAGGCGACCAGCCGGATCCGGCGAACCCGCCACGACAACCGGCCCTGTTCGCGACCGGCAGCGAGGATCCGATCGTCGAGGCCTCCCGCACGCTGGCCGCCGCCGCACCGCACGGCGAGTTCTTCGAGATCCCGGGCCGCAACCACTTCAACGCTCCGACCTCGAAGGCGTTCCGGGAGGCGGCGAGCGCCTTCCTCGTGCGGCGCTGAGCCGACGACCCCCGTCGCCTCGGCGTGCGCGCGGCGCGGCGCGGGACGGGATCGCGGGCATGGCAAGATCGTGGGAACGCTCAACTCTGCGTACCTTCCCCCTTCTCGAAAAGACACCCCGCCCCATCCCCGACCGAGCGGAGCCCACGTGACGAATGCCGTCGCGAACGGGGTCGGATCCCGGCTGCTGAGCCTGCGCTTTCGCGGTCGGGCCGTCCCGGTCACGGTCGTGCTGCTGCTCGGCTATCTCGTGGCCCGGCTGCTCACGACCGGGTTCCTCGCCGTATTCTGGGCGGCCGCCTCGACCGGGCACTGGTCGACCGCCCACTACGACGGCGGCCCCGGGTTCCTCGGCTTTCTGAGCTCGTGGGACTCCCGCTGGTACGAGCGGATCGCTCTGCACGGCTACCCGAGCACCCTGCCGGTCGACGAGGTCGGCGACGTCAAGCAGAGCACCTGGGCGTTCTTCCCGGTCTTCCCGGTCATCGTGAGGGGCCTCACCCTGCTGACCGGGCTCGATTTCAAGCTCGCCAGCATCGCGGTGGCGGTGCTGTTCGGCGCGGGCGCGACGGTCGCGCTGCA
Organism: Lysinimonas soli; assembly: GCF_042655435.1. Lineage (NCBI taxonomy): Bacteria > Bacillati > Actinomycetota > Actinomycetes > Micrococcales > Microbacteriaceae > Lysinimonas > Lysinimonas soli. Next base: position 1,504,794 of record NZ_JBHSMG010000001.1, read on the forward strand.
CCGGGTGCTGCTCATCCGGTTCCGGCGCACGCAGGCGCTCTGGGGCGCCCTGTTCTTCGCCTTCAGCCCGTTCTCCTTCCTCCTGCAGGTGGGCTACGCCGAGAGCACCTTCCTGTGCTTCCTCTTCATCGCGATCTGGTTCATGATGCATCGCCGGTACCTCGCGATGCTTCCGTTCGCGCTCGTCGCCTCGTTCACGCATCCGGGTGCCCTCGCACTGGCGGCGGCGATCGGGTTCCAGGGCCTGCATCGGCTGTGGCGCCGGCATCCGATCGCGAACCGGGAATGGATCACCGGATGCGTCGCGATCGCCGTCATCGTCGCCGCGGCACTGGCCTGGCCGGTCATCGTGTCGACCACGACGGGCGACCCGAGCGGCTACTTCGACACCGAGCTGTCGTGGTGGCGGCAGTACCTGGGCCGCGTGGTCTTCGTGCCGTTCACCCCGTTCTTCCTGTTCTACGGGGCTCTCTGGGGCCCGATCGGCTACGTCGTGGTCGCCGTGGTGCTCGCCGCCATCGGGTTCTGGATGACGCGGCGCTCGACCCGCGTCTACGGAGCCGACCTCTGGACGTTCGCCGCGAGCTACATGGCGTACCTGGTGGCGGTGTTCCTGCCGACGCAGAGCCTGCTGCGTCAGCTGTTACCGCTCTCGCCGCTGCTGGGGCATCCCGGCCTGTCGCGCACGCGGCGACGCCGGCTGATCACCCTCGCCGCGTTCATCGCGTCGCAGCCGATCGCGATCTACGTGCTCTGGGTGGTCTACCCGCCCTAGCGATCCGGGCCCGCCGGACGCCCGCCTCTTGATCCGCGCCCCGCCACGGCAGAAGGTTGAGCCATGGGCATTCTCATCTGCACAGGGGTCACCTCGCTGGACGGCTACGTCAACGACGAGCACGGCGAGTTCGGCTGGGCCGCGCCGAGCGACGAGGAGCACGCCTTCGTCAACGACCTCGAGCGCTCGATCGGCACCTACCTGTACGGGCGACGGCTCTACGACACGATGCTGTACTGGGAGACTCCCGGACCCGAGGCGGCCGAGTCGGCGGTCATGAGCGACTACGCCGAGCTCTGGCAGGCCGCCGAGAAGATCGTCTACTCGACGACGCTCGATGCCGTTGCGACCGAGCACACCCGCATCGAGCGGGTCTTCGACCCCGCCGTCGTGCGCGATCTGGTGAGCCGGTCCGACCGTGACGTCAGCATCGGGGGGTCGCACCTGGCGGCCCACGCTTTCGCGGCCGGACTCGTCGATGAGGTGCGCATGCTCCTGCATCCGGTCGTCGTCGGCGGCGGCACCCGGCTGCTGCCCGAGCACCAGAGGCTCGACCTCGAACTCGTGCAGCAGCACGTGTTCGAAAACGGGGTCGTCTTCCTGCGCTACCGGGTCGTGCACTGACGACGCGCATTAGGCTCGCCCCATGCCTGAGCCCACAGATTCCCGCGTCGGCGTCTACATCGACTTCGACAACGTGGTGATCTCGCGCTACGACCAGCTGTTCGGTCGCGGTGACTTCATGCGCGACCGCTCCCGCGCCACCGACCCGGATGCCATGAAGGAGCGCCTCGAGCAGGCGAAGGTCGACATCGGCGCCATCCTCGACTACGCCAGCTCATTCGGCACGATCGCCGTCAGCCGTGCCTACGCCGACTGGTCGGCGCCCGCCAACTCGAGCTACCAGCGCCAGCTGATCAACCGGGCGGTGGATCTGGCCCAGTTGTTCCAGGTGACCTCCGGGGGCAAGAACGGGGCCGACATCCGGCTGGCGGTCGATGTGATCGAAGAGCTGTACCGCCTGCCCGACCTGACGCACGTCGTGCTGGTCGCCGGCGACTCGGACTACATCGCCCTCGCCCAGGCCAGCAAGCGACTCGGCCGCACCGTGATCGGCATCGGCGTCGCCGGCGCGACGAGCCGCGCGCTCATGGCGGCGTGCGACGAGTTCACCGACTACGACGAGTTGCCCGGGGTGACGCCGGCGCCGAAGCGCGAGCCCGGTCCGGCCACGACGCCGCCCAAGCGGCGCAGCTCGCGGGCGAGCGCGGCGCAGACGGCGAGCGCCGCATCCGCTCCCGAGGCCGCCCCGGCCGAGCCCGAGGCCGAGAACGAGCGCGAGAACGAGCCGGATGCCCACCTCAGCCAGCAGGCCGCAACCGATCTGCTGGTGCGGGCCTTGCGCATCGTCGAGAGCCGCGGCGACGAGGACTGGGCAGGCAACTCGCAGGTGAAGAACCAGATGCTGCGCATGGACTCCTCGTTCAAGGAGAAGTCGCTCGGCTACAAGTCGTTCACGGCCTTCGTCGACTCGCGCTCCGACGTCGTCGAGGTCAAGGAGGACGCCCCCACGAACCAGCCGCGGCTGCGGCTGCGCGGCGACGGGTCGGAGCAGGGCTGAGCCGAGGCGCTCAGGCCAGCGCGGCCGCCTGCACCTCGAGCGCGTCCCAGAGCTTCGCGCACTCGGCCGGGTCGAGCGCCTGGGCGGCGAGGCCGGTATCGCGGCGCTCGTCGACGAAGTAGGTGCCGGATGGCGCCTCCAGCGTTCCGTCGAGCAGGCCGATCAGCGTGGCCGCCCCGCGCTCGGGCGTGCGGATGACCCGCCGGATCAGCGGTGCGAGCGGGCTCCGATCGAGCCCGGCGAAACCGGTCGCGACCGCACCGGGGTGGAAGGCGAAGCTCGAGATCGCCGGCTCGCGGCGGGCGAGTTCCCGCGCGAGCATGATGTCGGCGCGCTTCGCCGCCCCGTAGGCCGGCATGCCGCGCAGCCAGAGCTTGCCGTCGCGGCCGGGGTTGGTGACATCCACCGCTCCCCAGCGGTTGGCCTCGCTCCCCGTGAACACGACGCGCGCCCGGCTCTCGACGAGCCGCGGCATGAGCGAGGTGGTGAGCACGAAGGGAGCGAGCACGTTGTGCTGCCAGGTGCGCTCCACCCCATCCGCGCTGAGGGCGCGATGAGCCAGGATGCCGCCCGCGTTGTTGCCGAGGGCGTCGATGCGCGGGTAGGTGGCGAGCAGTTCGCGGGCGAGCTGGCGCACGTCGGCGAGCTTGTCGAAGTCGGCCAGGAACGCCGTGCCGCCGGTCTCGCGCGCCACCTCGTGGGTGCGGAACGGGTTGCGGCCCACGATCGCCAGTTCGTGGCCCTGTTCGGCGAGGGCGAGGGCGGCCGCCCGTCCGATTCCGGAACTGGCGCCGGTCAGCACGATGATCACCCGTCGAGCCTAAGCGGCGGGGCCGGCAGGCGGGCAGGGGCGGGGCCGAAGACCTTCACGACCGGGCGACGATCGCCGCGACATCCGTTCCGCGCGGCAGTTCACCGTAGAGCTGGCCGCGCGCGGCACCGAGACGCGACGCGACGAAGGCGTGCGAGACGGCGGCCGGCGCCGTTCGCAGCAGCAGCGAGGCCTGCAGGCTGAGGGCGAGGTTCGCGACCAGGGAGCGGGCGGATGCCGCGGCCTCCGCTTCGCCCATCGCCGCGACCTCGGCGAGCCGGCGCCGGGTCGCGGCGAGGTGCGCGTCGAACTCCGGATGCTCCCCCACCGCGAGCGCGACCTCGGCGTCGAACGCCTCGACGCTCTGCGGCTCGCGCGCGAGCGCCCGCAGCACGTCGAGCGCGATGACGTTGCCCGAGCCCTCCCAGACCGCGAGCACCGGCTGCTCGCGGTAGCGCCGCGCGAGCGGGAACGCCTCGGTGTAGCCGTTGCCGCCGAGGCATTCGAGGGCCTCGTAGGCGTGGTTCGGGCCGCGCTTGCAGATCCAGTACTTCGCGACCGCGGTAGCCAGCCGGCGGAAGGCGAGCTCGGTATCGGAGGCGTCGGCGTCGTGCGCGCGGGCGAGCCGCAGCGCGGTGGCGGTGGCCGCCTCCGTCTCGAGGGCGAGATCGGCCACGACCGCGGTCATCGCCGGCTGGTCGATCAGCAGGGCGCCGAAGGCAGCGCGGTGGCGCACGTGCCAGAGCGCCTCCGCGGTCGCCTGACGCATGCCCGCGGCGGTGCCGTAGATGCAGTCGAGACGGGTGCGCGCGACCATCTCGATGATCGTGCGCACGCCTCTGCCCTCCTCTCCGATCAGATGGCCGGCCGTGTCGTCGAGTTCGATCTCGCTCGAGGCGTTGGCGCGATTGCCGAGCTTGTCTTTGAGCCGCTCGATGCGGAAGGGGTTGCGCGCGTCGTCGCCACGACCCTCGAGCATCCGCGGCACGAGGAAGCAGCTGAGCCCGGCCGCGGTCTGCGCCAGCACGAGGAATCCGTCGCTCATCGGCGCGCTGCAGAACCACTTGTGGCCGGTCAGCCGGTAGCTGCCGTCGCCCTCACCGGATGCCACGGCACGCGTCGTGTTGGCCCGCACGTCGGATCCACCCTGCTTCTCGGTCATCGCCATGCCGAACAGCGCGCTCGACTTGCCGGGGTGCAGGGTCGGGTCGTACTCGCGGCTCAGCAGCCGCGGCATCCACTCGGCGGCGAGCGTCGAGTTCTGCGCCACGACCGGCACGGCGGCGTGCGTCATCGACACCGGACAGGCGTGACCGGGCTCGATCTGCGCGAAGAGCATGAAGGTCGCGGCGCGGGCGACGTTGGCCCCGGGTCTCGGATCGGCCCAGGCGCTCGTGTGCGCCCCCTCGGCCACGGCGGCACGGATGACGCGGTGATACGACTCGTCGTACTCGACCTCGTCGACCCGGTGGCCGTGCCGGTCGTGGCTGACGAGCCGCGGCTCGCGCACGTTGGCGCGCTCGGCGTCGTGCTGGAACTCCGCGGTGCCCACGTACCGCCCGACCCGCTCGAGCGCCGGCAGCGCCCAGGCCGCCTCGTAGCGCTCGACCCCCTCGCGCAGCGCGGTGTTGCTGCCGAACTCGTCGACGTCGACGCGCGGCGGAGCCTGGTTGAACACGTCGTGCGTGGCCATCCTCCGAGGGTAGTTGTTAGCGTCGGGGCATGACGATCGAGACCGGCTTCGCGAGCAGCGGCGAGCTCCGCATGTACTACGAACTGCACGGCGAGCCCGTACCCGGCACCCGTCCGCTGCTGCTCATCCACGGCGGCGGCGCGACGATCCAGACCAACTGGGAGCACCTCATCCCGCTGGTCACGCCGAGTCGTCAGGTGATCGCCGTCGAGGAGCAGGGGCACGGCCGCACCCAGCCGATCGACCGGGAACTCACCCCCGAGCTGAGCGCCGACGACGTGGCGGCGACGCTGACGCAGCTGGGCCTCGGCCCGGTCGACGTGCTGGGCTTCAGCTCGGGCGGCCGGGTGGCGCTGGCGCTGGCGGTGCGGCATCCGCAACTGGTGGGCCGCCTGATCGTGGCATCCGGCTTCGCCCGCCGTGACGACATGATCGACGGGTTCTGGCAGATGCTCGGCGAGGCCACTCTGGCCGGCATGCCGCAGGTGTATCGGGATGCCGACCTCGCGCTCAACGACGGCGACCCCGCGCACCTGCAGCGCCTCTTCGACATCGACAGCCGGCGGATGCTGACCTCGCCCGACCTCTCCGAGGAGGCCCTCGCGGCGATTTCGGCCCCGACCCTCGTCGTGATCGCCGACCGCGACGTGGTCACCGTGGAGGGGGCGCTGCGTCTGAGCCGCTCGATCCCCGACGCCCGGCTGATGGTCGTGCCCGGCAATCACGGCGACTACCTCGGCGAGCGCGGCTCGTTCGGCGGCGACACCGCGGCGGTCAGGCGCACGGTTCCCTGGCTGCTCGCCTTCCTCGACGAGTAGGCGCTGTCCTGGCTCGCCCGAGTGGGCCAGGAGTCGAGTGGTTCAGGAGTCTTGACTTAATACGCAACCATATGGTTGCCTAATCTCGATGGCAACGGATGAGGCGTTCAAGGCCCTGGCAGACGCGAGCCGGCGGGAGCTGCTCGACCGGCTCAACGCGCGCAACGGTCAGACCCTGGCCGAGCTGTGCGAGGGGCTGGACATGAGCCGCCAGGCGGTCAGCAAGCACCTGGCGGTGCTCGAGACGGCCGGGCTGGTGACGACCCTTCGGCGCGGTCGCGAGAAGCTGCACTACCTCGATGCCGCACCCATCAACGCCATCGCCGACCGATGGATCAGCAGGTACGACCGACCGCGCGCACAGGCGCTCGCCGATCTCAAGACAGCATTGGAGCACCCCATGACCGAACCGACCTTCGTCTACACGAGCTACATCACGGCCCCGCCCGAGAAGGTGTGGCAGGCGATCACCGACCCCGCCTTCACCCGGCGCTACTGGAATCTCACCTTCGACACCGACTGGACGCCCGGCTCGCACATGATCTGGGACAACGACGGCGTCATCATCGACGACCCCGAGCAGAAGGTGCTCGAGTACGAGCCGTACACCCGCCTGTCGTACACCTGGCACCAGTTCACGCCCGAACTCGTCGAGGCGATCGGGATGGATGCCGACAAGGGCGGCCGCATGCGCACCGAACCGCGCTCGCACGCCACCTTCACCCTCGAGCCGACCGCCGACGGAACCAAGCTCACCGTGCTGCACGAGGGCTTCCCCGAGGGCAGCGAGGTCATCCACAGCATCAGCGGCGGCTGGCCGATCGTCATCTCGCGGCTCAAGACCATGCTCGAGACCGGCGACGTGACGGCGGTGTCGTTCCGCGCCCGGGCGCGGGTCTGACGACCCGGCGGGTTACGCCTTCGACACCGTCGCCGAGACCGGCGTCGGGTTGGCGAACAGGTCGAGCACGGGGCAGTGCGCGTCGACGACGGCGCGCAGCTCCTCGTAGCGCTCCGCGGTCTCGGGTCCGCTGATGCGGATGTCGAGGCGCACGTCGGTGAAGCCGGCGCGCACGGTCTCGTCGATGCCGAACAGGCGCTGCGCGTCGAGGTCGCCCTCGGCGTTGATCGTGATGTCATCGACCTGGATGCCGAGCGCGTTCGCGTACAGACGGTAGACGACGATCTGGCACGAGATGAGCGCTCCGAGCGCGACCTCGACCGGGCTCGCGGCGATGTCATCGCCGGCCAGGGCTCCGGGCTCGTCGACGAAGAAGCGGTGCTTGCCGGCACGGATCTCGGATGCCACGGCACCCTGCCCCTCGCCCGAGACCTTGTAGGTGAGGCGGGCGTTCTTCACATCGGCGGCGATGCGGGTGTTCCACGCGGTGCCGGCCTCGAGCAGACGCGCGGCGCGTTCCTCGGCGGTGACGGGCGGGACGGTGGGAGCGGCGACGGTGTCGAGAAAAGTCATGCCCCTGACGGTATTTGCCGATGCAACCGGGTGTCGAACCGAGGCGTCACGGGGCGAGATATGGCGTCATAGAACGCAACATCGCCGTTCAGTCCCGCGGCACGACCAGACCCGACTCATAGGCGGCGACGACCGCCTGGGCGCGATCGCGCACGCCGAGCTTGCCGAAGATTCGGCTGACGTGGCTCTTCACGGTCTGCTCGGCGACGACGAGCTCGTCGGCGATCTCGCGATTCGAGAGGCCGCGTGCGACGAGGGCGAGCACGTCCCGCTCGCGTGGGGTGAGAGCCTCGAGCGAGAAGGATTCCGCTCGCGGCATGGTCGCGCGCACGAAGTGCTCGATGACCCGTCTCGTCACCTGCGGGTCGAGCAGTGCGTCGCCGCGCGCCACCACCCGCACGGCGTCGGCGAGGTCGGCGGGCAGCGCGTCCTTGAGCAGGAAGCCGCTGGCGCCGGCGCGGATCGCCTCGTAGACGTACTCGTCGATGTCGAAGGTCGTCAGCATCAGGATGCGCGGTCGCGCTCCGACGTCGGCCGCCTGCGGCTCACGCGGCTCGGCGAGCAGGCGCCGGGTCGCCTCGATGCCGTCGAGCCGCGGCATCCGGACGTCCATCAGCACCACGTCGGGCCGCACCGCGCGCGCGAGTTCGACCGCCTGCTGGCCGTCGGCGGCCTCGCCCACGACCTCGATGTCGTCGGTCGCGTTGAGCAGCGCGACGAAGCCGGCCCGCACCATGGCCTGGTCGTCGGCGACGATCACCCGGATGCTCATGCGTCCTCCAGCGGCACCTGCGGCGGGTGCAGGGGCAACATCGCGCGCACCTCGTAGCCGCCGTCGGCGGTCGGGCCGAAGGCGAGGGTGCCCCCGACGCTCGCCGCGCGCTCGCGCATGCCGAGCAGCCCGCTGCCCGCGGAGGCGTCGACGACGCCGTTCGTCGCCCGGTCGGCGTCGGGCGCTCCATTGCGCACGAGCACGTCGAGCTCGTCGTTGCGGTGCACCCGCACCTCGACCGGCGCGCCGTGGGCGTGCCGGATCACGTTGCTCAGCGCCTCCTGCACGATGCGATAGGCGCTCAGACCGACCGCCTCGTCCACTCCCTCGTCGCGCAGGTCCTCGGTGCCGATCAGGGTGACCGCCAGCCCCGAACGCTGCGACTGGGTCACCAGCTCGGCGATGCCCGAGAGGCGCGGCAGGGGGGTGCGAGCCCCGGGAGCGTCGGGATCGCGCAGCACGCCCAGCAGCGACCGCATCTCGGTCAGCGCGCTGCGGCTGAGGGTGGCGATCTCGTCGAACTCCTGACGCAACCCGGCGTCGACCCCCGGATGCCGGAACGGCGCGCTCGTCGCCTGCACCGCGATGATCGACATGCTGTGCGCGATCACGTCGTGCAACTCGCGCGCGATGCGGGTCTTCTCCTCCGCCAGCAACCGACGGGCCCGCTCCTCCTCGGTCAGGCGCCGCTCGCGCGCCAGTTGCCGCCGCACCGCCTGCCACTCCCGCGCCGCGATCCCGGCCGCCAGCGCGGTGAGGCCGATCGAGGCGAAGACCACCAGATCCGTGGCGACCGCCTGCTGATCGCGGCTCCGGTCGACGATCGGGGCCAGCACCCCGGAGAGGAGCACGACGACGACGAGGGTGCCGCCGCCGAGCGGCCAGCGCGCACGATAGCCGAGCACGGCGAGCACGAACGCCTGGGTGATCATCGTCGTGACCGCCCACGGCCACGGCCCGCCGCCGGCGTGCGCCGACGCCATGACGAGCAGAGCACCCACGACCGAGAGGGGCGCCGCCACCCAGGGACGGATCAGCGCGAGCGGCAGGGCCGATACCTGGGCGAGCACCCCGACGAACAGGACGAGCAGGGTTCCGCCGTAGAGGGTCGCCCCCAGGGTCATCGAGACCACCAGCAGCACGATCGCCGCGGACCCGGCTGCGATGCGCAGCCAGGCCTCGCGGCGACGGGGAAGCCTCGTGGCGACCATGCTCGAAATGGTACGCGCGGGCTTCTAGCGGAACTGCACCGCCAGGGGGCAGTCGAAGGGATCGGCGTACTTCAGGCCGACCTTCTGCAGGTAGCGCAGCACGATCCGATACGAGTCGACCAGGGTGGTCTCGGTGTAGCGGACCCCGCGTTCTTCGCAGAACGCCTTCACGACGGGCCGGGCCCGGCTCAGGTTGACGCTCGGCATGCTCGGAAAGAGGTGGTGCTCGATCTGGAAGTTCAGCCCGCCCATGCCGGTCCAGACCAGGGGTCCGCCGCTGATGTTGCGCGAGGTGAGGGTCTGCCTGCGCAGGAAGTCGATCGACATGTCCTTCGGGATGATCGCCATCCCCTTGTGGTTGGGCGCGAAGCTGCCGCCCATGTAGACGCCGAAGAGCGCGAGCTGGACGCCCATGAATGCCAGACCCATGAGCGGGCCCGCGGCGAGCATCACCAGCAGGGGGAATCCGACCAGGCGGATGACGAGCAGGGTCGCCTCGACCCAGCGGGCCTTCAGCGCCTCCCCGCCGCCGACGGCCTTGACCGCGTTGATGTGCAGGTCGATCCCGGCGAGGGTGAGGATGGGGAGGAAGAACCAGTGCTGCTTCGCCATCAGAGCGGCCTTCCAGCCGTGGCGGGCCGCCGCATCCTCGGGGGTGAAGACGAGGGCGCCGGCCTTGATGTCGCCGTCCTTGTCGACCTTGTTCGGGTTGGCGTGGTGCCGGGAGTGCTTGTTCATCCACCAGCCGTAGCTCAAACCGACCAGCAGGTTGCCGGTGATGCGCGAGAACCACTCGTTGCGGGTACCCGAGACGAAGATCTGCTTGTGGGCGCCGTCATGGGCCAGGAAGGCGGTCTGGGTGAAGAGGACCGCGAAGTAGGCGGCGACCAGCAGCTGCCACGGCGACGAGCCGAGCGAGAAGAGGGCCACGAAGCCAGCCGCGTATCCGGCGAGCAGGATCAGAGAGCGCGCCACGTACCAGCCGGGGCGGCGGTCCATGAGACCCATCCCCTTGATCTTGCTGACGAGTTCGCCGTAGTCGCTGGCGTTGCGCTGCTGCGCGTCGCCGGCGGGCACGCGGCGCGGACGCGTCGTGCGCACGCCGCTCGAGCCCGAACCGTTCGGATTCGCGCGTTCCAGAGTTCCGTTGGTGACCATATTCGAACGGTACGGATCACGGCCTCCCGGCGCGTCCCGCCGTGGAGCGCACTTCGCCCCCTACTGCGGTACGGGGTCGGGGCGTGCCGGCGTAGCCGGGGTAGCGTCGAGGCATGATCCCCGAGACCGATCTCTTCGCCACCGCGTTCTTCCTCGCCGACCACGCGAGCGTCGAGAACGGCAAGGTGTACGTCAACGGCGGTTTCTTCAACCAGATGCAGTTCGCGACCTTCCCGGCGGCGGCGAACTTCTCGGTGGTCGGGGTGATCAACGTGCCGTGGTCGGCGCAGAACCAGCTGCACAAGTTTCAGGTGCTGTTCACGGATGCCGATGGTCACCAGCTGCCCGGAGAGTTCAGCGGCGAGTTCCAGATCACCCCCAACCCCGACGCCGGAGTCGGCGACCCCTTCCTCATGCCCATCGCGGCCGCCGCGAACGCCTTCGTGCTCGCCAAGCCCGGCCACTACTCGGCCGTGCTCATGATCGACGGCGAGGAGCTGTCGCGCTGGGGGTTCCGGGTCAACGCCACCGCGGCGCCGGGCGAGGTGCCCGGAGTGCCGGGCGGCGGCAGCGGGCCGGCCGACATCCCCTGGCTCTGAGCGGGCTCGCGCTCAGCCGACCCGGCTCGACGGCTCCCACAGGTTGATGCCACGCTCGGTCGCGTGCACGTCGATCGCGTCGAGCTCCTCCTGGCTGAAGTCGAGCCTCTGCACCGCGGCCAGGTTGGCCTCCAGCTGCCCCACCGACGACGCCCCCACGAGCGCCGAGGTCACGCCCGCCGAGGCGCCGCGGTCGCGCAGCGTCCACGAGATCGCCAGCTGCGCAAGACTCTGCCCGCGCGACTGCGCGATCTCGGTGAGGGCGCGGATGGCGGCGAGCGTCCCGTCGTTGACCATCCGCCGCGACATCGAGCCCTCGCGAGCGGCACGCGCGTCGGCCGGGATGCCGTGCAGATACCGGTCGGTGAGCAGCCCCTGCGCGAGCGGCGAGAAGGCGATGCAGCCCACGCCCAACTCGTCGAGGGTGTCGAGCAGACCGCCCTCGATCCAGCGGTTGAACATCGAGTACGACGGCTGGTGGATCAGCAGCGGCGTGCCCAGCTCGGCCAGGATCTCGGCCGCCCGCCGGGTGCGCTCCGGCGAGTACGACGAGATGCCGGCGTAGAGCGCCTTGCCCGAGGTCACCGCCGTGTGCAGCGCGCCCATCGTCTCTTCGAGGGGCGTGTCGGGGTCGGCCCGGTGCGAGTAGAAGATGTCGACGTAGTCGAGTCCCATCCGCTGCAGCGACTGGTCGAGGCTGGCCAGCAGGTACTTGCGCGAGCCGTGATCGCCGTAGGGTCCCGGCCACATGTCGTAGCCGGCCTTGGTCGAGATGACCAGTTCGTCGCGGTACGGACGGAAGTCGCGGCGCAGGTGGTCGCCGAAGTTCGACTCCGCCGACCCGTACGGGGGCCCGTAGTTGTTGGCGAGGTCGAAGTGCGTCACGCCGAGGTCGAAGGCCCGCCGCAGGATCTGCTGCTGGCGCTCCATCGGAACGTCGTGGCCGAAGTTCTGCCACAGCCCCAGCGACACCGCCGGCAGCTGCAGGCCGCTGCGCCCCACCCGCCGGTACGGCATCGAGCCGTAGCGGGCGTCGTCCGCGTCGTATCCCATGTCCGTCCCTGTCCCCGCCTCAGGCCGAGGTGCCGGACAGCTCGGCGATCTCCTGCGCCGAGAGCGTCAGCTCGCCGGCGAGCACGGAGTCCTGGATGCTCTCGGGACGCGATGCTCCGGGGATCGGGATGACGCGGGGCGACAGGGCCAGCTCCCAGGCCAGGGTGACCTGCTGCGGGCTGACGGCGTGGGCATCCGCGATCCGCTGGAAGGCGTCGAAGCGGGTGCCGACCTCGCCGGCCCGGCCGATGCCGCCGAGCGGGCTCCACGGCAGGAAGGCGAGACCGAGCTCGGTGCACAGCTCGAGCTCGGGCAGGCTGGAGCGGAAGGCCGGCGAGAACTGGTTCTGCACCGAGACCAGCCGGCCGCCGAGCACCTCCTGGGCCAGGCGGATCTGCTCCGGGTTCGCGTTCGAGATGCCCGCCATCTCGATGATGCCCTCGTCGAGCAGCTCGACCAGGGCGCCGACCGAGTCGGCGTAGGGCACCTCGGGGTCGGGCCGGTGGAACTGGTAGAGGCCGATCGCGTCGCCACCGAGGCGGCGCAGCGACTCCCTGGCGGCGCGCTTCAGGTAGTCGGGATGCCCGTCGAGCGTCCACGATCCGTCGCCGGGCCGCAGGTGGCCGCCCTTGGTCGCCACGAGCACGTGGGAGGTGTCGCCGCCGTACGTGGCGAGCGCCTTGGCGATGAGGGTCTCGTTGTGGCCGACCTCGTTCGCGTCGCGGTGGTAGGCGTCGGCGGTGTCGATCAGGGTGACCCCGGCGTCGAGCGCGGCGTGGATGGTGGCGATCGAGCGGGCTTCATCGGGCCGGCCCTCGATGGACATCGGCATGCCGCCGAGTCCGATTTCGCTGACGGTGCGGGTGCCGATCGTTCTGGTCTTCATTCGGTGCTCATCCTCGGATTCGTGCGCCCGTCTGGGGCGCCGTCGATTGACTTTAAGCGCGCCCTTTGCAACAGTCAAACAGTAAAAACTCATGGCATTCAGAAGGAGCGGCGATCAATGGATCTGCGCCAATTGGAGTACTTCCTGGCGGTCGCCGAGGAGCAGCAATTCACTCGGGCGGCCGCGCTGCGACGCGTGTCGCAGTCCGGGCTGTCGGCCAGCATCCGCACGCTCGAGGACGAGCTGCAGGCTCCCCTGTTCATCCGCACGACCCGCAGCGTCGAGCTGACCGACGCCGGGCGCGCCCTGCTGCCGCACGCGCGTTCGCTGATCGCGCAGGCCGCGGCGGGCCGGGATGCCGTGGTCGCGACCCGCGGCGACGTCACCGGCGAGCTGCGCATCGGCGCCGAGCAGTGCATCGGCGTCGTCGACGTGCCCGAGTTGCTCGGCCGATTCCACGCGCGCTACCCGAAGGTGCGCGTGGGCTTCCAACAGGCGGGGGCGCTCGAGCTGATGGACCAGTTGCGCGCCGGGGCGGCCGACGTCGTGTTCGTCGCGGATGCGGCATCCGGCCCGCGCAGCGCGGCGAGCTCGCTCGTCACCCGGCGCGAACTGGCGACCGAACCGATGATCGCCCTGTGCTCGCCACAGTCACCGCTCGCCAAGCGGTCCCGCGTGACGCTGCCCGAGCTGGCCGGCGAGGTGTTCGTCGACTTCGAGCCCTCGTGGGCGATCCGCGCGATCAACGACGCTGCCTTCGGCGAGCGCGGGCTGACCCGCGAGGTGCGCTTCACGGTGAACGACGTGCACACCCTGCTCGACCTGGTGCACCGCCGGCTCGGCGTCGCCCTCGTGCCCCGCCCGATCGCGTCGAAGCCGCAGGCCGAGGGGCTGGTCTCGGTTCCGCTCGAGCGTGCCTTCGAGGGCGAACGCCTTCCCGAGTGGACCCTCAGCGTGGCGACGATAGCGGGCGACCGCGACGCGGGAGTGGCATCCCGGCTGATCGAGCTGCTGCCCGAGTCCTCGGGTTAGGGCGCCGGGTTCTCGGGTTAGGGCGCCGGGCGTCTCACGGCAGCGCATCCCCCGGGAAGCTCCGGCACGGGTGCACCTCGTAGCTGAAGATGCCCGCCAGCACGGCCGGGTCGTCATCCATGATCCGACGCGTCTCGTCGACATCGGTCGTGAAGATGCCGAGGCCGCTCGTGTCGCTGCCGTCGTCGATCGGGCAGACGATCGCGAGACGCCCGTCGGCGCGCAGGCTGAAGTTGCGTCGCCCGTGCTCCCAGAGGATCGCCCCCTGCTTCTCGCGGTCGTAGAGCGCGGTGCGCTTCAGGATCACGATCGTGTAGCCGGCCGTGGTGGGCAGCATGCTGCGCATGAACTCATCGGTGATGATCGTCACGGCGCCAGCGTAGTGAGGCTCGCTACCACTCCGAGGGGATCGCCAGCCAGAGCGCGAGGTAGAGGACGAGGCCGATGCCCGAGAAGAGGATGAGCACGAGCATCCCGGCCCGCACTCCCCCGACATCCCAGCCGTAGTGATTCGCGATCGCGGCGCAGACGCCGGCGATGACGCGGCCCCTGATCGGGCGGACGAAGGTCGACGTGGTCATGTCCGCCACGCTACGCGGGCTGTCTCGACGCCGGGGAGGACCTTGGGCCCTTGAAGCGATCGCCGGGGTGCGGTGCGATCGACATGATCACGAGCGAACCGAGGAGAGCCGATGACCAGGGTCGCCGCACTGAGAACCGCCCTGTCACCCGGGCTGGCGAGCTGGATCGCGGCCTGCGCACTCGCCGAGGGGATCGGGATGACGGCGTCGGCAGCCGCGTCGCGCGCGGCGGCGCAGCTCGGTGACAACCTGCCCGCCGCCTTGGCGATCATCGTGCTCGGCGGGCTGGTCGAGGGCTCGGCGCTCGGCCTGCTGCAGGGCGACTGGCTGGGTCGCCGCTTCGCCGGGATGTCGCGCCTCGCCTGGTTCGCGGTCACGGTCGTCATCGCCGGACTGGGGTGGGCCGGCGCGTCTCTTCCGGGTCTCGGGGCGTCGTCCGACGGCGGTGAGCCCCCGATCGCGCTCGTGCTTCTCGGCGCCCTCGCCCTGGGTGCCGCGATGGGTGCCCTGCTGGGCGTGGCCCAGGCTCTCGTGCTGCGCCGGGTAGCACGGCACGCCTGGCGCTGGGTCGGCATCAGCGCGCTCGCCTGGGCCCCGGCGATGGCCGTCATCTTCGGCGGGGCGATGCTGCCGGATGCCTCGTGGACGACTCCCGCCGTCATCCTGCTCGGCACGGCGACGGGCGTGGTCGCCGGGGCGGTGCTCGGGGCGATCAGCGGATGGCTGATGCCGTCGGTCGACCGCCGCCACTGAACGCACACCCCTGCACGAGGACGAGGCAGAACCGACCCGTAGTGTGACTCTGGGTGCCACGGGCCGGTTCTGCGTCTGAGGCGGCTGGGGGTTGGCCGCGTCCCCTTGAGCGTGGCGAAACCTACCCCACGCAGATAGGGACCAAGGTCCTGTTCGGGCGGTGCCGCGGCATCCGCGGGCGCTCCCGGCCGTGCCCGCTTACAATCACCTGTGCCCTCCGCGTCCGATTCGCCCGTCGTTGCGGGAGGACTCGACCCCGACGAGCTCGCCACGACGCTGCGCGTGCTCGCCCGGATGACCGAGATCGACGAGGCGCATCCGCACTTCGCCGAGGTGCGGCACGCCACCGCGAAGATGTTCAAGGCGGTCAGGAAGCACCGCCGCGACACGCTCCGCGCCGAGGAGGCCGCCGCCGATCGCGCGGTCGTCGCCGCGACGGCCACCGGCGCACCGGACCGCATCGACGACGAGACCCGCGGCATCCCGATCGCAACCAAGACCGACGCAACGAGTAAGACCGCCGGCACCCTGCTCAAGCCACGCCCCTGCTACATCTGCAAGCAGCCGTACACCGTGGTCGACGCCTTCTACCACCAGCTCTGCCCGAGCTGCGCGGCCATGAGCCACGCCAAACGGGATGCCCGCACCGACCTCAGCGGCAAGCGCGCGCTGCTCACCGGCGGCCGCGCCAAGATCGGCATGTACATCGCGCTGCGCCTGCTGCGCGACGGCGCCCACACGACGATCACGACGCGCTTTCCCCGGGATGCCGTGCGCCGCTTCACGAGCCAGCCCGACTCCGCCGAGTGGATCGACCGCCTGCGCATCGTCGGAATCGACCTGCGCGACCCGGCCCAGGTCATCGCCCTGGCCGAGTCGGTGGCCGAGGCCGGGCCGCTCGACATCCTGATCAACAACGCGACCCAGACCGTTCGCCGCTCCCCCGGTGCGTATCAGCCGCTCGTGGATGCCGAACTCGCCCCGCTGCCCGACGGCCCGCTGCCCGAGCTGGTCACCTTCGGCCACACGAACGACGCCCACCCGCGCGCGCTGGAGCGCTCGGTGGCCGCGCATCCGATCCCGGCCGCCGCCGCGGCGAAGGCCGACGAGCTGACCGAGCAGGCCCTCGCCCCGGGGTCGAGCTCGCTCGACCGCCTGGCCGCCGGAACCGCGATCGACGCGGGCGGGCTGCTGCCCGACCTGCACCACGAGAACTCGTGGACCCAGGCCGTGCACGAGGTCGACCCGCTCGAGATGCTCGAGGTGCAGCTGGCCAACACGACGGCCCCGTTCATCCTGATCTCGCGACTGCGGGCCGCACTCGCTGCGTCGCCGGCACGCCGCACCTACATCGTGAACGTCTCGGCGATGGAGGGCGTCTTCGGCCGCGAGTACAAGGGCCCCGGCCACCCGCACACCAACATGGCCAAGGCCGCCATCAACATGCTCACCCGCACCAGCGCGCAGGAGATGTTCGACACCGACGGCATCCTGATGACCAGCGTCGACACCGGCTGGATCACGGACGAGCGCCCGCATCCGACGAAGGTGCGGCTGGCCGAGGAAGGGTTCCACGCCCCGCTCGACCTGGTCGATGGTGCGGCTCGCGTGTACGACCCGATCGTGCGCGGCGAGGCCGGTGAGGATGTGTACGGGGTGTTCTTGAAGGACTACGCGCCGTCGAGTTGGTGAGCGAGGCCACGCCCGGACGTCAAGTCCAGATGGTCGCCGTCCCAGCCTCGAGGTGGAACTCACCCAGATCGAGGCGTCGTGGCAGGCGCCGCCGTTGATACGGAGCCAGAAGCCTGAGCGCGATTCCCTCGCGGTGCTCGCTATCAAGGCGGATCGCGTCCGACTTCAGTGACGGAATCCGGGTGTCGAGTACGAGCGTGCACGCACGAAGCTCGTCGCGCTGCGACCGAAGGACCCGCCAATAGACCTCAGCAACGGCATTTCCGTCGACGGGGCCATCGGGACCCAGCTGGACCATCGATAGGCCGACAGAGCCCCCGAGCGAGACGGTCACCGCAAACGGATAAAGGGAGCCACGCTTCGTGATCGCGTTGATGGCGCGGTCAAGAGCGGTCTCGCACATCGCGTCGAGGTCATCCTGCGATTCTTGACTCGCATCGTCCCTCCACGACTCCATAGCAGCAATGTAGCGGCAGCGGGGCGCCGCCCCCGTTGCTCCGCTATAGATCCATTCCCATGACCATGCGGACAGGGATGCCCCCGTGGTCGTCCGCGACACGGCGCATGCCGATCTTCTCGGCGACCCGCTCTGACGCGCGATTCTGGGGGTGGATGATCGCGACGAGTTCGCGGGCGCCGAGCTGATCACGTGCGAAGTCGCGGCACGCGGCCGCCGCTTCGGTCGCCAGACCGCGCCCCTGCCAGCGAACCGCGACGTGATACCCGACCTCCAGCTTGCGGACCCCGTTGACCGTCTGCCAGGTCAGCCCGCAGTCCCCGATGAACTCGCCCTCGAGCGTCTCGATGATCCAGAGCCCGTAACCGTGCTCGGCGTAGTTCCGCCGATTCCAGGCGATCCACGCTGCGGCCTCGTCACGCGTCTTGGGTGCCGGATAGAAGCGCATGACCTCCGGATCGCCCAGCAGTTGGGCCATCGCGTTCAGGTCGGCGAGCGTCATCTCGCGAAAGCGAAGCCGAGCGGTAGCGGAAGGGATCACGGCGGAGCTCAGTCCGGCACCCATTGCAGCATGGGGCCGCGCTTCGTTCGCGGTCGACGCCGTTCTGCGGCGCGCGCCATCCCGTCGACGCTGTCGACCGGGATCCTCCACTCGACGACGCCGGAATCGTTCAGGATCGGGACGCACAGCAGAGTCCCGTCCGATCGTCCTATCAGGGGCAGATTCCCTAAGGAGACGATGGCGAGCACGAGTCCGACTGCCGTCTCACCTTTCGTCCCGCGGGGTCCCCAATCATCACGAAGCTTGCCGATGATGGGCCAGCCCACGCTGACGTAGGGCGTCGCGTCGGCCTCCTCCGGGCACAGCCAGATGCCTTCTTCGTCGATCAGCACGACGAAGGGATCGCGGATCCGGGAGATCCACGAGTCATCGACGTCGAGCGCCCGCGCCACCTTGCGCGCGCTCTGCTTGAACTCGTCGGAGATGAACCCGCGCAGCACCAGTGGATCTGGCTCGTCGACGACCTCGGTCACGGGAACATGCTCGCATGCGCGCGACTCCCGACTCGATGGATGCCGCATCGACAGCTGGCTCGAGTTGGTCGCGCTTGATGTTCGTCGACTTGGCTCACAGCGCCGTTCAGGCTGATCTCTTGGCCGCCAGACCGATCCTGATGTACTTCACTCCAGTGTAGAAGTTGGCCAGCGAGGGCAGCAGGACGAGCAGGTGGAGGGGCTGCTTCGACAGCAGGGCGATGACCACCACGATGGCATCAGCCAGAATGCCCATCACGATCAGCAAGATTCCGAACTTGAGCGGATCGCCCTTGGGTTTTTCGGCTCCGACGGTCGGCTCGACGGGTGCGTAAGACATGCGCTCACTATGGCCTCCGCCGGCAACGAGCCAACAGGTCGGCCTGATGACCAGCGTCGACACCGGCTGGATCACGGACGAGCGCCCGCATCCGACGAAGGTGCGGCTGGCCGAGGAGGGCTTCCACGCCCCGCTCGACCTGGTGGACGGCGCGGCACGCGTGCAATGTGAGACAGAATTCCCTCATGGACTCGGCTCCCACCTTCGACGACGCCGTGCGGTCGGTTCGCGCCGGCGAGCTCGACGCCGACGCGGCAGCCGACGCTCTGATCGCCGAGTTGAGCGATCACGAGCTGCTGGGCCTGCTCGACGGCGACGCCGGCCCGTGGGTGCTGCCGCTCATCCCCTGGCTGCTGATCAGCCGGCCGTTCGTTGCGGGGGCGGTCAAGCGGCTGGGCATTCCGGGCATCCGGTTCAGCGACGGGGCGCGCGGGGTCGTGATCGGTAGGTCCACCGCGTTCCCGGTGGCGATGGCCCGCGCGGCGACCTGGGACCCCGAGCTCGAGCAGCAGGTGGGCCGGGCGATCGGACTCGAGACCCGAGCTCGGGGCGCGAACTACTCGGCGTCGGTGTGTGTGAATCTGCTGCGGCATCCGGCCTGGGGCCGAGCGCAGGAATGCTACGGCGAAGACCCGGTGCTGACCGGCCGGATGGGCACGGCCATCACGCGCGGTCTGCAAGCGAATGCCATGGCGTGCGTCAAGCATTTCGCCCTCAACTCGATGGAAGACATGCGCTTCGAGGTCGATGTGTCGGTCGACGAGCACGCGCTGCACGAGGTGTACCTGCCCCATTTCAAGGCGATCGTGGATGCCGGGGCCGCGTCGCTGATGACCGCGTACAACCAGGTGCGCGGCCGGTACATGGATGTGAACGCCCCCCTGCTCACCGACGTGCTGCGCACGGAGTGGGGCTTCGAGGGCTTCGTCAGCAGCGACTGGGTGTTCGGCACCCACGACGCGGTCGCGAGCCTGCAGGCCGGCATGGAGATCGAGATGCCGCTGCGGCTGCGGCGCGCCCGCGAGCTGCCGCATGCGCTGCGCACGGGCCGGCTCGATCGGTCGACGGTGCTGCAGGCGGCGCACCGCATTCTGCGAACCACCCTGCTGCACTATGCGAATCGGGATACCGACGAGCCCGGCCCGGCGGCCGTGGCGTCGCCCGAGCACCGGGCCCTGGCGCGGCAGGTCGCGGCCGAGTCGATCGTGCTGCTGAAGAACGAGCCGGTCGGGACGGGCACTGGCACCGACTCCGCGCCGCTGCTGCCTCTGAGCCCCGGCATCCGGAGCATCGCCGTCGTGGGCCGCCTGGCCGACCGGGAGAACATCGGCGATCACGGCTCGTCGCGGGTCCGGCCCCCGTCGACGGTCTCTCCGCTGCGGGGGTTGCGGGCGGCGCTCCCGAACGTGCGGATCACCACGGCCTCGGGGCGGAGCGCCCGCACTGCGGCGGCCGCTGCATCTCGGGCCGAGGTGGCGATCGTGGTCGTCGGCCTCGATCAGCACGACGAAGGCGAAACGGTGCTCACCGCGACGGTCGAGTTGGGGGTGCTGGGCGCCGCGTTCACCACGGGCGTTCTGCGCGGCCCGCTGAGCGGTCTGGTTCGACTCTCGGCGCGCTTCGTGCGCGGCGGCGACCGCCGCTCGCTCGCGCTGCGCGCCTCGGACATCGAGCTCATCGAAGCAGTGACGGCGGCCAACCCGCGCACAGTGGTCGTGCTGATCGGCGGCAGCGCGATCCTGACCGAGGGTTGGTCGGAGCGCGTGCCCGCGCTGGCGATGGCCTGGTACGGCGGCATGGAGGGCGGTCGCGCGCTGGCCGACGTGCTGACCGGAGCGTCCGAGCCAACCGGTCGGCTGCCGTTCGCGATTCCCACCGACCCGGCTCACCTGACGCCGTTCGATCGCACCGCGACTCAGGTCGTCTACGACGGCAGCTGGGGCCAACGCAAGCTCGACGCCGACGGGCACGCCGCTGCGTTCCCCTTCGGATTCGGACTCGGCTACACGACGCTCGAGCACGAGCTGGTGTCGCACAGCTTCGGCGACAGTGCCGGCCCCGCGGCAGGCAGCGCCGAGGTGCGGGTGCGCAACCCGGGCGACCGCGAGGGGACCACGGTCATCCAGTTGTACGCCGCCGATGTCTCGCTCGACCGGCCGGTGGCCCAGTTGCTCGGGTTTCAGAGGGTCACCGTGCCCGCAGGGGGCGAGTCCGTCATCCAGGTCGAGTTGGATGCCGTACCCACCCTGCAGCGCGACCCCGCCACCCACGAGTGGTCACCGCGCCCTGGCGAGTGGATGCTGCTCGCCGCCCAGCACAGTCCCCTCAGCTGGACGGGCGCACGCCCTTTGAGGCCCACTCCACCCGCACCGGCAGCTCGGCGTCCCCGCGCAGCAAGCTCTTGAGCAGGCGCCGCGCCTCCCACCGCAGCGAGACCAGCGAATCGTCGCGCTGCAGCACCAGGTAGCCGCCTCGCTCGGGATACCGGGTCTGCAGGTCGGCGAGCTCTTCGGCCCGGAGCAGCGCGACCGTGCTGTCGGTCGCGGGGTCGACCAAGCGCACCAGCGACTTGGGGCCGCTCAGGTCGCTGGCGATCAGGCGCCGCGCGCTGGCCGTGAGGATCGACTTCTGCGCTCCGCGCGTCAACACGAGCGGGCGATCCGGGCCGTCGAGCAGCCCGGTGAGCACGTCGGCCGCCGCCATGGGCCGACCGATCCGCTGGGCCGCAGCCTGCATCCGCTGCAGTCGACCCGGTTCGCGCAGGATCTCGTCGATCTTCCATCCGATGGTCGAGGGGGTGTTGCAGCGTACGGCGGCGCCCTGTTCCATCAAGTAATCGCCGTTGCGCACCTCCTGCCCTGGGATCGGGTTCACCAGCACCATCGGCAGCCCCGCCGCCATGCACTCCGAGGCCGAGAGACCTCCCGGCTTGCCGATGAACAGGTCGGCTTGGCTCAGCAGTTCTGGCATCTCGGACGTGTAGCCGAGCACCCGGTACCGTTCGCCGGCCGGGGCCACCAGCTGCTCGATCTGCCGCCGCAACTGGTCGTTGCGCCCGCATACCACCGTCGCCCGGAACGGCGAGCGCACATGCATCGTCTGCCGCACCACGGCGGCGGCATAGTCACCACCCGACGTGCCGGCCGAGATCAGCAGCATCGGCACAGCATCCGGATCCCGCACGAATGCGGGTGACGGCGGCGCCGAAATCGGGATGCCGACAGCGGCAACGCGGTCGGCCGGAACCCCCTGCGCGGTCAGCTGCACTCGCCCCTCTTCGCGTGCCACGAAGATGGCGTGGAACGCACTCGTCAGCCAGAGCCCCTGAAAGTCGTAATCGGTGGTCACGATCGCGGTCTTCGCGTCGGTGACACCCCGCAGCACGAGCGACGCCACGAGCTGAGCGGGCAAGAAGTGCGTGCACACCATGGCCGTTGGCTTGAACCGCTTGATCTCATTGATCGCTGGAATCGAGTTGGCCCGCGTCCACGGATCGATCGGACCGCGCCTCTTGAACGGCAGGTCGCTGAAGTCGTACCCCCAGTCGACCAGCCACGGCACATTCTCGACCAGCGTGAAGTAACCCTTGCCCAGCAGATCCCGATAGAGGGTGCTGCTCTGCTGCAGCACGTCGACCACGAGCACGTCGTCGACGTCGTCTCGCGCCAGACAGGCCTGCTTCACCGCGGCCGCGGCCGAGTTGTGGCCGGCCCCGACGCCGGCCGAGAGGATCAGGATGCGCTCGCGCGGCTTGACGTCGACCTCGGTCGCGACCTGGTCGACCGACGTGCTGAGCATGAGGCGATGCTAGTCGGCGGCATGTTCCGCCTGTGCTGCATCGACGCGTCCAGCTAGGTTCGTCGCATGCGCGCGATCCCGGACTCCATGGATGCCGCCGTCGTCACCGCGATCGACGACCGTCTCGCTCGGCTCGAGACCGACGACGGCGTGCGCATCGTCTGGGCGATCGAAGGCGGGGGCCGCGCCTGGGGGTTTCCCTCCCCCGACAGCGACTACGACGCGCGGTTTCTCTACCTGCGCCCCCTGGGTGACTACCTCTCCCCCTGGGATCGCCGGGACGTCATCGAGACGCCGCTCGAGGTGCGGCGTATGTTCCAACCATGACCGATACACAGTTGCTCCGCGACATCCTTGCCGAGCTCAAGAAGATCACGAGTCGCCTCGACGACGCCAACAGCTCGCTCAGCAGCATTGAGGGCGGCGTCTGGAACAAGTAGGACTGGCTCGAAGGCCGCTCTCGGCAGCGTGCTGCTGCCTTTGTGGCCGCCTTCGTGGGCGCGCGCGGCGGTAGCGCCACGGATGTTCGTTAGCGCGCCTTTCGATCGAGCATTCCTTTCCTTCGGGTCGGCGCGGGCCAGCGTCTCGCGCGACACTGTCAGATAGTATTCGGGCACCCGGCGACGATGAGGAGACAATGCGCACTGCATCCGACCTTGTATCGGTTGTCGATGAAGCACAGCCCACTCTTGTCGATTGGTCCAAGGCCGACCGGACTCGTCTCCTTGAACGAGCCACCACGATCTTGAGTGCGACTCCCCGACCCTTCATCAGGTGGGCCGGTTCAAAGCAGAGGTTGCTCTCTCAGCTCGTTGAGCACTTGCCCGCAACCTGGCGCACCTACTATGAACCCTTTGCCGGCGCCGCATCGATGTACTTCTTATTGCAGCCGTCCAATGCGCATTTGAATGACTACTGCCAGCCACTCGTGGAGATGTACGACACCGTTCGTAGAGAGCCGGATGCAGTTCTAGCCGGTCTCAGTTCAATGGACGTGCTGGACAAAGACTTTTACTACGAAGTTCGTAAGTCCGTTCCGGAAGACCCAATCCGTCGAGCGTCTCGGTTCATCTACCTGAATAGAGCGGCGTGGAATGGGCTCTACCGCGTAAACGCTCGCGGTGAGTTCAACGTGCCGTACGGGAAGCCACGTTCTGGAAACATCCTCGACGAGATCAATTTCTTCGCGGCCGCGAATCTTCTCTCGAAGGATGGGCTAACGCTGACCCACCGTGATTTCGAAGACGCCGTCGTCGGGGCGGGCGATGGCGATCTCGTCTTTTTTGACCCTCCCTACGCGTCAAGCAAGCGCCGCGAGAGCTTCGTGGACTACAACGAAACCCTGTTCACCTGGGAGGATCAACGTCGCCTCGCCGCCTGTGCCGAGAGGCTCAGACGGTCCGGGGCGAAAGTAATCGTCACAAACGCGTACAACTCAGCGATTCGAGAGCTATACCCGACTTTCACCGAACACGCTCTCTTGCGAAGGAGCTCGCTTGCCTCAGATGTCTCTCTGCGCGGATCGGTAGCCGAAAGCGTGTTCGTCACATGACCCAGCCTCCGGATCTCCTATCAACTAGCTATCAAGCCGAGATCGATCCCGGTCGCATCCGCCCAAATCCAGATAATCCGCGGCGCTACTTCAATGAAGACCGCCTGGACCTTCTTCGTACTTCGATTCAAGAGATCGGGATCTTGGTCCCGCTGATCGTTTACGCGGATCCTCAAAGCGATGGCGACTTCGTGTTGATGGACGGAGAGCGTCGGTGGCGCTGTTCGTCGGACCTGGGTCTGGAGACGGTGCCGACGAATGTCATTCCGGCGCCCGACCCGCTCGACAACCTGTTGCGGATGTTCAACATCCACAACGTTCGCGAGGACTGGCCCCTAATTAGCGTCGCTCTTTCTCTGCGGGAGGTGATGAAGATCTCAGGCGAGACCGGGGAAAAGCGCCTATCAGAGATGACCGGAGTGACACGATCATCAGTCCGACGGGCTCGTCGGCTCCTTTCATTGCCGGAGCCCGAGATTGATCTGATTCGTGATGAGGCGCACCTTGACAGGACGGAGCAGGTCCATCGAGAGGACCTATATCTTGAAATTGAGGCAGCCGAATCTGTGCTCAGGTCTGCGGTGCCAAGCTTCGGTGCGAAGCACACTCGGCCGGAAGTAATTCGAGCCTTTGCCGCAAAGGCCGAAGCGAAGACACTTCGCGCGGTCACAGACTTTCGACTACTCGGGCGGCTCACGAAAGCGCTCGAGAGCAGCGATGCCTCAAGCGACCTCATCGAGTATGCGCTTGATGAACTGGTGACTGACGTTAACGTGACCCCACAAGAAGTGTTCGACAACTTCGCTGCGGAGGGCTACAGGCAGCAAACACTCCTGCGAAAAGCAGAGGTCTTGCAAGGCGACCTGAACGGAATAGAGGACGCCGCGACCCTGTCGCCAGCGCTCGTCGCTGAGCTCAGACGATTGAACGCTGTTCTCTCTCAGCTGCTGGATTCACTAGCGTGACCGCAGCCTACGAAGACCCCGCCAAGACGCGGATGCGCCTGGCAGTGGCGATCGCTATCGACCAAGCGGGATTCTCGGCGGTTGAAGAGCCGATCCGGGTTCCCCTTGGAGATGACTCGCGACTCAATGGATCTCTACTCGGAGACGCGCAGAGCGTCGACAACGAGGACATCCGCACGTTCTACTACCTTCGCCCGGGAAACGATGCCGCTGTGCCCAAATGGATTGGCAATCTCGCTCGGGCATCGCATGCCGCCAACGCGGGTCGGGTGTACATGGTTGTCACTGAATACGTCCAGGACCTTGTCGAATCCTGCAAAGAGACTGGGGCGGGTCTCCTAAGGCTGACGGAGGACAGTCAGTTCGAGCTGATTGTCGACTACGAGGAGACTGCTCCACGCACACTAGAAGAAGCGAGAGAGAGCCACATTACGGAACTCCGGCGAAGCATGGAGCGTCGAGTCGAGCTCGTTCGGGTCGACATTGAAGCGCGACATAGTCAATCCGCAGGGATTATTGCGGGCATGGAAGGCGATGCGGCCGATCGTTACATGAATCAGTTCGACGCTGAGTATCGGAACCTTGACGATTGGGGCTCAGACATGTCGAGACGCCTCGATGCGCTCGGCGCTCGATCGACGACGAACGAGATCGGCGAAGTCGAAAGTCTCGTGCAGCAGGGGCCTCCGCCTATTGGGGACCCGGACAAGTGAAGACGCTCGCTGCTCGCATAGCGCCCTTCCACCGTGTCTTGCTTGTGGTGAGTTCGGTTGCTCTCGGCGTAGTTGGTTCTCGCGTTGCTACAGACCCGAGTGAGTGGCCGTCCTGGGCCATCTTGGCCACTTCAGCCTGTTTCCTATTCGTAGCCGATGTCGCCCGCAACGTAGACGAGAAAGGTCGAACGATCGCAGTGGCGACGCACACATCCCTTGGCACCGCTCGTAGGGACGTTACCAGTGCGGGCGAAGCCAGAGCTATTTCGATCGGATCGCTAGTCGCCGTTCTCTGCATCGCTCTGGCGGTCGTTCTTGTCTCGCCAATTGCCTCTGGTCTCTAGCCACCCCCTGCCCAGGGCCTCCATGTTGACCTTCGGGCAAGCGGGATCTAGCCGTGTCGGCAAGACCTAGCAGGGACCGCGCGGCTAAACGAGCGACCGTACCACGGTGGTCAGCATGCGGCGAGCGTCGCGCTGCGACGCCGCATCGAGCCCCGACAGCATCCTGTCCTCCACCGCCCTCACGGCCACCGTCGCCTTCGCCAGTTGCCGCCGCCCGAGGGGGGTGAGCCGCGTAGGGAGGGTCTTGCCCACAGTGGCCTCGGCGGGGCGGGTGACGACGCCGTCGCGTTCCAGGGACTGCAGCAGCACGTTCATCTACTGCCTCGAGACGAACGCGCCCCTCGCCAGCTCGGAGTTCGAGAGACCCGGGCGCTGGGCCAGCAGCTCCAGGACGGCGTAGTGCGTCACCGTCATGCCGAGCGGCCGGAGCGGGCCAGCGTTTCGTCCATCTGACCCGGGCCTCGAGGCCGCCGCGTTCGGGGGTGCGCGCTCGAGTCGCCTCGTCTGGAAGAGTCCAGCAATGGACTTCGCACAGCTCGTGGCCGGCTCGGCAATCATCGCTTACATCGTGGTGCCGTGTCTGGCACTCCTGATCCTGTATGCGATCATCCGGATTGCGGTAGCGCGCGGTTTGCGCGACCACCAGCGATGGATGGAGAAGTACCGACCATCGCTCGTGAACGCGCCGCCATCGCGAACGACGATCGGACAGTACCGTGATCCGGCCGGGCCGCAGCCAGATTCTCCGACATCCTGGAACTGACTCTCGCGTCGCGACAGATCCCTCGCCGCCGCGCCAAGGCAACTCCAGGCAGTAGATCAGACCAGCGCGCCCTTGGCGTTCCGCTTGGCGGCGAGGGCCTGGCCGTGCTCGCTGGCGAGCTTGGCCGCTGCGGCGTGGACCTCGACCGCGTCGTCTTTCAGGGCATCCATCGCCGGGTTGATGCCGACGAGGGTCAGCTGGCGCTGCACGACGAGGAGGTCCGCCTTCCAGATGCCTTCGATGACGTGGCGCAGCCACGGGGTGGAGTGGTCCCAGCCCTCCTTGCCCGAGCCGGGGCGGTAGTCGCTCCCCAGAACGCTGGCCAGCACGACGGGCTTGCCGGCCAGGGCGCCCGACTTGATGCGCGCGTCCGTGTAGGTGATGTCGTACCAGCTCTTCACGTGGGCGGCGATGCCCCAGTTGTAGAGCGGGACCGCCAGCAGGATCGCGTCGGCGTCGATCAGCTCGTCGGCGAGTTTCGTGGCAAGGGCGACCGCCTCGCGCTGCTCCTCGGTGCGGTCGGCCTCGGGGACGAAGGCCGCCAGCGCCGCGATGTGCCACGTCGTCGACGGCAGCGGCTCGGTGCCGATGTCGCGGCGGGTGACCACCGAATCCGGATGCTGCGCCGTCCACTCCGCCTCGACGAGGTCGGCCAAGGCACGACTCTGCGAGGTCGCGGGGTTGATGCTGGCGTCGAGACGGTAGAGCGACATCGGGATCTCCTGAGGGACTAATAAAAACAAAGCGACTCCGGAGAGCGTAGCACTTGTACCATGGAGGAATGTCCGAGCATGACGAAGCCCCGGTTTGCGACAGCGCGATCACGCTCGCCTTCTCGGTGCTCGGCAAGCGGTGGAACGGCATGATCCTGAGCGTGCTGGGGTCGGGCGTCAGCTCGTTCGTCGGCCTGCGCAAAGGCGTCAACGGGATCAGCGACACCGTGCTGGCCGAGCGTCTGCTCGAACTCGCAGAGGCCGGGCTCGTGAGCCGGGCCGTATCCGAGGGTCCGCCCGTCACCGTGCGCTACGAGCTGACGACGGCGGGAGCCGAGCTGGTGCCGACCATCACCCAGCTCGGGCAGTGGGCGAAGCGCAATTTGCGGTTACCGGCAGAACAAACCGTTCAGTAGAGGTATCCTCGCGTTCATGAGGATTGCATGCGCAGCTTTCGGCGCTCTGGTGCTGGTGTCGGTTCTTGCGGGCTGCTCATCGACATCGGCGAAGTCGACGCCCTCTCCGTCTTCGACCCCGATCACTGTGACAAGTTCCACCACGCTCGTTGCGCCGAAGGGCACGCGGTCCGCCGAGGTGAAGGTGACCTGCGCCGGTTCGAGCCTGATCTTGACGGTGAACCGCGAGTCCGAACCGCGGGCAGTCAGCTGCGGAACCGATCGGACGATGACGGTGCCCACCGGGCGCACGCTGGCCCTCAGCTTCGACGCCCAGAACGACACCACCTTCTCGGCGACCGTCCGCTTCTCCCCCGCGGCGTTCCGAAGCGACACCACCCTGACGTCCCAATGCAAAGCGGCCACTACGGCTCTCTCCGACATCATGACCGCCGACAACGGACTGGGCCAAGGCGCCATCAGCTCCTCGCAGGCCCAGACGTTGATGGCACATGCCGCGCAGGCCCTCGAAGGTACCTCCACAGCCGGGGTCGTCGGCCAAGAACTGGCCGCGCTGCGCACGTGGCTGATCGGGAATCCCACCGCCGATCCCCGAACAGCACCCATGCCCGCGACGATGAACGAGTTGTGCGCCGACAACGAATCACCTCTGCTGATCAGCTCCAGCTACGGCGGCTAATCCGCGCTCACCCCCAGAAGCCGGCGAGCGACCCGGCGAGCGCCCGACCCTGCTGGTAGCCGCCCCGAGCCGCCTGCGGACGCGTCGAGGGATCCGCCGCGGTGGCGTTGAACACCTCACCGGCACCGGCATCCGGGAAGACGGTCTCGACGCTGCTACCCGCGGCGC
This sequence comes from Lysinimonas soli, assembly GCF_042655435.1. Taxonomy (NCBI): domain Bacteria; kingdom Bacillati; phylum Actinomycetota; class Actinomycetes; order Micrococcales; family Microbacteriaceae; genus Lysinimonas; species Lysinimonas soli. The sequence goes on from NZ_JBHSMG010000001.1 coordinate 1,533,666, forward strand.
GGAGCTCATCCACCTGGATGGCGAGGTCCATGCCCCAGTCGAGCGGCGTGCGCGACCGGCCGCTGAAGGGATCCAGCACCAGAACGCGGTCGTATCCCGTCGCCAGGTCGGCGTTCGAGCCGCGTCGGTAGGCGCCGTTGATGTAGCGGTGCTCGCCGAGCTGATACGCGCCCGCGGTGCCGTTGCTGGTGCTCGCGGCCACGGCATCCGTCAGTTGGATGCCGCTGCCGCGATCGAACACGACCGGTTGCGCCGTGCGCGCGTCGACCGCCGTGATCAGTACGCGCTGCTGCGGCCACTCCTGACTGGGGAGCCGCGCCGCGACCGTGTCGTGCCAGCGACGCGAGCTCGCCTCGTCGGATGCATCCAGCTCGAGGATGGCGGCGGACATCCGGCGACGCCAGTCGGCGGCATCGGCTGAGGCGGCGATGATCTCGTCCGACCACCTCAGGTACTCGGCGGCCGACATCGGAGCGCGACCCGGGCCGGCCGCGGGCTGTGGGCCGGGCTGCGGGCCGGGTTGCGGGCGGCGCGGGGCCGTCTCAGCCTGGGTCGCGGCATACAACTCGGCCGGCCGGGTGCCGCTGGTGATCATGGCGGCTGCGGTCGATCCGGCGGAGGTGCCGATGACGAGCTCGGCCCGGGTGAGGTCGACGCCGGCCTCGGCGAGCCCGGCGACGAGTCCGATCTGCCAGGCGTTGCCGGCCGCGCCGGCCCCGGCGAGCACCAGGGCGCGCGCGGGAGTCTTCGAAGAAGTGCTGTTCATGGGAGTGCCTTTCGCGAATGCGGTCGGGCGCTCCCCCGGCGACTATGACAGTCGCGAGACCGTGCCCTGCAAGAGAGCACCCGTGACGGATGTTGCGAACATGGGTGTCACCTCCTGGGGTCGTGGGTCATCGGAATGCTCGCACACGCGGACGCGGTGCGCAACGCAGATAGCGGTGACCGAACTGCTAGCCGAGCGACGACACCATGCTGCGCAGGATGCGGCGGGCCTGGCCTTGCGACTCCGCGTCGAGCCCGGACAGCATCCGGTCTTCCACCGCCTTCACGGCCGCCGTGGCCTTCGCCAGCTCGCGCCGACCGCGGGCGGTGAGCTGTGTCGGCTGGGTCTTGCCCACCCGGGCTTCGGCGGGTCGGGTGACGATGCCGTCGCGCTCCAGGGATTGCAGCAGCACGTTCATCGACTGCCGCGACACGAATGCGCCCCGGGCCAGCTCGGAGTTGGACAGACCTGGCCGCTGCGCCAGCAGCTCCAGGCACGAGTAGTGCGTCACGGTCATGCCGAGGGGCCGCAGCACGGCCTCCATCGCGGAACGCAGCGCGCTCGAGGCCTCCTTGAGCAGGTATCCGATGGAGGTCTCGAGGTCGACACCCCGCTGCCCGTCACTCATGTCAGTAGTCTGACATATGCTTCTGGATGTCAGATAACTGACACCAATCGAATGGAGCAACCCATGGCCGTCACCGGTCCCGACTTCTTCTCTCTTCAGACCCGCGATCAAGAACTGTCCGCCGCGTTCTACGAGCAGTACCTCGGGCTGGTCCGCTCGACGACCGGTCCCCCGCACGCCGTCGTCTTCGACACCACGCCGGTGCCCTTCGCCCTGCGCGGGGTGATCGAGGGAGTCGACCTGGATGTCGTTCCGCAGCCCGGCATCGGCATCGCGCTCTGGATGCTCGCCACCGATGTCCAGCAGATCCACGATGCACTGGCCGCCGACGGCAAGACGATCGTGTCAGCCCCGATCGACGGGCCCTTCGGGCGCACGTTCACGTTCGCCGACCCCGATGGGTACCAGATCACGCTTCACGACAGGGCGTGAGGCTCCCGGCGCTCTGTAGCGAGGACGCTCCACACCTGCTTGTCGTAGAAGGTGTCGCCCACCTTCCACGCCTCGCGCAGCACGCCCTCGATCGTCATCCCCAGGCGCTCGGCGACGGCTGAGCTGCGGGCGTTGTCGGCGCGACACCGCCACTCGGCGCGGTGCAGGCCGCGTTCGTCGAAGGCGTAGGCCAGCAGCATCCGGCATGCGGCGGTGATCAGGCCGCGGCCCTCGGCGCTCGGCTCGAGCCAGCATCCGATCTCGCAGGTGCCGGCGGCGGCGCTGAACTCGACGAACATGACGCCGCCGACCAGGGTCGGGCCGGGTGTGCCGCCAGTGCCGTCTGTGCCGGGCGTGCCGTCGAGCCAGATGCCGAAGATGCGGTTGCCGTCGCGCGCGGTGGCGTCGGCGTACTTCTGCAGGGTGGCGCGGGCGCCGGCCACGTCATCCGTCACGAATGAGGGGCCGACCCAGGGGCGGATGTGCTCGCGCGCGCGGTCCATGTGCGCGGCGAACTCCCCGGCCTGGTGTGGCTCGAGCGGGCGGAGGGTGGCGGTGGGAGTCAGCTGCGCGGCGAACACTCCCCCATTCTGGGCCAGGAGCTGGCGGAGTATCCTCGCCGCATGTGCCGGAACATCAGAGTCCTTCACAACTTCGAGCCGCCGACCACGGATGACGAGGTGCGGGAGGCCGCGCTGCAGTTCGTTCGCAAAGTGAGCGGGTCGACGCATCCCTCCCGGGCCAACGCCGCGGCGTTCGAGCGCGCGATCGACGAGATCGCCGAGGCGACGCGGCGGATGCTCGACGAGCTGGTCACGAACGCTCCGCCCAAGAGCCGCGAGGCCGAGGCGGTCAAGGGCCGGGCGCGCCACGAGGCGCGGATGGAGCGCGAGGTGCGGATCAGGACGGCGGCGGGCGTCGCGGCGACGACCTAGCACCGGGGAAGGGTGTCAGATCGCCGACGACGTGAGGTAGCGGCCCAGCTTCTCGAGGACGCCGCGGGTGCCCGCCTCGCGATTCGGCCCGTCGGCCCAGAACTGGTCGAAGAAGACGCCGTGCTCGACGTGGGTGAAGCGCGTGCCCGGACCGTCGATGCTCTCGATCGGGTCGAACTCGAACGACGCCACCGAGGTCGACATGTGCACCCCGTCGAGCCACATGTCGTAGGTGTTGACGATGCGGACGTGCTCCACGATGTCGGTGTACGTGCCCTCGAATCGCGACAGCGGTCCGTCGTGGAACTTCCCCTCGGCCACGTCGCGGCCCCCGACGCGGAAGTCGAACGCCCACTCCCCCTGGTCGAAGGCGTCGTCGGAGCCGAACCACGCGAGCTTCTGAGCCTCGTCGGCGAAGGCGTTCCAGACCCGTTCCACCGGGACCGGGTAGTCCCGAGTCAGGGTGAATCCCGCGCGGGCGAGTCGGCGTTCGATCGTCATGAGTGCATTCTCTCGAGGAATCGCGTCACCGGGCTATCGCGTGAAGTTGACGTGGATGGTGCCGCTCTCGGCGACCTCCGTCGTCACCGTGTGCGTGCGCTCGAGCCCGCCCAGTCCATCCCACAGCCGGGTCCCCTTGTCGAGGATGACCGGGGCGATCATGAGGTGGAGGTCGTCGACCAGGCCGGCGAGCAGGAAGTCGCGCGCGGTGCCGATGCCCCCGCCGACGCGCACGTCGCGACCGCCGGCGGCCTCGGTCGCCTCGGCGAGCACCTCCTGGATGGGTGCGTTGCGGAAGCGGAAGGTGGTGCCGCCGTCCATCGGGATGTCGGGCCGCGGCGCGGTGTGGGTGAGCACGTAGACCGGGGTGCGGAACGGCGGCCGGTCGCCCCACCACCCCTTCCAATCCGGGTCGTCGGGGAAGGAGTGCAGGCCGAACATCGCCGCGCCCATGATCTCGGCGCCGATGTCATCGAAGAATGCGGCCGCGTACTTCTCGTCGACGCCGGTCGTACCGGCGCCGCTGGTGTCGCCGAAGACCATCTCGCGGAAGGTCCGGGTCGCGGTATAGGCCGCCGTGAGGCGCTCCCAGTCCTCGCCCATCGGGCTCTCGGGGGTCGGCTCGGCCGTGGCGGCGTAGCCGTCGAGCGAGAGGAACAGGTCGATGCGAACGCGGGTCATGTCAGTCTTCCTTCGGTGCGGTGCGGATGAGGTGGATGCCGAGCCGGTCGGCTTGGCGCTCGGCAGGGGTGCGCTGCTCGTCGAGCCACAGGTGCAGCACGTCGAGGGCGCCCGGCTTCAGGCTCACGGTGCGGACGCGTCCATGCTTCTCGGACGCGACCAGCCCCGCGTTCTCGAGCACGCGCAGGTGCTGCATGAGCGACGGCAGCGCCATGTCGAAGGGGGCAGCGAGCTCGGAGACCACGGCCGGTGACTTCGCCAGACGCTCGACGACGGCACGACGCGTCGGATCCGCGAGGGCGCGGAGCACGGCGTCGACGTCGTCGCGATAGTTAGGCACGCGCCTAAGTATTGGGGCCCCGCGCGGTTTCGTCAAGTCCACGCCGCCGAGCGGAACGTGAGCGCTCCGAAGCCGCCCGGGGCGTGGGGCGTCCGCTGGCGCTAGCTGTAGTGCCCAGCCAGGTTGTTTGAGATGCGGCTGATGGGTGGGAGCTTCCCGATGGCGGTGTGGGGCCGGTGCTGATTGTAGAAGTGCAGCCATGCCGGGAGAGCGGCGCGGCGGGCTGACTCGGAGTTGTAGTGGCGCGAGTAGGCCCAGCCGTCGGCGAGGGTGCGG